>CAWIAC010000011.1:0-158265 GCA_963833935.1 uncultured Actinomycetota bacterium | reverse complement strand
TGGTTTCGGATGGAGATCGACGGCTGGGAGAACATCGGTGATCCGCCGGCGTTGTTGGTCGGCATCCACTCCGGTGCGCCGTTCGTCTGGGATGCCTGGACTGTCGGCCTGCAATGGTGGCGACGGTTCGGATCGGAGCGCATTCTGCACGGCACGGCCCACGACGCGCTGATGGCCATTCCGGGCTTCGGCCGGTACTTCCGTTCGATGGGGGTACTGCCCGCGGCCCCTGACGCCATCGCGACAGCGCTGGCCGAGGGTCACGATGTGGCGCTATGGCCTGGCGGCGAGGTGGATTCGCTTCGGCCGTGGAGTGAGCGCGATCAGGCGAACCTGGCGGGGCGGAAGGGCTTCGTGAAGATGGCGATCCGCGCCGGGGTGCCGATCGTGCCGATCGCGACAGTCGGAGGTGCCGACGCCATGCCGGTGCTGATTCGCGGCGATCGGCTTTCGCGTGCGTTGCGATTGGATCGGTTGTTGCGGCTCAAGGTTTTTCCCTTGGCCATTTCGCTGCCCTGGGGCATCGCGCCTGCCGCGCTGCCGCAGCTGCCGCTGCCGGCCAAGATCCGGACCCGATTCATGCCCGCGATCGAGATCGATCACGACCCGGCGTGTGCCGACGATGACGACTACGTCGACCGCAAATATCACGAAGTCGAGGACAGTATTCAGCAAGGGATGGATGCGTTGGTGCGCAAGCGGGCATTGCCGATATTCGGTTGATGCGGCACAGACGGCAAGGCCCGGTCCGCTGTGGACCGGGCCCCGACGTTGTAATGATCTAGTCCTGGTGAGCCTGCTGGCGCTTCTCTGCCGCCTCTTCACCGGCGCGAGCTGCCTCAGCTTCGGCTTCTTTCCTGGCGACATCGCGCTGCGCTGCGGCCTTGTCCTGCTGGGCCTCGCCCTCTTTCTCAAGGTCTTCGTGACCGATCACGCTGCCGACGGCTTCTTTAGCCAAGCCTTTGGCGCCTTCGACTACGCCCTTGATGCCTTCTGCAGGCCCGCTCTTGTTGTCGTCCGACATGGAGTCCCTCCTCATTGGCTCAAGTCAATGAGCCAGTTTCACAACCACCGGCCCGTGGCTGGACCGGATCAGGGCGCCCCCCGATGCGCGTCAATGGACCTGCATCTGGGTTTTTTGCACCGCAGGGCGGGCATTCCCGTACTGCGGGGTGGTCAAACTCCAGAGCGTGCCGATTCACCCGCGACCCGATAAGTCAGGATTTCCACGCTGGTAGACGGGCTGACATGGGCGGTTGTGACGATGCACACGCCGGTCCAGGCGCGTCGGGTGCAACAGGCCGAGTCCCGGGACGCGCACCTTGGCGATAAGGCAGGATGGGACCTGCTGTCTTGGGGGTTAGCCGGATGGCGCGGTCGCATGCGAGGAGTCTGATGACGGAACAGGAGCCGACAAGCACCAACGGCGCCGACGCATCTCCACCGGACCACCAGCACCCCGCCGACTCCTCGGTGAGTCGTTCCCGGTACACCCGCGTGCTGCTCAAACTCGGCGGCGAGATGTTCGGCGGCGGAGAGGTGGGCCTGGATCCCGACGTGGTGGCGCTGGTCGCCCGCCAGATCGCCGAGGTGGTCCGTACGGGCGTGCAGGTTGCCGTCGTGATCGGAGGCGGCAACTTCTTTCGGGGCGCGCAGCTTCAGCAACGCGGCATGGAGCGGACCCGTTCCGACTACATGGGCATGCTCGGCACGGTGATGAACAGCCTTGCGTTGCAAGACTTTCTGGAGAAGGAAGGCATCGCCACCCGGGTCCAGACAGCGATCACGATGGGTCAGGTCGCCGAGCCCTACATTCCGCTGCGGGCGCGGCGCCACCTGGAGAAAGGTCGTGTGGTGATCTTCGGCGCCGGCATGGGGCTACCGTACTTCTCCACCGACACCACCGCCGCGCAGCGGGCTCTGGAGATCGGCGCCGATGTGGTCCTGATGGCCAAGGCGGTCGACGGCGTGTTCACCGACGACCCACGGGTCAATCCCAGGGCGGAGTTGCTCACCGCGATCACGCACCGCGAGGTCATCGACCGAGGGCTGCGGGTAGCCGATGCCACCGCATTCAGTTTGTGCATGGACAATGGCATGCCGATTCTGGTGTTCAACCTGCTGACCGATGGGAATATCGCTCGGGCAGTCGCAGGTGAGAAGATCGGAACTCTGGTCACCACCTGAAGGGAGGAGCGGCGCACATGATCTGCGCCGGCGACGATGCAGCGCAACAGAGCAATGTGGGGGTACCTCCCGCGTGCGGGGGAGAGGAGCGGCGCACATGATCGACGAGACTCTCTTTGACGCCGAAGAGAAGATGGAAAAGGCCGTGGCGGTGAGCCGCGACGACTTGTCGACCATCCGAACTGGCCGGGCGAATCCAGGCATGTTCTCCCGCATCGTCATTGACTACTACGGCTCGTCCACCCCGATCACCCAGCTGGCCAGCATCAACGTCCCAGAAGCGCGACTGGTCGTCATCAAACCGTACGAGGCGAGCCAGCTCGGGTCCATTGAGACCGCGATTCGCAACTCTGATCTGGGGCTCAATCCAACCAATGACGGCACGCTGATCCGGGTGGCGATACCCCAGCTGACCGAGGAGCGCCGCCGCGAACTCGTCAAGCAAGCCAAAGCCAAGGGGGAGGACGCCAGGGTTACGGTGCGCAACATCCGCCGCAAGGCGATGGAAGAATTGCACCGCATCCGTAAGGATGGCGAAGCCGGTGAGGACGAGGTCGGGCGCGCGGAGAAGGATCTGGACAAGGCCACTCACCAGTACGTCAACCAGATCGACGAGCTGGTCAAGCACAAGGAAGGCGAGCTGCTGGAGGTCTAGCGGCCGCTCAGCAAACGATGCCGTGGCAGACACTGATACCGGCGCAGACACCCCGGCCGAGCGTTCGGTGCAAGGGCCGCCGCCTGGCAAGCGAAAGAAGTCGCGGGCCGGACGCAACCTGCCGGCAGCGATCGCCGTCGGTGCGGCCATCGGCTTCACCATCATCGCGATCCTGATCTGGGACCCATACCTTTGGGTTTTTCTGCTCGCAGCCGCAATGCCGCTGGCGACTCACGAGGTGGTGCGGCGACTGCGCGAGGCCGGTTATGTCATTCCGGTCATCCCGCTGCTGGCCGGCGGTCAACTCATGATCTGGCTGGCCTGGTACTTCCATGCGGAGGGCGCGTTGGGCGGCTTCGGCGTCACGGCCGTGGTCTGCATGATCTGGCGGCTTGCGCTCAGCGGTCCATCCGGACCGAACGGTCACGATTCGCCGTCGGCGAATTACCTGCGCGACGTGACGGCAACAGTCTTTGTGGCCGCTTGGGTTCCGCTATTCGCGTCGTTCAGTGTGTTACTCGTCCATATTCCTAACGGTGCCGGCCTGGTGTTCTGCCTGATGATCGGGGTGGTCTGCTCCGATAGTGGCGGGTATTTCGTCGGCGTGCTGTTCGGCAAGCATCCGATGGTCCCGTCGATCAGCCCGCACAAATCGTGGGAGGGATTGGCCGGTTCACTGCTGTTCGGAATCACCGCGGTGACGCTGAGCGCGACCCTGCTGGTCCACAAGCCGATCTGGATCGGTCTGCTGCTGGGTCTGACGATCGTGGCCACCGCGACGCTCGGCGACCTGGTGGAATCGCAGATCAAGCGTGACCTCGGGATCAAGGACATGGGCCGCATCCTGCCCGGCCACGGCGGCCTGATGGACCGGCTGGATGGTACCTTGCCGTCGGCGGTGGCCGCCTGGACCGTCCTGACCCTGCTGGGCTGAGGCCGTCACTCATGAAGCAGGAGCTGGTATTCGAGGCGCCGCGCCGGGCGCTGCCGCCGCGCCATCTGGCCGACCTTGACGAGGCCGGGCGCATCGAGGCCATCGCGGCGCTGGGTCTGCCGGCGTTTCGTGCCAAGCAACTCGCGCGTCAGTACTACGGCCGTTTGATCGGCGACCCGCAGCAGATGACCGACCTGCCGACCGCCATCCGCGGTCGGGTCGCCGATGTGCTGTTTCCGAATCTGCTGACGGCGGCCCGCGACATCACCTGTGACGCCGACCAGACCCGCAAAACGCTGTGGCGGGCCGTCGACGGCACCACGTTCGAGTCGGTGCTGATGCGTTACCCGCAGCGCAACACGGTGTGCATTTCGTCGCAGGCGGGCTGCGGCATGGCCTGCCCGTTCTGTGCGACCGGACAGGGCGGTCTGACGCGTAACCTGTCGACCGCCGAGATCGTCGAACAGGTGCGCGCGGCGGCCGCGGTGCTGCGTGACGAGTGGGGCGACCGATTGTCCAACGTGGTGTTCATGGGTATGGGGGAGCCGCTGGCCAACTACGCCAGGGTGCTGGCGGCAGTGCGTCGCATTACCGGGTCTGCGGAGAAATCCGCCGGGTTCGGCATCTCGGCGCGGTCGGTGACGGTGTCGACCGTCGGACTGGCGCCGGTCATCCGCAAACTTGCCGACGAGCGCCTCGGGGTCACGCTGGCGCTGTCACTGCATGCTCCGGACGACGAGTTGCGCGACACCCTGGTGCCGGTCAACAACCGGTGGAAGATCAGCGAAGCGCTGGACGCGGCCGGCTACTACGCCGAGCAGACCGGTCGGCGAGTGTCGGTGGAATACGCGCTGATTCGCGACGTCAACGACCAGCCCTGGCGCGCGGACCTGCTGGGCAAACGGTTGCATCGCGCCCTGGGCCCGCTGGTGCACGTCAACGTCATTCCGCTGAACCCGACGCCCGGCAGCGACTGGGACGCCAGCCCGAAAGCTGCGCAGCGGGAATTCGTTCGACGGGTTCGCGCCAATGGCGTGCCCTGCACGGTGCGCGACACCCGAGGCCGCGAGATCGCCGCGGCGTGCGGCCAGTTGGCCGCCGAAGGCGGGTAGCTGGAGCGCACGCGATTGGGCTGAGCGTGCGGCCAGTTGGCCGCGGAGCTGCCTACCTGAGCCAGCCGCGTCGGCGGCCCCACCAGTCACGTACAACGATGAATAGGGCCAACAGCGCGAACCCGATCACGTACAGGTTCTCGATGTGGCCGACGTGGTTGCCGTCCAGAAACATGAACAGCATAAAGACGATGAAGAGACCGGTCAGGTGCCAGCTGCGGTAGTTGATCTTGCTCCAGCCCCAGTTCGCGGACGGCACATCAGCGACATCGACTTCGCTGGAGCGCTCCACCTCGGTACTGGCCACAGCAACTCCTCCGGTCGGGATCGGGATGCTACGACATTCTGGCATATCGAGATTCGTCAGGCGCGTCGGCGGCGCGGCACAATGGTGGGGTGTCCGACCGTCGCCTCAAGACCCTGGTGCTGGGCAGTACCGGCTCCATCGGCACCCAGGCGCTCGAGGTCATCGCCGCGAACCCGGACCGCTTCGAGCTCGTCGGGCTGGCCGCCGGGGGAGCCCACCCGGACCTGCTGGCCCGACAGCGCGCAGAAACCGGGGTGACCAAACTCGCCGTCGCCGACGAGCGCGCCGCGCAGGACGTCGGCGACGTCACCTATCAAGGACCCGACGCGGTTACCCGGCTGATCGAAAACACCGAGGCCGACGTCGTGCTCAATGCGCTGGTTGGAGCGCTGGGGCTGCGGCCCACGTTGACCGCGCTGGCCTCGGGTGCCCGACTGGCCCTGGCGAACAAGGAGTCGTTGATCGCCGGCGGCCCGCTGGTGCTGGCGGCTGCCCGGCCCGGCCAGATCGTGCCGGTTGACTCCGAACACTCCGCTTTGGCGCAGTGCCTGCGCGGCGGCAGCGCCGACGAGGTCGCCAAGCTCGTGCTGACCGCCTCCGGAGGGCCGTTCCGTGGCTGGTCGGCGGCCGAACTCGAGCGCGTCACGCCCAAGCAGGCCGGTGCGCATCCGACCTGGTCGATGGGGCCGATGAACACCCTGAACTCGGCGTCGCTGGTCAACAAGGGGCTGGAGCTCATCGAGGCCCACCTGCTGTTCGGCGTCCCGTATGAACGCATCGAGGTCGTCGTGCACCCGCAGTCGATCGTGCACTCGATGGTGACGTTCACCGACGGGTCCACGATCGCGCAGGCCAGCCCGCCGGACATGAAACTGCCCATCGCGTTGGCGCTCGGCTGGCCGTCTCGGGTGCCCGCTGTGGCCGCGGCGTGCGACTTTTCCACCGCGTCGAGTTGGGAGTTCGAGCCGCTGGACACCGGGGTCTTTCCGGCCGTCGCGCTCGCCAGACAGGCCGGTGAGACGGGCGGCTGCATGACCGCCGTTTACAACGCCGCCAACGAGGAAGCAGCCGGGGCGTTCCTGGCCGGGCGGATCGGATTCCCGGCCATTGTGCGAACAATCGCCGATGTCCTGAGCGCCGCCGACCAGTGGGCCGCGCAACCCGCTACCGTGGAAGACGTACTCGACGCGCAGCGCTGGGCCCGGGCTAAGGCGCGCGCGGTCACACAGGAGGTTGTACCAATCCGATGATGTTCGTAATCGGCATCGTGCTATTTGCGCTCGCCATCCTGATTTCGGTGGCGTTGCACGAGTGCGGCCACATGTGGGTCGCGCGGGCCACCGGGATGAAGGTGCGTCGTTATTTTGTCGGCTTCGGTCCGACGCTGTGGTCCACCCGCCGCGGCGAGATCGAATATGGCATCAAGGCCATTCCGGCCGGTGGCTTCTGCGACATCGCCGGCATGACGTCGGTCGAAGAATTGCAGCCCGACGAGCACGACCGCGCGATGTACAAGCAGAAGACCTGGAAGCGCGCCGCGGTGCTGTTCGCCGGGCCGGGTATGAACTTCGTCATCGGGTTGGTGCTGATCTACGCCATCGCGGTGATCTGGGGGCTGCCCAACCTGCATCCTACCGCTGTCATCGGTCAAACAGCCTGTGCGGCAAAGGAAATCAAGCAGGGTGATTTTGAGAAGTGCACCGGAGGTGGGCCGGCTGCCGCCGCCGGGATCCGGGGCGGCGACGTGGTGCTCAAGGTCGGCGACACGTCGGTGTCCGACTTCACCGATATGGCCGCTGCGGTGCAGAAGCTGCACGGCACCGTTCCGGTGGTGATCGAGCGCGACGGCCAGACGATGACCAAATACGTCGACATCGCCCAGCAGCAGCGTTGGGTCAGCGACGGCAACGGCGGCACGAAGCCCGCGACCATCGGCGTGATGGGGGTGATGGGCACGCAACCCGGGCCCACGCACTACAACCCGATCACGGCGGTGCCCGGCACCTTCGCCTTCACCGGCAATTTGTCGGTGCTGCTGGGCAAGTCGCTGGTAGCCATCCCGACCAAGGTCGGTGCGCTGATCCACGCGATCGGCGGCGGACAGCGTTCTCTGGATACTCCGATCAGCGTCGTCGGCGCGAGCATCATCGGTGGGGACACCGTGGACCACGGAGTCTGGATGGCGTTCTGGTTGTTCCTGGCGCAACTGAACTTGATCTTGGGCGCGATCAACCTGGTGCCGCTGCTGCCGTTCGACGGCGGGCACATCGCCATCGCGGTATTCGAAAAGTTGCGGAACATGCTCCGGTCGGCTCGTGGCAAAGTCGCGGCCGCTCCGGTGAACTATCTCAAACTGATGCCCGCAACCTACGTAGTGTTGGTGCTGGTGGTCGGGTACATGTTGTTGACGGTGACCGCCGACGTGGTGAACCCGATCCGACTGTTCCGATAGGGCCGGCTGTTCCGGTACGGCCGACGAAAAGGCGAGAGAAGGCAAACAGTGACCACAGGTCTGGGCATGCCGGCAGCACCGGCGCCCACGCTGGCGCCGCGTCGCAAGACGCGACAGCTGATGGTCCGAGACGTCGGTGTGGGCAGCGACTTTCCGATCTCGGTGCAGTCGATGTGCACCACCAAAACCCATGACGTGAACTCGACTTTGCAGCAGATCGCCGAATTGACCGCGACCGGCTGCGACATCGTCCGGGTGGCGTGCCCACGTCAGGAAGACGCCGACGCGCTCGCCGCGATCGCCACCAAGAGCCAGATCCCGGTGATCGCCGACATCCACTTCCAGCCGAAATACATTTTCGCCGCCATCGACGCGGGCTGTGCGGCGGTCCGGGTGAACCCGGGCAACATCAAGGAATTCGACGGACGGGTCGGTGAGGTGGCCAAGGCCGCCGGTGCCGCCGGCATCCCGATCCGCATCGGCGTCAACGCGGGGTCACTGGACAAGCGGTTCATGGAGAAGTACGGCAAGGCCACGCCAGAGGCGCTGGTCGAGTCCGCGTTGTGGGAGGCCTCGCTGTTCGAGGAGCACGGCTTCGGCGACATCAAGATCAGCGTCAAGCACAACGACCCCGTGGTGATGGTCGCGGCTTACGAGCAGCTGGCCGCGCAGTGCGACTATCCGCTGCACCTCGGCGTCACCGAGGCCGGTCCCGCTTTCCAAGGGACCGTGAAGTCCGCGGTTGCCTTCGGTGCCCTGTTGTCGCGGGGCATCGGTGACACCATCCGGGTGTCCTTGTCGGCGCCGCCGGTCGAGGAAGTCAAGGTTGGCACGCAGATTCTCGAATCCCTGAATCTGCGACCCCGTGGCCTCGAGATTGTGTCCTGCCCATCGTGCGGTCGCGCGCAGGTCGACGTATACAGGTTGGCCAACGAAGTCACCGCCGGCCTCGACGGCCTCGACGTGCCGCTAAGGGTGGCGGTGATGGGCTGCGTGGTCAACGGTCCGGGTGAGGCGCGCGAGGCCGACCTCGGCGTCGCCTCCGGTAACGGCAAGGGCCAGATCTTCGTTCGTGGCGAAGTGATCAAGACCGTGCCCGAAGCGCAGATCGTCGAGACGCTGATCGAAGAGGCCATGCGGCTGGCTGCCGAGACAGGCGCGGGCGGGACAGAAACAAGCGGTTCCCCGGTTGTGACCGTAAGCTGACGGGTGGCCCAGTCGGGCTAACCGTCGGTCTCAGAAAGTATCGGTATGTCGGCTCCGCCCATTCGCCGCATGGTCAGCGAGCGACGGGTGTCGGTAGTACGTGACGGCACAGCGGTGCGCCGAGTTTTCGACGACGATCCGGTGGGATCATGCATGGTCGCCGCCCGGGTCGCCGATCACGGTATGGACCCCAGCTCGATCGGCGGTGAGTTGTGGACGCGCCGCGGCCCCGACGAGTCGCTGTGTTACGCCGGGGCCAACCTGATTCCGCTGCGCGGCCGACTCAGCGACCTGCACGCCTTCGCCGACGCGGCGACGACCGCCTCGCGGCGATGCTCGTCGATGGTCGGTCGGGCCGAGCTGGTGATGCCGATGTGGCAGCGGCTCGAGTCGACGTGGGGCCCGGCGCGTGACGTTCGTGATCGCCAACCGTTGATGTCGCTGGCCACGATGCCGACCTGCGCAATGGACCCCGGTGTGCGCCAGGTCAAGCCCGAGGAGCTGGACAGCTATCTGGTGGCCGCCGTCGACATGTTCATCGGCGAAGTTGGTGTCGACCCGCGACTGGGTGACGGCGGCCGCGGCTATCGCCGCCGGGTCGCCAGCCTGATCGCGGCCGGGCGGGCGTGGGCGCGCTTCGAGAACGGCGAGGTGGTCTTCAAGGCTGAGGTCGGATCGCAGTCGCCGACGGTCGGCCAGATCCAGGGGGTCTGGGTGCATCCCGAGTGGCGTGGCAAGGGTCTGGGGACGGCGGGTACCGCGATGCTGGCCGCGGTGATCGTCGGCACGGGGCGCATCGCCAGCCTTTACGTGAACGACTTCAACACGGTCGCCCGGGCCACCTACGACCGGATCGGCTTTGCCGAGGTCGGCACCTTCGCCACCGTCCTGTTGGACTGAAGCACGGCCGCGTTGCTCTACGCGCCGAGATCGAGTGTGCTTCTCGGGCATCCATTGTGCATTCTGGGCGCCGACACGCCGATGACGTCCACCCTCAGCGCACGCTCTGCGCCTTCATCTCACACTCAAGCGTCGACCCGCAGCAGTTTTGCCGGCGTCACGTTTCTGTCTCGGTGCGCCTAAGCCCGCCGCGGCGCTTTACTTCTTAACATCAGCCTCAATGACAACAAGAGTCACACTGGTATCAGCCTCATACCTCGCTATCGCGGTGCTTGTCTCGTCAACCGCGGTTTCGGCGTGCACTCCGCGGCCGGAGGGCCCGACGCCGGCGGCCGAGCGCTTCTTCGCCGCGTTGGCAACCGGCGACACGGCAGCGGCCGCCGAACTCAGCGACGATCCCAGCGATGCGCGCGAGGCGCTCAATGCGGCGTGGGCCGGCCTGCAGGCTACCCACCTCGACACCCAGATCGTCGGATCCAAGTATGCCGAGGATATCGGCACGGTGAGCTACCGCTACACCTGGCACCTGCCGAAGAACCGGATGTGGACATACGACGGCCAGCTGAAAATGGCTCGCTACGAAGGCCATTGGCAGATCCGCTGGAACAGCACCGATTTGCATCCGCGCCTCGGCGAGCATCAGACGCTGGCGCTGCGGGCCGACCCGCCGCGCCGGGCGTCAGTGAACGAAGTCGGCGGCACCGACGTGCTGGCGCCCGGCTACCTCTACCACTACACGCTGGACGCGTCCCAGGCCGGCGCCTTCCTGATCAGCACCGCCCGTTCGGTGGTCGACGCGCTGCACCCGTTCGACGACACGCTCAACGATCCGCAGCGGCTGGCCGAGCAGGCCAGTGGGTCGGGCAAGCCGCTGGACCTGATCACGCTGCGCGTCGACGACAGCAACAATGTCGCTCCGGCGATCGGCAATCTGCCCGGCGTGGTGATCACCCCGCAGGCCGATCTGTTGCCGACCGACTATCACTTCGCCCCGGCCCTGATCAACCAGGTAAAAAAAGCCGTGATCGACGAACTCGACGGCCAGGCGGGCTGGCGGGTCGTCAGCGTGAACCAGAACAACGTCGACCTGGCGGTGCTGCACGAGGTCGAGCCGTCGCCGGCGGCGTCGGTGTCGATCAGCCTGGACCGGGCCGTACAGAACGCCGCTCAGCATGCGGTGGACAACCAGGGCCGCCAGGCGATGATCGTGGTGATCAAACCCTCGACCGGGGAGATCCTCGCGGTCGCACAGAACGCCGCGGCCGATGCCATCGGACCGCTTGCCACCACCGGCCTTTACCCGCCGGGGTCGACGTTCAAGATGGTCACCGCGGGTGCCGTGCTCGAGCGTGACATGGCAAGCCCCAACACGCTTTTGGGTTGTCCCGGCAAGCTTGACATCGGACAGCGCACCATCCCCAACTACGGGGGATTCGATCTGGGCGTGGTGCCGATGTCGCGGGCGTTCGCCAGTTCGTGCAACACCACGTTCGCTGAACTGGCCAGCCGGATGCCGCCGCGCGGTCTGACGCAGGCCGCCAACCGGTACGGCATCGGGCTGGACTACCAGGTCGACGGCCTCAGCACGGTCACCGGATCGGTGCCGCCGACGGTCGATCTGGCCGAGCGCACCGAGGACGGCTTCGGTCAGGGCAAGGTGCTGGCCTCCCCGTTCGGCATGGCGCTGGTCGCGGCGACCGTGGCCGCCGGAAAGACGCCGGTGCCCAAGCTGATCGAGGGAAGTTCGACGGCGATCACCGGCGACACCACGCCGATCAGCGACAAAATGATCGAAGGTCTGCGCCCGATGATGCGACTGGTGGTCACCAACGGCACCGCCAAGGACATCGCCGACTGCGGCGCGGTGTTCGGAAAGACCGGTGAGGCAGAGTTTCCCGGCGGGTCGCATTCCTGGTTCGCCGGCTACCGCGGGGATCTGGCCTTCGCATCGTTGATCGTCGGGGGCGGCAGTTCGGAGTACGCGGTGCGGATGACCAAGTTCATGTTCGAGTCTATGCCCACCGACTACCTATCGTGAAAGTCATTTTGCGGCAATGCTTCCGCCGCAGAAATGCCTGTATCCGGGGCGCGAGGGGCGCCCGGGATACAGGGTTCTTTTCGCGCACCTAACGGAAATATTTTAGAAAACAAGATCAATTGTCAGTTGCCATTAAAAGGGAATGGCTCAATCGCAATTAACGGTAATGCTAGTTTCCCTTTCGGGCTGATTACGTACCTTTGGGATCAATCGACCGCCCCAGCGGGGTACTCGTGCTATTGCCTTCGGCGTCGGTACGCGCACGTCGTCAGCGGTAGATTAAAAGTGCCATGACGCGCCCCGACGAATTGTCCGAACTGCGGGTTTCCGATGCCGACCGCAACGGCACGCTGCGCCGCCTGCACAACGCGGTTGCGCTCGGGCTGATCGACATCAGCGAGTTCGAGGAACGGTCCTCGCACGTGTCCTACGCCCGGACCCGCAGTGAGCTGGACAGCCTGGTGGGTGACCTGCCCGGGCCGGGGGCGATCGTGACGTCCGCCGCTGACCGGGTCGAGCTGCGCGGCTGGGCCGGGTCGCTCAAGCGGCACGGCGAGTGGACGGTCCCGACCCGGCTGGCCTTGGTGCGCCGGCTGGGCTCGGTCAAGCTGGATCTGGTCAAGGCCAGATTCGCCGGTCCGGTGGTCGTCATCGAGCTCGACATGAGATTCGGCTCGGTCAAGATTCGATTGCCCGACGGGGCCAGCGCCTCGATCGACGACGTCCAAGTGTACGGGGGAAGCGCGAAGGACCGTCGCAAGAATCCCGCGGGCGAAGGCACACCGCATGTGGTGTTGACCGGTCGAGTCGTGTGCGGCTCGGTGGTCATACGTGGCTCGAGACGGTCGCTGCTGCGCCGCCGTGGCCGCGATTGACTCACCGGATCCGATTGCCCGGCTTGCCCCCTTGCCGCTGCGGAGCTGGGGGTACCCCCACCTCAGGCCGCCGCGCGGCCTGCATCGTCGCCGGGCGGCCCGATATCCTGGCAGCATGCCTGTTCGTTCCGCCCTGTCAGCCGGCGTGCTTGCGCCGACGCTGCCGGTGCCCAAGTCGATCCCGCGCCCGGAATACGTCGGCAAGCCGACGGCCCGGGAGGGCACCGAACCGTGGGTGCAAACGCCCGAAGTAATCGAGAAAATGCGGGTGGCCGGTCGAATCGCGGCCGCTGCGCTTGCCGAAGCGGGCAAGGCCGTCGCACCCGGGGTGACGACCGACGCCCTGGACCGGATCGCGCACGACTATATGGTCGACCACGGATCCTATCCATCGACGTTGGGCTACAAGGGTTACCCCAAGTCATGCTGCACGTCGCTGAATGAGGTGATCTGCCACGGCATTCCCGACTCGACGGTGATCGAGGACGGCGACATCGTCAACATCGACGTCACCGCCTACATCGATGGTGTGCACGGTGACACCAACGCCACCTTCCTGGCCGGCGACGTCTCCGTGGAGCACCGCCTACTCGTGGAGCGCACTCATGAAGCGACGATGCGGGCGATCAAAGCCGTCAAACCGGGCCGCGCGCTCTCGGTCGTCGGCCGCGTCATTGAGTCTTACGCAAACCGGTTCGGCTACAATGTCGTTCGCGATTTCACCGGCCACGGCATCGGCACCACTTTCCACAACGGACTGGTGGTGCTGCATTACGACCAGCCGTCGGTCACCACCATCCTCGAGCCGGGGATGACGTTCACCATCGAACCGATGATCAACCTCGGCACGTTGGACTACGAAATCTGGGATGACGGCTGGACGGTGGTCACCAAAGACCGTAAATGGACCGCGCAATTCGAACACACCCTGCTGGTCACCGAGTCCGGCGCGGAAATCCTCACCCTGCCGTGACTCTTCTAGCGCTCGCCGCACAGCGGTGAGCGGCGCGCTGCTGGTCGCCGGCACCACGTCCGATGCGGGGAAGTCGATGGTGGTCGCCGGACTCTGTCGCCTGCTGGTGCGCAAAGGAATTCGGGTCGCGCCGTTCAAGGCGCAGAACATGTCGAACAACTCCGCGGTCACCGTCGAGGGCGGTGAGATCGGCCGGGCTCAGGCGATGCAGGCCCGAGCGGCCGGCCTGGCGCCCAGCGTGCGATTCAACCCCATCCTGCTCAAACCCGGCAGCGACACCACCTCGCAACTGGTGCTCAAGGGACAGGTCGCGGGCACGCCCACCGCTGCGGAGTACTGGTCAGATCGCAATCGGTTATCGGCTCTCGTGCAAGACGAATTGGCAAAACTGAGAACAGAGTTCGACGCGGTGATCTGCGAGGGCGCCGGATCGCCGGCCGAAATCAACCTGCGGGCAACGGACTTGGTGAACATGGGTTTGGCTCGCGCAGCGAATCTGCCCGTCGTCATCGTCGGCGACATCGACCGCGGCGGGCTGCTCGCGCACCTTTTTGGGACGGTGGCGGTGCTCGAACCCGACGACCAGGCGCTGATCGCCGGATTCATCGTGAACAAATTCCGGGGCGACGTCTCGCTGCTCGAGCCCGGGCTGCGCCAACTCGCCGAACTCAGCGGCCGCCCCACCTACGGGGTATTGCCCTACACCGACGAACTGTGGCTCGACACCGAGGACGCGGTCCCGGTTCTGGCGCACCGCGTCCTGGGCACACCGCGGCGGCCCCACGGCTCGCAGTGGCTTCGGGTCGCGGTGCTGCGGTTGCCGCGAATCTCGAACTCCACCGATGTCGAAGCGCTGGCCTGTGAACCCGGCGTGCTGGTGCGCTGGGTTAGCGAACCCGCCGACTTGGCCGACACCGACGTGATCGTGCTGCCGGGCACCAAATCCACCGTCGCCGACCTGGCCTGGCTGCGCGAACGCGGGCTGGACCAGGCCATTCGCACACACGCCGGCGCGGGCCGCGCCGTGCTGGGCATCTGCGGCGGATTCCAGATGTTGTGCCGCTCGATCGACGACCCGGTCGAAAGCCGATCTGGCCGAGTCGAGGCGATGGGGATGCTGGACGCCGACATCGTGTTCGCGCCCGACAAGGTGCTGTGCCGTCGGCAGGGCTCGCACCCACCCCTCTCCGGCTACGAGATCCATCACGGGCGGGTGGCCCGCTGCGCGGAGGCCGCGTGGTTCGAGGTGGACGGATGCGCGCAAGGGTATCGGCGTGGCCAGGTGTTCGGGACGCACTGGCACGGTCTGCTCGACAACGACGACTTCCGGCGACGGTGGTTGACCCTCGTCGCGGCTGCCGCGGGCCGGGACGGATTCGTCGTGGCCGACGGCACGGATGTGGCGGCGCGGCGAGACGGCCAGCTGGATTTGATGGCCGATCTGTTGGACGTCCACCTCGACGTCGACGCCGTCGTCAGGCTGCTCGACGACGGCCCACCGTCGCGTCCGACCATCGTCACCGCGCTGCGCTGATCGCCGCCGGTGGCGTATCTAAAATGCCATCCAATCAAAGCTTTTCGCCGAGAACGTGCCCTATTGTCGCTGCCGTCGTCGCAAGTGCACGCATGAGTTCGATGTTGCGCGAACGTTTCCAATTGCAACTCGCCTAACGAACCGCACGAAAACGCACCGCGCGCGGGCCAATTGACTGTAATTTGCGGTGGTGCCTTCGGCGATGATGACCACCGTCGACGGGTTCCCCGTCCAGGTCTGCGACACCGGTCCGGAGAAGGGCTCCGTCGTGGTGTTGCTGTGCGCGGCCCAGCGGGCACTCGCCGCGTATGACGCGGTTTGCGAGCGTCTGCACACCGCGTCACTGCGCACGATCGTCATCGGTCCGGACCCGCGTCTGACGCCCAAGTCGGTGGTGGGCATCCTCGATGCGCTTGACATCAGTTGGGGCGTGCTGGTCGGCGACCGCGTCGGCGGCGAACTGGCGTGGGAACTGGCAGCGACACGTCTGGACCGCTTCACCGGTCTGGTGGTCATCGACCGGGGACATCCACGTGTCGCCGACCTCACCGGCGTGATCCGCGACGACCACTGCCCACCGGTCGAGATCAACACGACCGCGCTGGTCAGCACTCCCGACAGCCAGGCAGTGGCTCAGGCCAGCCAGCGCTACGTCTACGGGGATTACCGCGTTGTGGAGCTGCTTGGACGACGCAATGCCCACGAGTCGACCGCGCAACTGGCGGCCGAGATCGTCCTGCGCACCAGCACCTGGTGACGGAAAATGCTCGCATGGGCGGCGAGGCGCCGTTGTCGCGCGACAAACTCGAACAGCTGATCGCCGCCGGTGATGTCGACACGGTGATCGTCGCGTTCACCGACATGCAGGGCCGGCTGATGGGCAAGCGGGTATCGGCGCGCTTTTTTTCAGACGAGGTGGCCGAGCATGGTGCCGAGTGCTGCAACTACCTGTTCGCCGTCGACGTCGACATGAACACCGTCGGCGGCTACGCGATGTCGAATTGGGACACCGGATACGGCGACATGGTGATGACGCCGGACCTGGCGACGCTGCGACTCATACCGTGGCTGCCTGGCACGGCGCTGGTGCTGGCCGATTTGGCGCGGCACGACGGCCGAGCCATCGAGCCGGCACCCCGTCGCGTGCTGTGCCACCAGCTTGACCGGCTGGCGGAGCATGGGCTGCGCGCCTATGTCGCGACCGAACTGGAATTCATGGTGTTCGACGACACTTATCGCCAGGCCTGGGCCAACGGCTACCGCGGGTTGGCCCCGGCCAGCGACTACAACATGGACTACGCGCTGCAGGCCTCCAGCCGCCTCGAGCCACTGCTGCGCGACATCCGATTACACATGCAGGGCGCTGGTCTGCGCTGGGAGGCCGTCAAAGGGGAGTGCAACAGGGGACAGCAGGAGCTGGGTTTCCGCTACGACGAGGCGCTGGTCACCTGCGACAACCACAGCGTCTACAAGCACGGCGCGAAAGAGATCGCCGACCAGCACGGCCAAAGCTTGACGTTCATGGCGAAATACGATGAGCGCGAGGGCAACAGCTGCCACATCCACCTGTCGCTGCGCGCGGCTGACGGCGCTGCGGTGCTGGCCGATGACAACCAACCGCTGGGCATGTCGCAGCTGTTTCGCAGCTTTCTCGCCGGTCAACTGGTCACGCTTCGCGAGCTCACCATGTTTTACGCGCCGAACATCAACTCCTACAAGCGGTTTGCTGATCGCAGCTTTGCGCCTACCGCGGTGGCGTGGGGAGTGGATAACCGGACCTGCGCGCTGCGTGTCGTCGGTCACGGCGACAACCTGCGGGTGGAATGCCGAGTACCGGGAGGCGACGTCAACCAATACCTGGCCGTGGCAGCGCTGATCGCCGGTGGGTTGCACGGCCTTGAGCAGGGTTTGGAGCTGCCGGAACCGTGTGCCGGCAATGCCTATCAGACCAGCGAGAACGGCAATGCCGAGCGGCTGCCCGGTACGCTGGGCGAAGCCGCGACGCTGTTCGACGCGTCAGCGGTCGCCCGGCAGGCGTTCGGGGACCACGTCGTGAGTCATTACGTCAACAACGCCCGCGTCGAGGTGGCCGCGTTCAACGCGGCGGTCACCGATTGGGAGCGGGTACGAGGTTTTGAACGGTTCTGACACGGTGCCGGTGATCGGCCTGACCACCTACCTCGCGCAAGCCCAGGCCGGGGTGTGGGACGTGCAAGCCGGTTTCCTTCCCGCCGTCTACTTTCAGGGCGTCACAGCGGCAGGCGGTGTGGCCATGTTGCTGCCGCCGCAGCCGGTGGATTCCGGCATCGCCGAACGGGTGCTCGATGGCCTGGACGGACTGCTGATCACCGGCGGCAACGACGTCGACCCTGCCGTCTATGGGCAAACGCCGCATCCGGCCACCGACCGGCCCGGGGCTCAGCGCGACGCGTGGGAGTTCGCGCTGCTGAAGGCGGCGCTCAGGCGGCAGCTTCCCGTGTTGGGCGTTTGCCGCGGCGCGCAGGTGCTCAATGTCGCGCTCGGCGGGACGCTGCACCAACATCTGCCCGATGTCATCGGCCACAGCGGTCACCGGGCCGGCAATGCAGTGTTCACGTCGTTGCCGGTGCACACCGTTTCCGGCACCCGACTGGCGGCACTCGTCGGTGAATCCGTCGACGCACGGTGCTATCACCATCAGGCCGTCGCCGAGCTCGGCGAGGGCCTCGTGGTCAGCGCCTGGGATGCCGATGGTGTGATCGAGGCGTTGGAGCTGCCCGGGCACTGCTTCGTGCTCGCAGTGCAATGGCATCCGGAGGAGACTCTGGACGACCTGCGACTGTTCTCGGCGATCGTGGAGGCGGCGCGGGGTTATGCGAGGGAGGAGCGGCGCTGATGACTGTGGACCTGAGCCGGCGGCTCGGAGGCAAGATCGCCGTGGTGACCGGTGGCGGCGGTGGTATCGGGCTGGCGTCGGCGCGGCGGCTGCATGCCGAGGGAGCCACCGTGGTCGTCGGCGACATCGATGAGCAGACGGGCCCAGCGGCCGCTGACGAATTGGGCGGTCTGTTCGTTGCAGTGGATGTCGCCGACGAAGCCTCGGTCAACACGCTTTTCGACACCGTGGTCGGTAACTACGGAGCAGTGGACATCGCGGTCAACAACGCCGGTATTTCGCCCCCGGATGACGATCTGATCGAGAACACCGAGTTGCCGGCGTGGCAACGAGTGCAAGACGTCAACCTGAAATCGGTGTACCTGTGCTGCCGGGCGGCGTTACGGCACATGGCACCCGCAGGCCGCGGGTCGATCGTCAACATCGCCTCGTTTGTCGCGGTGATGGGGTCGGCGACCTCGCAAATCTCCTACACCGCGTCGAAGGGCGGGGTGCTGGCAATGTCACGAGAGCTGGGTGTGCAGTTCGCCCGGCAGGGCATCCGGGTCAATGCGCTGTGCCCCGGCCCGGTGAATACCCCACTGCTGCAAGAGCTTTTCGCCAACGACCCCGAACGCGCGGCACGGCGGATGGTTCATGTGCCGATGGGCCGGTTCGGTGAAGCCGACGAAATCGCCGCCGCCGTTGCGTTTTTGGCCAGCGACGACGCATCGTTCATCACCGCCGCGACGTTTTTGGTCGACGGCGGTATCAGCGCCGCGTATACCACCCCGCTGTAGCGCTGCCGGTCAGCCCGCCGCGGGTGGGTGTGCCATCACCGTCGGGCGGAGCCCGTATCGGGGAGGGGCGGCGCTGAAGCGGTTTCCGGCCGCATTGGCGAGCGGCATCCCGGGCATGCCGGCCGCGACGGCGGGCGGAGGTGGCATGCCTCCGAGCGCCGCCCCGGATAGGCCGGACAGCGGGCTTACCGGCGGGGCGACCGCAGTCCAACTGGGCGGCACCGCCAACGCTCCGATCGCCGCACCACGACCCATCGCCGCCGACACGGAGCCGCCAAGGCTGCCGAGCTCGCTCAGTCCCGCAGCCGGGGCCGCCACCGCACTGCCAAGCCCGTCTGCTGCTGCTCCCGCCGCTTCCCCAGCCGCCCCCGCCGCCGCGTCGCCGGCAGCCGCGCCGCCGAATAAACCCGTAAAGGCGCCCAGCGTGTTGGCTGGCGTATAAAAGCCGGACGAAAATATGGTGTTCCAGATATTGGCGTTCAGCCCCAGGCCGTTTGAGCTGAAAAGATCATTGACGACACCCGAGATTCCGGTCGTGGACGTCGAATTCCCGGTCAGCAGATCCAACAGCCCCTGGAGTCCGGATCCCGACGACGTCGATGTCGCGGGGGTGGCCAGCCCTTGTAGCGCGGCGGGGACCGAAGTCACCAACTGTGACACCGTCGCCGGCGTGGCCGTGCCCTGGCCTACCGTGGTCGTCACCGGCGCCTGAGCGAACGGCGTCAGTGTCGAAGCGGCGGCGCAGGTTCCGGCGTACCCGTACATCGCCGCGGCGTCTTGAGCCCACATCTCGGCGTAATGGGCTTCGGTGGTCGCGATCGCCGGGGTGTTCTGGCCAAGGACGTTGGTGGCGACCAGCGATGCCAACAACGTACGGTTGGCGACGATGACCGGCGGGGGCACCGTCGCCGCGAACGCGGTTTCGTAGGCACCGGCCGCCGCTTTGGCTTGGTCGGCGGCTTGTTCGGCTTGCAACGCGGTGGCATGCATCCACGACACATATGGTGCGGCGGCGGCGGCCATCGACGCCGATGCCGGTCCCCGCCACGGACCGCTGGTGAGGTCGGAGATCACCGACCCGTAATCACCCGCCGCGGAGGATATTTCGGTGGCTAGGCCGTCCCAGGACGCCGCTGCGGTGAGCATGGGCCCGGAACCCGGACCGGCGTACATCCGCCCGGAGTTGACTTCCGGCGGTAATGTTGCGAAATCCATGGCGAACGCCCCTTAACCTATAGCAACCGCGTTGGCGGCTTCGGTAGCGGCATACGAACGGGCGCCGGCGGCCAACATCGTCACGAACATCTGGTGGATCGTCGCGGCCTGTGCGCTGACCGTCTGATAGGCATGCGCGTGAGCAGAGAATTGCATTGCGGTCAAAGCTGATACCTCGTCGGAGGCGGCAGGTACCAGACCTGTGGTGGGGCCCATTGCTGCGGTGTTCTGCGCTTGAATCCTCGAGCCGACGGATTGCAGGTTGTCCGCCGCGGCGGACAGTATCTCCGGTAAGATGGAAACGAACATCGATTACTCCTTCTGGTGAATCGACCGACTTCGGCAAACGTGGCTGAATTAGGGCACACGTCGGCGACGCAAGTCGCAGGGCGCGAACATGCGTGAAAAATGGCTTGGCGTAGGCTGATTGCAGACAGCAAACACCGCAACGGGGACCGGACAGAAACGTGCGGTCATCGATTTGTGTCGGTGGCGGAAGCCACTACCGGCTCAGCTTGGGTATGGGGCGGAGCCGTAACGAGTTTCGGTTTCTCTGACGCGGACGGTGTTGCTATCCAACAGGTCTCACGTCAAGACAGAATCCGGCGTGGTGGTGACCGCGACCTGGGGTGAATCCAGGCCGACTCTTCGACGCGTCTCAGCCGACGCGTTCGGCCTGCACCGTCCATTTCTCCTCGATGCGCGCATAGCGCCAGATCAGCAGGGCGCCGGCCCAGGTGACCACGAACAGGCCGACGATGACAAAACCAATCGCGTTGAGGTCGATACCGCCCAGCCAGCGCCAGAATCCGCCGGTCCAGCCGAACTGTTCGGCGAGCAACCCGAGCAACTCAATGCTGCCGATGAGCAGCGCAACGACCACCGACAGACCGGTGATGGTGATGTTGTAATAGACCTTGCGGACGGGGTTGGAAAACGCCCAGCCGTAAGCGAAATTCATGAACGAACCGTCGATGGTGTCCAGCAGGCACATGCCCGCCGCGAACAGCACCGGCAGGCACAAGATGGCGTACCAGGGCAGGCCGGCCGCGGCGCTGGTGCCGGCCAGCACCAGCAGCGCGACTTCGGTTGCGGTGTCAAAGCCCAGGCCGAACAACACCCCGATCGGATACATGTGCCATGACGCGCGAACCGACCTGGTGAAGCGGCCGAGCACCCGATTGAGCAGTCCGCGATTGTTCAGATGTGCTTCGAGTTCGTCTTCGTCGTAGTGGCCCCGGCGCATTTGCGTGAACACCCGCAGGATGCCCGTCAAGATCACCACATTGATGATTGCGATCAAGTAGAGGAACACGCCCGAGACGGTCGTGCCGATCAGGCTCGTGTAGTGATGCAGGGCCGACGAATCCTGCTCGACCGGCCCGACTATCGCCTTGAGGCCCACCGCGACGAGCAGTGACAGCCCGAACACGACGGATGAGTGGCCCAGGGAGAAGAAGAACCCGACGCCGAGTGGGCGCTGCCCGTCGTTCATCAGCTTGCGGGTGGTGTTGTCGATTGCGGCGATGTGGTCGGCGTCGAATGCGTGGCGCAACCCCAGCGTGTAGGCGGTCAGGCCGATGCCGATACCGAAGGCTTTGTCTCCGACGCTCAAATGGGCCGGCTCGACGACGAGTATCAGTGTGCCCCAGCCGATCACATGCAACGCGACGATCATCGCGAACATCGATCCCAGGCGCAGCCACTCGTCGGGCGTTAAGGCGGTCCATAGACGAGAAGATCGCGACGGCGCTTGCCTGCTGAGTATGTCAGCAGCCATGTCGCGTCCCATCTGGATATAAACTCCGGCCGATATCGACGCTAAACCACGGGTAGACGTCTTGCATACGATTCGCAGCAATTCTGCGAGTTTTTTGCAGGTGGGATGTCAGCCTCGAAAGGTAATCAGCGGGATCGCCATTTCGGCGGGGGTGGCTGCTCCATGGAAGCCGATGAGCTGAGCCACTTGCGGTGGCTCGTGCGCGCTCGCCAGGATCGCGGTGTCACCGGTGCAGGTGACGACGACGTCGCCGATCCGTGGCAGGTGCGCGGGACGCACGGGTCCGAACAGTCCGGCCGCGACGGCATCGTCGCGGCTGCGCACCTCGGCGCGTCCACTGAGCAGCTCGCTCCAGGCGGCGATGACGTCGCACGTCGCGCCCGGTTCGGTGTGCAGGTAGCGCACCCGTGGTTCGCCGGCGACCACCCGCACGCCCGCGCTCAACCGCGCATCGGCGTCGAGGTCGATCCGCCCACGTTTCGGCACGTTCAACCCGCCATGGTCCGCGGTGATCAACACCGCGGCATCGGGGGGCAACGCCTCGACCAGTCGGGTCAGCAGCGCATCCACGTAGGCCCCGGCGGCGTGCCACTCGGCGGATCCGATGCCGAACGCGTGCGCCGCGGTATCGAGCGCTGCGGTATAGGCGTAGATCAGTCCGGGCGCCGCGCGCAACTGGTCGACCACGAGTTGGGCATAGTCATCGTCGGGTTTCGCGACGACGAGTTGGGCGCCCCGGTATGCCGCCTCGGTAAGACCGCTGCCGACGAACGCCTCATGCAGCACCGCACGGGCGCCCACGCCCGCCTGCCGCAGTCGCTCGAACCACGTCGGGACGGGCTGCCATTGGGCCGGTGCGGGATTGTCACGCCAAAAGATGTGGCTGAGCACCCGGTCGGTGTCGGGCAGCTTGACGGTGAAGCCCAAAATCCCGTGCTGGCCCGGTGTGACTCCGGTGCACAAGGACGCCAGGCTCGTCGGTGTGGTCGACGGGAAGGTGCAGGTGAGTTCGTCGAGCCGTCCGGTGCCACCGGACAGCACCGACGCCAGCAGCGGTGCATCGGCGGCCAATTCTGACAGCAGGTGCCAGCCCATCCCGTCGACCAGCACGACAACAACGCGGCGCACGTCGCCCGCCCACTCGGTGACTCCCAGCGCGTCCACCGCTCCGTCCGCCGACAGCAGCGCGGCCGCGGCGGGCAGCACATCGCAGATCGAACCTCGCGGCGATCGCAAGCGCGGCGAAGCCGGGCGCAGCGGGTCGCCGCGCGACAAACCTCGCGGCGATCGCAAGCGCGGCGAAGCCGGGCGCAGCGGGTCGCCGCGCGACAAAA
Organism: uncultured Actinomycetota bacterium; assembly: GCA_963833935.1. GTDB lineage: Bacteria > Actinomycetota > Actinomycetes > Mycobacteriales > Mycobacteriaceae > Mycobacterium. Next base: position 135,109 of record CAWIAC010000011.1, on the reverse strand, counting down.
CTCGCGGCGATCGCAAGCGCGGGTCGCCGCGCGACAAACGGGGCACGACGTCAGTCTGACAGCCGCACCGAATCATGTCCGGATACACCCGATCCAGCCAATGGCTGCGATAAGACGATCGGCTGCGTGATACTAGACGGGTGGCCAGCCCCTCGGCTTTGGATCCGGTCGTCACCGAGCGGATCGGCGAGTTGCTGCGCGCCCACGGGCTGCGCCGGATGGCGTCCCGGATCGCGGTGTTGGCGGTGCTCGAACCGGCTAACACGCACTTATCCGTCGCCGAGATCGACCAGCGACTACGCGAGTGCCTGCCCGCCGAAGGCCAGGCACCGGACTTGGCGACGATCTATCGCACGGTGACCACGCTGGTCGACCAAGGCGTGCTCCATGCCTTGGCCGTTGAGGGTGGGGTCACCACTTATGGCCTGGCGGACTACCCGCACCATCACGCGGTGTGCACGCGATGCGGGTCGATCATCGAAGTGCCCGCCGGACACCTGGCCTCTGCGCTGGAACATGCGATGGCGGGCAGTTCGTTCACGCTGTCCGAGCGCGCCGGCCTCACCCTGCACGGCCTGTGCCCGCAGTGTCAGGGGAACGGCAGCCAGGCAGGATCGCCGCGAAGCTAGACCAGCGCCAACCGCTGATTTGTCACGTGCAGCTGGCGCCTGGTGCTGTCGGCCAACGCGTGGATCTGGTCGGGTTGCAACCGGCCACACAGCCGGCCCCAGTGAATCGCGACCTGGTCGCCGACCGCCACGTTCGGTAGCGCGCTGTACCCGTCGGCCCACACGTCGAGTCGGCGCGCCGACAGCTCGGACAGGCCGAGCGCGTGCCCGTCCCACACCAGTCGGCAACACGACACCTCAATGTCGTCGCCATCACGGGAAAGCACTGTCCCCCAAGTGATCCGGCAATTGTCCAGCACGCTCAACGGGTGTTCGTCCATGCCACGGCCCAGCAGCCGCGACCACGGATAGACACCGAACACGTGGAAGCAGTGGTTGGCGGCCGCCTCGCACGCCAAATCCGCGGTCAGGTGCCCCCAATAGCGACCGGCCTTGGGGCCGATGATGGCGAGCAACTCCTCGACGAACTCATCTGGGTCGAGCCGGGTGCCGATACCGCCCCCAAGCCAGTACGACTCGACCAAACGGTCATCCAGCGGATCGCTGATGCCGGTCATCTTCGAGAGCACGCGCAAGTAGGGCCAGGCGCCGGAAAACTGCGTCGCGGCGTTGCGCACGTCGTCGACAGAGCCGTCCCGCAGGGCGGCTCCCAGTGGGGGACCGCAATAGCCCAGCGCGTTGGGGGCGTAGGCGTACCGGGCGAACATCTCGGCGCCGCGGCTCTGCGGATCCACTGGTCACACCCGCCCGGATTGCCCCACCAGCTTGGCGGCGTCGCGATGCATGCGGCCGAAGTTGTAGTAGGCCGCGCACGCTCCCTCGGGTGACACCATGCATGTCCCGATCGGGGTCTCCGGGGTGCATGCGGTGCCGAACACCTTGCATTCCCAGGGCTTGAGCACGCCCTTGAGCACCTCGCCGCACTGGCACGCCTTCGGGTCGGCCACCCGCACGCCCGGCATCGCATACCGCAGTTCGGCGTCGAACTCCGCGAAGTCGTCGTGCAGCCGTAGCGCGCTCTGCGAGATGAAACCCAGCCCGCGCCATTCGAAGTGCGGACGCAGTGCGAACACCTTGGCCATCAGCGCCAAAGCCGCCGGGTTGCCGTCCTCGGGCACCACCCGTTTGTACTGATTCTCCACCTCGCAGCGGCCTTCGCGGATCTGGCGGAGCAGCATGGTGACCGCTGCCAGAATGTCCAGCGGCTCGAATCCGGCCACTACCAATGGCTTTCGGTACACGTCGGTCACGAACCGATACGGCCGGTTGCCCACCACCGTGGACACGTGCCCGGGGCCGATGAAGCCGGACAGCCGCAGGTCCGGTGACTCCAAAATGGCCTTGATCGGCGGCACGATCGTGACGTGGTTGCAGAACACGCTGAAATTGCTCAGACGCAGATCACGGGCCCGCACCAGTGTCACCGCCGTCGACGGCGCGGTGGTCTCAAAACCGATGGCAAAGAACACCACGTGCTTGTCTGGGTTGTCGACCGCGACCTTGAGCGCGTCCAACGGAGAGTAGACGAACCGCACGTCGGCGCCGCGCGCCTTGGCGTCCAGCAAGCTGCCCGCCGACCCGGGCACCCGCATCATGTCGCCGAAACACGTGAAGATGACGTCGGGTTGGGCGGCCAGCCACATCGCGTCGTCGATGCGGCCCATCGGGATCACGCACACCGGGCAGCCGGGGCCGTGTACCAGTTCGACGTTGTCGGGCAGCAGGTGCTCGATGCCGTGCCGGTAAATGGTGTGCGTGTGTCCGCCGCACACCTCCATGAACTTGAAATGGTCAGCACCGCCGCCCGCCAAGTGCGCCAAGTGCTCGATGGCGGCCAGCAGCTTGCGCGCGGCCGCCGGATCACGGAATTCGTCAACGAATTTCATCACGGTCCCCCTTAGGTTTGATTTGCCCGACTCGCCCCCGCAAGCGGGAGGTACCCCCACCTCGGGTCGTTACCGCCCGCATCGTCGCCAGGCCTAGACAATCGCCGACGAGTCGAAGGCTTCGATTTCGCTCGCGTAGGCCTCGCCCAGCTTCTTGACAGCGGCCAGCGTGAGCAACGCCTCGGTCTCGTCGATCTTGGCCATCGCGAAGCCGACGTGGACCAACACCCAGTCGTCAGGCTCGGGCAGGTCGTCTTCCAGCAGTCGCACACTGATCGTCCGCTGCACACCGCTGACGTCTACCTTCGCCAAGTAGTTTGCCGCATCGGTGATCTCAACGATCCGGCCTGGAATTCCAAGGCACATCGGCGGTCTCCTTCTCTCATTCAGCAGATTCGCGGCAGCGGGTCGCCGACGAGCATGTCGACGATCCGGGTGCCGCCGAATCCGGTACGCAGCACGACGCTTTCCGCCGGTTCGGTAACGATTTCGCCAACCTCGGCCGCGTCGGTGCCCAGCGGATGCGACCGCAACGCGGCCAGCCCCGCGTCGGCTTCTTCGGGTGCAACGACGGCGACCAACTTGCCTTCGTTGGCGACGTAGAGGGGATCGATGCCGAGTAACTCGCACGCGCCATTGACCATGGGCCGCACCGGCAGTCGCTCCTCGTCGAGCACCACCCCGAGGCCGCAGGCCTGGGCCAACTCATTGCATACCGTCCCGACCCCGCCGCGGGTCGCGTCGCGCAGCCACCGGGTGGACGGTGCGGCCGCCATCAGCAGTTCCACCAGCGGGCTGAGCGATGCCGTGTCGGAATGGATGTCGGCCTCGATGGCCAGGTCGCCGCGGGCCAGCATCACTGCCATGCCGTGATCACCCATCGAGCCCGACAAGAGCACCTTGTCGCCGGCGCGTACTGACGCGGGCGACAGGTCGCGCCCCGAGGGGATGACACCGGCTCCCGTGGTGGTGACGAACAGGCCGTCGGCAGCGCCCTTGGGTACCACCTTGGTGTCGCCGGTGACGATCTGCACGCCCGCTTTGGCTGCGGCGGCGGCCATGTCGGCGACGATCTCTTTCAACTCGGCGATCGGGAAGCCCTCTTCCAGAACGAACGCCGCCGCGATCCAGGACGGCACCGCGCCGGCCATCGCGACGTCGTTGCACGTGCCGTGCACGGCAAGCTCGCCGATGGATCCGCCGGGAAAACGCCTGGGCTGCACCACAAACGAATCGGTGGACATGGCCAACCGCTCGCCGCCAGGCAAGGTGAGGACCGCACCGTCGCCCAGTGACTCCAGCTGCGGGTTGCGAAACGCCTCCATGAACACCGCGTCGATCAGCGCGGCCGATGCCTTGCCGCCCGCGCCGTGCGCCAGGTTCACGTGGTCGTCGAGCAACCGGGGCCGGCGCCGGCGGAACGATTCGATCCGCTCGATCACCTCGCCTTCGGCGAACCGTGGCCCCGATGAAAGGTATTCGCCGGCTGGCGTGCTCATGCGGCCCCCAAACCTTGATCGTCGACCCGTTTCTGGGTGGCCAACCACAGCTGATAGCCCAGCAGCGCTTGAGATTCCTGAATCCGGTGCACACTTTGCGATCCAACGATGAAGCAGGCGTCCACATGTGGGTTATCCGCGAACGCGCCGCCGTCATAGCCGGCGAAACCGATGGTGTACAAGCCGCGCTGGTGCGCCTCGGCCAGCGCGGCGAGCAGGTTGGGCGAATTGCCGCTGGTCGACATGGCGATCGCGGTGTCACCGGCCTTGGCGCGGGCGATCAACTGCCGGGCGAATACCAGCTCGAACCCGACGTCGTTGCCCAGCGCGGTGACGATCGCCTGATCGGCGGTCAACGACCACGCGGGTAATGGCTTTCCGGCCGGCGGGCGGGAGAACAGCGCGGCCATGGTGGCGGAATCGGTGCAGCTGCCGCCGTTTCCGAAGGTGAACATCCGGCCACCTGCCGCGAAGCGGCGCGCCATCTCGGTGGCGGCCCGGTCCAGCAGGTCGGCGTTGGCTTCCAGGGTGGTGCGGCGCAACTGCAGGCTCTCGGCGGCCTTTGCCTGCGCTGACGCTGCGAGATCGGCAAGCAGCGACTCCGGGTTGTCTTCCTGCGCGTCGATGAACGGATAGAGGAAGTTGGTGGGTTCGGTCATGAGCGCCTCTCCTCATCCAGGAGGCTGATCGCGGTCCCTGCGTGCACCAGCACCAGATCGCCTTCGGTGACCGGGTCGACGAGCGCCGTCACCACGTTCTCGACGCCGCGCGCGGTGCGCACCGTGGCCATCCCCTCGGACGACGCGGTCATCACTTCACCCAGGCGCCCCTCGTCACTGCATGTGACGCAGACTTGTTCCGCGCATTCGGGTTTGAGCAACCCCGCGTGTTCGAAACACACATGGGTCAGCTCCCACAGCAGGTGATAGAACAGCACGAAGTCACCGGTTGCCGGGACGCGCGGGTCCGGGTCGTCGATCCAGAGCACATGATCGGCCGCACCTGCCGCGGGCCGGTCGCCGCCGCCGATCCAAATCGTGGTGGCGCCCCAGGCCGGGCTGCGCTGCATCACCGAACGCACCTGCGCGTCATCGGCGCCGGCGACCGCGACGACGATGTCGCCGGGCTGTACCGACACCCGCACCAGATCGACGAGGTCGGGTCCGGTCAGCGCGACGGCCGGCAATGCCCGCTTCCCCATGATTACCGGATGCACGAACTCGACCGCGATGTGCTGTGCATGCGGCTCCCACGACGGCGCGATGGACCACATGGTGGCGCCCGCCGCGAACCGCTTCGCCAAAGTCAATGCGGTGGCGGCCAGATCCGTGGCCAGTTCGGCGCCGAGCCCGCGATCGATCGCCGTGGTGGTCGTCACGAGTCAGCCTCTTCCAGCGCGGTAAGCACGGAAATCGCGGCCTGACCCAGCGCCAGCCCGCCGTCGTTGGGCGGCACCATGCGATGCGTCAGCACCTCGAATCCCGCCTGCTGCAGCGTGCGTCGGCATCCCTTCAGCAATACCACGTTCTGGAACACGCCGCCGGTGAGGCCGACCAGCCGCACCGGCCCGGCGACCATTTTCACCGTCTCGACGACGGCCACCGCGACCGCCTGGTGGAATCCGGCGGCCAGCGCCGCCGGTTGCACACCTGCGCGCAGGGCTGACACCATTGTCCGCAGCATGTCAGCGGGGTCGATCACCCCGTTGGGCCGTACCGCCAAGCGTAGCGTCGGTCCCGTGGTGTCGCCAACCGAATCAGCGAGCGCCTCCAGCTCGGCGGCGGCCTGGCCTTCGTAGTCGATCCGGTGGCGCACCCCTAGCAGCGACGCGACCGCGTCGAACAGCCGGCCCATGCTCGAACACGGCACGCACCCGGTGCCGCATTCCAATTGTGAACGGATGAAACGTAATTCGTCCTGGCTCGCCGCGGTGACCGGGGGTAAATCCGGTGACCAGTCGATCCCGGCCATCCACAGCTGAGACAGCGCCATCCGCCACGGATTGCGCACGGCCGCATCACCGCCCGGCAGCGGCACCGGCAACAAGTGGCCGACCCGGACGAAGCGGTGGCTGTCGGGCCCGAGCTTGAGAATCTCGCCGCCCCAGATCGTTTGATCGCAGCCGTAGCCGGTGCCGTCGAACGAAACCCCGATGATGGGTTCGCCGATGCGCCCGTGCTCGGCCAGCAGGGACACCACGTGCGCGTGGTGGTGCTGGACCAGATCTAGCGGTCGATCACCCGCGTGACGTTCCGCCCAACCGCGGGTGTGGTACCCCGGGTGCAGGTCGGCGGCCAATCGCACTGGCTGGTGTCGGATTTCGCTGAGTTGGCCCACCGCACGCTCGAACGCGCGCATGGTTTCCAGCGTCTCCATGTCCCCGATGTGTCCCGACAGGTATGCGCGCGCACCATCGGTGAGGCAGAAGGTGTTCTTCAGTTCGCCGCCGACGGCCAGCACCGGCGGACCGATGCGGCCGAGGTCGACGGGCAGTGGCGCGTATCCGCGGGACCGGCGGATCGGCAACTCTCGGTTGTCGACCACGCGCACCACCGAATCATCGCAAGGCACATGGATCGGGCGGTCATGGTCGAGCACAGCGTCGCAAAGGTGCGGAAGACGTTGCACCGCATCGTCTTCGGTGAAGCAGATGGGAGCATCGGAGCGGTTGGCGCTGGTCAGCACCAGGGCATCGGGTACCGGCGCCTCGACATTCGGGACCGGCGCAAGCAGCAAGTGATGAATCGGCGAGTAGGGCAGCATCAGCCCGAGCAGCGGGCTGCCGGGTGCGACGGCTTCGGCGACCGGTGCATCTCGACGACGCCGGAGCAGCACGATCGGCCGGGCCGCGCTGGTGAGCACCGCGGCTTCGGCGTCGTCGATGTGGGCGTGGCGGCGTGCGACATCGAGATCGGCCACCAGCAGCGCCAATGGCTTCGCGCCCCGCGCTTTGCGGGTCCGCAGCGCGGCGACCACCGCCTCGTCGTCGGCCCGACAGGCCAGGTGATAGCCGCCGATGCCCTTGATCGCGACCACAGCGCCCGCGGCCAATGCCCGCTGCGTGGCCCCCAGCGCCGCATCGGAACCATCGACCCTTTCGGTGTGTGCGGTGAACCACAGCGACGGCCCGCAATTCGGGCAAGCGATCGGCTGCGCATGGAAGCGGCGATCGGCCGGGTCCTGGTATTCGGCCGCGCAGCGCTCACACATGGTGAACGCCGACATGGTGGTGGCCGGACGGTCGTAGGGCAGCGCACGGATGATGGTGAAGCGGGGACCGCAGTTGGTGCACGTCACGAACGGGTGCCGGTAACGGCGGTCGTGCGGGTCGAACAGCTCGGCGATGCAGTCGTCGCAGACGGCGACGTCGGGCGGAATCGGGGTAGTTGCTCCTGGGGCCGTCTGGCTGTTGACGATGCGAAAGGTCTTGTCGCACGTGCTGTCGGCGCTGACATCGACGACGTGGACAGTGTTGATCGCTGCCAGCGGCGGCGCCTCGGCGCGCAGCCGGCGATGGAATTCGTCGATACGTGCGCACGGACCCTGCACCTCGAGGAAGACCGCGCGCGAGTCGTTGCCGACGAATCCGGTGAGCCCAAGCTCGCTGGCGATCCGGTGGACAAACGGGCGGAATCCCACCCCCTGGACGACACCGGTCACGGTGAACCGTTGTCGGACATCGGCGGATTGCACCAGCATGTCAGTCATACCGACCGCCCGCCGTCTGGTCCTCGCGGCCCCGGCCCATCAACTCCAGACCGGCCATCGCCTCCTCGGCGCCGGCCCGGTCGGTCTTCTCGACGACGAAACCCATGTGAATGATCACCCAGTCACCGGGTGCAAACGTTTCGTCCGGCAACATGCCGATGTTGACTTTCCGTTGCTTTCCGGCGACGTCGACCAATGCGAGTTGCCCGTCATAGCCGTCCAGCATCCTGACGACTTGGCCCGGTATGCCCAGACACATCGCTCAGCCCTGCCCTTCGACCGATGCCGCCGGTGATCGAGCCCGCAAACCCGCGACGACCTCCGAAACGGTCTGGATGGCCCGTGGCACCGCGTTTGCGACGGCCTCGGTGAGGCCGATTCCTTCGTCGACGCTGCCGGCCTCGCAGCCGATCACGACCGTGTAAGGCGGTGTGCCGCCCAGTGCATTCAGGCTGGCGAACACCGCCGCCGGATCCATACTGTGGGCGTCGAGAGCGGGTGTGGCCGAGGGCGATTCATGGTCGGCCTCGAAGACGTGTACGGCACCGGGGTTGCCGCGGCTCGGTATCGCGTCGACGATGACCAGCGCATCCCAGTCGTCAAGCAGGTCGTAGGCCAAGTGCATGCCCCCGATGCCGTAGTCGACCACCCGCACGCCCGAATTGTCCTGCTGGACTGGGACGTGCCGAACTACCTCGGAGCCGAACCCGTCGTCGCCGAGGAAGATGTTGCCGATGCCGGCCACCAGGATGCGCACTGGAATCGGATGGTCCGGCGACGCTACATATGCCGGATCTTGAGGTACCGCCGGGCGTCTGGAATGGATATCAGCCCGATCACGACTCCGGCCATCGCGAACAACGCCAGCACGGCGATGAAAACCCAGCCTACGATCTCCATGTCTAATACCTTTCTTCAGTGGTGGTTTCGAGCGGTTCGACTTCGTCGGGGGAGAAGTACAGGTAGCGGCCATACCACTCGTGCAGGTCGGCTGCCGGATCGTCTTCGACGACGACACCGACGTGCTGGTTGCCGTCGACGTCTTCGTGCACCGAGGTGACCCGAGCCGTCTTCTCGGCAAAGAACAGGTCTTGCGCGTCGGCTCGGCGTGCCGGATGCAGAAGCACTCGACTGCCCCGCGCCACCCGGACACCGTTCACTAAGACCGCGTCGAGGTCGGGCTGTACCGCGTTGTCGGCCAGCGGATCCCACCAATCGACGCCCTCGGGCACCTCCGGGATCAGACCCACGTCCTCCCGTGGATCGCGCAGGGCGCCGTGCAGGCGCGACATCGCCTCGGGCGACATGGCGTCACAGCGGTCGATGATCTGGCCGGCCCGCGGGTCGGTGGCCCTGGCCTGCGCCTTCTCGTCGTCGGTCATCGTCATCACCCGCAGAGTCAGGATCTCGTCGATCTCGGTGCAGTCGAAGAGCGCCGTTTCGCTCTGTTCGGCGACCTCGGGGTGGTCGTAAAGGATGATCGGCGAGATCAGCAGCAGATCCGCGGAGCCTGGCGCGCCGGCTAGCACCGGGAAGCAGCGGTGGCGACTGCACCGGGATACCGCGTCGGCGGCGGGCGGCGGTGGCTCGAGAAGCGAGACGAACCGGCCACCAATCGCTTCCGCGATCACGTGGGTACCGATCAGAGATCGCGCGATGGCGTCGTCCTTGTCAGCAGCGGGCGCGCCGGTGTTTGCGATGCGAACCGAGACCCGATTCAGCGCACCGTCTGGCTCGAAGCCCACGGTCAACGTGGCGCTCACCTCCCGCCGTTCCCGGACCAGTCGACCGCCGTCGACCGGTTCGATGTCGATTGCCGCCGGGGCGGTCAGCGGCAGCGTCCATGCTTGAGCCGATTCGTCGAAGGCAAAAGGGCCAAAGGACTCTTCATGCTCGACCGCTTCATCCCAGGTCAGCCACGAACCGGACGGTGTGGTCAGTTCGTTGACGGGTTCGAATTGCCGCCAACCGGTTTCCCGCTCGGCCCGACGATGCTGCAGTTGCAGGAAGCGCACTACCACGGTGATGGCCTGCGCTTTGTCGACGAGAAACTGCGCCGCGATGGTGTCATCCTCGCCGATTCCGGCATCGGCCGCGCCGGCAGGGCCCAAAACGCCCCACTGCCAACGTGATCGGTTCCTGCTCGACGACGCGCGGTACGGGTAGAGCAGGTAGCCCTCGTACAGCACGGCGTCGGCGACGGCGCGGACCCGGTCCCAGTCCGCTGTCATAGTGCCTCCTGACGCGCGGCACCCAGCAGCGCGGTGACGGCGTCCTCGATGCTCAACATTCCGCGTGCTGACTTGTAGGCGGTCAACTCAGCGACCGTGTCGTGAGACAGGCGCACCCAGCCGGTGTTCGGGTAGTGCTGCCGGATCAGCTCCCGCCACACCGCCACCGGCATGTCGTAGCGGTCCTCGCAGTCCCACGACACCTGCTGAACGGAAAAGCCGCGCTCACCTGCCTTGAATACTGTTCCGCTGAAAAGGAATTGCAATGGCACGGTACCGTCGCGCAACGCATGCAGGTACTTAGCGGCGGCGACCTCGAAATCGTATGTGCAGTCCAGGGACAGCGGCATCTCGGTGGCGGCGACGAACGCCGGCACCATCGCCGTGCAGTGCTGCCACAGGAATGTGTGTTGAGTGGTAGCCCAGCGTTCCCGCGGCCCGAACAGATCAGTCAGCCCCACCGCTTCCTCGTCGGAGTAGCCGCGACGCAATGGTTCGATGCGGACCTGGCAGCGCAGCGCGATCGCGTGCACCGGTTCGTCGTCGGGCGCCGAAACACGGACGCGTGCGGTCAACACCGGCACGGCCGCGTAGGGTTCGGGGACCGCCTCGAGGACGGTGAACGCCAAGCCGCTCGACGGGTCGGCGGGGGCGGTCATCGGAGTTGCTCCGTGCTGCGGGTGGCCAGCTGCTCGAAGAACGCGTCGATGAACTCGCGGGCCTGCTGCCCACCGTCGAAGCCGCGCCACAGCATCCGTAGCCCGCCGATGAACTCGTAGCAGGCGTCGATCGGGACCAGATAGCAATCGGGTTGTTCGTTCTCGCGCACCCGCACCAGCAGCGCCTCGACGTCATCGGCGAGCAGGCCCACTCGGGCATCGGCGGAGTTGATCGCGGTCCACGCCTGCAGGTCGAGGTCGGATTCGGTTGCCCCCGCCGGCCCCGGGTAGAACGCGACGGTGCGTTCCAGCGCGGAGTTGCGGAAGAAGAAGGCCAGGCCGACGGGGATCTGCAGCGCTTCCCAGGTGCGGCGATCAAGGGCGAAGTCGGGAAATGACAGGTACCGGTCCGGAACCGAGCGGTAGCGCAGCTGCGCGTGGCTGTCGGTGAACAGCAGATAGCAGCCGCGGCATACGCACAGCAGTTGCCGCCCAGCCACATTCACCACATGCTGGTGCTCGTCGGCGATGGCCTCCGAGCACATTTCACACCGCTCCCCGGCCGGCTGGGATGTCCTTCCGTTACTGGTGATTCGGCTTAGGACATCGTACGGAGTGGTCATGCGCCGCTTCTCCTCATCGCTGCGCTCTGCATCGTCGCCGGCGCGGTGGTCATACCGGCGCACCCATCGGCTCGGCCGGTACCGCGACGGACAACACACCGTCGCGCAACAGCAGCGGGACGGGATCGAGGTGGCCGAGGGCACCGTCGTCGAGTCTTGCCCCCGCGTGCACGACGTCGAAATGCGCGTGACAACGGGGACAGCGCAAAACTGGCTCGGCGGCCGTGGTCCGGCGGTGCAGCGCGGCACCGGCCAAGGATCCGTCGCAGGCCGGGCAGTGGTCACGGTAGGCGTACAACTGGTCGCCGACCCGGCACGCCAGCACCACGGTGCCGGCGATCGAGAAGCCGCCGACTTCTCCGGGAGTCAGGTCAGCCAGGTCGGGCACCGGATGCCAGGACGCCGCGCTGGCGCCGTTGGCATGGACCCTGGAATGAACCTGAGCCAGCAGCGATTCCGCCGGGATCACCGCGGCCGGCTGGGCCGCCCCGGCTTCGGGGGCCACCACCTCGATCGACGAAACCTCCGGTGCGGCGGCGCGTATCGCGTCCTGGACCGCCAGCTCCAGCGTCACTGCCGACGACGGACAACTCTTACAGCTTCCGGCGAACTGCAGCCGCACGGTGTCGCCGTCGATGTCGAGCAGGTGCACATCGCCGCCGTGCGAGCCCAGGTAAGGCCGGACTCGGTCGAGCGCGTCGGAAACCCGGCGATGCAGGTCGTGCGGGTGCAGGCCGTGGACGAGCAGCAGGCTGGCCACCAAGTCGTCGCCGACCAGGCGGTCCAGCAAGCCGGGGTCCGCCTGATCACCGACTGCCGCGACGACCCGCGACAGGCCCGCGCCGTAGAGCTCGACCACCTCGCGAACCAGCTGCTCGGCGCGCTCACGTGCGACCACGCCGCCGGCCGACGTCGCATCCAGCAGCGTCTGGATCCGATCGCCCGCCGAGCGCCACTGCGCGTCCCCCTGCAACTCCTCGGGGCGATCAGCCATACATCACTCCCCGGTCGCTGCTTGTGTCGGTGAGTGCAGCCGCTCCAGGGTCTTGCCCTTGCCCAGATACATGTGCACACCACAGGGCAGGCAGGGGTCGAAGCTGCGCACCGTGCGCATGATGTCGATGCCCTTGAAGTGCTCCCGGTCGTTCTCCTCGAAGATCGGCTGTCCTTGCACCGCGTCTTCATACGGGCCCGGTGTGCCAAAGCTGTCGCGCGGGTTGGCATTCCACGGGGTGGGCGGGTACGGGTGATAGTTGGCGATCTTGCCGTCGCGAATCACCAAGTGGTGGCTCAGCACTCCGCGCACCGCCTCGGTGAAGCCGCAACCGATGCCGTCTTTGGGCACGTCGAACTTCTCCCAGGTCTTGGTACGCCCGGCGCGGATTTCCACCAACGCCTTTTCGGCGAAGTGCAACGCGCAGGCCGCCGCGTAGGCCTGAAAGTAGGTGCGCGCCCGGTCCCGCTCGATGGTGTTGGACCCGTGCTGGGGGATCTTCCACTCGAACTCGACTGGCCCTTTGAGCGCGGTCTTGGGCAGGTTGATCTGCACCGAATGACCGGTGGCTTTGACGTAGCCGATGTCGACCAGGCCGGCCAGCGCGGTCGACCACAGCCGGGCCAGCGGGCCGCCGCCGGTGTCCAGCGCCAGGTGATCCTTGCCGTCAAACCAGCGTGGCGACATCACCCAGCTGTAGTTGCCGCCGTCCATGTCGCGTTTCTGCGGGTGTGGGTTGGTGTGCTGGTTCCACGGGTGCCGCCGGTCGACCGGATTACCCAACGGGTCGGTCTTGACGAACATCTCCTGCTCGGTCCAGTCGTCGTAATACGAACTGCCCAATAGGATCCGGATGCCCAGGTTGATGTCGACCAGCGAGTGCGTCACCAGTTTGCCGTCGACGACGACACCGGGTGTGACGAACATGGCGTTGCCCCACCGCTCCATGTCCTTGTATTCGAAGTTGCACACGTCGGGGTCTTGGAACGAACCCCAGCACCCCAGCAGCGTGCGGCGCAGACCGACTTTCTCGTATCCGGGCAGTGCCTCGTAGAAGAAGTCGAACAGGTCGTCGTGCATGGGCACGACCTTCTTCATGAACTCGACGTAGCGCATCAGTCGACTCATGTAGTCGGTCATCAATTGAATGGTCGCGACGGTGCCGACCCCGCCGGGATACAGCGTGGACGGGTGCACGTGGCGACCCTCCATGAGGCAGAACATCTCTCGCGTCCAACGGCTGACCGCAAGCGCCTCGCGGTAGAACTCCCCGCTGAACGGATTCAGCGACCGCATGATGTCGGCGATGGTCTTATATCCGTGTTCGCCGGCATGCGGAGCCTGGGTGTTCTCGGCTTTGGCCAGCACACCCGGGTTGGTCTCGGAGACCATCTTTTCGCAGAAGTCCACACCGACCAGGTTCTCCTGGAAGATGTTGTGGTCGAACATGTATTCCGCGGCCTCGCCCAGGTTGACGATCCACTCGCCCAGGTGCGGCGGCTTGACGCCGTAGGCCATGTTCTGGGCGTAGCACGAACACGTAGCGTGGTTGTCGCCGCAAATGCCGCAGATGCGGCTGGTGATGAAGTGGGCGTCGCGAGGGTCCTTGCCCTTCATAAAAATCGAGTAGCCGCGGAAAATGGATGAGGTGCTGTGACACTCGACGACTTCGCGGTTCTCGAAGTCGATCTTGGTGTAAATGCCGAGGCTGCCGACGATCCGAGTGATCGGATCCCACGCCATCTCGACCAGTTGGCCGGGCTCGCGCTTCGCGTGGGACGGCTCGGGGATGATCGTTGTCATCGAACTTTGCTCCCTATCTTCAGCTCAGATGCGGCGTCGCCCCTTACCAGGTGCGGCGTGCGCCCGTCGTGAGTTCGTTGCCCTTGTGTCGCCAGCGCGGTTCCTTGTCGAGGGTGCGGTTGGTGATGCCGCGCAGGTTGCGGATCACCGAGCCGTACAGGCCCGATGCGGTGGTGGACACCTTGCCGCCTGGCGGCTCGTCCATGAACGGCATGAATTTGTCCGGGAACCCTGGCATGGTGCATCCGATGCAGATTCCGCCGACGTTCGGGCAGCCGCCGATACCATTGATCCAACCTCGCTTGGGCACGTTGCACTTGACCACCGGACCCCAGCAGCCAAGCTTGACAATGCATTTCGGTGATCCATACTCGGTGGCGAAGTCACCTTGCTCGTAGTAGCCGGCCCGGTCGCAGCCCTCGTGCACGGTGTTGCCGAACAACCACTGTGGCCGTAGCGCGTCATCGAGCGGGATCATCGGCGCCTGCCCGGTGGCCATGTAGAGCAGATAGGTCAGCGTCTCCGACAGGTTGTCCGGGTGGATCGGGCAGCCCGGGACGCAGACGATCGGGATTCCGGCCTTGCTCTTCCAATCCCAGCCCAGGTAGTCGGGTACGCCCATCGCCCCGGTCGGGTTGCCGGCCATCGCGTGGATGCCGCCGTAGGTGGCGCAGGTTCCCACGGCGACCACCGCCGTCGCCTTGGGAGTGAGTCGGTCGAGCCACTCACTGGTGGTCATCGGCTGCCCGGTTGCCGGGTTGTTGCCGAAGCCACACCAGTACCCCTCGTTCTTGATCGCCTCGTTGGGAATCGAACCTTCGACGACGAGCACGAACGGTTCGAGCTCGCCGCGATCGGCCTTGAAGAACCACTCGAGGAAATCGTCCGCCCCGCCGTTGGGGCCGCACTCGAAATCAATCAGTGGCCAGTGCACGGCGATCTTGGGCAGTCCGGGGAGCGCGCCGAGTGCGATTTCCTCGATACTGGGTTGGGTGGCGGCAGTCAGCGCCACCGAATCGCCGTCACAACTCAGACCCGCATTGATCCACAGAATGTGGATCAATGTTTCTTCGGCTTTGACTGCTGCTTCCGTTGGCATACCGCAGCTTTCCGGGGCCGGGCAGAGGTCCCTGACACCGCGGGAGTCGACCGTCGGCCCGCTTAAGCGGCGCTATGTCCTGGGTCTACTCTCGCCGAATCACCTTGTCAACGATGTTCCGGCAAATTCGTGGGCCACGTACGGATATCCGGATTCTGGTTATGATTTCGTCAGCGGCGGCGTATTGTCGGCGCCCGATCGTCGTCCAAGGCCGCCAACGGTGTGCGTCGATCGGCAGCCACAGCGACCGTCATGCGAACTAGTTGCATGTGTTGGTATTCAAGCGATTACCACCCGACGTCCAGCCGCGCTCTCGCGATGGCACCGCGGTGCACTCAGGTCGCCGAACCTGCCATGAACTGGCGCAGCCAGCCGAACCAATCGGCCATGCCGGCACCGGTGCGAGCACTGACAGGCAAAATCGTCGCCGTCGGATTGACCTCGCGGACACGGGCGATGTACGAGTCGACGTCGACGTCCAAATACGGCACCAGATCGATCTTGTTGAGCAGGACCACGTCGACGGCGCGGAACATCACCGGATACTTCAGTGGTTTGTCGTCACCTTCGGTGACCGAATACACCATCGCCTTGGCGTGCTCGCCGACGTCAAACTCGGCCGGACACACCAGGTTTCCGACGTTTTCGATGATCACCAGGTCTAGACGGGCCAGATCCAGCCCCTGCAGCGCGCGGTTGACCATGGGCGCGTCGAGGTGGCATTCGCCGCCGAATCCGTTGCCGGTGTTCAGCAGGGATATCTGAGCGCCCCGGCCGCCGAGCTTGGCGGCGTCCAGGTCCGTGGCGATGTCACCCTCGATCACCCCGACGGCGATTTCGCCGGCGAGTTCGTCGAGGGTGGCTTGTAGCACGGTCGTCTTTCCGGAGCCGGGGGAGCTCATCAGGTTGACGGCTCGAATACCGTTGTGTTCAAACGCTTGTCGGTTGTAGTCGGCCCGCACGTCATTCTCGGCGAAGATCGCCTCCAGCACATCGATCCGCTGGGAGCCGGTGTGATAGCCACTGTGATCGCCGTGGTCGTGGTCGTGAGTGTGATCGCCGTGCTCGTGGGTATGCACGGTTCCGTCGTCGTGCCGATGAAATCTACCCATCGTCGACACCTTTCACGAGACATCCAATGACGTCACCAGGAACTCGTCGCCACGCAGCAGCTTGACGTCGGCGCTCTCGCAATGCGGGCACAGCAGTGACCACTGCGACGTGATCACCGACTGGTGGCCGCAGGACCGGCAACTCACCTCCGCGGTGACGAACTCGAGTTCCAACTCGGCGTCGGGCATGTCTTCGTAGTCGCGGAGCAGCGTCCAGCAAAATGACAGCGACTCAGGAACCACCTGCCGTAGCGCGCCGATCCGCACCCGCACGACGTCGACGTGGCGGCCGTCGGCGTACGGCTTGACCACGCCGGCGATCGCCTCGCACAGCGACAGCTCATGCACGGCGCGTCCCCGCCATGTTCTGGAGCGCTCGCACTTGACAGGCCATGAGCACTGTTCTACACCGCGCGGGCGGCCAGGGGAGCGGAGCGGACAGGACCGCGCGCTCTGGGTTTGACCGGGTGGCAGGTCTACCCTGAAGCGACGGGGCGAACGATGAACCGAGACCTGCACTTTGCCTCGATCGAGGCGATGCGCCCCGGTCGCGATGACGTGGTGTGTCTGCGGGGCCGTGGCCACCTTCTCACTCAGCGGCGGGCCTCCTGATGGACTGCCGGATTACCGAGGAAGACCGGGCCCAATTCAAACGGTGCCGCCGGCAGTGGGATTTCGCGTCGCCGCATCGCCGCGATCTTGCGCCCGTCGGCGCCGTCGATGCCGGCTGGACGGGGTCACTCAAGGACGCGCTCGCCGCCTACTATTACCCGGGCACGTGGGACTGGGCACATGAGCTGAAGCAGTCGCTGGTCCACAAGGCCCTCAAACGTGCGCTCGACGATCGTGGCGAGATGCGTGCGCTGGAGACCGCGACGACGTTGCTCGACTGCTACGACGCGTGGGCGGTCACGGTCGACGACTTCGCTCCGGTGAAAATCGCCCACGACGTCCGGGCATTGCTGCCCGACCCGCGCGACCCCGCACGAGGGTTGACGACTCCCGATGGATCCGCGGTCATCTACACGTGCCGGATCGATCTGCTGGCGATCGACGCTGCCGACGAGTACTGGGTCGTCCGCCACCAGATCGTCGAGGACTGGCAGAACTCGGAAGCACTGATCCGCGACGAGGCGGCGGTCGCTGCCTGTTGGGTCTGGGAGCAGGAATACCTGGGCATGGAGATCTCGGGCACGATCCACAACGAGGTCCTCATCAACGGCCCGCTTGATCCGCCCGCCACCGATCGCTCCGCAACCGGTGCGTCCCGCCGGGTGCGTCAAAGCGAGCCCAGCGGCGGAGGTCGGGCAATCCCGCAGCACAGGCGGTTGCTGGCGCGCACGGCACGAGCAGACGACACGAAGCGCGTCGAGCAGCGCACCGCAGGCCTGTTGCGGCGGACCCACATCCGCCGGAGCCGCGCCGAAATCAACCTGGTTCCCGCTGTGATCGGCGCGGAGGCGATCGACATGACCAACAATCCGGCGACCTACCCGACATTCGCCGCGCACTGCCAAGTGTGTGAATTCAGCAGCCCCTGCCTGGCGCTCATCGAAGGAGTCGACGCCGAGACAATTTTGGCGCAACGTTTTCGCCGTCGATCAACCGAGGACTCGCCGAAACCGAGACTGGGACAGTCGACGTGGGGCTTCGGCAGGGGCGCTGCACCGCCCCGGTGGTGACCACGGAACCCGGCGCGAACCGGCCCGCTTCGAGCCGGGACCAGCAATCTCGGCTGGCAAGAATGTGACCAACGTCAAACTCGAAATGTGATGTAAGCCATTGCCCGCCGCGGCCAAAACCACGGACCCTGTTACCCCAAATCGGCATTGGGGTACGGGGAGACGGAATGGGTGTTGAGCCTGGTCAATTGGCGTTCGCATACGACCTGACACTCGATGAGGCGCGCCGGCGGGCCGCTGTTCTCGAGGCGATCGGGCAGGACTGGGACCCGGTCGCAGTGCTTGCCGAGGAGGACCGCGCCTACGCGATGTTGTATTCGGGTCTGGATGACCAACAGCAGCGGGTTTACCACGATCTGGTCGCCGCTGGAGTGCTTCCGGATAGGGAGACCGGCCGTGTTGCCGATTGATCCCACCGCTGATCGCGGTCGCCGCGCCTGGTTCGGCTGCCCGCGGTGCAACCCCGGCGTTGGTTGCGACGAGTGCCAGAGCAGCCGCAATTGCGATGCCCATTGGCAGTTTTTGCTGAGCAACCAGGCATGGTTACTGCACCTGCAATGCCCCCAGTGTGGTCATCTGTGGTCGCTCGACAGCCGGCGTCGCGGTGGGTCGGCGAGCAGCGCCGCCTGATCTCAGGGACGGGACTCAGAACAGTCCCAGCAGCGCATTCTCGACGACCTCCGGCAGCGCCGGATGAATCCAGTACTGCCCGCGCGCCATCTCGTGCGCGGTCAAGCCGAAGGTCATCGCCTGAATCAGCGGCTGAATGATCGACGAGGCCTGCGGTCCCATGATGTGCGCGCCGAGCAATCGGCCGGTGGTCGAGTCCGCAACCAGTTTGACGATGCCGGTGGTGTCCTCGGTTGCCCAGCCGTAGGCTACGTCGGCATAGTTCTGGATCTTGCATGACACATCGAAACCCTTTGCCACGGCTTCATTCTCGGTCATCCCGACGGTGGCGACCTGCGGGTCAGTGAACACGGCGGAGGGGACGTAGCGGTGGTCGGTGGCGATCATCGCGTGGGTGTCGTCCCAGTCGCGGAGCAGGTTGTGTTGCACGACGCGCGCTTCGTGGTTGGCCACGTGCTTCAGTTCATACGGCGACGACACATCGCCGAGCGCGAAAACGTTTCGCGCGGAGGTTCGTTGGTACTCGTCGACGACAACTCGGCCATCCTCGAGGTCGACGCCGGCTTTCACGGCGTCCAGCAGATCTCCGTTGGAACGCCGGCCGGTAGCCACCAGCACCGCGTCGGCCTTCAGTTCTGAGCCGTCGTCCAGCTCCAGCACGATGCCCGAGGAATCGTCGTGCGAGCCGACGATGTTGCGGTGGCTTCGCAATTCCCACTTGGACGCCGCGATGCGCGTGAACCGTCCGTTCAGCGTGTCATCGAGGTGCCGAAGCAGCGCGCCGCCGCGGATCACCATGGTGATCCGTACACCGAGCGCGGAGAAGACATGCGCGAATTCGGCGGCCACAAAACCGCCCCCAACGATGACCAGGTGTTGGGGTAATTCTGCTATCCGCATGATGTCGTCGCTGGTGTAGTAGCGCACACCGCAGTCGAGGATGGCCGGCGGAATGACCGGCCGCGCTCCCGCCGCGATCACCACCTGCTGGGCGGTGAACTCTTGGCCGTCGTCGGTGCGCAGCAGATAGCGACCGTCGGACTGCACAGCCGCGAACCGGGTGTGCCGGTTGTAGACGTCGACATTCGGTTCCGCGCGCCGGTAGTCCTCACCGCCGATCGCGATCGGGTCGATGCGCCCGAAGACCCGCGAGACGATGTCGTCCCAACGCACCTGGTCGATATGCGCGTCGATCCCGTAACGCGATGCGGCGCGGATGGTTTGGGCGACTTCCGCGGCGTAGACGAACATCTTGGTGGGAATGCATCCGACGTTGAGGCAGGTCCCGCCGAACGTTCCCTGCTCGCAGATCGCGACGCGCTTGTTCGCGTGGCGATAGTCGAGAATGCTGTTGCCGGAACCGGTTCCGATGATGGCCAGGTCGTAGCTTTCCATCCGGTAGCCCTTCAGCCGTTCCGGGACGCGACGTCGGAGGCCGCGCCCAGATAGTCATCCAGCCAGGTGTCCAGCTGTTGGTAAGCCACCTGCCGCGGCCGCGCTATCGACAAGAACACATCGTGTTTAGCGTCGGCCACCGGAACGATGGTGCTGCGGTTGCCGATACAGCCGGCCCAGCGTGCGATATGTCTCACGTCGAGAACCGCATCGCCGCATTGCAGCGCGACGGCATCCCCGGCTTCTGTCACGCTGTGATCGGAGCGCAGGATCAGGTTGGGCACACCGACGTCGAGCCCGCGATGCAGCTGTATCTGGCCGTGTCGCACCGCGGAAAGCCAGCCGAAGGTAATGGGGAACCCGCCCAACGGTTTCCACTGCAGGTCGTAGTCGAACTCGCCGTGGTAGTCGCGGTGCAGGCTGGCGCCATAGCCACCGACGCCCGCGGTCGGGGGGCGGGCGACCCGTTTGTCGCCGATCCGTGCGATCGCGGAGATCAGCGCCCGCGTCGGCGGCCAGCGGAGCACCATCGGACCGGGTAGGTCCAGAAACGGGCTGTTGAGTACCAGTCCGGTCACACGCTTCCGGGTTGTCGCGCCGCACCGTCGCATCCGGTCCAGCCACAGCGAGACGATCAGCCCGCCGGCGGAATGGCCGTACACCAAAATCCGCGCCGAGCCCGTTTCCCCGCCGATGACGTCCAGCGCACGATCAAGCTCGGCGTCGTAGCACGCCAAGTCGGTGGTGAAGTGTGGGGTTTGGCCAGTGCGCGACGATCGTCCACACTTACGCAGATCCAGCGCGTAGAAGGCCAACCCGCGGCCGGCGAAGTGATCGGCCAGCGCGGTGTGGAAGAAGTAGTCGGTATATCCGTGCACCGCCAGGACGGCGTCGGTGGCCGGCGCGGCGTCGCCGCGGCGCAGCAGCGTCGCGTCGATGTCGCCCTCACCGTCAGGGTCGGTACCCAGCGGGATGGTGAGCTGCCAGTAGCCGGGCAGGACGTCGGGCTGCCAGCCAGTCACGCAGGCCAGCTTAAAGCGTGCGGGGCTAACGCTGGCCCGGGTAGGGCACCGCAGCGATCACGCCGCCGCCGTTGACCGGCGCCCCCAGCAGCACTGTCGATGTATTGGTGCTCGGGTTGTAGTCGATGAGTGATTGGCCGCCCCCGCAGGAAGCCGTGGCTTTCAGGTCCAGATCGCTCCCGTTGACGCCTGCCACGATGACGCTGTGGCCAGGGTCCACGCCCGCCACCGAGACCGGCGAGGTCGTGCCGTCTGCGGTTAGCTTGGCGAGGTACTGATAACCGCAAGCGCCTTCGGCCTGCACGAACGTGCCTGCTGGGAGCTGCCAGGCGCCTGCGTCGCGAAGGTCGGGTCCGTTGTGCCCATCGTTGACTGCGGTGAGAGCGGTAGGCGGGTCGCCGTCGATCGGCGCTAACCACAGGCGCGACGCAAATCCGGGAGCATCGCACGCCGCGAGAACGATCGCGTGGGATTGGTCCCACCACCGCAACGGGCTGCAGTTGATCTGACCCGGGATCGGCAAAGTGGACGCAGGCGTCCCGTCGTTGCCCATCAGCACCAGGGCCGCCGACGTGCCGAGGACAAGCTGCGTCCCGTCAGGGGTCGAGAGATAGTTCCCATTGAACGGTCTACCGAGCTGGTCGGTCGGGTAGGTGAGCTGGTGGTTGCCGGCGAGGTCGACTCGATCGAGAGCCGCGGGTCGCGAGTGGGGGCCGGGTGGAGTGGACAACAGCAGAGCCTTGCCCTCCGGGCGGGTGTAGCGAGGTGAGCCTTGCAGAGCCAACGTCGTCTGCCTGCCCGTGTGCAGGTCGACCATGATGGCCGCCGGCGGGTTCGCGTACTGCGCGTCGAATAAGGCGTGGCTGCCATCGCCCGACCAGTCGACCAACTCCGGACTGGCCTGCTCGCCCGGCGGCGGGAACGTGGTGATCGCATAGCGACCACCTGCCGGGTCGACGAGGAACAGCGTCGTGGTCGCCGTCTCCCATGTCGGCTGGCCCGGCGGCGGCGGCCCGCCGGCCGACCGGCCGGGAACTGGACTCCAGGTGGCGAGCATCCACCCGGGACCGACCTGAGTCCACGGGACGGCGCTGATTGCGGCCTCGACACCGCGAGCCGCCGCCTGTGCAACTGTCGTCGATGGTGAAGTGGCGGGGCTGCCCGATGCGCCGCGCGCGGTATCCGAGCTTTTCGCTGAAGAACATCCGGCCACCAGCACCGCCGCTAACGCAACGGCCGCGGCCTGATGTCGCCAGTTCATGGCGTTCAGCGTGTCAGATTGCGCCGGAATCTATCGCCCAAACGTCGCACATCAGCGGGTCAGATCCGGCCGGGATAGCCTGGCGGTGAAGGCAGCACGCTCCCCAGCAAAGGACGAACAGCTCGGTGTCAGACCCGCAGGTAAGGACAGCCCCGGTGGTCGATGCCGTGCTGGTCGGGACCGGGATCATGAGCGCGACGCTGAGTGCGCTGCTGCGCCGGCTGGAGCCGGACTGGTCGATGACCATGATCGAGCGGCTCGACGCCGCCGCCGCCGAAAGCAGCGACCCGTGGAACAACGCCGGTACCGGACACGCCGGGCTCTGCGAGCTGTTCTACACCCCGCAATTGCCCGACGGGTCGATCGACATCACCAAAGCGGTGCGCGTCAACGAGCAATTCCAGGTCACCCGGCAGTTCTGGGCCTACGCAGCCGAGAACGGCATGGTGTCCGATGTGCGAGGTTTTGTGAATCCCGTTCCGCATGTCAGTTTCGTGCAGGGTACTGATCGTGTCGACTATCTGCGGCGCCGCCGTGACGCGCTGGCCGGCAATCCGCTCTTTGCCCATACCGAATGGATCGACGACGCCGACGAATTCGCCCGCCGGCTGCCTTACATGGCGGCCGGACGCGACTTCGCTCAACCTTCTGCACCCATTGCGCTCTCTTGGGCGGCCGACGGCACCGACGTCGACTTCGGCGCGCTGTCGCGACAACTCATCGGCTACGGCGTGCGTAACGGCACAACGGTGTTGTTCGGTCACGAGGTCCGCAATCTCTCACGTCAGCGCGACGGCAGGTGGACCCTGGTAGTTCGCAACCGCCGCACCGGTGAAAACCGCACGTTGCGTGCGAAATTCGTCTTCGTCGGCGCGGGCGGGCAGGCACTGCCGTTGCTGCAGAAGTCCGGTATCCAGGAAGCCAAGGGTTTCGGCGGCTTCCCGATCGGCGGCAGATTTCTGCGCAGTGCCAATCCGGCGATTACCAGCGCGCACCGGGCCAAGGTCTACGGCCTGCCGGCGCCGGGCGCACCGGCGATGACGGCGGCGCACCTGGATGCGCGGATCGTCAACGGCAAGCCCTCTTTGCTGTTCGGGCCGTTCGCCGGGTGGTCGCCGAAGTTCCTCAAGCACGGCCATGTCAGCGATCTGCCGCGATCGGTCACGCCGGGCAATCTGGCGACCGTGATCGGGGCGGGCGTCGGCCAGCTGAAGCTGGTCCGCTACCTGATCGGACAGTTGAAGCAGTCGGAGCAAAGCCGGCTCGAAGCGCTACGCGAATTCGCGCCCCGCGCAGTGGATTCCGATTGGAAGCTGACGACGGCCGGCCAACGGGTACAGGTGATCCGGCCAGCACTGCCCAGAGGCGGAACGCTTGAGTTCGACACCACTGTGCTGGCCGCCGCCGACGGCAGCATCGCCGGCCTGCTGGGTGCGTCGCCGGGCGCCTCCACCGCGGTGTCGGTGATGCTCGACGTGCTGCAGCGCTGCTTTGCCGATCGCTATCAGGCGTGGCTGCCTACGCTTAAAGACATGGTGCCGTCGTTGGGGGCAACGTTGTCCCGTGAGCCTGTGCTGTTCGAGGAGCTGAGGTCGTGGAACACCAAGGCTTTGCAGCTGGGAGCGTCATGACTGTCGCACTGCGCCGCGCCTGGGCCAAAGACCTCGACGTGCCAACGCTTTACGCGCTGCTCAAGCTGCGGGTCGAGGTCTTCGTGGTCGAACAGGCCTGCCCGTATCCCGAACTCGACGGGCGCGACCTGTTCGCCGAAACACGCCACTTCTGGCTGGAAGCCCCTGACGGCGAGGTGATCTGCACGCTGCGGCTGATGGAAGAGCACGCGGGCGGGCACAAGGCATTCCGGCTCGGGCGGCTGTGCACCAAGCGCAGCGCGCGCGGTGAGGGCCACACCACCCGACTGTTACGCGCGGCGTTGGCCGAAGTCGGTAACTATCCGTGCCGGATCAACGCTCAGGTATATCTGGCGGACATGTACGCGCAACACGGATTTGTCAGGGACGGCGACGACTTCCTCGACGACGGCGTCCCACACGTGCCCATGCTGCGACCGGGATTCTCGCAAACGTGACACCAGCGGACAGCTGATGACCGCACCGGAGAACCCGTACCTTGTCGGTCTGCGGCTCACTGGGAAGAAGGTCGTCGTGATCGGCGGTGGCAGCGTCGCACAACGCCGCCTTCCGCTACTGGTGGCCAGCGGGGCAGACGTCCACGTCGTCTCCCTGACGGCAACTCGCGCGGTCGAGGCGATGAGTGGGATCACGCTGTCGCTGCGCGGCTACCGCGATGGCGACCTGACCGGCGCGTGGTATGCGATTGCGGCCACCGACGACGCGCAGGTGAATTCGGCCGTGGTGGCCGAGGCCGACCGAAACCGAATCTTCTGCGTCCGCGCCGACATCGCCGTCGAGGGCAGCGCGGTAACCCCGGCGTCGTTCGATTATGCGGGGTTGTCGGTGGGAGTTCTGGCCGGTGGCGAGCACCGCCGGTCGGCAGCGATTCGCTCGGCGATCCGCGAGGCGCTGCAGCAGGGGCTGATCTCCCCGGACAGCTTCGCCGATACCGATGCGGTGCGCGGCGGGGTGGCGCTGGTCGGCGGCGGGCCCGGCGATCCGGAACTGATCACCGTGCGCGGTAGGCGCCTGCTCGCGCAGGCCGACGTCGTCGTCGCCGACCGGCTGGCGCCACCCGAACTCCTCGCCGAGCTGTCCCCGCATGTCGAGGTGATCGACGCCGCCAAGATTCCCTACGGCCGGTCGATGGCCCAGGACGCGATCAACGAGGTGATGATCTTGCGGGCCCGGGCCGGGCACTTCGTCGTGCGGCTCAAGGGCGGCGATCCGTTCGTATTCGCCCGCGGCTACGAGGAGCTGGCGGCCTGCGCCGACGCCGGGATTCCTGTGACCGTTGTGCCGGGTGTGACGAGTGCCATAGCGGTGCCCGCTTCGGCGGGTGTCCCGGTCACCCATCGCTCGATCAACCACGAGTTTGTGGTGGTCAGCGGACATGTAGCGCCGGGGCACCCCGAATCGTTAGTGAATTGGGACGCGCTCGCAGC
The DNA here is from genome assembly GCA_963833935.1 of uncultured Actinomycetota bacterium. Taxonomy (GTDB): domain Bacteria; phylum Actinomycetota; class Actinomycetes; order Mycobacteriales; family Mycobacteriaceae; genus Mycobacterium. The sequence goes on along the minus strand of CAWIAC010000011.1, from coordinate 109,797 downwards.
AATGTCAGGAACCATTGTTTTGCTGATGGCAGTGGAACGCATCGAGCTATTCGCTGAAGTCTTGCTAAAAGGGGGTCGACCTGCGGATACGCCGGTGTTGGTCGTTCAGCAAGGTACGACAGCTGCCGAGCACACTTTGCGGGCCACGCTGGCCGACGCACCGGAGAAGATCCGCGCGGAGGGTATTCGACCTCCAGCGATCATCGTGATCGGGTCTGTCGCGGCATTTGGGATTTAAAAGATTCCTAAGATTACTGTAGGGTAAGTTCTTATGACGGCTCTCAACGATGCAGAGCGGGCTGTCCAACGATGGACAACTGAACCCTCGAAGCGAGCAGTTCACATGCCCCCAACGCACCCCACAAAGACCGCCACGTCCTCGACGTCCAAGAGTTCGGCGCCTTGGCTTCCAACCCGGCGGTTCTTCGCCGCGGTCATCGCTATCGCCGGCATGCAGCTGATGGCGACCATGGACGGCACCATCGCAATCGTCGCGCTTCCCAAGATCCAGAACGAGCTGAGTCTGTCCGACGCCGGCCGTAGCTGGGTTATCACCGCGTATGTGCTGACCTTCGGTGGTCTGATGCTGCTGGGTGGCCGCCTCGGCGACACCATCGGCCGCAAGCGGACCTTCATCGTCGGCGTCACGCTGTTCACCATCGCGTCGGCGTTGTGCGGTATCGCTTGGGGTGAGGTCACGCTGGTGATCGCCCGGCTGCTGCAGGGTGTGGGCGCCGCGATCGCCGCGCCGACCGGTTTGGCGCTGGTCGCCACGACGTTCGCCAAGGGGCCCGCGCGCAACGCCGCCACCGCGGTGTTCGGGGCCATGACCGGCATCGGCTCGGTGATGGGCCTGGTGGTCGGCGGAGCACTCACCGAGGTGTCCTGGCGGCTGGCATTTTTGGTCAACGTGCCGATCGGGCTGGTGATGATCTATCTGGCCCGCACGACGCTTCGGGAAACCCACCGCGAGCGGATGAAACTGGATGCCGCCGGCGCTGTGCTGGCCACACTGGGCTGCACCGCTGCGGTCTTCGCCTTCTCTGTCGGACCGGAAGCGGGCTGGGTGTCGTTCACCACGATCGGTTCGGCTGCGGTCGGGATCGTCGCCTTCATCGCGTTCGCCATTGTGGAACGCACGGCCGAAAACCCCGTGGTGCCGTTCACCTTGTTCTTCGACCGCAATCGACTGGCCACTTTCGTCGCGATCTTCATGGCCGGTGGAGTGTTGTTCACCGTTACGGTGCTGGTCGCGCTCTATGTGCAGGACATCATGGGGTACAGCGCGCTGCGTGCCGGCGTCGGCTTCATCCCCTTTGCCATCGCGATGGGCATTGGCCTGGGTGGGTCGTCGCAACTGGTCTCGCGCTTCCAGCCACGGGTCGTCATCATCGCGGGCGGCGCGCTGGTGGTCGGCGCAATGATCTACGGGGGGACCTTCAACGGCGCCATGCCGTACTTCCCGAACCTGATCGTCCCCGTCGTGATCGCCGGTATCGGTATCGGCATGATCGTCGTCCCGGTGGCGCTGTCGGCGATCGCGGGCGTCGGCTTCGACCAGATCGGACCGACCTCAGCTATCGCGTTGATGCTGCAGAACCTGGGTGGACCGGTGGTGCTCGCCATCATCCAGGCCGTCATCACGTCGCGCACGCTGTACCTGGGCGGCACCAACGGCCCGGTGAAGTACATGAACAAGGTTCAGTTGCATGCCCTTGACCAGGGTTACACCTACGGATTGCTGTGGGTGGCAGGCGTGGCCGTCCTCGTCGGTGGGGTGTCGCTGCTGATCGGCTACAGCGCCGAGCAAGTCGCCCACGCCCAGGAAGTCAAGGACGCCATCGACGCCGGCGAGCTCTAGCTCCTAAGGCCTGACCCTCACCGGACAGTTAGGCTTGCGCGCTGTGATCACCCGGATGTCAGAGCTGTTCTTGCGCACGCTGCGCGACGACCCCGCCGATGCCGAAGTCGCCAGCCACAAGCTGTTGATCCGCGCCGGCTACATCCGACCGATCGCACCCGGCCTCTACAGCTGGTTGCCGCTCGGGCTGCGGGTACTGCGCAAAATCGAGCACGTCGTGCGGGAAGAGATGAACGCCATCGGCGGGCAGGAGATTCTGTTCCCGGCTCTGCTGCCGCGCGCGCCCTACGAGACGACGAACCGCTGGAGCGAGTACGGCGACGGGGTTTTCAAGCTCCAGGACCGTCGCGGCAACGACTACCTGCTCGGCCCGACCCACGAGGAAGTCTTCGCCTTGACGGTCAAGGGGGAGTACAGCTCCTACAAGGACTTTCCGCTGGTGCTGTTCCAGATCCAGATCAAGTACCGCGACGAGGCGCGGCCCCGGGCCGGCCTGCTGCGGGTCCGCGAGTTCGTCATGAAGGACTCCTACTCCTTCGACATCGACGACGCCGGGCTCAAGACCGCCTATCACGCGCACCGAGACGCCTATCAGCGCATTTTCGACCGGCTGCAGGTGCGATACGTCATCGTGTCTGCGGTATCCGGCGCCATGGGCGGCTCGGCCTCCGAAGAGTTCCTGGCCGAAAGCTCGATCGGCGAGGACACCTTCGTGCGCTGCGTGGAATCCGGTTACGCCGCCAACGTCGAGGCGGTGGTCACCGCGCGCCCTGAAGCCGTGCCGACCGACGGGCAGTCCGAGGCGGTGGTCTATGAAACCGGTGACACGCCGACCATCGCGACGTTGGTCGACTGGGCCAACGGCGCCGACCTGGGGCGCAGTGTCACCGCTGCCGACACGCTGAAGAACGTCCTGCTCAAGGTGCGCCAACCTGGCGGCGATTGGGAACTGCTGGGAATCGGGGTGCCGGGCGACCGGGAGGTCGACGACAAGCGGCTGGGCGCCGCACTCGATCCGGCCGAGTACGCACTGCTCGACGACGCCGACTTCGCCAAGCACCCTTTTCTGGTGAAGGGATATATCGGCCCGAAGTCGTTGCGCGACAACAGTGTTCGCTACCTGGTCGATCCGCGGGTGGTGGACGGCACCAGCTGGATCACCGGCGCCGACAAACCCGGGCAGCATGTTGTCGGGCTGGTCGCCGGTCGCGACTTCACCGCCGACGGCACCATTGAGGCCGCCGAGGTGCGCGACGGCGACCCGTCTCCCGACGGCGGTGGGCCGCTGATCTCCGCGCGTGGGATCGAGATCGGCCACATCTTCCAGCTCGGCCGCAAGTACACCGATGCCTTCACCGTCGACGTGCTGGGCGAGGACGGCAAACCGGCGCGGTTGACCATGGGCTCCTACGGTTTGGGGGTGTCGCGGCTGGTGGCGGTCATCGCCGAACAGCACCACGACCAGCTGGGGCTGCGTTGGCCGTCGCAGGTTTCGCCGTTCGACGTGCACGTGGTGATCGCCAACAAAGACGCCGAGGCGCGCGCCGGGGCCACTGCGTTGGCCGCCGACTTGGATCGGCTGGGTATCGAGGTGCTGCTCGACGACCGACAGGCATCGCCCGGGGTGAAGTTCAAGGACGCCGAGCTGCTCGGTGTGCCGTGGATCGTCGTGGTGGGGCGCGGTTGGGCAGACGGAACGGTCGAGCTGCGCGATCGGTTCAGCGGCCAGACCCGCGAGCTCGCGGTCGGCGCTGGACTGGCCACCGACGTCACGGCCGCCATTTCGGGCTAGCGCTGCCGCGTCTGCTCGCCGTCAATCCGCGCCGGGGAAGGCCGTGGTGATCGGCCAGTCGCCCAGCACCTGCTTCCATCGGGCGGCCAGCACTGCGCTCTGGGTCAGCGCCGTCACGCCGAATGTGCGGTCCTCGCTGCTCTGAGCCTGCTCGATGACCGCGCGCCAGGCCACTTCGGTGTCCTTCTCCATTCGCGCGGCCAGCCGTGCCGCGTCGGTGGCGGTGTTGACCGAGATCGGCAGCTGGTAGCCCGCGGCGGCGACCGGAGCGGTCACCGCTCGGCCGGCCAGCATCGCGATGACCTGGTCACGGCGTTGGCGGTGCTGACTCAGCGCGAATGACACCAGGTTGTTCACGTCCGGCTGGCAGTGCGCCGACACGATGCCGTAGCCGTAGATCACGGCGTGCTCGTTGTCCAGCGCGGCACACAGCGCGGTGTCCTGCGGCGTGGCGGCTGGCGACGGCTCAGCGGAGGTCACGACGCCGGCGCTCCGACCGCCAGCGCGACGGTGTAGGACGCCGTGCACGCGGCGGCGATCGAGCCGAGCAGCCCGGCTCGATAGCCCGACGACGTGCTCGCCAGTTGACTGGCGCTGGTCGCGGACGCCCGCAGGGACCTGACCACGTCGGCCAGCGCCGGCGGGGGAGCCGCGGTGGCCGAGCCCGTGGTGGTCGGACTCGTGGTCGCGGACGAGGTTGACGTCGGGTGGACGGCGAGGCGCGCGATCTCGGTCTGCAGGGCCTGCGCGTGTCGGGCGCGTTCGGCGGCGACCTCGGTCAGCGCCACGCTGACCGGGCTGACCGCGGCCGCGGCCGCCGCGGCGGCCAGTTCGCTGTCGCGCCGGGCCAGGGCCAGCTGCGATATCAGTTCATCGACGGCCGGGGCCGGGGGCGGTGAACTGCACGCGGGCACCACAATTGCGAGCACGGCAAGAGCGACGCCACCCGTCAACGCACGTCGCCTGCTGACGACCGGCTCGAAACCAGGCTCTGTGCGCGGCACAGCAACATCCTGCCATTGCCGCCGGGCGCGCTTGTCCGCAGGCTGTAACGCCAGGTGAGCTCGCCGCGATCACGTCGTACGACAGGATTCCTGGCGTATCGTTGATGGCTGGTTCCTCGGCAGCGCGCAATCTTCGCACCGCAGGGCCGCCTGACCGGACAACTCAAGATGAGGAGCTCGCCGTGGCCACCGGGCTACCGTCGCAGACGCAGGTGATCGAGCTGCTCGATGGTGAGTTCGCGCGGGCAGGCTACGAAATCGAAGATGTCGTCATCGACGCGCGGGTCCAGCCGCCGCGGATAACCGTGATCGCCGATGGCGACATCGCACTCGACTTGGACACCGTCGCCGAGCTGTCCCGGTCGGCGTCGAGCGTGCTGGATGCGGTGGACGGCATCGAAGGTCACTATGTCCTGGAAGTCAGCTCGCCCGGTGTGGACCGCCCGCTGACCAGCACGAAGCACTTCCGGCGGGCGCGGGGCCGCAAGATCGAGCTGGCATTGACAGACGGCACACAGGTCACCGGTCGAGTCGGTGAGATGCGCGAGGGCACGCTGAGTTTGGTGGTTCGCGGCGCCCGGGACCGGAACTGGACGGTACGGCCGATACCCCTTGCTAATGTCGTGAAAGCTGTTGTCCAGGTTGAGTTTTCGGCCCCTGCACAACAAGAGCTGGAGCTGGCCACTGTCGATCGGACCGTCGAGGCGGAGGGCAGAACATGAACCCGCCGGCGACGATAGACAGGGCAGTGCGATCCAGAAAGGGCAGGAGGAGCGGCGTATGAACATCGACATGGCCGCTCTGCACGCGATAGTCGTGGAACGGGGCATCTCATTCGACGACTTACTCGAGGACGTCAAGGCCGCGGTGCTCAGCGCATACCGGCATACCGAGGGGCATCAGCCGGACGCGCACATCGACATCGACCGCAAAACGGGTTCGGTCCGCGTGCTGGCCCGCGAGCTCGACGAGGACGCCAACGTGCTCAAGGAGTGGGAGGACACTCCGGAGGGCTTCGGCCGGATCGCGGCGACCACCGCGCGGCAGGTGATGCTGCAGCGGCTGCGGGATGCCGAGAACGAGCGCACCTACGGCGAGTTCTCCACCCATGAGGGCGAGATCGTGGCCGGTGTGATCCAACGCGACAGCCGCGCCAATTCGCGTGGCCTCGTGGTCGTCCGGATGGGCAGCGAGACCAAAGGGTCGGAGGGGGTGATCCCCGCGGCGGAGCAAGTTCCGGGTGAGGCTTATGAGCATGGTGACCGGGTGCGCTGCTACGTGGTGGGAGTGAGCCGCGGTGTCCGCGAACCGGTGATCACCTTGTCGCGCACTCACCCGAACTTGGTGCGCAAGCTGTTTTCATTGGAAGTCCCCGAGATCGCCGACGGCTCGGTGGAGATTGTGGCGGTGGCACGCGAAGCCGGCCACCGGTCGAAGATCGCGGTGGCGTCTCGGGTTCCCGGCCTGAACGCCAAGGGTGCCTGCATCGGCCCGATGGGTCAGCGCGTGCGCAACGTGATGAGCGAGCTGTCCGGAGAAAAGATCGACATCATCGACTTCGACGACGACCCGGCCCGCTTCGTCGCCAACGCATTATCGCCGGCCAAGGTGGTGTCGGTGACCGTGATCGACCAGAACGCCCGGGCCGCCCGGGTGGTAGTGCCCGACTTCCAGCTGTCGCTGGCCATCGGCAAGGAGGGCCAGAACGCTCGGCTGGCCGCCCGGCTCACCGGATGGCGGATCGACATCCGCGGCGATTCGCCCGAGGAGTCGACGGAGCACCCCGAACACGGCGCCACGCACGGCATGGCGCACGACCACTAGCCGCAGAGTCGCCCACCGGGCCGGGTGTCGCCGAACACCGCGGGTGGTACTGAGCACCGGTTGGGTGCAGGTAAACTAAGCCGTGATCCAGCGCGAGACTTCGGCCTCGGCGCATCGACGTACCGAAGGACCGGTGCGGACATGCGTCGGTTGTCGTAAGCGAGAGTTGGCTGTCGAACTGCTCCGAGTGGTAGCTGTGTCGACCGGGAACGGCAAACACGCCGTCACCGTTGACTCAGCAGGTACTCTGCCGGGGCGGGGTGCATGGCTGCATCCCGTACCGCAGTGCGCCAAAGAAGCAATCCGGCGGCGAGCTTTTGCTCGAGCGCTGCGCATCGCCGGCGCACCGGACACGTCAGCGGTGGTCGAGCACCTGGAGTCTCTGCGAGGCTCTGGATGCTCGAGCATCCCGCCAACAGAACAGGCAGCAGAAGACATGAGCACACCGTGAAGTCCCGATGACCATGCGTCATAGCTAAACCCGAGGCGCGGCCCACTATTGCTGTCGCCTCATAGACAGGAGATGTGGTGGCAGGCAAGGCCCGCGTACACGAGTTGGCCAAGGAACTCGGTGTTACCAGTAAGGAAGTTCTCGCCCGACTGAGCGCACAGGGCGAATTCGTCAAATCCGCGTCGTCGACAGTGGAAGCGCCCGTCGCGCGTCGACTGCGGGAATCGTTCGGCGGTAGCAAGCCCGCACAGGGCAAGACGGCCGGCAACGGCGCGGCGGCTCCCAAAGCCGTCGTCAAAGAGGCGGCCCCGGCCCCGGTCGCGCAGAAACCCGCCGCCCCCAAACCGTCCGCACCGCCGGCGCCGCAAGAGCCCGAGCCGCGGGCACCGGCTCCCGCAGAGCCGCAGGCCGGTCCGACGCCTGCGCCGGCTCGCCCGGGACCGACGCCCGGTCCCCGACCGGCCGCCCCCAAGCCCGCGGCACGGACCCCGCGCGTCGGCAACAACCCGTTCTCCTCAGCGCAGCCGGTGGAGCGGGCGATTCCGCGTCCGCCGGCGCCGCGTCCAGGCGGTGCGCCACGTCCCGGCGCCCCTCGCCCCGGTGGTGCCTCGCCCGGCAACATGCCGCCGCGTCCCGCCGGCGCTGGTGGGCCAGGTCGCCCACCCCGTCCCGGCGGCGCCCGACCGGGGGGTCCCGGCGGTCGGCCAGGCGCTCCGTCAGGTGGCCGTCCCGGAGGCGGCGGCGGTGGTGGCGGTGGTAACTACCGCGGCGGTGGTGGCGGCGGCGGTGCCGGCGGAGTCGGTGCCCCACCCGGCGGCGGTTTCCGTGGCCGTCCTGGCGGTGGCGGTGGCGGCGGTGGTCGGCCCGGCCAGCGCGGCGGCGCCGCCGGTGCATTCGGACGTCCTGGCGGTGCACCCCGCCGGGGCCGCAAGTCGAAGCGGGCGAAACGCGCCGAATACGAGAATATGCAGGCACCGGTCGTCGGCGGCGTGCGGTTGCCGCACGGCAACGGCGAGACGATCCGGCTGGCCCGTGGCGCGTCGCTGAGCGACTTCGCCGAGAAGATCGACGCCAACCCGGCCTCGCTGGTGCAGGCGCTGTTCAACCTCGGCGAGATGGTGACGGCGACCCAGTCGGTCGGCGACGAGACGCTCGAACTGCTGGGTGGCGAGATGAATTATGTCGTCCAGGTCGTCAGCCCCGAGGACGAAGACCGCGAGCTGCTGGAGTCCTTCGATCTGACCTACGGCGAAGACGAAGGCGACGAGGACGACCTGCAGACCCGTCCGCCGGTGGTGACCGTGATGGGTCACGTCGACCACGGTAAGACCCGACTGCTGGACACCATCCGGAATGCCAGCGTCCGCGAGGGCGAGGCCGGCGGCATCACCCAGCACATCGGTGCCTACCAGGTGACCGTCGACCTCGACGGCAACGAGCGGCCGATCACCTTCATCGACACCCCGGGTCACGAGGCGTTCACCGCCATGCGTGCCCGCGGCGCCAAGGCCACCGACATCGCCATCCTGGTGGTGGCCGCCGACGACGGCGTCATGCCGCAGACGGTGGAGGCCATCAACCACGCGCAGGCCGCCGACGTGCCGATCGTGGTCGCGGTGAACAAGATCGACAAGGAGGGCGCGGACCCGCAGAAGATCCGCTCCCAGCTCACCGAATATGGGCTGGTGGCCGAGGATTTCGGCGGCGACACGATGTTCGTCGACATCTCCGCGAAGGCCGGCACCAACATCGAGGCGCTGGAGGAAGCGGTCCTGCTGACCGCCGACGCCGCCCTGGACCTGCGGGCCAACCCCGACATGGAGGCCCAGGGTGTGGCGATCGAAGCGCACCTGGACCGCGGTCGCGGCCCCGTCGCCACCGTGCTGATCCAACGCGGCACGCTGCGAGTCGGTGACTCGATCGTCGCCGGCGACGCGTACGGCCGGGTTCGGCGGATGGTCGACGAACACGGCGAGGACATCCACGAAGCTCTGCCGTCACGGCCCGTCCAGGTCATCGGGTTCACCTCGGTGCCCGGCGCCGGTGACAACCTGCTGGTGGTCGACGAGGACCGCATCGCCCGCCAGATCGCCGACCGCCGCAGCGCACGCAAACGCAACGCGCTGGCAGCACGCTCCCGCAAGCGGATCAGCCTGGACGATCTGGATGCCGCGTTGAAGGAGACGTCGCAGCTCAACTTGATCCTGAAGGGCGACAACTCCGGAACCGTCGAGGCGCTGGAGGAGGCCCTGCTGGGTATCGAGATCGACGACGAGGTGGAACTGCGGGTCATCGACCGCGGCGTCGGTGGTGTCACCGAAACCAACGTCAACCTGGCGTCGGCGTCAGATGCGATCATCATCGGGTTCAACGTGCGCGCCGAGGGTAAGGCCACTGAACTGGCCAACCGCGAAGGCGTGGACATCCGGTACTACTCGGTGATCTACCAGGCCATCGACGAGATCCAGAGTGCGCTCAAGGGCATGCTCAAGCCGATCTACGAGGAAAACCAGCTGGGACGTGCCGAGGTCCGGGCGCTCTTCCGGTCGTCGAAGGTCGGTATCATCGCCGGCTGCCTGGTGACATCCGGAATCGTGCGCCGCAACGCGAAGGCCCGACTGCTGCGGGACAACATCGTGGTGGCCGACAACCTCACGGTGTCGTCGCTGCGACGCGAGAAGGACGACGTCACCGAGGTGCGCGACGGATACGAGTGCGGTCTGACGCTGACCTACTCCGACCTCAAAGAGGGCGATGTCATCGAGACCTACGAGCTGGTCGAGAAGGAACGCGTCTGAAAATGAGCTCCGACAAGCCGAACCCGCGGCATGGCTGACCCGGCGCGGGCGCGCCGACTGGCCAAGCGGATCTCCGAGATCGTCGCCACGGCGATCGAGTACGAGATCAAGGACCCGGGACTGGCCGGGGTCACCATCGTCGACTCGAAGGTGTCCGGTGACCTGCACGACGCGACGCTGTACTACACGGTGATGGGCGCGACGTTGGACGACGAGCCCGATCACATCGGTGCCGCCGCGGCGCTGGAACGCGCAAAAGGCGTGCTACGCAGCAAAGTCGGGGCCGGTACCGGCGTGCGCTTCACTCCCACGCTGACCTTCACCCGCGACACAGTGTCCGAGTCCGTGCAGCGGATGGAGGAATTACTAGCGCGCGCGCGTGCCGCCGACGCCGACGTGGCTCGAGTTCGCGAGGGAGCCACACCGGCCGGCGAGGCCGATCCGTATCGCGAGGGCAGTACGGTGGACGTGGACGATGAGGTGGATGATCACTTGGGGGCACCAACCGTTAACGGGGAAGGCGCCGGTGACCACCATCAACCCGAAGACTGAATCAACGACTACAGGAAGACGCGTCGACGCGGCCGGCGCCGCCCAAGTGTTGGACGCCGCTGCCACCGTCGGGGTGGTCTGCCATGTCCATCCCGATGCCGACACGATCGGCGCCGGTTTGGCGCTGGCCCTGGTGCTGGACCGGTGCGGCAAGACCGTCCAGGTCGGCTTCGCCGCACCCGCGGTGCTTCCGGAGTCGTTGCGATCGCTGCCCGGCGGTCGGCTGCTGGTCGACCCCGATAAGATGCGGCGCGATGTCGATCTGGTTGTGACCGTGGACATTCCGAGTATGAACCGACTCGGAGACCTTGGTGATATGGCGGCTGACGGTCAGGAAGTTCTGGTAATCGACCACCACGCGTCGAACCAGATGTTCGGCACCGTGAATTTCGTCGAGGTGAAGGCAGACTCCACCACGATGATGGTTGCCGAGCTGCTCGACGCGTGGGACAAGCCGATCGACGCCGATGTGGCGTGCTGCCTGTACGCGGGACTGACAACCGACACCGGGTCGTTCCGATGGGCGAGCGCTCGCGCGTACCGGTTGGCGGCGCGGCTCGTCGAGCTCGGCATCGACAACGCGTCGATCACCCGGACACTGATGGACACCCATCCCTTCGCCTGGTTGGCGATGCTAGCCCGGGTGTTGGGCTCGGCACAGTTGTTGCCCGACGCCGCCGGCGGTCGTGGATTGGTGTATGCCGTTGTCGGAAACCAGGAATGGACCAGCGCGCGGCCGGAAGAAGTCGAGAGCATCGTCGATATCGTCCGCACCACGCAGCAGGCCGAGGTGGCCGCGGTATTCAAAGAAATCGCGCCGCAACAGTGGTCGGTGTCGATGCGGGCCAAGGCCGCAGTAGATCTCTCCGCTGTCGCGTCGGCGTTCGGCGGCGGCGGTCACAAGCTGGCCGCGGGCTACTCGGCCACCGGTTCGGTCGACGAAGTAGTGGCGACGCTGCGCGCCGCTTTGGGGTGAGCGAGCCGGGTCCGCGATGCGACGTCAGCCCGACCGGATGCCCCGCGGCCAGAGTTACCAGGCCAACGACCCCACCGTCATCACATTCTCCTGAGTCTAGTTCTCGTACGTGTTCTGTAATCGTTTGCGGTGCAACGTGTCTCACATCGAAGTGTCGCCAGCCGGTATCCGTGAGGGGGCGATGCGCCGGTCGGGGTCGACCGCCGCGCGCACCTTGGCCAGTCGGTGGCGCGCTGCGGGTTGGAGTCCGTCGACGACCTGCGCGCGGCCGTCGGCGAACGATGCGGCCGCCAGTCCCACGTCGGCCGCCTGCGCGGCGGTGGACACCCGCTCGAGCCCGTGCTCGGTGGCCGCACGTGTGCCGGGGTCGGCGGCCAGTCCCACCGCGTGCAGCAAAAACGGACCCGGCACCGAGGTGATCGCGCCGTCGCGCGCTGGAGCGGAGTTGCCCACATTGCGTAACTCGACCACCGCCACCGCAGAGTCGGGCGCGGCCGCCGTGCCCAGCACATCACCGGCCAGCTGCGGCGTTGTCGAACCGAGCCAGCGGCCGATACCCAGGGCGGGTAGCGGATCGGGTGGGTCGAGATGGATCTGAGCCAGCCGCGCGGTATCGGCGGGCGCCCAGCTGCTGTCCAGCGCGGGCGAGGGTGCGCCACGCAGGGCTCTTAGGAGCGGGGCGGCAGCGTCGGAGCCGGCGGGCGAGGCGAACGCCATATGCACGACCGGAACGCCTCGCAGTGCTGCGGGAAACGGCGAACCCGGTGGCGTATGCAAGACGCTGATGCTCGTGGACAACGCGTCGCCGACGTCACCCATGGCGTTCGACCACGCCTGGGTGACCGGTTTGAGCGCAGTGATGTCCCATAATTGATAACCCGCCCACAGCGCTTGGGGCGCAACGAGTTCGAGTGTGAGCCTGGTGGCGATGCCGACTCCGCCGCCGCCGCGAAACGCCCACAGCGCCTCGCGGTCCAGCGGATCGGGTGCATCGTCGGCGGCCCGCCGCGGCCGCCCGCTGCCGTCGACATAGTCGACGGCCAGCAGGCTGGAGCTGGCCATGCCGTAGGGACGGGTCAGCCATCCCACACCGCCGCCGAAGGTGTAGCCGGCAATGGCCACCGTCGGTGAGGACCCGGCCAGCCCAAACAAACCGTGCAGCTGGGCCGCGGAGTTGAGCGCAGACCACGTCGTCCCGGCGCCCGCGTGGGCGATGCGGGCGGCCGGGTCAATCGACACGTCGTTCAGGCCGGAGGTGTCGACGAGCACCTGGTTGGGTCCGATCGGCGCGCCGGCACCGTGTCCGCTGGCCTGCACCGCCACGCCCAGATTCCGATCGGCAGCCCAGCGCACGGCCTGGCCGACCTCCTCGACGCTGCGCGGGTGGGCGACCGCGGCCGGCTGTTGTGCGGTGGCGGAGTTGTGTGGGGTGGTCGCGGCGCGATACGCCGAGGTGCCGGGCCGCGACAGCAGGCCTTCACTCATGTCGTTCACTGCCTTTCTACGAAACGAGCAGGAGCGCAGAAGTGATGAGCATGACGGCGGCGGTGACGCCATGGACTCCCCAGGCGATTGACTTTGACTTGGGGCCGCCGTTGCCGAGCACGATGGCCGCGTCGGCGAGCGGGATGATCGTGGCGGCCAGTATCACCCAGCCCAGCAGGTGCGTGGCGCCCGCGGCCATGAGAATGACGACGAACAGCCCCGATGCGATGTCGCGGACGCCCTTGACGCTTAAATAGGCGCCGACGGATCGCTGGCTGAGGTCTGGTTGCACGCCGTAGCCGGCGGCCGCGACGCGCGGCGCGAGAATAAAGCGTGCGCCGATGAAGATGATGCCCGCGGCGATGAGTCCGGCGAGCGTGTAGCCGATGGTCGTGGTGGTCATGTCGAACACTCCTAGCGTTTGTCAGCGGATCGGTGAGAAGGATGTCGGGTCGAGCAGCACCGACTGAACGTCGACGATCTCGTCGTCGGGATTGAAGCCGCTCATGTCGGCAGCGAATTCTGGGCTGGTCATGATGTGGCGTGTGAGTTGCTCGGGGTCGGTGCCCGGTGGGTAGCGGATCAGCGCGACGAGTCGATTCGCGCCGCCGCTTCGTTCTGTCCACACACCGTGGGTGGTCACCCCGAACGTCGTGAAGGTTGCCAGGTGACGGACCCAGTGAACCGTGGCGTACCGCTGCAGAGCTTCGGGTGAGCCCAAGGTGTAGATCCTGAGTTGAAACATCGAACCGTCCTCACTGGTAAGTGCTAGCAACGCTAACCCTCGGCTTCATTTCTGTCAATAGCAGCGCTAGCGCTTATAGCGGTGATATCCTGAGGCATGGCATTCGAGGATCGGCGTGAGCGTGACCGGGCCGCCCGTCGGCGACTGATCATCACTACGGCCCGCACGTTGGCCGAGGCCGAAGGCTGGGACGCGGTCACCACGCGTCGGCTGTCCACCGAGATCGAGTACAGCCAGCCCGTGCTGTACAAGCACTTCACCGGCATGGAACAGATCGCGGACGCCGTCGCCATCGAGGGGTTCGGTGAGCTCGCGGAGGTGATTCAGGCCGCCCGGTCCCGTGGCGGCACGGCCGACGACGCCCTGTCCCGGATCGCACACGCCTACCTCGACTTTGCCCGCGACAACCCGGCCGTGTACGACGCGATGTTCACCCGTGCGACCACCTTGCGCTTCGCCGCCCAAGACACAGCGCCTCAGCTGACGGCGGCCTTCGCCGAGCTGCGCCAAGCGGTCGGCGTGGTCGCTGACGAGCATGACGCGGACGCCCTTACCGAGGTGTTCTGGGCCGCGCTGCACGGACTGGTCATCCTTACCCGTACCGGCCGACTACGCCCTGGCTACGACTCGGAGCGCCTCCAATTGCTCGTCGACCAGTTCACCAATAGCCGAGAAACGATGCGCGAGGCCAAGCGCTGACGGGCTCTATCTCCTCGCGCCGCTCCTTCGCCAATCGCGCTCTGCATCACTGGCCGACCAACGCCTGTGTCGGTGGTAAATAATGATCGGCGCCCGCCAGCAGCGCGGTCCGCATCAGCCAATTGCGCTCACAATGGTGAGCTGACGCCGACGCACATCGAAGGGCGGGCAGCACGATGGGAAACGCAGGCCCCGGGTTTGGTGTCTTGGGACCGTTGCAGTTGATCGCGCGCGGTGGCGCCCCGGTGCAGCTGGGTGCCCCGAAGCAGCGGGCAGTGCTGGCGATGCTGGTGGTGAACCGAAACCGGGCGGTGTCGGTCGATTCGCTGATCGATGCGGTCTGGGACCAGCAACCGGTGCCGGCCGCCCGGACGAGCATCCACTCCTACGTGTCCAATCTGCGCCGACTGATCGGCAGCGCCGGTTTTGACCCGAGCAAAGTGCTGGCCAGCGTTCCGCCGGGCTATCAACTCAATGTCGCCGACGCCGACTGCGATCTCGGGCGTTTCATCAGCGAGAAGAACGCGGGCGTGCACGCCGCCGCCGCCGGGCGGTTCGAAGATGCCAGCAGTCACCTGTCGGCTGCGCTGGCCGAATGGCGCGGGCCGTTCCTCGATGACCTACGCGAATTCGCGTTCGTCGACACGTTCGCCACGGCGCTCTCGGAGGTCAGAGTGGCGGTCCAAACTGCCCTCGCCGAGGCCGAGATCGCCTGCGGACGCGCCGACGCGATGATCCCTCGCCTGGAGTTGCTGAGCGCCGAACATCCCTACCGCGAACGGCTGTGGGCTCAGCTGATGACCGCTTACTACGTCGCCGAGCGACAGTCCGATGCCCTCAACGCCTATCAGCGACTGAAAGCGAACCTCGCGAAGAATCTCGGCATCGATCCCGGCCCTACCGTGCGCAGCCTGCACGAACGGATCCTTCGCCAAGAACCTCTGGACACCCATCAGACAGCGAAGACGACCGCCACGCGCGGCGTCGCCGACCTCAGCGCGCACACCGCCACACTGGCGGGCCCGTCAGCCATCGCCGAGCTGCGCGGAAAAAACGGACAGCGTCACCGGCTGGAGGGTTCGACCCGGATCGGCCGCCGCCCTGACAACGACATCGTCCTTGACGACGACGAAGTCAGTCGCTACCACGCCGTCGTCATCGACACCGGAGGCAGTTTCGTCATTAGCGACCTGCGATCGACCAACGGCGTCGTGGTAGGAGGCCGGCGCATCCGAAGCAGCGCCACGCTGGCGGACGGCGACCGCATCCGTATCGGCGGCCACGAGTTCACCTTCGAGATAAAGCCTCGCTGACCTGCGCCGCAGCGGGCCGCGGCGAACGCAAGAATGTCGCAAGAATCTCGCCAGGATCCATCAAGGCGACCCCTGCATGCTCGTGATGTCGGGAAACGCAACCGATCCCAGCGAAGGATCACCTTCGGACCTGGGACAACTGCCAGGTAAGGAAACCACCATGAACGCCAAAACTCCCAAACTGCGCATCGCGGCAGCTGGCCTGCTGGCCGGTGTCGGTCTGTCCCTCCTCGCGGCACCTGTCGCGTCGGCCGACCCGTATGTGCCGTTCAGCGGACCCCTGCACCCGATCCGCCACTACGCGGCGGACGCGCTGCACCCCATTTACACGATCACGCATCCGCTCCGCTCCATCATTCCCTGATTCGCGGACCACGCCGGTCGAATTCTGCCCCGTTTCCTCCTGCGGAAACGGGGCAGAATGCCGTCTGCGGGTTGCTTGATGGGCGACCTCAGTGTCGAATGCCCGCGCCGGCTTCGAAAGCGTAGTCGACCGTTTCAATCGCACTGCCCGATGCTGACGCTGCCGGCGGCGTCAGAGGCCCACTCCGCGTAGTGGGCTGTCCGGAACGCACAAATTCGGGCAACTCTGCGGCTTCGGAGATGGCGAGACGCCGATGCAACCGTGCGAGAGGTCCCGGCGCCCACCAGTTGAGCGGGCCGAGTATCCGCATGAATGCCGGCACCAGCAGCATCCGAACCAGCGTGGCGTCTATCAGGACTGCCAACGGCACTCCGACACCGAACATGCACATGAGTGAGACCTTCGCGCTCATCAGCGAGGCGAACGTCACCGCCATCAGCAGCGCCGCGGCGGTTACCACGCGGCCGGTGCGGGCCAGACCTAGCGCGACGCTTTCCGTGTTGTCGACGCGCGTCTTTGGTGATGCCATCCAAAACTCGCGGATCCGCGAGATCAAGAACACCTCGTAGTCCATCGACAGCCCGAAAGCAAGGCAAAACAACAGCACGGGGACACTTGCCTCCAATGTGCCGGTGGCCGTCGTGCCGAAGCCACCAAGGTGGCCCTGCTGGAAGATCCATACCAGCGCACCGAACGCGGCTGTTAACGACAACATGTTGAGCGCCAACGCCTTAAGCGGTAGGACAACACTGCCCGTCAGCAGGAACAGCAGCACGAGGGTGATCACTGCCATAACCGACAGCACCATCGGCAGTCGTGAGGTGACCGCGTGCGAGCTGTCGCGGTTGATCTGTGGCCAGCCTGTCATCTGGACGTCTGCGCCGTGCGGAGCTGCGACGGCGTGCAGCTGATCGAGTTGAGTCTCGGATGCCCGCGAGTACAGCGGCGCAACGGAGTTGACGGTGAAAAAGGCACTGCCGGCTTTCCATCCACTGGGGGCCGAGGGCGGCCCGACCAAGGCGCCGCTGGCGTAGGTGCCGGCAGCGGACGATACCGAGGACACCTCCGGCACCCTTGATAGCTCCGCTGCATACATGCCGAGTTCGCGTGGTGTCACCTCGGCCGCATTGGGAATCACGACGATCACGTCGGTCAAAGAGTTGACGGCGAAATCCGAACGCAGTTCGTCACCGACCTCGCGCGCGGAGGCCGATGCGGGCAATATGCGATCGTCAGGATAGCCCCACTTGATCCCGAGAAATGGTGCGCCCAGTACCAGCAACAACGCAATCGTCACCAAACTTATCGGAAGCGCTTGCCGCATAGCGGCTTTCGTCCAGGCATACCAGAACGTTTCCCGGATCCCCCGTTGCGCCGGCTGCGGCCGGCCCAACATTGCACGGATTCCACGTCGCAGGTCCAGGGAGTCGATCCGGTCACCGAGCAGCACGATCGCCGCCGGGGTCACCGTCACCGAGGCAACCGCCGCCAAAGCGACCACCGCGACACTGGCATACGCGAACGACTTCAGAAAGTACATCGGGAACAGTGCCAGCGCGATCATGGACAGCGCGACCGTGGTCGCCGAGAACAGCACGGTCCGACCCGCGCTGGCCATCGTGCGAACCAATGCCTCTTCGCGGGCTGCGCCGCTGGCCAACTCGTCGCGGAACCGGCTCACGATCAGCAGTGTGTAATCGATTGCCAGCGCAAGTCCCATTGCCAAGACCAGGTTCAACGCGAAAACCGAGACATCGGTGGCGAATGTGATCGCGCGCATCACCGCCATCGAGCCCACGATCGCGAAGACTCCGACCGCCAACGGCAGCGCCGCTGCTAACAGACCGCCGAAAACCCACACCAACACAACAAAACTCAGCGGGACGGCAATGGCTTCCATGACCAGCAAGTCCTTTTTTATTTGTTCGACGGTTTGGGCGGTCGCGATAACCTCACCACCTGCCTTGACCGTGACGCCGTTGAAGTGGGGGAGCTGATCGAGCAGTTGCGCGGCGTGTTGCTGCGCCGCGGTCTCACCACCAGTGATGCCGGCGACGATCAGTCCGGTCTTGCCGTCCTTGCTCACGAGCGCCCGGGCAGCCAACGGTGACGCTGTCCACGCGGAGTTCACGTCGGTCACGTACGGCAAGCGCTTCAACAGCGCGACCAGTTCGTCACCGGCAGCACGCGCTGCGTCGCTGCGTGCGCCCGCGTCAGAGGTCACGGACAGAATCAGTTGCATGTCGCCGAGGTCGAACTTGTCGGCTATCAGCTGCGACGCGCGCCGGGACTGCGACGTCGGGTCCTGAAAACCACCGTTGGACAAGCTTGCGGTCACCGGTACGCCGAAAACGGCCGCGGCGACCATGATCAGCAGTGCAGCCGTGATGATCCGCCTGGGGGCGGCGATGGCCGATCTGGCGATCTCCTGCAACATCACAGCACCTTCCGGTTGGTCGACGCGAGCCGCATCCCGTGGTTCGGGCGGCTCGGCTGCACCACTGACATGGGCCAAACCTAGGAACGGTCGGCCGGTCATGACACGCGTAGTCCACTACCTGCATTCCGCCGCACCCCTACCGGGCCCGCGGATTCCAAGTGACCCCGCCGATGCGGATCACCCACGTCATCGATGACGACCACGCGCACACCTGGTAGCGGCAAAAGTCCGAGTCTTGTTGCCGGACGGTGGCTTTGCGATACGCTAGAGTGAATGTGATGTCGATCATGCAACTGCTACGGCGCGATAACGCCTGAGTGGTAACCGAATTCATCTGCCTTGGAACGGCTCTTAGGCGGCGCGTTCATCGGATGGCGGACCTGCCAGGCGGCCGAGGATGGTCGTTGCCAATGTTTCGATCGAAGGGCCGGCCGCCAGGTCCATCGCGGACAACCGTAACCCCAGCGTTTTCTCTATTCCCGCCGCGATCTCCAAAGCCATGATCGAATCCAGCCCCAGTTCGTGCAGCGACTGAGAGAACTCGAAGCGCGCCTCGTCCATTTGCAGCACGCCTTTAACGATCGTGGCGAGCAAGGACTGCACCCGTTCATGGCGGGCCTCCTCGGTGAGGCCCTCGAAGAGCGTGATCACTTCCGCGCCGGCCTCTTTGGCGCTGTCTTCGGCGTTGGCGAGCAACTCAATTCGGCGATCGCCTGCCATCGGCATGGCGAACCCTGCGACTCGCGACCAGTCGGCCTCCGCCAGTGTGAGACGGTCCAACTTGGAGTGGATCACCTCACGCAGGCCCAGCAGTGCGTCGTCGATATTGACTGCGCTGATCCCCAACTGCTCGAGATACCGGGCGAGGGTTGCATCCCTCGCCACGATTCCGGTCTCGCCGAGCACACCCCACTGGATCACCGATGCCGGCAGACCGCGGTGACGGCGAAGCGCACCGAGGGTGTCCAGGAAATTGTTTGCGGCCACATAATTTGCTTGGCCGCGAGTTCCCAACAGCGACGAGATCGATGAGTACATCACGAAGAAGTCGAGGTCCTCGGTGAGCAAATGCAGATTCCAGGCGCCCTGCGCCTTTGGACCCAGCACCGTGTCGAGGGAAGCCCGGTCCATCTGGGACGCTGGACGGTCGTCGAGCACCGCGGCGCTGTGGATGAGTCCACGCAACGGCGGCATCGTCGCGGCGATCTCGTCAAGAACCGCTGCGATCTCGGCTCGACTCCCCACGTCGGCCGCGAAGGCGCGCACAGTCACACCACGTTCTTCCAGCTGACGGACCGCGTTGCGGGCCTCAGGTGCGGACGCGCCGCTACGGCTCACCAGGGCCAGATGGCGTGCCCCTTCGCCGGCGAGCCACTTCGCCGTCTCCAGCCCGAACCCACCCAGACCACCCGTCACAAGGTATGTCGCGTCCGCCCGAACTGGTTGCGGCGCATCCACCCGCAGCTGGAGTTCCGGATCGGGGATTGCCACACAGACTTTCCCGATGTGCTTGGACCGAAGCATCAGCCGGAAGGCGTCCTCGATGCGACTCGCGGGGTACACCGTGGTGGGAATCGACCCTAACTTCTTGTCGCCCATCAGGGCGAGCACCTCAGCGATAACGCCGGCCGAGTATTCGTACCTGCTCGCCATCACCCGATCGATGTCCACCGAAGCGAAGAGCAGGTTTTCGTTGAATGGGCGCAGATGCAACGCCGCGTCCTGCTCGAAACTCGCCTTCCCGATCTCGATGAAGCGGCCGAACGGTGCCAGGCACGCCATGCTCTTGGTCAACAACTCCCCTGGGGAGAAGTTGAGCACGACGTCCACGCCCCGACCTTCGGTCCAGGCCATCACGTCGTCGGCGAAATACACCTCGCGCGAGTGCGTCACCTTCGTGATGCCCAGTGAGCGAAGGTGGTCTCTCTTCTCGTCGGACCCGGCGGTCCCGATGACCTCGGCACCGATCCACTTCGCCACTTCGATGGCCGCCAGTCCGACACCACCGGTGGCGCCGTGCACGAGCACCGTCTCGCCCGGCTGTACCCGGGCGATCTTCACCAGGCTGTGGTACGCGGTCACTAATGCAATCATCGCCCCTGCGTCCTCCATCGAGACCGAATCGGGCAGGGGGAAAACCCATTTCGACGGGACGATCACGTGCGTCCGGAAGCCGTCGCGGCAGGAGGCGTAGACACGCGTGCCGATCGGGATACCGGTGACCGCGCTACCCACCCGGGAGACACGACCGGCGACCTCGATCCCGATCGTGGTGCCCGTATGGGTATCCCTCATGATCCGATCAGAGATGATGCCCATCGCCTTGAGGACGTCCTTGTAATTGAGCGGAACCAGTTCGGCTTCGATCTCTACTTCGTCGGGGCCCGGTTCGGGTCGCTCACAGGACACGAAAGCCATGCCGTCCAGTGTTCCTATGCTCGCCAACTTGAGTGCGTATGAGCTTCCGGGCGTCACGGGGCCGACCTGCGTCTCCACTTCCGGCGCAGGATCCACCGTGGACGCGCGGTCGAGCCTGGCACACAGCAGCTTGCCGTTGCGCAGCGCGATCTCCTGCTCGCCGCCCACCCGGCTCAGCACCTCCAGCAGCTCATCTGTATCCGCGAACGGCTCGTCCAAATCCACCAGGGTGATCCCTAAATCGGGGCGCTCCGATATCAGCGTCCGGCACACCCCGAGGAGCGGCGCGTGTTCGATCGCCGGTTCGTGGGAGTCGCCGCCGACCAGCTCCGCGCGACGGGTGACGACGAAGTACCGGGCCGGCTTGCCCGCCGGCAGCGACGTCACTGTTTGCAACAGCACATCTGCCGCCGCCGCCCCGTTGTCGACCGGTGACGACCCATCATGCTGGTCCGAAGCCCACCGGAGATCGACAACCGAAACAAGTTCGGACCGTTCAGACAGCTCGGCGAGAGCCGGCTGGATATCTTCGCCCTCGAAGACCAGCCACGAGGCCGACGCGTCCGGTGTCTCCTCGAGGGGGACCCACTTGCGGGTGTAGAGCCGGCGCCGATGAAGATCGTGCCGCGCAATCCTCGGCAGGAACCGGCAGGTCAGTCCGGAGATCTCGGCGACCACCGTGCCGTCGGCGGCCAGCAGCGTGATGTCTCCGACGACACCATCCGCGCCGGCCCGGATGACCCGGCCGTGACTGTAGGCGATTGGAGACGATCCGTCGACGAAGTGGATCCGATCTATGCCGACCGGAATCAGATCCCCTCGCGGCCCGCCCTCAACCGATGCGATCAGGCTGTGGAATGCACCGTCGAGCAGCACCGGGTGCAGGTGATATCCCTGCGCGTCCACCCCGTCGGGCAGCGCCAGAGTGGCGAGGACCTCACCGTCGGTCCGATGCACCGACTGAACGGCCTGGAACTGCGGACCGTAGCGCAGGCCGCGTGTGGCAAGGGCGTCATACAGCACCTCGGGCGCGCACTGATCGGTCAGCCGCTGCCGGAGCTCGTCAAGGTCGACGCGCTGCGGAGCGAGCCCCGCCGAGAACACCTTCGCCCGCACACACAGCACCGGCTCGGTGTCTTCCCGCTGGCAGTGAATCGAGAGTAGGGGCGAGTCGGGCGCCATTGTCACGGCCAACTCCGCGGGTGCAGCCGCGTCAAGCGGCACGGCCACGTTGAGCTCGAGCTCCTCGATGGAGCACGACGCACTCTGAGTGAGCTCCGCGCGCGCCGCCAGCGCGAGCTCGACGTAGCCCGCCGCGGGGAACAGCAAGGAGCCCGCCACCTTGTGATCTTCGAGGAAGGGGAGCGCAGCGAACGACAGGTCCGAGACGAACCGACGGGGTGAGCCCGGTTGGACGTCGGCGATCATCGGATGCCGGTCGTGCTGCACGCGGGATCGGTAGGAGCGCTCACTCTCGTCCCACAGGAAGGTCTGCTGCCATGGGTACTTCGGCAGCGGGGTGTACGCGCCGGCGCCGAACAGCGTTTCCCAGTCGATCAGGGCACCGGCAGAGTACAGCGAGCGCAGCGCGGCGTGCATCGTCTCGGTCTCGTCCGCACCTCGGGCGAGCGACGCGATCCGGACACCTTTCGCTCGGGTTTCGCCCAGTATGTCGCGGATGGCGGACCCGAGCACGGGGTGCGGCCCGACTTCGAGGAATATCCGGTGCCCGTCAGAGATGGCCGCCTTGACCGCGTCGGCGAAAAGCACTGTCCTACGGACGTTTTGCCACCAATACGCGGCATCGTGGCGGTCGTCGCCCATCTTGGCGCCGGTCGCGGTCGAGTAGATGTCGAGCTCGGGACGGGCGGTCTGCAGCGACGCGAGTGAGGCATGGAGCTCGTCGCGAATGTCGTTCATCACCGCGCTGTGGTAGGGGACCTCAACCTGCAGGAACTTATTGAACTTTCCGGCCGCGGTGAGCTCAGCGGCGATGGCCTGCAGCGCGGCCTCGTCACCGGCGAGCGTGACGCCGGCGCCGCTGTTGATTGCCGCGACGGAGACTAGGGGCTCGAAGCGCTGCGCGCACGCCGCCGCTTCCTGCGGGTTCAGCCCGACGGCGAGCATCGCGCCGCGGCCGGCGAGCAGCGCCTGCAGCCTGCTCCGGTGGTAGGCGACCCGCATGGTTTCGGTGATGCTCAGCGCATTCGCGGCATTCGCCGCCCCGAGTTCGCCGACGCTGTGCCCCAGGACGGCGTCGGGCTGGACGCCCCAGGAACGCCAGAGTCGGGTCAGCGCGATCTGCACGAGCGCATTCGCCGGTTGGGCGACCTCGGTGCGGGCCATCCGTGACAGCCGCTCGTCTGCAAGCATCTCCGCGAGGATCGACTTGCCGCTGACCTCGCTGAAGGCTCGGTCGCATTCCTCGGCGGCGTCGCGAAAGACCTTCTCGGACTGGAGGAGTTGACGGCCCATCGCCCACCATTGTGGGCCCATGCCCGAGTAGACGAACAATAGTTTGGGCGCATCCAGCGCGGGCTCGACGGCGCTGGCCGCTTCGGGCGAATGGCTTCTCAACGACTCGATCAACGATGATCGGTTGGCCGCCGGGAACGACGTGCGGAGACGAAGGTGGCTGCGATGAAGCGCCGCGCTTCGGCAGTACGCGGCCACGTCTACGTCGGGAGCGGCCAGCGCATCCGCGTGCTTCTGGGCGAGCTCGTGCAGCGCCTCGGGACTGCGCGCACTGACGACGAGTAACGGTTCCGCGACCGGCTCGGCGGGCACGCCGGGTAGCTCCCCGGTCCGGGCAAGATCCGCCGGCGGCTCGGCCAGCACGACGTGGGCGTTGGTCCCGCCGTACCCGAACGAGTTCACGCCCGCGACTAGTCGCCCGTTGCGGCGCGACAGGGGCTGCATCTGCGTCGGAATCTCCAGATTGAGCGTGTCGAGGTCGATCGCCGGATTGACATTCTCCAGGTGCAGGTGTGGCGGAACAGCGCCGTGTTTGAGGCACATCGCGGCTTTGAGCACACCCGCGACACCTGCCCCGGCCTCCATGTGCCCGATGTTGGTCTTGATCGAACCGATCGGGCACTTCTCGCCGGCACGACCGGCGCCCACTACCGCCCCGATCGCGTTGGCCTCTATCGGATCGCCGACAGGAGTTCCCGTTCCGTGCGCCTCGACGTAGGCGACTTCCGAAGGCGCAACGCCGGCCTGCCGATACGCGGCACGCATCACTGCGATCTGGGCGTCGCCGTTGGGCACGGAGATTCCGTTGGTCCGGCCGTCCTGGTTGGATGCCGTACCCAGGATGAGAGCGTGCACGCTGTTCCCGTCGCGCCGGGCGGCTGAGAGCGGTTTGAGCAACAGCACCGCCGCACCCTCCGCGCGCACGTATCCGTCGGCGTTCTCACTGAAGGCCTGGCAGCGCCCCGTCCGCGAGAGGAAGCGGCCTTTGGCCATCGTGATCTGGGTTTCCGGTTTCAGCAGGACGTTCACGCCACCTGCCAGCGCGGCGTCGGACTCGCTCGACCAGATGCTTTGGCAGGCTTGGTGAATAGCGACCAACGACGAGGAGCACGCGGTGTCCAGCGAGACACTCGGCCCGCGCAGATCTAACGAATACGACAGCCGATTGGACAGCATCGTCAGCGTGCCGGCAGTCGCACTCTGGGTCGAGATTCGGTGTCGGTTTTGCATGTCGAGCCCGAGGTACAACCGGTCCAACATGAACCCGCCGATGAAAACTCCGGTCTGCGCGCCGGCATGGTGGTCCGGGGGTTCCCCCGCGTCCTCGAATGCCTCCCAGGTGCACTGCAGCAGTAACCGCTGCTGCGGATCGAGTGCCGCCGCCTCCCGGGGCGGGATCCCGAAGAATGCGGCGTCGAACGCCTTAGGATCCTCGGTGAGCATGCCCGCCTTCTGTACGTAACTGCGTCCTGGGGCCCTGCCGGTGGGATCGAGGAACTTCTTTGGGTCCCAGCGGCTTCCGGGGATATCAACCACGCAGTCGCGGGCGTCGAGCAGCGCTTTCCACAACTCGTCGGGATCGCTGATGCCGCCCGGCAACCGACATCCGATGCCCACGATCGCGATAGGTTCGCGAGCCCACGGCTCGGTGACTACCTGCGCTCGCCGGCCGGCCGCCACACTAGACCGAAGGCCATCTCGGAGGTGGTCGCGCGGTGACGGCGGCGCAGGCCGAGCCAGAACCTCCTCTTGCGTGTCGCAGGCAAGTGCATCAGGTGAGGGTGATGTTGGATTCACGGGACTTCCTTCTTAGTGGCGATTGAATGTTTCGGTTTGCTGAGACATGTCCGTGGGGCACTGATGACGAGCGCCGGCGATCTGTCGAACACACCAGCGCCCTTCGCTTTGAAAACTCTGCAAACCAGGGAATTTCAGGGATTTCAGCGATCGAACCGCACGACTCCAGACCATGGCAGGTACGCGAGTTTGCGTGGGTTCAGATCTGGAATGCAGGCCAGTGGGCGCATCACCGTGGGCAGTCGGTTCCAGCGTCCGGCGTGTCTGTGGATGGTACGTACGGTCCCGACCGACCAGTCGCGCCGTTCGAAGAACGCGACGCCGTCGGTCGGTTCAAACGTCATGGGCGCCTTCTCCAAGCTGGGCATTCGCCGCATCATTCCCCGAACGATCACCGGAGCGATGAGGTCGGTGATCCAGGCGCCGATCTCACTGCGGCGCAGGTCATCTGCAAGAGAACCTACTTGCTGTTCGCTGAGATAGAGCAGCAGACCTTCAGTGATGACCACGGCGTTTCGGGCACCGCTGGTCGCGTCCGCCAAGAAAGCTGCGCGACTGCGTGCATCTGCGAGATCCACGGCGACTCGAGACAGTTGACAACGAGGTGTTGCACCGGCCAGCAGCTGCTGTTTTTCGTTGATGAGTTCGGGGAGATCGGCTTCAATCCATTCGAGCCCTGCCGGTAGATCGAGGCGATAGGGGCGGGCGTCGAAGCCAGTCGCCAGGTTCAATACACGGTCGCAACCGCTCTTGACGGCTTCGGCGATGAGGTCGTCTATCAGCTTGGTACGGATGACCCACCACCACCCGCTGCGCAACAACCGCGGTGCGGCTGCTGCGATGGCGGGGCCGCGGTCGCCGGCGAGAGTATCAGCGAAAGGGTCGTCGAATAGTGCGTCAGGCCGTGCGGTTTCAGTAGCCCGGTAGGCCGCCATCCAGCGGGCCGTATCAGAGACGTTGGAAATCAACGGTTCCGACATGGCTTGCCTCGCCGTGACCGCGTTGTGGTCCGCGGGTGTGACTGCGTAGTTGCGCAATTCCGTTGCTGGGTTGGACATGACACTGGCCCTTCGTTGGTGTTCAACCATGCAAAGACTGGCGTTTACCAGCCAGAGACCTGGTTGGATTACTGACACCGGTCAACCTAGAAACTGCCGGCTAATCAGCGAACGGGTAATCCACTACCTGTGTTGCGCCTCACACGTGCGCGGCCCAGGTCTTTCCTCGTCATACTGACCAGTATCGCCGGACCTGACATGCGTGTGCATCAAATCCATTCGTCTCCTTGCTATTTGGCAAAATCTTCGTTCATCGCCACGGTGGCGGACAATCCTACAACGGCCCGCAGGCGACCGATGTTTGTCACAACAGGCTGGACTTATTCGCGCGCTCTTGATGGGTCGACCCGCGAGAAGCCTGCCCGCAAATCGGGTTTCGCGGATCAGTCATTGGGGGGTGCGCGGCAAAGACAGGTAGCGGACTACTCATGTCCGTTGCCGTTGGCCGACCGTACGTTCTGCCGTGCCCCGGATCGTCTGACCAGTTGACGACTGAACGGCGGATAGGAAAGAGAAATGTCTAAACCACAAACGGCGACAATGCTGCCGGAAGATGACGTGCTCGAAGCCACATCCCACGCGGAAGCAACAATCGCGACACGTCACGCGCCTGCCGATGTTGAGGCGAAGTCCATCCCGACGCTGATCACCGAACAAGAGGTCCTTTTCGCCACCGCAGCCACTCTGCGACCGCCGTCCCCTCGGTGGTGGGCGCGACTCGCGGCCAGCACACGCCGGGTGTTCGCAACGAGCGCTGCAGACCAACGGCCGGAGCGACGGCGTTATCCGCAACAGCTCGACTTCGTAGAAGACGCGCGCATGGCACGCGAGATGGATCGACTTTAGAGCGCGTCGTAGCGTCCTTGCGGTCAGCCCATCAGTCGTCGATCTGGCTCGCGTCCCGACGACTGGCCGAGGCGGAAGTCACCGTGGCGCAATAAGTCCTCGTCACCGCACCTGGGCGCGGCCGCGCTGCAGGACGGCCTCGCGGTTGGCGGCGATGTTGTCGCCGGAGGTGCGGAATTGCTTAGCCGCCATCGCTTCCAGCCACAGCCCTGAGTCGGTCTGCGACGCGTCGATGCGGTGGTAGGACGTCAGCAGCGCTCGCACCGCGTCCTGGTTATTGCCGACGATGCTGTCCGCCACCCGTCGGGCAGCCGACAGCAGCTGGTCATGCGGCACCACTTCGGTGACCAGGCCGGCCCGCAGCGCATCCTCGGCGGACAGGTAGTCGCCGGTCAGGCTCATCCGGCGGGCCAATCCGACACCCACCTTCTGCGGCAGCCGCACGCTGAGCCCCCATGTCGGCAGCAGGCCCACCCGCGCATGGGTGTCGGCGAATCGTGCATGCTCCGAGGCGACCAGGATGTCGCAGTACAACGCCAGCTCGAGGCCGCCGGTAACGGCCGCGCCGTTGATCGCGCCGATCACCGGCTTGCTCAGCGGTGGCCAGCGCGGCGAGATGTCGGGTAGCGCCGCGGAGTCGCCCAGCTCCTTGAGGTCCAGCCCCGCACAGAACACCGGATCGGTGCCGGTGAGGATGACCACATCGACGCCGTCGTCGGCCTCGGCCTCGGCCAGGGCCCCGAAAAATCGATCCCGTAGCGCCGCGGACAGCGCATTGCGGGATTTCGGTCGGTTCAGGGTGAGCGTCAGCACCCGCTCGTCGGTGTGGGTCAGCAAGATGTCGTCGCTGTTCATTGCTTCACCGTAGCCACCCTGATTCGTCGAGGCGCCACCGGCTTATCGTTGAGGAATGTGCCGGAACATCACCGAATTGCGCGGACTTGAGCCTCCGGCGACCGGCGAGGAGATTGCGGCGGCGGCGCGGCAATATGTGCGCAAGGTCAGCGGCGTCACCCACCCCTCATCGGCCAATGCTGAGGCCTTCGAGGCGGCGGTCGCCGAAGTCGCGGCGACGACGACACGGCTGCTGGATGCGTTGCCGGCGCGCCGCCAGCCTCCGAAGACCTCGCCACCGTTGCGTCGCCTGGCGATCACGTGACGCACACCGCCACGATGCCCGCGCTCAAGGAGTGGAGCGCGGTGGTGCACGCGCTGCTGGATGGCCGGCAGCGGGTGCTGTTGCGTAAAGGCGGAATTGGCGAGAAGCGATTCGACGTGGCAGTCGCCCGCGAGTTCTTGCTGTTTCCGACGGTCGCACACAGCCACGCCGAGCGGGTGCGGCCAGAGTTTCGCGACCTGCTCACCTCCGCGGCTTCCGACAGTACCGATGACCGCGTCGTGGTGCGGGCGGCAGCGAAAGTCGTTGCGGCGCTGCCGGTCAATCGGCCGGATAATATCGCGGCGATTGAGGATTTGCATATCTGGACGGCCGAGTCGGTGCAACGGGACCGGCTGGACTTTCGCCCGAAGCATCGGTTGGCGGTGTTGGTCGTGCAGGCCATACCGTTGGTCGCGCCGGTGGAACTGGCACGCAGTCCCGACTACGCCGGCTGTACAAGCTGGGTGCAGCTGCCCGTCACGGCGTCGCCAGGTGTGCCGGTGCACGACGAGGCCGCCCTGCGCGAGGTTGCCGCGCATGTTCGTGCCGCGGTGGAATGACGTTGCACGGTCGCCTTTTTCACGGAGTCTGGTCGACGAGAACCGCGCCGTCCGGCCGGTCGTCGAGAGTGCGCAGCGACATCGGCGTAGCCGCCGCGGTGAGTCGCACAATGTGTGCAAGCTCTGCTGGGGCATCGCACTGCAGATAGTGGTCGGCGGTCGGCAGTATCCAGTAGCGGTTTTGTCCGGGCTTGTTTCTGAGGAATTCCTGCCACACGTAGTTCGCAACCCGGACCGGGGAGACAGTGTCGTGCAGGCCCCACACCAGGCTGGTGTTGACCTCACTCGTGGAAACCGCTTGGAGCCAATTGGTTTCGTCTGCAGCGCGCTCCTTGAGGTACTGAATGGTATCGGGCAGGACGCCGATCCCGTCGTTGTGCGCGAAGCATTCGGCTAACGCGGCGATCTCGGGATCGGCGGGGTCTCGCCGCGGCATGAAGGTCGTCGCGCCCATACCCGCGGCGAGCATCTCCGGCGTGGTCGCGCGCGCGGTGCTCCGCGCCACGGCGGGGTCGAGGAGCGCCTTCTGGAATCCGGTCAGATTGGCCAGGGGAAGGTAGATGTTGGCATTGGTCAAGATGACCTCGGATGGCGGTCTCACATCATCGCGGTCGGCGAACATGGTGAGCGCGATCATGCCGACGCTGGTGCCGCGGTCATGGGTCAGCATCGTGTAATCGTCAAGCTGCCACACGTTCGTGATCGCGTGAATCAGCAGGCGCGCATCGTCGTAGAGCGAATACACGTACGGCGCGGCCGGCTTGTCGGAGAGTCCGTAGCCGGGGAAGTCGAGCAGAAAGATGTCGAACTCCGCGTCGAGTTCTCCAGTCAGCGCGAAGTAGTCGACGCTGGACGTCGGGAAGCCGTGCACGCAGACCAGCGCCGGTGCCCCCGGTGTGCCGCAGCGGCGGGTGAAGACGGTGACATCGGCTCCCTCGTTGCCGGCGGTTGTCGACTGCCAGTGGATTTCCGTTGCGCCGCTTCGCCATTCATCGAGGACGCCCATCAGGAGCCCACCGGCAGCACGATCCGTGACGTGCCGAAGTGCACATCGTGGGTGGCCGGCTTGAGGTGGTTGCCGGTCGATATCGCCTCGCCGGTCCCGAGATTACGGGCAAAGCGTGGATGGCTGCCGCCGGCGATCAGCACCCGGATGCGTGATCCGGCGCGGAACCGATGAGCGATGGCATCGAGCTGGAGGCTGACGGTGTCGCGGTCGGGGGAAGTGCCGTCCAGCCGCCGGTAGGCGTCGCTGACATTTCGCGACCGGCCCTTGGCGTCGACCTCGCTGATCCGGACGAATACATCGACGTTGGGGTTGTCGGAGCTGTGGGCCAACTCGGCGACCGGATTGCCGAACACCGGCAGATCGGCGGTGAGCGCGTCGCTGGTGAAGCTCAGCACGTCGCGCCGGGCCGCCAGCGCGGTGTCGTCGCGGTAGCCGCCGTCGGGGGACAGTAGTCGGCCGCCGATGGTGGGTGTCGGTTCCGTCGGGTCATAGCGAAAGCTCGCAGAGGACCCCGCCGCCGGCATCGTCTCGGCCAGGCCGCCGCCGGGCTGCAGGTAGAGCACGCGCTCGGTGGTTGCGGGCGGCCAATCGGGCAGCTCGCGCCAACCTTCGCCTCGCACGAAGAACCGGACTCTGCCGGATCGCGGCTTGGCGGGGCGACCGCCGAGGTGGGTGTCCAACCAGTCGCCGGTCTCCTTGGCGATGGTGGCCAGGCCGGCCGAGAGCAGCTGGTTGTGGGTCCACGGCCCCATGGTCAGCGCGACCTCGACGCCGCGATCACGAAGTTGCCGATACTGCTGCAGCGTCTGCGGCAGGAACAGGTCTTGCCAGCCGCTGAGTAGCAGCACCGGCACGTCGACGCGGTCCAGTGCGTCGGGGACTCGCAGCGCCCCCCAGAACGGGTCCTCGGTTTCCGGTGGTTTCAGCCAGTTCTCCCACCACGTCGCCCCTTCGCCGAGCAGCGCTCGGCCGGCGGCGCCCAACGGCAGCTCGCCGGCGGCGCGGATGACGTTTTTCTGGGCGCGCAGCTGGCGAATGCCTGCCCGAATCCGGCCCGGATCTTCCTGGTGGGCCACCAGGTTGCTCCAGCCGAGGAAATCGTTGACCGTGAACGAGCCAGTGCCCCATGCCGATGCGCTCAAATCGTGCGGACCTGCGGTGATCACGGCCGCAGCCAATTCCGGCGGCGGATCCTCCAGCATCGCCCACTGGGTGAAGCCCAGATACGAGGTCCCGATGGTGGCGAAGCGACCGGTGAACCACGGCTGGCGTCGCAACCATGCGACCGTGTCAGCGCCGTCGGCGACCTCGTTGACCATCGGATTGAAGACGCCGCCCGATCCGAACGTGCCCCGCACACTCTGCAGAATCACCCGGTAGCCGCGCGCTGCGTGCAGGTGGGCGAATATCAGCGAGAACGGGAATGCCCGGCCGTAGGGCCCACGGGCCAGCAAGGTGCCAACCACTTCGCCGACGGGCTCGTAATGGTCGGCCACCAGCTCGATGCCGTCGCGCATCGGGATCTTCACGCTGCTGACGGTGTAGTTGTGGGTTTGCGCGGGCAGCCGCAGGATCCGGGCGAGGGCGCGGCCGGCGAATCGGCGGGGGAGGGCGCGCAGCTTCGACGTTGCCGGTCGGGCGGATGTGGTCGTCACGGCATCAGGTTATGCCGCGACCCCACGGCGCAGCCTCAGAACTTGTAGTAGGGCGAAAGTTCGTTGGCGCGCTGCAGGTTGGTGGACGGGCAGTCGACCTCAGGGCTGGAGTAGACCGTCGAGTAGAACAGCGACTGGTGGCCGTTGATCGTGGTTTCCACGGCGTCGGCCGGCAGCGACTGCTCGTCACTGCGCCAGATGATCGGCTCGACGGCCACCTGGTAGTTGCCCGCGTCGTAGTGGCAGCGCAGCCCTTCTTTGTGTGCCGGCGGTGTGAAGGACAGGCCAGCCGCTAGACGACATCGAACGGTATGTCCTGACACGGGTCGAACGGGCTGGGGTCGGTGGTCGCCACGATCGGGCTTTTCATCGTCGTGGGCGGATCCATCGGCGCGGCGGTCGACCGCAGTTGCACCCTCGGGACGCCGACATTGACCGGCGGCGCGCTCTGCCACACCTCCATCACGGCC
Source organism: uncultured Actinomycetota bacterium (assembly GCA_963833935.1). GTDB lineage: Bacteria > Actinomycetota > Actinomycetes > Mycobacteriales > Mycobacteriaceae > Mycobacterium. Next base: position 78,046 of record CAWIAC010000011.1, on the reverse strand, counting down.
GTGACCAGGGCACCGAGCCCGGCAAGCGGGCGCAGCTTGGCGACCATGACACCCCCTCCGCTGGCTCTGACTGCCCGGCGACTCCTGCCGGGAGTTTACAAGTCGCCAGTCCGCCCCCACACGGCAAACGAGAACCTGTTCTAGTCAGGCGGCGAGTCGTCCACCGACAGACTGGTTAGGCTGGTGAGTCGTGGCTTGGCAGGAACACGGGCGGGAGCCCACGACCGCGCGGCAACCGACGTTGTGGGCGGTCTCCGATCTGCACACCGGCCATGTAGGCAATAAGCCCGTCACCGAATCCCTGTACCCGTCGACGCCAGACGACTGGCTGATCGTCTGCGGCGACGTCGCCGAGCGCACCGACGAGATCCGGTGGGCGCTGGATCTGCTGAGACGGCGTTTCGCCAAGGTGATCTGGGTGCCTGGAAACCACGAACTGTGGACCACCACCAAGGACCCGATGCAGATCTTCGGGCGGGCCCGCTACGACTATCTGGTCAACATGTGCGACGAACTGGGGGTCGTGACCCCGGAGCACCCGTTCCCGGTGTGGACGGAACGGGGCGGCCCGGCGACGATCGTGCCGTTGTTCCTGCTGTACGACTACTCATTCTTGCCGCGGGGCGCGAGCACCAAAGCCGAGGGCTTGGCGATCGCGCGGGAGCGCAGCGTCGTCTGCACCGACGAGTTCCTGCTTTCGCCGGAGCCCTACCCGACCCGGGAGGCGTGGTGTCATGATCGCGTCGCCGCCACCCGCAAGCGGCTGGACGACCTGGACTGGATGACGCCGACCGTGCTGGTGAACCACTTCCCGATGGTGCGTGAACCCTGCGACGCGCTATTTCTCCCGGAGTTCTCGCTGTGGTGTGGAACCACAGAAACCGCCAACTGGCACACCCGCTACAACGCGACCTGTTCGGTGTACGGGCATCTGCACATTCCGCGCACCACCTGGTATGACGGTGTCCGCTTCGAAGAGGTGTCGGTGGGCTACCCGCGGGAGTGGCGCCGCCGCAAACCGTACAGCTGGCTGCGCCAGGTGCTGCCCGACCCGCACTACGCGCCCGGCTATCTCAATGACTTCGGCGGTCACTTTGTCATCACCCCGGAGATGCGGGCGCAGGCCGAGCGGTTCCGCGAGCAACTGCGTCAGCGGTAATCACGATGACACTGACCAAACTGCTGTCCTCAGTGCTGCCCAGCAGCTCAGACCTGGCTTGTGCCGAGTTGTATTCTGACCCGCCCGGTTTGGCGCCGATGGCCGAAGAAGAGCCATTGATCGCGCGGTCGGTGGCCAAGCGGCGCAACGAGTTCATCACCGTCCGCTACTGCGCCCGCATCGCGTTGGGCGAGCTGGGGTTTCCGCCCGTGCCGATTCTCAAGGGGGACAAGGGTGAGCCGCGCTGGCCCGACGGCGTGGTGGGCAGCCTCACCCACTGTGCGGGCTACCGCGGTGCGGTGGTCGGCCGCGCCGGCGTCGTCCGCTCACTGGGTGTCGACGCCGAGCCGCACGACGTGCTGCCGGACGGAGTGCTCGGCGCGATCAGCCTGCCGGCCGAGCGGGCCGAGTTGGCGGCCCTGCCCGCCGGATTGCACTGGGACCGAATCCTGTTCTGCGCCAAGGAGGCAACGTACAAGGCTTGGTTCCCGCTGACAAAGCGATGGCTTGGATTCGAGGACGCGCATATCACCTTCGACGTCGAGGACTCTGGCTCGGCCGGGTCGTTCGAATCGACGATTCTGATAGACGGGGCCGCACTGTCTGGTCCGCCGCTGAGCTCACTGGCCGGACGGTGGTCGGTGGAGCAGGATTTGGTGCTGACGGCGATAAATTTATGAACGCGGGTCTTGTCATCGTCGATAAGCCGGCCGGTATGACGAGCCATGACGTGGTCGGGCGTTGCCGACGCATCTTCGGTACCCGCCGTGTTGGCCATGCCGGGACACTGGATCCGATGGCAACCGGTGTCTTGGTGATCGGGATCGACCGGGCCACCAAGATCCTGGGGTTGGTGACAGCGACGTCGAAGTCCTACGCCGCCACCATCCGGCTAGGTCAAGCAACATCCACCGACGACGCTGAAGGCGATGTGACGCAACAGGTTTCGGCGCAGCACGTGACCGACGAGTCGATCGCGACGGCGATCGCCGGGTTGCGCGGCGATCTCGAGCAGGTTCCGTCGGCGGTCAGCGCGATCAAAGTCGACGGCCAGCGGGCCTACCGGTTGGTCCGCGAGGGCCACGCCGTCGAACTGGCGGCCAGGCCGGTGCGCATCGACCGGTTCGAGATGCTGGCGGTGCGTCGCCACGACGAACTCGTCGACGTCGACGTCGACGTCGACTGTTCGTCGGGCACCTATATCCGAGCCCTCGCCCGGGATGTCGGCGCCACGCTGGGCGTGGGCGGCCACCTGACTGCGCTGCGGCGGACCAGGGTCGGCCGGTTCGGGCCAGATCAGGCCCGTCCACTCGAGGAGTTGGCCGAACGGCCTGCGTTGAGCCTGACGCTCGACGAGGCATGCCTGCAGCTGTTTGCCCACCGAACACTCACCGACGACGAGGCCGAGGCGGTCGCCAACGGCCGCGCGCTGAACCCGGCGGGCATCGACGGCGTCTACGCCGCGCACACCGTCGACGGCCAGGTCATTGGATTGCTGCGCGACGAGGGTTCGAGAACAAAGTCGGTCGTTGTGATCCGGCCTGCGACTTTGTGAACAGTGCGGATTAAGGCAGCACAAGGCGGTCGGTTGAAATAGTCTCCTCGCATCACCGACGCGAAGAGAGGCTCGCCTTGGTCGCCGCCCCCAGCACTTGGGTCGCCCTGAACGGCGACGGGCGTCTGGAAGTGTTCACCATCGCAACGAGTTTCGATGCCGAAGAGAATTACATATGGCAGCTGTATCAAGTCGCACCGAGCGAGGGTTGGTCGCAGTGGGTCGATCACGGTGCCCCGCCGCCGCAGCCGTCCAGTTTCAACGGGCCGGTAGTAGCCCCGAACAGCGATGGCCGACTGGAATTGTTTTTCAGCAACCAGAATGTGCTTTGGCACCTTTGGCAGACTCAGCGCGGCGGCGCCTGGATCGATGCGTGGTATTGCCACAACACGCCACCAGGAGTCCGCGGTGTCGGCGCCCCGTCTCTGGCCCGCAGCTTCGACGGATGTCTGCAGGTTTTCGCGGTCGGCAGCGACGGCGCGCTGTGGCAGATCAGCCAAACTAGCCCCAGCGGGGCGTGGTCGGGTTGGAGTTCGCATGGAGTGCCAACAAATTCCGGTGGTTTGACTCTGCGGCCGGCGGTGGCAGCCAGCGCCGACGGCCGGCTCGAGGTCTTCGCGGTCGGTGTCGACGGCGCGCTGTGGCATATCTGGGAGACGTCGACGAACAACGTCTGGTCGGGTTGGCTGTCACACGGCACCGCCAATGGTGTGAAGCTTCACGACTTGTGGGGATCTCCGGTCGTCGCCGCAAATTCCGACGGGCGTCTGGAACTGTTTAGCATCGGGTCGGACAACGCGGTATGGCACCTGTGGCAGATAGCGCCCAACGGGGGCTGGACGCCGCAATGGCTCTCGCACAAGACACCTGCGGGCGTTACGTTCGACAATGCGATTCCGGCTCTGGCCGCCAGTGCCGATGGCCGCCTTGAACTGTTCGTGCCAGGCCGGAACCAGAGCTATGTCACGGAACTATGGCATATCAACCAGACCGCGCCCAGCCAGGGCTGGTGTGACTGGTATTCGCACGGCAGCCCGTCACCCAATCCACCGAACACGGTCGATGTGTGGGGTTCGGCGGCGGTGGCTCCCGACAGCCAGGGACGCCTGGAGTTGTTCATCGCGGCCAACGACGGAACGCTGTGGCACATCTGGCAAATCGCGCCCAATGAGGGCTGGTCTAGCTGGCTCTCCCACGGGCAGCCATCGGGCTACATCGTCATGGGTCAGCCTTAGGTCAAGTCGCCTGTGAGCGGACGATCCAGCGTCGCGGAAAGAAGGGGGTAGACATGGCCGTTCGTCTGCTGACTGTCGGTAGCGACCCGGACAACACGCTGTTCGGCATCGACCCCGACGGAACGTTGCGGTGGTACCGCTACTCCGGCGGCGGTCAATCAGACACGGCGGCGAGCAGCTCAACCTGGCTTGGCTGGGACCCCAACTCCGGCAACCCGATCGGCAAAGGTTGGGATGACTTCAGCTGGCTCGGTGCCGGCATTCAAGGGACGCTGCTGGGTGTGGACGGGCAGGGAAACCTGCGGCGCTATTACTACACCGGAGCCGGTGAAAGCGACTACGACGGTGACCAGAACTGGGCTTCGCAATCAGGCACGGTGCTCGCAACGGGGTTCGACCGCTTCAAGCACCTCGCGCTGATCCTCAACGAAGGCGACTACACCGCAGGCACCGACGACCTGCAGGTACTGGCCGTCGAGGAGTCCGGCGACGTGTGGGTGTACGGCTACCGCAACGGCGTTCGCCGACCCAACACCCCGGTGCTGGTCGCGCATGGATGGAACGAGTACGACTACCTCATCGGCAATCCCAATATCGGCCGAGTCTTTGGTGTCGCCGCTGGAGGGGAGTTGTACTGGCTCGCGGTATGGGTGATCTACAACACCGATGGCACGGTCTCCACCGAGTTGAGTCCCGACAGTGGCAACCCGATCGGCTTCGGCTGGAATCAATTCGTATCTGCTACCGCCGGCGCCGAACACGAAGCCGGAGAGAATTTGACCTACATCCCGATCTACGCCGTCGACAGGTACCACAATCTGCACTGGCACGGCTACACCGGAGGAGGCGCCGAAGATCCCGACGGTGTGACCGGTTGGGTGACCCCGAACTCCGGCAACATCATCAGTGGAAGTTGGTGAGCGGCAACCATGTCCATGCGACTACTCACTCTTGGCACCTCGCCGGCCGATGCCGGGACGCCCATCGGCGACACGATCTACGGCATCGACCGCAACCAATACCTGCGCTGGTATCAGTACCTCGGCAACGGCGAATCCAGCCCCACGCCGGGATTGAGCGGATGGAATGCGCACTCCGGCAATCCGATCGGCAACGGATGGCAAGCCATCACCTGGTTCCAGCTGGGAACCGCGGGCACATTGATGGCGATCCACGATGACGGCGGCCTGTATTGGTATCGGTATGCCGGCGATGGCCGGGCCATCCCAAGCGGTGGTTACGGATGGGATCCCGAAGCAGGCAGCAAGATCGACGACGGCTGGGGTGACTACCACCACGTCATGATGTTTTACAACGACGGTGACGAGGTCATCATGCTCAACGTCGACGACGCGGGGAAGATGCTGGCGCGTGCCTATCGTCATGGTCAGGGCTGGCAGACAGGGTTCGAATCGCAAGTGCCGGGCGACTGGAGCGGGTTCAGCCGGCTGATCGCCACCACCTCGACCATTTTCGGCGTGAAAGATGACGGAAACCTCTACTGGTATCAGCCACAGTGGACGGGATCCCCACCTGTCTGGACCATGGCTGCGAATTCGGGCAACCAGATCGGGACCGGATGGGATTCGCTGGCCGGGCTTGTGGTCGGCGGTCTCGACGATCCATCTCGCCAACTCCACCCGACGCTGATCGGCGTCGATCCCACCGGCCAGCTGAGGTGGTTTCGTTACACCGGTGCCGGGTCAGGTGCCGGCGCAGATTGGGCTCAGAACTCCGGCAATTTCATCAGCGGGAGTTGGTGAGTGCGATTCTCGGCGCCGCAACCCTCGGCGGCATGCTCTCGTTCGTGTAGCATTGCGTTCCATTCAGAATGTAACTGCGCGACTGGACTGAGAGGTGAGTGGGATCGCGATGGCGGCGGACGTGACTGGGCGGCGCGTCAGGCGGACGCAAGCAGAGCGCAGCGCCGCCATGCGAACGCGCCTGCTCGACGCGACCATCGAATGCCTGGTGTCCTACGGCTACGCCGGAACCACCACGCCGCGAGTCGCGCAGCGTGCCGGTGTCACCCGGGGCGCGCAGATTCACCACTTCCGGTCCAAAGAAGATCTGGTGGTTGCGGCCATCGAGCATCTCGCTCAACAACGTGCGCAGGCCGCGATCCGCGAGTTCGGGCGCGTCCAGGCCAGCGAGGACCCGGTGTCGACGGTGCTGGACTTCCTATGGGAGGCCCACCAAGGCCCGATGTTCATTGCCGCCGTTGAACTTTGGGTGGCAGCGCGCACCGATGCCGTCCTGGCAGGTCACATCGAGCGGGTGGAGCCGGTGGTCAATGGCACCCTGGTCGCCGCGATTGCCCAGCTGGCGCCCAACCATGCCATGCAAAAAGAGCTGCGCAACTTTGTCTACACCGCGATGGATGCACTGCGGGGCATCCTGGTGGCCAGTTTCTTCGACCGCGATTCCGATCGCGCGCGGCGACGGTGGGACCGCGCCTGCAATCATCTGCGAATCATCATTGCCGGCCTGCTGACCGCCGAATCGCCTGCCTGACCGCCTCGGATCGAGGCCATCGGAACACCCTCGACACCGTTGCAAAGATACAATCAGATGTGTATCTTTCTCACCAGCGAGTTGAGCGGTTTCGAAAGGAAGTGCCATGTCCAACAAGGTCTACGTCATCGGTGTGGGCATGACGAAGTTCGAGAAGCCGGGGCGCCGCGAGGGCTGGGATTACCCCGACATGGCCCGCGAGTCCGGCACCAAGGCGCTCGAGGACGCCGGCATCGACTACGCGGCGGTCGAGCAGGGTTACGTCGGCTACGTCTACGGTGAGTCGACCTCCGGGCAGCGGGCTCTCTACGAGCTGGGCCTGAGCGGCATTCCGATCGTCAACGTCAACAACAATTGCTCCACCGGGTCGACCGCGTTGTACCTGGCCGCGCAGGCGATCCGCGGCGGCCTCGCCGACTGCACGATCGCCCTCGGTTTCGAGAAGATGAAGCCCGGCTCGCTGGCGTCAACCTACGACGACCGCACCCAGCCGATGGACAAACACGTCATGGCGATGGCCGAGATCTCCGAGGTGCTCTTTCCGGTGGCGCCGTGGATGTTCGGGGCGGCCGGCCGCGAGCACATGAAGCAATACGGCAGCACCGCAGAGCATTTCGCTAAGATCGGCCTGAAGAACCACAAGCATTCGGTGAACAACCCGTACGCGCAGTTCCAGGAGGCTTACACACTCGACGACATCCTGGGCTCGCGGATGATCTATGACCCGTTGACCAAGCTGCAGTGTTCGCCGACGTCGGACGGGTCGGGCGCGGCGATCCTGGCCTCCGAGGCTTTCGTCGACAAGCACGGCCTGGCCGGCCAGGCCGTGGAGATCGTCGGGCAGGCCATGACCACCGATTTCGCCAACAGCTTCGACGGCACCGCCAAGGGTCTCATCGGCTACCACATGAATGTTCAAGCCGCGCAAAAAGTCTACGACCAGTCTGGTCTGGGGCCGGCGGACTTCCAGGTGATCGAGCTGCACGACTGCTTCTCGGCCAACGAATTGCTGCTCTACGAGGCGTTGGGCCTGTGCGCCGAGGGTGAGGCGCCCAAGCTGATCGACAACGGCGACGTCACCTACGGCGGCCGTTGGGTGGTCAACCCGTCGGGCGGGTTGATCTCCAAGGGGCATCCGTTGGGAGCCACCGGTTTGGCGCAGTGCGCCGAGTTGACCTGGCAGCTGCGCGGGACGGCCGACAACCGGCAAGTCGACGACGTGACCGCGGCACTGCAGCACAACATCGGACTCGGCGGTGCGGCCGTCGTCACCGCTTACCAGCGGGCCGAACGCTAACCCGACGAACACCGAAGACGAAAAGGCTCATCCATGGGACACATCGAGGCCACCCGGGAACTGTCCGCGCACCCTGAGGCGCTGTGGGGGACCGTCAGCGAGCTGGCGAATTGGGACAAATGGTTCACCGTCCACGAGAAGTGGCTGGAAGAGCCGCCCGCCACGCTCACCGAGGGCGCGAAGCTGACCGCCAAGATCGTCATGCTGGGCATGGCCAACAAGATCGAATGGACGATCGATTCGGTGGACGCGCCGCGCAAGCTGGTGCTCTCAGGTAGCGGGATGGCCGGCGTCAAGGCGCAGTTCACCTTCACCATCGAACCGGCCCAAAGCGGCTCTCGTTTCACCGTGTTCGGTGACTTCGACGGTGCGCTGATCAAAGGTGCGCTCGGCAAGGCGGTGGAGAAAGACGGCGTCAAGCAACTGGACAAGACGCTGGACCAGCTCGACGCGTTGGCGTCAGCTGCCTAAAGGGTCCGCATGACCGAAACACTGCAGTTTGACGACACTGGTCTGGATCGCTGGACCGACGACGAGCGGTTCGAGGTAACCCGGGAACGTCTCGCGCAATACGCTGCGGCCACCAACGACCCGATCGAAGCGCACCGCAGAGGGGACGTTGCACCGCCGGTGTTCGCGATCGTCCCCGTCTTCGAGGCTCTCCTCACCCCGGCCGTCGAAGTGATGCCGGTCGAGGCCATTCCGCGAATCGTGCACGGTGAGCAGGACTTTCACTTTCACCGTGCAATCCGCCCGGGAGACAAACTGGTATCCCGCGGCAAGATGATCGGATACCAGGGACTGGAGAAAGGCACCCGCGCCGCCATCGTGCTCGAATGCCGCACGGAGGATGGCGAGCTGGTCAACGAGCAGTACGTCACGACGTTCGTACGGGGTATGTCGGTTGGCAAAGCCGTCGGTGAACTCAGTCCCGACCACAAGTTCGACGATGCGTTGCGGGAGAAGGCTCCCACCGCCACGGTCGTCCAGCACATCGACACCGACCAGACGTTCCGCTACGCCCCAGCGGCGGGCGATCCGATGCCGATCCACCTGGACGACGAAATCGCCAAAGACGCAGGGCTGCCGGGCATCATCGCGCACGGCCTGTGCACCATGGCGTTCACCTCGTGGGCGGTGCTCACCGAGTTGGCCGACTCCGATGTCAGCCGGCTGAAGCGATTTGCGGTTCGCTTCTCGAAGACGGTGCTACCCGGCGACGACTTAGAGACACGGATCTGGACGAAAGCTCAGAACAACGGCAGCACCACGTACGCATTCGAGACAGCCCGCGGCGGCGATTTCGTCATCACCGACGGCCTGGCCCAGATCAGCGACAGATAGGACATCGACATGGGCGCATTGGACCGCCGGGTTGCGGTGATCACGGGGGCGGGCCGCGGGATCGGGCGCGAGCACGCCTTGCTGTTCGCCAAGGAGGGGGCCACGGTCGTGGTCAACGATCTCGGCGGCGACAACACCGGCGAGGGGGCCGACGGCGGTCCGGCCCATGACGTGGTCGACGAGATCGTCGCCGCCGGCGGCACCGCGGTCGCCAACACCGAGAACATCGCCACCTGGGATGGCGCGGAAAGCGTGGTGCAGCAGGCCATTGACGAGTTCGGGCGGCTCGACGTGCTGGTCAACAATGCCGGCATTCTGCGGGATTCGTTCATCGCCGGGATGGAGGAAGCGCACTGGGATGCGGTGATCGCCGTGCACCTGAAGGGCCACTTCGCGATGCTGCGACACGCTGCCGCGTATTGGAAGGCGCAGTCGAAGGCCGGTGAGCAGCCCATCGCCGCGGTGATCAACACCGCATCGGGGTCCGGGGTGACTCTGCCGAATCCCGGTCAGGCCAACTACGGCTCAGCCAAAGCCGGAATTGCTGCGCTGACCCTGATCGCCGCCGAGGAGTTGGAGCGCTACGGGGTGCGGGTGAACGCGATCGCGCCGATCGCCCGCACCCGGCTCACCCTGGCCACTCGCGGCATGGGCTCGCTGATGGCCGAACCCGAAGAAGGTGAGCTCGACCTGTTCAGTCCGGCCAACATCTCGCCACTGGTGGCCTACCTGGCCACCGAGAAGTGCCCGATCACCGGCAAGGTATACGCAGTTCAGGGCGGGGCGATTTCGGCGCTTTCCGGATGGCGCGACACCGAGACAATCGAGACCGACGGTGTGTGGCTGATCGACGACATCGCCGCCCGGCTGCCGCAATAATCAAGGAGCAGAAGATGTTTGAATGGTCCGACACCGACTTGATCATGCGGGATGCGGTGCGCGGCTTCATCGACAAGGAGATCCGGCCGCATCTCGACGCGCTGGAAACCGGCGAGCTGTCGCCCTATCCGATTGCGCGCAAGCTGTTCAGCGAGTTCGGTTTGGATGTACTCGCCGCCGAAGCGGTCAAGACGATGCTGGACAAGGAGCGGACCCGTCAGACCGAGCCCGACGAACGGTCGTCAGCGGGGTTGGGTGGTCTGGGTGCACAGGCGTCGATGGCGGCCGTGCTGGTGTCCGAACTCGCCGGAGTCAGCATGGGATTGCTCAGCACGGTCGGCGTCAGCCTTGGCCTGGGCGCGGCGACGATCATGAGCCGCGGCACGTTGGCTCAGAAGGAGCGCTGGCTACCGGAACTGATGACGCTGGAGAAGATCGCGGCATGGGCGATCACCGAGCCCGACTCCGGCTCGGATGCCTTCGGCGGCATGAAGACAACGGTTCGGCGCTCCGGCGACGAAGACGGGGCCTACCTCCTCAACGGCCAGAAGACGTTCATCACCAACGGTCCCTACGCAGACGTGCTGATCGTCTACGCCAAGTTGGACGACGGCTCAGATGACCGGCGCCGCCGACCGGTGTTGCCGTTCGTGCTCGACGCCGGTATGCCCGGTCTGACACAGGGCAAGCCATTCAAGAAGATGGGCTTGATATCGTCGCCGACCGGCGAGTTGTTCTTCGACAACGTCCGCCTGACCCCTGACCGGCTGCTAGGCGAGGCCGAACAGCACAGCAGCGGAGACGGCCGGGACAGTGCGCGGGCGAACTTCGCCGCCGAACGACTCGGGGTCGCGCTGATGGCGTTGGGAATCATCAACGAATGTCACCGGCTCTGCATCGACTACGCGAAAACGCGCACCCTGTGGGGCCAGCACATCGGCCAGTTCCAGCTCATTCAGCTCAAGCTGGCCAAGATGGAAGTCGCCCGTATCAACGTGCAGAACATGGTGTTTCAAACTTTGGAGAAAGCCCAGGCCGGTCGGGTGCCCTCACTCGCCGAGGCGTCGGCGATCAAGTTGTACTCGTCGGAGGCCGCCACCGACGTGGCGATGGAGGCCGTGCAACTGTTCGGGGGTAATGGCTACATGGCCGAATACCGGGTCGAGCAGTTGGCCCGGGATGCGAAGTCGTTGATGATCTATGCCGGCAGCAACGAAGTTCAGGTCACCCACATCGCCAAGGGGTTGCTCGCGGGATGAACACCCGCACGACGGCAAAGGTGCTGCGGCGCAGATCGCTCGCCGTGGTCGACCAACTGAGTTATGTGCCGGTCGCGCGGCTGCCCCTCAACATCATGCTCAATCTGCTGGTGTCGCAACAATGGTTGTTCACCGGGCTGCGTCCGGTCGCCGACTATCTGATCGCCCGCACCAGTGCGGTGGTGCCCGGCATCCGGGTCAAGCGGGTCTCCGCGCCGGTGCAAGGGGAGTGGGTGTGGGCACCTGAAGCTGACGACGCCGCGGGGGTGGTCTTCGTACTCCACGGCAGCGGCTACCTGATCTGTTCGTCACGCACCCACCGCGGGTTCGCCTCGTACCTGTCCCAATATTCCGGAATGCCAACGTTTGCCATCGACTACCGGCTCGCGCCCGAGCATCCCTTTCCCGCAGCCGAAGACGATGCGTTCGCCGCCTACCGCTGGCTGCTGACGCAGGGACACGATCCGGCGAAGATCGTCGTCGCCGGCGACTCGGCCGGTGGGCACCTTGCGGTTGCACTTGCTTTGCGGCTTCGCAGCCAGGGACTGCCCGCACCGGCAGCGATCGCGCTGTTCGGCCCGCTGATCGACCCGTCGTACCGGGCCTGCATCGCCGACCCGCGTGTCCGGCGTCAGCCGCTGGATCCGCGCACGGCTAAACGCGCTGTGGCACTCTACGTCGGTGATCACGATGCCCAAGATCCCCGGCTGTGTCTGTTGAACGCTGACCTGTCCGATTTGCCGCCGATCCAATTACACTATGGTTCAAGGGAAGTCATGCGGGCCGATGCCGAGGCATTCGCCGCACAGGTAGTCGAATCGGGCGGTCTCTGCGACGAGCAGATGTGGCCCGGTCTGATGCACGGCTACTGGCTCTGGCCGCGTGACGGGGGGCTGACCAGCCTGCAGGCGGCCGGGCATTTCTTGCGCACAGCGGTCGCCCGAGCCGACACGGCGTCATGAACCTGCTCGGCCTCGCCCCAACGGCGTGCGATGCGGAGCTAAGGTGCGTTCGGCGCGCGACTTCCGGACGTAGTCCGGGGCCGCTAGCCCGCGACCATCCAAATTGCTTGAGCAGCAGGGCTTCCCAGGTCGACCGTGGTGGGTGCGCCGTCATCCGATTCGACCGCGACGGAAATCATTCCGGCGAACTCCCGGCGGGTCAATACCCGCAACCGCGAGTCGAGGCTGATACCGATGCTGTCGAAATAGCGCAGCATCTCCGGGTCGGCGTCAGATATCCGCGCTACCGTCCCGGCGTCACCGTCGTTGCATTCCCATAGCTGGTGGGCCGGTGGGGTCGGCACCCGCCCGTCCAAACCCGGGATCGGGTCGCCGTGCGGATCGCGCTGGGGAAAGCCCAGCTTGGCGTCGATGCGCGCCATCAGTCGGTCGGATACCGCGTGCTCGAGCACCTCGGCCTCGTCGTGCACTTCGTCCCAGCTGTAGCCGAGTTCGTTGACCAGGAACGCCTCCAAGAGCCGGTGGCGCCGGACCATCGCCAGGGCCGCGCGTCGCCCCGACTCGGTCAACGTGACCGCGCCGTACTTCTCATGGTCGACCAAACCCTGCTCGGCAAGTTTGCGGATCGATTCCGACGCAGTACTGGCCGATACCCCGAGCTTTTCGGCCAGCATCTTGGTGCTGACCTTTTCCAACGACCACTCCTGGGCATTCCAGATGACCTTCACGTAGTCCTGGGCAACCGCACTGAGCCCAGCGGGCTCCTCGCCAGGTATGTCAGAGCGCACAACGGAAGTTTAAGCAATCCTCACCTGATCTGCGGCTCTCCTACGACCAGCCGCTACCTGGCGCCGTAGGCTGGCAGTTGTGCAACGGTGGCGGGGCCAGGACGAGATACCCACGGATTGGGGCAGGTGCGTGCTCACCATCGGGGTGTTCGACGGGCTGCATCGCGGACATGCCGAGCTGATCGAGCACGCGGTGAAGTCGGCCCGTGCGCGCGGCGTGCCGACGGTGCTGATGACGTTCGACCCACACCCGATGGAAGTGGTTCACCCCGGCAGTCACCCGGCTCAGCTGACGACACTGACCCGACGCGCCGAGCTTGCCGAAGAGTTCGGCATCGACGTGTTTCTGGTGATGCCGTTCACCACCTCTTTCATGAAGCTCACGCCCGAGCGCTACGTCCACGAGTTGCTTGTCGAGAATTTGCACGTGGTGGAAGTGGTGGTGGGTGAGAACTTCACTTTCGGTAAGAAGGCCGCCGGTACCGTCGACACGTTGCGCCGCGCCGGCGAGCGGTTGGGGTTTGCGGTGGAAGCGATGTCGTTGGTATCCGAGCATCACGACACCGAAACCGTGACCTTCTCGTCGACCTACATTCGGTCCTGCGTCGACGCGGGCGACGTGGTCGCGGCCGCCGAGGCATTGGGGCGTCCACACCGGGTGGAAGGCGTGGTGGTACGCGGCGACGGACGGGGGACCGAGATGGGTTTCCCCACCGCCAACGTGGCCCCGCCGATGTACTCGGCCATCCCGGCCGACGGGGTGTATGCCGCGTGGTTCACCGTCCTGGGCCACGGACCGGTGACCGGGACCGTCGTGCCGGGCGAGCGTTACCAGGCCGCGGTTTCGGTGGGCACCAACCCGACCTTTTCCGGACGCACCCGCACGGTCGAGGCGTTTGTGCTCGACACCGCCGCCGACCTGTACGGACAGCACGTGGCATTGGACTTCGTCTCGCGTATTCGCGGGCAGGAGAAGTTCGGATCGGTGGGCGATCTCGTCGACGCGATGGGCTCTGACACCGAACGTGCGCGCGCTGTGCTTTCTGCCGGCTGAACCGAGCTGAGCTGCGGTTTCAGTGTCAGCGACCAGCGCTGTTAGACTCCATCGACGAGACGGCGCGTGCTGCAGTTCGCGGTGGCCGCACCCAGAGCACTGATCGCGGACCGATTGATGGAGATATTTCGTGGCGCTTACCGCCGAGCAGAAAAAAGACATTCTGGGCTCTTACGGCCTGCATGAGACCGACACCGGATCCCCTGAGGCGCAGGTCGCACTGCTGACCAAGCGGATCGCGGACCTGACCGAGCACCTCAAAATGCATAAGCACGACCACCACTCGCGGCGCGGGCTGCTGCTGTTGGTCGGACGGCGGCGCCGCCTGCTCAAATATGTCGCCCAGATCGACGTCGAGCGCTACCGCTCGCTGATCGAGCGGCTGGGTCTGCGCCGCTGACCCCGCATGGCCGATGCCGTCATCGGGCGAAAGAACTGCCAGGTCGGCGTGTAGAGTTTAGGACGTTCTGGGCCTCATCGGCCCGAGCAAGGTGCGGGGCGCGTGATCCGCGCGCGCCGTTCCAGCGAGGCACAACAGGACTTTCGAAGGACGACAAGTCTGTATCGCGCGGTCTTCGGTAGTGGCTGCCGTGCTCCCCGAATTGGGGGCAGCTCGGCCGCTTCGATCGATGGCCGTCGCCCACTCAGACATCTGGCGAACCTCCGGCTTGTCCTGGAACCATCCGGGTTTTGCGTGCCCACGCGAAATAGCTGAATAAATTCCAGAGAGGCCGCACGGACGCAAATGTCTGTAGCTGAAATTGACGAGGGCGTGTTCGAATCGAGCGCCATCATCGACAACGGGAGCTTCGGCACCCGCACCATTCGTTTCGAGACCGGCCGGCTGGCCAAGCAAGCCGCCGGCTCGGTCGTCGCCTATCTCGACGACGAGACCATGCTGCTGAGCGCAACCACCGCCAGCAAAAACCCGAAAGACCATTTCGACTTCTTCCCCTTGACGATCGACGTCGAGGAGCGGATGTATGCGGCCGGTCGTATCCCTGGATCGTTCTTCCGGCGCGAGGGCAGGCCGTCCACCGATGCGATCCTGACCTGCCGGCTCATCGACCGGCCCCTGCGCCCGACGTTCGTCTCGGGCCTGCGTAACGAGATCCAGGTCGTGGTCACGATCTTGAGCCTGGATCCCAACGATCTTTACGACGTGCTGGCCATCAACGCCGCATCGGCGTCTACCCAGATTTCCGGGCTCCCGTTCTCCGGTCCCGTCGGCGGCGTGCGTGTCGCGCTGATCCAAGACCGGGCTGGGTCAGCTCAATGGGTGGCGTTCCCCACGGTTGAGCAGCTCGAAGACGCGGTGTTCGACATGGTGGTGGCCGGCCGCAAAGCCGGCGACGACGTCGCGATCATGATGGTCGAGGCCGAAGCCACTGACAAAGTCATCGATCTGATCGCCGGTGGCGCCGGTGCGCCGACCGAAAGCGTGGTGGCGGAGGGCCTTGAGGCCGCCAAGCCGTTCATCGCCGCGTTGTGTACCGCGCAGCAGGAACTGGCTGACGCTGCTGGCAAGGAAACCGCCGAGTACCCGGTGTTCCCCGACTACCAGGACGACGTCTACTACTCGGTCTCCTCGGTGGCCACTGACGAGCTGGCGAAGGCGCTGACCATCAGCGGCAAGGCCGAGCGCGATCAGCGCACCGAAGAGCTCAAGTCCGAAGTGCTCCAGCGGCTCGCCGACACCTATGAGGGCCGTGAGAAGGAAGTCAGCGCCGCGTTCCGATCGCTGACCAAAAAACTGGTGCGTCAGCGCATCCTGACCGATCACTTCCGCATCGACGGCCGTGGCATCACCGACATCCGCGCGTTGTCGGCCGAGGTCGCCGTCGTGCCGCGGGCACACGGCAGCGCGCTGTTCGAGCGCGGCGAAACCCAGATCCTGGGGGTGACCACGCTCGACATGGTCAAGATGGCTCAGCAGATCGACTCGCTGGGGCCGGAAATCAGCAAGCGCTACATGCACCATTACAACTTCCCGCCGTTCTCCACCGGAGAGACCGGCCGCGTGGGCTCGCCCAAGCGGCGCGAGATCGGGCATGGTGCGCTCGCCGAGCGGGCGCTTATGCCGGTGCTGCCGAGCGTCGAGGAGTTCCCGTACGCGATCCGTCAGGTCTCAGAAGCGTTGAGTTCCAACGGTTCGACCTCGATGGGCTCGGTCTGTGCTTCCACGCTGGCACTGCTGAACGCCGGCGTGCCGCTGAAGGCGCCGGTGGCCGGCATCGCAATGGGTCTGGTCTCCGATGACGTTGAAGTTGACGGTAAGACCGAGCGTCGCTTCGTCACGCTCACCGACATCCTCGGTGCCGAAGACGCGTTCGGCGACATGGACTTCAAGTGCGCCGGAACCAAGGACTTCGTGACGGCGCTGCAGCTGGACACCAAGCTCGACGGTATTCCGTCGCAGGTGCTCGCGGGTGCGCTCGCGCAGGCCAAGGACGCGCGCCTGACGATTCTCGAGGTGATGGCCGAGGCGATCGATGAGCCTGACCAGATGAGCCCGTACGCGCCGGTGGTGACCACCATCAAGGTCCCCGTGGACAAGATCGGTGAGGTCATCGGCCCCAAGGGCAAGATGATCAATTCCATCACCGAGGAGACCGGCGCACAGATCTCCATCGAGGACGACGGCACCGTGTTCGTCGGTGCCACCAACGGCCCATCGGCGCAGGCCGCGATCGACAAGATCAACGCGATCGCCAACCCGCAACTGCCCAAGACCGGCGAGCGGTTCCTCGGAACCGTGGTCAAGACAACCGATTTCGGTGCGTTCGTGTCGCTGCTGCCGGGCCGCGACGGCTTGGTGCACATCTCCAAGCTCGGCAGGGGTAAGCGTGTTGCCAAGGTGGAGGACGTCGTCAGCGTCGGCGACAAGCTGCGCGTGGAGATCGCGGACATCGACAAGCGGGGCAAGATCTCCCTGGTCCTCGTGGACGAAAGCGCCGGAGAATCCGGCAATGGCGAAGCAGCCCCCAGCCCGGAGACCGCGCCAGCCGATGCCGCGACGGCCAGCAGCTAGCTCGGGGACGCGGCCACTGCGCCGCGGTGGGCACCCCGCCGAGTCGTCCGCCGCGTTCCGTCGCACCACTCTGCCCGGCGGGTTGCGGGTGGTCACCGAATACCTTCCCGGGGTGCGTTCCGCCTCGGTCGGGCTTTGGGTGGGCGTCGGATCGCGCGACGAGGGTGCCACCGTGGCCGGGGCCGCGCACTTCCTCGAGCATCTGCTGTTCAAGTCCACCCCGACGCGCACCGCCGTCGACATCGCGCAGGCGGTGGACGCCGTTGGCGGTGAGTTGAATGCGTTCACCGCCAAAGAGCACACCTGCTATTACGCGCATGTGCTCGACAGCGATCTCGAGCTGGCCGTCGACCTGGTCAGTGACGTGGTGCTCAATGGGCGCTGCGCCAGCGACGACGTCGAGCTGGAACGCGACGTCGTCCTCGAGGAGATCGCGATGCGCGACGACGACCCCGAGGACGCATTGGCCGACCTGTTTTTGGCGGCGCTGTTCGGTGATCACCCCGTCGGCCGTCCGGTGATCGGCAGCGTGGAATCGGTGTCGGCAATGACGCGCGCCCAGCTGCATTCTTTTCATCTGCGGCGCTACACACCCGAGCGGATGGTCGTCGCGGTGGCAGGCAACATCGACCACGACGAGGTGGTGGCGCTGGTGCGCGAGCACTTCGGGTCGCGGTTGGTCCGTGGCCGTCATGCGGTGTCGCCCCGCAAAGGCACCGGGCGGGTCACTGGCCGCCCCAGGTTGACGGTGGCCACCCGGGACGCCGAGCAGACCCATGTCTACTTGGGGGTGCGGACACCGGGCCGGCATTGGAAGCATCGCTGGGCGCTGGCGGTGCTGAACACGGCGCTCGGCGGCGGGTTGAGTTCGCGTTTGTTCCAACAGGTTCGGGAATCCCGCGGGCTGGCCTACTCGGTGTACTCCTCGCTGGACTCGTTTTCCGACACCGGTGCGTTGTCGGTGTACGCCGCATGCCTGCCGGAGCGCTTCGCCGAAGTGGCGCGGGTGACCGCCGATGTGCTCGCGACGGTGGCGCGCGACGGCATCACCGAGGCCGAATGCCGGATCGCCAAGGGTTCGCTGCGCGGCGGCCTGGTACTCGGCCTGGAGGACTCGAATTCGCGGATGAACCGCATCGGCCGCGGCGAACTCAACTACGCTGAGCACCGAAGTATCGACCGGACTCTGCAGGAGCTCGATGAGGTCGCCTTGGACGACGTCAATGCGGCGGCGCGCCGATTGCTCGGCAATCCTTATGGCGCAGCCGTCCTCGGCCCGCATCACACGAAGAAGTCTCTGCCGCAACAACTTCGGACTATGACAAGGTAGTGCCATGGTACTGGGCTTCTGGGATCTCGATGTGCCGATCGTGGGTGCGCCGATGGCCGGTGGCCCGGGAACGCCGGCGCTCGCGGCCGCAGTGTCCAACGCCGGTGGCTTCGGGTTTCTGGCCAGCGGCTATCTGAGCGCTGAACAACTCGCCCACGACATCGCAGCCGCACGCGCCGCCACCACCGGCCCCCTCGGCGTCAACCTGTTTGTGCCGCAACCCAGCGTCGCTGACATCTATGCCCTGGACCACTACGCCGAGGCGCTCGATGAGTTGGCCGAGCATTACGGGGTCGAGGTGGGTTACCCGCAGTTCGGCGACGACGACGGCTGGCAGCAGAAACTCGAGGTGGTGGCCGACCTGCGGCCCGAGATGGTGTCGTTCACCTTCGGTGCCCCACCGCCGGATGTGTTGCGGTGGTTCGGCGCACTGGGAATGCTGCTGTTCGTCACCGTGACGTCGGCCTACGAGGCCGGCGTCGCGCTCGCCGCCGGCGCGGACGGACTGATCGTGCAGGGTCCGGAGGCCGGTGGGCACCGTGGCACGTTCGCTCCGGACATGGAGCCCGGCACAGATTCGTTGTACGCATTGCTGGCCCGGATCCGCAGCGCGCACGACGTTCCACTCATCGCGGCCGGCGGTATCGGCACCCCCGAAGACGTGGCGGCCGTGTTGAACCGGGGAGCGGTGGCCGCACAGTTGGGCACCGCGTTGCTGCTGGCTGACGAGGCCGGCACCAACACCGCACACCGTGCCGCCCTGCAGCATCCCGAGTTCATCAGCACCGTTGTCACGCGGGCGTTCTCGGGTCGCTACGCGCGCGGCCTGGAGAACGAGTTCACCCGCCTCTTCGACAACATCGCACCGCTGGGCTATCCCGAGGTCAACCAGATGACCTCGCCGATCCGTAAGGCTTCGGTCTACCTGGAAGACCCGCACGGCACCAACCTGTGGGCGGGAACCGCGTATCGGGCGGCCCGCACCGGGCCGGCCAAAGACATCGTCACGACGCTCGGCCACGTGTAGGGCGCGCGGCTTAGAAGCTTGGGGCGTGCCCCCACCTCACCGCTCGGCTCACACCTGCGGCGTGCGCTGCGCCCACGGCTTAGCGGATTCCAGCTGGCTGGCTGCGCGGATCAGAACGTCTTCGCGCCCATAGCCGGCCACCAATTGCACACCGACAGGCAGCCCACCGCCGGTCCACTCGACCGGCACGTTGATCGCGGGCTGACCGCTCATGTTGAACGGCGGGGTGAAGGGAATGAACTGGAACGCGCGCTCCACGGCAGCCATCGGATTGTCAGGGTTGTTGGTGATGGTGCCCAGCGGCGGCGGAAGTTCGGCCACCGTCGGTGTGAGCAACAAGTCCCAGCCATCGGCCCACCAAGCCTGCAGTGAGCGGCGGAAGTGGGTGGCGGCCGAGAACGCCAGCGCGTAGTCGACGGCGGTGAAATGTGCGGCGATGTCGGCCTGTACGCGGTTCATCGGCTCGAACTCATCCTCGCCGAGCGGTCGTCCGAGCTGTTCTTCGAACCGGCGCAGCCCGACGCCCATGTTCGTGCACCACAGCGCGGCGAAGTGCGATCTCAAGGTGGTGTCCTCCAGCGCCGCGGGCCATGCCTGCTCGACGGTGTGACCGAGCGATTCGAGCAACGACGCCACTGAGCGGGCGGCGGCCGCGCACTCGGGTGCAACGAATCCGCCTTGCGGATGGTGGTCGAGCAGGCCGATGCGTAACCGGCCGGGTTCGGCACCGAGCTCGTCGACGTAGCGGCGCTCGGGAGGGGGCGCGATCACCGTGTCGCCGATAGCAGGCCCTCGAACCGCATCGAGAAGTGTCGCGGTGTCTCGCACCGTCCGGCTCACGCAAAGCTCCACGGACAGGGCGGTTTCGTCGCGTATCGGGCCGAGTGAGATCCGGCCCTGGCTGGGCTTCAGCCCGACAAGTCCACAGCATGAGGCGGGAATTCGAATGGATCCGCCGCCATCGCTGGCGTGCGCGAACGGGACCATACCGCTGGCGACCGCGGCAGCGGCCCCGCCGCTCGACCCGCCGGGCGAACGATTGGTGTCCCATGGGTTGTGCGTCGCACCCCAGGCGAGCGGTTCGGTGGTCGGAACGCTGCCGAGTTCGGGACTGTTGGTTCGGCCGGCGATCACCAAGCCGGCGCCGCGGAACCGGCTCACCAGGGTGGTGTCGGCGTCCGAGATCGCCGACTCGTTCTTGAGCGCGCGGTTACCGTTGCTGATGCGCTGACCGGCATAGCCGGCGAACAGGTCCTTGATGAGGAACGGGACGCCACGAAATGGCCCGCCGGGCAGCTCGGTTCGGGCAGTGTCGCGGGCGTGATCGAACCAGCGGATGACCACCGCATTGAGCGCGGGATCGATGCGCTCGATCCGCTCGATGGTCGCTTCGAGCAACTCGAGCGGCGTCACCTCACCGTTGTCCACCAAGACGGCCTGATCGACCGCATCCATCCAGCGGGTGTCATCGGCAAGAGTGCTCACGCCGCCTGTGTAGCACGCAACCGCGCACGTCAGGCCAGCAGGGCCGCCGGGTCGGTGAACGGCAACGACAGGTCGGCGGCCACCCGCGCCGCCAGCAGTGCACCCTCGTGAGTCGAAAGTCCCTTGGCGAGAGCAGGATTCGACCGGCAGGCAGCGTGCCAGCCGTTGTCTGCGAGTTCGATCACATATGGCATGGTGGCGTTGGTCAACGCGAACGTCGACGTTTTGGGCACCGCAGCGGGCATGTTGGCCACACAGTAGAACAACGTGTCGTGCACCGCGAAGGTCGGGTCGTCGTGGGTGGTCGGGTGCGAGTCTTCGAAGCAGCCGCCCTGGTCGATGGCGATGTCCACCAGCACCGCACCCGGAATCATATGTGCGACAAGCGAGTTCGACACCAGCGTGGGAGCCTTCGCGCCCGGCAACAGCACCGCGCCGATGACCAGGTCAGCATGTTTGACGGCGTCCTCAAGCTCCAGGGCCGTCGAATAACGGGTCTGGACCCGCCCGCCGAACTGGCTATCGAGCTCCCGCAGCTTGTTGATGTTGACGTCGAACACCGTGACATCAGCGCCCATTCCGTCGGCGACCCTGGCGGCGTTGTAGCCGGCCGTCCCGCCGCCGATGACGACGACCCTGGCCGGCTCGACACCCGGTACGCCGCCCATCAGCACGCCGCGCCCGCCGTGGGTGCGCATCAGGTGGTAGGCGCCGACCTGGGCTGACAGCCGTCCGGCAACTTCGCTCATCGGGGCCAACAGCGGCAACGCGCCATCGGCGGTCTGCACGGTTTCGTAGGCGATCGACGTGGTGCCCGACGACAGCAGCGCCTCGGTGCACGACCGCGAGGCGGCCAGATGCAGATAGGTGAACAGTGTCTGGCGGTGCCGCATGCGTGAGTATTCGATGGGCGTGGGCTCCTTGACCTTCAGCACGAGGTCGGCATCAGCCCAGACGCCTTCTGCGGAGGTGATCAATTGGGCGCCGGCAGCCTTGAAATCACTGTCGGCGATGGCCGAGCCCTCGCCCGCGCCCGCCTGAATCAGGATTTCGTGGCCGCGACGGGTCAACTCGGCGACACCGGACGGCGTGATCGCCACCCGGAACTCGTTGTTTTTGGTTTCGGTTGGAATGCCGACGCGCATACCGTCAAGTGTGAAGAAACGTCAGCAGAAAGGCAAAGACCCCGAAGACACGCTTGTAGAATTTGATCATGCCCGAAGAAGCATCGGAAACGCCGGTAGATGGCGGTTTGCCACCGAAGGATCTTCGGCCGGCGGACTTGGACGCCGTGGACCGCAGCCTCTTGAGCCTGCTGCATGCCGACGCCCGGATCACCAACAGCGCGCTGGCCGAGGAACTCGGCATCGCCGCGTCGACCTGTCATGGCCGGGTCCGGCGATTGCTGGACTCGGGAGTGATCCGTGGCTTCTATGCCGACATCGACCCGGTCGCGGTGGGATTGCCGCTGCAGGCAATGATCTCGGTCAGCTTGCAGGCAGGCGCCCGTGGCAGGATCCGCGACTTCATCAACCAGATTCGTCGCAGGCCGCAGGTGATGGATGTCTACTTCCTGGCCGGCGCCGACGATTTCATTCTGCACGTCGCCGCGCGCGACACCGAGGATCTGCGTTCCTTCGTGGTGGAGAACCTCAACGCCGACACCGACGTCGCGGGTACCCAGACGTCGCTGATCTTCGAGCACTTGCGGGGAGCGGCGCCGGTCTGAGCGCCAGGGATTCCCGATACCGGGGGTACCGGGTATGCTGCTGGACGATGTTTACCGTCAACGACGAGGCTGTCGGTCCGCACCTGCCCGGTCGCGGGGCCGAGAGGATCCGATGACCCGCGTATGCGTGACAGCGTCGGACGGCGTCACGCTGGCCGTGCACGCCTACACCGACATCGATCCGCAACGGCCGACCGTCCTGGCCATTCACGGCTACCCGGACAACCACCACCTGTGGGACGCAGTGGCCGAGCACCTTGGCGAGCACCACAACGGCAAATACAACTTTGTTGCCTACGACGTGCGCGGCGCCGGGGAGTCGACCCGCCCCGCCGGCCGGTCCGATTACCGCTTCCCCCAGTTGGTTTCCGATGTCGGCGTGGTGATCGACAGCCTGGGCGTCGGACGGGTGCATCTACTGGCCCACGACTGGGGCTCGATTCAGGGTTGGGCCGCGGTCACCGACGAGACGGTGATGGGCAAAGTCGCCTCGTTCACCTCGATATCCGGGCCGCACCTCAATTACGCGGGCAAGTTCTTGCGGTCAGCGCGCACACCGCGTGCCCTTTTCGACGTGGTCAGGCAGTTCCTCGCGTCGGGATACATCTGGTTTTTCCTGACCCCCGGCCTGCCGGAGCTGATGGTGAGATCCGGGTTGGGCGTGAAAGTTGTCGAGGCTTTCGGCCGTATCGGCAACTCCAGCATCCGGACCCGAGTCGGTGAGCCCGCCCGAGCTACCGGCGACTACATCAACGGGCTCAACCTGTACCGAGCGAACATGCCTGCACCGTTTCTGGCGCCCGGCGAGACGCTGCCCGGAACCACTGTCCCGGTCCAAGTGCTGGTGCCGCGTAAGGACATCTTCGTCACGCCCGCTCTGCAGCGCTACACCGGTTCGATCCCGCTCGGTAGCAGGGTCGTTCAGATCGAGGGCGGGCACTGGGTGGTGACCGCACGTCCTGACGTCATCGCGCGGTTGGCCACTGAATGGATCGACCGGCACGACGGCGAGACTGCCCGCGCGCGAAGCGCGAGCATGGTGCGGACCGGGCCGCGTGACGTACGGGGCAAGCTCGCGTTGGTCACCGGGGCGGGTGCCGGGATCGGCCGTGCCACCGCCGTCGAACTCGCCCGCCACGGTGCCGACACGGTTGTGATTGTCGACCGCGATCTCGCCGCGGCGGAGAAAACCGCCACGGCGGTCCGGGAAGCCGGCGCCGGGGCAGCGGCGTACCAGGTCGATGTCAGCGACGACGCGGCGATGAACGCGCTTGCCGCACGGGTCAACGACGAGCATGGTGTGGTCGACATCCTGGTCAACAACGCCGGCATCGGAATGGCAGGCCGGTTCCTGGAGACGACGCCGGCGCACTGGGACAACATCTTGGCGGTCAACCTGCGCGGCGTGCTCAACGGAAGCCGCGTCTTCGCGACGCAGATGGTGGACCGCGGCGAGGGCGGCACCATCATCAATGTGTCCTCGGCGGCGGCGTTTCTGCCGTCGAAGTCGATGATCGCTTACGGCACAACGAAAGCCGCCGTGCTGGCGTTCAGCGAGTCGCTGCGTGCCGACCTGATCGACGACGGCATCACCGTCACCGCGGTCTGCCCAGGATTCGTCAACACGAACATCGCCAAAAGCACTGTCTATGCGGGAATGACCGACGACGAGCAGGACCGCGCCCGACACCGGGCCGACGCCGCCTACCGGCGCCGCAATTACACGCCCGAGGCCACCGCCAAGGCGATCGTCAAAGCCGTCAAGAGCGGTCCGCCGGTGTTGCCGATCGCCGCCGAGTCGAAGCTGGGCTACGCGATGCGCCGCATCAGTCCTTCGTTGATCCGGCTGTTGGCCCGCTACGACATCCGGCAGTCCTGAAGTTCCTGTGTCGCAGAGCATTTGGGCCAGTTGGCCCGCCGACATGTATGGTCGCCGCGAGCGTGACCGGCTCTACACGGCGCGCTGGGGCCTCGGCGTACTCCTCGGCGGGTTCTCCTCGGCGACCCGATGGACGCCGGCACGGGTCGTGCCGGCTGGGGCGAACGCACAACGCGGTCGTCACGAAACGCGAGTTGCTCACTCCTGACGTGGTCGCGCTGACCTTCGCCGACGCTGATGGTGGCCTGCTTCCATCATGGACGCCGGGGAGTCACATCGACGTTCGACTGACCTCCGGCCGTCGTCGTCAGTGCTCGCTGTGCGGGCCGCCTGGGCGACGCTGGTGTGCGTCTCGCGCGCCAACGGCGGCCGCGTGGTGATCGACGCTTAGGGCGCCGGCGCCAACTGCAACTGGTTGGTCTCCTGGTAGCCCTTCGGGTTGCCGCACACTGCCTCGTTGTTGGTGATCTTCACCGTGCCGGCCAGCGTGTTCGGATCCCACGAATAGTGGTAACCGATGGCGTTGGGAGTGTCGCCACCTTGCTCACAGGTCACCCCGCCACTGCCATCCAGCGTCCATTGCCCGTTGACCATATTCGCCTGCCCTACCTCGCGTACCGAAGCGCAGCCGTCACCACAGGGGGTGATGTACCAATCGTCGTGCACCTGATGACCGTCTGGATAGGTCTCGGTTTCGATGTAGTGGCCGTTCAGCGGGTCCGCGGCGGACACGGGCGCTGTCAGTACAAGGGCGACACCGGCGAACATCGCGCCGGCGGCGAAGCCTCGGGTGATCGTCATGATCCGGTTCCTTTCGTCGAGCTGGTCAGTGCGTCGCGCTCTGTTGGTGGGTATCACAGCAAGCTCCCGGTTCGTGCGCGTTTGGCAACTCTGCTCGGTGAACGCACGGTGACGAGTGGTCGAGAATCCGCTGAGCCGCGCGCGGACCCGTCGTCGAAAAATCTTTCCAGATGGTCCGTCGACGGCCACGATCGGCCACCGACAAGTCCTCGATCGTGGACAAACCTCGAATGTGGATAGCTTCGGGCGAAACCGCCCCGTCTAGGGTGAGACCATGCGGGTGGCGGTGCTGGGATCGAAGGGCAAAGTAGGCGCGACGATGGTGCAGGCGGTGGAGGCCGCCGACGATCTGAGCCTGTCCGCTGAGGTCGACGCCGGTGATCCGTTGAGCCTGTTGACCGAAAGCGAAACCGAGGTCGTCATCGACTTCACCCACCCCGACGTCGTGATGGACAACCTCCACTTTCTGATCGATAGCGGGATTCACGCCGTGGTGGGAACCACGGGCTTCACCGACGAACGGCTGCAACAGGTCCGGTCATGGCTGGCCGCCAAGCCGGGCGTCTCCGTGCTCATCGCACCCAACTTCGCCATCGGGGCCGTGTTGTCGATGTACTTCGCCAAGCAGGCCGCGCCGTTCTACGAGTCGGTCGAAGTCATCGAACTGCATCATCCACACAAGGCCGACGCCCCGTCGGGAACCGCCGCGCGGACCGCCCAGCTGATCGCCGACGCGCGAACAGACCTGCCGCCCAACCCAGATGCCACGACAACCAGCTTGCCGGGTGCCCGCGGCGCCGACGTCAACGGCGTGCCGGTGCACTCGATTCGGTTGGCCGGCCTGGTGGCGCATCAGGAAGTGCTGTTCGGCACCGCGGGGGAGACCCTGACCATCCGGCACGACAGCATGGACCGCACGTCATTCGTGCCCGGGGTGTTGTTGGCGGTTCGCCGGGTCGCTGAACACCCCGGCCTGACAATAGGAATCGAATCTCTGCTCAACTTGCGATGACCGACATGACCGGGGCGTCACGGAAAAAGCTGTTGGTGATTCATCACACGCCGTCGCCGCACGCGCAGGAGATGTTCGAAGCGGTAGTGGCGGGCGCTAGCGACCCGGACATCGACGGCGTGGACGTCGTGCGCAAACCAGCGCTGACGGTGTCATCGACCGATGTGCTCGAGGCCGACGGCTACCTGCTCGGAACCCCGGCCAACCTGGGGTACATGAGCGGTGCCCTCAAGCACGCCTTCGATGTCATCTACTACCCCTGTCTGGACGCCACACGCGGGCGACCGTTCGGTCTCTACCTGCACGGCAACGAGGGAACCGAGGGGGCCCAGCGTGGCGTCGACTCCATCACGACCGGCCTGGGTTGGGTGAAGGCGGCTGAATATGTGGTGGTGTCGGGCAAGCCGGGCAAGACCGACCTCGAGTCGTGCTGGGAACTCGGCGCGACGGTCGCGGCTCACCTGATGGAGTGAGCGGCGACAATCAGACAAATACCGACAGGAGAGTCCGACGTGAGTGTGTTGGTCAATGCCGATAACTTCGTCCGGGCGGAGACGCACAGGATGTTCGCCGACATCCAACGCGACGCGGGCGGGATCGGCGTGTTTCGGCACAATCGGCAGCCGGCATCGATCGACGCGCAGACCGTCATCCGGATGAACCGCGATACGTTGTACAGCTTCGCAATCCTCGACCTCGCCGAGCCGGCCTGGCTCTCGCTCCCCGAGGTCGACGGGCGGTACATGTCGGCGATGGCGGTGAACGAGGACCACTACATCAACGTGCTCCTGCACGCGCCGGGACGGTACGAATTGACCAGTGACCGTTGTGGGTCGCGGTACGTGATGATCGGTGTCCGCACCCTGGTCGATCCGGTGGACCCCGATGACGTTGCCGCTGTCGGCGCCCTACAAGACCGCGTGACGCTGGAGACGAGCTCTTCGGAAGCGTTCGCCTCCCCGGACTACGACAGTGAAAGTCTGGACAAGACACGCCAAGCCCTGCTCAGCCTTGCGAGCGGTCTGACCGACTTCGGGCGAGCTTTCGGAACTCGGGAGCAGGTCGATCCGATCCACCATCTGATCGGCACTGCCGCTGGATGGGGAGGGTTGCCGACGTCGGAGGCTTCCTATGTCGGTGTCGACCCGGCGGTGCCGCCAGGGGAGTACCAGTTGACGTTCAAAGACGTTCCGGTGGAAGCATTCTGGTCGGTCTCGGTGTACAACTCTGCTGGGTTCTTCGAGCCGAATCCACGGCACCTCTACTCGGTCAACAGCATCACCGGGGTACCAAATGAGGATGGCTCGATCACGGTACGGTTCAGGGCTGACGTCGGCGACGATGCTCCACCCAATTGCATTGTCACACCACAGGGTTGGAATTACCTGATTCGGCTGTACCGTCCCCGCCCGGAGTTCTTCGACGGGACCTGGACGGTGCCTCCGCTTACGCCGATCGGCGAGTCGTGAGACTGCGCGCCACGCGCGGTGCTGTCGATGCCCGCGCGCAACAGAATCCGATCAAGAGACCGGTGGAAATATAGCGTCCCAATCTCGGGCCATGCTCACGACGGTCCATCCCAACCGGTCCCCGACGTCGGTGATCGGCTCGGTCTCGGCGAACGTCTGCGCCGTGCTGGTGTAGTGAAATTCGCGCTCGGCGTCGTCGTGGTCGATCAGTAGCGCCAGGCTCGGAGAGCCGCTGGCCTGTGCCCATTCCAGCATGTCCCGGTCGCCCCCGGAGTTGCCGGCGGCAAGGATCGGCCGGCGGCCCAGCTGAGTCTGGATATTGGCGACCTTGGCGCTGCCTTCGTTCGCGACGCCGAGCAGCCCGCTGGTCCGCCGGATGACCGGTGGGCCTTGGCCGTCACGGCTGACGTCGTAGCCGATGAGGGTGCCCACCACCAACTCGGCCGGCACGCCGTAGAGGTCGTCGCTGATCGCCCGGACGAACTCGGTGCCGCCGCCGGTGACGATCCCGACCGTGAAGTCGCGGCGCCGCAGCTCGGCGATGAGTTCCAGCATCGGCTGATAGGTCACCGAGCGAGTCGGTCGGCCTAGCGTCGGGTGCGTTGCCACGCCCATGAACTCCCTTGCCGCGGCAGCGAACTCCTCGGGCGTCATGCCTTCGAACAGACCGGCAAGCGCGAGCGCGATGCGTTCCAGCCCGATCCCGGCGACAGCCGCCTGATCACCGCTGAGCAGGGCGGCGAATTCGGCACGCTCGGCGGTCGACGGGACCTGGGCCACGCGTCTGTTCAGCGCGTTCAGGAAGAAGTCGAGCTGTACGTAGCTCGGCCGCTCGCACCACAGCGTGCCGTCGTTGTCGAAGTAGGCGACCCGGTCGGCTACCGGCAGCTCCTCGGCCGCCGTCAAGAACGTCTCCAGCGCGTCCCGCGTGCTGCCGGGGCGCCAGGACGGGAGCGGGTCGTTGCGTTTGATCGGCGTCGCTCAGCTGCTGCGGGTAGTGGCGTCCTGCAACTTTGCCATCACCTGCTCCATATTGAAGCTCGCGGATTTCTGTCGCTGCGGGAACTCGACCAACGTCTCCAGCATCTGCGCGACGTAAGCCTGAGCCGGAACGAACAGGAAGATGTGGTCCAACATCCAGTCGTAGTACGTGTTCGACGTGATGTCGGCGCGCTCGTACGGGTCGGTCCGCAGGTTGAACAGCTTGGGCACGCGCAGTTCAACGTACGGTTCGGCCCAGATCTGCAGGGTGCCCACGCAGCGCTGCTCGAGGAAGACGAACTTCCAGTTGTCGAACCGCAGGGCGGTGAGGTCGCCGTCGTCGGAGACATAGAAGAAGTGCTTGCGCGGGCCCTCGTCGGTCTCGCCAGTGATGTAGGCCAACTGGTCGTGCCCGTCGAGATGCACCTTGTAGGTCGTGCCGCCCAGGTCTGCGCCCGCGCGCAGCCGCTCGGCGATGTCGGGCACACCAGCGGCCGACAACAGTGTGACGAACCAGTCGGCATGGCTGACAATGCCGTTGAGCACCGAGCCGGCCGGGATGTGCCCCGGCCAGCGCACCAGCGCCGGGACGCGGTAGGCGCCCTCCCAGTTGGAGTTCTTCTCGTTGCGGAACGGTGTCATGCCGGCGTCGGGCCAGCTGTTCATGTGGGGACCGTTGTCGGTGGAGTACATGACGATCGTGTCCTCGGCGATGCCCAGCTCGTCGAGCAGGTCCAGCAGGCTGCCGACGGTGTCGTCGTGATCCAACATCGTGTCGTGGTAGCGGGACTGCCAGCGCCCTGCGCGGCCCACGCTCTCGGGCTCGGTGTGGGTGCGGAAATGCATGTGCGTGGTGTTGAACCACACGAAGAACGGAGTTTCGGCTTCGTGCTGGCGTTTGATGAAATCGACCGCGGCGTTGCGGAATTCATCATCGCAGGTTTCCATCCGCTTCTTGGTGAGCGGGCCGGTGTCCTCGATGCGCTGAGTGCCGTCGCCGTTGGCCCAGGTGTGTAGCACGCCGCGGGGCCCGAACTTTTTGCGGAACTCCGGATCCTTCGGGTAGTCCGGCAGTTCGGGTTCCTCTTCGGCGTTGAGGTGATACAGGTTGCCGAAGAACTCGTCGAAGCCATGCACGGTAGGCAGGTGCTCATCGCGGTCGCCGAGGTGGTTCTTGCCGAACTGCCCAGTGGCGTAGCCCTGCGCCTTGAGCGCGGTCGCGATTGTCGGGTCCTGCGCCTGCAGACCCAGCGGCGCCCCGGGCAGGCCCACCTTCGTCAGGCCGGTGCGGTAGGGGTTCTGGCCGGTGATGAATGCTGCCCGTCCGGCGGTGCAACTCTGCTCCGCGTAGTAGTCGGTGAACAGCACGCCTTCAGCGGCGACACGGTCGATGTTGGGGGTCCGGTATCCCATCAGCCCGTTGCTGTAGCAGCTGAGGTTGCTCTGCCCGATGTCGTCGCCCCAGATGATCAGAACATTCGGCGTATCGCTCACTGGTTGGCCTTTCGTGGTCGAAGCCCCCGACCTCCAGCAACCGGCCAGCTGACACTGGCGCGCACTGACTGCCCCTGAGGGATCCTAGACCCCGTCTCCGCCGCAGCCAGGGGCTTCGGCTTGCGACATGGTGAACACATCCAAATGGCGGTGCCAGACCACGAGCAGCGAGAACCAGTCAACCTTGAGGACGCCCTCGCGGTCGGCCTGTTATGGGTCGATATGCGTTGGTGGCGTGCCCAATATGGGGTCACCGGCAGGTGGCTGGCCAGCGCTCATGATGTAGCAGTCGGTCTGCGCGGGCGTATATGGGCCGCCGTTGTGGTATGTAAGGCAGCGTTGCCACATGCCGTCGGGTTCGACGGGACTGTCGCACATCTGGGCAAGCGGGTGCGCCGCCCACCCGGGATCCAGGCATCCTGCGCTCGCCGGGGGTGCCGCGGTGAGCAGCCCGCCGGCCATCAGCGCGGCACCCAGTCCTGCGACGATGTACAGCCTCATTGAGAATCTCCTCCGCTAAGGGTTCCTGGATCAGTCGTCGATGTGCGTCGGCGGGTCATTGAAGGCCATACCCCAAGGATGCTGGTCAGGACCCATCACGTCGCAGCGTTGGCCGCCGGTGGAGTAATGGTTGTTAGTAAATGTGTCCTGGAATACCACGCAACGTTGCCAGGTTCCGTCAGGCTGGACCGGGGCATCGCACCTACTCTTAGCCACCCATCCGTACAGGCAGCCGGCGTTGGCGGGGGGCGCTGAGGCGATCAGGCCTCCAGCGATCAGGGCAGCGGCCAATCCTGCGAAGATGTATTGCTTCATGGCTCTCTCCTTTGCATAATCGCTGGCAATGAAACTACTGGTCACGTGGGCCGCGTTTGCTGCATTTGACGGAAGTTTGCTGAGCCGCCCAGCGACGGTGACAAAACCGTGGTAGCGCATGATGTGATCCGGATGGGATGTGGTGAAACCCGACGAAGGACCGGATGTGGCGCGCCTGCTGATCGCGAACCGCGGTGAGATCGCACTCCGGATCATTCGCACCGCAACCGAATTGGGACTCGCGACGGTCGCCGTCTACGCCGACGACGACGCAGACAGTCCACACGTGCACGCCGCTGACGAAGCGATCGGCCTGCCCGGTTCCGGGCCGGCCGCCTACCTGGATCACGCCGCGATCCTGGCGGCGGCCAACGAGTCGAATGCAGACCTGATCCATCCCGGCTACGGATTTCTCAGCGAACAACCTGCATTCGCCCGAGCGTGCGCGGCAGCCGGGCACACGTTCGTCGGTCCGGATGCCGCGGCGCTGGAGCTGTTCGGCAACAAGTCATCAGCTCGTCGCGCCGCAGTCGCAGCCGGCATGCCGGCGCTGCCGGCCACCGACGGGCCCAGCAGCGTCGAGGACATTCAGGCATTCGCCTCCGCGCATGATCGCGGCATCGTGATCAAGGCGCTGGCCGGCGGCGGTGGCCGCGGTATGCGAATCGTTCACAGCGCCGACCAGATTGACGATGCGTATCGGCAATGCGCCGCCGAGGCGGAGCTGGGATTCGGCGACCGGGCAGTCTTCGCCGAGGCGCACCTGGTCGACGCGCGGCATATCGAGGTGCAGGTCGTTGCCGCGCCCTCGGGCCCGGCGACGCGTGCGCTGGCGCTTGGCGACCGTGACTGCAGCATCCAGCGGCGCCACCAAAAGCTCATCGAAATCGGGCCCGCTCAAGGTCTTTCCGAGGAGCTGCGGCGCGAGCTCCATGCGGCCGCGGCCCGGCTATGCGCACGGGCAGACTACCGGGGGCTGGCAACCGTCGAATTCCTGGTTGCCGATGGTCAATTCGTGTTCTTGGAAGTCAACCCTCGAATCCAGGTCGAACACACCGTTACTGAAGAGATCACCGGGCTCGATCTGGTTGCGGTGCAGTTGGCCATCGCCCGCGGCGCCTCGTTCGACGAACTCGGGCTGCCCGTCGGCATGATTGCCGACGGTACGGATGTCGTCGGGGAACCCGCTTGCGCACAAGGCATCTCGATTCAGGCCCGGGTCAACATGGAGACGCTGGCCGCCGATGGATCCGTGTCGCCGACGGCGGGAACTCTGGCGGTGTTCTCGCCGCCGACCGGACCCGGTGTCCGCGTCGACACCCACGGCTGCACCGGATACACGCCAAGCCCACGGTACGACTCGTTGCTGGCCAAAGTCATCACCCACGTGCGCAGCTCGTCGTTTCCCGCAGCGGTGCGCAAAACGCAGACCGCGTTGGCGGAATTCCGCATCGAGGGCATCCGCACCAACATCGGGCTGTTGCGCGAAGTCCTGTCCAGCAGCAAGCTGCAATCAGGCTGGGTGACAACGAGTTTCGTCGACGATAACATTGCCGTCCTGGTCAGCGCGCTGCAATCTGTGCGCCCGGAAGGCCGAGTCGCATCGCTCGAGCTGCATCCGGGTGAGGAGGCGCTGCGCGCACAATTGGCCGGCACCGTGATCGAGGTAGCCCCGGAAGGCGTCGAGTTCCCTGCGGCCGCGCAGTTGGTCGTGCTCGAAGCGATGAAAATGCAGCACGTGCTGACCGCGCCGGCCGCGGTGCGCACGGCCCGGACGCTGGTGACACCCGGGCAGGTCGTCGGAACCGGGGACCCCTTGGTGGTGTTCACCCGCACCGGCGAAGGAGCGCGGGAAGAAAGAACGGCGCACCTCGATCTGGACCGGACCCGTGCTGACCTCGCCGAAGTCCGCCGCCGTCACCTGCTCACCCTCGACGACGGCCGACCCGCGGCGATTGCCAAGCGGCACAAACAGAATCGTCGCACCGCCCGCGAGAACATCGCCGATCTCGTCGACCCGGGAAGCTTCGTCGAGTACGGCGCGCTGACGGTGGCCGCGCAGCGCAGCCGGCGCTCGGAGGACGATCTGATCGCCAACACCCCTGCCGACGGGCTGGTCGCCGGGATAGCGAAAATCGGCGGCGCCGACGCGGCCGTGCTGTCTTATGACTACACCGTGCTCGCCGGCACGCAGGGCATGCGTAACCACGCCAAAACCGACCGGGTCCTTGACCTGGCCGCCCGCCGAAAGCTCCCGGTGGTGCTGTTCGCCGAAGGCGGCGGCGGCCGGCCGGGTGACACCGACGTCGGCAACGTCGCCGGCCTCGATGTGCCGACGTTCCGCGCGCTGGGCGCCCTGAGTGGCCACGTGCCGCTGGTGTCGGTCGTGTCCGGACGGTGCTTCGCGGGCAACGCGGCGCTGGCCGGGGTGTGCGACGCGATCATCGCAACTCCCGACGCCAACATCGGCATGGGTGGTCCGGCGATGATCGAGGGTGGCGGGCTGGGGGAGTACCGGCCGGAAGATATCGGGCCCATCGGCGTGCAGCGACGCAACGGGGTCGTGCACCTGGTCGCCCGCGATGAGGCGCACGCCGTGTCGCTGGCCAGGCAGTACCTGTCGTATTTCCACGGCAGACTCGACGACTGGGCAGCCCCGGACCCGCGGCAGGCGCGACATGTGGTGCCGGAGAACCGGTTACGAGCCTACGACGTCCGCCATGCCATCGAGGCAGTCGCCGATGTCGGATCCGTTCTGGAGGTGCGCGCCGACTACGGGGTCGGCGTCGTCACTGCGTTCGTCCGTGTCGAAGGCGTGCCGTTCGGGTTGCTCGCCAACAGCAGTCATCACCTCGGTGGGGCGATCGACGCCGAGGCGGCGGACAAGATCGCCGACTTCCTGACACTCTGTGAATCGGCTGGGCTGTCGATAATATCGCTCTGCGACACCCCCGGTTTCATGGTCGGCCCGGACGCCGAAGTCGACGCTGCGGTCAGGCGGATGAGCCGGCTGTTCATCGTCGGTGCGCGGCTGACCGTGCCGTTCGGGATGATCATCCTCCGCAAGGGTTACGGGCTGGGTGCGATGGCGATGGCCGGGGGCTCCTTCCACGCCCCGGAGTTCACCGTCGCCTGGCCGACGGGGGAGATCGGGGGGATGGGTCTCGAGGGCGCCGTGCGGCTGGGATTCAGCAAGGAATTGGCCGGCGTCGCCGACCCGATCGAACGCCAGAACGTGTTCGACAAGCTGGTCGAGGCGGCCTATCAGCACGGTAAGGCGCTCACCTCGGCCACCACCTTCGAACTCGACGACGTTATCGACCCGGCGGACACCCGTGGTTGGATCATCCGGCTGCTGTGCAAAGACGAGAGGAGTCGGTTGTGAAGGTTGCCGAAAAGGTCGCTGTCGTCACCGGTGGCGGTAACGGAATCGGCGGTGCGCTGGCCGTCAAGCTCGCGCAGCACGACGCGCGCGTTGTCGTCGCCGACATCAACGCCGACGCCGCGCTGACGGTGGCAGAAGGAATCAATGCCGATCGGCCCGGATCGGCGGTCGGGGTGGCCGCCGACGTCTCCGACACCGCTCAGATTCAGCAGTTGATCGAGCGGGCGGAGCGCGAATTCGGGTCCGTGGAGCTGTATTTCGCGAATGCGGGCATTACCGGTGTCGCGGGCTTGGACGTCACCGAGGGTGAGTGGGATCGCTCCCTCGATGTCAACCTGCGCGCGCACATCCGAGCCGCGCAGTTGCTGGTGCCGGGCTGGGTGGAGCGTGGGGAGGGGTACTTCATCAGCACCGCGTCAGCGGCGGGGCTGCTCACCCAACTCGGGTCGGCGACGTACTCGGTGACCAAGCACGCCGCGGTCGGCTTCGCCGAATGGTTGAACATCACCTTCGGCGATCAAGGTGTGCGGGTGAGTTGTCTGTGCCCGATGGGAGTCAACACCAACCTGCTGCACGCGCCGGGGGATTCCGACGATCCGCTGGCCCGCCTGGCCACCCGGGCGGTCATCACCGCGGGCGATGTGCTGGAGCCGGCCGACGTCGCCGACATCGTGCTGGCGGCGATCGACGAGGAGCGGTTCCTGATCCTCCCGCATCCGGCTGTGCTGGAAATGTATCGGCACAAGGGTGCTGACTATGACCGATGGCTGGGCGGCATGCGCCGCTACCAGCGCAGCCTGATGGAGGACGTGCAATGACAGCAACCGATTTCAGCGGCCGCACCGCGATCATCACCGGGGCCTCGCGGGGTATCGGGCTCGCTATCGCTCGGCGACTGGCCGCCGAAGGTGCGAACGTGGTGCTCACCGCCCGCAAGCAGGAGAGCGCAGACGCAGCGGCCGAGCAGGTGGGCGGTAGCGCCGTCGGGGTGGCCGCGCACGCGGTCGACGAGGACGCCGCCAAACACTGCGTCGGCCTGGCGCTCGACCGCTTCGGCAGCATCGACATCCTGGTCAACAACGCCGGCACCAACCCGGCTTTCGGTCCGTTGATCGAACAGGATCACGCCCGCTTTACCAAGATCTTCGACGTCAATCTGTGGGCGCCGCTGCTGTGGACGTCACTCGCGACCAAAGCATGGATGGCCGAACACGGCGGCGCCGTGGTCAACACCTCATCGATCGGCGGCATGCACCAATCCCCGGCGATGGGGCTGTACAACGCCACCAAGGCAGCGCTGATCCACGTCACCAAGCAACTCGCGCTGGAACTTTCGCCGCGGGTCCGGGTCAATGCAATCTGCCCGGGGGTGGTCCGCACCAGGCTGGCCGAGGCGCTGTGGAAAGACAATGAAGATGCGGTCTCGGGCGCGACGGCGCTCGGACGCATCGGCGAGCCGGCCGACGTGGCGGCCGCGGTCGCCTTCCTGGCTTCTGATCAGGCGAGCTGGATCACCGGTGAAACCTTGGTGATTGACGGCGGTCAGCTGCTGGGCAACGCGAAGGGATTCCGATGAGTATCGACGAGCAGACGGTTGTCGAGGTACACGCACGGGTGCGCGCGCTGCTCGACGAGCACGATCCGGTGAGCAGCGATCCGCGCGATTTCCTGGGTGCCCGGTTCGACGCCGGGCTGGCGTGGGTGCACTTTCCGGTCGGCTCCGGCGGGCTGGACCTGCCGCGCAGCGTTCAGTCGCAGGTTGAGGACGAACTGACCGCCGCCGGTGCGCCGCCGGGAGGCGGTGGGGCCCGAAACGGCATCGGGCTGGGCATGGCCGCGCCGACGATCGCGGCATTCGGCACCGCAGATCAGCAGCGAAAGTTCCTGCGGCCGTTGTTTATCGGCGAGCATGTCTACTGCCAACTGTTCAGCGAACCGGGCGCAGGGTCCGATCTGGCAGGCGTGGCCACCCGTGCGGTCCGCGACGGCGACGACTGGATCGTCAACGGGCAGAAGGTGTGGACGTCGAGCGCTCAGAATGCCCAGCGGGCGATCCTGCTCGCACGGACCGATCCGACGGTTCCCAAACATCAGGGCCTGACCTACTTCGTCTGCGACATGACCGATCCCGGCGTCGATGTCCGGCCGCTGCGCCAGATCACCGGTGAAGCCGAATTCAACGAGGTGTTCCTCACCGATGTCCGGGTGCCCGACGCTTACCGGCTGGGCCCCGAGGGCGGCGGCTGGAAGGTCGCGACCACCACGCTGAACAACGAACGCGTCGCCATCGGCTCGATGGCCGGTAACGTCCGCGAGACCGGGATCATCGGCAAGGTCACCGACGCCTGGCGGGCCGCACCGCAGCTGCGCAACCGTGCGATGCACGACGAGCTG
Source organism: uncultured Actinomycetota bacterium (assembly GCA_963833935.1). Lineage (GTDB taxonomy): Bacteria > Actinomycetota > Actinomycetes > Mycobacteriales > Mycobacteriaceae > Mycobacterium. The sequence goes on along the minus strand of CAWIAC010000011.1, from coordinate 41,167 downwards.
ATGCGGTTGTGGGTGGAAGCGGAGGTTGCCCGGCTCACCGGGCTGGGACTGCGCCAGCGCATGGCCGCGGGTCAGCCCGGACCCGAGGGCGCCGGGTTGAAGGTAACCTTTGCCCGCCTGGCGCAGGCGATTTCGGGCTTCGACATCGAACTGCATCCCGAAGACGGACTGCGCTACGACGATTGGACCATGCGCCAACCCGAAGCGGTTGATTTCGTGGGCCGCGAGCCCGGATACCGTTATCTGCGAGCGAGGGGCAACTCGATCGAGGGCGGCACATCAGAGATCCTGCGCAACACCATCGCCGAGCGCATCTTGGGTCTGCCGCCGGAACACCGGGTCGACAAGGACATCGCATACAAGAATTTAGACAAAGGAACAGCCCGGTGACTGATCTGCTGTATTCAGATACCGAAGAAGCGTTGCGGGACAGTGTGCGCCGTCTATTTGCCGATCGGTGCCCGCCGGAAGCGGTGATGCGTGCCTACGACTCTGCGCCGCAAGAGTTTTCCGACGTCTGGCATTCGCTGGCCGCCGATCTGGGCACGGCCGGCTTGCTGGTGCCCGAGCAGTTCGGCGGCGCGGGCGCCGGTCCCCGCGAGGCGGCCGTGGTCATGGAAGAGATCGGCCGCGCCGTCGCGCCGGTACCGTTTCTGTCCAGTGCGGTGCTAGCCACGGTCGCGCTGCTGCACGCCGGCGACACCGAAACGGTCAGGGGTTTGGCGGCGGGTTCGCTCACCGCGGCGCTGACGGTGCCACTGTCCACTTCGCCCGGTGACACGGTTACCGGCGTCGGTGTAGGCGGCAAAGGCCTCACCGGACGGATCACCAGCGTGGCCGGTGCGGGCGAGGCCGACGTGCTGGTGGTGCCGGCGGCCGGGCCGGACGGACTGGAGTTGCACACAGTCGACCGAGGCGCAGCGGGCATCGACGTGTCGCCGATACTCACCCTGGACATGACGAGACCTCTCGCGAATGTTGACTTTTCCGGTGTCGCGTCGTCGCGTGTAGATACTGCGCCTGCTGACGTTGCGGTCGCGGCTGCGTTGGAGACCGGCGCGGCGCTACTCGCATCGGAGCAACTGGGGTTAGCACTATGGTGTTTCGACACCACACTGGCCTATGCCAAGCAGCGCAAGCAATTCGGCCGGGCAATCGGGTCCTACCAGGCCATCAAACACCGACTCGCTGACCTATGGATCGAGGTCAATTCCGCTGCGGCGGCTGCCCGATACGCCGCCGACACCTGCGCCCGAAAGGACGACGACGCGACGATAGGAGCGGCTGTCGCGCAGGCCTATTGCAGCGGAGCCGCCGTACATGCCGCCGAGGAATGCGTCCAGCTGCACGGCGGCATCGGAATGACGTGGGAGTATCCCGCGCATCTGTACCTGAAGCGGGCCAAGAGCGATCAATTGGCTTTCGGCACCGCTTACCGCCACCGGGCCCGGTTGGCCGAGTTGGTCGACTTGCCGGTCTCGTGACGATCTAAACGACAGGAGAACACGGTGGACAAGCGCATCCTCGGCGACAACCTGGAAGTCTCGGCGATCGGATTGGGCTGCATGGGCATGAGCCGCGGCTTCGGTCCTTCCGGGTCCACCGCCGAGATGATCGCGGTGATCCGCACCGCGGTCGAACAGGGTGTCACGTTCTTCGACACCGCGGAAGCCTATGGCGACAACGAAGAACTCGTCGGCGAGGCGTTGGCGCCGTTCGCCGGGCAGGTGGTGATCGCGACCAAATTCGGTTTCGCCTTCGGCGCCGACGGCAACATCGCCGGGCTGAACAGTCGGCCCGAACACATCAAAGAGGTCGCCGACAATTCGCTGCGCCGACTGGGCGTGGAGTCCATCGATCTGCTCTACCAACACCGCGTCGACCCCGAGGTCCCGATCGAGGACGTGGCCGGAACGATCAAGGAATTGATCCAGAGCGGCAAAGTGAAACATTTCGGGATGTCGGAGGCGTCGGCGGAGAACATCCGCCGCGCTCACGCCGTGCAACCCGTCACGGCCCTGCAAAGCGAGTACTCGCTGTGGTGGCGCGAACCGGAGGCCGAAATACTGCCGACGCTGTCCGAACTCGGCATCGGCTTTGTGCCGTACAGCCCGCTGGGTAAGGGTTTTCTGACCGGAAGCATCAGCGAGAGAACCGAATTCGACAAATCCGACATTCGCCGCAGTATCCCGCGCTTTGCCGCCGACGTCCGCGAGGCCAACCGGGCCGTGGTCGACTTGCTCCAGACGATCGGCCTCCGCAAGGGTGCGACACCCGGCCAGATCGCGTTGGCCTGGCTGCTCGCGCAGCGACCCTGGATCGTGCCGATCCCCGGCACTCGGCGCCTGGACCGGCTGCAGGAAAACCTCGCGGCGGCCGACGTCGAGTTGACCGCCGACGACCTCCGCGAGATCGAGGACGCCGCGGCGGGCATCGAGGTGCAGGGCGCGCGCTATCCCGACTTCATGCAGCGGTTGATCGGGCGCTGAGCTGACGGGCGACTTCGCCATATCGCTCGAAACGCTCCTGGTCGCCGACGGCGTTGTACAGCACGAGGCGCGTTGCCGTCGCCGCATATTTGGCTGTCAGCGCGTCGGCCAACGCGTCCCAGCTTGACTCGGTGGCGAAGGCGGCGATGTGGTCGTCGCTGACTTGGGCCGCCATACCGGCGATGTCGCCGGCCTTCTGCTTCTCACGAATTCGGGCGGTCGTGCCGTCGAACCCGGCCTCGTCCCAGATGAACGCGTAGTTGGGTGTGCTGCCGTAGAACGCCATGCTGGCGCGCACCACTTCGCGCTGATGTGCGCGCTCTTCGTCGGTGTCGCCGACGATGGTCATGACCGGCACGATGATCGCGATGTCCGAGCGCGAGCGCCCGTTTTTGCTCGCCCCTTCAGCGACCTTCGGCAGCACATGCCGGGCCAAGTAGCCCGGCTCACCGAGCGGATGGACATGCACCCCGTCGGCCACTTCGCCTGCCATCCGCAGCATCCATGGATTGACTGCGGCGATATCGACTTTCGGATCAGGAGCATCGATCGGTCCCGGACTCCATTGCGGGGTAATGAAATCCAGGTCGTAGAAATCGCCGTGGTGATCGAGCGTGCCAGAGCGGAACGCCGCGAAACACGCCTTCACCGCGAGCAGGTAGTCGCGCAGCCGTGGACCGGGCCGCTCGAATGCGACACCGTAACGCCGCACGACGTGCGTGCGTACCTGGGTGCCCAAACCCAGCCGGAAATTCCCGCCGGTTGCCTCCTGAAGCTCCCACGCGGTTGCCGCCGTGACGAATGGACTTCGCGGAAAAGCCACCGCGACACCGGTGGACAGCTCGAGGCCGCGCGCGGCCTGCGAGGCCACGGCGGCGTTGAGATAGGCCGTGCGGCCCGTTTCGGTGAACAGCAGACCGGAGAACCCCGCGGACTGTGCCCGTCGGGCCAGGTCGCCGATCTGGCCGAGCGGATGCGGAGTCGTCATCGCGTCGACGTGCATGGCCGGCAGCTAACCGTGCAGCTTCGCCCCGAAGAAATCCCTGGTGGCCGTCCAGTGCCGCTCGGCGGCGTCGGCGTCGTAGGGCCCGTTGTCCGGCACCGCGTATCCGTGCGCGGCGGCATACGTTTCGATGGTGTGCTCGACGCCCGCCGCGGTCAGCGCCTTTTCGAGCTGCTCGGCGTGGTCGGCTGTGAATGACCCGTCGTTCTCCGCGCCGCCCACGTAGACGGCGGCCTGGATCTGGTCGGCCCGCAGATGCGGGCTGTCGGCGCCGTCGGTGACCAGCCCGCCGCCGTGGAATGACGCCGCAGCAGCGACCCGGTCCGGCAGCCGCCCGGCAACGATGAATGATGCGCGCCCACCCATGCAGTAGCCCGTCGTACCGAATTTGGTCCCGCTGACCTCGGGGCTCGCGGCCAGGTAGTCGAAGTACGCGGTCGCGTCGGACGCCCAGTCCTCGGGACTGATGCTGCCGATGAACGACATCAGCCGCTTACGCTCGTTCGCGTCGTTGAATGCGGTCTTCATGTCGAACGGCGCCCAGTCGCCCTGGCGGTAGTAGACGTCCGGCAGCAGCACCGCGTAACCGAAGTCGGCCAGGTGAGCGGCCATGTCGAAGAAGGTCTGTCGGGTTCCGCCGGCGTCGGGGAACATGACCACGCCTGGCCAGGGGCCCTGTCCTTCCGGGGTGAACAGGCGGACCGGGCAGGAGCCATCGGCAGTGGAGACGGTGTCAGTGATGTTCGGCATGCCATCCGTTCTACTCCCCGGGTCTGGACGTATTTTTTTGGCGTCGACCCGCCGCGCCCGGCTCCGCCGCGCTTGCGATCGCCGCTGGATATATGGCGTCGACCCGCCGCGCCCGGCTCCGCCGCGCTTGCGATCGCCGCTGGATAAATGGCGTCGACCCGCCGCGCCCGGCTCCGCCGCGCTTGCGATCGCCGCTGGATAAATGGCGTCGACCCGCCGCGCCCGGCTCCGCCGCGCTTGCGATCGCCGCTAAAGTGAACGCGTGCCGATCGTGACGCCGTACGAGGACCTACTGCGTCTGGTGCTCGAGCAGGGCACGCCCAAAGCCGACCGCACCGGCACCGGTACCCGCAGCTTGTTCGGCCACCAGATCCGGTACGACCTCTCAGCGGGCTTCCCGCTGATCACCACCAAGAAAGTGCATCTGAAGTCGGTCGTGTACGAGTTGCTGTGGTTTTTGCGCGGCGACTCCAACGTGCGCTGGCTACGGGAGCACGGGGTCACAATCTGGGACGAATGGGCAAGTGAAACAGGCGATCTCGGTCCGGTGTACGGGGTGCAGTGGCGATCGTGGCCGACGCCGTCCGGCAAGCATGTGGACCAGATCAGCGCGGCACTGGAGCTGCTGCGGACCGATCCGGATTCGCGGCGCATCATCGTGTCGGCCTGGAATGTCGGCGAGATACCGCAGATGGCGTTGGCGCCCTGTCATGCGCTGTTCCAGTTCTACGTGGCCGACGGACGGCTCAGCTGCCAGCTCTACCAGCGCAGCGCCGATCTGTTCCTCGGTGTGCCGTTCAACATCGCCAGCTATGCGCTGCTGACCCACATGATGGCCGCGCAGTCCGGCCTGGGCGTCGGCGAGTTCATCTGGACCGGTGGGGACTGTCACATCTACGACAACCATGTCGAGCAAGTCACCCAGCAGTTGGGCCGCGACGCGCGGCCATATCCGAAACTTGCTTTGGCGCATCGTGATTCGATCTTCGAATACACCTACGACGACGTCGTTGTCCAGGACTATCACCCGCACCCCGCGATCAAAGCCCCAGTCGCCGTATGACATCAGCCGGCGGCGTGGGCCTGATCTGGGCTCAGTCGACCTCGGGGATCATCGGTCGCGGCGGCACCATTCCCTGGGACGTGCCCGAGGATTTGGCTCGCTTCAAAGAACTCACCGTGGGCCACACCGTGGTGATGGGGCGCCGCACCTGGGAATCGCTGCCGGCGAAGGTGCGGCCGCTGCCGGACCGCAGAAATGTCGTACTGACCCACCACGCCGACTTCGTGGCGGACGGTGCAACGGTGGTGCAAAGCCTCGACGACGCATTGACCGATCCAGATACCTGGGTCATCGGCGGCGAACAGATCTACACCCTGGCGTTGCCGCAGGCCCACCGGTGCGAGGTCACCGAGATCGACATCAACCTACCCCGCGACGATGGGGATGCTGTGGCCCCGGTGCTCGACGAGACGTGGGTCGGCACGCCAGGGGAGTGGCAGGTAAGCCGTGCGGGTGTGCGATACCGGGTGCACAGCTACTACCGGGCCTGAGCTCCGATCTGCGCCGCGCCCATGACGTGACTACCCTCGATTGACGGGTCGGAACAAGAGTTCCGGACCAGCGTCTGCAGAGGGGGAAGTAGCAGCAGTGATGACCGAACCCACCAGAAAGTTCTCTCGACTGTTCAGGGGCTACGACCCCGCTGCGGTCGATGCGCACGTCGAGATGTTGACCACCAAGCAGCGGTTGCTGCTCGACGACGTCGAGAGCCTGAGGGCCAAGCTCCATGAACGCGGTAGCGAAGCCGCCGCGCTGCGACAGGAGGTGGCCGTTCTCACCGACACGTCTCCTTCGCCGCACGCGATGCAACAAAGGATGGCCAAGATGCTGCGGCGCGCGGTCGACGAGGTCTCTGAGATGCAGGCCGAGGCGCGCGCCGAGGCCGAGGCGATGATCGCGGCGGCCGAAGCGGAGATCGAGGCCGCACAGCTTGAGCACAAAGACCGGTTGACGGACATGGCCGCCCAGCTCAAAAGCCTCGAAGCAGAGTACCGAGCAACGCGGGAGCGGCTCGACGCCGAACTGGCCGCCATGCGCGCCGACGCCCAGGAGCAACGTGAACAACTCCTCGCCGACGCAAAGCAGGAGGCCGATCACTATCGTGCGCAGGCCCGGCGGGCGGTGGACGAGGCGACTCGACAGCGCATCACGATTCTGGAACATCTGATGGGCGTGTACCGCGACCTCGATGCGGTGCCGGCTGCGCTCGAGCGGGCATACCAGGAACTCAAGAACGCACCCGAGGGAGGCGCCCTGGTGGCCTCGGGCCAACAAGTCAACGCGAGGTAAGCCTCCGATAGCGCCGTCCCTGTCAGAGATCGACGGTATTCTCGGCGCCGTGTCGACCCTATCTGCCGCGCAGGCCAGGCGGATAGCTGTTGCGGCTCAAGGGTTTAACGAGGCCCGGCCGAGTGGACCGATCACTCGCGCGCACTTGCGTCGGCTGATATCGCGCATTCAAGTGCTCCAGCTCGATTCGGTTTCGGTCGCGGTGCGGGCGCATTATGCGCCGGTTTTCAGCCGACTCGGGCCTTACGACCGCGACGTTTTGGACCGCGCGGCCTGGAGCCATACGGCGCGGTCGCCTCGCCTGCTGGTGGAGTACTGGGCGCACGAGGCGGCGCTGATGGCTGTCGACGACTGGCCGCTGCTGCGCTGGCGAATGGGCCAATATCGGCACGGTCGGTGGGGCAGCCACATCGTCAAGGCCAACCCGCGGCTGGCCGACGACATCATTGCGGCGATCGCCGAGCTGGGGCCGTCGACCGCCGGGCAGATCGAGAACCACCTGGCCGCAGCCCCTCGACAGGGCGCGGGCGCAGCCCGAACACAGTGGTGGAATCGCAGCGACACCAAGTGGGTCGCCGAGGCGCTGTTCGCTTCCGGCCGGTTGACCACCGCAACGCGGGTGGGGTTCGCCCGGCACTACGACCTGACGGAAAGGGTGCTGCCAGCCGGGGTGCTGGCGCGCGAGGTCACCGAAGACGACGCCGTCCGGGAGCTCACGCTGCGGGCAGCTACCGCGCTGGGGGTGGCCACCGAAGCCGATATTCGCGACTACTTTCGGCTGGCCGCCGGGCAGGTTAAGCAGGCGATCGCCCAGCTGGTGGCCGACGGCGAACTCGAGCGGGTGGACGTCGAGGGCTGGTCGGCACCCGCGTATCTGCCTGCAGAGCGAGCCATTCCGCGACGTGACCGCGGAACGGCGCTGCTGTGCCCGTTCGACCCGTTGATCTTCTTCCGTCCGCGGGTGGAGCGGTTGTTCGGGTTTCACTACCGCATCGAGATTTACACGCCGGCCAGCAAGCGCCAATTCGGCTACTACGTGTGGCCGTTTCTGCTGAACGGGGAGTTGGTGGGACGGGTCGACCTCAAAGCTGACCGTTCCGCGGATGCGCTGCACGTCGTGGGTGCGTTCGTCGAAGCGGATCGTTCACCGTCTCGCGTCGCCGAAGCGTTAGCCGGCGAGTTGGAGACGATGGCCGGCTGGCTGGGATTGGCCGGAGTGACGGTCGGTGAGCGCGGAGAATTGGCGCGCGCGCTGCGAAAAGCGGCCGTTACGCGTTGATGTTGACATTCAATGCGCGTGGGTAGACCAGCCATAGAGCACGCGGCTGGCTCTCCATCTTGGCCTGCAGCGCGGCGAGGTCGCCTTGGAACGCGAACATGGCTGCCTTGGCGTTGGGGTCGAGGCCGAAGTAACTGAAGTCATACATCAATGCGCGTCGATGCACGTTCAGGATGTAGTTCGCGTTGACGAGCCGCTGGTAAACGTCCAGCGGCTCACGTGGGTGATCTTTATTGTTTTTGTATATCCGCGCCGGCTGGCGATGCGTCCAGAGCTGGTAGTTCCACATGAAGGCGCCGAGGATCTCGTGCTGCACCGTCACCAGATACAGCTGATTCGCCAGCAGCCGCGCCAACGTACCCCGAGTGACATTTGCGCCAGTCACGCCTACTTCTCCAGGGACGCGTTTATTGAGTTCCTCGAGCCAGGCCATTACTTGTTGGTCGTTGCGCACGCTGCCGGTTCCGGTGGCATTGGGTGAGTAGTAAATCTTCAGATAGTTGAGCGTGAATTCGAGCATGGCGCCGAACAGCGCCTCCAGGTTGTCCTGCGTTGGTGTGTCGAAGCCGGCACCGCGCAACCCGCGCGAATTGCCATCTCGTTCAGGATCGTTGACGATGTGGGGATACTGCAGGTAGGTGTCATCGAACAAACCGCACATGCCTTCGAAGGTGAGGCTGAAGGTCGTCTCGAATTCGCCACCGCGGACCATCTGTCCGCGCGTGACCACGTCATTGCTCTGCTGGGTTCCGTAGATGTAAGGCCATAGCAGCCTGCACAGCGGGTGATCGGCCGACAGGCAATTGCGTGTCGCGATGGCCAACTGTGCACCGCCTGCCAAGTGCACCCAATTGAAGTGGCGCACAAGGGAAAGGTGGGTCGAGGCGGCGCACAATGCGATCTTGCAGGCCTGATCCCAGCGTTGATCGGTTACTCCGATCGGTTTTTTCTCGTCCAGGGCAGGGCATTCGATGCTGTATGCCTCCAGTGCACGTCGCCGCGTATCCAGACGGAATAACACCCGCGAACCGATGTTCACAAGGTCCTTGTGATGCTCGTAGTCCTTGAGCGACAGCAGGTTCCACTCCCAGTCGGCGCTACCTATTACCCGCCTCGTATAGCAGGCGAACGGTCCGCGCACTGCCAGCGAGCCGAGATCTGGACTGCCCAGATACTCGGCCGGCATTTCGGGTGGATCGAAAAGATCGCGACGTAATCCGCGGTAAGCCCGCTTCAACGCCACGTGCGGGTCTTTGTCGATCGGTGGCAGGCCCTTCTGCATCGGGGAGAACCAGCTGTAGGCCCGGACTTGGAAGTCGAAGGCGATCGTGTTTCGTAACGATCGTTCATCCCGGGGGATGTCGGCGCGGGTACACACCTTCACGTTGTGCAGCGGTATTTGAGGAATTGCTTTGACCATCGGCTTCGGCGCGATGTACCAGCGTTCGGTTGGTGGCAAATCGATATCGATCGGCTTAGCGATTCGGAATTTCATCCAGGCAAAGAAGTCCCAAACCCCCCGTCGCACAAACCACATCAGCATTCCGGGCCGACACCACTGCTTACCCACGGCGGTGCGTGCCGCCACGCCAGGGGTCAGGTTGCAATTCGCAGTCCCACTCGCGCAACGGATGGCGGTCGGGACTCAGCTCGGGACCTTCGTCCCAAGGCTCGAAAGCGTTCTTGATGTTGGCCAGGCCGGTGTCGGCGAGTTCCGGATAATGACGCAGGATCACGCTCTTGAAATCGTTTTCGTCGACCCAGCGCAGGCCTTCCGGAGTGTAGAACTCCTCGTTGTAGCAGTCGGTGTAGAAGCGATCGGCCTGCAATCGGCGGCTCGCGCTCACGATGAAGATCTGAAACACCGTCTCGCCGAACCCGAAGCGGTTGGGCCGCTCGCCTTCGGCGAGCGTGCCGATCAGCAGGTCGAGATCCTCGACATTGTCCGACGGGCCACCGTAAACGGACCGCAGATCCGCCAATATCTGCGGGTCCTGGGTGAGGTCGTCGAAGCTGCGGATCGGATTCAGTCCCAGCTGACGGCGGAACTCGTTGTAGCGCGGTACGCCACGTTCGCGTGCGCGCACGATGTCCACCATGCCCAGGTCGAAGAAATAATTACCCGGGACGCTGAGCTCCTGCATGAAGCGCGGAAAATTGTTGAGCACCAAGGCGCCTGGGTGCTGATTGCCGAACGAGTAGAAGAGGTCCGACATCGCGTACTTGTTTGCGATGTCGGTGAAGTGGCCCGAGCATGACGGGGCGGTGCAATCCTGTGTCATACAGGCTGAGCCGTGCTGGCGCGTCCACGGTACCGGCACGAGTTCGATCTTGGGGTCGCCGCGGCGTTGTAGGTGCAGTTCCTCGGGAAGCAGTGAATGCAGCCGATAGACCTCGACGAATTCTTCGGTCAACCCAAAAACGGCGTCGTGTCTGTTTATCGGGTTACCCACGATGCCGCCGAGCTCGGGGTTGCGAATGTTTACCTCAGCCACCGTCTTACGGCGCTTGGTTTCATGCCTCAGGTAGGTGAGCAAGCCGAACCAATTCGAGTTCAGCCCCGTCTCAAGCGTCTGGTTGGGCAAAATGGCCGGGGTCCATTCCACCGAGTGGATCTTGGCCATCAGCGCGGCATTGATGAGACGGGCGACATTGAAAAGGCGCAGGTCCTCCCAGTCGGGGTAGGCGGCGTGCAGCATGTCACATATGGCGTTGTGTTCCCGCACGAAAAGCGTGTGCAACATCGACAGACCCACCCACCAGTTGCGCACAAAGGCGGCGTCCTCAACGTGGACGCTGCGCTCTATTGGCAGGGTGCCGTCGTTGTTCAGCTTCATCTTGCCGAATTTCCCTGTGCGCAAACGGTTTTGAGTGAACTGGTCGCTGCCATAGATTTGGGAGCCGTCCCACCAGTGAGTGACCTCGTTGATGAAGCTCGTGCCGGCGGGATCCGGTTTAGTGCCCGCGTTGAGCGTCGGGTCGGCCTGGGTCGTACTGATGACTAGATCGTTTTGCTGGTAGCGCTTTATAGCCGGGTCGCCCTTCGGCAGCTTTACCGTGATGAACGAGTTTTGCGCGACCTCACCGTGGCTGACCCAGTCGTGGTTCATGAATTGGATCCACGACGCGGCCAACAGGTTCAGGAAAAGGACTGGCCTCATATACGGTCGGCCATCAGGTTGGTCGGGACGAGTAAGAAACTTCAGGCTGACTTCGCGCGGGTTGGGCGTGAGCAACCGAGCCGTCTCCGGATGAGTGGCCGAATAGTCGACGTTGCGCAGAAAGCGCGTCTTGGCAGCTCCCTCCTTGGGGTCGTCGAGGTTGTTCCAGCTTCCGTCGGCGGTGCGGAAGTGACTGACCCCTACGGGTGTTGGTTGGTCATCCGTTTGGAAGGCGACCAGTTCCCCGCGCGGGTAGGTGCTTATCAGGTTGTTGGCGTTCAGCAGCTCGCGGATGTATGCCAGCTGCAGGACCCCGATTAACCAACTGTTGTGGTACCAGTTGGTCCAAACCCGGGCACGGTAGTCGAACACCCAGCCAACGACGTTGATGGCGTGATCCATCAACACCGTCAGCCTTTCGCCGAGATAATTGCCCAGCCAAAGCCGCAGTCGCTTGACGCAACACGGACGCGACCCGACCCTCACCGGGACGGGTAGATCGCCGCTCTTCACCGGGGACGCGGCCAGCAACTCTATCTTGCAGAAATAGGTCGCGGGTGGCAGAAGGTCCTGAATCTGGGCGGTGTTGCCGGCCTCTGCGAGCGCGCGCATCTTGCCCCACTCGCGGACATCGCCGCCGCCGGCTTTGATCGCCAACGTGTATTCCCCCGCCGCCGCGGCGTAGCGCTCACCCTTGAAGTGAGCTAAGCCGTTGGCGGCATGTATAGGGCCAGATGGCACACGAAGCTCCTTGAGTGGCTAACCCTGGAAGTGAAATGTACTTGAAGCGGGCGGAAAAGCGGGGACGAAACACGCAACTCGCCAGCCGAGTATCTGATTAAGTAAATGAACTTTTGCGGTCCGGTGAATAGCGCGGGACGGCAAATGGCGTACTCGACTCGCGCCCGCAGACGATAATCGACCTATTGCTGCGCCGAGCTTTAAGGTTGGTGCATTGGGGTCCTCGGCGGCGGGAGAGGCGGATGGAGCCAGCAGGCGCGGTGTGCCGGGCATGCGGCACCGAACTGCGCCCTGGGGCCCGGTATTGCGACGCGTGCGGGACGCCTGCGTCAGACGCGCGTCAGCAGCCGGAATTCAAGCAGGTGACGGTGTTGTTCGCCGATGTGGTCAATTCCCTGGCGATGGCATCAACGCTGGGAGCGGAGCGGTTGCGCGAGATCATGGCCGACGTCTTCGGCCGCGCAGCAACGATCACTCGGCGCTACGGCGGAACCGTTGACAAGTTCACCGGCGACGGCATCATGGCGCTCTTCGGGGCCCCAGTCGCACTGGAGGACCACGCTTTTCGGGCCTGTTTGGCGGCCCTGGACATCCAAGAGCAGATCACGCAGCTGTCCGACGAAGTCCGACACCGCGACGGCGTAGCGCTGCGGCTTCGGGTCGGTCTGAACTCTGGCGAGGTGATCGCAGGCGAAATCAGCTCCGACGCAAGGGCGTACACCGCGGTGGGTGAGCAGGTCGGGTTGGCGCAACGGATGGAGTCGGCCGCCCCGCCGGGCGGCGTGATGCTCAGCGAGTCCACCGCGCGCCTGGTCGAGCACACCGCGGTGCTTGGGGCGCGCGAGCGGGTACATGTCAAAGGTGCCGCCGAGCCGTTACCCGCGCGTCGATTGTTGGGGGCGGCTGCTGATCCCGCCGGGATCAGTCGGCGTGAACCAATCCTGGTCAATCGCGCCTGGGAGATGAATACCGTCTCCGGCATCCTCGAGCAGGCGATCAATGGTGCCGGATGTGTGGTCGGTGTGGCGGGGCCACCCGGTATCGGCAAAAGCCGCATCATGCGCGAAGCGATGACGCTGGCCGCGGGCCGCGGGGTCGAAGTGTTCACCGTCGCCTGCGAATCCCATACCCGTGAGGTGCCCTTCCATGCGGTGGCGCGCCTGCTGCGGACGGTGTTCGGGGTCAACGACCTCGACGAACCCGCGGGCCGGATGAAAGTGCGAACCCGCATACCTGATGCCAACCCTGAGGACTTGCTGCTGCTGGACGACCTGCTCGGAATCGCAGACCCCGAGGCCGCGCTGCCGGCCACCATCACCGCCGATGCCCGTCGGCGTCGGTTGGCAGCCTTGTTGAACACCATCTCGCTGGCCCGGACCACACCGGCGCAATACGTCATCGAGGACGTGCACTGGATCGACGAGGTCAGTGAGGCCATGCTGGCTGACTTCCTCGCTGTTGTGCCGCAACTACCTTCGCTGGTGTTGCTCACCTACCGACCCGAATACCACGGTGCGTTGTCGCGGACACCGGGCTCGCAGACGATCTCGCTGGCGCCCCTGAACGCCGTGCAGACGGCGGCACTGACCACCGAGTTGCTGGGTACCGATCCTTCGGTGCGTGCTCTGGCGGCGCGGATTGTAGAGCAGGCCGCCGGGAACCCATTCTTCGCTGAGGAATTGGTGCGTGACCTGGCTGAGCGCGGTGTGCTCGACGGCGATCGCGGTGCCTACCTCTGTCACGACGATGCCGCCGACATCAGTGTGCCGGGCACGCTGCAAGCCACCATCGCCGCTCGTGTCGACCGTCTCGGCAGGCCCGCCAAACAATTCCTTTATGCGGCCGCCGTCGTCGGCGCGCAGTTCACGGCCGAGCTTGTTGCCGCCCTACTGAACGACATCGACGTGTCGTCGGCAATCGCCGAGCTGTTGCACGTGGAGTTGATCGATCAGGTGATGTTCGCTCCGCGCGCCCAGTATGCGTTTCGGCACCCGTTGATCCGGGCGGTGGCCTACGAGGCGCAGTTGAAGGCCGGGCGCGCTGAGTTGCACCGGCGCCTGGCCGTCGCGATCGAACAGCAGGAACCCGGGGCAGCCGATGAAAACGCCGCGCTGATTGCCGAAAACCTGGAAGCTGCGGGGGATTTGCGTGCAGCGTTCGATTGGCATATGCGCGCCGGAGCCTGGTCGTCCTTCCGCGACATTCGCGCGGCCCGCACCAACTGGCAACGCGCCCGCCAGGTCGCCGACCGGCTATCGGCCGACGCCCCGGACCGCGCGGCGTTGCGGATCGCGCCGCGCAACCTGCTATGCGGCACTCTGTGGCGGACCGGCGGCAGCATTGCCGACACGGGTTTCGACGAACTGAGAGATTTGTGCACAGCAGCTGACGACAAAGTGTCGCTGGCGATCGGCATGACCGGGTTCATCATGGCACTGACTTTTCATAATCGCTTTCGCGAAGCGGCCGAAGTGGCTTCGGAGCAGAGCGAACTGCTTGAGTCGATCGGAGATCCGACGCTGACCGTCGCGCTACTGTTCGCGGCGATCTACGCCAAATGCCAAGCGGGCCAGATGATCGAGGCGCTGCGACTGTCGGATCGTCTCATCGAATTGGCCGACGGCGACGTCACCAAGGGCAACTTGATCTTCGGCTCACCGCTGAGCACAGCGCTCGCGATGCGGGGGCACGTCAAGATGTGCCTGGGTATCCGAGGTTGGCTGGACGATACCGCGGCATCGATCACGATGGCTGCTCCTCTCGACCCGATGAGTTACGTATTCGCGTTGCTGTGGAAGTACGTGGCCTCCATTCCGTTCGGGGCGCTGCCGGCCGATGCGACCGCGATGCGCGAGACCGCCGAGGCGCTGCGCATCGCCGAGAGTTCCAGCGACGACTTCATTTTGTACATGGGTCGACTCAGCCGAGGCCTCGTCCTGGTGACGCGCGAGGGCCCGGAACGCGCGGCGGGCCTCGACCTGTTCAGCCAAGTCCGCGATATGGCGTTGACGGAGCGGATGTCTTTGAGCGCGCTGACGATCGTCGATCCCGAGTTTGCGTTGGAGACAGCGCGTACCGGCGATCTCGATGGTGCTATCGACATGGTGCGGACCGTGGTGGATGGCGCGTACGAAAGCGGGGACATGATCTGGCGGGGAAGGGCCACCGAAGTTCTGGTGCAACTGCTGATCCGACGCGGATCGGTTGATGACCAACACGAAGCGCAGTCGGCGATGGACCGACTGGCCGTCGTGCCCACAGATCCCGGCTTCGTGCTCCACGAACTCCCTCTGCTGCGTTCGCGCGCACTGCTCGCGCTCGCGCGCGGTGACGACAACGGCTATCGAGACTGCGTGGAACGACACCGCGCCAAGGCAGCAGCGGCAGGTTACGACGCTGTCACGGCCGCCGCAGACGTGACTGCCGTTGCGAACCAGCGTGACTCGGCGAACACGTAATTCTGAACCCGCAGGTCCGCGCGAAAGCCCTTTGATGAGCCATTTTGTAAAACTGCTGCTAGTCGGTTGGTACCTTTTGGGGAGTCGTTCGGCCGACGATGACGAACGTTCGACTTCGATGCAGGAGTTCCGCCATGGCAGGACTGGGCGAACGCGCGGTCGTTCTCGGGGCGAGCATGGGCGGACTTCTTGCGGCGAGGGTCTTGGCCGACTTCTTTGACACCGTCACCGTTGTCGAGCGGGATGTGCTACTAGATGATCCCGTCGTCCGACGAGGGGTGCCACAGGGTCGGCATCTTCACGTCCTGTTGGCTCGCGGCGCGCAGATTCTGGATGAGCTCTTCCCCGGATTTCTCGGCGAACTCGTAGCCGATGGTGCTCCGGTGTGGGACGACGGGGAGTTGTCGAAGCTGCACTTGTCTTTCGGCGGCCACGAGGTACTCCGGTCGGGAAAGGTAGCGAAGCAGCCCACAGCGCTGGCAGTGCACATGCCGAGCAGGCCATTGCTGGAATGGCATGTACGGCGGCGCGTTGCGGCAATCGGCAATGTGACGATTCTCAACGGCCACGACGTGACCGAGCTGACGTCGACACCCGATCGCGGTCGCGTCACCGGAGTGCGGGTGGTCAACCGCGACCACGGTTCCGAACGGGAATTGACGGCCGACGTCGTTATGGATGCGATGGGCCGCAGTGCGCATACGCCGGCTTTCCTGGAGCGCCTCGGCTACGGCCGGCCGGTCGAGGACCACATTGTCATGCACACGCACTACGTGAGCCAACTGTTGCGGATCCCTCCGGGCACGTTGAGCGAGATGCTGGTGGACATCGGTCCCGCGCCGGACCGGCCTACCGGAATGTTTCTGACCGGTTATGAGAACGACACGTGGATGTTCACGGTCTTCGGGATGGTGGGGCATCAGCCACGTCGCGACCTGGCCGGCATGCTGGCATTCGCCGAGGAGTACTGCCCCGCCCACCTCGCCGCGGCGATCCGGTCCGCTCAGCCAATCGGCGAGGTGGCGCATCACCACATGCCGTCCAGCCAGTGGCGACGCTACGACAAGATGCCGCAGCTGCCCGACGGTCTGCTGGTGTGCGGCGACGCGATCTGCAGCTTCAATCCCGTTTACGGGCAAGGGATGACGGTGGCCGCGTTGGAGGCCGTCGCGCTGCGGAAGTGTCTTCGCGGCGGCGGCAAAAATCTGCCCGGGCGGTACTTCCGCGCCGCGGCGAAACCAATTGCCGTGACGTGGCAGATGGTGGCGAGCTCCGACCTGGCCTTGCCAGGTGTGGCGGGTCGACGGCCGAAGGCGATGCGCGTCGCCACCCGGCTGCTGGACTGGGCGCTGACCGCATGCGAATCGGATCTCGTTGTGGCCGTGCGCTTCTTCAAGGTCAACAGCCTGATCTATTCGCCGATTCGCCTGCTTCACCCCGCGTTTGTCTACCGTGTGGCGTCCGTCAACTTGCGCCGCGGGCGCGGCGACTGGAAATCTCGACACGCCGTTGCGGCCGGCAGAGCGGGTAGCCATAAGTCGTGACCCGACTGTTCCGGTGCATACAACGAGTCCGACGCACAGGACTTTGTGAAACGGGTCGCCGAGGACTGGCAGGGCAATGTGGCGGTGTCGCGATCGACTACCAGGGATGCTTTTCCGGGCTCTGCTCGAACAGCGCTCACGGCATGTAGAACCCGCGAATGCGGTGGAAACGGCCGCGCCCCAGCAGTGCATTGGCCGCCTGCAGCCCTGACATCACCGCTGCTTCGATGCAGCCCGCGTTCATCCCGCAGTCTGTCCAGTCGCCGGCCAGAACCAAGTTGTCGTAACCACTTTCGTCCGGCCGCAACCGATATTGGTCGCTGCCGGGCACCGACTGCACATAGCGGTCCGATGGATCGATATTCACGCTGACGTGTTGAGTCGCCAACGCCTCGCGCCCTCGCTGACCGTCCACGCCGCTGAGCAGATGCCAGGCGAAGCCTTCTTTGGTGACGGCGTTCGGGTAGTAAAGCCCGAGATGCTGATCGAGGAATCTGACCGCCGCGGCGTGGACCTGTTCGGAATATCGATTGACGTAACGCAGATGGTCGTCCGCTGTGGGCCAGGGCGCGTCGAGGCTGCCGCAGAAGTACGCGACGGTGTCGGGTCGTTCGGCGTGCGGCCAATCCTCGGCCCATAGCGTCTGGGGCATCGAGGCCCAGGTGTCGAATGGCGGCACATAGGCACTGACCGTCGTCGCGGGCTTGTTCCAGCCGAGCGACGCCTCGTCCGGCCTCAGCCAGATCTGGAAGGCCTGGGTCGCCACGGTGCGAACATGCGCTGTCATGTCGCGCCATTCCGGGCGATCGTCGATGAGCTCCTCGGCCACGATCGGGACCATGCCGATCGAGACGCCGAGCACTACGTGATCAAAATCCACACCACTTCGCAGTCTTCGTATTTCGGCATCATCGCGCGCGGCAAAATGCGATTCCATCGCATCCAGTCCAGTGGGCACTCGGAGCTGTTCGCCGAGGGGTTGTTTCGGAAACACCGGAAGCCCGCGAATCCTGGTGAGGGGCTCGTAGTGTCGAAGGCCGTCGGCTAGTCGGGCCTGGCGGGCCATGGTTATCGTGGCGACCGACTGCCGCGAGGGATCCAAGTGCAGCGCGTCGAGACGGTGGAAGAACTCGAATTCAACACCGCGCTTTCGCAGTGCCTGATACAAAGGTGCGATCACGACGTCGCCCATCCCGGCCGTCATCTTCCAGAAAATGGCGCCCCGGTAACCGAAGAGAACCTGGCCGATGAGGAATGTCATAACCCCGGCACTCACTGCGGGCCGCCGCGGGTCACCATCGCGGTAACCGAACATTAGGTCATACACGCCGCGCACCATCGCCGAATCGAGAATGTCACGATGTGCGCCGTGACGAAGGATCCAGTCGCAGAAGTCCTCGTCGTTGATGGCAGCGAAGCCGCGGGCGTCGGTGATCAGCTTGTCGGCGATGATGCCGCGTACGGCAGCGATGACAAGGGAAATCAACACCCAACTGCGCCTGCGGTCTGCTCGGTTGTCGGAGTCGATTGCGTTGCGGACCGCGTGAAGCGCGGGTTCGAGGACCTCAGAGGCCGGGGCTTCGCGCAGTTGCGGATCCGCCACGGCCAGTAGCGCTGCCAACGTCGCCCGTACCGCCGCGGCAACTGGCGGCGACGTCGGCAGCGGCGGGGGGTCGGGTGACGCGCTGAGCATCAGACAACCAGGGGTCGCGTCCCGTAGCGAGTCGGCGAAGGCAAGCACGAGTCGCAGAGCCCGCTCGACGAACGCTGCCGCGGTAAGTTCGCGGCCCGTACTATTCGGGTCGCCGGGCAGCGCGTTGTCGCGCGGGTGCGTGCCATGCCAGGTTACCCAGTCGCCGTTCCACCTGTCGGCTAGCCCAGGGTTGTCAGCCGGCGCGATCGCCTCCTCCCAAGTTCGTATCGGGACCGTGGGATCCGTTGCAACTCTGCTTAATTCGGTATAGCACTCCCGGAGCAGGGCGAACGCGTTCTCGTACGATCCTAGCCAAATGTGTAGCCCGTGTTCCTCGATGCGTCCGTTGGGGCCGCGGCTGGACGCCGCCTTGCCGCCGAGCCGCCAGCCGCGCTGGTACACCGTTATGGACTCGAAGCGGTCTCGCGAACCAGGCTCACTCAGTCGCCAGGCGGCACTCAACGCGGCCATCCCGCCTCCGATGATGGCGACCTTACCCCCGGGCCGTTTCACCCCAGCATTGCCCGCGCGGCTGCGACTTCTGGCCAAGTGCTGCCGTCGGGAAAACGGCTCAGTGCGTCCGATATGGCCTGGCGAGCCTGTGCACCGTCCAGCTCGAAAAGGTCTCTGGCAGAACGTAGCTGGAAGATAGGCGCATCCTGACGCCGGGCCAGTTCCCAGGCCGCCTCAAGATCGCGGCGACGCGCCCCGACGTCCTCTGTGGTCTGGGCTCGCAGTCGCAACAACTCGGCGTCGTAGAAGTGCATCGTGGTCCGTTCGGCCAATTCCAGCCCTATTTGCAGCCGTTCGTGGGCCTTCGGCAATTCGCCGCCGGCAATGAGCAGACGCGCCAGGACGGCGTCGTAGAACGTGACGAGAGAGATCGCGTTCATGGACCGCCACGCCTCGACGAAGGTGGTCAGCATTACGATATGCGGCTGCAACGTCGCCGGATCGGCGTTTTCCACCAACGCTGATAGAGCGCCGACGGTCGCATATTGCGCCTTCCCGACCAGCGCCCACGAATCGAAGCCGTGTTCCTCGCCGAGGGTCGTCAACTCAACCGCGGCCTCCGCGGCGCGCTGGAGCTGCCCGGCCTCCGCTCGGATCAATATCTCCATCTGCCGCACATACGCCAAACTAAAAGCGCCCTTCGGAAAAGGTATTTCGGCGCACCGCCGTTCTGCCCGGTCCAACTCGGCGGCCACGCCGCCGAGGTCACCGTCGATATAGCGGGCCAGCGCCAGATGCGTGTACAGCCCGGCGGTGGCGTCGTTGGGCATGAACAACATCGCTTCGAGGTCGCGGGTACATGCCTCGGTCAGCGTGTTCGCCGCCAACTCGAGCTTCTCGCGCGCATACCCGAATTCGCCGCGGTACCAAGCCAACATGCCCAGCCCGAATTCGTTGATAGGCAGGAAGGACGTTCGCGGACCGGTGAGCTGCGCGCGCACCGACCGGACCAGCCGCTCGGCGCGGTCGAGATCGGCCCGCATCGCGTAGTACGGGTAAAGCGACATCACCGTCGAAAACAGGTCGTCATCGGCTAAGTCGTTGCTGCACAGGGCGAGACAGCGTTCGAAGTCCGCGGCGACGTCCGGGCTTGCCAGGCCTTTGGCCGCTTGGGCCAGGAACGCGCGTCCGAGCCGAAGCGCGATTTCAAGGCGGTCGCGTTCTGGTCCGGGTGGGCAGCTCTCGGCTTGAGACACAGCATGCGTCAGGTAGGTGAGCGCCTCGCCGAGGGCGCCGCGCTGTCGGGCGTTGGCCGACGCCGCCCCATAGGCCGATGCCGCCTCGGAGTAGCGCTCGGCGCGCTCGTGGTGGCGCGCGATCAACGGCCAGTCGGGATTGCCCTGCGCGGACACCAGGGCATCCGCGATGCGGCTGTGCAAATGGCGGCGGAGTGTGGGTGGCGACAGCTCTTCGGCTACTTCCCGCAGCAGCTCGTGGCGGAAGCGAAAACTTTCTTGGCCAAGGGGATCAAGCACGCGACCGTTCACCAGTTCGGCAATCACGGCGTCGACTTCGTCCTCGGGCAAGTCGACGACCGATAGCAATAACCCGCGCTCGATACGGCTCCCGATGATGGCCGCCGCTTCGACTACCCGCACCGCGCTTTGACTGGGACGAAGCCGCGCGAACAACGCCTCGTACAGCGTGTCTGGCACGCCCCGCGAGTTGGCGGCGTCGGACGGTTGCTGCTTGAGCTTGGCGACCACTTCTTCGATATAGAGCGGAAGTCCAACGCAGCGTTGGCGTATCGCAGCTTTCTCATCGGCGCGCACTCCCGGGTGCAGGGCGGTGATGAGCTGGTCGGATTCGTCGTCGCTGAGCGCCTTGAGTTCAAACACCTGCGCTTTTGCGGTATCAGGCAGCGACATTCGGACGCGATTGGTCATCACGACGAGGACGTGCCCGCCAAGGTCGCCGCTCAGCAACGAGTTGACCACGTCGACGGTGTCCTCATCGAACCAATGCATGTCCTCGACAAGAACGAGCGTGGGTGCATCCCGGCTGCATGCCATCAGGTACTCGTGGACCGCCCCGACGATGTGCGTGTAGAGCTTGCGCCCCTCCGCCGGTGCGGACTGATAGCCGGTTTCCGGCCCGATGCCCAGCACCGGAGCCAGCAGCGGGACGATGGTTCTCGCGTCAAGGGAACGTTCCTCGACCTCGCGTCGCAGATGCCGAAGTCGCTCTTCCGGTTGGGATGTCCGGCCGATGCCACACCGGCGTTCCAACAGCCGACGGATCGGGCGCAAGCCGACGTCGGTGTAAAACGGCGACCCGATCAGCTGAAGCACGACACCGTGCGACCGCTCCGCCATTTCTGCGGCCGACCATGCCAGCCGGCTCTTCCCGATCCCGGCCTCGCCCACAAAAACGACTCCGGTGGTCCGCAACTCTCCGACGCTCGCCTGCGCCCACGCGTCTTGCAGGCAGCCGAATTCGGATTCTCGGCCGACAAGTGGGCCGGCTGGAGTCCGAGTCAGGTCGCGCTCGGCTACCACGAGGAAATAGCGAACCGGTTGGTCGACTCCCTTGACGACTCTGGGAAGCTGCGCCTTGAGATCGAATCGGCCACGGACGAGCTGTTCGACAGCCTGAGAAACTGCGACGGTGCCTGGTTCGGCGAGACCGCACATCCTAGCGGC
This sequence comes from uncultured Actinomycetota bacterium, assembly GCA_963833935.1. Lineage (GTDB taxonomy): Bacteria > Actinomycetota > Actinomycetes > Mycobacteriales > Mycobacteriaceae > Mycobacterium. Next base: position 19,541 of record CAWIAC010000011.1, on the reverse strand, counting down.
GAGGTTGGCGGCCAAGCCGTAGACGTCGTCTTGGGCGGTATCCAGATACGCGATCCCGCGGTGGATCCCGACTCGGACGTCGATGTCGAATCCGAAGCGGCGCCGCACTCGCGCGCTGAGTTGGGCCACCTCGCGGGTAATGTCCAGTCCGGCCTGCACGGCACGCTGGACGTCGTCCTCATGTGCTTCGGGGTGGCCGAAGAAGGCCAGCAGCCCATCGCCCTTGGTGTTACCCACGTGCCCCCCGTACCGCTTGATGGCGCCTAGCACCTCTTCGCGGTAGCGCCCAACCACAGTGCGATAGGTTTCCGGTCCGATACGGCTCGACAGCGCTGTGGAATCAACCAGGTCGGCGAAAAGTATTGTTATCCTGCGGATCTCGCCCCAATCGGCGGGCGCGGCGAGCAGGTCCTCCGCATCGGCGTTGTGACTGTCAACGGCCAGGACCTGCTCGGCGAGCCGGTTGGCGGTCGCCCTCTGGCCTGCGGCGAGGGCGCGCAAAGCGCGATCGAGCAGTTCATCAACGCCGGCGGGTTGGTCGGGTCGGCTCACAGGTTGACGATGACCTGCTGAGCTAAGTTCGGCTGGGCAACATTGTTTATCGACACGCTGACCTCGCCCTGGAACATGCCGCTGGCAATCCCTGCGGAATTGATCGTCAACGAAAAAGCTTTCTTCGCACCCGCTTTCAACACGCCCCCGGCAGGCGTGAAGCTGACCAGGCCGGCGATGTTCTCATCAACGCCGGGGCGAGCCAGCTTTTCCATCTTGAGCACGAGCTCGTCTGCAAGATTGGCGCCGCTGATCGTGAACGGCCCAAACTCCATCACAGGATCGGCCAGCACGCCTGGTCCGGCGGCGATCGCTTCGGCGGCCTCGGCCGCCCGAAGCACCGCCATACTGGTCAACATGACCGCCGAGTCGACCCACTGGCTTTTGAAGGTGCCCGCGTCGACCTTTTCCGCGGCGTCACCGGCGACCTTCGCCGCGTCGGTCAGCGCACGTTGGACGACCGACGCGACCTCGTCGGCAACCAGCATCGGGCCGTTGTCCGGCTGGATCTGCAAGGGTATCCGGGCAAGCGCTGACCCCCCGGTGAGGGCGATGTTGGCGAGTTGGGTCATCGATTTGATCGCGTCATCCCCGGTGTAGCTGCCGGGGGCCCCGTTGATCTTGTTGAAGGCATCGATCGCGACCTGTGTCGCGTCGTGGACCATCTTGCGTGTGATCGTGGCGTAACGGGTGGCGATCGCCATCGGGTCATCCATCGGCGCCGTCCTTATTCGTTATTCGTAGGCGTCATTTGGGGTTTCACGTTGCTTTCCGCGGTCTTGTATGCATCCACTGCGAACTTCTCCAGAAGCTTGCCGAACTCTTTGGTGATTTCCCGGACATCATCGCGCGTCATGCCGTCCAACCACCGATCGGCGGCCTTGGCCGCCAGATTGCGCGAGCGATCGATCTGATTGTTCAGCAAATTGCGGACATCGCCCATCGCATGGCCGAAATCTGGTGGCAGCTGGGGAGGTCCGCCGACCGGCTGCCCAACGCCGGACAGCTTCTCGTTCCCGGTCAACACCGTAATCACGAACGGCTCGGTAACAATGGCAGAATTGTGGAGCACCTCGCTGGCTGTTCCCGAGAGCAAGTCGTTGGCGGCGGTTCCCCAACCCAGCAGGCAGCCGAGCGCAGCCGTCGCTGTCGGGCTGAGTCCCTGCACGCGCTCCTTCTTGCTGGTGCGGATCCGCACGCCGTTCTGTGAAGGGTCGCTGCCGTTCAGTGGAGTGATCCAGATATAGCCGTCGTCGACCTCAACCATGCCTGAGTCGTTCTGGCGGTCGGGGTCGAGGTCGTAGTTGAGGAAGATGCCGCCGTTGCCGTCGCTTCCGTAATAGAAGACCAGCGCCGTTTTCATTCGCCACTCAGCGCATTCGGGGCCGATCGTCTCCAGAATCCGTGCCCATCCGCATGTTGTTTCCGGCGGGTTTTGGGCAGTGACATCGCAAAAGAACTTCGCGTACAACTGCCAGTTTCTAGGATCGAGGATTTCCTTGATGTCGTCGACGGTCAGGACGTCGTCTGTTGTGTTGGTGTAGAGCGTGCTGCAGTACTGGCCGCCAAAATTATCGAGTGTGCCGAAGCACGGCAGGGACTGATCGGCAAATTGTTGATCGACTTTCTTCGCGGCGAAGCTGTGCCACTGATTCCGCGACTTGATTCGCTTCGCCTCGTTGAGCAGCTTCCGCACGGTTGGATCCGATGTCGGGTCGCCGGGGTTGAACTGGCCGGGGGTGCCAGCCCAGAAGAGGACCGCCGGAGCCATGATTTGTGCAGGCAAATCCGGTATCGCGGCGAGCCGGGGAGGCAAGCCGCCCAGGTCGTCGATTCTCGCCAGCACCATCGCCGCGTAGGCGGAGCGTGCCAGCACCGGATCGTGATACGGGGTGTATCCACTATCGGTCACACGCTCCGGCAGCGTGGCGGGCTCGGAACCCAGCGCAGCGGTGGCGAGCCGCATCCGCTCCTCGGGGTCCGAGGCCTGCAGATACTCGATTGACTGCTCGACACTGGGAAACGTTACGGGCCCGCGCAACTCGGGATTGCGTACTCCGGGACGGTTGGCGAAATCTAGGAGTTCGCGGTACCAGCCGGCCTGCCCGAAACCGGTAGTGCCAGGCAGCAAGGTTCCCACGATGCGCAGCACCGCATCCGGATTGTCGCCGCCGCCATCCTTGGCGAAGAGGACCGCCTCATCGATTGCGCCGAAAAACGACAATTGGGACTGCAAGAGATTCAGCAAGGCCCGACCTCCGGCTGTTAACGCAGTTAGCATACCGATGAGCAAGCCGAATGTTTGGTTATCCACCGGAGTTCACTGGAGCGAAATGTGACCGAGCGGGACAATGACGGCAGCGTCTCCGACATTCCGTGGGCCTCGGTGTTCGACCCGGCCTTGAACATCCGGGCGCTGGGTGAGATCCAGGCTCGGGGTTTTCGGGCCGCCACCGAGATCGTCAATCGGTTCGTAAGAATGGCCGACACCAATTCCGTTGCCGACCAGACGGATAGCAAGCAGGTGCCTGCTCCTGACCCGGCGGCCGACCTACGGGGCGGTGATCGAGCCACACCGCCGCCGGACGTCGATCAAGTGCTGCAGCTATGGCGACGGTTGGCCGCCCAGACGCTCGAATCGCTGCGCGGGGCGCCCCGGGCGCAAGGCGGAGTTGCGACGCTTGATGTCGAGCACTCCACGTCGGGCGGAGCTGTTTCCTTGGTGGCCAGCGAATCCGGCGCCGTGTCGACGGAAGTCTGGCTGCACAACGCCGGCGCCGACGATCTCGGCAAGGTGCGGTTGCGCTGCAGCGATTTGTTGGCCCACGACGGCGCGGTGATCGGGTCGGAGATGGTGCGCTTCGAGCCCGACGCGGTGCCGATGGTGGCGCGATGCAGCCGCGGCGTCACGATTCAGGTCGATGTGCCCGAGGACGTCGGTCCCGGCCACTACCGTGGCACATTGCTTGCCGATGGTTATCCAGACATCTGGTTGCCGGTCCTGTTGAGCGTGCTGCCGCGAAGGTCATGACCAGCACGGCCGAGGAGTCCGAACTCGTTTCCACCGTCGAAGACCGGCTGCGGCAGGTCGGCAAAGTGGTACGCCGCGCGATGCTGGACGCGTTGCCTGACGGGGAACCGAGTCAATGGCTTTACGCGCCGATGCGGGAGTACCCATCCCGGCCGGGCAAGGCGTTACGGCCGGCATTGTGCCTAGCCGCAGGCCGTGCGTTCGGGGCAGACCCGAACGATCTGCTGGGCATCGCTGTGGCAATCGAGTTGATGCACAACGCTTTTCTCGTCCACGACGATGTCGCCGACGGCAGCGAGATGCGCCGTGGCCGGCCCACATTGGCGACGGCGTACGGCCTAGCTGCGGCGCTGAACGCCGGTGACGGTTTGGCGATCGTGGCCGGCCAGGTTCTGCGCCGGGCCGCCCGCCGCCTCGACCGCGATCTGGCCGACCTGGTGTGGGCCGAGTTCGACACCATGGCAATGCGCACACTCGAGGGGCAGGCGACCGAGGTTGGTTGGCAGCGTGACGAAGTGGAGGATCTGAGCCCGGAGGATTACCTGCACCTCATCATGCACAAGACATGCTGGTACACCACCATCCACCCGTTGCGCGTCGGTGCGATCGTCGGTTCACGCGGCAACGTGGAGCTAGGTCCGTTGGTGCGGTTCGGGTTTCACTTCGGTGCGGCGTTTCAGATCCGAGATGACCTGCTCAATCTGGTCGGTGACGAGCGCATGTACGGTAAGGAGATCCTGGGCGATCTGTATGAAGGCAAACGCACGCTGCCGCTCATGCACCTACTCAGCGTCGCTCAGGGCTCCGATCAGACAATCGTCCGCGAATACCTGCACCTGACGCGACCGGAACGCTCGCCCGAACTGGTCCGCACGGTCCGCCACCTGATGGACGCCTACGGCAGCATCGCGTTCACCAGTGAATACGCCGAAGGCATTCTGCTGGTAGCCGAGGAGTATTTCGAGCACGCCTTCGCCGGCGCCCAACCCGGGCCGGACCTGGATTTCCTGCGAGCATTGGTGCCCTACGTCTGGGCGCGGTGGCGTTGACCACTGCGGCTAGGGTGTTCGCCGTGGCCGAGACCGCGCCGTTGCACGTGCAACTGATCGCCAAGACCGAGTTCGTCGCGCCGCCCGACGTGCCGTGGAGCACCGACGCCGAGGGCGGCCAGGCGCTGGTCGAGTTCGCCGGCCGGGCGTGTTATCAGAGCTGGTCCAAGCCCAACCCGAAGACCGCGACCAACGCGGGCTATCTGCGCCACATCATCGACGTCGGGCACTTCTCGGTGCTCGAGCATGCAAGCGCCTCGTTCTACGTCACCGGCATCTCGCGATCGTGCACCCACGAGCTGATCCGCCACCGGCACTTCTCCTACTCGCAGCTGTCGCAGCGCTACGTGCCGGAAAAAGACTCCCAGATCGTCGTCCCGCCCAGTATGCAGGACGACCCGGAACTGCGACAGATCCTAAGCGAGGCGGCCGACGCCAGCCGTGCAACCTACGCCGATTTGCTGAGCCGGCTGGAAGCCAAGTTCGCCGATCAGCCTCACGCGGTATTACGCCGCAAACAGGCCCGTCAGGCGGCCCGCGCCGTGCTGCCCAACGCCACCGAAACCCGCATCGTCGTCACCGGCAACTATCGGGCGTGGCGGCATTTCATCGCGATGCGGGCCAGTGAGCACGCCGACGTGGAAATCCGCCGGCTGGCCATCGTATGTCTGCGTCAGCTCGTCGACGTCGCGCCCGCGGTGTTCAGCGACTTCGAGATCGCCACGCTGGCTGACGGCACCGAGGTGGCGACGAGCCCGCTGGCCAGCGAAGCCTGAACAAAGCGTCCTGCGCTGCCCAATGGTGTTGGCGCCGCCAGGTAACCTAGGGTCCGTGAGCACGGGCGGATTCGACGTTTACACGCGCTTGGGCACGCTGCTGACCGCCATGGTGACGCCGTTCGCCCCGGACGGTTCCCTGGATATCCCGGCCGCGGTGCGCCTGGCGCATCACCTCGTCGACGCCGGCTGCGATGGCCTGGTGCTGTCCGGCACCACCGGCGAATCGCCGACCACCACCGACGCCGAAAAACTCGCCCTGCTGCGGGCCGTACTCGAGGCGGTCGGAGACCGCGCCCGCGTCATCGCTGGTGCGGGCAGCTACGACACCGCGCACAGCGTCCACTTGGCGAAGGCCAGCGCCGCGGAGGGTGCGCACGGGCTGCTTGTGGTCACGCCCTACTACTCCCGGCCGCCGCAAGCCGGGCTGATCGCGCACTTCACCGCGGTTGCTGATGCAACGCCACTTCCCGTACTGCTCTACGACATCCCGCCACGCTCCGTGATACCGATCGAGTTCGAGACCCTGCGCATTTTGTCGGCCCACCCGAACATCGTCGGGGTCAAAGACGCCAAAGGTGACCTGCACGGCGGTACGCAGCTGATGGCGGAGACCGGACTGGCCTACTACTCCGGCGACGACGCGCTGAATCTGCCCTGGCTCGCGATGGGCGCCACCGGCTTCATCAGCGTGATATCCCACCTGGCGGCCGGTCAGCTTCGGGACTTGTTGTCCGCCTTTGCTTCTGGAGACCTCACCACCGCACGCAAGATCAACGTCGGGATGAGCCCGCTGTGCAATGCGATGAGCCGTCTGGGCGGTGTGACGTTGTCCAAGGCGGGATTACGCCTGCAAGGAATCGAGGTCGGCGACCCCCGGCTGCCACAGGTGGCAGCGACCGCCGAGCAGATCGACGCACTGGCCGCCGACATGCGCGCCGCCTCGGTGTTGAGATAAGCCGGAAGGTGGCTCATCGGTGGAGGTAGACCTTAGGCCGCCAGGTCCGTTGACCACCGGTGGTTTGCGGGTCACCGCGCTGGGCGGAATCAGCGAAATCGGCCGCAACATGACGGTTTTCGAACATCTGGGCCGATTGTTGATCATCGACTGCGGGGTGATGTTCCCCACCCACGACGAGCCGGGCGTCGACCTGATCCTGCCTGATCTGCGTCACATCGATCATCGGCTCGATGACGTTGAGGCGCTGGTGCTGACACATGCGCACGAAGATCACATCGGCGCGATCCCATTCCTCCTCAAATTGCGGCCCGACATTCCGGTTGTCGGCTCGAAATTCACCCTGGCCCTGGTCGCCGCGAAATGCCGCGAGCACAGGGTGAAGCCGGTGTTCGTCCAAGTGGCTGAGGGGATGCGCACCACGCACGGGGTGTTCGAGTGCGAGTACTTCGCGGTCAACCATTCCATCCCCGATGCGCTGGCCATCGCGGTGCGCTGCGGCGCCGGAACCGTTCTGCACACCGGCGACATCAAGCTTGACCAACTCCCGCTCGACGGCCGGCCCACCGACCTGCCGGGTATGTCGCGGCTCGGCGACGCCGGGGTGGACCTGTTGTTGTGCGACTCGACCAACTCCGAGATTCCCGGTGTCGGGCCGTCGGAGAGCGAGGTCGGGCCGACGCTGCACCGGCTGATTCGCGGCGCTCACGGGCGCGTTATCGTCGCGTGCTTTGCCTCCAACGTCGATCGGGTGCAACAGATCATCGACGCATCAACGGCGCTGGGCCGACGGGTGTCGTTCGTCGGGCGTTCGATGGTGCGCAACATGGGAATCGCGCGCGAGCTGGGATTTCTGCAGGTGGCCGATTCTGACCTGGTGGAGATCGGCGCCGCCGAGATGATGGCGCCCGAGCAGGTTGTGCTGATCACCACCGGAACTCAGGGCGAGCCGATGGCGGCGCTGTCGCGGATGTCGCGCGGCGAGCACCGCAGCATCACGCTGACCTCAGGGGACCTGATCATCCTGTCGTCGTCGTTGATACCGGGCAACGAGGAGGCCGTCTACGGGGTCATCGACGAGCTGGCCAAGATCGGGGCTCGCGTTGTCACCAATCAGCAAGTCCGGGTGCATGTTTCGGGTCATGCGTATTCCGGCGAGCTGCTGTTCCTCTATAACGGTGTACGCCCGCGCAACGTCATGCCGGTGCACGGCACCTGGCGGATGCTTCGGGCGAACGCCAAACTCGCCGCCAGCGCGGGGGTGCCGGAAGAATCGATCGTGTTGGCCGAGAACGGGGTCAGCGTCGACTTGGTCGGCGGCAAAGTGAGCATCGCCGGTGCGGTTCCGGTCGGCAAGATGTTCGTCGACGGTTTGATCACCGGTGACGTCGGCGACACCACGTTGGGCGAACGGCTCATCCTGTCATCGGGTTTCATCGCGGTGACCGTGGTGGTGCGACGTGAAACCGGGAAGCCCGTCGCCGCGCCGCATCTGCATGCGCGGGGCTTCTCCGAAGACCCCAAGGCGCTGGAGCCGGCTGTTCGCAAGGTCGAAGCGGAGCTGGAATCGCTGGTGGCCCAGAGTGTCACCGACCCGGGCCGGATCGCGCAGGCGGTCCGTCGTGCGGTCGGCAAGTGGGTGGGAGAGACCTACCGCCGCCAGCCGATGATCGTGCCGACCGTCATCGAGATCTGAAGGCCGCGCCGTTGACGTCCTCAATTCCTATGGCTTCGAGGATGTGACTGAACAGCAAACCGGTGAAGGATGCCAGCTGACTCTGGGACAGGATGAGCTGCTGCCGCAGCCGCGGCACCGCGGTGAAGTCGCCGTCGGCTTGTTGGTCGAGCGGAAATTCGTCGCACACCGGGAATGCCCACGTCATGGCGTGTCGTGACCATGTGGGCTGCCGGCGGGTCCGGCATGCCCGGACTAGCTGCGCGTTACTTGTTCAGAAAGCCGGCGTCGACCGGCAGGGTGACGCCGGTGATGTAGCACGCCTGGTCGGAGACCAGCCACGCCACGGCGTTGGCGATGTCCTCGGGTTGCAGCACCTCTACCGGCATCGCATTGCCCATGCTTTCGGAGCCGGCTGCCATCTTGGCCAGCCATCCGCGGGTGAAGTCGTTGTCGATCATCGGGGTTTCCACGCCCGTCGGGTGGATCGAGTTGACCCGGATGCTCTGCTTCGCAAGCAGATTCGCGTATACGCGCATCAATCCGACCACGCCGTGCTTGGCGGCCGCATAGCCTACCGAGCCCGCGTCGGGACTGCCCACACCGGCCAGCCCGGCTGCGGAGCTGATCAGCACGATCGAGCCGCCGGTGCCCTGCTTGACCATGGTCGGTATCGCGGCCTTGATGGTGTTGTAGACGCCGGTCAGGTTGACATCGATGACGTCGCGCCAGCCGTCATCGCCCGATTGCATGGGCGCGATGCCGGCGTTGGCGACGACGATGTCGAGTCGGCCGAGTTCGTCAATCCCAACCTGCACCGCGGCCGACAGCGACGCGCGGTCGCGGACGTCGGCCTCTTTCGCCACGATGCGCGCGCCGGTGTCCTCGACGAGCTTGACGGTGGCGGCCAGATCCTCGGCAGTAGCCAGCGGATACGGCACGCTGGCGATCGGCGCGCAGATGTCGATCGCGATCACGTCCGCGCCGTCGGCCGCCAGTCGCACCGCGTGGGCGCGGCCCTGCCCGCGGGCCGCGCCGGTGATCAGGGCGACCTTTCCGGCCAGCGAGCCGTCAGTCACCGGCGAATGAGCCCCTTGTCCGGGTCGCCGGCGGGAACCGGCTGCAGTATTTTGAGGTCCGGCGCGCCGACCAGATGCTCGCCGGCCGCGGTGAACATCTTGGCCGCCGCGGGAGCGCTGCTGTGGGTCTTCAGCGCTTCTTCGTCGGCCCACTGCTCGACGAAGACGAAGGTCTCGCCCGATTGGTTCACCGAATACAGCTGACAACCGGGTTCTTCGTGCACCTCCTCGGCCGCGGTGGTGAGGATATCGCGGACGGTGTCCACCGACTCTGGTTTGACGGTCAAGGTGGCGACGACGACGACGGGCATGCAGGCCTCCTGGAAGCATTTTCATTCGGTGGGCTGTGGACTCAAAACGTGACGGCTGTCACCCTACTTCGCCGTTCTCGCCGCTGAACCGCCGGTTCGACGGTCACACCTCGGTAACCAGTGTGGCGGACGGTGCAGATGAGCAATTTGCGATTAGGCTTGCGGGCATGGCTAGCAAGACTGTCGCCCGGTACGGGGGCCGAACGAGCAGGTCAAAGGCCGCGTCGCGAGGCGGCTCCCGGTCTGCGCAACCCCGATCAAGACCTGCAAGAAAGCCCGCTAAGGCTCCGCGCAGACCCGCCAAGCGCCGCAGTCACTCGTGGGTCGCCAACGCCGGGCTGACCTGCGGGCGGGCCATGCGAGCGACGTGGCTGATGCTGGCCAAGGGGACCGGTGGCACAGCGCGGTCGGTGGGCCGGGCCCGCGACATCGATCCGGGCCACCGCCGCGACGGGCTGGCGCTGGCTTTCCTGGGGCTTGCCGTCGTCATCGCCGCCAGTTCTTGGTTCGACGCGGCCCGTCCGGTCGGCGCGTGGATCGATTCGGTGTTGCGGATCTTCATCGGCTCGGCGGTCGTGGTGCTGCCGTTGGTCACCGCCGCCGTCGCGGTGCTGCTGATGCGCACCCAGCCGAATCCGGACGCCAGGCCACGGCTGGTTCTCGGCGCGGCGATGGTCGCGCTGCCGGTGCTGGGTCTGTGGCACCTGTGGGCCGGCTCGCCGGACACCCCGGTCGGTCGCGCGCACGCGGCGGGATTCATCGGCTTCGCGATCGGGGGACCGCTGTCGGAGGGGTTGACCGCGTGGATCTGTGCACCGCTGCTGTTCATCGGCGCGCTGTTCGGGCTGTTGCTGTTGACCGGCACCACGATTCGCGAAGTACCCGAGACGCTGCGATCCATGTTCGGCACCAGGATGTTCGGCTACGGCGACTCCGAGCATGAGTATGACGACGACGGTCGCGGCGTCGAAAGCGTTGTTGCCGAAGACTTTTCCGACGGTTACTACGACGACCCCTCGTCATACGGCGACGACGAAGCCCAAGCGTGGCCGTCGGGCACCTCGCCGGTCAGCCCCGACGACAGCCCGACCGTGCCGGAGCCCACGGTCTCACGCAGCCGCAAGCGGGCAGCCAACGCCCCAAAAAACACTGCCACGCAAGACACGCTGGTGGTCGACCGGGTCGTCGAGGGCCCGTACATGCTGCCGTCGCTGAGCCTGCTGGTGGCCGGCGATCCGCCCAAGAAACGCAGCGCCGCCAACGACCAGATGGCCGATTCGATCAGTTCGGTGCTGCAGCAGTTCAAAGTCGACGCGGCGGTCACCGGCTGCACCCGCGGGCCGACGGTCACCCGCTACGAGGTCGAACTGGGCCCCGGCGTCAAGGTCGAGAAGATCACCGCGCTGCAGCGCAACATCGCCTACGCGGTGGCCACCGAGAGTGTCCGCATGCTGGCGCCGATCCCGGGCAAGTCCGCTGTCGGCATCGAAGTGCCCAACACCGACCGCGAAATGGTGCGGCTCGCCGACGTGCTCACCGCGCCCTCGACCCGTCGCGACCACCATCCGCTGGTGATCGGGCTGGGCAAGGACATCGAAGGTGACTTCATCTCGGCGAACCTGGCCAAGATGCCACACCTGCTGGTCGCGGGCTCCACGGGATCCGGTAAGTCCAGCTTCGTCAACTCCATGCTGGTGTCGCTGCTCACCCGGTCCACCCCGGAAGAGGTCAGGATGATTCTGATCGACCCGAAGATGGTGGAACTGACGCCGTATGAAGGCATTCCGCACCTGATCACGCCGATCATCACCCAACCGAAGAAGGCGGCGGCGGCGCTGACCTGGCTGGTCGAGGAGATGGAGCAGCGCTACCAGGACATGCAGGCGTCGCGGGTGCGCCACATCGACGACTTCAACGACAAGGTGCGCTCCGGGGCCATCACGGCGCCGTTGGGCAGCCAGCGGGTGTACCGGCCCTACCCCTATGTCGTGGCGATCGTCGACGAGCTGGCCGACCTGATGATGACGGCCCCGCGCGACGTCGAGGACGCCATTGTGCGGATCACCCAGAAGGCCCGCGCCGCGGGTATTCACCTGGTGCTGGCCACCCAGCGTCCGTCGGTCGACGTGGTCACCGGGCTCATCAAGACCAACGTGCCGTCCCGGCTGGCGTTCGCGACGTCGTCGCTCACCGACAGCCGGGTGATCCTGGACCAGGCCGGCGCGGAGAAGCTGATCGGCATGGGCGACGGCCTCTTTTTACCGATGGGCGCCGGCAAGCCCGTCCGGTTACAGGGCGCCTACATCTCCGACGAGGAGATCCAGGCCGTCGTCGCGGCCTGCAAAGAGCAGGCCGAACCCGAATACACCGAGGGCGTCACCACGGCCAAGCCCACCGGGGAACGCACGGACGTCGACCCCGACATCGGTGACGACATGGACGTGTTTCTGCAAGCCGTCGAGCTGGTGGTGTCCAGCCAGTTCGGCTCCACCTCGATGCTGCAGCGCAAGCTTCGGGTCGGGTTCGCCAAAGCCGGCCGGCTGATGGACCTGATGGAGACCCGGGGGATCGTCGGCCCCAGCGAAGGTTCCAAAGCGCGCGACGTGCTGGTCAAGCCCGATGAGCTCGCCGCCACCCTGGCCTCCATCCGCGGAATCGGGACCGGCGGCGACGCCGACGAGGTCGACGAATAGCCCGCCGAGCAGAACGGGATTACAGCACCAGCAGCATCCGCGAGTTGCCCAGAGTATTGGGCTTGACGTAGCTGAGGTCCAGGAATTCGGCGACGCCGATGTCGTAGGAACGGCACATCTCCTCGAACACCTCGGCGGTGACCGGGGTGCCTTCGATCTCGGTGAAGCCGTGCTTGCTGAAGAACTCGGTCTCGAACGTCAACACGAAAAGTCGCTGCAGCTGCAGGTCGCGGGCCACCTGCAGCAGCCGGTCGACGATGGCGTGGCCGATGCCCCGTCCGGTCATCGAGGGTGCGACCGCCACCGTGCGGACTTCGCCCAGGTCGGCCCACAGCACGTGCAGCGCCCCGCAGCCGACCACCTCGTCCTCGTGTTCGGCCACCCAGAACTCCTGAACGGCTTCATACAGCGTGACCAGGTTCTTTTCCAGCAAGATTCGGCCCGAATAGGTGTCGACGAGCCGCTTGATCGCCGAGACGTCAGATGTTCGCGCGCGCCGGATCGTCGGCTGAATGGCCGGTGGACCGCTCGCTGGGCTCACGTGGTGCAGAGTATCGGTTGCGGGCCAACCAGGACCCGCCGTGACGAGGCAATGGGTCTTGCGCGATGCGCGTTGGAGCGGGTCATGGGCCCAGCGGCCCGGCAACGGATATTCTGATCCCGTGTCGGGGCAGCCTCAAACAGGTCCAGTAGTCCCGCGCGTCCGCGTCACCAACCTCGCCAACATGCTCACGTTGTTGCGGCTGGTGCTCGTCCCCGTCTTCCTGCTGGCGTTGTTCGCCGGAAACGGCCACGAAACCGCCAGCCGCATCGTCGCTTTTGTCATTTTCGCGGTCGCCGTCATCACCGATCGCTTGGACGGCGCGCTGGCGCGCAACTACGGCATGGTGACCGAATTCGGCACCATGGCCGACCCGATAGCGGACAAGACGCTGATCGGCGCGGCGTTGATCGGGCTGTCCATGCTTGGCGACCTGCACTGGTGGGTGACGGTGGTCATCTTGGCCCGCGAGGTCGGGATCACCGTGCTCCGGTTTGTGATGCTGCGCCACGGCGTCATCCCGGCCAGCCGCGGCGGCAAACTCAAAACGCTGGTGCAGGCCGTCGCGATCGGATTGTTCGTGCTGCCGGTGTCGGGATCGTGGCTGGTCGCCGCGTGGGTGGTGATGGCGGCCGCGATCGTGCTGACCGTGGTCACCGGCATGGACTACGTCGCCTCCGCCGCAAGGGATGCGCGTGGCCGGCCCGCTGCTGACTGACGAAGCAATCAGACCCGCCCGGGAACCAATGACCGCGCGGCCGGCGTTGACCTTATGAAGAATCAAGCTGACCGGACGTAAGGAGAGCGCGATGCGGTCATTGCTGCGCGAGGTCCTCGGCGACGTGCTGCGTCGAGCCCGCACCGACCAGGGCCGGACGCTGCGCCAGGTGTCCGACGCCGCGCGGGTCAGCCTGGGATACCTGTCCGAGGTCGAGCGCGGTCGCAAGGAAGCATCCAGTGAGCTGCTCAGCGCGATCTGCGACGCGCTGGATGTATCGCTGTCGCAGCTCCTCGTTGAAGCCAGTGAACAACTGGCACCCCGGGAGCATGCTCAGGACCCCAGAATGGCCACCGCGTCCACGGCGACCAATATCGATGCCAGCACCAAGGTCGTCATTCCGCCGGTTGTCTCGATGGCCGTCGCATAACCCGGCCCGCAGGGTGTGGCAAACGGCGTGAAGCGGATAAATTGAGCGTCAGGGTGAGCGAACTAGTCCACCCGGCAGGCATCGACACACGAAGGCGGAGCTAATCCATGGCCAATCCGTTCGTCAAAGCGTGGAAGTACGTCATGGCGTTGTTCAACGCGAAGATCGACGAACACGCCGACCCCAAGGTGCAGATCCAACAAGCCATCGAGGAAGCGCAGCGTCAGCACCAGGCGCTGACCCAGCAAGCCGCATCGGTGATCGGCAACCAGCGTCAACTCGAGATGCGACTCAACCGCCAACTGGCCGACATCGAGAAGCTGCAGGTCAACGTTCGGCAGGCGGTGACACTCGCCGATCAGGCCACCGCCGCCGGGGACAGCGCCAAAGCCACCGAATACAACAATGCCGCCGAGGCGTTCGCGGCCCAGCTGGTAACCGCCGAGCAGGGCGTGGAAGACCTTAAGGCGCTGCACGACCAGGCCCTTGGCGCCGCCGCGCAGGCCAAGAAGGCGGTCGAACGGAACGCCATGGTGCTGCAGCAGAAGATCGCCGAGCGCACCAAGCTGCTCAGCCAACTCGAGCAGGCCAAGATGCAGGAGCAGGTCAGCGCGTCGCTGCGGTCGATGAGTGAAATCGCCGCGCCCGGCAACACCCCGAGCCTCGATGAGGTGCGCGACAAGATCGAGCGTCGCTACTCCAATGCGCTGGGTCAGGCCGAGTTGGCGCAGAGCTCGGTACAGGGCCGGATGCTCGAGGTCGAGCAGGCCGGGGTGGAAATGGCCGGTCACTCGCGGTTGGAGCAGATCCGCGCATCGATGCGCGGCGAGGCGTTACCGGCCGGCGGAGCGACAGGCGACCACGCGGCTGCCCCCGCCACCCCGGCGACGGCCCCGAGCGCCACGCCGGTCGAAAAGCCCATCGGCCAGTAGGAACGAGCGAACGGATGGTGGTGGGGTCCGGCGGTCGCGGCGTCCTGTGGCGGACCGTGCTGATGCGTGGTCTCGACACGGCCAGCGAGCTTTCCGATGTGGTGGCGCGGATGATCAGCGCCGCCACCGATCCGCGGGAAAAGCTGCTGCGCCGGCGCCGCCGTGCGCTGCGGTGGGGCCTGATATTCGCCGCGGGGTGCGTGTTCTGGGGTGCGGTGACCGCGATTCTGGCGGCGTGGGGCTGGTTCGCATTGCTGCTGGAGATCACCGGCGGGGTCGCGGTCGTTCAGGCGATGATCGCCACGCTGCTGCTGATTCGCCACCACTGGTTGCGGGCGGAGCCTCTGCCTGCGCAGCGCCCGACCAGTAGCCGACGCCTGCCACCGCCGAGTTCGGCGGCACGGTCGGCGATGTCGGCGTTGGGTGCCTCCGAACGGGGATTCTTCTCGCTGCTCGGCGTCATGGAGCGAGGCAATATGTTGCCCGCCAACGAGATTCGCGACCTGACCGTGGCGGCAAACAAGAGCTCGACCGCCATGGCGGCCACCGCGGCCGAGGTGATATCGATGGAGCGGGCGGCCCACGGCACCCCGCAGTCACGGTCGTACCTGGCGCCCACTATCAACGCGTTCACCGCGCAGTTGAGTGCCGGCGTGCGTCAGTACAACGAGATGGTCACCGCCGCAGCGCAATTGGTTTCGTCGGCGAACGTGGATCGCGGCGCCGCACCGGTGTTGTCGCGGCAGCGCTATCGCGACGAACTGGCCGGCGCGACCGATCGTCTGGTCGGCTGGTCGCAGGCTTTCGACGAACTCGGCGGCCTACCGCGCGGGTAGTGGGACTTTCAGATGTCGGTGCTGTGCGGGTTCGACTCCGGCCGGGGGCCGTAGCGTTCGATGTAGTCCTGGTGGATGTGGGCGTCGCGCTGCCGGCGGCGCTCGTCGGCCAAATCCGGGTCCAGGTTGTGCACCTGCAGCATGTGGCGGCGCCACACCTTGTTGAGCGCATGCGAGAAATACACGAACGGGATCAGAATGGGCAGCGTCATGCCCAGGTGGACGTCCAGCGTCGTCGGGATCAGCCAGAACGGGGCCAGCACCAGAACCGCCGGCACGGCGACGCGCCGCATCATCCGGCCCGTCGCGCCCTTGCCCGCCAAATCGTGGCGCACCCAATCTCGCATCGAGTCGGGTAACCGGCCCCCGCAGCAGTATCGGATGAACTGCAATACGCCGGGCCGGCGGCGCACGTCGCTGTCGCTCATCGCGCTGCCCTGCCGATCAGAACGACGCCCGCAGCGCGGGCACCACTAAACCGGCCAGGCCGCGCAGGGTCGCTTTGAACATGTCGAAGAAGTCGAAGTAGTCCCGCCACAGCGTGATCTGTCCGTCGTGCACCTCGAATACGCCGCAGACCCAGAACTGCAGCCGCAGCGGGCCGAAGATCAGCGCGTCGGTGCGCTCGGTGAGCACCGCGGCGCCGTCGGCGGCGATCCGGTGGATTTTCACCTCGAACGCGCTGGAGCCGCCCAACGAGCTGAAGAGCTTCATTGCCCTGGCGCGGCCATGGATCGTCGGCAACCCGACGTTCTGATACACCAGATCGTGGGCCAGCGCGGCCCCTGCGGTTTCGAGGTCCGCGTCCTGCAGCGCATGCAGGAACACCTCGACAGTGCGGGTGTTCTCGAGAGTCTGCTCGGTCATGACCACCAGCGTAACGAGGAAGTGGCGACGAGCTGCTATGGCAGGGTAGGGCGATGCGCGTCGCGGTGGTGGCCGGGCCGGACCCCGGGCACTCGTTTCCCGCCATCGCGCTGTGTCAACAGTTCCTGGCCGCCGGCGACACACCGACGCTGCTGACCGGCGTCGAATGGCTCGACACCGCTCGCGCCACCGGCGTCGACGCCGCCGAACTGACCGGGCTGGATCCCACCGCAGAAGACGACGACCTCGACGCCGGTGCCAAGATTCACCAGCGCGCCGCCCGGATGGCCGTGCTGAATTGTGCACAGCTGGAAGCGATGGATCTGGATCTGGTGGTGTCCGACGTCATCACCGCCTGCGGCGGTATGGCGGCTGAGCTGCTGGGGATCCCGTGGATCGAACTCAACCCGCATCCGCTGTACAGGCCGTCGAAGGGGCTGCCACCGCTGGGCAGCGGACTGGCGCCCGGCACCGGCATCCGGGGCCGGCTGCGAGACGCCACGATGCGCGCGCTGACCGCGCGATCCTGGCGGGCCGGCCTGCGTCAGCGTAGGCAGGTTCGTGTCGAGATCGGTTTACCCGCTACCGATCCCGGCCCGCTGCGCCGGCTGATCGCGACGCTGCCTGCCCTGGAGGTTCCGCGCCCGGACTGGCCGGCCGAAGCCGTGCTGGTGGGTCCGCTGCACTTCGAGCCGACCGAACAGGTGTTGGCGATCCCGCCGGGCTCGGGGCCGGTGGTGGTGGTAGCGCCGTCGACGGCGCTGACCGGGACGCAGGGGATGGCCCAGACCGCCCTGGACTGCCTGGTACCCGGAGCCGGTTTGCCGGTGGGTGCACGAGTGGTGGTGTCGCGGCTGAACGGGCCGGATCTGACGGTGCCCTCATGGGCGGTGGCCGGGCTGGGCCGCCAGGACGAGCTCCTCGCGCACGCCGACCTGGTGATCTGCGGCGGGGGACACGGCATGGTGGCCAAGGCGTTGCTGGCCGGCGTGCCGCTGGTGGTGGTTCCCGGCGGGGGCGATCAGTGGGAGATCGCCAACCGGGTGGCACGCCACGGCAGTGGGCGTCTGGTGCGGCCGTTGACGGGCGAGGCACTGTCCGGCGCCGCCGTTGAGGTGCTGTCGACACCGAGCTACCGCGATGCCGCCCGGCGGGCCGCGGCCGGCGCGACCGAGGTCACCGACCCGGTGCTGGTGTGCCACGACGCGCTGACCCGCGCTGGGTAACTTGGTCGGCGTGCGCCTGACGGAGTTTCACGAGCGAGTCACCTTGCGCTTCGGCGTCACCTATGGCGCCTCGGTGCTGGCTGATCACGTGCTGACCGGCTTAGACGGCCGCACCGGCGCACAGGCGATCGAGGACGGCGTGGACCCGCGCGACGTGTGGCGGGCGCTGTGCGTCGACTTCGACGTCCCCCGCGAACAGTGGTGACGTGCCCCGGACACGCCGGCGGCGCGCCTCCTTGCCTTCGAACACTTGTTCGCTACTGTGGTGATCGTTCGACAGATGCTGACTTGTCGGTGGGCTGCTTTAACGTCGCGGCCAACTGACCGACACCGGTCAACCGAACAACGACTACACCGAGAGGCAACACCATGGCACAAGCCCTAGACCGCGAAAAGGCCCTCGAATTGGCGATGGCCCAGATCGAGAAGAGCCACGGCAAAGGATCGGTGATGCGCCTCGGCGACGAAGTGCGCCAACCGATCTCGGTCATCCCGACCGGGTCGATCGCGCTGGACGTGGCCCTGGGCATCGGCGGCCTGCCCCGTGGTCGCATCGTGGAGATCTACGGCCCGGAGTCCTCCGGTAAGACCACCGTCGCACTGCACGCGGTGGCCAACGCCCAGGCCGCAGGCGGCATCGCGGCGTTCATCGACGCCGAGCACGCGCTGGATCCCGACTATGCCAGCAAGCTGGGCGTGGACACCGATTCGCTGCTGGTCAGCCAACCAGATACCGGCGAGCAGGCGCTGGAGATCGCTGACATGCTGATCCGCTCGGGCGCGCTGGACATCCTGGTCATCGACTCGGTGGCCGCACTGGTGCCGCGCGCCGAGATCGAAGGCGAGATGGGCGACAGCCATGTCGGACTACAGGCCCGGCTGATGAGTCAGGCGCTGCGGAAGATAACCGGTGCGCTGAGCAATTCGGGCACTACGGCGATCTTCATCAACCAGCTTCGCGAGAAGATCGGAGTGATGTTCGGCTCACCCGAAACGACAACGGGTGGAAAGGCTTTGAAGTTCTACTCGTCGGTGCGTCTGGATGTTCGGCGGATCGAGACACTCAAGGACGGCACCGATGCAGTCGGCAACCGCACCCGGGTCAAAGTCGTCAAGAACAAGGTGTCGCCGCCGTTCAAGCAGGCCGAGTTCGACATCCTCTACGGCAAGGGCATCAGCCGGGAAGGCTCGCTGATCGACATGGGTGTGGACCACGGCTTCATCCGCAAGTCCGGATCCTGGTTCACCTACGAAGGCGAGCAGCTCGGTCAGGGCAAGGAGAACGCCCGCAACTTCCTGATGGAGAACACCGACGTGGCCAACGAGATCGAAAAGAAGATCAAGGAGAAGCTCGGTATCGGCGCGGTAGTTACGGACGAGTTGACCGATGACAGCGTGTTGCCCGCCCCCGTCGACTTCTGAGCCATCTCGCGACGAGCAGGCGCGGGCGCTGTGCCTGCGCCTGCTCACCGCGAGGGCGCGCACCCGCGCCGAGCTGGCCGGTCAGCTGGCCAAGCGCGGATACCCCGACGACATCAGCACCCGGGTGCTGGACCGGCTGGCCGGCGTCGGGTTGGTGGACGACGCCGGGTTCGCCGAGCAGTGGGTGCACTCGCGGCAGGCGAACGCGGGAAAGGGCAAGCGCGCGTTGGCCGCTGAGCTGCACACCAAGGGCGTCGGCAAAGACGTGATCACCGCGGTGCTCGGCGGTATCGACCCGGCAGCCGAGCGTGGCCGCGCCGAACAGCTGGTCCGCAAGAAGCTTCGGCGGGAAAACCTCGGCGACGACGACCTCCGCGTGACCCGGCGGCTGGTGGCGATGCTGGCGCGTCGCGGATTCGGCCAGTCGATGGCCTATGACGTGGTC
>CAWIAC010000010.1:0-48508 GCA_963833935.1 uncultured Actinomycetota bacterium | reverse complement strand
TCGAGTGAGCGGAACGAACGCAGTGAGTGACGGGAACGAGACGAACGATCCAGCCACTGTGAGCGACGAGACTGTGAGTGACGAGACCGTGAGCGATGTGACCGAGCCGCACGCTCATGAGCCGCACATTCAGGTGCTCAAGGGCGACCCGACGGACGCGGAGTTGGCCGCGCTGATCGCGGTGCTGAGCAGTGCGACCGGCGGCGGCGGTGACCCGGCACCGCCCGAACACAACCGGTGGGGTCTGCCCGTCGACAAGCTGCGCTACCCCGTCTTCAGCTGGCAGAAGATCACCCTGCTGGAACGGATCCACATGCGCCGATGACGATGCAGTGGGGGCGCCTCCAGCCGCGAAGCGGCGAGGGGGACGCAGCGATGCTGAGGAATGGCGCCATCCAATCCCGCCGATGACCCGCATGGTGCTCGGGTCCGCGTCGGCGGGCCGACTCAGGGTGCTGCGCCAGGCCGGTGTGGAACCGTTGGTCGTGGTTTCCGGCGTGGACGAGGATTCCGTCGTCGCAGCGTTGGGACCGAACGCCTCCCCGGGTGACGTGGTCCGCGGCCTCGCCGAGGCCAAGGCCGATCAGGTCGTCACGGTCCTGGACACGGCTGTCGCTGCGGATTGTGTTGTCATTGGCTGCGATTCGCTGCTCTACATCGACGGCCGACTGGTCGGCAAGCCGGCATCAGTGGATGCGGCCCGACGTCAGTGGCGGTCCATGGGCGGGCGGTCCGGTCAGCTGCACTCCGGGCACTGCCTGGTGCGACAGACTGGCGGCGAAACAACCCATCGTGTGTCCGAATCAGCAATGACGACAGTGTATTTCACCGAGCCTACCAATACGGATCTACAGGCCTACCTCGACAGCGGAGAGCCGTTGGCGGTCGCCGGAAGCTTCACGCTAGACAGGCTGGGCGGCTGGTTCGTCGACCGGATCGAGGGCGACCCGTCGAATGTCATCGGCCTCAGCCTGCCCCTGACGGCGAGCCTGCTGCATCGGGTGGGTTTGTCGGTCGCCGAACTGTGGCTGGCCAATCCGGTTCGTTAGGTAGGCTCGCGGTGTGCCCTTACCAGCAGATCCCAGCCCGACGCTGAGTGCTTACGCCCATCCGGAACGGCTGGTCACCCCCGACTGGCTGGCCGGCAACCTGGGCCGGCCCGGACTTGCCATCGTCGAGTCCGACGAAGACGTCCTGCTCTACGACGTCGGTCATGTCCCCGGGGCGGTCAAAATCGACTGGCACACCGACCTCAACGACCCACGGGTGCGCGACTACATCAATGGCAAGCAATTCGCCGAATTGATGGACCGCAAAGGCATTTCGCGCGACGACACCGTGGTGATCTACGGCGACAAGAGCAACTGGTGGGCCGCGTATGCGCTGTGGGTGTTCACGCTGTTCGGTCACCCGGATGTGCGGCTGCTCAACGGCGGACGCAATCTGTGGATTTCCGAGGGACGCGACACCACGTTGGATGTGCCCGCCAAGACGTCGTCGGGCTATCCCGTCGTGCAGCGCAACGACGCGCCGATCCGCGCGTTCAAAGACGACGTGCTGGCAACGTTGGGTTCCGAGCCGCTGATCGATGTGCGGTCGCCCGAGGAGTACACCGGTAAGCGCACCCATATGCCCGACTATCCCGAGGAGGGTGCGTTGCGGGGTGGCCACATCCCCACGGCGCGGTCGATCCCGTGGGGCAAGGCGGCCGACGACAGCGGACGGTTTCGCAAACGAGACGAACTCGAGCAGCTGTACGGGTTCATCGAGCCGGACGACAAGACCATCGTCTACTGCCGCATCGGCGAGCGGTCCAGCCACACCTGGTTCGTGCTGACCCATCTGCTCGGCATCCCCGGTGTGCGCAACTACGACGGTTCGTGGACCGAATGGGGGAACGCCGTGCGAGCGCCGATCGTCGGCGGTGAAAGCCCGGGAGCCGTGCCGGCCTGATGAGCATGCCTGCACCGCTGGCCGAGGTGGTCTCCGACTTCGCCGAAGTCCAAGGCCAGGACAAGCTCGCGTTGCTGCTGGAGTTCGCCGACGACCTGCCGGCGTTGCCCGACGACCTCGAAGAAGCGGCGATGGAGCCGGTCCCCGAGTGCCAATCACCCCTGTTTTTGCACGTCGATGCGCATGACCGGGATCGCGTGCGGCTGTATTTCAGCGCACCGGCCGAGGCGCCCACCACCCGCGGATTTGCGTCGATCCTCGCCGCCGGCCTGGACGAACAATCCGCCGCCGATATCCTGGCCGTGCCCGAGGACTTCTACACCGACCTGGGTCTGGCCGCCTTGATCAGCCCGCTGCGGCTGCGTGGCATGTCGGCGATGCTGGCCCGGATCAAGCGCCGACTGCGCGACTTCGCCTGAATTGGACACCGGGTCAAATCGCCCGCGGCGCGCCGCTTAAACTTCCCCCGACACGACTTGTAAGAATTTCTCTTAGACAGCTGAGAAGCGTTCCAGCCCTACAGGAGGCGCAGTGCCCAGTCACGCCAGCTCGACGATCGCCAAGGTTCTCGTCGCCAATCGCGGTGAGATCGCGGTGCGGGTGATCCGCGCGGCCAGGGATGCGGGTCTGCCCAGCGTGGCGGTGTACGCCGAACCGGACGCCGATGCGCCCCACGTGCGGCTGGCCGACGAGGCCTTCGCCCTGGGCGGGCAGACGTCGGCGGAGTCCTACCTGGACTTCGGCAAGCTACTGGAGGCCGCTGAGAAGTCCGGCGCCAACGCGATCCACCCCGGCTACGGCTTCCTCTCGGAGAACGCCGACTTCGCGCAGGCGGTCATCGACGCCGGCCTGATCTGGATCGGGCCCAGCCCGCAGTCGATCCGCGACCTGGGCGACAAGGTCACTGCGCGGCACATCGCGGCCCGAGCGCAGGCTCCGCTGGTGCCCGGTACGCCCGAGCCGGTGAAGGACGCCGATGAGGTGGTCGCCTTCGCCAAGGAGTACGGCGTGCCGATCGCGATCAAGGCCGCCTTCGGCGGTGGCGGCCGCGGCATGAAGGTGGCCCGCACCCTCGAGGAGATCCCCGAGTTGTTCGAGTCGGCGACCCGCGAGGCGGTCGCGGCGTTCGGCCGCGGCGAATGCTTCGTCGAGCGCTACCTGGACAAGCCGCGCCACGTCGAGGCCCAGGTGATCGCCGACCAGCACGGCAACGTCGTCGTCGCGGGAACGCGCGACTGCTCGCTGCAGCGCCGGTTTCAGAAGCTGGTCGAAGAGGCGCCGGCACCCTTTCTCACCGACGCGCAGCGCAAAGAAATCCACGAATCCGCCAAGCGGATCTGCAAAGAGGCGCACTACTACGGCGCCGGCACGGTGGAATACCTGGTCGGCCAGGACGGGCTGATCTCGTTCCTCGAGGTCAACACCCGCCTGCAGGTCGAGCACCCGGTCACCGAAGAGACCGCGGGTCTCGACTTGGTGCTGCAGCAGTTCAAGATCGCCAACGGCGAGAAGCTCGACATCACCGAGGACCCCACGCCGCGCGGGCACGCCATCGAGTTCCGGATAAACGGCGAGGACGCCGGACGCGGCTTCTTGCCGGCGCCCGGCCCGGTCACCAAGTACGAGACGCCCAGCGGGCCCGGAGTCCGGCTGGATTCCGGTGTCGAAGCCGGTTCGGTGATCGGCGGGCAGTTCGACTCGATGCTGGCCAAGCTGATCGTGTACGGGGCCACTCGCCAAGAAGCCCTCGCGCGATCACGCCGCGCGCTGGACGAATTCCACGTCGAAGGGCTGGCCACCGTCATCCCGTTCCACCGCGCCGTGGTGTCCGACCCGGCGTTCATCGGCGACGACAACGGCTTCACGGTGCATACCCGCTGGATCGAGACCGAGTGGGACAACAAAATCGAACCATTCACCGGCGGCGAGCCCATCGACGAGGAGGACACTCTGCCGCGGCACAAGGTCGTCGTGGAGGTCGGCGGCCGGCGGCTCGAGGTGTCGCTGCCCGGTGACCTGGCACTGTCCAACGGCACGTCCACGGACGCGGTCGGCGCGATCCGCAGAAAGCCCAAGCCACGCAAGCGGGGCGGCCACGGCGGCGCCGTCGCGTCCGGTGACGCGGTAACCGCGCCGATGCAGGGCACCGTGGTGAAGGTTGCCGTCGGAGAAGGACAGGAAGTCTCGACCGGCGACCTGGTGGTGGTCCTAGAGGCGATGAAAATGGAGAACCCGGTCACCGCGCACAAAGACGGCGTCATCACCGGGCTGGCGGTCGAGACCGGGGCCGCCATCACCCAGGGCACAGTGCTCGCCGAGATCAAGTAACCCGGCCTGCGTCGTCACTGAACGTGGAACCCGTCGAAATCAACGCCGGGCAGTGGTATCTGCGCGGACTGCGCGCCGACGACCGCATCGATGACCGTCCCGCCCTGGTCGAGCTCGGCATCAACGACCCCGACCATGTCGAGCACAGCAACGCCCAGTGGTCCGCCGGCACCCGATACTCGTGGGCCGTCTGCGAGGTCACGACCGGCGAGCTGCTGGCCGAGGTGGCCCTGAACCCGGCCACCGGAGAGATCGCCACCCGAGCGCGCAGCGGCCACCGCGGTGCTGCCAGCACCGCGGCTGAGTCCGTTCAGCGATTCGCGGCCATAGTTGTTGCACCAGAACATAATTCGGGCGGACACAGCGGGCCCATGGCGCTGAACAGCGTTTCTGAGAAACCGTCTTAGGCGTTGTGAGCGCAGTGTGGCCGGGGTAGTGTCTAAACAAGGTTGAGTTACCAGCCGCCTGGAACAGCGTTAATTGACGCAGGGGGAGGCTCGTTTCTCCTCGCGCGCGGTGTACCTACCCGCTTGACGTGATCCACAGATTGCTTTTTGACTGATGGAGTCACTTGATGTCTGCCACACAACGTCCGAACACTGCTGCGCCGATCCTTGGATCCGACGCCGCTATGTCACCACCGCCATGGGAAAACCACTCCGCGCGATTCACCGCTGAGTGGACTGCGTCCCGCGTCGTGATCACCGCTCACGGAGAGCTCGACGCATCCAACGCCAGCCAGCTCGCCGATTTCGTCGAGAGCTGCATCGCTCATTCCGCGTGGGTGATCGTCGACTTGAGCAGCCTGGAATTCTTTGGAACAGCGGGGTTTTCCGCGCTGCACCTGATCAATGTCCGGTGCGCGGCCGCCAACCTGCGCTGGGCCGTGCTGCCGGGCAAGGCGGTGTCGCGCTTACTTCGAATCTGCGACCCCGACGACACGTTGCCGCTGGTGCAGTCGGTGCACGCCACGCCGGGTGCAGACGCCGAGAACCCGGAGTCGAGCCGGCTATTCCAGCTCATCCCGAAGCCGCGCTAGCGACTTAGCCAGCAATCGCGAGACGTGCATTTGTGAGATGCCGACGCGCTCGGCGATCTGTGTCTGCGTCATCGAGTCGAAAAACCGCAGGACCAACACCGTTCGCTCGCGCTCCGGCAGCCCTTCCAGCAACGGCCTGAGCGCCTCGCGGTTCTCGATCCGTTCGAGACCGGAGTCGAAATCGCCGAGAGTGTCGGCGATAGCCCGGGCCTCTTCATCGCCGCTGCTGCCGCCGCTGTCGATGGACAGCGTGTTGTAGGAGCTACCCGCTACCAGACCCTCGATGACTTCGGTGCGGTCCATCTCGAGTTCTGTGGCGAGCTCACTCGCGGTGGGCGCCCGGCCCAGCCGCTGCGAAAGATCTGCGGTCGCCGTGCCCAGCCGCAAGTGCAGTTCTTTCAGACGCCGCGGGACCTTGACCGACCAGCTGTTGTCCCGGAAATGCCGGCGGACTTCCCCCATGATGGTGGGCACCGCAAAGGAAACGAAGTCGGAGCCCGTCTCGAAGTCGAAGCGGGCGACGGCATTGACCAATCCGACACGAGCCACCTGAACCAAGTCGTCGCGCGGTTCGCCGCGTCCTTCGAAACGACGGGCGATGTGATCTGCCAACGGCAGGCAGCGCTCGACGATCTTGTCCCGATGACGCTGGAATTCCGACGAACCGGCGTCAAGAGTGGCCAGCTCACGGAACATGTCCGGAACATCGGCGTATTCGTTGGGACGAGATGATGAAGAACCGCCGACAGCTCGCGCTGTCACCTGCGAGTGCCCGCCCGTCGGGTAGTCAGTGTGACACCAAAAACGCCGTGGCCATCAGCCCCGGCGCCGTCCTGGAAGGTCTGGACGTCGTCGGCCAGCGACGTGAGCACATGCCAGCTGAAACTGCCCGGCGTCACCACGTCGCCGTTGTCGCACGTCGTCGACGCCTCGACTTGGAGTTCGTCGTCCCGTGGATCGACCACGATCGCCAGCATGGCGCCCGGAACGGCTGAGCGAATCAACCGGGTACACACCTCGTCGACCGCGAGCCGCAGATCGGCTACCGCGTCGAAGTCGAGATCCTCGAATGTGCCGACCGCCCCCACCAACGTCCGCAACACCGACAGGTTCTCCAGCTTCGCCGCGACACGCAGCTCGATCGCGCGTTCGCCGCGCTGGTGATTCTTTGCTGGCTTCGCAGCAGCGGTCATGAGGCCTCCCAGCATAGTTTGACCGACACTACCCTCGCGCTCGAGCTGGTTAGTCATTTGTCCCCCAGGTTCGGGTGACGTGGGGACCGTCCGCCGACGAACTCAACATGGTCTACAGCAGGTACCCACTGGCGACGATCTGTAAAACAAGCGGGAAGAATACAAGAAGCTGAAAGTTGGTGCGTGGACTGCTGTTCACGCAGGTCGATCAACTCGCAAAGACGGGTCCCGCAATCGGGGCACCCATGGTGAGCGTGACGAACATCAGGATCATCAAGAGCCACCCGGCGCCCTGCCATGCCCACCAGGTCCCGTGGTCGCGCCAGACACGGTAGGTACGGACGAAGGCCCATCCTCCCGCGGCCAGCAGAATCACCGGGCCGCCGAACGCCAGAATTGTCAGCTGGGGCGCTCCGCACGCCGCGGTGTCGAGGGACATCGCGCCCGTGCACGTGCTGTCCCACAGCGCGGCCACGATCAGATAGCCCACCCCGGCTGCTGCGGCCAGGACCGCGAACCGAATGGCGGCATGGACGTCGCTGTCTACCTGCCCGAGACGGTCGTCCGCTGAGCGGTGCTGTTGTGTCTGCATCGGAGAACCTCTATCGCTGCCACGCGCGGTATCCGCGCCCCCGTCATATACCCCCGTTACGCAGGCGTTAAACCGCCTCGGCGGGCTCTCGATGAGTGGGCGCCTGGCGCTGGGCGCTGTACCGAATCATGAAAATGGCGGCGGCGATCCCGATGATCAGCAGGCCCAGCGCACCCAGCTCGAGCAGGAGTCGGTCGAGCTCTTTGTCCGAGTGAACCTGCTCGGATTGAGCGGTCACGATCAGGATCCGTCGCACGCACGCGATCAAGCCGATGAACAGGAAAGGCTCGGCCGCAATCTCGTGGTAGAGCAGCACCGCGCGCAGCGTCGCCGCAATTTCGGCGATGATCAGCACCATCAGCACCCGGTCAAGGACCAGGACACCGCCCTGCAGCGTGTTGACTTTGTGGGTCGCGGCTTGCACGACCGCTTCTGCCCCGCCGATCACCACCAGCACCGCAGCCGAGACCAGTAGCAGGAATGCGATGGCATAAATCACGGTCTCGAAGCTGTCCACGAGCGCGCCGACCCGCTGGCTCAATCCGCGGCGGGCGGCATCGGTTCTGGCATCCATGGCTCAGCGATTCTATGACTTCACGCCGTGGGCGGCCTCAGGGTTCGACGAGCGCACAGGCCAATGGAGGTTTGCAGGGCGGCCCGAGCGTTGACGGCCTGCGCAAAGAATCGGCAAGTACCATCTGGTCTATGCGAACTCCCCGGCGCCGGTTATCTCCGGACGACCGCCGCGCCGAGTTGCTGGCGCTGGGCGCGGAAGTCTTCGGCCAACGTCCCTACGACGAGGTCCGCATCGACGAGATCGCCGAGCGGGCCGGGGTGTCCCGGGCGTTGATGTATCACTACTTCCCCGACAAGCGGGCATTCTTCGCCGCCGTCGTCAAAGGACAGGCCGACCGGCTGTTCGAGACCACCAACGCCCTACCGACGCCAGGCCAGTCGCTGTTTGAGGAGACCCGCGACGGCGTCCTGGCCTACATGCAGTACCACCAGGAGCACCCGCACGCCGCCTGGGCCGCATACGTCGGGCTCGGCCGCTCCGATCCCGTCTTACTCGGCATCGACGACGAGGCCAAGGATCGTCAGATGGACCACATCATGACTCGGATCATGGAGGTCGACGGCCCGGGTACGGTTCTCGAGCCCGACGTGGAACGCGACCTGCGGATCGTCATCCACGGCTGGCTCGCGCTGACCTTCGAGGTGTGCCGGCAGCGCATCATCCACCCGGAGACCGATGCGGGCCAACTCAGCGACGCCTGCGCCCATTCGCTGCTCGATGCGATAACCCGGGTCAACAACATCCCCGAGCAACTGGCCAAGGCTGTCGCACCAGACCAGCGGTGACTCCTTTGTCGGTGCCCGCTGGCACGATTGACTAGGTGACCACCGCACCCGACGATCCGTTTGCGCGGTTCAGCGTCGTCACTCGCGACTGGTTCGCCGGCACTTTCGCTGCGCCCACGCCCGCGCAGGCCGACGCCTGGGCGGCGATCGCCGATGGCGACAATACGCTGGTCGTCGCGCCGACGGGCTCGGGCAAGACGCTGGCGGCGTTCCTGTGGGCCATCGACAGCCTGGCCCGCCGACGATTCGGACCGGAACGGTCCGCGGAGAAGGTGGGCAATTCAGCCGAGGCCGGTACACCCCGGGAAGGGCGAACCACCGGCACCCAGGTGCTCTACGTCTCGCCGCTGAAGGCGCTGGCCGTCGATGTCGAGCGCAACCTGCGCACGCCGCTGGCGGGGATGGCCCGGGTCGCGGCACAGCGGGGTCTACCCGCCCCGGACATCACCGTCGGGCTCCGATCCGGCGACACGACGCCGGCACGCCGCCGGCAGCTCGTCAGCACACCACCCGACGTGCTGATCACCACGCCGGAGTCGCTGTTTTTGATGCTGACGTCGGCGGCCCGGCAGACCCTGGCCGGGGTCAAAACCGTGATCGTCGACGAGGTGCATGCCATCGCCGGCGCCAAACGGGGTGCTCACCTGGCGCTGTCGCTGGAGCGGCTCGACGACATGCTGCCGGCCCCCGCACAGCGAATCGGGTTGTCGGCGACCGTGCGTCCACCCGAAGAGGTTGCCCGCTTCCTGTCGGGGGCGTCGCCGACGACCATCGTGGCCCCGCCGGCGGCCAAAACGTTCGAGCTGACCGTGCAGGTCCCGGTACCCGACATGGCCAACCTGGCCAACAACAGCATCTGGCCCGACGTCGAGGCCCGTCTGGTCGACCTGGTGGAAACCCACAACTCGACGATCGTGTTCGCCAACTCACGACGGCTGGCTGAGCGGCTGACCGCTCGGCTCAACGAGATCCACGCCGAACGCTCCGGGGAGGAATCGACGGCCGCGGCCAACCCGAAGGTTGCCGGCGGCGCCCCGGCTCATCTGCTGGGCAGTGGCCAAACCTACGGCGCCCCAACTGTGGCGATCGCAAGCGCGGCGGAGCCGGGCGCTGGGGGTACCTCCCGCTTGCGGGGGAGGGGTCGCCACTCGACGGCTCCGTTAGCTCGCGCCCATCACGGCTCGGTCAGCAAGGAACAACGCGCCATCGTGGAAGAAGATCTGAAATCCGGACGGTTGAAAGCGGTGGTGGCGACCTCGAGCCTGGAGTTGGGTATCGACATGGGCGCGGTCGACTTGGTGATTCAGGTCGAGGCACCGCCGTCGGTGGCCAGCGGCCTGCAACGCATCGGGCGCGCCGGACACCAAGTCGGCGAGATCTCACACGGCGTGCTTTTCCCGAAGCACCGCACCGATTTGATCGGCTGCGCGGTGTCTGTGCAGCGCATGCTCGCCGGCCAGATCGAAACGATGCGGGTGCCCACCAATCCGCTCGACATCCTGGCCCAGCACACCGTGGCCGCGGCCGCGTTGGAGCCGCTGGACGTCGACCGCTGGTTCGACACGGTACGACGCAGTGCGCCGTTTGCGACGCTGCCGCGCAGCGCATTCGAGGCCACCCTGGATCTGCTGTCCGGCAAGTACCCGTCAACCGAGTTCGCCGAGCTGAGGCCGCGTCTGGTTTACGACCGCGACAACGGCACGGTGACGGGGCGACCGGGCGCGCAGCGACTCGCCGTGACGTCGGGCGGCGCCATCCCGGACCGCGGCCTGTTCACCGTCTACTTGGCCACCGATTCCGAAACCCCTTCTCGAGTAGGCGAACTCGATGAAGAGATGGTCTACGAGTCCCGTCCGGGTGACGTCATCGCACTGGGGGCCACCAGCTGGCGCATCACTGAGATCACCCATGACCGCGTGCTGGTGATCCCGGCGCCGGGCGAACCGGCCCGACTTCCGTTCTGGCGCGGCGACGATTCCGGGCGCCCGGCCGAACTCGGCCGCGCGGTGGGCGAATTCACCGGCGAGCTGGCCGGACTGGATCGCGCGGCGTTCGACAGGCGTTGCGCCGCACTGGGATTCAACGACTTTGCCACTGAGAACCTGTGGCGGCTGCTGGACGACCAGCGCACCGCCACCACGGTGGTACCCACCGACACCACGTTGCTGGTCGAACGGTTCCGCGACGAGCTGGGCGACTGGCGGGTGATCTTGCACTCCCCGTACGGCATGCGGGTGCACGGTCCGCTGGCGCTGGCGGTGAGCCGACGGCTGCGGGAGCGCTACGGCATCGATGAGAAGCCGACCGCCTCCGACGACGGCATCGTGGTGCGGCTGCCCGACACCATTTCGCAGTCCGCAGCCGATTCGGGCGCCGACGCCGGCGACGCCCCACCGGGTGCTGAATTATTCGTCTTCGACGCCGACGAGATCGATCCGATCGTCACCGCCGAGGTCGGCGGCTCGGCGTTGTTCGCCTCCCGGTTCCGGGAATGCGCGGCGCGGGCACTGCTGTTGCCGCGACGAAACCCCGGCCGCCGCTCACCGCTGTGGCATCAGCGTCAGCGCGCCGCCCAGCTGCTCGACGTGGCCCGCAAATACCCGGATTTCCCGATCGTGCTGGAGGCGGTCCGCGAGTGTCTGCAGGACGTCTACGACGTCCCGACACTGGCCGGGCTGATGACCGATATCGCTGCCCGGAAGATCCGCGTCCTGGAGACCGAAACCGCGACACCGTCACCGTTCGCCGCCTCGCTGCTGTTCGGCTACGTCGGGGCGTTCATGTACGAGGGCGACAGCCCGCTGGCCGAGCGCCGCGCCGCCGCGCTGTCGCTGGACTCCAGGCTGCTGGCCGAGTTGCTCGGCCGGATTGAGCTCCGCGAGCTGCTCGACCCCGACGTGATCGCCGCCACCGGCCGGCAGTTACAACATCTGTCGGCTGACCGGGCGGCCCGGGACGCCGAAGCGGTCGCCGATCTGCTGCGGCTCCTGGGCCCGCTGACCGCCGATGAGGTCGCCGCCCGCGCCGGCGGTGCCGACGTCGGCGGCTGGTTGGAGGGGCTGTACGCCGCCAAACGTGCGCTGCCGGTCTCCTTCGCGGGTGCAAGCTGGTGGGTCGCGATCGAAGACCTCGGCCGACTGCGCGACGGCGTGGGGGTGGCGGTACCGGTCGGCGTGCCGGCCAGCTTCACCGAGGCGGTCGCCGACCCGTTGGGCGAGCTGCTCGGCCGATACGCACGTACTCACGCGCCGTTCACCACCGCCGACGTCGCGACCCGGTTCGGACTCGGGCTGCGGGTGGCGGCCGATGTGTTGGGCCGGCTGGCCGCCGACGGGCGGCTGGTCCGCGGTGAGTTCTCCACCGACGCGGTCGGTGACCAGTGGTGTGACACCGACGTGCTGCGGATTCTGCGACGCAGATCGCTGGCGGCGCTGCGGGCGCAGGTGGAGCCGGTCAGCACGGCCGCCTATGCGCGTTTCCTGCCAGCATGGCATGGCGTGCGCACCGGCTCGGCGGCCAACTCCGGCGTGGACGGGCTGGCGGCCGTCGTCGATCAGCTCGCCGGCGTCCCGTTGCCCGCCTCGGCGATCGAGTCGCTGGTGCTGGCGCCGCGCGTGCGCGACTATGCCCCCGCGATGCTGGATGAGCTGCTGGCCTCCGGGGAGGTGATCTGGTCAGGAGCCGGGACGATCTCCGGCAGCGACGGCTGGGTTGCTTTTCACCCGGCCGACTCCGCGCCGCTGACGTTAGCCGCCGGGTCGGAAATCGAGTTCACCGCGGCCCACCGCGCGATTCTGGACATGCTGACCGGTGGCGGGGCCTTCTTCTTCCGGCAGCTGGCACGTGACGGTATCGGCGAGGCCGAGCTCAAAGCGGCACTGTGGGAGCTGATCTGGGCCGGCTGGGTCACCGGCGACACGTTCGCGCCGGTGCGCGCGATGCTGTCGGGCGGCCCGGGCGCGCGCAAACGTTCCGCGCCGGCGCATCGACCGGGGCGCGGCAAGCGGCCGCCCCGCCTCAGCCGCTACAGCGTCGCACACCCGCAGTCGCGGGCCACCGATCCGACGGTGGCCGGCCGCTGGTCGGCGTTGCCGACGGCCGAACCAGACTCCACCCTGCGGGCCCATCACCAAGCTGAGCTGCTGCTGAACCGCTACGGCGTGCTGACTCGCGGCGCGGTGACCGCCGAGGGCGTGCCGGGCGGCTTCGCCACGCTGTACAAGGTGCTGACCGCCTTCGAGGACGCTGGTCGCTGCCAGCGCGGCTACTTCGTCGAGTCGCTGGGCGGCGCTCAGTTCGCGGTGGCCTCCACCGTCGACCGGTTGCGCAGCTACCTCGACGGTGTCGATCCCGAACGCCCGGAATACCGGGCGGTGGTACTGGCCGCCGCCGATCCGGCGAACCCCTACGGCGCGGCGCTGCCCTGGCCGTCCCGCACCACAGACGGCGACGGCGGAGCCCGGCCCGGCCGCAAAGCCGGCGCGCTCGTGGTCCTCGTCGACGGCGAACTGGCGTGGTTCCTCGAGCGCGGCGGAAGGTCGTTGCTGAGCTTCACCGACGACGACTCGGAAGCCAACCACGCCGCGGCCGTCGCACTCGCCGATCTGGTCACGACCGGACGGGTCAACGCGATCCTCATCGAGCGCATCAACAGCGCAGCGGTGTTGGCGCCGCAGGTCTGCGCGTCGGTGGTGACAGCGTTGTCCGATGCCGGGTTCGCCCGGACTCCACGCGGCCTGCGACTGCGGTAGCCCATGCCCGAGGGTGACACCGTTTTCCGCACCGCCGACACACTGCGCAAGGCGTTGGTCGGTCGCGTGCTGACGCGCTGCGACGTCCGGGTGCCACGCTTCGCAACGGTCGACCTCAGCGGTCACGTGGTCGACGAGGTGTGCAGCCGGGGCAAGCATTTGCTGATTCGCGTGGGACCGGCCAGTATCCACTCACATCTGAAGATGGACGGCAGCTGGCGGGTGACGTCGCGGACCGGGCGTTCCGACTATCGGGTCCGGATCATCTTGGAAGCCAGCGACATCCGCGCAGTCGGCATCGACCTGGGTGTGTTGGAGATCCTCGAACGCGACCGCGACGGTGACGCCGTCGACCACCTGGGGCCCGATCTGCTGGGCGATGACTGGGATGCACAGGTTGCCGCCGACAATCTGACGGCGCATCCGGATCGCCCGATCGCCGAAACACTGCTGGACCAACGAGTATTGGCGGGAATCGGCAACGTCTACTGCAACGAACTGTGTTTCGTCAGCGGGCACCTGCCCACCGCGCCGGTGAGCGCGATCAGCGACCCGTACCGGCTGGTGGCCCGCGCCCGCGACATGTTGTGGGTCAACCGCTTCCGGCAGAATCGCTGCACCACCGGCGACACGCGGGCAGGCCGCCAACTGTGGGTGTACGGGCGAGCGAGGCAGAGTTGCCGTCGCTGCGGCACGCCCATCAAATACGACGACAGCGGCGATCGGGTGGCGTACTGGTGCCCGGCCTGCCAACACTGATGACCTAGTTCATGGCCGTCAGGTTAACGATTTGACCCGGGGGTGCAGCGCCGTGCCGTTGGCCAGTCGCGGCATGCGATGATCGCCATGTCAGCGGCTCGGCTTGCCATCAGCAAAACTCGCAATTCTGCTGAGCGGAAAGGGTTCATCACAATGTCGACCACACAAGTGCGCTCGCCGATCTTTGTCCTGGTCGCGCTGCTTGGGCTGGTGGTGGTCGCATCCCCGACCGCGCATGCCGATGCCGTCGACACCAATTTCTTGCAAGCGATTTCAGCCAAGGGCATCAACTTCGCGTCCAGTCAGGCCGCGATCGTCGCCGGTCATAAGGTCTGCGATGAACTTGATCAAGGTAGGCAGGCAGAGGACGTCGCCAACGACGTGATGACACAGAGCAACCTGGACGGTTACCACGCCGGGTTTTTCGTCGGAGTCAGCATTGCCGCGTTCTGCCCGAGGCATACCCAGTAGAACCGCCGTACAATTGGGCATCGACTCTCACGAAGGGCCACTGTTGCTCACGAAAGTACTCATCGGTGCCGCGATCGCACTCGGTTCTGCTGTCGGGGTGGCCACGCCGGCCATCGCTGACCCCAGCCCGTTCGGGACGCTCGGCTGTAGCTGCACGCAGCCAGGCGATGTCCCCGATGGCGGGCATGCGGTCAGGGACCAGGTGAATCAGGGAATCCAGAGCGGTCTCAGTTCGCTGCACGGCGGCACACCGGGCCCTGGCGGCTTCTGAGTCATCGCGCGGTCGGTCAGCCCGCTGATGGGGGCGGGCTGACGATCTTGCCTTTGAGTTCGGCTCCTATTTCCATGTCCTCGTACTTCTGGGCCTTCCGTTTGCGCCACCCACTTCCTGCCGAAATCGGCGGGGGCATCAGCGGCGGCAGCATGGGCAACCCCGTGCCGCCCGCCTCGAGCGGCGATGCCGCCGACGCAAGCTGCACGGGTGCTTGAGAGGTCGGCAGCAGTCCCGAAACACCAGGCGGGGCGGTCAGCTTGCCTATCGGCACTCCAACCCCTGTCGCCGCCGCCGTGGGCACTTGTGAGAGTCCACCGAAACCTCCCGGACCCAACGCTCCGAAACCACCCGCACCTAACGCGCCTCCCCGGCCAGACGCACCCAAACCGCCGGCGGCTCCTCCCAGGGCCCCCTCACCCTCCGAGACACCTTGGCTAATCTGGCTGTTCACGCCCTGCAGGGCCTGGGCCGACTGGCTCTGCGCGAGATAGCTGAGCAGGTTGATGGGAAATCCGGACGAGACGAACTGGTTGGCATAGACGTTCGCCAAACCGAAATAGCCGGTTGTCGGATCCGCGAAGCCGAGGTTGACCGCAGCGGTCGCTTGAGCAGGCGTCACGGATGCGCTTGTGGCGGCGGCGGGCGCCGCACTGGCTTGCGTGGCCAGCTTTGTCGGGTTGGTAGCCGTGGTCGGCGACGTCAACTGCGGCAGCGTGCTGGCCTGCGCCGAGGCCGCCTGATAGCGACTCATCGCCGCCGAGTTGTTCGCCCACATGCTCTGGTATTCAGCTTCGTTTTCGGCAATGGCCGGAAGGTTCCTCCCAAATCCATTGGTGGCCAACAGTTGCAGTAGCTGCATCCTGTTGGCGGTGACTTCAGCTGTAGGAACCACCGAAGCCCGGACGGAGTTGTAAGCCGCCGCGGCGGCCTGTGCCGACGAGGCTACCTGCTGAGTCTGCTGCGCGGTGGTGCGAAGCCAGGTCACGTAGGGCTCAACGGACTGGACCATCGTCGCCGATGACGGACCATGCCAGGTCCCGGCAAGTGACGACAGTGTGTTGGCATAGCTTTCAGCGGAGTCTTCCAGAGTGGTGCCGAGCTGCTGCCACGCCGCGGAAGCCGCGATCAGTGACTCCGCACCGGGTCCCGAGTGGATCAGCGCAGAGGTGATCTCGGGCGGCAATGTTGTGAACTCCATGGCACCAAACCTTGACTACCGCGGGAAAACTCTTGGAACACTGGGTTGACTACGGTGAAAAAAGCCTTGAAACATTGCACTTCGGAGCCGCAATCCGGCCGCGCAATCCAGAACGCCGCTGGGCAACGTAAATCTCATGTCACGGACCTCACATCACGAGATGGAATTGACCGCGGCCAACAACCGCGGCTTGAACTCGGAGGGAATGGAAAGGTATCCGCTGCCGGCCAGGTCGTTCTGGCCTGGGCCGATGGCGCTTTGCAGGAAAGCTCTCACGGCCTTGCCGACCTGGGGATCGGGATATCTCGAGCACACGATCTCATACGTTGCCAGCACGATCGGGTACGAGCCGGGCTCGTTGGGCCGGTAGAACGAGATCGTGTCGAGGGCGAGGTCGTCGCCTTTCTTGATGAACCAGGCAGAAGAGATCGTTTTGCCCACCGACTCCGGGCTGAGCTCCACCGGGTCCGGACCAGCCGATGTGATGATCTTGGCGATACTCAGGTGCTGGGCCTGAGCGAAGGACCACTCGAGATAGGTGATCGACCCTTCGGTGTCTTTTACCGTCGCGGCGGCGCCGTCATTGCCGACAGCACCCTGTCCGACACCGCCGTTGAACTTTCGTCCGGCACTGAAACCCCACGTGCCTGCTGACGTGGTGTCGAGATACTTCTGGAAATTATCGGTCGTCCCGGATTCGTCACTGCGAAACACGACACGAATCGGCTCAGCCGGCAAGTGAACACCCAGGTTCAGCAGCTGGATCGCGCCGTCGTTCCACATCGTGATTTGGCCGTTGAAGATCTGGGCAGCAGCCGGGCCGTTGAGGTTCAGCGACGTCACGCCATTGACGTTGAAGGCGATGGCGATGGGACCGACCACCATCGGCAGACTCCGCACGGGCGAGCCGCATCGCTGCTGCCCTTTGGCGTATTCGTCTGCGGTCAACGTTGAGTCGGACCCACCGAAGTCTGTTTGGTTATTGACAAACTCGCTGATCCCGGCGCCGGAGTCGTTGGCGGTGTAGGTCAAGGACTGCCCCGGGCAGGCTTGTTCAAAAGCCTTCACAAAATGGGTCATTGCGTTTTTCTGGGCAGTGGAACCACTGGCTTTCAGCGCCGACTTTCCGCCACAGTCCACCTTCACCGGGAACGGGGCTGCCGTCGTTTTACCTCCACCGGCATTGTTGTGACCGCTACATGCCGACAAAATCAATGCGGCAGCAGCCAGCAGACTTAGCGCGGCGCCAAATCGGTTGATTTTCAAGCCAATTCCTTTAGATGAGATGATCGCCGCAGGGGTAGCCACAGCCCACGCCATAGTTCTGCTGTTGCGCAGGCATGAGGCATGCTAACAAGATTCGCGCTTCGAAAATTGTGAGCGCCGATCGCCGGACATCGTGAAGCCCTCGATTTCAGTCGCAGTTTCTGCTTTGTTCACGTTCTCGACAGAAAGCGTCGGGTCGAGGGCTGACGCGGAATCCTCTTGATCACAAGTCGATTACTTCTTGGTCAGGACGGTGGATGAAGCTTTGCCCAGGTCGAGCCCGTTGACGAGCCCGGCCAGGCGCACGATATGGCAAAGACCACACGCGACGCGGTGTTGCCTGCCCGGCCGAACAGCCGCCCGGAACGTAGGTTGGAATAGCGCACGCCGATCGGCGGTTGGTCATCGAAGACCGGCCTGTGACGCCGATCACCGAAATGGCAAAGTCTTCGCACTGATCACTGCGAGACACCCCGGGCGGTCGCACCGGGCCACTTAAGGATGTAAACGTGCTGACGACGCTGAACCACGTCAATCTCGGCAATCTGACGACTATCCGCTTCATCGACGCCGGCTTACTGAAGGCACGAGCCTGGGAAACGCTTCGAGCCGTCGTTGCGGGCGTGACACCGGCGAAGGCGCCGGCTCCCGTCACGACTGTCGCCCTCGATCACGACTGCATGGCGAGGGCTGACCCGCAGGCATGGGTGGCCCCTGAATTCCCGCGCATGCTTCGTGGCGCTGAGCGCTGCTAGGGCCGACGATCCAGCGGGCGCGGACTGACGAACCGGCGCGGAACCCCGCTGACGGGATCGTCGAACTCAATGCACTGCGCCAGCAACTGCAAAGGCGTGGAGAAGTCGTCGGCCGCCACGTCGACGATGTCGGGATACAGCGGGTCTCCGTCAATCGGGATGCCCAACGAAGCCATGTGAACGCGAAGCTGGTGTGTGCGGCCGGTCCGCGGCGTCAGCCGGTAGAGGCCGTCCTGGGACAGCTCCACCAGGGTTTCGGCGTTGGGCTCCCCGGGTTCCTCGACGGCTTGAAAGCTCCCGCGGTGCTTGACGATCCGACTGCGCACCGTCCGCGGTAGCGCCAGGTCCGGGTCGACCGCCGCCCTGGCCAGATAGGTCTTGCGTACCGCGCCGCGGGCGAACAACGTCTGGTACGCGCCACGACGCTCGCGGCGAATCGTGAACAGCAGCACCCCGGCAGTCAACCGATCCAACCGGTGGGCCGGGGTCAGCTCGGGCAGCCCGAGTTGTCGGCGCAGCCGTATCAGCGCCGTCTGCACGACGTGACGCCCGCGCGGCATGGTGGACATGAAGTGCGGCTTGTCCGCAACCACGATGTCCTCGTCCTGATACAGCACCGGGATGTCGAACGGCACCGCCACCTCATCGGGCAGTTCGCGGTGGAGGTAGACGACCGCTCCGGCCGGCAGCACCGTCGTGGGTTCAAGCACAACGCCGTTCTGATCGACAACCTCGCCGGCGACGGCCTTGGCGGCAACCTCGGGCCCGAACCGGCCGGCCAACTCGTCGCCCAGTGGTCCGCCGCGCACCCGCAGCCGTGCCGGCCCCAATCCGTCGCGCGGCGGCTGGGGGTACCTCCCGCTTGCGGGGGACGGCGCCGGCTTCACGTCAGGGGCACCGGCTCGAGTATTTCCGCGCGAGCCTCGGGGGCGCTGGCCCGCAACGCGTCCGCCGAGGCGTCGTCGGGCTGGGCCTGCGAGAGCACCTCGGCCTCCACCCGCGCCGTGTAGGTCTTGACCTCACGGTCTACGTCGGCAGCAGTCCAGCCCAGGATGGGTGCGACCACCTCGGCCACCTGGCGGGCGCAGTCAACGCCCCGATGGGGATACTCGATCGCGATTCGTGTCCGCCGGGCCAGGATGTCTTCCAGATGCAGCGCACCCTCGGCGACCGCGGCATAGGCCACCTCGACCTTCAGGTAGCCCGGCGCGGCGGTGATCGGGTTGAGCAAGTCGCGATCATCGGCTGCCAGCGCCAGGACCTCATTGATCAGCGACCCGTAGCGGTCCAGCAGATGGCGCACCCGGTAGGAATGGAGCCCTTCCAGCGCACCGACGTGCTCGGTCTGGTTGATCAGCGCAAAGTAGCCGTCGGCGCCGAGCAGCGGCACCTTCTCGGTGATCGATTGTGCTACTCGAGCCGGAATGTATTGCGCCGCAGCGTCGATCGCATCAGCGGCCATCACCCGGTAGGTGGTGTACTTGCCACCGGCGATGGCGACCAGGCCAGGTGCGGGCACGGCGACGGCGTGCTCGCGCGACAACGTGGACGTGTCTTCGCTCTCCCCCGCAAGAAGCGGCCGCAGACCCGCGTACACCCCGTCGATATCG
Source organism: uncultured Actinomycetota bacterium (assembly GCA_963833935.1). Taxonomy (GTDB): domain Bacteria; phylum Actinomycetota; class Actinomycetes; order Mycobacteriales; family Mycobacteriaceae; genus Mycobacterium. The sequence continues at coordinate 28,957 of CAWIAC010000010.1, read as the reverse complement.
GCGTGGCTCAACGGCGTGGCGAGCACGGTGTTGACGGTGCCGAGGATGTAGTCGATGTCGGCCTTGGTGGCCGCCGGATGCGCCAGGTCCAACGCCCAGTCGGTGTCGGTGGTCCCGATGATCCAGTGGTTGCCCCACGGGATGACGAACATCACCGACTTCTCGGTCCGCAGGATGATCGCGACGTCGCTGACGATCCGGTCCCGCGGCACGACGATGTGCACCCCTTTGGAGGCGCGAACCCGAAACCGGCCGCGCTGCTTCGACAATGCCTGGATCTCGTCAGTCCACACCCCGGTCGCGTTGACGACGACGTGGCCCCGCACGTCTGTGATGGCGCCGTCCTCTGAGTCGCGGACCCGCACGCCGATCACGCGATCACCTTCGCGCAGCAACGAAATCACCTGGGTGGACGACCGCACCACTGCGCCGTAATGCGCGGCGGTACGCACCACGGTCATGGTGTGCCGCGCGTCGTCGACGACGGTGTCGTAATAGCGGATGCCGCCGATCAGCGCGCTCCGCTTCAAACCCGGGGACAGCCGCAACGCACCGGCACGAGTCAAATGCTTTTGCCCCGGAACAGATTTCGCACCACCAAGCTCGTCGTACAGCAAGAGGCCTGCGGCGACGTAGGGCCGCTCCCACCACCGCTTGGTCAGCGGGTACAGAAACGGCAGCGGCTTGACGAGATGGGGCGCCAACGTCGTCAACGACAACTCGCGCTCGAAGAGCGCCTCGCGGACCAGTCCGAATTCCAGTTGTTCCAGGTAGCGCAACCCGCCATGAAACATCTTCGAGGACCGGCTCGATGTGCCGGCGGCGAAGTCACGTGCTTCCACCAACGCCACTTTCAGCCCACGGGTAGCGGCATCCAGCGCGGCTCCCGAACCCACCACGCCGCCACCGATGACCACGACGTCGAACTGCTCGCTGCCCAGGCGCTCCCACGCCGAGGCGCGTTGCTCAGGTCCCAGAAACGAACCCGGTCGGGTCACGCTCGCCGGGACGCGAATCGGGTCGCTCACGGCACAGTCTCCTGTCGGTTACTCGTCAGTAGGTCAATGGTTTCAAGGCTACCCGGGTCAGTCCAGGTCGTCGTGCGCCATCAGCCGCCGGGCCGCCTCGGTGATCGAACCGGACAGCGACGGGTAGACGCTCAAGGTTTGCGCCAAATGGTTCACGGTCAACCGGGTCTGCACAGCCATCGCTATCGGCAGGATCAACTCCGAGGCGATCGGCGCGACCACCACGCCGCCGATCACCACACCGGTGGCCGGACGGCAGAAGAGCTTGACGAAGCCGTGCCGCAGCTCCGACATCTTGGCTCGCGCGTTGGTCCGCAGCGGCAACATGATGGTGCGAGCCTGCACCGATCCGTCGTCGATGGCGGATTGCGGAACGCCGACGGCGGCGAGCTCGGGCCGGGTGAACACGGCGGCGGCGACGGTGCGCAGCCGGATGGGGGTGACAGCCTCGCCGAGTGCGTGCCACATGGCGATCCGGCCTTGCATCGCGGCAACCGAGGCCAGGGGCAGCAGCCCGGTGCAGTCGCCCGCCGCGTAGATGTTGGACACCGACGTCCGGGATACCCGGTCGACGGTCAGATACCCGCCACGTCCCAGCTCGATCCCGACGTTCTTCAGGCCCAAGCCGCCGGTGTTCGGCACCGATCCGATCGTCATCAGCGCGTGGCTGCCTTCGACGATGCGGCCGTCGGCCAGCAACACCCGCACCCCGGAATCGGTGCGGGTCACCGAGTCGGCCCGAGCGTTTTTGACCAGCTCGACGCCGCGTTCGGCGAAGATCCGCTCAAGCACCTGGGCGGCGTCGGCGTCCTCGTAGGGCAGTATCTGGTCGCGGCTGGCGACTACCGTGACGTCGACGCCCAATTCGGTGTATGCGTGCACGAATTCGGCGCCGGTAACACCCGAGCCCACCACGATCAGGTGCTCGGGCAGTGACTGTAGGTCATAGAGCTGGCGCCAGGTGAGAATGCGCTCGCCGTCGGGCCGCGCGGTCGGCAGCTCGCGGGGACTGGCGCCGGTGGCGATCAGCACCACGTCGGCGTCGTAAGTGCCGGTGCTGCCGTCCGGTGCGGTCGCCTTGACGCTGTGCACCGCCAGACCGGGGGTCGTGTCGATCAGCTCGCCCTTGCCGGCGACCACGTCGACGCCCGCGTTGAGCAGTTGCGTGTTGATGTCGGCCGACTGGGCGGCGGCCAGGGTCTTGACCCGCTGGTGGATCTCCGGCAACGAGATCTTGGCGTCGTCGAGGTCGATGTCGAAGCCCAGGTGCGGCGCGCGACGTAATTCGGTGCGCACGCCGGTGGACGCGATGAAGGTCTTCGACGGCACGCAGTCGAAGAGCACCGCGGCGCCTCCGATGCCGTCCGAGTCGATGACGGTGACGTGGGCGTCACGCGCTGCTGCGACGAGCGCCGCCTCATAACCGGCAGGCCCTCCCCCGATGATCACGATGCGGGTCGGCACAGCCCCTAACCTAGCCCGGCGACGATGCTGCCGCGCAGCGGCAGATAAGGAGTCGGGCAATCAGACCTGAGCCCGGCGACGATGCTGCCGCGCAGCGGCAGATAAGGAGTCGGGCAATCAGACCTGAGCCCGGCGACGATGCTGCCGCGCAGCGGCAGATAAGGGGGTACCTCCCAGCCGCGAAGCGGCGAGGGGGCGAGCCGGGCAATCGGTACGAGCTAACGTGTCGGATGGACGCCGGGCTCGCAGCGGCCGTTTAAGCTTTGTCCGTGCCGATCTACGCCGCCTACGGCTCGAACATGCATCCCGAGCAGATGTTGCAGCGCGCACCGCACTCCCCGATGGCCGGAACCGGATGGCTGCACGGCTGGCGGCTGACCTTCGGTGGTGAGGACATCGGCTGGGAAGGCGCACTGGCCACCGTCGTCGAAGACCCGGGCTCGAAGGTGTTTGTCGTCCTCTACGACGTGACACCTGCCGACGAGAACAACCTCGATCGCTGGGAGGGGTCCGAGCTCGGGATCCACAAGAAGATCAGGTGCCGCGTCGAACGTGTGTCGTCGGACACGACGACCGATCCGGTGCTGGCGTGGCTGTACGTGGTGGACGCCTGGGAAGGCGGTCTGCCGTCGGCGCGCTACCTCGGCGTCATGGGCGACGCCGCCGAAATCGCAGGCGCACCAGGCGAATACGTGCACCAAATCCGTACCCGACCGGCACGTAACATCGGTCCGGGCCACGGCGAGTAGGTCCCGCCGGTGCGGAGACTCAACCGATGACGGCGGTCTGCTCGACGATATTGACCATCAGCCGCACCCCGATCGCCAGCGCACGCTCGTCGAGGTCGAATGTCGGCTGATGTAGATCCAGCTGCGGACCACGGCCCGACCACACCCCGAGCCGGGCCATCGCGCCGGGCACCTCCTCCAGATACCAGGAGAAATCCTCACCGCCACCGGACTGCCGGGTGTCGGCCAGCGCATCAGGGCCCACCGCCTCGATGGCGTGGGTCATGATGCGCGTCGAGACTTCTTCGTTGACCACCGGAGGAACCCCGCGGTTGTACTGCAGGGTGTGCTCGATGCCCAGCGGCGCCAGCAGCCCAGCCACGGTCTCGCGCACAATGTCCTCGAGGTCCAGCCAGGTTTCGCGGCTGGCGGTGCGGATCGTGCCCGCCAGCACACCGCTCTGCGGAATGGCGTTGGCGGCCTCCCCCGCACTGACCGCACCCCACACCATCACTGTGCTGTTGCGTGGGTCGATGCGGCGCGAGAGCACACCGGGCAGGCCGGTGATCAGGGTGCCCAGCCCGTAGACCAGGTCGGCGGTCAAGTGCGGGCGCGAGGTGTGCCCGCCCGGCGACGACAGGGCGATCTCGATCATGTCGGCCGCCGACGTGATCGGTCCCGGTTTCACCGCGATCTTGCCGACCGCCAGCCGGGGATCACAGTGCAGCGCGAAGATGCGGCTCACCCCGGTCATCGCGCCCGCGGCGATGGTGTCGATCGCACCACCGGGCATCAGCTCTTCCGCCGGCTGGAAGATCAGCCGGAGCCCGACGGGCAGCTCCGGCGCCCCCGCTAGGGCAAGGGCGGTACCCAGCAGGATCGCGGTGTGCGCGTCGTGGCCGCAGGCGTGCGCCGCGTTGGGCATCGTCGAGGCGTACGGGGCGCCGGTCCGCTCGGCCATCGGCAACGCGTCGATGTCGGCCCGCAACGCAATTCGAGGCTCTTGGTCAGGGCCGAAATCACAGATCAGTCCCGTCCCGCCGGGCAACACCTTGGGCTTGAGCCCGGCGTCGACCAACCGCTCGGCGACGAACTGTGTGGTGGCGTACTCCTGGCGGCCGAGTTCCGGGTAACGGTGGATGTGCCGCCGCCAGCCGACCAGGTCGTCGTAGTGCGCTGCCAGCCACGATTCGGCGCTGTCGGCAAGGCTCATCGGCGCCGCTCCTCCGCATCGCAGCGCTCTGCATCGTCGCCGACGCGGCTCACGAGGCGGCCCGTTGGTCGCGTGCGGCCAACACCCGGTCGCGTTCGTCGGCCGACTCCGCGAGACGAACGACTGTGCGCGCCAACATGATTGCGCCGTCGATGACGGCCTTGTCGGCACTCGCACCGATCGCTGCCGCGGCGAAGTCGGGCTGGTGCAACGACGCACCACCGGCTTGCACGCCGACCATCGGATGGATGCCGGGCAGAAGCTGAGTGACGTTGCCCATGTCGGTACTGCCCAACGGGTGTGCCGCCTCGAGTTCCCTGCCGACGGGTGAACGACCGAGCCTCGTCATCTCGGCACGGACGGTCTCGGCCAGCCAGGGATCGGGTTTGAGGGCGTCGTACATCGGCTCCGTCTGCTCGACGCTGTAGTCGCAGCCGCTGGCCACCGCGCCGGCCAGGAAGCAGTCGCGCACTTTGGCTTCCAGATCAGCCAGCGACGACGCCTCGGTGGCGCGCATGGTGTACTGCAGCTCGGTGTGCGCGGGGATGACGTTGGCGACCTGCCCGCCGTCGGAGACGATGCCGTGCACCTGCTGCCCGGGCGCCAGCTGCTGACGCAGCAGCCCGATTGCCACCTGCGCGACGGTCGCTGCGTCGGCGGCGTTGACGCCCAGATACGGCGCCGCCGATGCATGTGATTCCTTACCGCGGTAATTCACCCGAACCGCGGACAGCGTCAGCGACCGGGCAGCCGCGATATCCACCGGGCCGGGATGCACCATTACGGCGACCGCCAGGTCGTCGAAGACTCCGGCGTTGAGCAGCAAGACTTTTCCGCCGCCGAACTCTTCTGCGGGCGTACCCAGCAGCGCAACCGTCAGACCCAACTGGTCGGCGACGTCGGCCAGCGCCAGCGCGGCGCCGACTGCCGACGCGGCAATGATGTTGTGGCCGCAGGCATGACCGATCTCGGGCAGCGCGTCGTATTCGGCGCACACACCGACAGTCAACGGACCGCTGCCGAAGTCGGCGCGGAACGCGGTGTCCAAACCGCCAGCTGCCGCCGTGATCTCGAAACCCCGCTCGGCCACCAGTGCCTGCGTCTTGGCGCAGCTGCGGTATTCGGCAAATGCCAACTCCGGTTCGGCGTGGATCGCGTGCGACAGCTCGAGGAGGTCGGTGCTGCGACGCCGCACCGTGTCCTCGACGTGATCCAGCACCGGGGTTGGGGCCATCGTCGCAGTATCTCACCGACTAGGCTCGCCGACTGTGCCGCCTGTGGATGACGGTCGACCCGGCCCCGATGCTCTCGCGCGGAAGGCGGCGCAGTTCATCGCCGACGCCACCGGGATCGCTGAACACGACGTCGCAATCGTGCTGGGGTCGGGTTGGGCACCGGCCGTGTCCGCTCTGGGCCAGGCAACCGCGGTCATTCCGATGGCCGAGTTGCCTGGTTTCACCGCACCTTCGGCGGCCGGCCACACCGGTCAGGTGCTGTCGGTAAACATCGGTGGGCGCCACGTGCTGGTACTGGCCGGTCGTGTGCACGCCTACGAAGGTCACGACCTGGCCCATGTCGTGCATCCGGTGCGGACGGCCTGCGCGGCCGGGGCACGCGTTGTCGTGCTCACCAACGCCGCGGGCGCGGTCCGCGACGACTTCGGCGTCGGTGAGCCGGTGTTGATCACCGACCACCTGAACCTGACCGCACGGTCCCCCCTGGTCGGGGCCCAGTTCGTCGACATGGTCGACGCCTATGCCCCGCGGCTGCGGACACTGGCTCGCGAGGCCGACCCGGACCTGGCCGAAGGCGTGTACGCCGGGCTGCCCGGCCCGCATTTTGAGACGCCCGCAGAAATCCGGATGTTGCGGACACTGGGCGCCGACCTGGTCGGCATGTCCACCGTGCACGAAACGATCGCGGCACGGGCAGCAGATGCAGAGGTGCTGGGCATCTCGCTGGTCACCAACATGGCTGCGGGGATCACGGGCGAGCCGCTCAGCCATCTCGAGGTGCTCGCCACCGGCGCCGCATCGGCGAACCGGATGGGCTCGCTGCTGGCCGACGTGGTCGCGCGACTCTAAGGGCCGCGTGACGCGCGTCGGCGACCTGGACCCGCGCCGCATGAGCGGCGCCAATGAGGAGGAGCGGCGCCATGACGCCGGAGGAATGGATTGCACACGACCCCGACCCGGTGACGGCCGCCGAGGTCGCCGGCTGCGACCAGGCCGAACTGGCCGCTCGGTTCGCCCGGCCGCTGACCTTCGGCACCGCCGGACTGCGCGGCCCGGTACGGGGCGGCCCGGACGCGATGAACCTCGCGGTGGTGTTGCGCGCGACCTGGGCGGTGGCGAAGGTGCTCACCGGTCGTGGCTTGGCCGGCTCGGCGGTGTTCGTCGGGCGCGATGCGCGCCACGGTTCTGCCGCATTCGCCACGGCGACAGCTGAAGTGCTTGCCGCTGAGGGTTTTTCGGTCGTCCTGCTTCCTCAGCCGACACCCACACCGGTGCTGGCTTTTGCCGTTCGGCGCACCGGCGCGGCGGCGGGCATCCAGATCACCGCCTCCCACAATCCACCGACCGACAACGGCTACAAGGTGTACATGGACGGGGGCATCCAGATCGTCTCCCCTACCGACCATGAGATCGAAACCGCCATCGCCGGCGCGCCGTTCGCCGACGAGATCGGCAGAGCACCGGTCGCACCCGCCGACTCCGGGCTGGTCGAGCTCTACATCGGGCGGGCCGCGCAGGTCCGGCGCTCGTCGGGTCAGGTTCGAGTGGCGCTGACAGCCCTGCACGGAGTGGGCGGCGCCGTGGCACTGGAAACACTGCGGCGCGCCGGCTTCGACGACGTGCACACCGTCGCCAGCCAATTTCATCCCGATCCCGACTTCCCGACGGTCGGATTTCCTAACCCCGAAGAGCCGGGTGCCACCGACGCCCTGTTGCAGCTGGCTGTTGAAGCGGACGCCGAGATTGCTATCGCGCTCGACCCTGACGCCGATCGGTGTGCCGTCGGGATACCCACACCGACCGGCTGGCGAATGCTCTCCGGCGACGAAACTGGTTGGCTACTAGGCGATTTCGTGTTGTCGCGCACCGAACCCGACGATCGTGCAACCAGCGTGGTGGCCAGCACGGTGGTGTCGTCCCGGATGCTCTCGGCAATCGCCGCGCACTGGGGTGCGCGCCACGTCGAAACCCTGACCGGTTTCAAATGGCTGGCTCGCGCCGACGCCGATCTGCCTGGCAGCACACTGATCTACGCCTATGAGGAAGCCATCGGACACTGCGTCGACCCCGCCGCGGTCCGAGACAAGGACGGCATCAGCGCTGCGGTACTGGCCTGCGATCTGGTTGCCACGCTGAAACTCTCACACCGCTCGGTGCTTGACGCCCTTGACGACCTTGCCCGCCGGTTCGGGGTGCATGTCGGTGCTGCCGTGTCGAAACCGGTCGCCGACCACGAGGAGGCAGCCGCGTTGATGCGCCGATTGCGGATGTCGCCACCCACAGAGCTTTGCGGATTCGACGTGTCCACAACAGATCTGATCGACCGGACCGATGCGCTCGTCTTCACCGGCGGCGACGCTGACACGTCAGCGCGAGTCGTGGTCCGGCCGTCAGGTACCGAGCCGAAGGTCAAGTTCTACATCGAAGTCCGGTCCGCGACCCGTCCTCGCGCGGCAGCGCTGTGTGACGAACTCGCGTCGGCTGTTGGTCACTGGTAGTTCAGCGCGGTCCGAACTGACGGTCACCGGCGTCACCGAGGCCCGGCACGATGTAGGCGATATCGTTGAGGCCGTCATCGATCGTCGCGGTGAACAGCCGCGCCCGCGGCGCTGCTTTCTCCAGCGCTGCAACACCTTCCGGGGCAGCCACCACGCACAGCACGGTGATGTCGTCGACGCCGCGGCGGAGCAGCAGACCGACGGTGTGCACCATCGAGCCGCCGGTGGCCAGCATCGGGTCGAGGACGATCACCGGCTGACCACGCAGATCGTCGGGCAGCGACTCCAAATACGCGGTGGGCAGCGCGGTTTCCTCGTCGCGGGCGACCCCGACGAAGCCCACCGCCGCCTCGGGCAGCAGAACATGAGCCTGATCGACCATGCCCAGACCGGCCCGCAATATCGTGACCAGCAGAGGCGTCTTGGCCAGCCGCGTGCCAGTCGTTTCGGCCAATGGTGTGCGCACGACCACGTTCTCGCGCGGCGCATCGCGGGTGGCCTCGTAGACCAGCATCAGCGTCAGGTCGCCCAACGCGGAGCGAAAGGCCGCGGGGTCGGTGCGCTGGTCGCGCAGAGTGGTCAGCCGCGCCGCGGCCAGCGGGTGGTCAACGATGTGCACGTCCACGGGGTGATCCCACCAGTCTCAGCAGTCCCTCGGCAAGGGATTAGTGCCTTCTCCAACGTGATAGCGCCTGCGATATCACTCTTGCTCAACCGACCGGTGATATCACATACGTCGTCCCTTCCCAGCGGCGGTGCATACCCGGCCAGTGTTGCGGATGTGCCTGACGCCTACGCGCCGAAGAAGTTGAACACGTCGAAGCCGTAGCCGACGAGGTCGATCAGCGGCTGCCCGGAGATCAGCGGCGACCCGTCGAGGATGGCGTCCGGAGCCAACGACGGGATGCTCGCTGTCAGGTCGGTCCATGTGGTGAGCAGCGACGCGTCGAGCTGGTTGGTGGCGTCATAGCCGGACAGCAGCGAGTCGACGAACGACTGCGGCAGTGGCGACTGACCGGCATCCTGCAGCAGGTCGTCGATCGGGCCGACGAAAGTCTGCACCGTGGCGTATTCGACGCCGGCCAGCATCTGCAGCGGGTCCATCTTGGGGATGAAACCGTCGACACCGGAGGCCACCAGCTGTCCCGTCGCGTCGACCTGCCAGGGGCCGGCAACGCCAATCGGGTCGACCCCGTTGACTTCGATGCCGGCGCCCGGGTCGCCCGGGTTTCCGTAGCCCCAGTCGTCGTACAAGCTCGCATACGGATCGAATAAGTCGTAGAAGAACTGCCCGGCGGGACCACCGTCGTACATGAACGCCAGCACCGGCAGCGGCGCGGGAATGTCGTAGAAAGTGGTGTTCCCGATGGTGCCGAGATCGATCATGTTGGTGGTGTCCAAATTCACCCCCGGAGTCGGATCCGGATAGTAGGGGTGCACCGTCTCGATGCCGATCAGGGCGTTGATGTCGGCGAAGAGGTTGCTGGGGTCCTCCGGAAAGTCGGCCCAGCCGTCGTACTCGCCGGTGTAGATGTCGGTGGTGATCCCACTGGTCGGGGTTGTTGCCAAGCTGAGCGGGATGTCGAGGAACGGAACGTGTTGGGGCTCAGGGCTCAGGCTGAAGGCACCCACACCGTCCGGGAACTGGAAGCGGTCCAAAAGGCCGCCGATCGGGCTGTTCGGATCGCCGAGCAGCGTCACGCTCAGGTGACTGAGGTCCACGTTGGCGGGGGTGTAGTTGATCAGGTCGTTCATCTCTTGGCTGGCGATCACGGCGCTCTGCGAGTAGCCGAGCACCGCGACGTCATTGCCACCCTGCAACTCCGGGACGAGGGCGTTGTTGAGATCGCTGACACCCGCGTTCACCGAGTCGCCGAAACCCAGGTCCGGCTGACTGGCAGAGCAGATGATCGGGCAGAACTGCTCCGGCGTATCCAGGCCGGCGAAGTTGTATCCGGAGTCCTGGCCGAGGTAGAGCCCTTCGACGCTGTTGAGGTAGTTCGAGTCGGGTATCGGGTTCCCGGTGCCGCCCATGATCAATCCGTCGTTGGCGATCAACCCGACCTCAGCCATCAGGGAGCGCACCCCGGACGGTGTGAGCACCGCCAGGGCCGTGCCCAGCGCGGCCGCCGACAACGCAACAGCCAGCGAACGATTCCGCGCGTGCGTCATCAACGACCTCCCTGCCCGCGGACGGCACCGCCGACCCCGCGGCGTGGCTGAATCGTAGTGCAACGCGGCAAATTCACAGATATTTTTCATTGAATCGACGGCCGACACGTGAATCCCGGTGCCGATCCGCGACAAAACCGGCCATATACTCCCGCCATGCGACGCCGACCATGGCGAATTGGCACGCCGAGTCGGGCGGTCAGTCTTTTCGGTGTATTGACTGTTGCTGCCGGATTGATGTCGTGGCCGACGCCTCGTCAAACCGCGGTCAACGCGCCGATTGAGGTCAAAGCGGCAGCCCTGCCCACCCCCGCGCACGTCGTGATCGTGGTGGAGGAGAACCGGTCACAGCGCAACATCATCGGAAACACGTCGGCGCCCTACATCAACCAGCTGGCCGCCAACGGCGCCATGATGGCGCAGTCCTTCGCCGAGGCGCATCCCAGCGAACCGAACTACTACGCGTTGTTCGCGGGTAGCACGCTGGGGGTGACGAACAACATGTGTCCGGTCAACGGCGGCGACGCGCCCAACCTCGGGTCCGAATTGCTGGCGGCCGGTTACTCGTTCGTCGGCTTCGCCGAGAGCCTGCCGGCTGTCGGCTCGCCTGCCTGCAGTGCGGGGAAATACGCGCGCAAGCACGTGCCGTGGGCCAGCTTCACCAACATCCCGAGTTCACGCTCGCTTCCGTTTTCGGCGTTTCCCGCCCCGTCCAACTACGCCGGGCTGCCGACGGTGTCGCTCGTCATCCCCAACGTCGACGACGACATGCACGACGGCTCGATCGCCCAAGGGGACGCCTGGCTGTACCAGAACTTGTCGCAGTACGCCGCGTGGGCGAAGGCCAACAACAGCCTGCTGATCGTGACCTGGGACGAGGACGACAACACTGCACGCAACCAGATTCCGACGGTGTTCTACGGGGCGAACGTCAGGCCCGGCAGCTACGACGAGACGATCAGCCACTACAACGTGCTGTCGACCCTGGAGGAGATGTACGGGTTGCCCAAGCTCGGCTTGGCAAGCCGGGCGCCCGCGATCACCGACATCTGGGGTGCTTGACCTCGATCCGGCCGCCCAGCCCCTCGTCGCTATTGTGTGCCGCATGGCTGCTGACCTCGTGCCGATCCGCTTGAGCCTGACTGACGGCGACCGCTTCACCGTGTGGGCGCCGCGCTGGCGCGACGCGGGGGACGAGTGGGAGGCGTTTCTGGGTAAGGACGAAGATCTCTACATTTTCGAGACGCCCGCTGATTTGGTCGCATTCGTGCGCACCAACACCGACAACGACCTCGTCGACCACCCGGCGTGGAAGGAGCTGACGAAGGCCAACGCGCACAAGTTGGAGCCGGCCGACGACAAGCACTTCGACCTGGTCGCGGTCGAAGAGGCGGTGTCGGACAAGCCGACCGAGGAATCGGTAGCCCTGCTGGCCAACGCACTGGCCATCGTCTCGTCGATCGGGTCGGTCTGTGAGCTGCCTGCGGTGATGAAGTTCTTCAACGGCAACCCGACGCTGGGCACGCTGAGCGGCGGAATCGGTCATTTCACCGGCAAAGCCGGCCTCAAGCGGTGGGATGCCATCGCGGCGATCGTCGCGCGCAGCTGGGACGACGTGCTCGGCGCCGTCGAAGAGATCGTCAGCATTCCCGACGTGGACACCGCCGCGTCGGACACCGCCGCGGCCGAGCTGGCCGAACCGTTCGAAGAGGCCGAACCCGTCGAAGAGGATGGGCCCGAGAACACCGACCAGCCCGAGGCCGCGGTCGACGAAGACGGCCAGAAGGCCGAAGCCGGCGACGACGATGCGGTGCTGGGCGGCGACGAGGACTTCTGGTTGAAAGTCGGCATCGACCCGATCCGAATGTTGACCGGCGCAGGCACCTTCTACACGTTGCGCTGTTACTTCGACGATCGCCCCATCTTCTTGGGGCGCAACGGCCGAGTCAGTGTATTCAGCTCGGAGCGGGCACTGGCCAGATATCTCGCCGATGAGCACGACCACGACCTGTCCGACCTGAGCACCTATGACGACATCCGCACCGCAGCCACCGACGGCTCGCTGCGGGTCGACGTGACCGACGACAATGTCTACGTGCTGACCGGGCTGGTCGACGATCTTGCCGACGGGCCGGACGCGGTGGACCGTGACCAGCTCGACCTGGCTATCGAGCTGCTACGTGATGTCGGGGACTACGCCGAGGACAACACCGTCGACCAGGCGCTCTCGCTGGAGCGCCCATTGGGCAAGCTGGCGGCCTACGTCCTCGACCCCGATTCGGTGAGCAAGCCCGCGCCGCCGTACGCCGATGCGGTCCGGGCGTGGGAGGAACTCGAGGCGTTCGTGGAGTCGCGGCTAAGGCGCGAGTAGCGCGCCGCCAGCCGGCGACGACATCCGCGCGAGAGTCGCGGCTAAGGCGCGAGTAGCGCGCCGCCAGCCGGCGACGACATCCGCGCGAGAGTCGCGGCTAAGGCGCGAGTAGCGCAATCACGCTCCCGGGAAGTTCACGTCCTTTGTGACGGCTTTCCACTCTTCGATCGACGACGACATCGCGGCGATCTTGTCGCGCGCCGCCTTGAGCACGTCGCGGCCCAGCAGCAGCCGCAGCGGTGGATCGTCCAGCTTGGTCACCATCAGCACCGCCTCGGCGACCTTCCGCGGGTCGCCGGGCAAATGCTCAGCAAACTGCTTGATCAGGTCCTTGCGCGCGGCCACATCGGCGTAGTCGGCGATGGGAGTGGCCGACTCCTTCATCGACCGCGTTGCCCAGTCGGTGCGAAAAGCACCCGGCTCGATCGCTGTCACTTTGATGCCCAGCGGCCGCACCTCGGTGGCCAACGCCTCGGTCACCGCCTCCAGCGCGAACTTGGTCGACGAGTAGTAGGCGTTCGGCGGGTTGGCCACCAGGCCGGTCATCGATGAAATGTTGACGATATGGCCGCAGCGCCGAGCCCGCATGGCCGGCAGCACCGCTTTGATCATGTTCACCGCGCCGAAGTAGTTCACCTCGAAGAGCTTGCGCACCTCCGCGTCCTCGCCCTCCTCCACCGCGGACAGGTAGCCGTGGCCGGCGTTGTTGACCAGGACGTCGATTCCGCCGAACCCTTGCTCGGCGGCCGACACCGCGTCCGCGATCTGGTCGGTGTCGGTGACGTCGAGCGCGACAGCCAGCGCGCGGTCACCGAATTCATCGACGAAGGTCTGCACGGCCTCGGCCCGTCGCGCGGTGACCACCGCGGTGTGGCCGGCTTCCAAGGCCGCGCGCGCGATCTCGCGCCCGAAGCCGGTCGAGCATCCGGTGATGAGCCAGCGCGCCATGTCAGGCCGTCCCTTCCGGAAGGCGACGCAGATAAGCCGAACGCCTGTCCGCGAGCTCGGCCTTGCGCTGCTCGGGATTCACCCGAGGCAACGTCGGCACTTCGGTATCGAGGCGGTCCAGCGCGACGACCCTGCCGTGCGCGCCGAGGTCCTCGCGTGGACCGGCATCGCCGAACTCGGCCATCCGCAGCGTCAGGATGCCTTCGCGCAACCCGCCGGAGTCGATCCAGTTCGCCACCCCGGGAGCGGTCGGCGAGATCACGTAGGTGTAGCTGCCGTCCTCGTTGGGAACCGACTGCGCCTTGTTGAGGCTGCCGGTGCGGTCGACGATGTCCAGCGTGGTGCCCCAGATGTTGCTCAGCGGCACGGTGAAGTATTCGGCGCCGCCGTCGCTGACGTCGACCACGAACGCTTCGTCCGGGGCGAGGTCGAAGCGGCCCATGACGTAGACCTGATTGCGCATCGCACCGACTTTGTCCGCCGACCATGCCAGGTTGAACTGGTTGGGCGGCATCTTGTACACCCCGTGGCTGAGCTTGCCGGTGAAGTCGGCGAAATACGCCATCATCGCCGCCGTCGCGTCGGCTTGCTCGTCCAGGGTGCGGGCCGACGCCACCGGCGGACCGCCGAGTCGTTGCACCTCAAGGTAATTGGGGTCGTCGCGGCTCCAGTCCAGCAGCACATCGCGGATGTAGAACTCGTGCGCCTCGGGCGTGGTCCGCACGTGGTTGGGCCGTCCGCCGGCGGGGTCGGCATCGACGGTGATGGTGAAGCTGCCGTCGGAATCCACCTGCATGGTGCGGCCGTTGAGCACATCGACGGTGCCCATATGCGCGTCCCATAACGTGAAGTAGTTCTCCGTCATGCGGTTCTCGCCGACCCGGCCGTGAATCTCGTAGCGTTCCTCACCCGATATCGGGATCACCCGGTACACGCTGTCGGGATTGTCGATACCCCAGCGCGATCCGGGGATGCGGCGTCCGTCGACCGGGTGGGCGAGCCGGGTGATGCAGCTGACCTTGGGCCGCAAGGTGTCCTGATTCGACGACCATATCGCCGCCGAAAACATCACCTCGGCGAACGCATCATCGAAACACTCACGCATCGCCGGTGACGCCTTCGCCCGGCCCAGCCACGTCTCCGCAACGTTCTGGTACGCCGCCTTGACGGTAGGGTGCTCGGTCAGCTCGAGCGCCGCCACTTCCTGCTCGTGCTGAGATATCGTCGCGACCGGGTCGCCTACCATGAGCTCTCCTCACTTCCCGACAAATTGTTCAAAACGCTTGTTGTACAGGGTGAATCGTTCGTCGACCTGCTCGGGGCGCAGGCCGTAGGTTTCCAGGCCGTAGGGCGGGCGCGTCGCCTCGCGGGGCCTATCGTTGCGCCATCGTCGCATCGCATTTTCCGCCTCGCCGTTAAGTGGCAGCCCGATGTCGTCATACACCCGGGCGACTTGGCCGATCGGGTCCGCTACCGCGTCGTCGAAGGCGATGTCGGTGACGCGTTCGGAACCCGAGCCGGCCCAGGAGTCGCGGACCGCCATCGCGCGGTCATTGGTCCAGCCCATCCGCTGCAACCACTGCGCGCCCACCCGACGCACGTCGACGGTGTCGGCATGCATCGCGTGCAGGGTCGCGTTGAGGCTGGCCCCCGAGGCGATCGTGGCGCGAGGGTCACGGTGCATGTGCACGATGTGCAGGTCGCCGAATTGGGCCCGCAGTTCGCCGAGGTAGCCCAGGTGCGCCGGCGACTTGAGCACCCAGCGCTGTGCCACCAGGCCGCGTTGCCGCTTCTGCCACTGCAAGAACTGCAACATGCGGTGCACATACGTGTATGCGGGAGTGAAATCCTGCGCGTCGAGCCAGGACCGGTAATTCGGAAGGTGAGCCCCGGATTCCGGGACGTGAGACAAGAACGCGTCGGCCAGAAAGACGATCTCCTCTTCGGCTTCGCGCGCATACATCGGATGGATCGCGAACAGGTCGGGTGCCAATTCACGGGACTTGGCTTCGCGCGTCTCGCTGACGGCGATGCGTGGATCGACACCGGTGAAGGGTTGGTCGAGCCTGGGCGCGACTTCGACCACTTCCCAGCCGTAGGCGCAGTGAAAGCGAGGGTCGGCAGCCAGCAGTCGCTGCAACAGAGTGGTGCCGCTGCGCATCATGCCGACGACGACCACCGGCGCAGCGACGCGCTCGTCGAGGATCTCCGGGTTGCGGCGAATCCACTCCTGGGCACGCAGTCGCATACGCAGGCTGTGCACGATGCCCGAGCGCAGGATGTGCACCCCGACGGCATTGAGGTCGGCGCTCGCGTAGTCGGCCAACAGCACATCCAGCGGATGCTCGAATTCCCCTGGCCCCCAGTCGGTCAGTGCCTCTTTGCGCTGTGCGTCGGCCAGCACGGTGGCCAGATCGAAGGCGTGCGCATTGTCCACGCGATCAGAACTTCAAGTGGTGGCTGACATCGCCAACCTGGTCGACGAACATGATGCGGCTGTCGAACCACCACACACCGTCCAGCCGGTGAAACGTGTCCTTGTAGTGTCCGGTCACGATCACCTGCAGTGGCAAGTCCGGCGTGGCCTGCGTGACGCAGTAATAGGACGTGCTGCGCGCGGTGCCCTCGGCGTCGTCGATCTCGAGCTGCACATTGCTGGTGTTGTGTTTGGTCTTCGGGGTGCCATCGTCGTAGATCCTGGTGGCCATCTCATACATCTTGCGCACCCCGGCGGTTCCGCTGAAAACCGTCTCTGGCGGCCCGTTTTCGACGCCGCAGATACGCCCGTGCGCGAACATCCCGGCCACCCCGTCCAAGTCGCCGGCATCAAGGAGTTCGGCATAGCGGTAGATCAGGTTGGTGATTTCCCGCGCACTATCCATATCGAGTCACCCCGAAATCCTGGCAGAACTGCCCGGAGTCCCCGTCGTTTTGGGCCGAATCGGGGGGTACGTTTCCTCCCATGGGTGAACTGGACAACACCGTCGCCGTCATCACCGGCGCGGCGCGCGGACAGGGACGCAGCCATGCCGTCGCCCTGGCCGAGCATGGCGCCGACATCATCGCGGTCGACATCTGCGCCGATATCGACACGATCCCCTACCCGTTGGCAACCACATCCGATCTCGACACCACCGTGGATCTGATACAAGCCACGGGTCGCAGGGTAGTGCCCGTCATCGCCGACGTCCGTGACCTGACGGCGTTGGAGGCCGGAGTGCAGGCCGGAATCGACGCCCTCGGCGAGGTCGACATCGTCATCGCCAACGCCGGCGTCGTGGCGATCGGCGATACGCAAACGCGCGCCGAGCCCCTCTTCACCACGATCGTCGACACCAACCTCAAAGGCGTATGGCACACCTTGTTGGCGACGGTGCCCTCGATCATCCGCAAGGGCCGCGGCGGATCGGTCGTCCTGGTCAGCTCGTCCCAAGGCCTGATCGGTCGCGGCGGTGACGGCAGCGCCGCGATGTTCGCCTACGCGGCGTCCAAACACGGTGTGGTGGGCATGATGCGTTCAGCGGCCAATGCATATGGGCCGCACAATATTCGAGTCAATTCAGTCAACCCCGGCGGCGTTGCGACGCCGATGATCATCAACGACTTCGTGATCAAGGGAATGATCGCAAACCCTAACCCGGCTGTCTCGCAGACGCTGCTGCCCGACGTGCCACTGGTCGAGGCGCAAGACGTCACCGAAGCCGTGCTGTGGCTGGTCAGCCCACGGGCGCGCTACGTCACCGGCATAACCGTTCCCGTCGACGCCGGCCACGCCGTCATGTAGCGCCTTCTCAACCCACCAACACGGCGTAGCGCGGCGAGGGCCCGCTAATGTTGCTGCTCGGCGCGCCGATGCCGGCCACCGACTTCACGCCGCTGGCGCAGGCTCTGGCAACCGATCACACCGTCGTCACCACCGATCCGCGCGGCATCGCCAACAGCGTGTTGGATGACCCCCAATAGGATTCCACCCCGCAGCTGCGTGCCGACGACGCCGCGGCGATTCTCAACGCGCTGGGCGCACAATCCGCCGACGTGTTCGGGTCGTCCGGCGGCGCGGTGACCGGGCTGGCACTGGTGTCTCAGCATCCTGCGCGGGTGCACACTCTCATCGCCCACGAGCGACCGCTGTTGGAATTGCCGCCTGATGCGGCCGCGCAGCGCGCCAAAGCCGAAGACATCATCGATACCTTCCACCGTGCAGGCATGGGTCCCACGATGGCAAAGCTCATGGCCAATGCCGGATACGATGGGAAGTCCGAGGGCGCCCCGGTGCTGGCGGAGCCGCCGGCGCAGCAGATCGCGCACGGCACAAGGTTTCTCGGCCATGAACTTCGCGGCGCGGCCAGCTATGCGCCCGACATCGCCGCGCTGACCGCGGCCCGCCCGCGTCGTCGTCGGCATCGGTGCGGCCTCTGGCGGTCTGCTCACCTAGCGCACCAGCACCGCGCTGGCCGAACAACTCGGCACATCGCGGTTCGAATTTCCCGGCGATCATGGCGGTTTCATCCGACAGCCGGACGCGTTCGCTGAGATCGTCCTCGGCGTGCCTAAGGGCCGAGCGGCCTATCGCCAAACCAGATCTCGACGATGAGAATGACTGCGCGGCTGGCGTGCTTGAATGTCACGTGTGATGGCCGAAAATGCGCGTCGTGTTAGGTTTCTGGGTACATCGTGGCACCAGCGAGGATTTGAGTACTTGCTCCGCCGAGCTTTGCTCAGTTTTACCGCCTTCGTCATGGTTCTATTTTGGGGCTTCTTCTATCTTGCATTGACACTGGGGGCGCTAGATGCGTCATCCAAACACCCGCTGGACCACGCATTGGTGGCAATAGGGTCTACGGTCGTCCTGGCCTGGAGCACTGCTGCGGCATTTTACGATCACCGCTTGATCGCGGCCGCTGAGAAGGCGAACGACGTTGAGGCATTGCGGGCGATCGTTAATACACGTGCCAGATTTCGGACTGGCGGCGGGGGTTTGCGCGGAAGTCCATTTGCAGTGAAACTTCTTAGGCTCGGATTGATTTTCTACATTGGCTGGCCAATTATGATGCTTGTGACGTCATTTCGACACTTTTACTCCCCCGAAGAATGCCTCGCCGCTTTGGAATCAGGTGGCTAGCCCACCAGCACGGCATAGCGCGGCTTGATCACGTCGTCGATGATCGCCAGCCGCTCGTCGAACGGGATGAACGCCGACTTCATCGCGTTGATGGTGAACCGCTGCAGGTCACTCCAGCCGTACCCGAAGGCCTCAGCGAGAACGTGCATTTCATGGCTCATCGTGGTGTCGCTCATCAGCCGATTGTCGGTGTTGACGGTGACCCGGAACCGCGCCCGCGCCAGCAGGTCGAACGGGTGCTCGGCGATGCTGTCGACCGCTCCGGTCTGCACGTTGGAGCTCGGACACAGTTCAAGGGGAATCCGCTTGTCCCGCAGGATCGATGCCAGTCGACCGAGGTGCACGGTGCCGTCCTGCGCGACGTCGATGTCGTCGACGATGCGCACTCCGTGGCCCAGCCGATCTGCGCCGCAGAACCCGATCGCTTCCTGAATAGACGGCAGCCCAAAGGCCTCGCCCGCGTGAATCGTGAAGCGAGCATTGTTGTTTCGCATATATTCGAAGGCGTCCAGGTGGCGGGTCGGGGGGTAACCAGCCTCGGCGCCGGCGATGTCGAACCCGACCACGCCTTTGTCCCTGAACCGGATCGCCAGCTCGGCGATCTCGCGGGACACCGCGGCGTGCCGCATCGCGGTGACCAGACAGCGCACGACGATAGGACGCCCGGCTGCGGCGGCCGCCTTCTCTCCGTCGGCGAAGCCGGCGAGCACCGCATCGGTGACGGCGTCGAACGACAACCCCCGGTCGATGTGCAGTTCGGGGGCGAAGCGCACCTCGGCATAGGCCACCGAGTCAGCGGCCAGGTCTTCGACGCATTCGTAGGCCACTCGGTGCAGCGCCTCGGGGGTCTGCATCACTGCGACGGTGTGCGAGAACGGTTCGAGGTAGCGCTCCAGCGATCCACTGTGCGACGCGGTGCGAAACCACCGGGCAAGTTCGTCGGGGTCGGTGGCCGGCAGGCCGTCGTAACCAGTCTGGCCCGCGATGTCGATCACGGTCGCGGGGCGCAGGCCGCCGTCGAGATGATCGTGCAGTAACGCCTTTGGCGCACGCTTGATCGTCTCCGGGCTCAATGGCGTCGTCACGGGGTGATCCGATCGATGATCAACGGTCGCCGCACGGGTGGGGTGTCGGTGACTTCGAAGCCCGGATTCAGCTCGGCCATTGCGCGCTCGAAGCGTTCCGGCGTGTCGGTGTAGAGAGTGAACAGCGGCTCGCCGGCCGTCACCGGGCTCCCGGGTCGCCGGTGGATCGCAATCCCGGCGCCGGGCTGGACTAATTCGCCCGGCCGGGACCTGCCCGCTCCGAGCCGCCACACCGCCAGCCCCACTGCCATCGCATCGATATCGCCCATTGTGCCGCTCCGGGCGGCGGTCACGGTTTCGGAGTACTTACCAACCGGCAACGGTATGGACAAGTCCCCGCCCTGGGCGGCGATCAGTGCCCGGAACCGATCCATCGCGGTCCCGTCCCGCAGTGTCTGCGCCGGGTCACGCGAGTCGATCCCGGCGATCTCGAGCATCTCACCAGCCAGCCGCACGGTCAGCTCCACGACGTCGGGGGGGCCACCACCGGCCAACACCTCCAGCGCTTCGGCGACTTCAAGTGCGTTGCCGACGGCCGCGCCCAGTGGCCGATTCATGTCGGTCAACAGCGCACAGGTCGGCAACCCATGCTCGGCGCCGAGGGCGATCATCGTCTCGGTCAGCTCGCGGCACAGCGATTCCGATTGCAGCAGTGCACCCGAACCGACCTTGACGTCGAGCACCAGCGCACCGGTCCCCTCGGCGATCTTCTTGCTCATCACCGAGCTCGCGATCAGCGGCAGCGACTCGACGGTGGCGGTGATATCGCGCAGCGCGTAGAGCTTGGCATCGGCCGGCGCCAGCTGCCCGGCGGCGAAGATCGCCGCGCCGATCTCGCACAGCTGTTGACGAACTTGCTCGTTGGTCACCACCCCGGTGAAACCCGCGATCGATTCCAGCTTGTCCAGGGTGCCGCCGGTGTGGCCGAGTCCGCGCCCGGACGCCTGTGGCACCGCACCGCCGCACGCAGCGATCACCGCCACCAACGGCAGCGTGATCTTGTCGCCGACCCCGCCGGTGGAATGCTTGTCGACGGTTCGCAGCGGCCTGCCGCCACGTCGCAGATCGGTGAAATCCAGCCGCTCACCGGAGGCCACCATGGCCCCCGTCCACCGCGCGGTCTCGCCGTAGTCCATGCCGCGCAGGAAGACCGCCATCAGCAGCGCCGACATCTGTTCGTCGGCGATCCGCCCGTGGGTGTAGCTGTCGATCACCCAGTCGATCGCGGCGCCGGACAGTCGGCCGCCGTCGCGTTTGGTCCTGATTACCGTCGGTGCATCGAAACTCACCCGCGGTCCCGCCGGTAAGCTTCGAGATCCTTCGAACCGAACGCATCGGGCAGCAACTCAGCGAGCCGCCGCGGCCCGTCGGGGTGGTCGATGAGCAGGTCGGATCCGCCGTGCTCCAACAACACCTGGCGGCACCGACCGCACGGCATCAGCAGTTCGCCACGTCCGTCGACACACACCAGTGCCCGCAGTGTGCCGCCCCCGCCAGTGGTATACAACGCACACGCCACCGCGCACTCGGCGCAGAGGCCCAGGCCATAAGAGGCATTCTCCACATTGCAGCCGGTGATTATCCGGCCGTTGTCGACCAACGCGGCCGCGCCCACCGGGAAGTTCGAATATCTCGCGTACGCCCCCGCTGCCGCGTGGATTGCCTTTTCCCGCAGCAGTTTCCAGTCAATTTCGGTGGTCACGTACGCGATACCACGCTTGTTTGGAATGCATCCGACAACCCCGTTCACTGTTTGCTAATTCACCATGCCACTGTAGGTTCCCGCACCGATCAGTGGTGCAAGCGAGGCAAACCCGCTGTCACACCCGAGCGGGCTGCCTCGTCTGATTGATATGACACAGGAAACCCGCATCGAACCGCTCCCTCCGAAACGGGCCAGCTGGCTGATTCGCGCCATGTACCGATACGCCGCATGGCGCTTCGGCCAAGTTCCCGAACCGTTCGCCGTCGCCGCGCACCACCCGCGGCTGCTGGTCGCCAACGCCGTCCACGAGACCATGCTGCAATCGGCGTCGCGCACACTCCCGGCCGGCGTGCGTGAGCTGGCCGTGTTCTGGACCGCACGCACCGTCGGCTGCTCATGGTGCGTCGACTTCGGGTCGATGCTGCAGCGCCTCCACGGCCTGGATATCGAGCGCCTTCACGACATCGACAATTACACCAGTTCGCCGCGTTTCACCGATGACGAGCGCGCCGCCATCGCTTACGCCGACGCGATGAGCACCGATCCGCACCGCGTGACCGACGATCAGGTAGCCGATCTGCGCGCCCGTTTCGGCGACGCCGGCGTGATCGAGCTGACCTATCAGATCGGCGTGGAGAACATGCGGGCGCGGATGAACAGCGCGCTGGGCATCACCGAGCAGGGCTTCAACTCCGGGGCGGCCTGCCATGTTCCGTGGGTCAGCGAACAACCTCACGCAGCGGAGAGCCACTGAACTTTTCGGGGTTGGCGACATCCCATATGGCGCAGACCTTTCCGTCTCGCACCGTCATCGCCGTTATCCGCGGGGACATGTCCCAATGCCCGTCGGTACCGGCGAAACCGGCTGTGTAGGCGCCCAGCTCACCGTTGATCAACGCCAGCTGGTTTGCCGTGAAAAACGCTGGGCCGTAACGGCGGGCCAGGCCGAACATGAAGCGGGCCACCTTGTCGGGTCCGTGGAGCACCCGAACAGCCGTCGACGCCCGGCCATTCGCGTCGCCGGTCAGGGTCACGTCGGGATGCAACAGCGCTACGACGGCGTCGAGGTCCCCGGCAGCCATCGCGGCCATCAGTTTGCCGACTATCTCATTGTGGGTGGGATCCGGTTTCGGCGGCGGATCGGCAGCGACGGCTTTGCGGGCCCGCGAGGCCAGCTGGCGCGCGGCGGCCTCGGTTGTCTCCAATACGTCAGCGATCTCGGCAAACGGCACGTTGAAGCCGTCATGCAGCACGAACGCGACCCGCTGATCGGGCGTCAGCCGCTCGAGCACCACCATCGCGGCGAATCGCGCGTCCTCGCGGGCCACCACGGCAGACAGCGGATCGGTGTCGTCGAAGCCGGTGACGACGGGTTCGGGCAGCCAGTGCCCGGTGTAGGTTTCGCGCCGATGCGCCGCCGACCGCAACCGGTCCAGACCGAGCCGGCTGACCACCGTCGTCAACCAGCCGCGTAGATCGCGGATCTCACCGTCATGCCCTGCCCAGCGCAGCCACGCGTCCTGCACGATGTCCTCGGCGTCGGTCACCGTGCCGGTCAGTCGGTAAGCCACTGACATCAGGTGCGGTCGCAACGACTCGAATTGGCTGACCTGCTGCGCTGAGGTCATGGCTCGAGCGTATCTTGAGCCAGTGCACGTCTTGTCAGTTAATGTGGCCCGGCTCAGCACAAACCCCGACCCGCGCGCACAATCGAATTTGACGGGTATCGACAAGCGTCCCATCGCCGAGCCCGTCCTGGTCCGCCCGCCCGGCCAGACGCAAAATGATGCCAGCGGTCTGGTCGGCGACCACATCGGAAACACCAGGTTTCACGGCAAATCCGACCAAGCCGTCTACGCCTACGCCCGCGAGGACCTCGACCGCTGGGAAGCGCAACTCGGGGTCACGCTCGACAACGGAATGTTCGGCGAGAATCTCACTACAGTCGGTGTCGATCTGACCCAGACCCGGATCGGCGAACGATGGCGCATCGGGACCGGCACGCTGCTTCTCGAAGTCTCCGCCCCGCGCACACCGTGCCGGACCTTCGCGTCCTTCCTGAACCGGCCGCACTGGATCAGGACGTTCACCGACGCCGGAGTGCCCGGTGCGTATTTCCGCGTGCTGTCCTCGGGTCAGGTGCGCGCGGGTGATGGCATCACGATCGAGCACAGCCCCGACCACGACGTCACCATCGGGCTGGCCTTTCAGGCCCGGATGAAAGACCCGGGCCTGGCTCCCGAGTTGTTAAAGGCCGACGCGTTGTCGGCCGAGTTGAAAAGCTTCGCACGGCAACGTGTTACATGACTGATCACCTCTGGCTGCACTTCGCCCGGCAGGGCCCCGACGTCACTCCGCCGATCATCACCCGCGGTGATGGCGTGAGGATCTTCGACGACGCCGGCAAGAGTTACCTGGACGGACTGTCGGGCTTGTTCACGGTGCAGGTCGGCCACGGCCGCGCCGAGCTCGCCCAAGCCGCCGCCCGTCAAGCCGAGACGCTGGCGTTCTTCCCGCTGTGGGGGTACGCAACTCCCCCCGCGATCGAGCTCTCCGAGCGGCTCGCGCGCTATGCGCCGGGCGATCTCAACCGGGTGTTCTTCACCAGCGGCGGGACGGAGGCGGTCGAGACCGCGTGGAAGGTGGCCAAGCAGTTCTTCAAGCTCACTGGCAAACCCGGTAAGCACAAGGTCATTTCGCGAGCGGTCGCCTATCACGGCACTACCCAGGGGGCGTTGGCCATCACCGGCCTGCCGAAGTACAAGGCGCCCTTCGAGCCGGTCACCCCCGGCGGCTTCCGGGTTCCGAACACCAACTTCTACCGCGCATCTGAATCGTTCGGCACCGACATCAAGGCTTTCGGGCGATGGGCGGCAGACCGCATCGCCGAGGCCATCGAGTTCGAAGGACCCGACACCGTCGCCGCGGTTTTCCTCGAGCCGGTGCAGAATGCGGGCGGCTCGATCCCGCCGCCGCCCGGGTACTTCGAGCGGGTGCGAGAGATCTGCGATCACTACGACGTGCTGCTGGTCTCCGATGAGGTGATTTGCGCGTTCGGCCGCATCGGGTCGATGTTCGCCTGCACCGATTTCAACTACGTGCCCGACATGATCACCTGCGCCAAGGGGATGACGTCGGGATACTCGCCGCTGGGCGCGATGATCGCCAGTGAGCGACTGTTCGAGCCGTTCTACGGCACCGACACGATGTTCGCGCACGGCTACACCTTCGGTGGCCACCCGGTGTCGACCGCGGTCGCGCTGGCCAACCTCGACATCTTCGAGCGCGAGGGCCTCAACGACCGCGTCAAAGCGCAGTCCCCCGCGCTGCGCGCGACTCTGGAGAAGCTTTACGACCTGCCCATCGTCGGCGATGTCCGCGGCGAGGGGTACTTCTTCGGCATCGAACTGGTCAAGGACAAAGCGACCAGGCAGACCTTCGATGCCGACGAGAAGCGCGCGCTGCTGAGCCGGGTGTCCGCCGGGCTTTTCGCGGCCGGGCTGTACTGCCGCACAGACGATCGCGGTGATTCGGTCATCCAGATAGCACCCCCGCTGATCAGCGGACAACCCGAGTTCGACACGATCGAAGGCATCGTGCGCCAAGTGCTGGCCGAAGAGCTCGACACCGTTGACTAAACCGCGCATCGACCCGATCCGATGGCAGCCGCCGCCGTCGCACGCACTGCCCGAACCCGACCTGAGGGCGACGCTGCACGTCGTCGCGATCCCCGGCAACGCCCCCGAGGACGTTGTCGCCGACGCCAACGGCAACATCTGGACCGGGGTCGAGGACGGCCGGATCGTCCGGATCCGCCCGGACGGCAGCGCCGCGCAGGTGGTCGCCAACACCGGCGGGCGACCGCTGGGCCTGGCGGTTGCGTGTGACGGCCGTCTGCTGATCTGCGACAGTCACCGCGGTCTGCTGCGCTACGAACCGGACACCGGGGCGTGGGAGACATTGGTCGCAGAGGTGGCCGGGCGGGCCCTGACATTCTGCTCCAACGTTGTCGAATCTTCAGATGGCACAATATTTTTCACCGAATCGACGAGCCGGTTCCGCTACGAGTACTACAAAGGCTCGGTGATCGAGGGGCGCCCGACCGGGTCGCTGTTCCGGCGCGATCCCGACGGCACGGTCAGCGTGCTGGCTTCGGGTCTGCACTTCGCCAATGGCGTGACCCTGACCGCGGACGAGTCGGCGTTGGTGTTTGCCGAGACCACGGCCTGCCGGCTCTCCAAGTACTGGCTCACCGGAGAGGCGGCCGGATCGATCACCCCGTTGGCCACCGGCCTGCCGGGCTACCCGGACAACATCTCCACCGGTCGCGACGGGCGGATCTGGGTCGCGATGGTCTCAGACCGCAACCGGCTCAACGAATGGCTGGGCCCACGCGCGCCGGTGGTCCGCAGGCTGCTCTGGCGGCTGCCGTACCGCTGGCTTCCGAACCCGAGGCCTCTGGCGTGGGTGATCGCGTTCGACCCCGCCGACGGCCACGTGGTGACCCAGTTTCGCGCCGCGCATCCGGACTTCGGCCTGGCGACCGGCGTGGTGGAAACGCCGGGGCGGCTCTGGCTGGGCCGCATCGGGGGCGCAGGCGTCTGTTATCTAGATTTGCAACATCCGTAACACCAGTCACAGCGCGGCTCCCGGAATATGGGCCGTTGATCGCCTACTCTGCACAGACATGCCAGTCTTACGGCCATTCTCACGCGGTACATTTTGCCTGGCAGCGGCCGGTTTCATGCTGTCGGCACCCGCAATGCTCGGCGTGCCCGCTGCGTTCGCCGAGCCCGCCGTCGTGCACGACATGTGCCCATACAAAGTGGCGACTCCGCCGGCGGTGGACTCGTCCGAAGTCCCTCAGGCCGGCGACCCACCGCTGCCGCTGCCGGTGCCGCCCAAGCCGATCGGCGGCAATGCACTGAGCGGCTGCGGTGTCGTCACCGCGGCGGACACACCGCCGGTGCCCGGCGACGTCTCCGCCGACGCCTGGGTGGTCGCCGACCTGGACAGCGGCGCCATTATCGCCGCGCGTGACCCGCATGGTCGCCATCGCCCGGCCAGTGTGATCAAGGTGCTCGTTGCGATGGCATCGCTGCGCGAGCTCAACCTCAACAAGACCGTCGACGGCACGCCTGAGGATGCCGCCGCGGAGGGCACCCGGGTCGGCGTTGCCCCGGGTGGCACCTACACCGTCAACCAGTTGCTGCACGGGCTGCTGATGCACTCGGGCAACGACGCCGCGCACTCGCTGGCCATGCAACTGGGCGGGATGCCGCTTGCGCTGGAGAAGATCAACATGTTGGCGGCCAAGCTCGGCGGACGCGACACCCGGGCCGTGACGCCCTCGGGGCTGGACGGGCCGGGCATGAGCACCTCGGCCTACGACATCGGCCTGTTCTACCGATACGCCTGGCAAGACCCGACATTCGCCGACATCGTGCACACACAGAAGTTCGATTTCCCTGGGCACGCCGACCACCCCGGCTACGAGCTGGAGAACGACAACCAACTGCTCTACCACTACCCGGGCGCACTCGGCGGCAAGACCGGCTACACCGACGACGCGGGACAGACGTTCGTCGGTGCTGCGAACCGGGACGGGCGCCGGCTGATGGCGGTGCTGTTGCACGGCACCCGGCAGCCGATCGCGCCGTGGCAACAGGCCGCCCATCTGTTGGATTACGGGTTCGCGACCGCGCCGGGCACCCGGGTGGGCACGCTGATCGAACCCGACCCGGCGCTGACCGTTGCCCGACCCGCCGCGGCCGGTGACATCGCAGCCGCGCCCGACGCGAATGCCGCCGCGCTGGTGCCCGCCGCGGATGTGCTGCCGGTTAGGGTCGGGGTCGCCGTCATCGGTACCGTCGTCGTATTCGGCTTGATCATGGTGGCCCGCTCGACGAACCGGCGGCCGCAGCACTAAGCAGCGGCCAGGGGCCGAGGCGGCCACTCCGGAAGGAAGATTGTGGGCCGCATCAGCGAGTCGCTACGAGCGCGACGACGGTTGCTGATCGCTCTCGCGGCAGCGAGCCTCGGCATCGTCTGCGGCTACGACCTGTCCAACATCGCAGGTGCACTGCTGTTCATCACCGACGACTTCCAGCTGACCATCCACCAGCAGGAGCTGCTCACCACGGCGGTGGTGATCGGGCAGATCTGCGGCGCGCTGTGCGGCGGCGTGCTCGCCAACGCCATCGGGCGCAAGAAGTCGATGATGCTGGTGGCGGGTGGTTATGCGATATTCGCGTTGCTGGCAGCCGCGTCGGAGTCGATGCCGCTGCTGCTGACGGCCCGGCTGCTGCTGGGTGTGACCATCGGCCTGTCCGCCGTCGTGGTTCCGGTGTTCATTGCCGAATCGGCGCCGGCGCGAGTGCGCGGCGCGATGCTGGTGACCTATCAGGTGGCGACCGTGCTGGGCATCATCGGCGGCTACCTGGCCGCATATGCACTGGCGGATTCGCACAACTGGCGGTGGATGCTCGGATTCGCCGCGGTACCGGCGCTGGTCGTCCTGCCGCTGTTGGCCCGGATGCCCGACACCGCGCGGTGGTACTTGTTCAAAAACCGGGTCGACGATGCCCGCCGGGCGCTGCTGCGGGTCGAGCCGAACCGGGACGTCGAGCAGGAACTCGCCGAGATCGCCGAGGCGATGCGGGAAGAACACGGCGGGAAATTCATCGAAATGCTGCGCCCGCCGTATCTGCGCGCCACCGTGTTCGTCGTCGGGCTCGGCTTCTTCGCCCAGCTGACCGGCATCAACGGAATCATCTACTACAGTCCGCGACTCTTCGAGTCGATGGGATTTGCGGGCAAGTTCGCGTTGCTCGTGCTGCCCGCGCTCGTGCAGCTGGCTTCGCTGGCCGCAGTGCTGGTCTCGTTGGTTCTCGTCGATCGAATCGGACGCCGGCCCATTCTGCTGTCCGGCATCGCCGCGATGATCCTCGGCGACGCGGTGCTGATCGGGGTGTTCGCCGCCGAATCGAGCGCGGTCTCCGGCTTCGGCTACGTCGGTCTGCTGTTGTTCACCATGGGGTTCACCTTCGGGTTCGGCGCGCTGGTCTGGGTTTACGCCGGTGAGAGTTTCCCCGCCCACTTGCGGTCGCTGGGCTCCAGCGCGATGCTCACCGCCAACCTGACGGCCAACGCCTTGGTCGCGGCGGTCTTTTTGACGATGCTGCACACGCTGGGTGGCGCAGGCACGTTCAGTGTGTTCGGGCTGTTGGCGCTCGTGGGCTTCGTCCTGGTGTATCGATTCGCCCCGGAAACCAAAGGCCGACAACTCGAAGAGATCCGCCTCTTCTGGGAGAACAACGGCCGATGGCCTGACGAAATCCCCAGTGCAGCAACGGATATCCAGGCATGCCGCTGATCGCAGCGGGTAC
>CAWIAC010000009.1:0-19858 GCA_963833935.1 uncultured Actinomycetota bacterium | reverse complement strand
TTGGCGCCGCACCGCGGCGCGAAGACCCGTGCCCGGGCTGCCGAACAGGCCAGTGGCCCCGCGCAGCCGCCCGCACCCAACGGCGACGCCGAACCGTCGCCGAACTGATAAAGACAAGACAGAGGACCGAAAACAGATGCCCAAGACCAAGACCCACAGCGGCGCGTCGAAGCGATTCCGGCGCACCGGCACCGGGAAGATCGTGCGTCAGAAAGCCGGTCGTCGCCACCTGCTCGAGCACAAGCCGACCAAGCGGACGCGGCGGCTGGATGGACGGACCGTCGTGGCGGCCAACGACACCAAGCGCGTCAAAAAACTGCTGAACGGCTGACCGGCGTCCGTCGCTGACACCACGCCGGAACAACCACTACGTCCAGACGAGGATAGGAACACCCAATGGCACGCGTAAAGCGGGCAGTCAATGCCCAAAAGAAGCGCCGCACCATCCTGAAGGCTTCCAAAGGCTATCGCGGCCAGCGCTCCCGGCTCTACCGCAAAGCCAAAGAACAGCAACTACATTCACTGACTTATGCCTATCGCGACCGCCGCGCGCGCAAGGGTGAGTTCCGCAAGCTGTGGATCTCGCGGATCAACGCTGCGGCCCGCGCCAACGACATCACCTACAACCGGCTGATCCAGGGTCTGAAGGCCGCCGGCGTCGAGGTCGACCGCAAGAACCTTGCCGAGATCGCGGTCAGTGATCCCGCTGCGTTCACCGCGCTGGTCGACGTTGCCCGGGCCGCGCTGCCCGACGACGTCAACGCACCGTCCGGCGAGGCCGCCTAATCCCGCCCGGACAATCGCATCCCAGCCGCACCCGGTGCTCACCGAGCGATCGGCCCGGGTCGTCGCGGCGGTCAAACTGCATCGTCAGGTGGCCCGGCGCCGCGCGCACCGATGCCTCGTCGAAGGTGCCAACCTGGTCGATGCCGCCTCGCGGCGGGGGCTGATCCGCGAGATTTTCGCCACCGAGGCGGCCGCGCAGCGGTACGCCGCTCTTCTCGCCGGCCACGCCGCCGCCGTCCACCTGGTCACCGAGCGCGCCGCAAAAGCCCTGTCAGACACCGTCACTCCGGCCGGTTTGGTGGCAGTCTGCGAGCTGCCGAGTCTCAGCTTGACGGAGGTGCTGGGCGGAGCGCCCCGGCTGGTCGCCGTCGGCGTGGAGATCGGCGAGCCGGGCAACGCGGGCACCTTGATCCGGATCGCCGATGCCATGGGCGCGGCGGCGGTGGTCTTCGCCGGCTACAGCGTCGACCCGTACAACGGAAAATGCCTGCGTGCCTCGGCGGGCAGCGTCTTCTCGGTGCCGGTCGTCGTCGCACCGGATGCCGGCGCCGCAGTCAGCGACCTGCAGGCCGCCGGGCTGCAGGTGCTGGCCACCACGGTGGACGGTGAGCTGTCGCTCGATGATGCGCAACTCGCAGCGCCGACGGCATGGCTGTTCGGCGCCGAGGCTCACGGGCTGTCGCCTCAGCTGGCTCAGCAGGCCGACAGCCGGGTGGTCATTCCGATGTCCGGACAGGCTCAGAGTCTCAATGTGGCCGCGGCGGCCGCCATTTGCCTCTATCAGAGCGCCCGGGCGCAGCGCGCCGGCCCTGGTCGCTAGGCAGCCCTGCCGCGGCCCCCTGCCGGACGCAGCCCGGTCAGCGAGAACGTGGTGTGCACCAGCGAACCGGCACGCTCGATGATGCTCCTGGGCAGTGGGGTGCGCGGTGGGAAGTAATGCATGGGGAGGCCGCGGCGATCTGATGGTGGCGCAATGAAGCCCGGCGCCTCAACCAGCGGGGCGTCGGCGGCGGCCCGGCCGTCGGCGCGGCGGTAAGCCGCCAGCGCGCGCGGATGCAGCCGGATCTCGTCGGGCACCGCCAAAAACGCCAGCTCGACCAGCTTGCCGAACAGCCGCAGCACCACTTCGTCGCTCGGCGTCCAATGCATGCCGGCCTTTTCCCGAACGGCCGGCTCGAACAATCCGGCGGCGATCCAGCGTTGCGCCGCGACCAGCGGCTTGAACAGTTGGTCCCACACCGGCGTGGGCATCAACACGAATTTCGGCTTGGGAATACGTATTTGGAAGATGTCCAGGGTGGCCTGATTGATCTCCAGCTCGTCGCGGCAGACCCTGTGCCAGTACTCCTGAAAGTCCTCCCACGATGTGGGCACCGGCCGCATGCTCATCCCATACATCCGGTACCACTGCACGTGTTCGTCGAACAACTGGCGCTTTTCCGCCTCAGTCAACCCGCCGCAGAAGTACTCGGCCACCTTGATCACCAGCATGAAGAAGGTGGCGTGCGCCCAGTAGAACGTCTCTGGGTTGAGCGCGTGGTAGCGGCGACCGGTGGCGTCGACTCCTTTGATGGTGCCGTGGTACTGCTTGATCTGCGCCCCGGTCTGCGCCGCCCTGTTGCCGTCGTAAACGACGCCCATGATCGGGTACACCGAGCGCGCCACCCGCTGCAGCGGTTCGCGCAGCAGGATCGAGTGTTCCTCGACACCGGCGCCGAGTTCGGGGTGCATGTTCTGGATCGCGCCGATCCAAACGCCCATCATCCCGGTGCGCAGGTCACCGAAGTACTTCCAGGTCAGCGATTCGGGCCCCAGAGGGTTCGGCGTATCCACCGGCGCATGGCGCGGTGGCTTCGCTGAGACCGACGTCATCACAGCCTCCTGGTTCGCGATGGGCGATGATGCGTCCAACGATAATATTGACAACACACGTTGTCTACGACCTCGGGGCGCGTCGCAACACCTTGTTACCGAGCGTCGATACCTCTTGATCAGGTGGTTCGTCCGATATCGTGTCGCACACCACGACGACGGTCGTTGCCGCTCTCTTCCGACACCACCTACCCTGAGGGTTGTGGAACTCGGGCACCTCCCGGCGTCCGGCGAGCCCGAGCAAACGGTGACGATGCCGGATTCGCCTGGTTCGCGGCACCAGTCGGCGGCGTCACTGCGTGACGCGGCCGAGTGGCTGCGCAGCACCAATCAAAGTCCGGGCGTTATCGCCATGGTCCGCCGGGCACGCCGGGTCCTGCCCGGCGATCCAGATTTCGGCGACCCGTTGTCGCGAGCGGGAGTAGGTGGACCGCGGGCCGCCGCCCGGGCCGCTGGTCGCCTGCTGGGCGAGCGCGGCGGCGCGTCACGCGAGGTCAGCCTCGGCGCGCTGCAGGTGTGGCAGGCCCTCACCGAGGCAGTCTCCCGGCGGCCGGCACATCCCGAAGTCACGATTGTGTTCACCGACCTGGTGGGTTTTTCGTCGTGGTCGTTGCGCGCCGGCGATGACGCCACGCTCAGGCTCCTGCGGCGAGTGGCGCGGGCGGTTGAACCGCCGCTGCTGGACGCCGGCGGACACATCGTGAAGCGGATGGGTGACGGCACCATGGCGGTGTTCGCCGACCCGCTCGTCGCGGTGGGTGCGGTCTTGGAGGCCAAGCGAGCGTTGTCCTCGGTCGAGGTCGACGGCTACAGACCGCGGATGCGGGTGGGGATCCATACCGGGCG
The DNA here is from genome assembly GCA_963833935.1 of uncultured Actinomycetota bacterium. GTDB lineage: Bacteria > Actinomycetota > Actinomycetes > Mycobacteriales > Mycobacteriaceae > Mycobacterium. Next base: position 16,354 of record CAWIAC010000009.1, on the reverse strand, counting down.
CCCGCAACGGCTGGGCTCCGACTGGCTTGGCGTCGATGTCAACGTCGCCGCCCGGGTGATGGAACGGGCCAGCCGAGGGGGAGTCATGCTGTCCGCAGCAACACTGGACCAGCTCGCGCAGCACGATCTGGATGAGTTGGGCGTCGCCGCCAAGCGGGTGCATCGGCCGGTTTTTGCGAGTAAACCCGCTGGTCTTCCGGCCGATTTGGGCATCTACCGGCTCAAGCCATCCAGAGAAACTATCAGGGACTTGTCAGGTTTCGACAACACGGATGACGAAAGTCCGCAGGCATAGTAGATGGCGATGATTGTGCGGATATTGTCGCCGCTTTCGCGCGTGCGGATCACGCTGGGCTACGCGGCCGTTTTAGTCGGTGTCAGCGGGGCGCTCGTGGATCTCGGTCCGCGGGCGCGTGCGCAGGTCATCGCGCAGGCCAGCACCAACCTGCACAACCTCGCACGCGGTCATCTGGCCACCCTGTTAGACAGTGCATTCGTCACCGATGCCGGCCCGATGTACTTCTGGCTACCGTGCCTGGTGTGCCTGCTCGCGCTGGCCGAACTGATCTGGCGCAGCGGGCGGCTGGCGATTGTGTTTGTCACCGGCCACATCGGTGCGACGCTGCTGGTCGCTGTCGGCCTCACCGCAGCGATCGAGTTCGGCTGGTTGCCGCTGTCGATGTCGCGCGCCAGTGATGTCGGTGTGAGCTATGGCGCGGTGGCGGTGCTGGGCGCACTCACCGCGGCGATACCTGGCCGGTGGAGGCCGGTCTGGATCGGCTGGTGGGTTCCGGTCGCCCTCGCGGCCGCCGTACTGGGCGACGATTTCACCGACGTCGGACATGCCGTCGCGCTCTTCTTGGGCCTGCTGGTCTCCCTCCGGATGGGCGGCCCGGCCCGGTGGACCCGCGTCCGGTACGTGTTGCTGGCCGTTTCCGCGGTCTTCGGGTTCTTGATGCTGGCGCACGGCGCGTGGTCGATGTTGGGAGCGGCGAGCGTCGGCGTCGTGGGCGCTGTGGCGGCCGAGTTGATCGCCCGCCCGCGCATGATGCGGCGACAGCTGGCGTTGGCCGCGCTGCCGCCTGAGCCGGTGCTCAACGGCTGAGGGACTCGCTACGGCACGTCCCGCGAATAGAGCCAGCTGTCCCACAACTGCGTCAGCGACTCGTCGCTGTAGCTCGCGGCCAGGCCGGTGAAGTCGTCGGTGACGACGCAGGCGTGACGATGGCGGGTCGTCCAATCTTTGAGCAGAGCGAAGAATTTCGCGTCGCCCAGCCGTTGGCGCAGCGCGTGCAGGGTCAACGCGCCACGCTTGTACACCCGGTCGTCGAACATGTCGCGTGGTCCGGGGTCGGCCAGCAGGAGATCCTGCGGCGCGGCGCGCAGCTTCTGGTGGTACTGGCGAGCGAGGTTCTCGGCACTGGGTCCGCCACTGTGTTCTGACCACAGCCACTCCGCGTAGCTGGCGAATCCTTCATGTAGCCAGATGTCGCGCCACTGTCGCGCCGTGACCGAGTTGCCGAACCACTGATGGGCCAACTCATGGGCGATCAACCGTTCGCTGTCCCGCGAGCCGTCGCAGTGATTGGCACCGAATATCGAAATACCTTGGGCTTCAAGGGGTATCTCCAACACGTCGTCTGTCACGACGACGGTGTAACCGTTCGCAAGCGGATAGGGACCGAACAGCTCGATGAACAGGTCCATCATCTCGGATTGGCGCGCAAAGTCATGGTCGAAGTTGCGACGCAGGCGCTCGGGGAACGCGGCTCGCATCGGCACCGGTGTCCTGGTCAGCCGCGTCATCTCATACATCCCGATCTGCAGGGTGACGAGGTAGGTCGAGGTGGGCTCGGGCTGCTCATAGGCCCACACGGTCTGCGCCGCTCGCGCTCGCCGCGATGCCAGCTTGCCGTTGGCGATCAGCCGGTAGGGATTGTCAGTGCTGACCTGGATGTGAAAGGAGGCCTTGGCGCTGGGATGGTCGTCGCAGGGAAACCATGACGCGGCGCCGTTGGGCTGCCCGGCGACCAAGACGCCGTTGGTCAGTTCCTCGAAACCGACGTCACCCCACAACGATCGCAGTGGTCGCGGCGAGCCGTGATAGTGCACGACCACCGACATCGCCGTCCCGGACGCCATCGTCGAGGACAGCCGGATGCGCAGCTTACGGTCGCGGCCGGCGAAGTGCGCGGCGCGCTTGCCGTTCACCGACACTTTGGACACCGTCATCGCGTCGGACAGGTCGAGGGTGAACTCGGCCAACTCGGTCAGCGTCGCCGCGGTAATCGTCGCCGATCCCGACAGCCGGTTAATCGCGACCTTGTATTCCAGGTCCAGGTCGTAGTGCGACACCCGATAGCCGGAGTTGCCGTTGTTCGGCAGGTACGGGTCGATCACCGTGTGCCCAGCGCTCTTTGACGCCGGCTTCTTGGCCGCGGGTTTCACGCCGCGGTGCCCTCGAAACCGGGATCGGCCTTCTTGCCGGTTTTATCCCGGACACGAGTCCACGGCCTGATCGGATTGCCTTGCCAGCGTGTCGACGGCGGGACCTCGTCGCCGCGCACCACCAGCGACGAGGGACCAACGGTCACGCCCGCGCCGAGCCGGGCCGCCGGCAGCGCGACGCTGTGCGGGCCCAGCGTCGCACCGGGTTCCAGCACGACCGCGTCCATCCGCATGATCCGGTCGTGGAAGAGATGTGTCTGCACCACACAGCCACGGTTGACGGTGGCACCCCGGCCCAGCGTGACCAGGTCAGCCTCGGGCAGCCAATAGGTTTCACACCAGGCGCCGCGACCGACGTCGGCCCCCAACGCGCGCAGCCACAGGTTCATTACTGGCGTCCCGCCGCCCGCGCGAGCGAACCACGGCGCCGCGACGGTTTCCACAAAAGTGTCGGCGAGCTCGTTACGCCACACGAACGACGACCACAGCGGAAACTCGCCCGCCCGTATTCGGCCCACCAGAAGCCATTTCGCGGCGACCGTCACCACGGCGGCGAGCCCACCCGCGGCCAGCAACACCAGCCCGCCGCACAGCGCGGCGCACCAGATGCCGTAGATCCGTGCCAGTGCCTGCAGCGCGCCCAGCACCGCCAGCCCGATCGCGGCCGTCACCATCACCGGCACTATCCGCAACGACTCGACGGTCGCCCTCATCGCCTTCAACCGCCACGGCGGTTCGTAGGTGCGGGCCGCGTCGGCCTCAGCGGGACGCCTGCGCAGGCGCATGGGCGGGCTGCCCAGCCAGGACGAGCCGCGCTTCGATTTGGGCGGCGCCGCCGACAGCACTGCCACCAGTCCGTCGTCGGGCACGCGACGGCCCGGCTGGGTGATGCCCGAGTTGCCGAGAAACGCGCGTCGGCCGACCGTGGTGGTGGCCACGTAAATCCAGCCGCCGCCCAGCTCGTACGACGCGATCATGGTGTCGTCGGCCAGGAACGCGCCATCCTCTATGACGGCGAACTTGGGGTTCAGCAACACCGTGGAGATCTCGGTGCCGCGGCCGACCTTGGCGCCGAGCAGTCGCAGCCAGGCCGGTGTGAGCAGGCTTGCATACAGCGGGAACAGGTAGTTGCGTGCACCATCCATCAGCCGCTCGGTCGCCCACAGCTGCCAACCGCTGCGACTGCGCACCGGGTGGTAGCCCTCCCGCAGCCCGATCGAGAGGATCCGCACCGCCACGCCCGTGATCAGCGCGTACACCGCCAGCGCAGCCGCCGTCGCGGCCGGCGTCCACAGCAGCGCGGGCAGTATTGCCTGAGACAACCGGCGGGTGTGCTGGACACCCACTCCGATCAGCGCAAGCCCCGTCGCCAGAGCGATCAGCGGCAACCCGGCCAGCAGCACCGACGTCAGCGCGTACACCGCGACCCAGTGGGGTCTGCGGGCCGGCCGTTCGTCGGGCCACGGGTGCTTCACCCGACCGGACTTCTCTGCAGGCGAACCCTTCCAGTACTGACGGCTTTTGACCTTCCCGACGACGCCCGAGCCGGGCGCGACGTCGGCGTTCTTGCCGACGACGGCGCCGGGCAGCAGTGTCGTGCGCGCCCCGATCGTCGCGTCGTTGCCGATCGTGATCGCGCCCAGGTGGAACGCGTCGCCGTCGATCCAGTGCCCGCACAAATCCACTTCGGGTTCGACTGCGCTGCGGTGCCCGAGTGTCAGCAGCCCGGTGACCGGCGGCATCGAGTGCAGGTCGACACCCTTGCCGATGTCTGCGCCCAGGGCGCGCGCGTAGTACACCAGCCACGGCGCCCCGGCCAGGTTGTGAGCGCCGCTGGCCTCGGCGAGCCGCTCGGCCAGCCATACTCGCAGGTGCACCCACCCGCCACGGCGGTAGGTGCCCGGCCGCACGTTCGACAGCAACGTCCGCGCGGCGAGCACCGCGATGGCCATCCGGCCGACCGGCGTGACGAACACGATGAACGCCGTGGCAACCACCCACCAGTTCACCGCGACGGTCCACGGCACCAGGTGCAGGGCGCGGGCGACGTTGTTGCCCAGCGCCAACCACGTCACCCACTGCAGCGCCGCCAGGGTCGCCAGCGGCACCGACAGCGCGATCTGTGCGAGCTGCGTCAGCCACGGGGTTGGTTGCACTACCCGCTCGACGACCGCCGGCGGCGGGTCGAGCTCGTCGAGGAAACCGGCGAGTGACCCGAGTCGTGGATGGTCGTACAGGTCGGCGACGGTGGCCTGCGGATACCGGTGTCGCAGGGCGGCGACAAGCTGCGCTGCGGCCAGCGAGCCGCCGCCGAGCGCGAAGAAGTCGGCCTCCGGACCCACGACGGCGGCGCCGAGGAGATCCCGCCACAACCCGGCCACCCACCCGTTCGTGCCGCTGAGAGGAGGCGTTCGGTCGTCGTCGGCGCCGCCGGGCGGCGGCCAGGGCAGCGCGTCGCGGTCGACCTTGCCGGACGTGCGGGTGGGCAGCTCGTCGACCCGCACCAGGCGCGGCACCAGAGCGGCAGGAAGGTGCTCACCGAGGCGAGTGCGCGCGGCGGCCATGTCGAATTCCGGGTCGGCGCTGACGACGTAGCCCACCAGCACCGGCGTGCCGGCAGCGGTCCGGCGGATCGCCGACGCACCGCCGCTGACTCCCGGAAGGTGAACCAACGCGGTGTCGACCTCGCCCAGCTCGATGCGGCGGCCACCGACCTTGACCTGGTCATCGGCGCGACCGCAGAAGATCAGGCCGTCGTTTTCCAACCGCACCAGGTCGCCGCTGCGGTAGGCGCGCCGCCAGCCCAGCGTCGGCATCGGCGCGTACTTCTCGGCGTCTTTGTCCTGGTCGAGATAGCGGGCCAGACCCACTCCGCCGATCACCAGTTCACCCATGGAGCCGTGACTGACCGGGTAGCCGTCGGCGTTGACGACGGCCAGGTCCCAGCCCGGCAGCGGCAGGCCGATGCGCACCGGGCCGGCGCCGCCGAGGCGGGCCGCGCAGGCGACGACGGTGGCCTCGGTAGGGCCGTAGGTGTTCCACACTTCCCGGCCCTCGACCGCCAGCCGCGTGGCCAGTTCCGGGGGACAGGCCTCGCCGCCGAAGATCAACAGCCGCACCGCTTCGAGCGCCTCGGCAGGCCAGAGCGCGGCCAGCGTCGGCACCGTCGACACCACCGTCACGTCGCGGGTGACCAGCCACGGGCCGAGGTCCATTCCGCTGCGCACCAGCGACCGCGGCGCAGGGACCAGGCACGCGCCGTGCCGCCACGCCAGCCACATCTCTTCGCACGACGCGTCGAACGCCACCGACAACCCCGCCAGCACCCGGTCGCCAGGCCCAATCGGGTTGTCCTGCAGGAACATCTGCGCCTCTGCGTCGACGAACGCGGCAGCGTTGCGGTGGGTGACGGCAACGCCTTTGGGCGTGCCGGTCGATCCGGACGTGAAGATGATCCAGGCGTCGTCACGGGGTAGCGGCGCTCCGGCCCGCCAGCCGCGCGACGATCCTGGGCCACGTGTCATGCCGGCCTCGGTGACGACCGCGACGACGTTGGCCTCGCCGAACACCAAGTCCGCGCGTTCGTCGGGGTCGTCGGCGTCGACAGGGACGTAGGCCGCACCAGTGGCCAGCGTCGCCAAGATCGCCTCGTACAGCGCAAAGCTGCCCGACGGCATCCGGATGCCGATCCGGTCGCCACGACCGATGCCACGGGTGGCAAGCCAGGCGACGCTGGCCTCGATGTCGCCGATCAACTCGCTGTAAGTGAGTTGGACGGTACCGTCGTCGATCGCCGCGGCTTCCGGGTAGCGCGCAGCGGTGTCGTACAGGATGTCGATGAGTGTGCGCGGGCCCGGCGCGCGTGACGACAACAGGTACTGCGCCGGCACGAGATCGGGGGCCTGGGGCGTCGCCACCCCACGAAAATACTCAAGCCCGAGCGTTGTGACGCCCGGCGCGCGCACGGCGTGCGGGAAAAGAGGGTGACGGCGTCCGAGCGTCGCCGATGTGACCACATATGATCGGCTCTTGCGCGGCGCGCTGTGCCGCGAGCCAGGGCAGTAATTCCCTCGGCAAGGTCCATCTCCGATCCGATAAGGAGAGTGTCGCCGCGTTGGGTGCCCTGCCCCCTTCAACTGAAGCCCTGTCGCTGGAGGCGTTGACCGCAGCGGTCGACGCGGCCCGGCAAGCCTTCGCGGCCGCGGTCGACCTCGACGCACTGGCGCGCGCCAAAACCGAGCACCTCGGTGACCGTTCACCGTTGGCGGTGGCGCGGCAGTCGTTGGCCACCGTGCCCAAGGCCGACCGAGCGGACGCCGGCCGGTTGGTCAACACCGCCCGGGCCGACGCACAAGCCGGGTATGACGACCGCCTGGCGGCGTTGCGCGCCGAACGCGATGCGGCCGTGCTGATCGCCGAGCGGATCGACGTGACACTGCCGTCGACGCGTCAACCGACGGGAGCGCAGCACCCGATCACGATCCTGGCCGAACACGTCGCCGACACCTTCGTCGCGATGGGATGGGAGCTCGCCGAGGGGCCTGAGGTCGAAACGGAGCAGTTCAACTTCGATGCGCTGAATTTCCCGGCCGATCACCCGGCCCGCAGTGAGCAGGACACGTTCTACATCGCGCCCGACGGCTCACGGCAGCTGCTGCGCACCCACACGTCGCCGGTGCAGGTCCGCGCCTTGCTCGAACGCGAGAAACCGGTCTATGTCATCTCGATCGGCCGCACGTTCCGCACCGACGAACTCGACGCCACCCACACCCCGGTTTTCCACCAGGTCGAGGGGCTGGCGGTGGATCGCGGATTGTCCATGGCGCACCTGCGCGGAACGCTCGACGCATTCGCCCGAGCCGAGTTCGGGCCGCAGGCGCGCACCCGGATTCGTCCGCACTTCTTCCCGTTCACCGAGCCGTCGGCCGAGGTCGACGTGTGGTTCGAGAACAAGAAGGGCGGTGCCGGCTGGGTCGAGTGGGGTGGCTGCGGGATGGTGAACCCGAATGTGCTGCGCGCGGTTGGCATTGACCCGCAACAGTATTCGGGTTTCGCGTTCGGCATGGGCCTGGAACGCACGCTGCAGTTCCGCAACGGCATCCCCGACATGCGCGACATGGTCGAAGGCGACGTCCGGTTTTCGTTGCCGTTCGGGGTGGGTGCCTGATGCGCGTCCCTTACAGCTGGCTGCGTGACGTCGTCGCGGCCGGTGCCCCGGGCTGGGATGTGCCCGCCGACGACCTCGAGCAGGCGCTGGTGCGCATCGGCCACGAGGTGGAAGATGTCATCACCCTGGGCCCCGTCGACGGACCGCTGACCATTGGGCGGGTCATCGACATCGACGAGCTCACCGAGTTCAAGAAGCCGATCCGCGCCTGCACAGTCGACGTCGGTGACCGTGAGCCGCGCGAAATCGTCTGCGGGGCGACGAACTTCGCGACCGGTGATCTTGTGGTGGTGGCGCTGCCCGGTACCACCTTGCCCGGCGGGTTCAGCATCACCGCACGCAAGACCTACGGCCGCAGCTCGGACGGGATGATCTGTTCGGCGGCCGAACTCGGTTTGGCCGCAGATCATTCCGGGATCCTGGTGTTGCCACCGGGAACCGCCGAGCCGGGTGCGAGCGGCGTCGAGGTGCTTGGCCTCGACGACATGATCTTCGATCTGGCCGTCACCCCGGACCGGGGTTACTGCATGTCGGTGCGCGGGTTGGCCCGCGAGATCGCCTGCGCTTACGACCTGGACTTCGTCGACCCGGCCTCCAGGGAGGTGGTTCCGGCGTTGCCGCGCGAGGCTGACGCGTGGCCGCTGACGGTGCAGCAGGAGACCGGGGTGCGGCGGTTCGCGCTGCGCCCGGTGAGCGGCATCGACCCGGCCGCGGTGTCGCCGTGGTGGCTGCAGCGCAGGCTGTTGCTGTGCGGGATCCGGGCGATTTCGCCGGCCGTCGACGCGACGAATTATGTGATGCTGGAACTGGGTCACCCGATGCACGCGCATGACCTCAAGCGGATCACCGGGGGCTTCGCGGTGCGATTCGCCCGGCCCGGCGAGACGGTGGTCACCCTCGACGACGTCGAGCGCCGTCTCGAACCGGCCGATGTGCTGATCGTCGACGACGTTGCGACCGCGGCAATCGGTGGAGTGATGGGTTCGGGTAGCACCGAAATGCGCGACGATTCCACAGATGTCCTGCTAGAGGCGGCGGTGTGGGATCCGGCTGCGGTTTCGCGAACCGCGCGGCGGCTACGCCTGCCCAGCGAAGCCGCTCGTCGTTACGAGCGTGAGGTCGACCCGGCCATCTCGGTGGCGGCGCTGGACCGCTGCGCCAAACTGCTCGCCGAGATCGCCGGGGGACAGGTGTCGCCGAAACTGACCGACTGGCGCGGCAATCCGCCACGCGACGACTGGTCGCTGCCCTCGATCGAGATCGCGACCGACCTGCCGGACCGCACCGCCGGGGTGCGCTACCGCCCGGGCACGACCGCCCGCCGGCTGACCCAGATCGGCGCCGCGGTGACCGATGCCGGCGACGGACTGACCGTGACACCGCCGAGTTGGCGACCCGATCTGTTGCAGCCGGCCGATCTGGTCGAAGAGGTGCTGCGCCTGGAGGGCCTGGAACTCATCCCGTCGGTGCTGCCTTCGGCACCGGCCGGCCGGGGATTGTCGGCGGCCCAGCGCCGCCGCCGCGCCATCGGCAAGTCGCTGGCGTTATCGGGCTACGTCGAGGTGCTTCCGACGCCGTTCCTGCCCCCAGGCGTCTTCGACGCCTGGGGGCTGCCCGCCGACGACGTCCGGCGCAACACCACGCAGGTGCTCAACCCGTTGGAGGCCGATCGGCCGGATTTGGCCACCACGCTGCTGCCCGGACTATTGGAAGCGTTGGCGCGCAATGTGTCTCGTGGCATCGTCGACGTGGCGCTTTTCGCGATCGCGCAGGTGGTGCAGCCGACCGCGCACACCAAGAGCGTCGAGCTGATCCCGGTGGACCGGCGTCCCACCGGGGAGGAAATCGCGCTGCTCGACACGTCGCTGCCGCGGCAACCTCAGCACGTCGCCGCGGTGTTGACCGGGCTGAGGGAGCCGCGCGGCCCCTGGGGTGAGGGCCGGCGGGTGGAAGCGGCCGACGCGTTCGAGGCGGTCCGGACCATCGCGCGCGCCAGCGGGATCGAGCTGGTGCTGCGGGCTGCCCAGTATCTGCCCTGGCATCCGGGGCGCTGCGCGGAAGTGCTCGTCGGCGAGACGGTCGTCGGGCATGCCGGGCAGCTGCACCCGGCGGTGATCGAACGCTCCGGACTGCCCCAGGGCACCTGCGCGGTCGAGCTTGACCTCGACGCGATTCCCATTCCGGAGGTGTTGCCGGCGCCTCGGGTCTCTCCGTTTCCGGCGGTATTCCAAGACGTCAGCCTGGTGGTCGACGTGGACGTCGCCGCGCAGACGGTGCAGGACGCGGTCCGCGACGGCGCGGGGGAGTTATTGGAGGATGTCCGGCTGTTCGATGTGTACACCGGCCCGCAACTCGGCGAGGGTCGCAAATCTCTGACGTTCGCACTGCGGTTCCGCGCGGCCGATCGCACCCTCACCGAAGACGAGGCCAGTGCCGCTCGGGATGCCGCGGTGCACTGCGCCGCCGAACGAGTCGGCGCAGTGCTGCGCACCTGATGGCGAACAGACGTAAAAGCTCCTTTCTTCGGCGTGTCGCGACGCTTTCACGTCTGCTCAGCCGGGCGAGAACGCGACGGAGAATGAATTTGCATCAGTATGCATAGTCATGCAACGATGGGCGTCATGACTCAGTCGATACGGGTGGCGGTGGCCGGTGCCAGCGGCTACGCGGGCGGCGAGATCCTGCGACTGCTGCTCGGGCACCCGGCTTACCACGACGGACGGCTGACAATCGGCGCGGTGACCGCCTCCGCGAGCGCCGGCAGCGCGCTCGCCGACCATCATCCACACCTCGTTCCGTTGGCTCAGCGAGTACTCGAGCCCACCGAGATCGACGTCCTGGCCGACCACGACGTGGTCTGCCTCGCGCTTCCGCATGGTCACTCGGCGGTCCTGGCGGAACAACTCAGCCCGCAGACGCTAGTTGTCGACTGTGGTGCGGATTTCCGTCTCGTCGACGCGGGCGCATGGCAGCGCTTCTACGGTTCTGCGCACGCCGGAAACTGGCCATATGGGCTGCCGGAATTGCCCGGCGGTCGCGAGGCGCTGCGCGATGCCCGGCGCATTGCCGTACCGGGCTGCTATCCGACCGCGGCGTTGCTGGCGCTGTTCCCCGCGGTCGCCGCAGAACTCGTCGATCCCGCCGTCACCGTCGTCGCAGTCAGCGGTACCTCCGGCGCCGGCCGCACCGCGAAAACTGACCTGCTCGGTTCGGAGGTCATCGGTTCGGCGCGGGCCTACAACATCGCCGGCGTCCACCGGCACACGCCCGAAATCATTCAGGGGCTCAAACAGGTCACCGATCGCGACGTCACCGTCTCATTCACGCCGGTGCTCATCCCGACGTCACGCGGCATCCTGGCCACGTGCACTGCGCGGACTCAGTCGCCACTGTCGCAACTGCGAGCCGCCTATGAAAAGGCCTACCACGCTGAGCCTTTCGTTCATCTGCTGCCCGAAGGGCAATTGCCGCGCACCGGTGCAGTCATCGGCAGCAACGCCGCGCACATCGCGGTCGCGGTGGACGAGGACGCCGCCACGTTCGTCGCCATCGCGGCGATCGACAACCTGGTTAAAGGCACCGGTGGCGCAGCCATCCAATCGATGAATCTGGCGCTGGGTTGGCCCGAGGCCGAAGGCCTTTCGGTAATCGGGTTGGCGCCGTGACCCGCACTGAACTCGCGCCGCTGGTACGCGCGCAAGGCGTCACGGCCGCGGCTGGTTTCCGCGCCGCTGGAATCGCCGCGGGCATCAAAGCTTCGGGCGCATTGGACCTGGCGCTGGTGTTCAACGAGGGCCCCGATCACGCGGCCGCGGGGGTATTCACCCGCAACAAGGTCAAAGCCGCACCCGTGCTGTGGACCCGCCAGGCCCTGACCACCGGCCGACTGCGTGCGGTGATCCTCAACTCGGGGGGCGCCAACGCCTGCACCGGGCCGGCCGGCTTTCAGGACACGCACGCCACCGCCGAAGCGGTCGCCGCCGCGCTGTCCGACTGGGGCACCGAGACCGGTGCGATCGAAGTCGCCGTCTGCTCAACCGGATTGATCGGCGACCGGCTACCGATGGACAAAGTGATCGCCGGTGTCGGTCACGTCGTGCACGAGATGGCCGGCGGACTCACCGGCGGTGACGAGGCCGCGCGGGCGATCATGACGACGGACACCGTGCCTAAACAGGTTGCACTGCACCACCCCGGGAACTGGACGATTGGCGGAATGGTCAAGGGCGCGGGAATGCTGGCGCCGTCGCTGGCCACCATGCTGTGCGTGCTCACCACCGACGCGGTCGCCGAATCCGCGGCGCTTGACGAAGCGTTGCGGCGCGCCACCGCGCGGACCTTCGATCGGCTCGATATCGACGGCAGCTGCTCGACGAACGACACTGTGCTGCTGTTGGCCTCGGGCGCAAGCGAAGTCACGCCCAGCCAAGCCGATCTCGACGACGCCGTATTGCGGGTCTGCGACGACCTGTGCGTTCAACTGCAGGCCGACGCCGAGGGTGTCACCAAGCGCATCACCATCACCGTGACCGGCGCTGTCAACGAAGACGAGGCCGTCGTCGCGGCCCGGGTGATCGCGCGCGACAGCCTGGTGAAGACCGCGCTGTTCGGCTCCGACCCGAACTGGGGCCGGGTGGTCGCCGCCGTCGGCATGGCGCCGGTACAACTCGACCCCGACCGGATCACCGTGTCGTTCAACGGTTCAGCGGTCTTCCTCGACGGTGTCGGCGCACCGGGGGCGCGGGAGGTGGATCTGTCGGTCGCCGACATCGACGTGGTCGTCGACCTGGGCGTCGGCACTGCGCACGCCGCCATCCGGACCACCGACCTGTCGCACGCATACGTCGAAGAGAATTCGGCGTACTCATCATGAGCACCGACTCGCCCCCGCAAGCGGGAGGTGCCCCCACCTCATCGCTGCGCTCTGCATCGTCGCCGGTGGTCATGACCGCCGCGCTGCCTACCCAGGTCAAGGCGCAGGTCCTCGCCGAGGCCTTGCCATGGCTGACCCGGTTGCACGGCAAGATCGTGGTCGTCAAGTACGGCGGCAACGCGATGACCAACGACACGCTGCGGCGTGAATTCGCCGCCGACATGGCGTTTCTGCGCAACTGCGGGATTCATCCGGTCGTGGTGCACGGTGGGGGCCCGCAGATCAGCGCGATGCTCAAGCGACTGGGCATCGCCGGCGATTTCAAGGGCGGATTTCGAGTGACCACGCCCGAAGTGCTCGACGTGGTGCGGATGGTGTTGTTCGGGCAGGTCGGTCGCGAGCTGGTGAATCTGATCAACGCGCACGGTCCGTACGCCGTCGGCGTCACCGGTGAAGACGCAAATCTGTTCACCGCGGTGCGCCGCAGTGTCAGCGTCGACGGCGTCGACACCGACATCGGTCTGGTGGGCAACATCGCTCGGGTGAACCCCGCGGTCGTGATGGATTTGATTGCCGCCAAACGGATTCCGATTGTGTCCACGCTGGCCCCCGACATCGACGGCGTGGTCTACAACATCAACGCGGACACCGCCGCGGGCGCATTGGCCGAAGCGCTGGGAGCCGAGAAGCTGTTGATGCTCACCGACGTCGAAGGCCTCTACACCCGCTGGCCGGACCGGGATTCACTGGCCAGCGAAATCGACACCGGCACGTTGGCGCAACTGTTGCCGACGCTGGAGACCGGCATGATCCCGAAGGTCGAGGCCTGCCTGCGCGCGGTGCGCGCCGGCGTGCCCAGCGCGCACGTCATCGACGGCCGCGTCGAGCATTGTGTGCTGGTCGAGCTGCTCACCGACCAGGGCAGCGGCACGAAGGTGGTAAACGCATGACCCACACAGAAGCGATGCAGCGGCGGTGGTCCGCGGTGATGATGAACAACTACGGCCTCCCGCCAATGGCCCTGGCCAGCGGGGACGGCGCCGTGGTCACCGACGTGGACGGTAAGTCCTACCTGGACATGCTCGGCGGCATCGCCGTCAACGTGTTGGGACACCGGCACCCCGCCGTGCTCGACGCCGTCACGCGACAGATGTCGACGCTGGGACACACCTCCAACCTGTACGCCGCCGAACCCGGCATCGCGCTGGCCGAGGCGCTGGTCGAACTACTCGGCGCCGATGCGGAGACGCGGGTCTTCTTCTGCAACTCCGGCACCGAGGCCAACGAGTTGGCCTTCAAACTTTCCCGGCTCACCGGACGCACGAAACTGGTTGCCGCGCAGAAAGGTTTCCACGGCCGGACGATGGGTTCGCTGGCACTGACCGGCCAGCCGGCCAAGCAGGCGCCGTTTGCGCCGCTGCCCGGCGATGTCACCCACGTGCCGTACGGCGACGCCGACGCCCTGGCCGGTGCGGTGGCTGACGACACCGCCGCGGTATTCCTGGAGCCGATCATGGGGGAGAGCGGCGTCGTCGTGCCACCCGACGGCTATCTCGCAGCCGCGCGCGATATCACCGCGCGTCACGGTGCGCTGCTGGTTCTCGACGAAGTGCAGACCGGAATGGGTCGTACCGGAACGTTTTTCGCTCACCAACATGACAGCGTCACCCCAGACGTCGTGACGCTGGCCAAAGGGCTGGGCGGGGGGCTGCCGATCGGCGCATGCCTGGCGGTCGGTCCGGCCGCCACGCTGCTCACCCCCGGTCTGCATGGCAGCACCTTCGGCGGCAACCCGATCTGCGCGGCGGCCGCTTTGGCGGTGCTGCGGACATTGGCCGACGACGACCTGATACGACGGGCCGGAGTCCTCGGAAAAACGTTGCGCCAGAGCATCGAATCGCTTCATCACCCGTCGGTCAGCCATGTCCGCGGTCGCGGCCTGTTGTGCGGGGTGGTACTCACTGCTCCCGTCGCGAAGGAGGCCGAGGCCGCCGCCCGGGCTGCCGGCTTCCTGGTCAACGCCGCCGCATCGGACGTCGTCCGCTTAGCGCCGCCGCTGATCATCACCGAGCACCAGATCGACGCATTCGTCACCGCGTTGCCGGGTATCTTGGACACCGTCGGGGTGGGCCAATGATCCGACACTTCCTGCGCGACGACGACCTGACGCCCGACGAACAGGCCGAGGTGCTGGCGCTGGCCGCCGACGTGAAAAAGGATCCGCTGAGCCGCCGTCCCCTCGACGGGCCGCGCGGTGTCGCGGTCATCTTCGATAAGAACTCGACCCGAACCCGGTTTTCATTCGAAGTGGGTATCGCTCAACTCGGCGGGCATGCCGTCGTCGTCGACGGCCGCAACACCCAACTGGGCCGGGAAGAAACCCTGGGCGATACCGCACAGGTGTTGTCACGTTATGTCGATGCGATCGTGTGGCGGACATTCGGACAGCAGCGATTGAGTGCGATGGCCGCCACGGCGACCGTGCCGATCGTCAACGCGCTCTCCGATGAATTCCATCCCTGTCAGGTGCTTGCCGATCTGCAGACGATCGCCGAACGCACCGGATCGCTGCGCGGTTTGCGAATGTCCTACTTCGGTGACGGCGCCAACAACATGGCCCATTCGTTGATGCTCGGGGGCGCCACCGCCGGCATTCACGTGACGATCGCGGCACCGGACGGGTTCGCGCCGCATCCCTCGTTCGTCGCCGCCGCCGAGCGGCGCGCCGCGGACACCGGAGCATCGGTGACGATCACCTCAGACCCCGCGGCTGCCGCGTCGGGCGCCGACGTGCTGGCAACCGACACCTGGACGTCGATGGGCCAGGAGGACGACGGGCTGGACCGAGTGCGGCCGTTTCGGCCGTTTCAGCTCAACGCCGACCTGCTGGCCCTGGCGGACTCGGAAGCCGTTGTGCTGCATTGTCTGCCGGCACACCGCGGGCACGAGATCACCGACGAGGTGATCGACGGCCCGCACAGCGCGGTCTGGGACGAGGCCGAGAACCGACTGCACGCCCAGAAGGCACTGTTGGTGTGGCTGCTGGAGCGGTCGAGAGGAGCGGCGCAGTGACTCACAGCGGCTCAAAGACCACGCCCGACATCACCCGCGCCGGACGGCAGGCCCGCATCGTGGCGATCCTGTCCTCAGCTGCGGTCCGTAGCCAGAGCGAGCTGGCCACGCTGCTGTCCGCCGACGGTGTCGAGGTCACCCAAGCGACGCTGTCACGAGACCTCGAGGAGCTTGGCGCAGTGAAGTTGCGCGGCGCCGACGGTGGTGTTGGCGTCTACGTCGTGCCCGAGGACGGCAGCCCGCTGCGAGGGGTGTCCGGTGGCACCGCCCGGCTGTCGAGGCTGCTGAACGAAGTGCTGGTGTCCACCGACGCCAGCGCAAACCTCGCGATACTGCGCACCCCGCCCGGCGCGGCCGACTACCTGGCCAGTGCCATCGACCGGGCAGCATTGCCGTACGTCGTCGGCACCATCGCCGGGGATGACACCATCTTCGTGGCGGCCCGCGAACCGATGACCGGTGCAGAACTCGCAAGCCTGATTCAAGACCTCGCCTAACCGCACAACCGACCGCACAACCTAAGGAGATCAGTTCATGTCCGAGCGCGTCATTTTGGCGTATTCCGGCGGTTTGGACACCTCGGTGGCGATCAGCTGGATCGGCAAGGAGACCGGCCGCGAAGTCGTCGCGGTCGCGATCGACCTGGGCCAGGGCGGCGAGGACATGGAGCTCATTCGCCAGCGGGCGCTGGACTGCGGTGCCGTCGAAGCGGTCGTCATCGACGCCCGTGACGAATTCGCCGAGGGTTACTGCTTGCCCACCATCGTCAACAACGCGCTCTACATGGACCGCTA
>CAWIAC010000008.1:0-41452 GCA_963833935.1 uncultured Actinomycetota bacterium | reverse complement strand
TGGTCGCACACTTTTCGACGCACAACGCGTCGATACCGGCGGCCCAGACCAACCCCTGTTTCGCCCATGTGTAGCGGAGGCCGCCAATGACGAACCCGCAAGACCCCGAACACGGCGGACCGCCGCAAAGCGGTCGTCCGTCCCAGCCAGCCGGACCACCCAACCGGGGCTTCCCGCCGCGCCGTCAGCCGCCGGCGCCGTCGGAATCGCCGACGCGCCACATCCGCATGCCTGGCCGCCCACAGCAGCCGCCCGCTCGTGACGCCCCACGACCGCTGCAGCCCGGACCCCCGCCCGGCCGGCCGCCCCAGCCAGCGGGTCCCCCACCGAATCAGCCGGGTCTGCCGCCCAACCCACGGGCGCGGCAACCGGGTCCCCCACCTCATCCGCACGAACAACTGACCACCCGGATCTCGATACCGACTCCACCACCGCCGTCGGCAGACACGCCGGCGACGCGCAAGCCTGGATTCTTCGCCAACCGGACGTCGCTGCTGTTGATCTTGCTGATCGTGGCGCTGGTCGTCCTCGCGGTGCCGATCGGCGGGGAACTGTATGCCCGCCACGTCGCGAGCAGCAAGGTGGCCACCGCGGTGGCGTGCGAGGCGCAGGACAGCGCCAAGGTGTCCTTCGCCGCAATGCCGCCGGTGCTCTGGCAGTACCTCACCAAGGACTACTCAGACATCTCGGTGCAGACTGGCGGCAACCAGGTGCGCCAAGCCAAAGGCATGAAGGTAAGCCTGGATATCCACGACGTGAACCTGAACAACGCCAACAACTCTGCGGGCACAATCGGTTCGCTGAACGGCACCGTCACCTGGTCGGCGGATGGCATCAAGCAGTCGATCCAGGCCGCTCTTCCGGTGCTGGGCAAGTTCGTCAGCGGCGACGTCACCACCAACCCCAGCGACGGCACCGTCTCGTTGAAGGGCACGTTCGCCAGCGCGACCGTCAAGCCGCAGATCGTCAACAACGGGCTGTCGCTGCAGGTGGTCAGCTTGACTGCGCTGGGCTCCACAATGTCAACTGCCACAGTCCAAAAGAACCTGGACGACCTCACGTCGAAAGCGACCCAGAACTATCCGCTGGGCATCCACGCCGACACTGTGAAAGTCACCAGCTCCGGGGTCGAGGGCACCTTCTCATCCAGCAACGCCACCATCCCGTCCGGCGGCAGCCAGGATCCCTGTTTCGCCAATCTCTAGGTCAGGCCGTCAAGCACGGCGCGGGTGCCCGACAACCCCAGCCGGGTGGCGCCCGCGTCGAGCATCGCCAGCGCTGCGTCGGCGGTGCGAATCCCGCCGCTGGCCTTGACCCCCAGTCGGCCGCCGACGGCGTCGGCCATCAGCGCGACGGCCGCCACCGAGGCGCCGCCGGCCGGATGAAAACCTGTCGAGGTCTTCACAAAATCCGCGCCGGCGTCTTCCGCGGCACGGCAGACGTCAGCCAGGGTCTGTTCGCCGGCCAGCGTCAACAAAGCGGCCGACTCGACGATCACCTTGAGCACGGCGCCGGGTACCGCGGCGCGCACCACCGCGATGTCGGACCGCACGGCGTCGAGGTCGCCCGCAACCGCCGCGCCGATGTCGATGACCATGTCGATCTCGCTGGCGCCGGATGCCACGGCCTGCGCCGCTTCGCGCGCCTTCAACTCGGGCACATGTTTGCCCGACGGGAAACCTGCGACCGCGGCGACCCGCACCCCCGCGTGAGTTGCGTTGGGCACCATCGACGGCGAGACGCAGACGGCGCAGACGCCAAGTGCCGCGGCTTCGTCAGCGACGGCGGCCACCTCGGCCGCGGTGGCCTCGGGTTTGAGCAGGGTGTGGTCGACGAGAGCGGCCACCTGGTCGCGGGTCGGTCGGCCGGGCATCAGGACGGCTCGCGCCCGCCGCCGGGATTGCAGCCGGAACTGGCCATCGTCGCGTCATCGACGACCGGCCGCCACGGCTCCAGGTTCCAGCTCAGCTTGCCGGGCTGGAGAACCTCGGCAAGCTCCCAGTGGCAGCGGAACTGATCGTGCATGCCGGGGGTGCCGGCGTCCGGTGCCTGCTCAAGCACCTCAGCCCAGGCCTCGTCGGCCTCGGGACCCGACGATCCGAGTTGCCTGGCGGCCGTGCGCCCCGCAGTTGTCGGATAGACCCGCAGGCTGCGCAGCTGATTCGACGGGGACCCTTGGGTCCATTGGGTGTGGTCGACAAACGGCGGCGAGTACGACATCGCGCCCGATCCCGCCGAACCAGGATCGGCGGACGCGGGGGCGATACCCGACAGCGCGCTGATCACCGTCGCCGCGAGGATCAAAGCCCGCATACCGCTATCGTGACTTGCCTTGGATCTCAAGAAGTTTGGGCCGCACGTCAACCAGGTAGACACCCGCCGCGCAGGCGCCGATCGCTGCACCGAAGGCGTTGAGCATCATGGTTAGCGGCACGGAGGCGCCCAAGATCAACAACCACACCGGCTTGGTCATCTTGTCGGCGGCCGTGTAGGCGTCGGGCCGCTGCATCGCCGCGTGCACGAAGGCGTAGAGCGCTGTCAGTGCCACGGCGACTTGCAGGATCAAAACGACGTTAGTAACCAGCTCCACGCAGTAAGCGTAAGCGGCTGATGCCAGAAACGTCGACTCCGAGCGGTCCGCGCTGCCCGGCCAGGCAACGCGGACCGTCGGGATTACTTCTGGGTGACCTTCTTGGCCGGAGCCTTCTTCGCCGGAGCCTTCTTGGCCGGCGCCTTCTTGGCGGGGGCCTTCTTGGCGACGGCCTTCTGGGCCTTCTTGGCGGCCGCGTCCGTCTTCTTCGGCAGCTCGATGCCGACCAACTTGGCGGCGCGCTCGCCGACCGCGCGGGTCTGCGACGCAACCGTGCCCAGGGCGTCCTGGGTCAGCTCGACCGCTTGGTCGACGTAGCCCTCGGCGCGCGCCGAGGCGTCGTCGATGCCGGACTGGCTGCGCAGCCGCTCCAGGGCAGCCTCGCCACGCTCAACCAGTTCGGCGTAACGAGAGGTCGCCGCCTCGACATAGCCTTCCGCGGCGCTGCGCAGCTCCTCGGCGGTGAACCGCTCGCGCAGCTCACGCAGCTGATCAGGCACGTCTTCCTGCAGCTTGGTCAGGCGCGCACGGCTCTCCTCGACCCGGCTGCGGGTGTCCGAACGCGTTTCCTCGGCGCGTTCGCGCAGCTCGGTGAGCAGGTCGTTGACCGTGGCCAGGGCCAGGTCGGCGGCGCCCAGCGCAGCAAGCAGCGGGGCCTTGAGGTCTTCAATGGTGGGGTTTTCCGCCATGGTGTTTCCTTTCGTGGTTTTCTGTCATGTCCAAGAGCTGGCAGGGTTCTCCGGGTCTATTCAGGCGCGGTCTCCTCCCCAGCGGCTTCGTTCTGCTGGACGAAGGACGTGTAAATGTCCAAAAGGACCTGCTTTTGTCCCTCGGTGATCGCTGTGTCGGTGACGATGGCGTCACAGACCTCGCTGGGATCGCTCGGCTCCAGAATCCCGGCCTGGACGTAAAGCACTTCCGCTGAAACCCGCAGTGCCTTGGCGAGTTGCTTCAGCACGTCGGCCGACGGCTTACGCAATCCGCGCTCTATCTGGCTGAGGTAGGGGTTGCTGACCCCGGCCTTTTCCGCCAGCTGCCGCACCGATACTTGCGCCGCCTCGCGCTGTGCCTTGATGAAGCTGCCGATATCGGACGCAGCGGTCGTCACTACAGCGGCAAGCTTTTCCTCTTGCGGCATTGCGGACTCCCTGTGGCGACGCGTGTTGATGGTTGGTGCGGACGCGCCCCACAGTAAAAGCTAGTGCTAGCAATTGCAAGCACTGTTAGCACTGCTCAGAACAGCAGCTGCGCAATCGCGTAGATGGCCAGCCCGGCCAATGAGCCCACCACAGTGCCGTTGATCCGGATGAACTGCAGGTCACGGCCGACATGCAGCTCGATGCGACGGCTGGCCTCCTCGGCATCCCAACGCTCGATGGTGTCGGTAATGATCGCAGTGATCTCTATCCCATATTGGGCGACCAGATGCTCGGCGCCCCGCACAATCCAGTTGTCGACCTTGTCCCGCAGCTCGGCGTCGTCGCGCAGTGACTCTCCGATGCTCACCACCGCGTCGGCGATGCGGGTGCGCAGTGCACTGGACGGATCGTCGACACCCTCGAGCACCAGCCGTTTCAGCGTCTTCCAGGCCGTCGCCGCGGCGTTAGAGACCTCTTCGCGGGCCATCAACTGTTCCTTGACCGCCTCGGCGCGAGCGATCGTCGCGTCGTCGTGCTGCAAGTCTTCGGCGAACTCGAAGAGAAAGCGGGTCGCCGACCGGCGCAGTTCGTGATCCGGGTTGCGGCGCACCTTGTCGGTGAAGTCCATCAGCTCGCGGTGGATGCGGTCGCCGACGAGATGGTCGATAAATCGCGGCGACCAGGTCGGCGAATCCCGCTCGATGACTCGCTGGATGACCTCGCCGGCATTCAGCGACCAATGGAATGCCCGGTCGGCCAGCAACTGGATCAGCGCCTCCTGCCGGTGCTCGGCGAGCAGCGTGGACAACACCCGGCCCACCGGCGGACCCCACTGCGGCTCGGCGATGCGCCGCACGATCATTCGGTCGATCACATGTTGGACGTCGTCGTCGCGCAGCAGTTCCACCACCACCCGCAGCACGGTGGCCGACTCGGCGGCCACCCGCTGGGCATGCGAGGTGTCCGAGAGCCACTTGCCCAGCCGGCTCGGGATCTGGGCGTCGCGCAGTTTGGTCTCCACCACCGCGGGTGACAGGAAGTTCTCCCGCACAAAGGTTCCGAGCCCCTCCCCGAGCTGGTCTTTCTTGCGTTTGATGATCGCGGTGTGCGGGATCGGGATGCCCAACGGATGCTTGAACAAGGCGGTCACGGCGAACCAGTCCGCGAGCGCACCGACCATGCCGGCCTCCCCCGCGGCCCCCACGTAGCCGACCCAGGTGGCGGTGACGCCGCCGGCCTGCGCCCACCGGCAACCGAGAAACAGGGCGGTGGCGCCGACCAGGAAGCTCAGCGCCACGACCTTCATCCGCCGCAGTGCCCGTTGCCGTTCGGCATCGGCCTGCGGGTCGGCTCCGGCGAACGATTCCGCGAGAGACGAAGGTTTGCTGGGCACCCCTGGCGGGGGCGCCACCTCATCCGTGCGCTCTGGCGGTACGCGCCGCGTATCGGCTCGGTGTTTGGGGCCCGGGTTGGGTCTCCCGTTCAGTCCGACTGCCACTCCACCATCATCCGCCATCGACGTTGCTGTTCGGTGACAACGCGCCTCCCGGGAGCTGCGGGCGGGGTCGCCCAGTTGGGGTGGTAACTGTTACCGGCCCTTCGGCAAAACGCTGTTGTATGAGGTACAGGGCAAGAAATCGTCAGCGATAAGTCGTACTATGAAGATCATCGAGCGGACATCTAGCGATTGGGAATCCGCAATAGTGGCACAGCAGGTCCCGGCCGGGTCGGTGAAGACCGATGGCCGGAAGCGACGGTGGCATCAGCACAAGGTCGAGCGCCGCAACGAGTTGATCGACGGAACGATCGATGCGATTCGGCGCCTGGGTCAATACGTGAGCATGGACGAGATCGCGGGTGAGATCGGGGTCTCCAAGACCGTGCTGTACCGCTATTTCGTCGATAAGAACGACCTAACCACCGCGGTGACGATGCGGTTCGCGCAGATCACGCTGATCCCCAACATGGCCAATGCACTGTCGTCGAACTTGGACGGCTTCGAGCTGACCCGCGAAATCATCCGGGTGTACGTCGAGACCGTCGCGAACGAACCGGAGCCGTACCGGTTCGCGATGGCCAACAACTCGGCCGGTAAGAACAAGGTCGTCGCCGACTCCGAGCGAATCATCGCCCGCATGCTCGCCGTGATGCTGCGCCGGCGCATGCGGCCGGCCGGGATGGACGTCGGCGGGGTAGAAGCCTGGGCGTACATGATCGTCGGCGGCGTACAGCTGGCCACCCACTCATGGCTACTGGACCCGCGGACAAGCGCCGACGAGCTCATCGACTACCTGACCATGCTGAGCTGGAGCGCGCTGTGCGGGATCGTCGAGGTCGGCGGGTCGCTGGAGAAGTTCCGCGGTCAGCCACATCCATCGCCAATCGTGCCACCGCTGCACGACTAGCCAGCTACGTTGGCGCTCATGAGTGACGTGAAGGCCCGCTCCCGCTTCAGCTCCTGGGCCTACGCCCTGCGCACCACCAACCCACCACCGGACGGGCCGGGCGACGTCGTCACCCGGTGGCTCGTCGTCACCCGCGCGGCGGTGCTGCCGATGACCCTGTTCGCCGGGCTGGTCGCGGCGCTGCTGGCGGTGGGAAAGCGTGGATTGGATTGGCGCTGGCTCGTTCTCGCGATCGTCGGCATCTTATTGGCGCACACCGCCAACAACTTGATGAACGACCTCTACGACACCCAGACCGGCACCGACAGTGCCACCTACCCGCGGGCCCTCTACGCCCCGCACCCCGTCCTCTCGGGTTTGGTCAGCCGCCGCACCCTGCTGACCGCGATCGCCGTGGTGAACCTTGCCGACCTGGCGATCCTGATCACGCTGACCTGGGCCCGCGGCTGGCCGGTGGTGGCGTTCGCGTTGTCCGGTTTCGCGCTGAGCTTCGCTTACACGGCGCCGCCGCTGCGGCTGAAAAAGCGTGGCCTCGGCGAACCGGATGTGCTCGTGGTCTGGGGCCCGCTGATGATCTGCGGCACGTACTACTCGGCGGTCGGCAACGTCGGCTGGGACGTCCTGCTGGCGTCACTGCCCTACGGGTTGCTCTGTACGACGGTGCTGATGGGAAAGCACATCGACAAAATTCCGTACGACGAGCCGCTGGGCATCCGCACGCTGCCGGTGATCTTCGGCGAAGCCCGGGCCAGGGTGGTGACGCTCGCAATGATGGTCGGGTTCTACCTGCTGGTCGTGGCGGCGGTCGTCGCACAGGCGCTGCCGTGGCCGGCGCTGGTCGTCGTACTGGCGCTGCCCCGGCTGGTCAAGGTCTGGCCGTACTTCCGCCGGCCGCCGCCCGACGAGCCGCCGGCCAATTTCCCGGTGTGGCCGCTGTGGTACGCGGCGCTGGCCTGGGTGCACGTTCGACAAGCGGGAGCCCTGCTGGTGGTCGGCCTGGCGATCGGCGCCCTGCTGCCCGGCCGGTAGCCGCCCTCAGTATTTTCCGAAGGCCAGGGCGACGTTATAGCCGCCGAAACCGAATGAGTTGCTGACCGCGTACCGGTAGTCACCCGTTCGCGGCTCACCGGCCACCACATCCAGGTCGATCTCCGGATCGAGGTCTCGCAGGTTCAACGTCGGCGGGATGATGCCGTCCCGCAACGCCAACACCGTCAGAATCGACTCCACAGCGCCGACCGCGCCGAACGAATGCCCGAGCGCGGCCTTCGGCGCGTAGACCGCCGGTGTGTGCTCGCCCAGCGCGCGAGAGTCTGAGTCGCCGGTCGCGTGGGCGTTGACGTGGTCGATATCGCCCGGGGCGAGGCCGGCAAGCTGGATCGCGCGCGTCATGGCGTTGCCGGCCTGTTCTCCATTGGGATCGGCCAGCATGGGCTGGTAGCCGTCCGAGGTGATGCCGACGCCCATTACTCGGCCAATGATGTTGGCGCCGCGGGCTTTTGCGTGATCCTCAGCCTCGATGACCATCAGCGCGCCCGCTTCGCCGAACACAAAGCCGTCGCGCTCCTTGTCGAACGGACGGCACGCGCCTGCCGGATCGTCGTTCTTCGTCGACAGCAGATCCTGATGACTGAACGCCGCAATGGGAACCGCCTCGATCTTGGTTTCGACGCCGCCACAGATCGCGATGTCGGCCTCACCAAGCACGATGTTGCGCCACGCCCGAGCGATGCCCTCGGCACCGGAAGAACAGGCCGACACCGGCGTGAAGATCCCCGCTTTTGCGCTGCGTTCTAACCCGACAGCCGCAGCCGCCGCGTTGGGCATCGCCTTCAGCACACCCAGCGGCGAAATAGTTCTGACACCCCGTTTGCGGATCTCGTCATACGCCGAGACGAACTCCTCGGTCGAGCCCATCCCGATGCCGATGGAAACCATCAGCCGGTTGGTGTCGACCTCGGGTGAGCCGGCGTTCGCCCAGACTCGCCGCCCGACCACGGTCGAGATCTTCTGCAGGAACAAGAACCGGCGCAGTTCCACCCGCGTCAGTTGCTCGTCGAAATCCTCCTGCAAATGCCCGCCGATTCGGACCGGCAAGGCGAACCGATCGAGGAAGTGATCATCGAGCTTGCGGAGCCCGCTCTGCCCGTCGAGCAGTTCCTTCCAAGTGGCCTCAGCATCCGTGGCGAGCGCCGTCGTCATCGCCACACCCGTGACAACGACATCGGGAAGACCATTCCCGGTCGATAACTCCGCCACAGCGTTCATAGCGTCGCGTCGATCCTTCAATTCGCTGACTGTCCAACGACCCCGATAACCATGACCGGGTAAGGACCAGCGTAAACCTGTCCCGGGCGACTCACCGCCTTCAATGTGAGTGCAGCGGCCCCAGCCGTGGCGTAGGTCCTCGCTGTTCGTCCTTGCTGTTCGCGACCCCCGACCTGGGGCAACGGAATCTAGTACGAGTAAAAGCCCTTGCCGGACTTCTTCCCGAGCAGACCCGCCTCCACCATGCGCAGCAACAGCGGCGGAGGGGCGTAGTGCGCGTCCTTCAGCTCGTCGTACATGGCGTCGGCGATCAACTTCATAGTGTCGAGCCCGATCAGGTCGGAAAGCCGCAACGGACCCATCGGATGCGACAACCCCGCGACGATGGCGGTATCGACGTCTGCTACCGAAGCGACACCCGACTCGACCATTCGGATAGCCGACAACAGATAGGGCACCAGCAGCGCGTTGACGACGAAGCCGGAGCGGTCGCCGCAACGCACCACCTTCTTGCCGAGGACCTCGCTCGCGAATTGTTCGGTGCGCGCGGCGGCCTCGTCGGTGGTGACGATCGTGCTGATCAACTCGACGAGTGGTAGTACGGGAACCGGATTGAAGAAGTGCAGACCGAGTACGCGGCCCGGATTCTTGGTCGCCGCAGCTATCTTCATGATCGGGATGCTCGAGGTGTTGGACGCGAGCACGGCGGCCGGGTCGGTGATGATCTCGTCGAGTTCGGCGAAGACTTTCGCCTTGACGGCCTCGTTCTCGACGATCGCCTCGATGGTCAGTTGACGGTCGGCGAGGTCGGACAACGCGGTGGTGTAGCGCAGCCGCTTGAGCGTCGCGTCGCGGTCGTCGGCGGCCAGCTTGCCTTTGCTGACGGCCCGCTCGAGCGATCCCTCGATCCGGGCCTTGCCCGCGGCGGCCAGTTCCTCGGTGGGCTCGTAGACCACCACGTCGGCGCCGGCCTTTGCCGATACTTCGGCGATGCCGGCACCCATCTGTCCAGCGCCGATGACGCCAACCCGCTCGATCGCAGTGCTCACTGTCGAAATGTCCTCTCGATAGGCGTCAGGCCCCGCCCAGGGTTTCCGGGCGGGGCCTGCGCTGTCAAGCCGATCGCTTGTGGCTACGGCCTGGTCTTGGTAGAGCTGGCCTAGTGGCTACCGCTTTCGGCTCCACCTCACCTCGCAGCAGAGCTGCTCGGCTCAGTGGAACTGACCCTCTTCGGTCGAGCCGGTCAGAGCCGTCGTCGACGATGTCGGGTCCACAGTGGTCGCGATCCGGTCGAAGTAACCGGCACCGACCTCGCGCTGGTGCTTGGTGGCGGTGTAACCGCGCTCCTCGGCGGCGAATTCGCGCTCCTGCAGCTCGACGTATGCGCTCATCTGGTTGCGGGCGTAGCCGTAGGCCAGATCGAACATCGAGTAGTTCAGGGCGTGGAAGCCGGCCAGCGTGATGAACTGGAACTTGAAGCCCATGGCGCCGAGCTCCTTCTGGAACCGCGCGATGGTCGAGTCGTCAAGGTGCTTGCGCCAGTTGAACGACGGCGAGCAATTGTAGGCCAGCAACTGGTCCGGGAACTCGCTCTTGACACCTTCGGCGAACCGCCGGGCCAGGTCGAGGTCCGGAGTGCCGGTCTCCATCCAGATCAGGTCGGAGTACGGCGCGTAGGCCTTGGCCCGGGCGATGCAGGGCTCCAGACCGTTGCGCACCCGGTAGAAGCCCTCGGAGGTGCGCTCCCCGGTGACGAACGGACGGTCGCGCTCGTCGACGTCCGAGGTGATCAGCGTGGCCGCTTCGGCGTCGGTGCGGGCGATGACGACGGTCGGCACGTCGGCGACGTCAGCCGCCAACCGCGCCGAGGTCAGGGTGCGGATGTGCTGCTGAGTCGGGATCAGCACCTTGCCACCGAGGTGTCCACACTTCTTCTCCGAAGCCAGCTGGTCCTCCCAGTGCGAACCGGCGACACCGGCCGCGATCATGGCTTTCTGCAGCTCATAGACGTTGAGCGCACCACCGAAGCCGGCCTCGCCGTCGGCGACGATCGGTGCGAGCCAGTTCTCGATGGATGTGTCGCCCTCGACCTTGGCGATCTGATCGGCACGCAGCAACGCGTTGTTGATTCGGCGGACCACCTGCGGCACCGAGTTGGCCGGGTAGAGGCTCTGGTCGGGGTAGGTGTGGCCGGACAGGTTGGCGTCGCCGGCGACCTGCCAACCCGACAGGTAGATGGCCTTCAGGCCGGCACGCACCTGCTGCACCGCCATGTTGCCGGTCAACGCGCCGAGCGCGTTGACGAACTCCAGGTCGTGCAACTGGCTCCACAGCACCTCGGCGCCGCGGCGGGCGAGAGTGGCCTCTTCGACGACGCTGCCCTGGAGGGCGACGACGTCGGCGGGGGTGTAGGTACGGGTGATGCCCTTCCAGCGTGGGTTGGTGTCCCAGTCCTTCTGGATCTCTTCGGGGGTCTTCGGCGTGCCAACGCTAGACATTGCGCTGCTCCTCGGGTCGATAGGGATTTCCAGCCTTGTTAAGGCTTTGAGCTTCTTTACTGCTCTGCTAACACGAAGATGGCACAGCCTTACTCCGCAGGTCCACCCATTTCCATTGCCAATTTTGGCTAGGGATCCGATGCATTTTGCAAATCTTGCAAAGATAGCTAACAACTGAACCGGTTCAGTTGTTACCGGCCAGTAACGTGAATGCGCAGGTCAGGCCGGGCTTTTGCATAACGCTCGTACTGTTAGAGCGCGAAGATCGACGCGAGCGCTTTGGTCTCGTCACCGACGGCATATGTGAGCGTTCTAACAGTGCGGTCGGCCAGCTCGGCGCCGAAGCGATCCGTCGAGCCGGGTGGGTATACGTGAGAGACGATTTCGAGCTTGTCGCCGAGTGCCACCGCGGCGTCGTGCTCGATGGTTACCCGCAACGGCGCCTTCAGCAGCTCGGGGTACGACGAGAGGTAGTCCTCGACGACGCTCCAATACACGGAGTTGTTCATGTGGTCGAAGAAGTCGATGTCGGTGAATCGGACCGGAAACTCGTGGATCTCCGCGGCGTCCTCTCGACTGCCAGCTTTCAGATAGGCCTTCCACCGCAGCCGGTCGACATCGGTGGTTTTCCGTAGGCCCTCGAGGAAGTCGTCGGCAATGCGTGCCGGCGTCTGGGTATCCCGGTTGAAGTTGATCCAAAATGCTTCCGACTCCAACAAGCCGCCCTTGCGACCGTCGATGCGCACCCGCATCTCACACCACCGGTTCGACGTTCCCGAACACCACCGACGCATTCGTAACATGTCGCCGAACTCAATCGGACGGATCAGATCGATCATGGTCCGGCGCACAATCCAGAGCGGATGGGTTTCCTCGAACCCCATCTCGCGCAACTGATCCTGGCCGATGTCCACGATGTGACGGGCAGCGGAATCGAAGCGCAGTCGCCCGTCGCGGTCGATGTCGGCCACGCGCAGCGGCCACTCCCGGTCGAAGACGTCGGGATGGCCGTCCGGGACCGGCATCATCACTTTGTCCAAGCTCACGGCTTCACTCCCGGCTACTGCTCATGACGGCCCGATCCGTCGCGTCGCTAGATGGCCTAGCTAGCTGTCCCCGAGACGGAATCATGCCAAACGTCCCTGCTGCGGCGCCAATCCGCAACATTGTGCAAATCTTGCTAACCCGGTATTCGCAACGCAGGTACGCTGGGCGGGTGCCCAAAACATTCGTCGGCTCGCGGGTTCGTCAGCTACGCAGCGAGCGCGGATTCAGCCAGGCCGCGCTGGCCCAGATGCTGGACATCTCACCGAGCTATCTCAACCAGATCGAGCACGACGTGCGGCCCCTGACCGTGGCCGTACTGCTGCGGATCACCGAAGTCTTCGGGGTTGATGCGACGTTCTTCGCATCGCAAGACGACACCCGTTTGCTCGCCGAGCTGCGCGAGGTCACGCTCGACCACGATCTCGGTGTCGAGGTGGACCAGTCCGAGCTGGCCGACGTGGTGAGCTCGCACCCGGCTCTGGCGCGCGCCCTGGTCAACCTGCACCGGCGGTACCGGCTCACGACCACGCAGCTCGCTGCCGCCACCGAGGACCGCTTCTCCGACGGCAGCGGCAGCGGCTCGATCACCATGCCCCACGAAGAGGTTCGCGACTACTTCTATGAGCGTCAGAACTATTTACACGAGCTGGACACAGCAGCCGAGGAGCTCACGGTGCGGATGCGCATGCACCGCGCCGATCTGGTGCGCGACCTGTCCGACCGGCTGACCTCGGTCTACGACGTCCGTATCAAGCGAATCGATCTGGGCGACAACGTCCTTCATCACTACGATCCGCAAACGCGAACGCTGGAGATTGGCGGGCATCTGCCGTCCGGCCAATATGCGTTCAAGCTCGCCGCAGAGCTGGCCTATCTGGAGCACGGCACCCTCATCGACAGCCTGGTCGACCAGGGGAACTTCACCAGCGACGAGTCCCGCACACTGGCCCGACTCGGGCTGGCGAACTATTTCGCCGCCGCGACGGTGCTGCCGTACCGGAAGTTCCACGAGGTCGCCGAGAACTTCCGGTACGACGTCGAGCGGCTGTCGGCGTTCTACGCGGTGAGCTACGAGACCATCTGCCACCGGCTGTCCACCTTGCAGCGGCCGTCGATGCGCGGCGTGCCGTTCTCCTTCATCCGCGTCGACCGCGCCGGCAATATGTCAAAACGGCAGTCCGCCACAGGGTTTCACTTCTCCTCCAGCGGCGGCACCTGCCCGCTGTGGAACGTCTACGAGACTTTCGCCAACCCGGCCAAGATCCTGGTGCAGATCGCCCAGATGCCCGACGGACGTAATTACATGTGGGTGGCCCGTACCGTGGAGCGACGGGCGTCGCGGTATGGTCAGCCCGGTAAGACCTTCGCGATCGGGCTGGGCTGCGAACTGCGGCACGCCCACCGGCTCGTCTACTCGGAAGGACTCGACTTGTCCGGCGATATCGCCACACCGATCGGCGCGGGCTGCCGGGTCTGCGAACGCGACAACTGTCCCCAGCGGGCGTTCCCCGCATTGGGCCGGGCACTCGACCTCGACGAGCACCGCAGCACGGTCTCCCCTTATCTGGTGAAGCAGTCATGACCCAAGCCGATCAAATCGGTCGCATCCCGGCGGGGGGCTTTCGCGAACTGGGGCCGATCAACTGGATTTTGGCGAAGTCGGCCGCCCGCACCGTGCGCGCGCCCAAGATGCACCTGTTCGCCACGCTGGGTCAGCACAAGCGGCTGTTCTTGGCGATGATGCCCTATTCCGCCGTATTGCTGCGGGGCCGGTTGCCGCGGATCGACACCGAGTTGGTGATCCTGCGGGTCGCTCATCTGCGCCGGTCCGAGTACGAGTTGCAGCACCACCGCTGGATGGGCCGCCGTCGCGGGCTCGACGAACAGACGCAGGAGTTGATCTTCGCCTGGCCCGACACGCCGGCTGACTCCCTCGGGCTGACCGACCGGCAACAGGCGCTGCTGCGCGCCACCGATGAGTTCATCCTCACCCGCTCGCTCAGCGCCGAGGTGTGGCAGCAGCTGTCCCACCATCTCGATCGGCGTCAACTCATCGAATTCTGCATGCTGGCAGGACAATACGACAGCCTGGCCGCAACCATATCGGCGCTGGAGATTCCGCTCGACCACCCGCGCTAGCGCACGGTCACAAGTACATCCGGACCAGCACGGCCAGCGACAGCAGAACGGGAAGTACCGGCAACGCGAAGGCGAACGACGCCAGTGTCAGGTTTCCGCGTCGTCGCAGCCGCTGGCCCCACAGCACCGCGGCGACTGCGGAGACCGCCGAGACGATCAACACCACCAGAGCCCACAGGCCCACCGTGGTGAGGGCATCTCCGATCGAGATTGCCACCAGCCACCCGACGTAACCGGTCAGCGCACCGCCAATCGCGGCCCAAATCGATTCGGTTCGCACCGCTTTAGATTTGACCACTCCGCCATGGTAGCCCGCGCCACCCGCCCGTCATAGACGCATCAGATCAGAAGTTGATCATGTGCCCGGTCAGACCGTGGAAGCACTCTTGCAGCGCCTCGGACATCGTCGGATGGGTATGGACGTTGCGCGCCAGTTCATTTGCGGTCAGATCCCACTTCTGCGCCAGCGTCAGCTCGGGCAACAACTCAGAGACGTCATGACCGACCAGGTGCCCGCCCAACAGTTCCAGGTGCTTGGCGTCGGCGACCAGTTTGACGAAACCACTCGGGTCGCCCACCCCGTGCGCCTTCGCGTTGGCGGTGAACGGGAATTTGGCCACCACCACGTCGTAGCCCTCGTCGCGGGCCTGCTGCTCGGTGAGCCCGAAGCTCGCGACGTTCGGCTGGCAGAAAGTCGCGCGCGGCAACATTCGATAGTCGCCAAGGGCCAAAGTCTCTGCCCCACCGATCGTTTCGGCCGCGACCACCCCCTGGGCCTCAGCGACGTGCGCGAGCTGCAGCAGACCGGTGACATCGCCGATGGCGTAGATGTGGTCGACGTTGGTGCGCATGTAGTCGGTGATCCCGATGGCCCTGCGATCGGTCAGTGCGACCCCGGCCGCCTCCAGCCCATAGCCTTCGACGTTGGGTGCAAAGCCGATGGCCTGCAACACTTTCTGGGTCTTAAGCTCCTCGGTTTTACCGTCTTTGCTAACGGTCACCGTGACGACGGAGCCGTCGTCGGCGATCGAGTCGACTTTGGTGCCGGTGAGAATCTTGACTCCGAGTTTTTTGAACTGTTTCTCGATTTCCTTTGAGACATCGACGTCTTCGTTGGGCAGCGCTCGCGGCAAGAACTCGACGATGGTCACGTCGACGCCGTAGTTCTTCAGCACGTAGCCGAACTCGATACCGATGGCCCCGGCGCCGGCGATGATGATCGATTCGGGCAGCTCGCGGGACAGGATCAGTTCCTCGTAGGTGACCACGTTTTTCGACAGCGAGGTACCGGGGACCAGCCGGGTGCTGCTGCCGGTGGCGATGATGACGTTGTCGAAAGTGAGGGTGTCTGTTCCGCCGTCGTTGAGTTCGACCGAGAGCGTGTGGGCGTCGGTGAACCGGCCGTAACCGTGGATTTCGGTGATCTTGTTCTTCTTCATCAAGAAGTGCACACCGGCGACCCGGCCTTCGGCCACCTTGCGGCTCCGATCGAAGGCGACGCCGAAGTCGAATGTCACCTCGCCGTTGATGCCAAAGGTCTCGGCTTCCTTGTTGAAGATGTGCGCGAGCTCGGCATTGCGTAGCAGCGCCTTGGACGGGATGCAACCGACGTTGAGGCAGACTCCGCCCCAATATTTCGGTTCGACGACAGCGGTATTCAGCCCCAGCTGCGCGGCGCGGATAGCCGCTACGTATCCGCCGGGTCCGGCTCCGAGGACGACAACGTCATAGTGGGTCACGGCCACCACCCTAATGGCCGGGTAGTCACGTCAAGTGGCCAGCCACTTTTCCAGGTTGCCATCGAATCCCGTGGCGACGCCCAGGCTGCGGCCCGGCCCGCGGGTGAGCCAGCCGCGAGCGAGGAACACGCTGGTGATGGTGGCCGGAAGTGCTCCGGCGAGATGGACGCGGCGATCGGTCCAGTCGACGCATGAGCGAGCGAACACGCGTCGACTCGCCCGCAGTGCCGCCAGGTCGATGCCCAGCCGCTCGACCAGGTCTTGCCCGCGGTCGGTGAGCTCGTGGTCCCGGTCGTCGAGGCGGCGAATGGCGCCTGAGGACAGCAGTCGGTCACGCAGTTGCACTCCGCGGCGTCCGGCCAGGTGGTCGTAACACGTGCGGGCGTCGGACAGCGCGCAGGCAGCCTGCTGTTGACGCAGTGACTGCACCGGTGCCGGCGGCGCTATCTGCGCGATGGCCTCCAGCACCGTGGCCACCTCCGGGTTGACGATCTCGTGGTATCGATGCCGGCCTTGGACCCGGACCCGGATCAAGCCGGCCTCGGTCAGTTGGCGCAGGTGCGCCGAGGCGGCGGCAGGCCGCACGCCGGCTCGCCGTGCCAGTTCCCCGGCCGGTAGCGCCCGTCCGCCGGCCAGTGCCGCGAGCATCGCCGATCGGGCGGGGTCTTCGATCACGTTGACGATGGAGGCCAGTTTGCGGTCATCCTGCGGCGCGCAGGCCGCGGATTGGCCGGTATCGCTCACCCCGCCAGCCTCGCACACATAGTGCGGCTGCTCAGTACGGCAGCACGTTCATCAGGCAGTGGCGCTGGCTGTGCTCGCAGTAAAACCTGCCGTAGACCGGAGCGGCGCCGACAACAGCGGCGAACACCGCGGAGATCATCGCGATGGCCAGCGCCGACACCAGTGGCCGGTCGGGCGCCATCGCCAATATCAATCCGGCGACCGTGGACACCACGACGTAGACCAGGACGACGAAGACCACCACGGTCTTGTGTCTGGAGTTGTCGTGGCTCCACCAATAGAACAGGCCAGCACCGATCCCGCCCGCAGGAATCCAGACCGCGAGCAGCACCAGGATGAACTGCCACCACCTCACGAAGTGGACCGCAGGCACGTCGTCGGTCACCGGAACCTCTGCCGGCGCCTCCGTGGGCGTTGGGTCCGATCGCCGACGCGACCACCGGTGTCGACGGACGGGCGGCTGCGCCTCGACGAGCTCCGGTTCGACTTTTTGATGAATGCCGGTGTCGAAAGTGGGCGTATAGCGCTCGGTCAGCGGCATCGATTCGGTGTCCACACGTTCCTGTTCAGCCACGCGTCACCACCTCGATCAGCGCGAGCACCCCGAACCATCCCGGCGCCACCGCCAGCACAAACAGGCCCAGCGCGGTCAGCCATCGGCGTCGCGACAGCAGGACGAACAGCACCCCGACAACGGTGGGGAACCCGACCACCAACGCGATCGCGATGTCCGGTCGCAGGCGGGCGTGCTCCACGGTCAACGCGGCGACTGCACCCAGCACGCCAGCGGCGAGGCCGAGCAACATCGCGCTGACCAGCGCCCAACTCCGCGGCAGCGGTATCACGCTTCAAAGATACTGCCGCCGCAGCCCGCTAGCGCTGCATCTGCACGGCGCGCCCCGCGGGCACCGGGCAAGCGTCGACGGCGGCGGCAACCACCGGCGCGCGCTCCGGCGGCCGCTCGCCGCGTTCATAGTCGGCGCCGGTGATCACCGGCGCAGCCGCCAGCGC
The DNA here is from genome assembly GCA_963833935.1 of uncultured Actinomycetota bacterium. Classification (GTDB taxonomy): domain Bacteria; phylum Actinomycetota; class Actinomycetes; order Mycobacteriales; family Mycobacteriaceae; genus Mycobacterium. The sequence continues at coordinate 23,872 of CAWIAC010000008.1, read as the reverse complement.
GGTGTTCTCGTCGTCGCTGAACGCGCGTCCGCGGGACAGGAACCGCATCCCCTCGGGCGCTTCCAGGCTGAACCCGCTGCCGCGGCCGGGCACCACGTCGATGACGAGCTGGGTGTGCTTCCACGTCTGGAATTGCGGCCCCGAGATCCACACCGGCACCCCGTCTGCTCCGGTGTCGAGCACACCGAGCAGCACGTCGCGGTCGCCGACGATGAAGTCCCCGTCGGGGTAACACATCGGCGAGGACCCATCACAGCAGCCGCCGGACTGATGAAACATCAACGGGCCGTGCTGGTCGTGCAGTTGGCCGAGCAGCTTGGCGGCATCCGAGGTGATCATCACCCGGGGCGTCATGGCGCCGCTCTCCCCCGCAAGCGGGTGGGGGTACCTCCCACTTGTGGGGGCGTGCCCCCACCCCATCGCTGCGCTCTGCATCGTCGCCGGCGCCGGGTCATCAGAAGAGCCCGAGTGCCTTGTCAGAGTAGGACACCAGCAGGTTCTTGGTCTGCTGGTAGTGCTCGAGCGCCATCTTGTGGCCCTCCCGGCCGAAGCCGGACTGCTTGTAGCCGCCGAAGGCAGCGTGCGGCGGATACACGTGGTAGCAGTTCACCCACACCCGGCCGGCCTGAATGTCGCGGCCGGCCCGGTAGGCGGTGTTGCCATCACGGCTCCACACTCCCGCCCCCAAGCCGTAGAGGGTGTCATTGGCGATCGAGATCGCGTCGTCGTAGTCCTTGAACGACGCGACCGAGACGACCGGCCCGAAAATCTCCTCCTGGAAGATCCGCATCGTGTTGTTGCCGGCGAAGATGGTGGGCTGCACGTAGTAGCCACCGGAGAGGTCACCGCCCAGCTCGGCGCGTTCCCCGCCGGTGATGATCTTGGCGCCCTCATCTTTGCCGATCTCGATGTAGGACAACACCTTTTCCAGCTGGTCGTTGGAGGCCTGCGAGCCGACCATCGTCTCGGTGTCCAGCGGATCGCCCTGCCGGACGGCTTTGGTGCGGATCGCCGCCAGTTCCAGGAACTCGTCGTAGATGTCGGCCTGCACCAGGCTGCGTGACGGGCAGGTGCAGACCTCCCCCTGGTTCAGCGCGAACAGCGTGAACCCTTCCAGCGCCTTGTCCTGGAAGTCATCGTGGGCGGCCATCACGTCGGAGAAGAAGATGTTGGGGCTCTTGCCGCCCAATTCCAGCGTGACCGGGATCAGGTTCTGCGAGGCGTACTGCATGATCAGACGCCCGGTGGTGGTCTCCCCAGTGAACGCGACCTTGGCGATCCGGTTGCTCGATGCCAGCGGCTTGCCGGCCTCGGCGCCGAAGCCGTTGACGACGTTGACCACGCCGGGCGGCAGCAGATCGCCGATCAACGACATCAGGTACAGCACCGAGACCGGTGTCTGCTCGGCGGGCTTGAGCACGACGGCGTTGCCGGCCGCCAGCGCCGGCGCCAGCTTCCAGGCGGCCATCAGGATCGGGAAATTCCACGGGATGATCTGCCCGACCACGCCCAGCGGCTCGTGGAAGTGATAGGCGACGGTGTCGTCGTCGATCTGGCTCAGCGTGCCTTCCTGGGCGCGGATGGCGCTCGCGAAATACCGGAAGTGATCGGCCGCCAGCGGGATATCGGCGGCCAGCGCCTCGCGGATCGGTTTGCCGTTGTCCCACACTTCGGCGAGAGCCAGCGCATCCCGGTTCTCATCGATGCGATCAGCGATCTTGTTCAAAACCGCGGCCCGCTCGGCGGGGGCGGTCTTGCCCCACGCCGGTGCCGCCGCATGGGCGGCGTCGAGCGCCTTGTCGATATCGGTCTGGTCGGAGCGCGCCACCTCGCAGAACGGCTGGCCGGTGACCGGTGTCGCGTTCTCGAAATACCGGCCGGCCGAAGGCGCCACCCACTCGCCCCCGATGAAGTTCTCGTACCGCGATTCATACGACATCAGCGCTCCAGTGGAACCCGGACGTGCGAAGACGGTCATATTCGCCACTCCTTCTCATCGGCGCGCAGTGTTATACAGCTCACACTACCGCCGCAGTCACAATGTCCCCATGGCTCGCGCGGCGACGATGCAGTGGGGGTGCCTCCAGCCGCGGAGCGGCGAGGGGGACGCGAAGCGCGATGAGGAGGAGCCGCGCATATGGCTGGTGATCAGGCGAACGACCCGTATTTATGGCTGGAGGACATCCTCGGCGAGCAGTCGCTGGACTGGGTGCGCGCCCGCAACGAGCCGACGGTCGCCCAGTTCGCCGGCGAGGATTTCGAGCGGATGCGCACCGAAGCGCTGGAGGTGCTCGACACCGATGCCCGCATCCCGTACGTGCGCCGCCGCGGCGATTATCTGTACAACTTCTGGCGCGACGCGACCAACCCGCGCGGGCTGTGGCGGCGGACCACGCTGGATAGCTACCGCAGCGAGAGCACGGGCTGGGACGTGCTGATTGACGTAGATGAACTGGCCCGCGTCGACGACGAGAACTGGGTGTGGGCCGGCGCCAACGTCATCGAGCCCGAGCGCACCCGCGCCCTGGTCGGCCTGTCGCGAGGCGGCTCGGACGCCGCCGTGCTCCGCGAATTCGACATGGTGACACGCGAGTTCGTCGCCGACGGGTTCGCCCTGCCGGAAGCCAAGTCCGGTTACAGCTGGGTCGATCCGGACACCCTTCTGGTCGGCACCGACTTCGGCGCTGACTCGCTGACGGAATCCGGCTACCCGCGCGTGATCAAAAGATGGCGTCGGGGGCAGCCACTCGAGGACGCCCAGACGGTGTTCGAGGGCGCGCCCAGCGACGTCATCGTGGCCACGGGGGTCGATCGCACGCCCGGCTTCGAGCACGTACTCCTGCGCCGGGCGATCGACTTCTTCAACGACCAGGTGTACGAGCTGCGCGGTGACGAGCTGATCCGCATCGACGCACCTACCGACGCGTCCCTGTCGGTGCACCGGCAGTGGCTGTTGATCGAGCTGCGCACCGACTGGCTCACCGGCAGCGCAAGCTACACCGCGGGCTCGCTGCTGGCCGCCGACTATGACGAATTTCTCGCCGGCACAGCACAGTTGCAGGTGGTGTTCATCCCCGATGAGCACACCAGCCTGAACCACTACGCGTGGACCCGTGACCGGCTCGTCATCGTCACACTGGCCGACGTGGCCAGCCGAGTGGAGATCGTCACGCCGGGCAGCTGGCAGCGTCGCGCAGTGACCGATGTGCCGGCCAACACCAACACCGTTATCGCCGCGGCCGACGACGTCGGCGATGAAATCTTCCTCGATTCAAGCGGTTTCGATACACCGTCGCGGTTGCTGCACGGATCTGTCGACGGTCCGCTGGAACAGATCAAGTCGGCGCCTGCCTTCTTTGATTCTGAAAACATAACCGTCACACAACATTTCGCTACTTCCAAGGACGGCACCGCCATCCCGTACTTCGTGGTGAGCCCGAGCGGGGCAGCGGCACCCGGTCCAACACTGCTCGGCGGCTACGGCGGGTTCGAGGTCGCCCACACGCCCCGCTACGACGGCGTGTTGGGCCGGCTGTGGTTAGCGCGCGGCGGCACCTACGTGCTCGCCAACATCCGTGGCGGCGGCGAATACGGGCCGAACTGGCACACCCAGGCGATGCGTGCCGGACGTCACCTGGTCGCCGAAGACTTCGCCGCGGTGGCAACCGATCTGGTGGACCGGGGCATCGCCACGGTGGCGCAGCTGGGTGCGCAGGGCGGCAGCAACGGCGGGCTGCTGATGGGCATCATGCTGACCAAATATCCGGAGCTGTTCGGCGCGCTGGTGTGCCAAGTGCCGTTGCTGGACATGCGCCGCTTCCATCTACTGCTGGCCGGGGCATCCTGGGTCGCCGAGTACGGCAACCCCGACGATCCGGCCGACTGGAAGTTCATCGCCGAGTATTCGCCGTACCAGAATATTTCGGCCGACATCGACTATCCGCCGGTACTGATCACCACCTCCACCCGCGACGATCGGGTGCATCCCGGACATGCCCGCAAGATGACGGCGGCATTGGAAGCCGCGGGTCACCGGGTCTGGTACTACGAGAACATCGAGGGTGGCCACGCCGGTGCGGCCGACAACGCACAAAGCGCGTTCAAGGTGGCGCTGAGCTTTTCGTTTCTGTGGCGAATGCTGGGTGCTTGACAGTGCGCGCGATGACCGTGTCATGTTGTGCCATGCGTCGGCCGTTCATGTTGTGCGCGACGGTCGCCGCCATAGCCTTGCTGGCGGCGCCCGGCTGCACGCGGGTGGTGACCGGCAGCGCAATCCGCGGTGCTGGCGCAACTGCGGGTAAAAGCAGCCAGTGTAAACAGGTTTCGGCGCCGTTGACCTCGATCCGACCGCACGCAGCAGGCGAACCGCGGCTGCGGATTCCGCAGCCGCCCGGATGGGTGCGCGCAGCGAGGCTCGATTCAGCGGTCATCCGCTTCACGATGAGAAACAGGGCCTTGGCGGCCAACAACTTCATGCCCACGGCCGTGGTCACCCTTGAATCCGTGCCGGGCGGGAACACCGACCACGCGGCGATCTTCGAACAGGAACGCGCGGCGTTGATCGATCGCCTCGGCGCCACCGGCCTGGAGACGGTCGAGACGACGCTGTGCGGGGACGCGGCCGAGAGGGTCAGCTATGACGCCCCGGGTATGGGCCGGGTTCCGCCGCGCAAGATCAAGACACTCATGGTGGCACATACGTTCAACGCCAACACCTACGTTGCGACGGTGACAGTCCAGTCGACCGAACCTGACAACCGCGCCTACGCCCGCGACACCGAGACCATCCTGACCGGGTTTCAAATGCTGCCGCCCAAAGCGGGCTAGTGAGGCCTCGCTGTTACTGAACCCTTGGTCGCCCCAACGGTCTCACCACTAACGAGGTCGAGGAGACCCAGGGGCCGTCCGTCAGCCAGGCCTCCACGACGCGGTTCTGGGCACCGGCCGAGACGTAATCTCAGCGGCTGACTCCGAGTCGACGCCGAAGCCAAGCAACGCTGTTCGTGCCAGTACTACGTCGGCGTCGGGCCCGATATGGCCGTCGAGGATCCTGCGGATCACCGCGAGGCTTCCGGCAACGATCGACGTCACGGCGATGTCGAGATCCTCGATCTGGAATACACCTGTATCGGCGGCGCGCTTGAGCGCCGTCTCGGCGAACGGCCGGATGGCTTCCAGGAAGAGCTCTTCGCTGCGACCGAGGTTCACCAGCAGACGGGAAAAGGTCGGATCGTCATATGCGAGGCGCACGAAGCGCCGCAGCGCGGTGATCGCCACGACGGCAGGGTCTTGGGGGGTCGGTGGATTGTCGACGATTTCGGCTGCGAGAGCTTCGAGCGTCTCGAATACGACCGCCTCGACGAAGCCCTCCTTGGATTCGAAGTGGTTCTGAAACGACCCGAGTGCGACTCCGGCCTCCCGGGTGATTTCGGCGATCCGCAGCTCACCGATGCCCTTTTCGGCGATGAGGTGGTGGCCGGCGTCGAGAAGTCTGCGGCGTGTGCGCGCTCGTCGAGGGTCGGCCATCAAACATTCCAGTCAAGTTATTGAAAATAGTTTCAGAAAACTATACGGTCGGGTGACCGTTCGCGCCGCGCGCGGTGATCACCAAGGGATCGGCACCGCTGGGCCGGTCGCGATCCCGGACTGTGGAGAAAAAGTCATGAGGGAACCCTATCGGGTGGCCGTCTGGGGACCAGGCGACGTTGGATCAATCTGCATCAGGGAAGCAATCCGGCTGCCTGAGCTCGACGTAGTCGGCGCACTTGTGTACTCGGACGCGAAAGCCGACATTGACATCGGCACGCTCGCGGGCGTCGACCCGATCGGCGTGAACACGACCAAGAACCTGGCCGAGTTCCTCGCCATCGACTCCGACGTCGTCATTCACACCGCTCTCGACTTTCCGGGCTGTACCGCGCTCGATGACTGGGTCACCCTGCTGGAGGCGGGCAAGAACGTCATCACCTCACACCCCTACAACTACCTGGACGTCCGCGCACCGGAGTTTCGTGAGCGGATCACCGCCGCCGCACAAAAGGGTGGGGGCACCTTCTATGCGGGCGGCGCCAACCCCGACTTCGTGGGACACCGATTGGCGATGACGCTCGCCGGCTTCTCCAACGACGTGCGGCAGATCAAGATCGAGGAGTACTTCGACTGCGTCTTGCAGGCCAACCCGGGGATTCTGCAGGTCATCGGCCTGGGCGGCGACCCGGATAAGGCCATGGACGAGAATAGCCCCGCGTTCTGGTACCAGCAGCAGTACTGGTTCCAGATGATCCAGCACATGGCCGATCTGATGGGCGTGAAGCTCTCGCGGATCGGGGCGGAGTCGTACTCCGAAGCGGCGCCGAAGATCCTCGAGTCGCCGGTCATGAAGATCGAAAAGGGCCAAACCGGGCTCGTCTCCTACGAGTCGACCGGGTATGTCAGAGACGACCCGTTCATCGTGATGCGCGTCGGCTGGTACCTCACCCCCACGATGCGACCCGAAGGCATCACCGCCGACACCCAATGGATCCTGACCATCGAAGGCCGGCCCTCGACCCGAACCGTGCTCAGCGTCGAGCCGACGATCTTGGGCACATCGACCATGGACGGTGAACCCGGCGCGCCAGGCTACGTTGGCTTCGGGATCTGCCTCGTGCAGGCGATTCCGTCGGTGGTCGAGGCACCCGCGGGGATCAAACCCACCGATGTCCCACCCGTGCATTATCGGCAGGACATGCGGCTCACTTCCAGCGCGTCGTGACCCATGCCACCGAGCAACAGGAGGACACCTGCCGCCAGCATGGAATGCACGGAGGCCGCTGCGAGGGCGGCCGCCGCGGTCAGCCCCAAGCCCACGGTCAGCACGATCCGCTCGCCGATTCGGTCAAGCAGGTATCCCCAGGCGAACAGCGTGGCCGCCATGCCGAGGCTCGGCATGGCAGACCACAGGGCGCTTTCCGCCAGGCCCATATGGCGCTCCGCTTTCAGCGCGGGGAGCAAGAAGAGATTGACTCGGTGCTCACCGCGCCGTTTCACCGACACTTACGGCGGGCCGGGCCAGCAGGATCTGGTCGACGCCCATGCGACCCTGTGCGAACGCGAGCCGTCCCCCCGTCAAATACAGTCGCCAAACCCGGGCGGCTTCCTCACCGATCAGTTCTACCGCGGCGTGCCAATGCTTTTCGAGATTCTCGATCCATGAGTCGACGGTGCGCACATAGTGTTCACCCATCGCCTCGACGGCGATGGTCGCCAGGCCGGCGTCTTCGAGCAGCGTGATCGTCGCACCGAGTGGGCGCATGTGCATGTCGGGTGCGATGAACGACTCGATGAACGGACCCCCGCCTGGGTGAGTGCCGCGTCGTGACATCTGCTGGATGAGCACGCGGCCACCGGGCCTCACACACCTGTGCAGGATCCGCGCGTAGGTCGGGTAATTGTTCTCGCCCACGTGTTCACCCATTTCGATCGACGCGACCGCGTCGAATGGCCCGTCGGTCATCGCCCGATAGTCCTGGACCCGGATCTCCACCTGATCCTCTAGTCCACGCTTGGTCAGCTCGGCGTCGACGTCGGCCTTCTGCTCGCCTGACAGGGTGAGGCCCACGACCTGAGCGCCATACTTCTCGGCGGCATGCAAGCTCAGCGAGCCCCATCCGCATCCGACGTCGAGCAGCCACATGCCAGGTTGCTCATGCAGGCCGATCTTGCGGCAGATCCGGTCCAGCTTGTCGTACTGAGCCTGCGCCAGAGTGGAATTCGCGTGCCAGGGTTCCCAATAGGCACATGAGTAAGCCATCGACGGGTCGAGAATCAGACGGTAGAAGTCATTCGACAAGTCGTAGTGGTGGCTGATCGCCGCCCGGTCGCGGGCCAGGCTGTGCAGCCGCCCTCGCACCCGCGCCTGCGTGGCAGGAGGCGGCACCGGCCCGCCGAGCACACCCAGCCGCGTTGCGACCGCACACAGGCGCGCCAGCCCCACCGGCGACGGCGCTATCGGCCTCAGTCGGCGTTCGGTGACCTGTGACCACACCTGGGTCAGTGCGGCCAACAGGTCACCGTCGACGTCGAGATCGCCACAGACGTAGGCCTGCGCGGCACCGAGTTCGCCTGGGTGCCAAAGCATCCGCCGAAGTGCGGCTGCGCTGCGCAGCCGCACGACCGGTGCGGCCGGCGGCCCGGCGACGCTGCCGTCCCAGGCGATCACCCGGACCGGCAGCTCGCCACCGATGAGCGGCTCGACAGCCGACGCCAACAGAGGCGCGACGGCATTATCCGCTAGTCTCACTGCCCGGGTGGCATCAAGACCGTGTCGATCATGTACACCTGTGCGTTGGCGGTGGGCACGCCGCCGCAGACCAAGCCGGAGTTGTTGACTTTGAGGCCATTACCCGAACCGTTGACGTTCACCGATGCACCCTGAACGGTCTTGTGTGAACCGTCGACCTGGGCCGGGCTCAACTGTCCCGGGACCACGTGGTAGGTCAGGATGCTCTTCAACAGGTCCGAATTGGTCTTGAGCTGGTCGATGGTGGACGCCGGCAGCTTGCCGAAAGCGGCGTCGGTCGGCGCGAACACGGTGAACTGACCGCTGTTGAGGGTGTCAACCAGATTCACCTGCGGGTTGAGCTGACCAGATACCGCTTTGGTCAGCGTCGTGAGCTGGGGGTTGTTCGACGCCGCCACCGCAACAGGGTCCTGCGACATGCCGGTCACCGAGCCGGGGCCGGTAGGGTTCTCAGCCGCATAGGCTGCGCATCCGGGGCCCACCAGATTCGGTGCGGCAACCGCGGGTGCAGCGCTGGCCACGGCGAAGCCCACAAGCGTGGCCGCCGCCAGACCCACTACGGGAATCGTCTGGTTTTGCTTCTTAACCTTCGCGTTCATCGCGTTTCGGCTCCTTGAGTTTCGACGACGATGGTTGTCACGCCGTCTGATTCACATTTGACGCAGTTAATTCGGAGCCGGACGCGTCCTGGATTGGCGGCAACGCAATCGGATTAGTGCGCTTAGCCGTAGGTGAAGGAAAACACCTGCAGCCCCTCGCTGGCATGCACGATGAGGGAGTCGCGGGCCACGTCATTACCTGTGACGATCTGATGTGCCGTTGGCGGCCCGCTGACCGGCAGCGTTGTCGTCTTCCCGGCGCGCGTCACCGTCAGGCTCCCGGTTCCCCCGACGACGATGTAGACGTTTTTGGCGTGGTAATTCAGCTCGATGCTTGACATGTTGCTGTCGGCTGTCGCGCCCTGATAGTCGAGTGCCCACGGTCCCTGCAGGGCAAAGGAGTCGTTGGGCAATGCCGGCGGAAATGCGAAGTCGGCCTTGCCCTCGTCGTAGGCACCCTTTCCGGCGTAGTTGACCATCTTGCCGACGCCGAAGTACGTCTCCGATGTGAGGTCGAGCTTCGGGGTGGTGTCGGGTGCGTCCACCGCCGGGGGCAGCGTGGTTGCGGGTCGGGCGGTGGTGATCAACTCGCGGATCAGCTTCTCGGTGACGTCGTAGTCGCCCTCACCGAACATCACATGCCGTACGACGCCACTGGCGTCGATCAGATACTCGGCAGGCCAGTACCGGTTTCGGTAGTTCGTCCACGTCGAGTAGCCGTTGTCCTGGGCGATCGGGTAGGTGATGCCCTGGTCGGCGGCGCCTTTTTCGACGTTGCCGGTGACCTTTTCGAACGCATACTCCGGGGTGTGCACGCCGATGACCTCGAACCCGCTGTCGTGGTACGCCTTGTACCAGCCTTCGACGTGCGGGATGGCGCGTTGGCAGTTGATGCAGGAATACGCCCAGAAGTCGATCAGCACCACCTTGCCCCGCAACGCGTGAAGATCGATCGGTTTGTCGCCGGGCGTGTTCAGCCAGGCGGTGATGCCCTTGAGGTCGGGCGCAGGGCCGCAGTTCTGCAGCTGCGCAGCGCCGTTGGTGCAGTTAGACAACTGTCTGTTCTGGTCGTTGACGATGCCGCCGAGGTCCAGCTTCTGCTGAACCTGTTGGACGCCGCCCAGCTTGTTCTCCAGCGAGCTGGTGTAGTCCGGGATGGCCCGCTGCAGTACCGCAGGCAGATTGAGCACCAGCGCCACCGCTAGCAGAAGGGTGACAACCCCTGCGGTGAACCGGATCTGGCGCTGGTGACGCCGAAAGGCGCTGACCCGCTCGGCAACCCGCTGGCCAGCCAGCGCGAAGAACAACAGCGGCACCGCCGTGCCCACGGCGAAGGCCACGGTGAGAACGACGACGGGCAGACCGATGTTCGCCGTGGCGCCGGCCACCACAATCGCGGCCAGCACCGGGCCCGCGCACGGAACGTAAAGCACACCCAGTGCCAGGCCGAGACCAAACCCGCCTGCGTTGGTGGCGATTTGCTTTTGCGGGATGCGGGCGAACGGCCGTTCCAGCAGCCGCTCGAAGCCCGGGAAGATCAACCCGAGACCGATCGCCACCAAAGCGGCCAGCGCGACCCAGCGGATGGCGTCCTGCGGCAGGTGCAGCAACGACAGCAATGCCGACCCGGCCAGCGTGACCAGGCTGAAGCTCAAGACCAAGCCGCCGATCACTCGGTAGGGCCGCAAGAATTCACGTCTTGACTTGACCGCAACCGCACCGTGGGCCGTGCTCTGCGTGCCGGAAAAGAAAATCACCGGGAGCACCGGGAGTATGCACGGTGAAATACCGGTAATCAGGCCTCCGACCAAGCCGATCAGCGCTAGGGACAACATAATTACTATTCGCTACCACAGCCGTCTCGGATTGGTGCCGCAGATGCGATAAGGCAGCCCGGCGAACCGGACTGCCTTATCTCGCGACGATCAGCGACCGCTACTGGCTGGGCGGTGTCAGCACAGTGTCGATCATGTAGACCGTCGCGTTGGCGGTGTGCACCCCTCCGCACACCAGCCCCGCGGTGTTGACTTTGAGGTCGTTTCCCTGGCCGGTCACGTTGACCGAGGCGCCTTGCAGGGTCTTGAGGGCGCCGTCGACCTTGCTCGGGCTCTCCTGCCCTTGCACCACGTGGTAGGTCAGGATGCTCTTCAGCATGTCGGAGTTGGTCTTCAGCTCGTCGAGCGTGCTCGCCGGCAGCTTGTCGAACGCGGCGTTGGTCGGGGCGAACACCGTGTACTGGCCGTTGTTGAGAGTGTCGACCAGGTTGACGCCTGGGTTCAGCTTGCCGGAGAGCGCTGCCGTCAACGTCGACAGCAACGGGTTGTTGGACGCCGCCGTCGCGACCGGGTCCTGCGACATTCCGGTCACCGACGCCGGGCCGGTCGGATGCAGCGCCGCGTAATCCGCGCACCCCGACCCGATCAGGTCAGACGCGGGACCCGCCATCGCGCTGGGGGACGCGGGCGCTGCCGCGCTGCTGGTCGGACTCGCGCTGCTCTGCTGCCCGGAATCGGATTTGTTGCTCGAACAAGCCGAGAACCCCACCGCCGCGAGCGCCGCCAGGCCCACCGCGAATGCCTTTGTCTGGACGTCCTTCATACCGTTTGGCTCCTTTGTCAAGGCGGCGAGCGCCGCCGTTACGGTCGAACACTCGTCATTCGGAGCCGCCAGCGGCACGGATTGCTGTCGAACACGACATCGGTCACCGGCGTCCGATGAGCCGTCCGCTCCGAATACCCGGTGTGCAAGAGTCATTCAGACGGTCGATCGCCGTAATCGGTAGCGGTGTTGCCGGTCTGACCGCCGCCTACGCGCTGTCCGGCCGTGATCTGGTCACCCTGTTTGAGGCCGATACCCGGCTGGGCGGTCATGCGCACACCCACTTCGTCGACCGCGGCGACGGCACTCTCATCGCCATCGACTCGGCGTTCCTCGTGCACAACGACCGCACCTACCCGACGCTGTGCCGCTTGTTCGCCGAGTTGGGCGTTGCCACCCAAGCGTCCGAGATGTCGATGTCGGTGCGGGCCGAGGACACCGGTCTGGAATATGCGGGAGCGCGCGGCATCCGGGGGCTATTCGCATCCCGGCAGTCGGCCAGGCCCCGCTATCTGCTGATGCTGGCCGAGGTCACCCGCTTCCACCGCGCCGCCAACGACCTACTGCGTGATGGTGAGGCCGACAACCTGGAGACTTTGGACCAATTCCTGCAGCGGCAACGGTTCTCGGCGTTCTTCATCGAGTACTTCATCACACCCCTGGTGGCAGCGGTCTGGTCCTGCAGCAGCGACGACGCGATGCGCTACCCGGCGCGGCATCTGTTCGTTTTTCTCGACCACCACGGCATGCTTTCGGTCTTCGGCTCACCGACCTGGCGAACAGTGATCGGAGGTTCGGCGCAGTACGTGCAGGCCATCGCCTCCCGGCTGCACGAAGTCCGCATCGGAGAGCCGGTGCATTCGCTGCGCCGGCTGCCCAACGGCGTACTGGTGCAGGCCGGCGCGGCCGCGCCGAAATTGTTCGACGCTGTTGTCGTCGCCGTGCACCCCGACCAGGCGCTGCGGTTCCTCGGCGACGCCTCAGCCTACGAGCGCGGGGTACTCGCATCGATCCGGTACTCGGCCAACCACGCGCAGCTGCACACCGACGAATCGGTGCTGCCTCGACACCGGAGCGCACGCGCGTCGTGGAATTACCTGATCACCCCGGACAGCAACCATGTACTGGTCACCTACGACGTCAGCAGGTTGATGCGGATCAACGCCGACCGTCGGTTCCTGGTCACACTCGGCGGCGGTGACCGAGTCGATCCGGAGTCGGTGATTGCCGAAATGTCCTACAGCCATCCACTCTATACGCCGGAATCCGTTGCTGCACAACGCCTATTGCCCACCCTGGACGGAGATCGGGTGGTGTTCGCCGGTGCCTACCACGGCTGGGGGTTCCACGAGGACGGCGCCGCGTCCGGGCTGCGGGCAGCCAGACAACTGGGCGCTGACTGGCCGGCAAGCTCAACGCCGACGGCGGTGGCGGCATGCTGACGCCGGCTATCTACCGCACAACGATCACCCACGACCGGCAAGCCCCGGTGCGGCACTCCTTCGAATACCGCAGCTACAGCTGGTATGTCGACATCGACGAGCTGCCGTCGCTGCCCTGGTGGCTGCGGGTGTTCGCCCGGTTCGACCCGCGGGACCATCTTGCCGGCCCTCCGGGCCAGTCCCTTCGCGACCGGGTGGACGCTTACCTGGCCGACCATGATGCGGAGCTGCCCGGTGGCCGCATCACCGCGCTGCTGCAAGCGCGGGTGCTCGGTTACGTGTTCAACCCGATCAGCGTCTTCTGGTGCCACGACCATGAGGGGGTATTGCGACACGTCATCGCCGAGGTGCACAACACTTACGGACAACGCCACGCCTACCTGATGCCACCCGCGACCAAACCGGTGCTGGTCACCAAAAAGCTCTATGTGTCACCGTTCAACCGGGTCAGCGGCCACTACCAGGTGCTGGCGCCGCGCCCGGATCGGCAGTTGGACGTGGTGGTCTCGCTGCACGATGGCAGCCAGCCGGCCTTCGTTGCGAGACTGCGCGGCACCCGCCGACCGGCGACGCTGCGCCACATCACCCGAATGCAAATCCTGTCGCCACTGGCACCGTTGATGGTGGCGTTGCGTATCCGTATCCAGGGGATCGCATTGTGGTCACGCGGAGTCCCGGTGGTGCCACGGCCGGCCGCCGGCAGCGAAAAGCGCTTGTCAGCAATAGATTCAGAGCGCTGGCCGGCAGTCGTTCAGGTGCCCTCTGGGCCTCGTGCCGCAGCATCGGCGGTAGTCGCCAAGCGGTTGCTGCGCCGCGTCGCCGACCGCTTGCCTCTGCGGCTCGCCTACCCCGACGGCACGATGGTCGGCGCCGGCGACGCGGCAGCACCCACTCTGGTGATCAAGCATCCGGACCGGCTGGCCCGCCGGATCGGTCGCCACGGCCTGATCGGCTTCGGCGAGTCCTACATGGCCGGCGAGTGGGAATCGGATGCCCTCGCCGAGGTGTTGACCGTCCTGGCGACCGAGATGGCTGACCTGGTGCCACGGGGGCTGCAGTGGCTCAGACCGATTGTCGTTGCCTCCCAACCGCGTTCCTCGAGGCCCAGCCGGGAACAGGCGCGTCGCGACGTCTCCGCGCACTACGACCTCTCGAATGATCTGTTCGGGGAATTCCTCGACGAGACGATGACATACTCCAGCGCTATGTTCGCGGAGCTGCCGGCGTCGTGGCCCGACCTCGCTGAGGCGCAACGACGCAAGATCGACCGGCTGTTGGACGCGGCCGGAGTCGGCCCCGGCACCCGGCTGCTGGAAGTCGGTACCGGATGGGGCGAGCTATGCATCCGCGCGGCGGCGCGCGGAGCCGACGTCCGCTCGGTCACGCTGTCAGACCGCCAGCTCTGGTTGGCCCGACAACGGATCGCGGCCGCTGGACTGTCCGACCGGGTTCAGGTCGAGCTGCGCGACTACCGCGACATCGGCGGAAACTACGACGCGGTGGTATCGGTCGAGATGATCGAAGCCATTGGATTTCACGCCTGGCCGAACTATTTCCGCACTCTGAAGCGGCTGCTGACGCCGGACGGACGACTGGCGATCCAGGCCATCACGATGCCGCACGACAGGATGCTGGCGAGCCGCAACACCCATACCTGGATCCAGAAGTACATCTTCCCGGGCGGCCTGATTCCCTCTGCCGAGGCCGTCCTCGACATCGCTGCGCGCGAGGGTGGTCTACGCCCAGTCGACACGCTCTCACTGAGACCGCACTACGCAGAGACGCTGCGGCTGTGGCGCGAGCGGTTCATGCAACGCCGGAAAACGCTGGCGCACATCGGCTTCGACGAGGTGTTCGCGCGGATGTGGGAGCTGTACCTGGCCTACGCCGAGGCAGGATTCCGGTCCAAGTATCTCAACGTCTACCAGTGGACGTTTGTCGATAAGGCCGTGGCATGATCGCCGACTTTGCCATCGTCTCGGCCGCGTCCGCTGCGGCGCTATGCGTCCTGCATGCGGTCACATTCGGCATCGCCCGGCGAATCGGCCGTTACAACGTCGTTGACGTGGCGTGGGGCCTGGGCTTCATCGCGGTCGCGGCAGTCGTCGCGGTCCTCGGCGACGGCGACGCGTTCCGCCGGTGGCTGCTGCTGGCACTCGTCGCGATCTGGGGTCTGCGGCTGAGCTGGTTCATCTACCGGAGGTCCGCGGGTAAGGGCGAGGATCCGCGCTACGCCGACCTGCTGCGCGACGCCACCGTGGGCCAGGTCGTGGGCAAGGTGTTCCTCGTGCAGGGCTTCGCGACCTGGTTCGTCTCGTTGCCGCTGCAACTCTCGGCGGTCACCGGCGCCACGCCACGGCGCTGGCTGGCCGTCACGCTGGCCGGCGTTGCGGTGTGGCTGGTGGGGGTTTTCTTCGAGACCGTCGGCGACCGTCAGTTGCGGGTATTCAAAGCGGACCCGGCGAACCGCGGTGTGGTGATGGACCGCGGCCTGTGGGCGTGGACGCGTCATCCCAACTACTTCGGTGACGCCTGCGTCTGGTGGGGATTATGGCTGATCACGATCACCGGGTGGTGGTCGCTGGCCACGGTGCCCTCCCCGTTGCTGATGACTTATTTTCTGGTCTACGCCACCGGCGCCCGGCTCACCGAGAAGTACATGAGGGGTCGCCATGGGTTCGACCAATACCAGCAACGGACATCGTTTTTCATCCCGCGCCCACCCCGATCGGCACGAAGATGACGACGGCCGTCGCTGAGTCGCTAGGCTACCGATCGATGATCGAACCAAGGCATAGCAGCGACCTGGACGCATTGCTGCGCCGAGTGGCGCGTCACGATGCCGATGCGTTCGCCGCGCTTTACGACCAGACCAGATCACGGGTCTACGGGCTGGTGACTCGCGTGCTGCGCGACTCTGGGTACAGCGAGGAGACCACCCAGGAGGTCTACCTGGAGGTATGGCGGACCGCTGAAGCGTTCGACTCGGCGAAGGGTTCGGCGCTGTCCTGGCTGATGACCATGGCCCACCGGCGCGCCGTCGACCGGGTGCGTGCCGAGCAAGCCGCCGGCCAGCGAGAGTCACGCTACGGCGCGACCACCTTCGAATCGCCGCGCGATGTGGTCACCGATTCGGCGATCGCCACCGATGAGCGCCGCCGGGTGGCGCAGTGTCTCGACGGGCTGACCGACGTGCAGCGGCAGTGCATCGAGATGGCGTACTACGGCGGCCTGACCTACGCCGAGGTGTCGCACCGACTGTCGGCCAACCTGTCGACGATCAAATCGCGGATGCGTGATGCGCTGCGCGGACTCCGTAACTGCTTGGGTGCGCCATGACCGGCCCCACCGACTTCGAGCTGCTCGAGCTGGCCACGCCCTACGCGCTGAACGCCATCTCCGACACCGAGCACGCCGCGATCGACCGGCAGCTCGCGGCTGCGCCGGCTGCGATCGCCGCGGCCTTCCACGACGAGGTGCGCGCGGTCCGCGAAACGATGGCATTGGTCTCGGCGACAACTGCCGCCGAGCCACCGGCTCGGCTGCGCACTGCGGTGCTGACCGCGGTGCAACCCGAGATGGAGCGTCGATCCCGCTGGCGCACGGCACTATTGGCTGCAGCGGCCGCAATCGTAGTGGGGTTGGCGGCCTTCGGCGCCGGAATAGCGCTGCGGCCAACGTCCACACCGACAACGGCTGAGCAAATCATGGCAGCACCGGACGTGCGAACGGTCTCCCGCCAGCTGGCCGGCGGGTCTGGCGACGGTGGTGTACTCGCGGGATCGCAACGCGGGCGTGTTGGTGATGAACAACGTGCCCCCGCCCTCACAGGGCACCGTGTATCAAATGTGGCTGCTCAGCGACAAGGGCCCGCAGTCGGCGGGCACGATGAACACCGCTGCCGTCACGCCGTCCACCACCCACATGCTGGGCGGCCTCGGGAACTCCAGCGTGTTGGCGTTCACCGTCGAACCTGGCAACGGGTCACCGCAGCCGACCGGCAAGATCTTCGCCGAACTGCCCTTGACCTAGATGCCGTACACCGGCGTTGGGCGATCCGATACCGTCGCCACCACGGGGAGGACGGGACGTGCAAACAATTGAGTCCGATTACGTAGTCGTCGGTGCGGGCGCGATGGGTATGGCATTCGCCGACACTCTGGTGGCCGAATCCGACGCGCAGGTGGTGGTCGTCGACCGTGGCCACGCACCGGGTGGGCATTGGACGCGGGCCTACCCGTTCGTCCGCTTGCACCAGCCGTCGGCCTACTACGGCGTCAACTCCCGCGGGTTGGGCAGCGACAGCATCGACCAGCTGGGCTGGAACGAAGGGCTGTACGAGCTGGCCACGGTGGGCGAGATATGCGCCTACTTCGACCGCGTCATGCAGCAAGACCTGCTGCCCAGCGGACAGGTGTCTTACTTTCCGATGGCGGAGTATCTCGGTGCGGGACGGTTTCGCACGCTGGCCGGCAGCCAGTACACGGTCGACGTCCGGAAACGAGTCGTGGACGCAACGTATCTGCAGACCACGGTGCCGTCGATGCGGCCGCCACCTTACGAGGTCGGCGACGGAGTCGAGTGTGTGCCTCCCAACGATCTCCCGGCCTTTGCGGCCGAACGCGAGCGCTTCGTCGTCATCGGGGCGGGCAAGACCGGGATCGATGCGTGTTTGTGGTTGCTGCGCAACAACATTCCGCCCGAGCGGCTGACCTGGATCATGCCGCGCGACGCGTGGCTGTGGGATCGGGCGAACATCCAGCCCGGGCGGGAGTTCCTGCAGCGGTTTCAGTCCGGCTTCACCGACCGGTTGATCGCGATAGAGGCCGCCACGTCCGTGGCGGACTTGTTCGAGCGCCTGGAGGCCTGCGGCCACCTGCTCAGATTGGATCAGGCAAAGCAGCCGACGATGTACCGCTGTGCGACCGTGACGCAGACCGAACTGCAGCAGTTGCGGCGCATCCGTGACATCGTGCGGATGGGGCGCGTCCATCGCATCGAAGACGGCAAGGTCAAACTGGCCGGTGGATCGATACAGGTAGATGGTTCGGCACTCTACGTCGATTGCAGCGCCGAGGGACTCGAAAGGAAGCCGCCCAACCGGTTTTCGACGGTGACCGGATCACGCTGCAAAGCGTGCGCGGATGCCAGCAGGTGTTCAGCGCCGGGCTGATCGCCCACGTCGAAGCCGCCTACCACGACGACGCGACGCGAAATCGGCTGTGCCAGGCGGTACCCCACCCCAATACCGATCTCGACTGGCTGACCACGACCATCGCCGAGCAGCGTAACCAGATCAGTTGGTTCGAGGACGCCGACCTGATGGCGTGGATGAGCGGGGCGAGGTTGGATCTGATGCGACACATGTACACCCCGCTGATGCACAAGACGCCAGAGGTGCGTGCCAAAGTGTTCGGGCTCATTAGGGCGGGGCTGGAGTCGGCCAACCAGAAATTGGAAGCGCCACTCAGCGAGCACCTTTCAGGCCTTCCGCAGGCTGCCGAGAGCAGCCACTAAGACGCCGAAAACCACCAGCACGCCGCCCGCGGCCAGGGTCAGATCGAGCCAGTGGTGCATGCTGCTCTCGGCTTGCCCGACCATGACATCGGCGATGCGGCGGATATCGCCGGTGGTGTTGTTCAGCGTGTCGTTGATGCGGCGACGGGCCAGTTCGATGGCGACCCAACCCGAGGCGCCGACGAGCAGCGCGGAAACCCCGAGGCCGGCCAGCACCCTACCGCGGCTGCGCGCGGCGGCCAACGCCAAGAGTGCGCAGATGCCGGTCAGCGCCGCCGCGCCGAGGCTCAGCCACGGACCCCAGGTGGTCAACGGTCGTAATTCGCCTGGCCGCAACACCTTTTGCGTGGACACCGCCACCGGGATCCGGACCGTCTTGGGCACCCGGACGTGGTAGCTCGCCAGCAGCGAGGCAAACGCGCTGTCGTTGAACATCCCGGCCAGATCGATGACCCACTGGTCACCGTCGGACTGGGCGTGGGCGCCGGTGAACAGCCACGAGTGCGCCAACCGGTTGGCGTCGGCGAACTGCGCCGGAAAGTCCGGGCCGGCGGTGTAGCCGACGGCCACATCGTGCACCTGTGCCGAGTCGACGTGGTAGCCGCGCTGGGTGATGAGCACCATTGCCCTGGAAGCGAGTTCGGATGCCGCCGCCGTCTGCAGAGCCGGATCGCCTGCGGCTTTCCGGGCCATCGCCGTGTAACCGTTGACGTCGACGACGTGGGTCTGCGCCCACGCCGCCGGCACGGCAATCGCCAGCGCAACAGTGCTGAACAGCCACAGCAGCGCCGTCAGCGCGAATCGCACGCCGTGGCCCTGACGTCGGTGCGGCCGCTGATGGCGGTCATGACGGCCATGGTAAACGCGCCGGTGTGACATGGATCTCGTGGCGATCGCCAGCACGGCGCGGCCGGGCGCTGGGGGTACCTCCCGCTTGCGGGGGCCGGGTCGCCACACGATAGCCGGAGCGTATCGACAGGTGTCAAGTTGGGTGGCGGTCGACGAGGTTTTCCCGGGCGGGCAGTCTTTCCTCTATGACCGTTTTGATGGAAGGAATCACGTTTGGCGAATCGCCGCGCTGGCACGACGGGCGGGTCTGGTTCTCCGACTGGGGTGCGCATCAGGTGATCGCGCTCGACCCCTGGGGCGGCCACGAGGTCGTGGTCAGCGTTGAGTCGTTTCCGATGTGCATCGACTTCCTGCCCGACGGGCGGTTGCTAGTGGTGGATTCGGCGCGGCGGCGGGTACTTCGTCGCGAACCCGACGGCTCGATGGTTACCCACGCCGACCTGTCATCGATCTCGGAGAAACCGTGGAATGACATCGTGGTGGACGCGGGCGGCAACGCATACGTCAACACCATCGGCTTCGACTTCCCCGGCGGGAAGCCGGCACCCGGAAGCGTCGTGCTGATCACCCCGGACGGCACCGTCCGCGCGGTCGCAGACGATCTCGCCTTCCCCAATGGCATGGCGATCAGCGCCGACGGCGAGACGTTGATCCTGGCCGAGTCTTACGCCAATCGGCTGACGGCGTACGACATCGGCGACTACGGGGACCTGGCCGGACGGCGGACGTGGGCGGAGGTGGGAGACGACCACCCCGACGGCATCTGTATCGACGCCGACGGGGCCGTCTGGTACGCCGACGTGGGAAACCGACACTGCGTGCGGGTGCGCGAAGGCGGCGAGGTTCTCGACACGGTCGAACTCGATCGAGGCGCGTTCGCTTGCACACTCAGCCGCGGCGGCCAGCCGCCACAGCTCTACGTCGTGTGCCAAAAGTGGGGCGACGCTCAGCCACCACCAGAGCCGACCGGGCAGATCGTCGTCTTCGGCGCCCCGGCAACCGGCGCCGGGAAGCCCTAGGTCAGGGCGCGATGCCGCGTACGTAGGCGGCCTGGCCAAGGTGCTGGGCGCAGTCGTCGATGATGCTGACCAGTCGGGCGCTGGCCGTCACCGGCGGATCCCAGTTGTGGTCCACGATGCGGCTCAGATCCTCGGCGGTGACCGCGGCGACGAATTCCAGCGTCAGCTTGTGCACGGCGTGGTAATAGCCGGCCAGCAGATCAGCCGGCGCCTTCACCTTGGCCACCTCATCGGGACCGTGACCGTAGCCGGTGTCGTTGCGCGGCAGGTCGAGCCCAAAGCGGTCGACCCATCCGTCGTGCGTCCACACCTGCTCGACGCCGGCGATCGGGGCAAGCTGAACGTCCTGCACCCGCGCGCTGTGCCAGACCAGCCAGGCGATGCTGTTGGCCTCCGGGCTCGGGCGGTAGGTGGCCTGCGCGTCTCTGAGCCCGTCGGTGACGTCGTCGACGTGCTCGATCAATCGGACGAACGCGTCGCGAAGCAACTCCCGGGCGGCGGCGTCGGTGTTCTCGGGACTCTGCACGAATTGATCCTGGCACGAGTCACCGACAGAGTCGTAGATTAATTAGATGGCCTACGACCTCATCATCCGCAACGGCACCATCGTCGACGGGCTGGGAGGTGACCCGTACGTCGGTGACGTCGCCGTGAAGGAAGGCGTCATCGCCGAGGTGGGGCACGTCAACGGAGAAAAAGCCAAGCGGGAGATCGACGCGGCGGGGCTGTTGGTCACGCCGGGCTTCGTCGACCTGCACACCCATTACGACGGCCAGTCCATCTGGTCGGAACGGTTGACGCCGTCGTCGGCGCACGGGGTGACCACCGTGGTGATGGGGAACTGCGGGGTTGGCTTCGCGCCGTGCCGCCAAGAGGACCACGACGTGCTGGTCGACGTGATGGCCGGCGTCGAAGACATTCCCGGTGTCGTGATGACCGACGGCCTGCCGTGGAACTGGGAAACCTTCCCCGAGTACATGGATGCCCTGGAGTCCGGCAAGCGCGACATTGATGTGGCGGCCTACCTGCCACACTCGCCGCTGCGGGTCTACGTGATGGGCCAGCGCGGCGCCGACCGCGAGCCGGCCACCGCCGAGGACCTGGCCAAGATGCGGGCACTGGCCAAGGAGGCCATCGAGGCCGGGGCACTGGGCTTCGCGTCGTCGCGGCTGACCATCCACAAGACCGAAAGCGGTTCGCCGATCCCCAGCTATGACGCCGCCCGCGAGGAGATCGAGGAGATCGCGCGCGGCGTCGTCGACGGCGGCGGCGGCCTGCTGCAGTTCGTGCCCGACATCCCCGCCGGCGGCTACCAGCCGGTGCTGCAGACGGTGTTCGATGTGGCCGAGGACGTCGGGCTGCCGGTCACCTTCACCCTCGTGGTCGGCAACACCGGCGACCCGACCTGGCCGGACGCCATCACGATGATCGAGAAGGCCAACGCGGCGGGTGGCGACGTCAGCGCGCAGCTGTTGCCGCGCCCGATCGGGCTGATTATCGGACTGCAGTTGACGGCCAACCCGTTTGTGCTCTACCCGAGCTACCGCGAGATCGCGCACCTGCCGCTGGCCGAGCGGGTCGCCGAGATGCGCAAGCCCGAGGTCCGCGCCCGCATCCTGGCCGACAAGCCCGGCCACGGGCACCCGCTTCTCTACGTGGCTCAGATGTGGGACTGGATCTTCCCGTTGACCGACAACCCCAACTACGAGCCCGACCCGTCGGACAGCATCGGTGCCCGGGCCCGCGCCAAGGGCGTGAAGCCGATGGAGGAGGCCTACGACCGGCTGCTCGACGACGATGGGCGCGCCATGCTGCTGGTCGCGACCAGCAACCTGGAGAACAACTCGCTCGACACCGTGGGCAAGCTGCTGCATCGCGACGACGTGGTGCTCGGCCTCGGCGACGGCGGCGCGCATTACGGGATGATCTGCGACGCAAGCTATTCGACGTACTTCCTGGCGCATTGGGCGCGTGACCGCAAGTCCGGCCGGTTCGAGGTGCCCGAGGCCGTCCGCAGGCTCACCTCGGTTCCTGCGCGCATTGCCGGCCTGGCCGACCGCGGCCGGATCGGCGTCGGATACAAGGCCGACCTGAACGTGATCGACTATTCGGCGCTGCGTCTGCACAAGCCGGTGATCACCCACGACCTGCCCGCCGGGGGCCGCCGACTCGACCAGACGGCCGAGGGCTACGTGGCCACGATCGTCTCCGGCGAAGTCATCGCCGAGAACGGTGTGCCCACGGCGGCGCGGCCGGGCAAGCTAATCCGCGGCCGGCAACCGGTCCCCGCGTAGCCCGCTCGCTCACATCTGCCCCACCAGCCTCCGTACGGGCCGGGTCGCGTTGACTCACTAAAGATGCCCGTTTAGCCGTTTCGTTGCCTCATATGTGAATGCCCGCGTGCGGCGTGTCGTTCGGGGTGGTGGGGCTGGGCTGAGCTACCGCCGGGTGATGGAGTTGACGTTGGTGCAGCGCTATGCCGTGACGCGAGTGATCGCGGTCCGCTACAGGGCGGCGGGCAGGGCTGAGAAGGCCAGAATCCTGGACGAGTTGTGCGCCACGACGGGATGGCATCGTGATCATGCCCGCAAGGCGTTACGGCTCGCGCGTCGGCCGCAGGTGGTGCGAGGCCGACGGCCGCGTCCACCCAAGTACGGTCCGAAGTCGGTTACGGCGCTGGTGTTTTGCTGGTCGGTGGTGGGGATGCCGGCCGGTAAGAGGCTGGCGCCGATCTTGGGTGAGCTGGTGGCCGTGCTACGCCGGTTCGGCGAGTTGGACATCGACGAGGACACCGCGGCGCTACTGGCGGCCATGTCGGCGGCTACCATCGATCGCCGACTGGCCCCCGAGCGCAGGAAGTACCTTGCCCGGGGACGCTCCTGCACCAAGCCCGGCACGCTGCTCAAGAGTCAGATCCCGGTGCGTACGTGGGCCGACTGGGACGACGCGGTGCCGGGCTTCGTGGAAATCGACCTGGTCAGCCATGACGGTGGTCGCGCTGTGGGCGAGCACGCCTGGACGTTGACGGTCACCGACATCGCTACCGGCTGGACTGAGAACCGCAGTCTAGCGCGTCGAAGAGCGCGGCCAGCTGATCCGGCGACACGGCGGCGCTGCACCGGCCGCGTAGGTCCAGCAGCGGCTGGGCGATGCCCTTCAGCTCCAGAGCCTCACCGGGGTGGCCGAGAAAGTACCCCCGCACCGACGACTTCGCGTCCGCCGGCGGTTGGTTGACCGCGGCCGTCAGCACGTTGTTTGCGTCCGGGTGAGCCGTCCAGGTATCCGCTTGCCGCGTTCAGCACCCCGCTGGAGGTGGCAGCCAGCCCGCTGGCCGAGCACGGATCGGGTGCGGCACCGGCGGTCGGCGCGACGGTGACGAAAAGAGTGCAGCCGGTGATTACTCCAAAGATTGTGCGCCATAACGATTTTCTCACTGCGTCGTCCCTTCGTCCCCAACTGTTCCAATGTTCAGTACATCAGTTACCCAAAAATACGAAAAACCCGGCCCCACCTGGGGACCGGGCTTCTCGTTGTCTGACGCGGACTTAGAAGTCCATACCGCCCATG
>CAWIAC010000007.1:0-11561 GCA_963833935.1 uncultured Actinomycetota bacterium | reverse complement strand
GGTCCGAGAGCCGAACCGACGGGTCGGCCTGCCCGGCATGCACGTCGCGTACCAGCATCCGGTTGGCGTGCTCGCCCGTATCGGCAAGCCGCAACAGGCGATCGGCGATCGACAACCGGGGGATCAGGTCGCGCCGGCTGTACCAATCGACGATCGCAGGTATCGCCGACTGGTCAGCAGAAATATCAACTGGCACAGCGGAATTAGCGCGATGCGTAACGCCGTGTCCGGCGCGCAGCAGCCAGCCTCCGAGCCAGTGTTGCTCCACCCCCGGCCAGCCGAAGGCGGCGGCATGCTCGAGCGCGCGGATCTGCGACGTGCGCACCGGGGCGTCGCTGAGCGTTCGTATTGCTACCACATCCGCGGGCGCGAACTGCGCCACCGCGCCCGTCTTCGTCTGGACGCGGACGAGCGGTGTTGTGTCGAGCAGATGGCCGACCGCATCGGTCAGCGGGGGGACCGAGCCGGCGGGGCGACGGTAACGCACTGTCACCCTCGTTCCGAGCTCAGGCCACGAAACCATCAGTGGCCGAACGGGTCCGGCACCTCACCCGGCGTCCACGACAAGCCGGGAACGCCCCAGTCGTGGGATTTGACCGCGCGTTTCGCGGCGCGGGCGTGGCGTCCGATCAGCCGGTCCAGGTAAAGGAACCCGTCCAGGTGTCCGGTCTCGTGCTGGAGCATTCGGGCAAACAACCCTGAGCCCTCGAGGGTGATCGGGCTGCCCTCGGCGTCAAGTCCGGTGACCCGCGCCCACTCGGCGCGCCCGGTCGGAAACGACTCGCCCGGCACCGAAAGGCAACCCTCGTCGTCGCTGTCGGGGTCGGGCATGGTTTCGGGTACATCCGAGGTTTCCAGCACCGGGTTGACGATCACACCGCGCCGCCGCTCCGACTGGCCACGCTCGTCGGCGCAGTCGTAGACGAACACCCGCAAGCTCACGCCGATCTGGTTGGCGGCAAGGCCAACCCCGTAGGCGGCGTCCATGGTGTCGTAGAGGTTGGTGATCAGATCGGCTACGTCGGCGGGCAACGAACCGTCCGCCGCAACCGGCACCGGCTGGGTCGGAGTGCGCAAGACCGGATCTCCCACGATGCGAATGGGTACGACTGCCATGGTCGGCTAGCTTAAGCCCGACGACGATGCGCTCCGCCAAGCGGAGTGAGGTGGAGTCGGGCAATCCAACCGAGCCCGACGACGATGCGCTCCGCCAAGCGGAGTGAGGAGGGGGTTCGGCCCAGCCGCG
Source organism: uncultured Actinomycetota bacterium (assembly GCA_963833935.1). Taxonomy (GTDB): domain Bacteria; phylum Actinomycetota; class Actinomycetes; order Mycobacteriales; family Mycobacteriaceae; genus Mycobacterium. The sequence goes on along the minus strand of CAWIAC010000007.1, from coordinate 10,315 downwards.
AAGCGGCTTGGGGGCGAGGCCTTCCGGTTGCGGAGTGGGCCTGGGGCAGGCAATCTCACCTAGTCAGCCGACTCGCGGGCTTGGGTTCCGGGTCAACAGTTGTCGACGTGGTTGAATATCGCCGGAGCAGCGAGCATTCGAGATTTTCGCCGAAAGGGTCGAGGAAGCGATATGGACAGCGCTATGGCGCGGGCTAATCGATCGGGGGACGACTCTGAACTCGCCGATGGGCTGACGCGCCGCGAGCACGATATTTTGGCGTTCGAACGCCAATGGTGGAAATACGCCGGTGCTAAAGAAGAAGCCATCAAAGAGTTGTTTGCAATGTCGGCCACCCGTTACTACCAAGTCCTGAATGCATTGGTCGACCGGCCTGAGGCATTAGTCGTCGACCCCATGCTGGTGAAGCGGCTCCGACGGCTGCGGGCCAGTCGGCAGAAGGCACGGGCGGCGCGACGGCTCGGATTCGAGCCCACCTGAGTTTTCACCCGCTCACTGAGCGTCGGTGTGGGTTTTGGCGCGCTCCTGGATACAGTGACGTCAATGAATGAGCGCGTTCCCGACTCGACCGGGCTTCCTCTGCGGGCCATGGTGATGGTGCTGTTGTTTCTCGGTGTCATATTTTTGCTGGTCGGGTTTCAGGCTTTGGGATCGGGCGGAACCACGGACGATGACTCGTCGGTGTCGAGCGTGACGACGAGCGCGCCGGCGCCGAAAACCTCGGCGCAGGCCGCTCCGAAATCAGATGTTCTCGTGTTCAACATTTCCAGCTCAAAGGGCGTTGCCGGGCGGACCGCCGACCAGATCAAGCAAGCCGGCTACAACGTCACCAAGGTCGATAATCTTTCGCTGCCCAACGTCTCCGCCACGACGGTGTATTTCGGCAGCGCCGCCGGCGAGCGCGAAACGGCCGATGCCATAGGTCAGCTGCTCAAAGCGCCCGTCGCGCCGCGGACTCCCGCGATCGAAGACCAACCGCCCGGCGTCATCGTCGTGGTTACCGGCTGAAGTCGTCGAGCTGGTTTGCCCTACGTGCGTTTAGAAGGGCGGGGGATCGTCGTCGGTCTGGGGTGGGGCCGGTCCGAGGTAGGTCATCGAGTCGGTACGGGCGGTTGTGCGGGCGAGGTGGTTTTGTCGTCGTTCGGCAGCGACGCGGTGGGCGCGGTCTTGCTGACGGGTCCGAGACCGCCGGGGCATCATCGCGGTTCGGTCACCGCAGTAATCAATCGGCGGGTCGGCTTCGGTCGACGGCAGGTTACCGGTAGGTGCGCACAGGCTGGGGAACAGCAGCGCACTGCCTGGTGTGGTGACATAGGTCTGCCCTGACGGTGAGGCCAGGATGATGGTGCCGTCGGGCAACTGCTGATCGCGCCACCCCCAGAACGTTTTCACCAAGTGATGAGCACGGCAGTAACACTTCAGGTTCGAGGCATGTGTGGATCCGCCGTCGGCATAAGGGATGGTGTGGTCGAGGTCGCAGGCGGATGCCGGTCGGTCGCAGCCGGGCCAGCGGCATGTCATGTCCCGGCATCGCACGAAATCGGCCAGCGCCTTCGACGGCGCATAGCCTGGTTCCGGCGCGGCGTCGAGCGGGTGAACCAGAGGCACCAGCCTGGCCGAGGCGGCCAATTCGGCGACGAGCTCGGGTGCGATGAACCCGTCGGCGCCCATCTCAGAGGCCGGCGTCAAGCCGCGGCCGTCGATCGTGGCTTGGTCGGCGATCACATGGATCACTACAGGCGTTGCGGCAGAATGCTTTCCGGCGGCACAGTCCGAGCGTCCACAACGGCAGCCCAGCCGATCGGCGCCCGCCGCAAGCGCCCCGAGAGCGTCGGCGCGGCGCTGCTCACGGTCGCGCGGATCGTGCTCGCACACTGTGACTGACAGCGCATTCAATCGATTCTGGAGAGCATGCGCGTCGGGACTGAGCAGACTGCCATGAATCTCCGAGAGGCCGCCTTCCAGGTCCGCGAACCAGATCCCTCGTTCGGTGCGCCGTTCTTTGCGCCGCCGCACCGCATCGGCATCGACCTTGGCCACGATCTTGTCGATCTGCCCGCCCAGCCGGCGTTGGGTCATCGAAGGCCAGCGCGCCACTGTGACGGCGAGCTGACCATCGACGGCCGCGAGCACCTCACGGTCTGTGATCAGATCTGTGCGAAACACTATGGTGGCAAATGTCCGTTGGTCGATGTCACCTGCTTTGAAGACGTCAGCCACCTTCGGGAGCCGCTCACGCATTGCGCGTGCATAGCTCAGTTGACTTCCTGCCAGCCCCTGACTAATGCGCAATGCAGCGGCTATCTCAGCACTCACCGCCTCCTCGGTGTCGACGGCCCACTCCTCAGTGTCAGAGCAGCGCGCCAACCGATACGAGAACAGCTCTCCGATCGCGCCGAGCGATGCGGCGGCCGCGCGGTTCTGCGCGCGCCACGACGCACAAATCCGATCCACAAAACCGGCCGACTCTGCGGTCTTCGACGGATACCGCCGCTCGAACAGCTCATCAAACCGGGCAATGACCTCAGGCGATGAGACACGCCGTGACGATTCATCGAACATACATTCGATTATGCCAGCGCGGTACGACACGAAAGTCTGCAGCCTCCGCGCCGCCGGACGGTCCGTTCCGGACCGCATCGTCGCCGACTCTGGTTGTTGATCTCGCTCCTCAGCGGTCCGTTCCGGACCGCATCGTCGCCGGCTCAAGTTGTTTGGTCTCGCTCCTCAGCGGTCCGTTCCGGACCGCATCGTCGCCGGCTCAAGTTGTTTGGTCTCGCTCCTCAGCGGTCCGTTCCGGACCGCATCGTCGCCGACTCTGGTTGTTGGTCTCGCTCCTCAGCGGTCCGTTCCGGACCGCATCGTCGCCGAGATAGGCTCTCTCCATGCTTAAGCCCGCCAGCAGCCGCAAACTTGCGGCCGCCACTGCTCTGGTTCCGCTCGTCGTCTCAGTCGCCCTGTTGAGCGCCTGCAAACCGAATCAACCGCCGGCGACCTCGCCCGGCACGCAACCGTCGGTCTGGACCGGATCACCGGCGCCCTCGAGTGCAGAGCCCACCGGTGGTCAGGGTGGAACGGACAGCCTGACCACGCAGCTGATCGCGCCGAATGGCGCGAAGATCGCCACCGCCAAATTCGAGTTCAATTCGGGTTATGTGGCCGTCACCATCGAGAGCACCGGGACCGGTCAGCTGGCACCCGGCTTCCATGGCGTGCACATCCATTCGGTGGGCAAGTGCGAGGCCAACTCGACAGCCCCCACCGGCGGCGCACCGGGAGACTTCTTGTCGGCCGGTGGGCATTTCCAGGCGCCCGGGCACACCGGTGACCCGGAAAGCGGCGACCTGACGTCCCTTCAGGTTCGCAAGGATGGTGGCGCCTTGCTGGAGACCACCACCGATGCATTCACCAAAGCAGACCTGCTGGGCGGAGCGGGGACATCCATCATCATTCACGCCGGTGCCGACAACTTCGGCAACATCCCGGGGGACCGGTACACCCAGGTCAATGGAGCGCCGGGACCCGACCAGACGACGATGTCCACCGGTGACGCCGGCAAGCGGGTGGCGTGCGGCGTCATCAGCGCCGGTTAATCCTGCGTCGGACAGGGGTATCGCTATCAAGGTGAACTTCGCGGCCTCGCCCCGCCCGACGCTTGGAGTCGAATGGGAGTTTGCGCTTGTCGATGCGCAGACCCGCGACCTGAGCAACGAAGCCACCGCGGTTTTCACTGAAATCGGTGAAAATCCGCATGTGCACAAGGAATTGCTGCGCAATACCGTGGAGGTCGTGACCGGCATCTGCGACTGCACCGCGCAAGCTATGGAGGATCTTCGTTTCACGCTGAAAAGTGTTCTGCCGATCGTCCGGCAGCGCGGCATGGAGCTGTTCGGTGCGGGCACCCACCCGTTCGCAAGTTGGTCTACCCAGAAGCTGACCGACGCGCCCAGATACGCCGAGCTCATCAAGCGCACCCAGTGGTGGGGTCGCCAGATGTTGATCTGGGGAGTGCACGTGCACGTCGGCGTCTCATCGGCGGACAAAGTCATGCCGATCATGTCGGCGTTGCTCAACTGGTATCCGCACCTGCTGGCGCTGTCCGCGTCGTCGCCGTGGTGGGTGGGCGACGACACCGGGTATGCCAGCAACAGAGCGATGATGTTCCAGCAACTGCCCACCGCCGGTTTGCCGTTCCAGTTCCAAAAATGGGAGCAGTTCGAGGGTTTCGTCCACGATCAGAAGAAGACGGGGATCATCGAGGACGTCAACGAGGTGCGTTGGGACGTTCGGCCATCGCCGCGCAACGGAACTCTCGAGGTGCGAATCTGCGACGGCGTGTCCAACGTGCGCGAGCTGGGTGCGCTGGTCGCGTTGACGCACTGCCTGGTGGTCGATCTCGAGCGTCGACTGGACGCCGGTGAAGAGCTGCCGACCATGCCGCCGTGGCATAGCCAGGAAAACAAGTGGCGCGCCGCACGATACGGACTAGACGCCATCATCATCCTCGACGCCGACAGCAACGAGCGCCTAGTCACCGAAGACCTCGATGATGTGCTCACCCGACTGGAACCCGTCGCCAAGTCGCTGCACTGTGTCGACGAGCTGGCCGCGGTCGCCGACATCCCTCGGCTGGGAGCGTCGTATCAGCGGCAGCGGCGGATCGCCGAGGAGCACGACGGAGATCTGCGAGCCGTCGTCGATGCGCTTGTCGGCGAGTTGGAAATCTGATGACGACCGCAGCCGAATCGGGCCCGATGGCGATGTTCCCGCTGCAGTCGGCGTTGCTGCCCGGTGAGGAACTGCCGCTGCAGATCTTCGAACCGCGCTACGCCGCACTCGTGCGAGATTGCATAGGCGACAAGGATCCCCGTTTTGGGGTTGTGCTGATCTCGCAGGGCCGCGAGGTCGGCGGTGGTGAGGTCCGCTGCGATGTCGGGACGGTGGCCAGGATCACCGAATGCGTGGACATCGCGGGCTCGGGCCGGTTCATGCTGCGCTGCCGGACAGGCGAACGGATCAGAGTGTGGGAGTGGTTGCCTGACGACCCGTACCCGAGGGCAATCGTCCAAGCGTGGCCGGACGAGCCCGGAGTAGCGGTGAGTGCAGGCCAACTGGAGGATCTCGGAGACCGGGCATTGGCACTGTTCGAGCGCTTGGCAGCGGCCAAGGATTTGCCGCTGCCGGACAGGGAAGATGTGCTCGGCGCCGACAACGGCATCGTCGATCCCGGAGAATGGCTGTACGGGTTGGCATCCCGCATTCCCATCGGGCCCGCCGACCGCTACGCGGTGTTGGCCGCGCCTACGGCCGCCGAGCGGCTGGCGGCCATGACAGAGGCGTTGGATTCCGTTGCCGCGGTGATCGAGTTTCACCTCTCGGAGTGACCGTTACGCGCAACGGTGTGTCGAGTGCAGTCGGCCTTCGATGAAGACGCTGCGCGGTGCCCGTTCCTCGTGGTCGATGTCCGGCGGCCGGTCGTAGCGCTGCATCAGGTTCAGCGCCTCGATCACGGTGACCGCCCAGCCGCGTTCGGTCAGCCATCGCCGAAGGTCGGTGCGTTCTTCGATGAACCACAAATCCGGCATATCCGGTGGGTTGGTGCCGCCGGTCTGGTCGGCGTCGTCCGCGGTGCCGCGTAAGTACTGGCGGCGTCGCTCGAGATAATCCGGATCGAAGAAGCTCGGGCTCAGGGCTTCAACCGCGATCCGGCTGCCGGGAGCGCTGAGCTTCGCGATTCGTTCGAACAACAGGTCTTGACCGGCCGCAGACAAGAAGGGTAGCAGCCCTTCGGCAGACCACGCCGTGGGTGTGGACGGATCAAAACCGGCCTCGCGCAACGCTGTCGGCCAATCGGCCCTCAGATCGATCGGCACGGCCTGGTACGCCGGATTGGGTCGGGCGCGGTTCGCCCGGAGTGTGTCGGCTTTGAAAGCCAGCACCTGTGGCTGGTCGATCTCGTAGACGGCGCTGCCGCTGACCCAGGGCAACCGCCACGCGCGGACGTCCAGCCCTGCGGCCAGGATCACGGCTTGGTCGATGCCGTTGGCGCCGGCGGCGATGAAATACTCGTCGAACCATTTGGTGCGCACTGCGGCGTAGCCCTTGATGATCGGCAATCGCTCGGCTACCGCCGAGGAATCCCAGCCGCGCTTGACTGCGGCGTCGACGAAAAGTTGTGCGTAGCGATCGGTGAACAGCGGGTAGTCACAATCGGATTCGGCGGCCCGGGCCATGGCCACCCCGAGCGCCGTGGCACCCACACTCTCGGTGATGTCCCAGCTGTCGTCGTCAGTGCGTGCCGTGACCATCGGCTATCTCGTTTCCCGCGCAGTGCTCGGTAAGGCGACGACGCTGTCGGACAGACCCAGACTAGTGAAAATGGAAACAACGTGCCGAGCGCGCGGCGCCGTGGTGTACTTCGACGCGTGCGGCAGGTAATTGTCGAGGTCGACGGGGGTGTGGCGATCCTGACGCTGAATCGCCCCGAGCGACTCAACGCCTACACCGCCCAGATGGGCACGCTGCTCGGCCAGGCCTATCGAGACTGCGACGACAACGACGATGTGCGGGCTATCGTGCTCACCGGTGCGGGTCGGGCCTTTTGCGCTGGAGCGGATTTCTCCGGCGGCGCATCGCCCTTCGACGCGCCGCCTGACGAGTTCTCCGCATCACCGATCGACCCAGCCGCCTTCGAGTTGCGCAAACCGGTGATCGCCGCAGTCAATGGCCACGCCATCGGAATCGGTCTGACCATCGCACTTCAGGCCGACATCCGGATTGTCGCTGACGACGCGAAATACGCTGTGGTACAAGTCCGCCGGGGCGTGATACCCGACTGCATGTCGCACTGGACGCTGGCGCACCTGACAAACCTGGGCGTCGCTGCCGAAATATTGCTCACCGGGCGCACCTTCGATGGGCGGGAGGCCGTCGCGTTCGGCATCGCCAACCGGTCGCTGCCCGCACCGGACGTTCTTGACCAGGCCGTGGAGATTGCTCGCGACATTGCGACCAACGTGGCGCCGATGTCGGCGGCGTTGTGTAAACGGCTGCTGTGGGACAGCGCGATCAACGGCTACACGCCGCGTCAGGTTGCGTCGCTGGAAACGCAGTTGCACCATCGGGTGATGGGCAGCGACGACGCCCGCGAGGGCGTCGCCGCGTTTATGGATCGGCGGCCACCGCAGTTCAACTCGCGGCTGGCGACCGACTGGACACCGTTGCCGGTACCGAAACCGGAGCAGTGAGCATGCAGATCGAGCTGATCGCCGATGGCCTCGGTTTCACCGAGGGCCCGGTGTGGATGCCCGATGACCGGGTGGCGCTGGCGTCGATCAGTCATGGCTGCGTCTACATCGTCGACCCGCGCGGCGGACCGCTGGAACGCATCGACACCGGCGGCGGGCCCAACGGTCTGGCCTGCAGCCCCGACGGGACGTTGTACGTCGCGCAGAACGGCGGCGTTTGGGGCGCAAGCGGTCCCGCCGAGCCGGGCGTTCAGGTGATCACCGGCGGCCGCGTCGAGTATCTCGTCGAGGGATTGGGCGCGCCGAACGACTTGGCATTCGGTCCAGACGGGCGGCTGTGGATCACCGACACCCGCGCGGAGTTCGACATCAACACTCCGGGCGCCGGACTGCCCGGGCATGTGTATGCGACCGACGTGGATTCGGGAGAGACCCGACAAGTCATCGACGACGGGCCGGTGTTCATCAATGGGTTAGGCTTCGACCATTTCGGATCGAGGTTGCTTGTCACAGCCACACTTTCGTCTCAGCTGCTGTCGTACGTGATCTCTGCGCCTGACTACCGGCCACTCGGTAAGCCCGAGCTGGTGCACACGTTCGCAGAGGGGTGGCCGGACGGGATGGCAGTGAGCACTTACGGCGACTACTGGGTCGCGCTGACCGCTGCCGACCGCGTCGATGTGATCGACGCCTGGGGCCGGTGCATCGGGGAGGTCGCGTTGCCGGCCGGCTCGCTGCCGACCAATGTCTGCATTGGCGGCCGCCGGTATGACGAGCTGTTCGTCACAGCCGCGCACGACCAGGCCCTGGTCCGAATTGAATTCGAGGGTGACGGTCCGCCGCTCTAGCACCGGTGATCAGCGTCGACGCCGCGTGCAACGGCCTAGCGGTGCCCGCCCGGGGACCGAAGTTGAGAGCGATCGCGTCGAGGCGCGCGGTGGCGTCGCCGGAGAGGAGTCAACCATGGACGCAACAGACCACGCTGATCGGAGAGGCTGCGCCACAGAGTTTTTCGTCTTCGCGGCCGGTGTCCTCGGCGTGCTATCGGCGATGTTCGCGTCCCCTGTGGTGATGCCGAGGATCATCAGACGCCATCCCGGTTTGCTCCAACTCGGCGTCTTCAAAAGTTACGCCGAGTTTCGGCGCAAGCGCGCCGGTCGGAGGCACTCCGTTACGGCGCTTCTCAGCCACACGGGACGTCGCAGCGGCAAGACGTACCAAACACCACTGGGCGCGCAACCCTACGGTGACGGCTTCGTCGTGTCACTGCCGTACGGCAAGCACACCGACTGGTGCCGCAACGTGATAGCGGCCGGGACATGCAGGCTCGCGTGGCGAGGGCAGACATACCAGCTGGGGCGGCCCGAGGTCATCTCCTGCGAGCAGGTATTTCCGAATTTGCGCGTCCGGCAGCGGATACTTCTGAAGGGTGCTGGCATCCAACAGTTCTTGTGGCTGCACGGTAGGGCAGCCTCAGAAGCAATGCAGGCAGGCGCAGGCAGGACGTAATCGTGGCGACAGCTGCCTAGAACACGTGTAGCTGACGGGCGACCTCCAGTGCGGACGGGTCACCTTTCACGTCGACGCCCAGCGATTCCCAGCTGCCCCGTTGCGTGACCCAATGCACGAATGCCTTTGAATCGCAGGTGATGTGGGCGGCCACGTCGGCGCCGCCGATCCGCAGATTGCGTGCGCTGACCCCGGTGAGGCGTATCTCGACCGCCTGATCCATACCGTCGAGCAGCTTGCTGTTCTGCTGCGGCAGCGCCGCCTCGATCCATTCGAGCGTGGGTGCCAGCCGCAACGCGTCGGAAGCGGGCGGCTCTCCGGTCAGCGGTCCAGCTGGCGGGAAGAGGTCGAGCCGGATGTGGACGTAGTGATCAAAGGCGAAGGCAGTCGGCACGACTGACGCCGGGTACGTCCCGACATCGCCGAGCGGCACCTCAACATCCTGGCTTTGCAATGCGGCGAGTACCTCCAGTCCTCTCGCGCTGGCCGACTCGTAGTCGGCCAGAACCTCGGCGGGAGTCATGGAGCGGCGCGACTCGACATATAAGTCAGCGGCTCGTTCGGCCGGCAGTCCCGCCGAGTCGGGCAATTTGGACATGTCGACGGCCAGCCAGAAGCTGCACGCCATATGTGACACGAGATCTTGCACCGTCCAGCCCGGGCACCCGCTGTCCTTCGCCCAAACGGAGTCGTCCAAGTCTCGGCAGAGCGCCAGGAGGGTGGTGCGGTCGGCTTCAATTGCCTTTATCGCGGAACTCGTTTCATGTGTCCGCTGAGTCAAGGGCTTCGTCGGCATTGCGATATTCCTTCCGATTGCCAGGTCCGTCTGATAGGACCGTCGAGACTTCCGAGTAACGGTGTATCTATTACTTACATACCGCATGTATGAAGATACATACCGTATGTATGAAAGGCAATAGTTGATGGACGCGACCCGTCGTACGCAGGCCGAGCGCGCCGCGGAAACCCGCGAGGCGCTGATCGCGGCGGCTCGTCCGCTATTCGCCGCCCACGGTTTCGCGGAGGCGGCACTGGAGACGATCGTGCGCGCCGCCGGCGTGACCCGCGGCGCTCTGTATCACCATTTCGCCGACAAGACCGAGCTGTTTGCCGCGGTCTTCGAACAGGTCGAGGGGGAAGTGGCCGTCCGGATGGCCGAGGCGATCGCCGCGTCCAACCAGACAGACCCGGTGGAGGTCATGCGGCTGGGTGCCGACTTTTGGCTGGACGCCTGCTCGGATCCAGAGGTACAGCGCATCGCGCTCGTCGACGCCCCGGCCGTGCTGGGTTGGACGCGATGGACCGAAATCGGAAACCGCTACAACATCGGCATGGTGCGAGCGCTGCTCACCAACGCCGTCGAGACCGGCCGCATCCCGCCACAGCCGATCGAAGCGACAGCGCTGACGATCCTCGGCGCGATGCGTGAAGTGACCCTCTACGTGGCGCGGGCCGAGGACCACGACCAGGCGCGCGACGAAGCCGGCGCCGTCATGAACCGATTGATCCGTGCTCTCAGCGCCGACTGACCTGAACTCACCGCTCTGCGGCGAAGTCGC
>CAWIAC010000006.1:0-48810 GCA_963833935.1 uncultured Actinomycetota bacterium | reverse complement strand
TTCACGCTGACGGCCACCTCAACTGCCATCGGTTTCTGTGCGCCCGAAGAGATTCGAACTCCCAACCTTCTGATCCGTAGTCAGATGCTCTATCCGTTGAGCTACGGGCGCATGTGTTCAGTTATCTCATACGGTGTGCCGACCCGCTGCGCCCGGCTTCGCCGCGCTTGCGATCACCACGTGTTGTGTGGCGACCCGCTGCGCCCGGCTTCGCCGCGCTTGCGATCACCACGGGGGTGGCGGAGGCGAGAGGATTTGAACCTCCGGTCCCCGGTAAGGGGACAACTCATTAGCAGTGAGTCCCATTCGGCCGCTCTGGCACGCCTCCTTGGAGTTTCCGAGGGTACCGGACCATCCCTGGCCGTCCGGAACCGCCGCGGGGCACAGCGTACACAGGCCGGACATATGCTGTCGAAATGACTGCTCGCCTGCGCCCCGAACTGGCCGAGCTGCCTGCCTACGTGCCCGGCAAAACAGTCCCGGGCGCGATCAAATTGGCCAGCAACGAAACCGTCTTCGGCCCGTTGCCCAGCGTGCGCGCGGCCATCGAGCGCGCCACCGACGTCATCAACCGCTACCCCGACAACGGCTGCGTCGAGCTCAAATCGGCCTTGGCCAAGCACTTGAACTCCGGCCGGGTCGGCAGTCCCGGCGGCTGGGCACCCGAGCACATCGCCGTCGGCTGCGGATCGGTGAGCCTGTGCCAGCAGCTCATCCAGATCAGCGTCTCGCCCGGCGACGAGGTGGTGTTGGGCTGGCGCAGCTTCGAGATCTACCCGCTGCAGGTCCGCCTCGCCGGTGCCACCGCCGTCCAGGTCCCACTCGCCGACCACACCTTCGACCTGACGGCGATGCTCGCCGCCGTTACCGACCGCACCCGGCTGATCTTCGTCTGCAACCCCAACAACCCCACCTCGACAGTGGTCGATCCGGACGCGCTGACCCGGTTCGTCGAGGCGGTGCCGTCGCACATCGTGATCGCCATCGACGAGGCCTATGTCGAATACATCCGCGACGGCTTGTTGCCCGACAGCCTCGGTTTGGTGCGTGGCCACAGCAATGTCGTCGTGCTGCGCACGTTTTCGAAGGCTTACGGCCTGGCCGGCCTGCGGGTGGGTTACGCGGCCGGCCAACCGGAGTTGATCACCGCGCTGGCAAAGGCTTATGTGCCGTTCACTGCGACCAGCGTCTCGCAGGCCGCGGCGATCGCCTCGCTGGACTCCGCCGATGAGCTGCTCGCTCGTACCGACGCGGTGGTCGACGAACGCACCCGGGTGAGCGAGGAGTTGCGCAACGCCGGGTTCACCGTGCCGCCGTCGCAGGCGAATTTCGTCTGGCTGCCGCTGGGACCGCGCACACAGGACTTCGTCGGGCAGGCGGCCGAGGCACGCATCGTGGTCCGCCCGTACGGCAGCGACGGTGTCCGGGTGACGATCGGCGCGCCCGAGGAAAACGACACCCTGCTGGAATTCGCGCAGAGCTGGATATGAGCAGGACCGGAGACAAGGAGAACGCCATGAGTGACGCGCTGGCCCGCAAGAAGTTCGTCGAGTTCAAAGAACGCACCGACGTGATCGGCGACGCCGAACTCGACGACTACTGGGCGAGTCTGCAACCGGCCACCATCGACGGCATGCTCGGCGAGTGGAAGGGTGGCGAGTTCGTCACCGGCCACCAGATGAATGGTCAGCTGGAGAAGGCCCGCTGGTTCGGGAAAACGTTCAACTCACCCGCTGACGTGCAGCCGCTGGTGTGTCTCGACGATGAAGGGAACCGGTTCTCCAACGTCACGATGGGCAACGGCGAAGCCAGCCTGTGGCTGGAGGAATTCCGCGGCGAAGTCACCGCCACCATGGTCTATGACGGGCAGCCCGTCCACGATCACTTCAAGAAGGTCGACGACGACGCCGTGATGGGCATCATGAACGGCAAAGGCGTCGTGGACGTCCGAGACGGGGTGGGCCGCTACTTCTACTTCTATCTGGAGCGCGTCTGATGGGCCAGCCGTACGAATCCGTCCTGTCGACGCCAAAGACCACGTCGCGCAGGTGACGTTGATCGGCCCGGGCAAGGGCAACGCGATGGGCCCCGCGTTCTGGTCGGAGCTGCCAGAGTTATTCGCCGACCTTGACGCCGACCCGAACATCCGCGCGATCGTCCTGACCGGCTCGGGCCGCAACTTCAGCTACGGCCTCGACCTGCCCGCGATGGGCGGGACGCTGGCGCCGGTGCTGGCCGATAGCGCGATGGCCGGCCCGCGCAGCGAGTTCCACCGCGAGGTGATGCGGATGCAGGCCACCATCAGCGCCGTCGCCGACTGCCGGACGCCGACGATCGCGGCGGTGCACGGCTGGTGCATCGGCGGTGGCGTCGACCTGATCTCGGCGGTCGACATTCGCTACGCGAGCACCGACGCGAAGTTCTCCGTCCGCGAGGTCAAGCTTGCGATCGTCGCCGACGTAGGCAGCTTGGCCCGGCTGCCGCTGATCCTGTCCGACGGCCACCTGCGCGAATTGGCGCTGACCGGCAAGGACATCGACGCGGCCCGCGCCGAGAAGATCGGGTTGGTCAACGACGTGTTCGCCGACGCCGACGCGACGCTGCAGGCCGCGCACGCCACCGCGGCCGAGATTGCCGAGAACCCGCCGTTGACGGTCCGCGGCATCAAGGATGTCCTTGACCAGCAACGGATTTCGCAGGTGTCGGCCAGCTTGCGCTATGTGGCGGCGTGGAATGCCGCCTTCCTGCCGTCGAAGGATCTGTCCGAGGGGATCTCAGCGACCTTCGGCAAACGTCCGCCGAAGTTCAAGGGCGAATAACGCCCACTGCTAAACGCTCCTGCGCGGATTGCGTGAACAACTCGAGGAGTCGGGTGTCAGCCAACTAGCCAGCTCTTGACGGCTCATCGTCTTCGTCGTCATCCCGGAGCAGTTTTTCCGGGTGGTGGAAGGTATTCACGCGGGGTTGGCCTCGGTCGAGGTGGGGTGGTGGGATCCATTCGGTGTCGCCGCGGGCGTTTTTGCGGGTGTCCCAGCCTTGTTCGGCGAGTTTGTGGTTGGGCCCGCACCCGAACGTGAGGTCGTTGACGTCGGTGACGTGGCAGCGGCAGTACGGGTCGCAGTGGTGGACCTCGCAGAGGTAGCCGGGCACGGTACAGCCCGGGAAGGTGCAGCCACGATCCTTGGCGTACAACACAATGCGTTGGGCTGGTGAAGCGATGCGTTTGGTGTGATAGAGCGCTAACGCTTTGCCGTCCTCGAAGATGGCCAGGTAGTGGTGGGCGTGGGAGGCCAGCCGGATCACATCCGACATCGGGAGCAGGGTGCCGCCGCCGGTCAGGCCGCGCCCGGCGCCGGCTTCCAGCTCGGCCAGGGTGGTGGTGACGATGATGGATGCGGGTAGGCCGTTGTGCTGGCCTAAGTCGCAGGAGGCCAGCAGGGCGCGCCCGGCGGCGTTCAGGGCGTCGTGGGTGCGTTGCGGGGCGCTGCGGGTGTCGCCCTGGATCGCCGCCGCAGATGGGGTGCCGCTCACGCACGGTTGCTCGTCGTCGGGGTTGCACATGCCCGGTGCGGCGAGTTTGGCGAACACCGCATCCAGGGTGGCCCGCGCTTCGGGGTTCAGCCAGCCGGTGATCGGGGACATGCCGTCGATGTCCTGGCGGCCGATGGTCAGGCCGCGCCGCTTGGCGCGGTCGGTGTCGGTGAAGTCGCCGTCGGGGTTGAGGCAGTCGGTGAGTCGCTCGGCCAGCCGGGCCAACTCATCGGGACGATGCTCACCGGCTAGCCTGGCGAGCTGCGCTTCAGCCTTCGCCCGGGTCTCGACGTCGACGAAGTCGGGTAGCCGATGAAAGAACGAGCGGATCACCGCGACGTGGCCTGGTCCGAGGTCGCCGTTGCGCTGGGCGGTGGCGGTGGCGTCCAGCACCGGCGCCACCGGCTCACCGTTCAAGGCCCGCCGCTGCCCGAGGTCGGCGGCCTCATGGACCCGCCGGGAGGCTTCGGTACGGCTGATCCGCAACCGGTCAGCCAGCACCGACGGTAGCTTGCCGCCCAACACGCTGGGCTCGACATGTGTCAGTTCGTTGATCAGCGCGTGTTCGATGGCGGGCTGCTGGCGGCGCAGCTGTTCTAGACCCTCCAGGATGTTGAGCCGCTCGGGAGTCGTCAACACGTCGAACGTCAGGTCCAGCGCGCGTTTCATCGCCGCCCGAAGCGCATCGAACACCGCGACGACCTCGTCCCGACTACTAGAACGCATGTTCGAATCGTAGCCACGCCCGGCGACCAAAGCACCCCCGTAAACCCCCATCTGTGGATGAACCCGCAACTGTGGATAAGTCGACACCCTGCCGCCACGTACCCTCGCGGCATGGACGACGCACAGGGCAGAATCCGGGTCCCCGCCGACCTCGACTCCGTCACGGCCATCGGCGACGAGGACCACTCAGGCATCGATCCGGCGGCCGTCGAACGGATCTGGCAGGCCGCCCGCCACTGGTATCAGGCGGGCATGCATCCGGCGATCCAGGTGTGCGTGCGGCACAACGGCAAGGTCGTGCTGAACCGGGCGATCGGCCACGGGTGGGGCAACGCGCCGAGCGACGACGCAGACGCCGAGAAGATCCCCGTGCAGACCGACACCCCGTTCTGCGTCTACTCGTCCGCCAAGGCGATCACCGCGACCGTCGTGCACATGCTCGTCGAGCGGGGGCAGATCTCGCTGGACGACCGAGTCTGCGACTACATCCCGACATACACCAGCCACGGCAAGCACCGCACCACGATCCGGCACGTGATCACCCACAGCGCCGGCGTCCCGTTCCCGACCGGGCCGCGGCCGGACCTCAAGCGGGCCGATGACCACGGGTACGCACAGGAACAGCTCGGCAACCTGCGGCCGATCTACCGGCCCGGCCTCGTGCACATTTACCATGCATTGACCTGGGGTCCACTGATGCGCGAAATCGTCTACGCCGCAACGGGTAAGGACCTTCGCGAGATTCTGGCCACCGAGATCCTCGATCCGCTGAACTTCCGCTGGACCAATTTCGGTGTGGCAGAGGAGGATATCCCGCTGGTGGCGCCCAGCCATGCCACCGGCCTACCGCTACTACCCGCCCCGATCGCGGCGGCGTTCCGCAAAGCGATCGGCGGCACGACCCATGAGATCATCCCGATCACCAACACGCCGATGTTCCTCAAGACTGTGATCCCGTCATCCAACACCATTTCGAACGCTGCCGAGATGTCGCGATTCGCCGAAATATGGTGCCGCGGAGGCGAACTCGACGGCGTCCGCGTCTTCAGTCCACAGACGCTGCGCGAAGCGACACGGCAATGCCGTCGCCTGCGACCGGACGTGGCAACCGGCCTTCTCCCGGCCCGTTGGGGCACGGGCTTCCAGCTCGGCACGCAGCGATTCGGCCCGTTCGGCCGGGGCGCTCCAGCGGCGTTCGGCCATCTCGGGCTGGTCAACTGCGCGATCTGGGCCGACCCCGACCGGCAACTGGCCGCCGGGGTGGTGAGCAGTGGCAAGCCCAGCCGCGACCCCGAAGTCAAGCGTTATACCGCGCTGATGGATCGCATCGCCGCCGAGGTTCCCCGGGCGGCGGCATAGTGCAGCAGCGACGCCATTCGGCCGCCGACATCACGCTCACCTCGATCCTGTCGGTGGTCGCCGCGCTCGCCGCGTTCGCCACGGTGGGGTTCTCTTTCTTCTTCGTGATGGCCGCCGACTCCTGCAATGAGCACTGCGACCCCAACGCGCTCAACGGCGCGTACATCGTGACGTGGGGTGGGGTCGGGCTCGCGGTCCTGATCGGAGCATCGGGTGTAATCGTCGCCGCAGTGCGCGGCTGGCTGATGTGGATCTGGCCAGCTATCGCGCTGCTATTAATCCTGGTCGCACTGGGAATCGGCGTTCATCTCGCCGACAACGTCATGCACCACAATTAACGCCGTTACTGCGCGCGGGTCTAACATGCTTCGGAACACGTTCGGCTGAGGTCGGGGAACCAGCATCGACGGGCGCTAAGAAATCAGCGCCTATTTTTTTGCTGCCTGACTTCTGAGTTAGATGGGTAGCTGTGCAATGGCTGGTATGAGCAGCGGTTTGACACCTGATTACGAGACGTCGCAGTCGATCTACGACCTCAACGACGATTTCTTCGCCCTGTTCCTGGGCCCGACGATGGGCTACACCTGCGCCTATTACGAGCGCGACGACATGACGCTGGACGAGGCGCAGGTCGCCAAGTTCGACCTCGCGCTGGGCAAACTGAATCTCGCGCCCGGCATGACGCTGCTCGACGTCGGCTGCGGGTGGGGCGGCGCGCTGGAACTGGCCCTGCAGAAGTACGACGTCAACGTTATCGGCATCACCCTGAGTCAGAACCAGCACGCCTGGACCACCGCCCGGCTGGCGAAGGTGCCGACGACCCGATCGGTCGAGGTCCGCCTGCAGGGCTGGGAGGAGTTCAGCGAGCCGGTCGACCGCATCGTGAGCATCGGCGCCTTCGAGGCGTTCACCAAGCCTCGGTACGCGGCATTCTTCGACACGGCGTACCGCGTGCTGCCTGCCGACGGCCGGATGCTGTTGCACACGATCCTCGGACATCCGCAGAGCTACTTCGCGCCGAACGGGATCACGATCACGATGAACGACTTGCGGTTCATGCGGTTCATCGGCCAGGAGATCTTCCCTGGCGGCGAACTGCCCTGCGAAGACGACATCGTCGAGTTCGCCACCGCGGCCGGCTTCGGCGTCGAGCGGATCCACCTTCTGCGGGCCCACTACGCCCGGACGCTGGACACCTGGGCGGTCAACCTCGAGGCCAAGCGTGACGAGGCGATTGCGCTCACCGACCAGGCCAACTACGACAAGTTCATGCACTACCTCACCGGGTGCGCGGACTTCTTCCGCCGCGACATCAGCAGCATCGCGCAGTTCACCCTCGTCAAGGGCTAGGACGACCCGGTGGGGCCGTTGATCGGTAAACGGGCGATGATGCGCGTGCCAGTGTCATTGGATTCGACCGTCAGGGTGCCGCCGTGCTTGTCGACAATGCCGCGCCAGGCGAGTTCTAGTCCGATGCCGATGCCCTCATCGACTGCCTTCGTGGTGTAAAACGGCAGAAAGATCTGCTGGCGAACGTCTTCCGGAATGCCTGGGCCCGTGTCGCAGATCTCGATCTGCACGGTTGTGGCGTCGGTGAGGTGCGTACTGAGCGTCAGGACTGCATCCAGTGGGGCGATGTGACGCATCGCCTCCGCCGCGTTGGTGATG
Source organism: uncultured Actinomycetota bacterium (assembly GCA_963833935.1). Taxonomy (GTDB): domain Bacteria; phylum Actinomycetota; class Actinomycetes; order Mycobacteriales; family Mycobacteriaceae; genus Mycobacterium. Next base: position 41,526 of record CAWIAC010000006.1, on the reverse strand, counting down.
ATGTTCGTCCACGCTTGATTGAGTTCTCCGGCGTAGCACGGGATGGGTGGCACCCGATCGTCATAGCGCCTGACAATCGTCAGCTCGTCGTTGAGAAGATCCGCCAGCACCGTCAGCGTGCTGTCGAGCAACTCACGAACGTCGGCGACCATAAATGGTGTGCTGTCCAGCTGCGAATACTGCTGTGCGGCAGCCACCAAAGCCGACACCCTGTTACTGGCGAATCGACCAAATTCGGCCGCGTCGATAGACACGAGTTGCGTAGGCCGGCACGCCCGCACGGAAAAGTCGTAACGCTCGGGAGGTTCATCGAGAAAGGCCGCCACCGCTCCGCAGTAGCTACCGCGATGGGTCGTGCGAATCGCCTAGACGTCTCGGCCGCCGGCTCGTTTGGACACCACCAACTCCCCGTCGACCAGCACAAAAAACGATGTGGCCGGCTGGCCCTCACGGAACAAAGGCCCGGCTTCGTACTCTGCGAGCTTGGCAGGGTGGCATATCGATGCAAGCTGCCCGTCAGACAGGTGCTCGAAGAGAAACAGTGTCCGTAACAGCTCTGGATCACAGGCCGACTCCCGGATGAGTTTCATTGCCGTCCAGACCTTTTCAGGTAAAGGTGAACGCAGTCATGAGGGACCCCAGGATCACCGAGACCGGCGGCGTGAAGCACAGCTTCGAGGAAGGCCACGCCATTGTTCTACCAGTTGAGTGGCGGCGGTCTGCAGGACTTCGCCACGAAAAAGCTTGTAGCCACGCGAGCTGCCTAACCGCATCACCGCGCAACAGGTGGCGGAATCACAGGTGACGGCGTTTATTCGTCTGTCCCACAATATGTTTTGCGTCATACTTCGCGTGCCGATCAGTCCGCGGTAAGTCCAAACCTGCCAGGCGTTGCCGCTGGTGAGAGCGTGAGCGTACGATCTTGATCGTTGTGAGGCCCGGCCGTGAACTGACCGACTCGCGGTCCCCCGGTAACGCAGGAAGCGCCCCACTATCTCTTGCAGTCTCGGCAGGGAGGCGCCGTGGAGTTCCTCGTCACGATGACCACCCGCGTCCCGCCGGGTACCGCTGATGAGACCGTGGCGCAGGTGCGGCTGCGGGAGGCCGCCCACTCCCACGACCTTGCCGAGCGCGGAAACCTCAGCCGTTTGTGGCGCCCCCCACTGAGACCTGGTGAATGGCGCACCCTGGGCCTCTTCGCTGCCGACGGCCCCGCAGAACTGGAAACCGTACTTGCCTCAATGCCGCTGCGAATTTGGCGCAATGACGAGGTCACGCCCCTCTTACCGCATGCGAACGACCCCGCATTGTCGCGAGTTGGCCCGGGCCGTGAATTCCTGATCACGATGACGATCGACGTCCCTGACGGGACGGGGCCGAATGCCGTGGATGACAAGCTGAAGGACGAAGCCCAGCGTGCGCGCGAGCTTTCCAGGCCAAGGCCACCTCCGGCGACTATGGGCGCTGGCAGCGCAACCGCCTCTCCGGCGAACTCTCGGCCTGTGGAACGCCCGCGACGACGAGGAGATCGACACCATAGTGACGTCGCTGCCCCTCTACCCGTGGATGACGACTACCACGACGCAGCTTTCGCCTCATCCCGGCGACCCTGCCGGCCAACCCAACTGATCAAGAGGACGATTCGATGACAACCGCGACTCCGCCTCCCAAATCCGCAAGAATTCGCCTGACCCGACGATCGGCCGCCTACTGGCGTGTCACTATCGACAACCCGCCGATCAACGTCATGAGCCCGGAAATGATCGGGCAGTTCCAAGAAGTCATCAACGCTCTCGAGACCGACGATGACGTAAGAGTCGTCGTCTTCGACAGCTCCGTCGACGACTACTTCCTGAATCATTCTGATTTCACAGCGGATTTCGATGACTTCACCGCACTACCAGCCGGTCCAACCGGCTTGCCGCAGTGGCCAGATTTTCTCGTGCGTCTGACCCGCGCGCCGGTCGTGTCCATCGCGCTCATCCGCGGCCGCGCCACAGGCAACGGCAGCGAGCTCACTCTCGCAAGCGACATGAGTTTTGCCAGCCGGGAAAAGGCCATCCTCTCCCAATGGGAAGTCGGCGTCGGACTGGTCGCCGGCGGCGGTCCCATGGCCAGGCTGCCCCGGCTCATCGGACGTAATCGCGCCCTAGAGGTGCTGTTGAGCTCGGAGGACATCCGCGGCGAGCAGGCCGAGGCCTATGGATACGTCAACCGCGCCCTCCCCGATGCCGAACTAGACGCGTTCGTCGAAGCGCTGGCCACCCGAATTTCCGGATTCGACAAATGGGCCATCGCCAACACCAAGCGCCTCGTCAATACGAGCTTGCCACCGGACGTCGAGCTCGGCGCCGGCTGGGACGCGTGCATGGCCTCGATCGGGCGGCCGGCCGCCCAGGCCGGTATCCAAGCGCTGATGGCGCAAGGCTTTCACCAACCTGGCGACGTGGAAAATCGTCTCGGGTACTACCTAGGCCAAATCAAACGGTGACCGACAATCGGGAGATCTGGCGGGCGAGGCGAATGGCGGTGGCGGAGGTGGCGGTGGCGGAGCGCGGTGGCGGAGGGATTTGAACCCCCGGACGGTTTTAGCCGTCTCTCGCTTTCAAGGCGAGTGCATTAGGCCGCTCTGCCACGCCACCGCGGACAAGGGTAGCCGGGTCAGGATCGCCCGGTCGTGGACGCCTGGCCGGAAGGCTTCAGCGCCGCGCTGATCCGACGGCAGTTCTCCCCCATCGCAGCGATTTGCGAGCGTGACAACTGGCCGAGAAAGTAGGTCCGCACTCCTTCGGAGTAGGTCACCATGGCCTGTCGCGCCGCTGCCCGGCCGTCCTCGGTGATGCTGGCCACCACCCCGCGCCGGTCATCACGGCTGGCCGCGCGGCGCACCAGACCCTGCCCCTCCAGGCGACGGATCTGGCGGGTCAGGCGACTCGGCAGCGACGGCAGCGCCTCGGCGAGGTCACCCATCCGGGCAGACCCAGTCGCCGCGTTGTCCAAGAGTTCGAGGACCCGGACGTCGGGCAGCGACAGCTGATGCACTTCGGTGAGTTGGCGGTTGAGCGCCGCATACAACCGCAGCGTCGAGTCAAGGAAGCTCTGCCAAGACTTCTGCTCGGCGATATCCAGTCCGGGCATCGCACTGGCTGTCCGGCCGGCAATGAGGGCGGCCATAACGTCATGCTAAGCGACACAGCGCCTTTGGAACAGCCCGAATCCGCAGGTAGTAGCGTGGCGAGCATGTATGCCATCGTCGCTGAATCCGCCGAACAACTCTCGTGGCAGCAAGTCCCGGACGTCGCCCCGACCCGTGGCGAGGTGCTGATCAAGGTCACCGCCGCCGGCGTCAACCGGGCCGACCTGCTGCAGGCCGCCGGGCTGTACCCACCGCCGCCGGGCGCCAGCGAGCTGCTCGGCATGGAGGTCTCCGGCGTCGATCGAGTCGGTCGGCGACGACGTCGGCGGAATGGTCACCCGGGCAAGAAGTCTGCGCGTTGCTGGCCGGCGGCGGGTACGCCGAATACGCGGCCGTCCCCGCCGGCCAAGCTGCTGCCGCATCCCGTCGGCCTCGACCTGCAGGACTCGGCCGGAGTGCCGGAGGTGGCCTGCACGGTCTGGTCGAACCTGGCGATGACTGCGCATCTGAGCCAGGGCCAACTGCTGCTGATGCACGGCGGCGCCAGCGGCGTGGGCAGCCATGCCATCCAGGTTGCCCGCGCGCTGGGTGCCCGGGTCGCGGTCACCGCGGGCTCGGCGGCCAAGCTGGAATTGTGCCGCGAACTGGGCGCGGAGATCTTGATCAACTACCGCGACGAGGACTTCGTCGAGCGGGTGCGGGAAGCGACCGGCGGCTCGGGCGCCGACGTGATCCTGGACATCATGGGCGCCTCGTATCTGGACCGCAATATCGACGCGCTGGCCAATGACGGCCGCCTGGTCATCATCGGCATGCAGGGCGGCATCAAGGGCGAACTCAATATCGCCAAGCTGATGAGCAAACGAGCTCATGTCATCGGCACCACGTTGCGTGCACGGCCGGAGACCGGACCAAACAGCAAGAGCGCCGTCGTCGCCGCGGTGACGGAGTCGGTCTGGCCGATGATTGCCGACGGCCGCGTCCGGCCGGTGATCGGCGCGCGTCTGCCGATTCGGCAGGCCGCCGAGGCCCACCGCCTGCTGCAGGCCGGAGAGGTGACCGGAAAGATCGTGTTGACCGTCTAGCCCCGCCGGGCGACGATGCGGGTGGTCCCGAGGAGGAGCGGGGCAATCTAGCCCAGCGAGGCCAGGGCGCGCACCAACTGGTCGACCTCGGCCATCGTCGAGTAGTGCGCCAGCCCGACGGTGACCGCGCCGCCGACGTCGTTGACACCGATCACCTCCAGCACACGCGAGCTGGCGTTGGAGATCGCCAGAATGCCGTTGTCCGCCAACCGTTGCACCACCCGGTCGGCCGGCACCTCGTGGACCGCGAAGCTCACCACGGGTATCCGGGCCTCGGGCCGCGCGATCACCACCACCAACGGCAGAGAACGTAGCGAACCCATCAGGTACTCGAATAGCCCGTCCATGTAGGACGTGGCGGATTGTATTGAGATGGCGAGTCTTTCGCGTCGCGTCCCGCGAGCCGACTCGTCGAGTGAGGCAAGATATTCGATACTGGCGACAAAGCCGCCGAGCAGACCGAATTGGTGCACGCCGACCTCGAGGCGTGCCGGCCCGGTGGCGTAGGGGTCGGTTGACACCGACGCGAAGGTGTTGATCATCGCCGGGTCACGAAAGACCAACGCGCCTATGGGCGGACCGCCCCACCCCACGGCGTTGATCGCCACCACGTCTGCGTCGATCTCGTCGATGTCGATCAACCGGTACGGCGCGGCAGCGGAATGGTCGACCACCACAAAACCGCCGACATCGTGGACCAGTTTGGTCACCGGACGCAGGTCGGTGACGGTGCCCAGAGTTCCCGACGCCGACGTCACGGCGACCAGACGAGTCGGCGGTCCGATCAGGCCCTCCCACTGCCAGGACGGCAGGTCACCGCTTTCGATGTCGACCTCGGCCCACTTCACCTTGGCGCCGAAGCGATTTGCTGCGCGCATCCACGGCGCGATGTTCGCCTCGTCATCGAGCCGGGTGACCACCATCTCGTAGCCCAGGCCGGCGCGTGTCGACGATGCGTCGGCCAACGACGCCAGCAACACCGCGCGGTCGGAGCCCAGCACCACGCCGCGCGGGTCGGCGTTGACCAGATCCGCCGCCGCCTGGCGGGCCGCCTCCAACACGGCAGCGCTGCGCTTGGCCGACGGGTGCGGGCCGGCGGTGCTGGGGAATGATCCGCGGAAGGCCGTCGATACGGTGGTCGCCACCGAGTCGGGGATCAGCATCCCGGACGGCGCGTCGAAATGCACCCAACCGTCCCCGAGCGACGGGTGTAATCCCCGCACTCGGGCGACGTCGTATGCCATACCAGCCACCTTAGAGTTCTGCAAAGTGAGCTAAACCTTGCGGTAGCGGGCGCCCGGTACGTCCCCGCCGTCCCGAGCCAGGTCACCCGGCCAGCCATACTAGTCCAGTGGGGCTCTGGTTCGGAACGCTGATCGCATTGTTTTTGCTGATCGCTCCGGGGGCCATCGTCGGGCGAATCACGCAGCTAACCTGGCCGGTCGCCCTCGCCGTTGGCCCGGCGCTGACTTACGGAGTGGTGGCGCTGGCGATCATTCCGTTCGGCGCACTCGGAATCCCGTGGAACGGCTGGACAGCGCTGGCCACGCTCGCCGCGGTATGTGTCGTGATGACGGGTTTACAGCCACTGCTCGCCGGCTACCGCGACACCGAGGCCGAAGCACGCGGAATCGATCGCCGTCAGGCGCTGCCGGTGGGCGCCGGGGTGCTACTCGGTGGGCTGCTGATCATGTGGGCCGCCTACCGCGGCATCGTGGGATGGCAATCCATCCCCAGCACCTGGGACGCCGTCTGGCACGCCAACACGGTGCGCTTCATCCTCGACACCGGCCAGGCGTCGTCCACGCACATGGGCGAACTGCGCAACGTCGAAACCCACCATCCGTTGTACTACCCTTCGGTGTTTCACGCCCTGACCGCAGTGTTCTGTCAACTCACCGGCGCGGCACCCACCACCGGCTACACCGTGACCGCGGTGGCGGCGTCGGTCTGGCTGTTTCCGTCCAGCGCGGCGATGCTCACCTGGCACCTGCTCCGGCCCCGCACGCCGCACGCCGCCGGAGCGGCGGCCACCGCGGCCGCGTTGTCGGCGTCGTTCACCTCGGTGCCTTACGTCGAGTTCGGTACAGCCGCGATGCCCAACCTGGCGGCCTACGGCGTCGCGATCCCGACGTTCCTCCTGATCATCTCGACGCTGCGGCATCGGGATCGCATCCCGGTGGCCGTGCTGGCGCTGGTGGGAATCTTCTCGGTGCATCTCACCGGTGGGTTCGTGGTGATCTTGTTCGTGGCGGCCTGGTGGCTTTTGGAGGGTTGGTGGCATCCGGTGCGGGGGCGCCGCGCCGACCTGCTGACTCTGGCCGCAGGGGTGGTGCCTGCGGTGCTGATATTGGCGCCGCAGTTCATCGGGGTGGCCCGGCAGGCCGACATCATCGCCGGGCATGCGTTCCCCAGCTTCAAGACCGTCAAGCAAGGCGTCATCGACGCGCTCTTGTTGCACACCCGCCACCTCAACGATTTCCCGATCCAATACGGTTTGATCGGGCTGAGCGCGATAGGTATGGCGATTCTGTTGTACAAGCGAATCTGGTGGCCGCCGGTGCTCTGGCTGCTGCTGACCGTGGCAACCATTTACTCCGGCGCACCATTCCGCAATCCGCTCGGCGCCGCCATCGAACAGTTCAGCCAGTTCTTCTACAACGACCCGCGGCGGCTCTCGGCCGTGGTGACGATTCTGGTGACGCCGATGGCGGGAATCGCGCTATTCGCTGCCGTCCTGGCGGCGGTGGCAGCGACCCGGCGGTTGTCCGAGCGTTTTGCGAAATTACCAACAGCCATGTGGATTTCGCTGACCGGTGTGTTGCTGGTGATCACCACCGTGCTGACCGCGCGGCACTATCTCTACCGGCACCTGGTCCTGTTCGGCGACAAATACGACTCGGTGATCATCAACCAGAAAGATCTCGATGCTTTTGCTCACCTGGCGACCCTGCCAGGCGCGCGGACCACCGTGATCGGCAACTCCAACGTCGACGGCACCGCGTGGATGTATGCGGTGGCCGACCTGCACCCGCTGTGGACCCATTACGACTTCCCGCAGCAGATCGGCCCGGGCTATTACCGATTCAACTTCTGGGCCTACGCCGATGCTGACGCCCGGCCATGGGTGCCCAGGGAGTTGCGTGCGCTGGGTCCCGAGGCGGTGCGGGCGCTCCATATCCGCTATGTGCTGACCAGCGCCCCGACGGTGCGCGGGTTCAAGGTGCCCGACGGTCTAGTGTCAATAGACCAATCGAGGTGGTGGACGAAAATCTACGACAATGGCGGGGCCTGGATTTACGAATGGCGTGGCGCCCCCGCAACTCCCACACGGTGACGAAGGCTAACGACACAACACGAGAGGTGACCGGATTGAGTAACGGCAGCGACGACGGCGACGACGACGGTATCGAGGTCATCGGTGGCGTCGACCCGCGGCTGACCGCGGCCGCCGGGGACTTTGATTCCGAAGCCTCCGACGACAGGTCGCTGACCGACCTGGTCGAGCAGCCGGCCAAGGTGATGCGGATCGGCACCATGATCAAACAACTGCTCGAGGAGGTGCGGGCGGCGCCACTGGACGACGCCAGTCGCAGCCGGCTGCGCGAGATCCACGCCACCAGCATCAGGGAACTCGAAGACGGGCTGGCGCCAGAACTGCGGGCCGAGCTTGACCGCCTCACCCTGCCGTTCACCGAAGGCACCGTCCCGTCGGACGGCGAGCTGCGCATCGCGCAGGCGCAGCTGGTCGGTTGGCTGGAGGGACTGTTCCACGGGATCCAGACGGCGCTGTTCGCTCAGCAGATGGCGGCGCGCTCACAACTGGAGCAGATGCGCGGGCAGCGCGGTCTGCCCCCGGGAGTCGGCCGCCATGGTGGGTCCGGTTCGGGCACCGGGCAATACCTCTAGGCAGACGCCCGGTGACCAGTTCACGCCCCCCTCACATCGAGACCCACAACGCGTGGGTGGAGTTCCCCATCTTCGACGCCAAATCACGCTCGTTGAAGAAGGCGTTCCTCGGCAAGGCCGGCGGCGCGATCGGGCGCAACGCCTCCAACGTGGTGGTCATCGAGGCATTGCGGGACATCACGATGTCGTTGAGCATGGGCGACCGAGTCGGGCTGGTCGGCCACAACGGGGCCGGGAAATCGACTCTGCTGCGGCTGCTTTCGGGGATCTATGAGCCGACGCGAGGCTCGGCGATCGTCAGCGGCAGGGTGGCGCCGGTGTTCGACCTCGGCGTCGGCATGGACCCCGAGATCTCGGGCTACGAGAACATCCTCATCCGTGGGCTCTTCCTCGGGCAGACCCGCAAGCAGATGCTGGCCAAGGTCGACGAGATCGCGGAGTTCACCGAACTCGGCGACTACCTGTCGATGCCGCTGCGCACCTACTCCACCGGTATGCGGGTGAGATTGGCGATGGGCGTCGTTACCAGCATCGACCCAGAGATCCTGCTACTCGACGAAGGTATCGGCGCCGTCGACGCCGACTTCCTCAAGAAGGCGCAAACCCGGCTGCAGCAGCTTGTCGAGCGATCCGGAATCCTGGTATTCGCCAGCCATTCCAACGAATTCCTGGCCCGGCTATGCAAGACGGCGATGTGGATCGACCACGGCGTCATCAAGCTCACCGGCGGCATCGAGGACGTCGTGCGCGCGTACGAGGGCGAGGACGCCGCCCGGCATGTGCGTGAGGTACTCGCCGAAACCCAAGCTCCCGCGAATGACTGAGATGGTGTGCGCCGTCGTGGTGACCCACCGGCGCCCCGACGAACTCGCCAAGTCGCTGGGTGTGCTGAGTGCACAGAGCCGACAGCTGGATCACCTGATCGTCGTCGACAATGATGACGATCACCGCGTTCGCGACTTGGTGGCCGGCCAGCCCATCCCCACGACCTATCTGCCATCACGCCGAAACCTCGGCGGCGCAGGCGGTTTCGCGCTCGGGATCCTTCATGCGCTGGCACTGGGAGCCGATTGGGTGTGGCTGGCCGACGATGACGGCCACCCGCAAGACAGCCAAGTGCTGGCGACCCTGCTGGCGTGCGCCGCAACGCACCGGTTGGCCGCGGTGTCGCCGATGGTGTGCAACGCCGATGACCCGCAACGCCTGGCCTTCCCGCTGCGCCGCGGCCTGGTGTGGCGCCGGCGGGTCAGCGAGCTGCGGACCGCGCCGGACCAGGATCTCCTGCCGGGCATCGCCTCCCTGTTCAACGGGGCGCTGTTTCGGGCGTCGACGTTCGAGTCGATAGGTGTTCCCGACCTCCGGTTGTTCGTTCGTGGCGACGAGGTGGAGATACACCGCCGTCTGGTCCGGTCCGGGCTGGCGTTCGGAACCTGTCTGAACGCCGCCTATCTCCACCCGTGCGGGTCGGCCGAGTTCAAGCCGATTCTCGGGGGGCGAATGCACACGCAATACCCCGACGATCCGACCAAGCGCTACTTCACCTACCGCAATCGCGGCTATCTGTTGGCTCAGCCGGGTCTGCGCAAGCTGCTGGTCCAGGAATGGTTGCGGTTCGGCTGGTTTTTTCTGGTGTCCCGTCATGACCCAAAGGGTCTGCTGGAGTGGCTGCGGCTGCGCCGGTTGGGCCGGCGCGAACAGTTCGGAAGGCCGGAGAATTGACGCGCGCCGGTGACGATGTGGGGGTACTGCCCAGTCGCTTGCGGCGAGGGGAAGAGGAGCGGCGCCAATGACGATCGTTGATGTTGCCGCACAGTCCAAGACGATGACCCGGGCCTGGGGTGATCTGGTCGACGGATACCGTCGCCGCGAGCTGTGGCTGCACCTCGGCTGGCAGGACATCAAACAGCGCTACCGCCGCTCGGTGCTCGGGCCGTTCTGGATCACCATCGCCACCGGAACCACCGCCGTCGCGATGGGCGGGCTGTACTCCAAGCTGTTTCACCTTCAGCTGTCGGTGCATCTGCCCTACGTCACCCTCGGCCTGATCATCTGGAATCTGATCAACGCCTCGATCCTGGAAGGCGCGGAGGTCTTCGTCGCCAATGAGGGATTGATCAAACAGCTGCCGACGCCGCTGAGCGTGCACGTCTACCGGCTGGTGTGGCGGCAGATGATTCTGTTCGCGCACAACATCGTCATCTACATCGTCATCGCGATCATCTTCCCGAAGCAGTGGTCGTGGGCCGACCTCGCGGTGATCCCGGCACTGGGCCTGATCGTGCTCAACTGCGTATGGGTGTCGCTGTGTTTCGGCATCCTGGCGACGCGCTACCGCGACATCGGCCCACTGCTGTTCTCCGTCGTGCAGTTGCTGTTCTTCATGACGCCGATCATCTGGAACGACGACACGTTGCGGCAGCAGGGCGCCGGGCAGTGGTCGAAGATCGTCGAGCTCAACCCGCTGCTGCATTACCTGGACATCGTGCGCGCCCCGCTGCTCGGCTCGCATCAAGAATTGCGGCACTGGGCGGTCGTGGTGGGGCTCACTGTGTTGGGTTGGCTGTGCGCCGCTTTCGCGATGCGCCAGTACCGGGCTCGAGTGGCGTACTGGGTGTAGCCGAGAGGCTGTAACGCCGACACAAGACTCGCTAGGCTTCCGTGAATCAGGTTTCACCTGGCAAACCGCGGTTAGTTGTGCGCATCTCCGAGCTATGTCTGCCCTGCTGAAGAGCTGCGATGCGCCGCATAGCCGGAGAATTCGGGAGAACTGATGGCAGCTGCGCATCGGCCGACGCCCCATGAGCCGCGCCGCGCGGTGGCGGTGATGCCGCACCTGGCAAGCGGGCGTCGCCACGTTCACCGCAACGCAGCCGCCCTGGCGCTGTTGGCCGCGTTGCTCTCCGCCGCGTCCGGGTCGCTGTCGCCGCTGGCAACCGGCGACGCCTCAACGCTCGATTTCGGCTACGGAGTCACCCTGACGCTGGCGTCCGGCTGGACCGTTACTAACCAGGGCCCGCATTACGCCAACCTCATCAAAGGTGGCGGCCAAAAAGGGGGGATGGACGTCAGCGCCGGCACAGCGAACACGCGCGATATCAATCAAGAATCAGCCATGCTGATCGGCCAGGACATTAAAGCCCGCGGATTGAGCAACGTGAAACAGCAGCCACAGGTGCAGGTGCAGACGTTACAGGCCAAGAATTTTCAGCAGTCACTACCAATCAACTACACCGCTGATGTGCACACGGATCGGGGCACGTTTCCGGCCTTTGGTACATGGATTGAGCTGTTCAATCCCTCGGCCCAACGGGCAGCTTTCATCGATTTCTACGCCATCAGCGGCGACGCGTTTCAGGCGTCTTTGCCCGACGCGCAGAGCATGGTCGCCTCCATGCTGTGACCGGCCTAACGAGCCTGGTCGAAGGCCGTCGAACTCAACCCGCTGATGCATTACCTGGACATCGTGGGCGCCCCGCTGCTGGGCGCCCACCAAGAGCTACGGCACTGGGCGGTGGTTGCCTCGACCCCACTGCGGGTATCCGAGCGCAGGACCAAAGGAGGAGTTGCCATGAGTGCGACCAACAAGCTCAGAAACAAGGTACAGAAGCTCGGTGGCAGAGCGAATGAGACCATCGGCCGTGCGACCGGTGACCGCAAGCTTGAAAATCGCGGTGTGCGTGATCAGCTCACGTCCGACGTCAAGAACGCCGGCGAAAGGGTCAAGGACGCCTTTCGTGGACGGCGCGGCCGTCGATTCTGACCTTATGGCTGCTGTCCGGTGGTCAGCTCGCGGCCCTCTAGCACCTAGCTGCCCATCGGCAACAACCTTCTGCTCCCGTTAGCGCCCCGTGACGCGAGCAGGTTGACCGGGTCGGCTCACCCGCCGCACCGTCGAGATCAACCCGCCTAAACGCATCCTTTCGCGTCACTGCACAGGAATAATCGGCGAGCAATATCCACAACAATCGAGGCGCTCCGGAGCGGTACTCGCCGTCGCGCCCTGGAAGACAGGTCGTCACAGGTGAGCGAAAACGTCGAGCCCTCGGGGCTTTCCGGTGAAGCGCACGAGCGCATCAGCGCTGAGTTGGACCGGCTGCGGGAACGCCGGGATCGCCTGGAGGCCGAAGTCAGAAACGACCGCGGCGCGGTGAGCGACCACGCCGACGCCGCCGATGCCATTCAGCGCGCGGACGAATTGGCCGGCCTCGACGAGCGGGTTGCCGAACTCGACCGATTGCTGCACGCCGGACCGGCACCGTCGAACGGAGCCGACACCCTGCCCGGTGGCACCGAGGTGAAGCTGCGGTTTTCCGACGGCGCCGTGGTCACCATGCAGGTCATCTCGGTGATCGAAGAGGCAGCCATCGCCGGGGAAGCCGAGGCGTTGACCGCCGGCAGCCCGTTAGGGCTGGCGCTGGTCGGACGAAAGGCGGGCGACACGGTCACCTACACAACGCCGCAAGGCAAAGCCGAGGTTGAACTTTTGGAGTTGAAGTACCCGGCCTAGTTCCTCTGGCTCGCCGTAGACTTCCGCCGATGGCCGAGACCGCCGCGAGCGCCCAGCCACCGCTGAAGACGCAGGTGTGGCGCTTCATCGTCACCGGCGGACTGTCGGCGGTCGTCGACTTCGGTCTTTACGTGTTACTACTCCGGGCGGGCTTGCAGGTCAACGTCGCCAAATCGATCAGCTTCATCGCCGGCACCACAACCGCATACCTGATCAACCGGCGGTGGACATTTCAGGCACCGCCCAGCAGAGCCCGGTTCGTCGCCGTGTGCGTGCTGTACGCGCTCACCTACTGCATACAGGTCGGCATCAACTACGTCTTCTACCTGCAGTTCGCCAACGAGCCGTGGCGGGTACCGGCCGCTTTCGTGATCGCGCAGGGCACCGCGACGGTGATCAACTTCGTCGTGCAGCGATCGGTGATCTTCCGTTTAGGCTGAGCCGACTCCCGCATCGTCGGCAGGCGGGCGGGTAGCCTCTTTGACGATGTTGAGCAGTGACATTCCGACCACCAAAACCCGGCTGATGGGCTTTGGCCGAACCGCGCCGTCGGTCGCGGACGTGCTGTCCACGCCGGATCCGGCGGTGATCGCCGAGGCCGTCGCCCAGGTCGCCGACTCCGGCGGCCGGGGCGTGATCGCCCGGGGACTGGGCCGCTCGTACGGCGACAACGCCCAAAACGGCGGCGGCCTGGTGATCGACATGACGCCGCTGAACGGCATCCACTCGATAGCCGCAGACAGCCGCCTGGCCGACGTGGACGCCGGCGTGAGCCTCGATCAGCTGATGAAGGCGGCGTTGCCCTTCGGGCTGTGGGTTCCGGTGCTGCCGGGCACCCGGCAGGTCACCGTCGGCGGTGCGATCGCCTGCGACATTCACGGCAAGAACCACCACAGTGCGGGTAGCTTCGGCAACCACGTCCGCTCAATGGAACTCTTGACGGCCGACGGTCAGATCCGCCACCTCACCCCCGACGGTGCGGAAGCCGAGTTGTTCTGGGCCACCGTCGGCGGCAACGGCCTGACCGGCATCGTGCTGCGGGCCACCATCGCGATGACACCGACCGAGACGGCGTACTTCATCGCCGACGGGGTGGCCACCAAGGACCTCGACGAAACCGTCGCCGTCCACCTTGACGGCAGTGAAGACAAGTACACCTATTCCAGCGCCTGGTTCGACCTGATCAGTCCGCCACCCAAGCTCGGCCGGGCCGCGGTCAGCCGCGGCAGCCTGGCGACGCTGGATCAACTGCCCAAAAAACTCGCGAAGAATCCATTGAAATTCGATGCGCCGCAACTGTTGACGGTGCCGAACATCTTTCCGGTCAGCGCAATGAACAAGCTGTCGTTCATGGCGATCGGCGAGGTGTACTACCGGTTGGGCGGAACCTACACCGGCAAGATCATGAACCTGTCGCAGTTCTATCACATGCTCGACCTGGTCAGCGGATGGAACAATGCCTATGGCCCAACGGGTTTCGCCCAACACCAATTCCTGGTGCCGCCGGACGCTCTGGACGAGTTCAAGGCCATCATCCGGTGGATCCAGACCCGCGGCCACTATTCGGCGCTGAACGTCTTCAAGCTTTTCGGCCCTGGTAATCGCGCGCCACTGAGCTTCCCGATGGCCGGCTGGAATGTGGCGATGGACTTCCCTAACAGACCCGGCGTCAACGAGTTCCTCAACGAACTCGACAGCCGGGTGATGGAATTCGGCGGCCGGGTGTACACCGCGAAAGACTCGCGGGTCAGCGCCGACAACTTCCACGCCATGTACCCACGCATCGACGAGTGGATCGCGTTGCGCCGCAAGGTCGATCCCACCGGAGTCTTCGTATCCGACATGGCCCGACGTTTGGAGCTGCTCTGATGGTGCTTGACGCGGTGGGAAATCCCCAGACGATCCTGCTGCTGGGCGGCACGTCCGAGATCGGGCTGGCGATCTGCGAGCGCTACCTGCAGAACGCACACGCGCGAATCCTGCTGGCGGCCATGCCCGACGACCCCGGTCGTGACGCGGCCGTCGCGCAGATGAAGAACGCCGGTGCGAAATCGGTGGAGCTGATCGACTTCGAAGCCACCCAAACCGACAGCCACCCGGCGGTGATCGACGCCGCCTTCGCCGGCGGCGATGTCGACGTCGCGATCGTGGCGTTCGGGTTGCTCGGCGACGCCGAGGAACTCTGGCAGAACCAGCGCAAGGCGGTGCAGATCGCCGAAATCAACTACACTGCAGCAGTTTCGGTAGGCGTGCTGCTGGGTGAGAAGATGCGCGCACAGGGCTTTGGCCAGATCATCGCGATGAGCACCGTGGCCGGTGAGCGGGTGCGGCGATCCAACTTCGTCTACGGCTCCACCAAGGCCGGCCTGGACGGCTTCTACCTCGGGCTCGGGGAGGCGCTGAAACCCAGCGGCGTTCGCGTCCTGGTCATCCGGCCGGGACAGGTGCGGACCCGGATGAGCGCCCATGTCAAAGAAGCGCCGCTGACCGTCGACAAGGAATACGTCGCCAACCTGGCGGTCACCGCATCGGCCAAGGGCAAGGAACTCGTCTGGGCGCCAGGCGCTTTCCGTTATGTGATGATCGTGCTGCGGCACATCCCGCGGCCGATCTTCCGCAAGTTGCCCATCTAGATGCGAACCGCGCTGGCCACCGTCGGCCACCTGGTGATCGCCGTGGCGGTCGCCGCGGCGGTATCGGTGATCTCGCTGGCCGCCATCGCGAGAGTCCAATGGCCCGCCTACCCGTCGTCGAATCAACTGCACGCGCTGACCACCGTCGGCCAGGTTGGCTGCATCGTCGGGTTGCTTGGCGCCGGCTGGCTTTGGCGGCGTGGCACCCGCACCGGTGTTGCCCGGAACAAGCTGTTGGCTCAGCTGTCGTCAATGGTGTTCGTGTCGGCGTTCTCGGTGGTGACGCTCGGAATGCCGCTGGGTGCCACCAAGCTCTACCTGTTCGGCATCTCCGTCGACCAGCAGTTTCGCACCGAGTATCTGACCCGGCTCACCGACAGCGCGGCCCTGCATGACATGACCTACGCCGGGCTGCCGGCGTTCTATCCGCCGGGCTGGTTCTGGGTCGGCGGGCGCGTTGCGGCGCTGACCGCCGCGCCGGGCTGGGAGATGTTCAAGCCGTGGGCGATCACCTCGATCACCATGGCGATCGCGGTGGCGCTGGTGTTGTGGTGGCGGATGATCCGCTTCGAGTTCGCGGTGATCGTCACCATCGCGACCGCCGCGGTGACGCTTGCTTACGGCTCCCCGGAGCCGTACTCCGCGATGATCACCGTGCTGCTGCCGCCGGTGCTGATCCTGACCTGGTCGGGTCTGCGCGGCGCGACCAGATCGGGCGGCTGGGCCGCGGTGGTCGGCGCCGGGGTGTTTCTCGGCGTCACGGCGACCTGCTACACCCTGCTGCTGGCCTACACCGCGTTCACCGTGGTGCTGATGGCGTTGACGTTGACGGCGGGCCGCCGGCGGCTCGGACTCAGGGCCGCACTGGACCCGCTGGTCCGGCTGTCGGTCATCGGCGTCATCGCGGCAGCGATCGGGGCGATCACCTGGCTGCCGTACCTGTCCCGCGCGGCCCGCGACCCGGTCAGCAACACCGGCAGCGCCTATCACTACCTGCCCGCCGACGGCGCCGAGTTGACCTTCCCGATGCTGCAGTTCACCCTGCTCGGCGCGTTGTGCATGCTCGGGACGCTGTGGCTAGTGGTCCGGGCCCGTCCCCCGCAAGCGGGAGGTGCCCCCACGTCGGTGCGGGCGGCCGGCCTGGCGATCGGCGTGCTCGCCGTCTATGCGTGGTCGTTGCTGTCGATGCTCGCCACGTTGGCGCGCATCACGTTGCTGTCGTTCCGGCTGCAGCCGACGCTCACCGTGCTGCTCGCGGCCGCAGGCGCCTTCGGCTTCGTCGAGCTCACTCAAGCTTTAGCCGCGCGTGGGCGCGACGGCGGACGCGACCGTGCCTGGGGCCGCGCGGTGCTGCCGGTGGCAACGTCGATCGGCTTGGCCGCGGCGATCGCGTTCAGCCAGGACATCCCCGACGTGCTGCGGCCCGACCTCACCATCGCCTACACCGACACCGACGGGCACGGTCAACGCGGTGACCGTCGTCCGCCCGGCTCCGAGAGGTACTACCCGTCGATCGACACCGCGATCACCCGCGCGACCGACAAACCACGCGACGAGACGGTGGTCCTGACCGCGGACTACAGCTTCCTGTCCTACTACCCCTACTTCGGCTTTCAGGGCCTCACATCGCACTACGCCAACCCGCTGGCGCAATTCGACAAGCGAGCGGCCGCGATCAAGAGCTGGTCGAAACTGAAAGCCCCCGATCAGTTCATCCACGCGCTGGACACGCTGCCGTGGGCGCCGCCGACAGTGTTCCTGATGCGCCACGGCGGCTCGGCCGGTGCCACGTCTGCTTCGGGAAGCACCTACACCCTGCGGCTGGCCGAAGATGTCTACCCCAACCAGCCCAACGTGCGCCGCTACACCGTGGAACTGAACGCCGCGCTGTTCGCTGATCCGCAGTTCACCGTCAGCACCGTCGGGCCGTTCGTGTTGGCCATCCGCAAACCTGGGCCGCGCCCCTGATGGCCGCACAGACGACGCCCGTCGAGCAATTACCATCTAGCTCCGTGGTGGGCGATGCGGGCACGAAGTACCGGGCCGCCCGGATCGTCGCCGTCGTCGCCGGTCTGCTCGGCGCCCTGTTGGCGCTCGCGACACCGCTGCTTCCTGTCAAACAGACCACCGCCCAACTGAACTGGCCGCAGAACGGCGTGCTGAGCAGCGTCGAGGCCCCGCTGATCGGCTACGTGGCCACCGAGCTGAACATCAGCATTCCGTGCCAGGCCGCCGCCGGTCTGGCCGGGCCCGGCAACAGCGGCAAAACAGTGCTGTTGTCCACGGTGCCCAAGCAGGCGCCCAAGGCCGTCGACCGCGGCCTGCTGATCGAGCGCGTCAACGACGACTTGGTGATGATCGTGCGCAACGTCCCGGTCGTCGTCGCACCACTAAGCCAGGTGCTCAGCGGAACCTGCCAGAAGTTGGTGTTCACCGCGCACGCCGACCGGGTCACCGCCGAATTCGTCGGGCTCACACAGGGTCCCAACGCTGAGCATCCGGGTGCGGCGTTGCGCGGCGAACGCAGCGGATACGACTTCCGCCCGCAGATCGTCGGCGTGTTCACCGATCTGAGTGGAGCGGCGCCGCCGGGCTTGCAGTTCTCCGCCACCGTCGACACCCGCTACAGCAGTTCGCCGACCCCGCTGAAGATGGCCGCGATGGTGCTCGGGGTGGCATCGACCATCGCTGCGCTGATCGCGCTGCATCTACTGGACACCTCCGACGGCACCCGGCACCGCCGCTTCCTGCCGCAACGCTGGTGGTCGATCAGCGGGCTGGACGGACTGGTCGCCCTCGTGTTGGTGTGGTGGCATTTCGTCGGGGCCAACACCGCCGACGACGGCTACATCCTGACCATGGCGCGGGTGTCCGAGCATGCCGGCTACATGGCCAACTACTACCGCTGGTTGGGGACCCCCGAGGCGCCGTTCGGCTGGTACTACGACCTGCTGGCGCTGTGGGCTCACGTCACCACCGCCAGCATCTGGATGCGGTTGCCCACCCTG
This sequence comes from uncultured Actinomycetota bacterium, assembly GCA_963833935.1. Lineage (GTDB taxonomy): Bacteria > Actinomycetota > Actinomycetes > Mycobacteriales > Mycobacteriaceae > Mycobacterium. The sequence continues at coordinate 23,248 of CAWIAC010000006.1, read as the reverse complement.
CTGATGGCGTTGGCCTGTTGGTGGGTGATCAGCCGGGAAGTCATCCCGAGGCTGGGTCATGCCGTCAAGACCAGCAGAGCGGCCGCGTGGACGGCGGCGGGCACGTTTCTGGCGGTGTGGCTGCCGCTAGACAACGGTCTGCGACCGGAGCCGATCATCGCGGTCGGCATCCTGCTGACCTGGTGTTCGGTCGAGCGCGCGGTGGCCACCAGTCGGCTGCTGCCGGTCGCGGTGGCCTGCATCGTCGGGGCGCTGACACTGTTCTCCGGACCGACAGGAATCGCCTCGATCGGCGCGTTGCTGGTGGCGATCGGCCCGCTGCGCACCATCGTGCACCGCCGCTCCCGGCAGTTCGGCGTTTTGCCGCTGCTGGCGCCCGTGCTGGCCGCGGTCACGGTCACGGCGATATTGATCTTCCGCGACCAGACCCTGGCCGGCGAGATGCAGGCGACCGTGCTCAAGCGCGCACTGGGACCCAGCCTGAGTTGGTTCGACGAACACATCCGCTACGAGCGGTTGTTCATGGCCAGCCCAGACGGGTCTGTCGCCCGCCGCTTCGCCCTGCTGGCGTTGTTGGTCGCACTCGCGGTGTCGGTGGCAATGGCCTTGCGCAAGGGCCGAATTCCGGGCACCGCGGCGGGGCCGAGCCGTCGCATCATCGGCATCACGATCATCTCGTTCATCGCGATGATGTTCACGCCCACCAAATGGACGCACCACTTCGGTGTGTTCGCCGGGCTGGCCGGCTCGCTGGGGGCGCTGGCCGCGGTCGCGGTGGCCCCGGCGGCGATGCGCTCGCGACGCAACCGGACGCTGTTCGCCGCGGTGGTGCTGTTCACGGTGGCGTTGTCGTTCGCCAGCGTCAACGGCTGGTGGTACGTCTCCAATTTCGGTGTGCCATGGTCAAATGCCTTCCCACAGTGGCATTTCGGCTTCACCACCGGGCTTCTGGGAATGACCGTGCTGGTGCTGCTACTTGCCGCCTGGTTCCACTTCATCAACAACGGCAACGACGCCGGGCCGGCCAGTGAATCGCGATTCGCCCGAATCACCCGCTCCCCGTTGGGCATTGCCGCCTGGGGGCTGGTCTTCTTCGAGCTATTGTCGCTGACCCTGGGAATGACGGACCAGTACCCGGCCTGGTCGGTCGGGCGCTCCAACCTGCAGGCTCTGACGGGCAGAACCTGCGGCCTGGCCAATGACGTTCTCGTCGAGCAAGACCCGAACGCCGGGATGCTGTCGCCGATCAGCGCGCCGGTGAAAGACGCGCTCGACGCAGCCTACGAGGAAGGCTTTGATCCCAACGGGATTCCCGCCGACGTCTCGGCGGACCCGGTGATGGAACGGCCGGGTGACCGCAGCTTCGTCAACGACGGCAGCGTAAGCACCGGCAGCGAGGCCGGCACCGAGGGCGGCACAACGCCCGCAGCAGGCATCAACGGTTCGCGCGCACGGCTGCCCTACAACCTCGACCCGGCGCGCACGCCGGTCCTGGGAAGTTGGCGTTCGGGGCCGCAGGTTCCGTCGCAGCTACGGTCTGCCTGGTACCGGCTGCCACCACGCGAGAAGGCCGGGCCACTGCTGGTGGTGTCGGCGGCCGGCCGTTTCAACCCCGGCGAAGTGGAAGTGCAGTGGGCCACCGATCAGCAGGCCGCAAGCAACAAGCCTGGCGGCTCAGTGGATTTCGCCGATGTCGGGGCGGCGCCCGCGTGGCGTAATCTGCGCGCGCCGCTGGACGCGGTGCCGCGCGACGCAACACAAGTACGGGTAGTCGCCACCGACGACGACCTGGCGCCTCAGCACTGGATCGCGGTCACGCCCCCCCGCATACCGCAGCTGAACACCCTGCAGGACGTGGTCGGCTCGACCCAGCCGGTATTGCTGGATTGGCTTGTCGGGCTGGCTTTTCCGTGTCAGCGGCCATTCGGGCATCTCAACGGCGTGATCGAGGTGCCGAAGTGGCGGATCCTGCCGGACCGGTTCGGCGCCGAGGCCAACTCCCCGGTGATGGACAACAACGGCGGTGGTCCGCTGGGCATCACCGAGTTGTTGTTGCGGCCCAACACGGTCTCGACGTATCTGAAGGACGACTGGTCCCGCGACTGGGGTGCGCTGCAGCAATTGACGCCGTTCGACCCGAACGCCGAACCCGCCCGGCTCGACCTTGGTTCGGCAACGCGCAGCGGCCTGTGGAGCCCAGCGCCGCTACGCCATTGATCGGTATCTAGCAGGCGACCTGCCGCCGGCCGGCGCGGAACGCGGTGAAGCACGCACTCAACGCCAGCAGGGCGAACACGGCGAACGCCCAGCGCGCCACCGCCACCCCGCCGCCGTCGGCCAGATTCACCACGACACCGGCCAGCCCGGCGCCGAAGGCACCGAAAATCAGCTGTACCGAGTTGATCGCGGTCGCGGCGGCGGGGCCCTCAGCGGGATCGTCGACGTCGCTCATCGCCCACGCCGACAAATGCGGCCAGGCGGCACCGATCCCGACCCCGACAGCGAGCAACGCCACCGCGCACAAGATGACGACGACGGCCGCTGGGCCTTGCACGTGCGCGGCCCCGGCCAGCGCCAGACCGATCGCCATGACCAGCGGTGCCGCCGTCACCACGCCCACGATCGTGCGTGTCCTGTTCAACGAGCCACTAACGAGTCCGCTGATCGTCCAGCCCAGCGACAACGCCGCGCCGAGCAATCCAGCGACGATCGGCCCCAGGTGGGCCAGCCGCTGACCGAACAACGGCACGTACAGATCCACCTTGGTCGCGGCCACCAGCAGCCCCAAGGTCAGATAGACCCACTTCAGCGGGCCGAACCCGTAGACGCTTGCCGGCAGTACCGCTGTCGGCATCCGCCGATCGACGACCAAAAACGCCGCGACGAGCAGGCCGGCAAGGAGGAGCAGGCCGGCGGTCGCGAGGGTGTTGCGGGGAAGGGATGCCACGCTGACCGCCAGCGCCGACGCGCCCAGCAGGATGACCGAAGATACCGGAATCCGCGCCGCCGCGCGGTCGCGTTCCTGCTCGGAGCTGTCCACGGACAGCACGCCAGATGCCAGAACGGCCATCGCCACGCTCAGCATGGCCAACAAGCCGAACGCCCACCGCCATGCGCCGAGCTGGGCGAAAAGGCCACCCAGCGCAGGGCCGAGCAGCGCACCGACACCCCACGTCGAGGCGACCATGGCCGATGCGCGACTCCACAGCGAGCGCGGCAATACGGCGTTGATCACCGCGAAGCTCAGGCCACACAGCAGACCGCCTGCCAGTCCCTGCAGGAAGCGCCCCGCGAGCAGCACCTCCATGTTGGGCGCGGCCGCGCATACCAAGCTGCCGACGCCGAGCACCGCGAAGCCCAGCAGATAGGAGATAGCGGCGCCGATACGGTGCAGCGCCGCATTCACCGTCGCTGCGGCTACCACCGACCCGACGAGGTACAGAGTTGTCACCCATGCGTAGATCCGCTCGCCGCCGATCTCGTTGATCGTGCTCGGCAGCATGCTGATCGTCAGGAACTCGTTGGTGGAATACAGCACCACGCCCCCGGCGACCACAGCGGACGTTCGCCGATACGGCCAACTCCATAACTCACGCCAATGGCCGGTGGTGATTTGTTTCTGAGAAGTTAAATTCACCACCGTTAAGCCACTCAATCATGTTTGGCGTGAGGAGTCGAACCGGCTCGAAGGTGCCTTGTGCCTGTTCAAGCGGGTCGAGTCGGCTCGCCCGGCGCACTGACCTGCACCGTCGCCGGCCAGTTTCTACCCAGGTTTTTTCGATCCTCGCGGTCTTATTGCCATGGTCCGGTCGCCACCCGGCCGTGATCGCCGACCTAGGGCTCGAACGATGGTCCGCCTCCTTCTCAGCCCGCCACGCGGGCTGCAACGTCGCCGGACGAACGCAGTCGCCTACCATCGTGCCTCGTGCCCCACGTCGACAGTGAGCGACCGACGCATCGGCGCGCGCGGCTGGTCGCCATCCTCGCGGGGTTCGCCGGAGCGCTGCTCTGCGCCGTGGTCCCGCTGCTGCCGGTCCATCAGACGACGGCCACCATCCTGTGGCCGCAAGGCGTCAACAACGACGGACACGTCACCGATATCACCGCTCCGCTGGTGTCCGGAGCGCCGCGCGCGCTGGATATCTCCATCCCGTGCAATGCGATCGCCACGCTGCCCGCCGACGGTGGCCTGGTGGTCTCGACGCTGCCGGCCAACGGCTTTGAAACCAGCAAGAGCGGGTTGTTCGTCCGTGCCAACAAGAACTCCGTCGTCGTCGCATTCCGGGACTCGGTTGCCGCGGTCGCGCCCCGGTCCGCCGTCGCCGCCGGCGCCTGCAGTGCGTTGCACATCTGGGCGGACGCGGGCGGTGCCGGCGCGGACTTCGTCGGGATCCCCGGCGCGTCAGGGCACCTGGCGGCGGAGAAGAAACCGCAGGTCGGGGGAATCTTCACCGACCTCAAGGTGCCCGCGCAGCCGAACCTGTCCGCCCGCGTCGACATCGACACCCGGTTCATCACGGCACCCACAGCCCTCAAGGCGATCGTCATGGCCGGGGGCGTGCTGGCGGTCCTCGTCTCGATCCTGGCGATGGCCGCCCTAGACCGGCGCAGCCGGGGCGGCGTCACCCTGATGGCATGGCGGTCCCCGATCGCTCCCCCGCAAGCGGGTGGTGCCCCCAGGCTCGCCCGGTACCTCCCGCGCGAGGACTGGGCGCGTCGCACCGCATCGTGGCGGCGTATCGGACTCGCCACCTGGGTCGCGGACCTGGGCGTGATCGCGACCTTGCTGGTATGGCATGTCATCGGCGCCTTCTCGTCCGATGACGGCTACAACCTGACCATCGCGCGGGTCGCTCCCGGGGCGGGCTATATCCCCGACTACTACCGCTACTTCGGCACGACGGACGCGCCCTTCGACTGGTACCTCGGGGTGCTGTCCCACATGGCGACGTTCAGCACGGCCGGCGTATGGATGCGGCTGCCCGCCACGCTGGCCGGCATCGCGTGCTGGCTGACCATCAGCCATTGGGCCCTGCGTCGGCTGGGCCCGGGCAAGGGCGGCCTGGCGAGCAACCGTGTGGCGGTGTTCACGGCGGGCGCGGTGTTCCTCGCGGCGTGGCTGCCGTTCAACAACGGGCTGCGGCCCGAGCCTCTGATCGCCTTTGGTGTGCTGCTCACCTGGGTGCTGGCCGAGCGCGCCATCGGGCTGCGCCGGCTGGCCCCCGCCGCCGCGGCCATCATCGTGGCGCTGCTGGCCGCGACCCTGGCGCCCCAGGGGCTGATCGCCGTCGCCGCGCTGCTGACCGGCGCGCGGGCCATCGCCCAGACGATCCGCCGCCGCCGGGCGACCGACGGGTGGCTGGCGCCGCTGGCGGTGCTGGCGGCGTCGTTCTCGCTGGTCTTCGTGGTGGTGTTCCGCAGCCAGACGCTGGCGACCGTCGCCGAGTCGGCGCGCATCAAATACAAAGTCGGGCCGACGATCGCCTGGTACCAGGACTGGCTGCGTTACTACTTCCTGACGGTCGAGTCCAACCCCGACGGGTCGATGGCCCGACGGTTCGCGGTGCTGGTGCTGCTGCTGTGCCTGTTCGGCATGCTGGTCATCTTGCTGCGCCGCGGGCGGGTGGCGGGGCTGGCCAGCGGTCCGGCGTGGCGGCTGATCGGCACCACTGCGATCGGCCTGCTGCTGCTGACGTTCACGCCGACGAAGTGGGCCGTGCAGTTCGGCGCGTTCGCCGGGCTGGCCGGCGCCCTGGGGGCGGTCACCGCGTTCGCCTGCTCGCGGATCGGGCTGCACAACCGCCGCAACCTGACGCTGTACGTGACGGCGCTGCTGTTCGTGCTGGCCGTGGCCACCTCGGGCGTCAACGGCTGGTTCTACGTGGGCAATTACGGCGTGCCGTGGTGGGACATCCAGCCGGTCATCGCCAGCCACCCGGTGACGACCATGTTCCTCAGCCTGTCGATCGCCACCGGCCTGCTGGCCGCCTGGCAGCACTTCCGGATGGACTACGCGGGCCACACCGAGGTCAAGGACAACCGGCGCAACCGCGTCCTGGCGTCGACCCCGCTGCTGGTCGTCGCGACGATCATGGTGCTCGGCGAGGTCGGTTCCCTGGCCAAGGGCGCCGTCTTCCGCTATCCGCTCTACACCACCGCCAAGGCCGACCTGGCCGCGCTGAGCACCGGGCTGTCGCCCCGCAGCTGCGCGATGGCCGACGACGTGCTCACCGAGCCCGACCCCAACGCGGGCCTGCTGCAGCCGGCGCCGGGCCAGACCTTCGGCCCCGACGGCCCGCTCGGCGGCGTCAACCCGGTTGGGTTCAAGCCCGACGGCGTGGGCGACGACCTGAGGTCGTACCCCGTGGTGACCAAGCCGGGCGTGGTGAACTCCGACGCGTCACCCAACAAGCCCAACGCCGCCATGAGCGACTCCGCGGGCACGGCCGGCGGGAAGGGCCCCGTCGGGGTGAACGGGTCGAACATAGCCCTGCCGTTCGGCCTGGACCCCGCGCGCACGCCAGTGATGGGCAGCTACGGCGAGAACTCGCTGGCCGCCACCGCCACCTCGTCCTGGTACCAGTTGCCGCCGCGGACCGCGGACCGGCCGATCGTCGTGGTGTCGGCGTCCGGCGCGATCTGGTCATACAAGGAGGACGGCACCTTCACCTACGGGCAGTCGCTGAAGTTGCAGTGGGGCGTCGCCCGCCCCGACGGCACCACCCAGCCGCTCGCCGAGGTGCAGCCGATCGACATCGGGCCGGAACCTGCTTGGCGCAACCTGCGGTTCCCACTGACCTGGGCGCCGCCGGAGGCCAACGTGGCGCGCATCGTCGCCTACGACCCGAACCTGAGTTCGGACCAGTGGTTCGCCTTCACGCCACCGCGGGTCCCGGTGCTGCAGACCCTGCAGCAGCTGATCGGCTCGCACACGCCCGTGCTGATGGACATCGCGACCGCCGCCAACTTCCCGTGCCAGCAGCCGTTCGCTGAACACCTTGGCGTTGCCCAACTTCCGGCGTACCGGCTCCTGCCCGACCACAAGCAGACGGCGTCGTCGTCGAACGGATGGCAGGCCGGCGAGGCGGGCGGCCCGTTCCTGATCACCCAGGCGATGCTGCGCACCTCGACGATCTCGACGTACCTGCGCGGTGACTGGTATCGCGACTGGGGCTCGATCGAGCAGTACTACCCGCTGGTGCCGACTGACCAGGCACCGCAAGCCGTAATCGAACAGGGTGTGATGACAGTGCACGGCTGGAGCCGGCAAGGACCGATTCGGGCGCTCCCATGAGGGCGGGGGTGACGCGCTGGGTCGCCATCGTCGCCGGGTTGATCGGCTTCGTCTTGTCGGTCGCCACCCCGCTGCTCCCCGTCGTGCAGACCACCGCCACGCTCAATTGGCCGCAGAACGGCCAGCTGAATAGCGTTACCGCACCGCTGATTTCGCTCACGCCGGTCGACGTGACTGTGACCGTGCCTTGCTCGCTGCTGCGCGACCTGCCGCCCGAAGGCGGGGTGATCCTCAGCACGGCGCCCAAGAAGGGCAAGGACGCCGCCCTGAATGCGTTGTTCGTCGTCGCCAACAGCAAGCGCGTCGACGTCACCGACCGCAACGTAGTGATCGCCAGCGTGTTCCGCGACCAGGCGGCCGGGGGCGCAGGTGCCCCCGGATGTTCCAGCATCGAGATCACCGCCACACAGGCCGGCGCCTATGCCACCTTCGTCGGGTTGACCGATCCGGCCGGCAAGCCGGTCCGCGGTGGCTTCCCGGATCCCAACCTGCGCCCCCAGATCGTCGGGGTCTTCACCGATCTGAACGGACCCGCGCCCGCGGGCCTGAAGCTGTCGGCGACCATCGACACCCGCTTCTCGACCACACCGACGACACTCAAACTGGCCGCGATGGTGCTGGCCATCGTCTCCACCGTCGTCGCGCTGGTCGCGCTGTGGCGCCTGGACCAGCTAGACGGTCACCGGATGCGCCGGCTCATCCCCGCGAATTGGCGCACGTTCACCCTGGCCGACGTTGCGGTGATCTCCGGGTTCGTGCTGTGGCATGTGATCGGGGCGAACTCGTCGGACGACGGCTACATCCTGGGGATGGCCCGGGTCGCTGACCGCGCCGGCTACATGTCGAACTACTTCCGCTGGTTCGGGAGCCCGGAGGACCCGTTCGGCTGGTACTACAACCTGCTGGCGTTGATGACCCACGTCAGCGACGGCAGCCTGTGGATGCGGCTGCCGGACCTGATCGCCGGGGTGGTGTGCTGGCTGCTGCTGTCGCGAGAGGTGCTGCCCCGGTTGGGACCCGCGGTCGCCTCCAGCAAGGCCGCAAACTGGGCGGCGGGCATGGTGCTGCTGACGGCGTGGATGCCGTTCAACAACGGCCTGCGCCCCGAGCCGATCATCGCCCTCGGGTCGCTGGTCACCTACGTGCTGATCGAGCGCTCCATGCGCTACAGCCGGCTGACGCCCGCGGCGCTGGCAGTGATCGCCGCGGCGTTCACCCTCGGCGTTCAGCCCACCGGTTTGATCGCGGTCGCCGCGTTGGTGGCCGGTGGTCGTCCGATCCTGCGGATCTTCGTGCGTCGTCACCGCATGGTCGGCACCTGGCCGCTGGTGGCGCCCATACTGGCCGCCGGCTCGGTCATCCTCACGGTGGTGTTTGCCGACCAGACACTGGCAACGGTGTTGGAAGCCACCAGGATTCGCACCGCGATCGGCCCGAGCCAGGCTTGGTACACCGAGAACCTGCGCTACTACTACCTGATCCTGCCCACCGTCGACGGTTCGCTGTCGCGCCGGTTCGGCTTCCTGATCACCGCCCTGTGTTTGTTCACCGCGGTCTTCATCATGTTGCGGCGCAAGCGGGTTCGCGGTGTGGCCCGCGGGCCTGCGTGGCGGCTTATGGGCGTCATCTTCGGCACCATGTTCTTCCTGATGTTCACCCCGACCAAGTGGGTGCACCACTTCGGGCTGTTCGCCGCGGTGGGCGCCGCGATGGCGGCGTTGACGACGGTGTTGGTGTCGCCAAAGGTGTTGCGCTGGTCGCGAAACCGCATGGCGTTTCTGGCGGCGGTGTTCTTCATATTGGCGCTGTGTTTCGCCACGACCAACGGCTGGTGGTACGTCTCGAGCTACGGCGTCCCGTTCAACAACACCATGCCGAGGATCGGCGGAATCAGCATCAGCACAGTCTTTTTCGCGCTGTTCGTAATCGCCGTGCTGTACGCGACGTATCTGCATTTCGCGTCGCGCGACCATGGCGAAGGCCGGCTGGCGCGTGCGGTGACGGCGGCCCCCATACCCCTCGCGGCCGGATTCATGGCGCTGGTGTTCATGGCCTCGATGGTCGCCGGCATCGTCCGCCAGTACCCCACCTATTCCAACGGCTGGGACAATCTGCGGGAGTTCAGCGGAGGCTGCGGACTGGCCGACGATGTGCTCGTCGAACCGGACAGCAACGCCGGTTTCATGCCGCCGCTGCCCGGCGACTACGGCCCGCTCGGCGCGCTGGGTGGCGTCGACCCAACGGGCTTCAGCCCCAACGGCGTGCCGGAACGCACCCTGGCCGAGTCGGTCAAAGAGACGGCGGTGGCGCAGCCCGGCACCGACTACGACTGGGATGCGCCGACCAAGCTGACGACGCCGGGCATCAACGGCTCGACCGTGCCGCTGCCCTACGGCCTCGACCCCGCGCGGGTTCCGCTGGCCGGTAGCTACACCACCGGCGCGCAGCAGCAGAGCAGGCTGACCTCGGCGTGGTACCAGCTGCCAAAGGCGGACGCCGGCCATCCCCTAGTGGTGGTCACCGCCGCGGGCACGATCGCCGGCAACAGCGTGCTGCACCACCACACCAGCGGGCAGACCGTGCAGCTGGAATTCGGCAGGCCCGGACCCGGCGGCTCCGGAATCGACAATATGCAGCCGGCCGGCCGCCTCGTGCCCTATGACCTGTACGGCGAGCAGCCCAAGGTGTGGCGAAACCTGCGGTTCGCGCGGTCTCAGATGCCCGCCGACGCAACCTTCGTCCGGGTGGTCGCCGAGGATCTGTCGCTGACGCCGAACGACTGGGTCGCGCTGACCCCGCCGCGCGTGCCGGAGATGCGCTCGCTGCAGGAGTACATCGGTTCGACGCAGCCGGTGCTGTTGGACTGGGCTGTCGGGCTGGCCTTCCCCTGCCAGCAGCCGATGCTGCACTCCGACGGCGTCACCGAGATCCCGAAGTTCCGCATCACCCCGGACTACAACGCCAAGAAGCAGGACACCGATACCTGGCAAGACGGCGTCAACGGCGGCCTGCTGGGCATCACCGACCTGTTGCTGCGGGCGCACGTGATGTCGACGTACCTGTCCCACGACTGGGGCCGCGACTGGGGTTCGCTGCGTCGATTCGACACGCTGGTCGACGCGCCGCCCGCCGATCTGGATCTGGGCACCGCGACCCATTTCGGCTGGTATTCGCCGGGTCAGATCCGCATCAAGCCGTAGAACGTCGAGCGGCCCGTGACCACAATCACATGGGGCATTCGGCTCTTGCCTGTCACTAAACGTTCGGAACCTGCTGCCGCGGGGTACGGACAACTAATCCCCGAGCGAAAGGAAAATAATGGGCAACAGTGGACCCGAAGAAGCAATCAGAGGCATCGTCGAGGACGTCATCGGCAAAGCCAAGGAGATCATCGGCATCATCGCTAATCGCGACGGTCTGCGCGAGGAAGGCCGTGCCCAACAGGACAAGGCCAAGGCCGCGCGTGACGTGGCCAAAAAGGAGGCCGAGGCCGAGTCTTCGCGTGCCGCCGAAAAGGCCGCCGAGGCTCGTCAGAAGGCAGCTAAGTAACGCAGGAATGCAGCTGGGTGGCAATGACTTTTGTCATTGCCGCCCAGTTTTTTGTCTTGGCGCGCTAGGGGGTCAGCACGACCCGCTCGCCAGATCCTATACCTTGCCAGGCACGTGTGACGTCGGCCAGCGGGACCGCACGGACATTGATACGCAAAGCGCCGCTGCCGATTTCGTCGGCAAGAGCGGGCAGTTCGGCCAGGATTGCAGCGGTGGAGACCGAGCCTTGTCCGCTTCCCACGATCTGCAAAGGTATGGCTCGTAACGCCGCGGACGGGATCGCGGCGGTCAATCCGGCGACCGAGCCGATCTCGATCCAGGTAAGCGGGCGACTGTCACCGTTGCGGCTGGTGGCGATGGCCGTCATCGCGTCGACGGTGACCTGACCCCACAGATAGTCGATGACTACGTCGACGTCGGCGGCCGCCCCGCCGATGCCGGCGGCATCGCCCAGACGGACGACGGTGTCGGCGCCGAGTTCCGGCAATGCGGCCAGCAGCTCAGGATTGCGTCCGGCGGCGATAACGCGGCCGGCGCCCAGGCGCTTGGCTATCTGGACGGCCATCTGACCCGAGCTGCCGGTCGCACCCAAGACGAGCACAGTCTGGCCGGCCTGAAAATCGATGCGCCGCCGCAGCGCAACCCACGAGGACATCGCCGGGTTGATCGCCGCCGCCATCAGCGCCGGGTCGGCGCCGTCCGGCAGCGGGAAACTCCTCCGCAGGTTGATCACCGTCTGCTCCGCCATCGCGCCCCATCTCGTGTCGCCGAGCGCGAAATAGCGCAGCGTCCCGTCGGGCATGCGGCTGACCCCATCGATGCCGGGGACCAACGGCAGCTCGCCCGCGCTGGTGTAGTGCGAACCGTCGGCCTGCGACCGGACCCGCCGATGCAGACCGGAGGCGACGACATCGACCAGCTCCTCGTCGGAGCCGCGCGGCGTCGGGGTGGGGAACTCCCGGTACGACGGCGGACTATCGAACGACGTCACCACAGCTGCGTGCACGAGAGTCCTCCTGACAACCGGGTTATAGTTCGTGTTGCGATCTAAACTAAATGGTAATACGAACTAAAGCACCTCTCCTTGATGGTTCGGCACGACCAATGTCGGGTAGTCCGCACCGAAGGCATCTCAACAATGAAGGAGGAGCCACCATGCGCGCTGAAGAAGGCGACGAATCCATCGGCGAATTGGCCGACGAGGCCGCCAAGGCCAAGAAGGAACTCAAAGATTCCACCGAGGCAGGCGCGAAAGTTCAGAACGAGGCGGCAGACTCCGGCAAGCAGCACTAGCCGGCCAGGCGGTGTCGCGCGTCACATCGGTGCCGGTCATGTAAGGCATCTCTCCCGCTCAGGCGTAGGGCACGCTCGATGGGGCGGGGATAATTGACGCAATGTCATTAAGGATTCCCACGCTGGCCCGTCACGCCTTTCCGGCAATTCTTGTACTGGCATCAGCGTTGAATCCCGCTGTGGCAGAGGCCGTTCCGACAGGCGCGACCGGCGGAACGCTAGTTCCGCTGAGAAGCATTCTGCGGGCTTGCGACTTCAGCCCACTGCCCGGCGGTGCATCGCAGAGTCGCGGAGCAGCCTCGGCCGTCATACGCGCTAGCGGTGGCACCGTGACCGCTGAGGTTCACTTGGCGGAACCCGGCGCGGCGGGCGCCCACTACAACGTCAGCCTGATCCAGGCGCCCCGGGCGTCGAGCGCGCCATGCACATCGCCAGGTCCGGGTGTCGCAGTCGGCAGTCTCGACAGCGACGGGGTGGGTCAGGCAACGACCACTGTGCAAGACATCATCCGACCGGGCACAACAGGTGTCTGGGTGTTCATCCAGCGGCCGAACCCGTATTCCCAGAGCCCGGCCGAGGTCTACACGTCCGACTTCGTCGCGCCGGTCTTATAGCCCGGTCTCATAGCCCGGCTCTCCCCCTCGCCGCTGCGCGGCTGGGAGGTACCCCCACCTCGGCCGGTTCCCGGCCGCATCGTCGCCGGGCGGGTCTAGACCGGAATCAGGCCGTGCTTGCGGCCGATTCGCTGGTAGCCCTGCTTGTCGCGCAGCAAGTGCAGCGACCTGCGCAGCAACAGCCGGGTGTCGTGCGGTTCGATCACGGCGTCGATGAACCCGCGTTCGGCGGCGGTCCACGGAATCGCGACATTGAGGTTGTAACCCTCGATGAAGTCCTTCTTGATTGCCTGCGCCTCGGGCGTGGTCGGGTCGGGAAACCGCTTCATCAGCAGCTGCGCGGCGCCCTCGGCGCCGATCACCGCGATGCGCGCGGTCGGCCAGGCGAAGTTGAAGTCGGCGGTGAGCTGCCGCGACCCCATCACGGCATAGGCGCCGCCGTAGGACTTGCGGACGGTGATCGTTACCTTCGGGACGTCGGCTTCCACGACCGAGTACAAGAATCGCCCGCCGCGCTTGATGATTCCGTTCTTCTCCTGCTCGACGCCGGGCAGGAAGCCCGGGGTGTCGACGACGAACACCAGCGGCACCTCGAACGCGTCGCAGAACCGGATGAACCGGGCCGCCTTGTCCGAAGCCTCATTGTCGATCGAGCCGGACAGATGCATCGGCTGGTTGGCCACCACGCCGACCGGGCGCCCGTCGACCCGGGCGAACCCGGTGATGATGGCCGGCCCGGACTGCGCGGCGACGTCGAGGAAATCGCCGTCGTCGAAAATGCGCAACAGGATCTCGTGCATGTCGTAGGCCATGTTGTCGGAATCCGGCACGATCGAGTCGAGTTCCAGGTCGCTCGGCGTGATCTCCGGCTCCAGCCCCGGGTTGATAACCGGTGCTCTGTCAAAGCAATTGGACGGCAGGAACGACAAGAACTCGCGCACGTACTGGAATGCGGCGGCCTCGGATTCGACGACCTGGTGCAGGTTGCCGTAGCGGGCCTGCGCGTCGGCGCCGCCGAGTTCGTCGAGGGTGACCTCCTCGCCGGTGACTTCCTGGATCACGTCCGGTCCGGTGACGAAGAAGTAGCCCTGGTCGCGCACCGCGACCAGAAGATCGTCTTGGATCGGCGAATAGACCGCTCCCCCAGCGCATTTACCGAGGATGACGGAGATCTGCGGCACCACGCCGCTCAAAGCCTCGTGTCGACGGCCCAGCTCGGCGTACCACGCCAGCGACGTCACCGCGTCCTGAATGCGCGCGCCGCCCGAGTCGTTGATGCCGATGATCGGGCACGCCACCATCGCGCACCACTCCATCAACGCAGCGACCTTGCGCCCGAACATCTCTCCGACGGTTCCGCCGAAGACCGTCTGGTCGTGGGAGAACACCCCGACCGGACGGCCGTCGATGGTGCCGCGGCCGGTCACCACGCCGTCGCCGTAGAGCGCGTTGGGATCTCCTGGCGTACGGGCCAGCGCGCCGGTCTCCAAGAAGCTGCCCGGATCCAGCAGCGCGTGGACGCGGGCGCGGGCGCTGGCGATGCCCTTCTTGTCGCGTTTGGCAGCGGCCTTCTCACCACCGGGTTCCTTGGCCAGTTCCAGCTTTTCGCGCAGTTCGGCCAGCAGCTCGGCGGTGGTCTTGGTGGTCACTTAGGCCTCTTTCTGCTCTGCGTCAATCTTGTTGAGCGCCTGGGTCATATGCGCGCCGACCTTCGCGATGATCGGCTCGTCGATGGCCTGGATGTGCTCGCCACCGATCGGCACCACCTCCAAGTCGGCGACGTACTCGCCCCAGCCGCCATCGGGCTTGCGGGTGGCATAGGCAGGCTCGAACGTGATCGCGTCGTCGTGGTAGCGATCGGCCATGTACAGCGTGACGTGACCGTCGTAGGGCTGGTAGTCGGCCGTGTCGATCGCGCGTTGGTCCAGGTATGACGTCCGCTGGTGCTCGATGATCCCGCCCGGGATCTGCACCCCGCTGGCACTGATCGCCTCCAGCACGAACCTGACCTGACCCTCGTCGTCGAGCTCTTCGAGGTGCTCGTAAGGGATTTCGGGAACCTCGACGTTGAAGGTCCGCTCCGCGAAGCGCGCGTAGCGGTCCCAGCGCTTGCGGGTCTCCTCCTTGGTCTGCAGGATCGGTTCCCCGGGCATCACCGCGTCGATCAGCCCGACGAACGGCACGTCGCAGCCCTGCTGCTTCAACCCGATCGCACAAGCGTAGGCCAGCGCCCCGCCCAGCGACCAGCCGGCCAGGATGAACGGCCCATCGCCCTGCAGCTCGCGCAGCTTCGGCACATACTGCGCGGCCCGCTCTTCGATGGTGCCCTCGACACGTTCGAAGCCGTACATCGGCGTGTCCGCCGGCAGGCGCTTCAGTAGCGGCTCGTAGACCACCGTCGACCCGCCCGCGGCGTGGAACACGAACACCGGCGTCCTGGTGGAGCCTTCCGGCCTGGCCCGAATGATGCGCACGAAACCGTCGATCTGGCCGGCCTCCAGGTATTCGCGCACGGTGGTCGCGAGTTCCTCGATGGTCAAGGCGGCATTGACGTCGTCGGCGGTGATCGGACCCTCGGCGCGCTCAGCGAGCCGCTGCGCCATCTTGGTGGCAGTGCCGTCGTCGAGCTTGGGCAACGGGTTGAAGATGCCGCCCGGCGACTTGCCGGTGACGATCGCCCAGGTGGCGAAGGCGACCCGCTCGGCGGCATCCCGCGGCGGTATGTCCGAACCCAGCGCATCGGCGACGGCCTGCTGGTTGAGCGTCTGGGCGGCCGCCGCCAGGTTGGGCTGCGCGGGTGCAGCAATTAACCCGGAGGGGCCAGAAGGATCGGTCGGCGGCGGCGGGATGGGGGCGTCCGGCTGCGCCGCGGGCTCGGCTGCGGCCGCCGGCTCAGGCGCCGTCACCGACGGCGGAGTCGCCCCGGACAGCAGGGCGGCCTGCTCCTTGGCGATCTCGTCGGCTGTCTGGGTCTTCTGGTGCTCGTGCAACTGCTGCACCTCGTCGCGGTGCTCGATCGCGTATTCGATGAGCTTCTCGACGCCGTAGAGGTTGGCGTCGCGGACCGCCTGCAGCTGAATCGGCGGCAGGTCGAAGTCGTACTCGACGCGGTTCTTGATCCGCACCGCCATCATCGAGTCCAGGCCGAGCTCGATCAGCGGCACCTCCCAGGGCAGGTCCTCGGGCTCGTAGCCCATCGCCATCGACACGATCGAGGCCAGCCGATCACGCACCGTCTCACCGGAATTCGGCGTCCAGCGGGCCAATCCGCCAACTTGGCGTGCGGTGAGGCTGTCGGTCACAGCGCCGGCCGTGTCGGATTCGTCGGCGACCGGCTCGGCGACTGTCGGCGCCATCGTCGGGGCGATCGCCGCGCCCGCGCCGACCGCCGTCGGCAACACCGAAGCCGCCCCCGCCCGCGACACCAGCGCGTCGTAGACCAGTGTGAAGGATTCGTCGATGCGTGCGTGCACCTGAACCGAAGCACCGCCTGGGTGGCGGGTCAATGTCGTCACCAGCCGGGCATTATCAGCCGCCAGTGCGCGCTGCTCCGAAGCCGTGAGCACCGCATCCGGAAGCACGTGTGTTGCAGCGGCTTTCACCAACGCCGAAAGGTCCGTCTCACCGCGTGGCGCGTACTCCCACACGTGCCTGCCGTCGGGCAGCGCTACGTGTGTACCGGGCATGAGCACCGAGCCGTCGCCGGAGAAGTGCGCGTCGAGCCAATGCTCCTTGCGGCGGAACCGGGTCGGCGGGATATTTGCAAAGTCTTCTGGTCCTGGGGCCCCAGACGCGCGGGTAAATAGCGTCCGGATGTCGAGGTCGTGCCCCAACACGAACAACTGCGCCATCGCCGTGGTCATGGCTTCGACGTCGTCCTGCTTGCGGGCCAGCGTCGCAATCAGCTGCGCGTCAGGCAATCCCGCGGCGGCGGTGGTCAAACCGATCTGCATCAGCGCGACCGGATTGGGCGCGAGCTCCAAAAACGTGGTGTAGCCGTTGTCGACGGCGTTGCGGACGCCGTGGGTGAAGTAGACCGAGTGCCGCATTCCCTTGAGCCAGTAGGCGACGTCGTGGATCGGCTCGCCGCCCGGCCGGACGTAATTCCCTTCGTGCACCGTCGAGAAGATCCCGACCTTCGGGCTCGTGGGCGCGATGCCCTGCAGCTCGGCGGAGAACTCGCCCAGCAGCGGATCCATCTGCGAGGTGTGGCCGGCGCCCTTGGTCTGGAGTTTGCGCGCGAAACGTCCCTCCGCCTCAGCGCGGGCCACGATGGCGTCGATCTGCTCGGGTGGGCCGCCGATGACGGTCTGGCTCGGCGCGGCGTAGACGCACACCTCCAGGCCGGGGAAGTCGCCGAACACCGTCTTGAGTTCGTCGGCCGAGTACTCGACCAACGCCATGAACCGGATGTACTCGCCGAACAGCATCGCCTCGCCCTCACCCATCAGGTGTGAGCGCGCGCAGATTACCCGGGTGGCGTCGGCAAGGGAGAGCCCACCGGCGAAGTACGCCGATGCGGGTTCACCCAGCGACTGGCCAATAACCGCAGCGGGTTTGGCGCCGTGCGTACGGAGCACCTCGCCCAGCGCGATCTGGATCGCGAAGATGACGACGTTGCTGGTTTCGATGCCGTACTCGTGCGAGTCGTCGAGGATCAGCTCGAGGATCGAGTAGCCGCGTTCGTCCTGGATCAGCGCGTCGACCTTCTCGATCCACTCGGCGAAGATCTCGTCGCGCAGATACAGGTTCTTGCCCATCTTGCGGTGCTGCGCACCGAAACCGGCCATTGCCCATACCGGGCCGTTGGTGGCCGGCCCGTCGGTGCTGAACACGTTCGGCTTCTGCTTGCCGTCGGCTACCGCGCGCAGACCCTTGATCGCCTCATCGTGGTCGTGGGCCAGCACCACCGCGCGGGAACGGCCGTGATTGCGTCGCGACAGCGCCCGGCCGATCGATTCCAGCGACGACGCCTGGCCCTCCGGGGTCTCCATCCAATCGGCAAGCTCGGCGGCGGCCACCTTTTTGCGTGACGTCAAAAACGCCGAGACCGGCAGCGGAATCAGGGGCGCTGGAAGCTCCTCGCCCGCAAGCTCTTCCAGTGCGATCTCTTTGAGCCGCCTGGCTTCGTCGGTGATGCCGGGCAGTTCGTATTCGGCCTCGGCCGGCGTGGCGCCGCCTTCGGCAGAATCCACGAACTCGCCGTACTCGTCGAACCGCATCCCCCCGAGATGCTCGACGTGCTCGGCGTGCTGCCCGTCGGCGGGTGCCGCGGGCGGTGGTTCGGGCTCACGTTCGACGACGTCGCGGGGCAGCACCTCGCGCAGCACCACATGCGCGTTGGCGCCGCCGAAGCCGAAGCTGGACACGCCCGCCACGGCATACCCGCCGTAGCGGGGCCAGTCTGCGACGGTGTCCAGGACACGCAAATGCGCTGCGTCGAAGTCGATATAGGGGTTGGGCCCGGCGTAGTTGATCGACGGCGGCAGCTTGTTGTGCTGCAGGGCCAGCACCATCTTGGACAGGCTGGCCGCACCGGCCGCCGACTCCAGGTGGCCGATATTGGTTTTCACCGCGCCCAGCAGGGCCGGCTTGTCGGCGGGACGGCCGCGGCCGATGACGCGGCCCAGTGCCTGGGCCTCGATCGGATCGCCCAGCACGGTTCCGGTGCCGTGCGCCTCGATGTAGTCGACCGTGCGCGGGTTGATGCCGGCGTCCTTGTAGGCCCGGCGCAGCACCTCGGCCTGCGCATCCGGGTTGGGTGCGATCAGGCCGTTGGACCGGCCGTCGTGGTTGACCGCGCTGCCGGCGATCACGGCGAGGATCTGGTCGCCGTCACGTCGGGCGTCGTCGACGCGCTTGAGCACCAGCAGGCCGCCGCCCTCGGAGCGGGTGTATCCGTCGGCGTCCGACGAGAACGACTTGATCCGGCCGTCCGGCGACAGCACCTGGCCGATCTCGTCGAAGCCAAGCGTCACCACCGGGGTGACCAGTGCGTTGACACCACCGGCGAGGGCCACGTCGCACTCACCGCTGCGCAGCGCCTGCACGGCCTGATGGGTCGCGACCAGCGAGCTCGAGCAGGCGGTATCCACCGCGACGGACGGCCCGTGGAAGTCGTAGAAGTAGGAAACCCGGTTGGCGACAATCGAACTCGCAGTCCCGGTGATCGCGTACGGGTGGGCCACCGTCGGGTCGGACATCGCCAGGAACTGGTAGTCGGCGACGGAGGTGCCGACGAATACGCCAACGGCCGCACCGCGCAGACTCGACGCGGGGATGCGCGCGTCCTCGAGCGCCTCCCAGGTCAGCTCCAGCGCCATCCGCTGCTGCGGATCGATGTTGTCGGCCTCGGTCTTCGACAGCGCGAAGAACTCGGAGTCGAAGCCCTTGATGTCTGAGAGGTAACCGCCGCGGGTGCGGGCCTTGGTGATCAGCTCGGCCAGCCGCGGCTCGTCCATGAACTCCGACCAGCGACCCTCGGGCAGATCGGTGATCGCGTCGCGGCCCTCCAGCAGCGCCTGCCAGGTCTCTTCGGGGCTGTTCAAGTCGCCGGGGAACCGGGTGGCCAGGCCCACCACGGCGATGTCGACCCGCTCGATCGGCCCGCTACGCGTCCAGTCGGTGTCGTCGTCGCCGTGGTCGAGCTCGGGATCGCCCTCGACGATCCAGGTGGCCAGCGATTCGATCGTCGGGTGCTCGAAGGCGGCCGCGATCGACACCGTCACTCCGGTGCGGTCCTCGATGTCGGCGGCCATCGCCACCGCGTCGCGCGACGACAGACCCAGTTCCACCATCGGCGTGACCTCGTCGATCGCGTCTGGCGACCGCCCAGTAGCCTCCGCGACCCAGTTGCGCAGCCACTGCCGAACCTCGGCGATGGTCATGTCGGTGCGCGCAGCGTTGCTGACGGGCTCAGCTGCGTTCTCCGCGGCGGTCATGCGCCGCTCTCCCCCGCTAGCGGGAGGTGCCCCCACCTCATCGCTGCGCTCGGCATCGTCGCCGGCGGCCGATGGTTGGGAATCGTGGTCTGTGTCAGTCATGTCGGCGGTCAGTCGGCCTGGTCTGGGAAGGAATTCGGTGCCGCGGCGCCGCTGCGCAGGCTGCCGTCGATGTAGGCGGCGCGGCAGGCGCGGCGGCCGATCTTGCCGCTGGAGGTCCGGGGCACCGAGCCGGCCTGCACCAGCAGCACGTCGCGCACCGTCACCCCGTGCCGAACCGCGATCGCCGTCCGGATGTCATCGGCGATCGGCTGGTAGTCCATCTTGTGGGCGCCGGGGGCGCGCTCACCGACGATCACCAATTGCTCGGAGGTGTCTTCCGGGTCGTATTTGAGCCCGGCGTGGGCGTTGTCGAACACTTCGGCGGGCAGCTGGTTGGTCGGCACCGAGAAGGCGGCCACGTAGCCCGTGCGCAGCGCTCGGCTGGCTTCCTGCGCCGAGTACTCCAGATCCTGCGGATAGTGGTTGCGGCCGTCGACGATGACCAGATCCTTGACCCGGCCGGTGATGTAGAGGTGATCGTGGTGGTAGGTGCCGTAGTCACCGGTGCGCACCCACGTCCCCTCGTCGGGAGCACCGTCAGCGCGTGACGGGTTGGTGCGCGACTTGAGGATGTTCTTGAACGTCTCGGTCGTCTCTTCTTTCCGGTTCCAGTAACCGGCACCCATGTTGTTGCCATGCAGCCAGACTTCACCGATCTGCCCATCAGGCAGTTCGGAGGCGGTTTCGGCGTCGACGATGACCGCCCACTCGTCGACACCGATCTTGCCGGCGGAGGCCTGCGCGACGGCGCTGGGCGCGTCGGCGGCCACCTCGACGAACCGCCTGTTGTTCAGCGCCTCGCGATCGACGTGAATGATCGTGGGGGCTTCGTCCATCGGGGTAGTCGAGACGAACAGGGTGGCCTCGGCCAAACCGTAGGACGGCTTGATCGCCGTCTCCCGGAATCCGTACGGCGCAAACGCCTCGTTGAACTTGCGTATCGATGCCGCCGACACCGGCTCGCTGCCATTGAGGATCGCCTTGACATTGCTCAGGTCCAGCGGAGGCTCCCCCTCTTTGGGCAAGCCCCGCAGCGCCGCGTGTTCGAAGGCGAAGTTCGGGGCAGCGGACAGGGTCTGGCCGGTCTCGCCCTCCTTACGCGCGAGCTCGCGAATCCACCGGCTGGGCCGGCGCACGAAGGCGGCGGGCGTCATGAAGGTGAAGCTGTAGCCGACCACTGTCGACAACAAGGTGGTGATCAGGCCCATGTCGTGGAAGAACGGCAGCCAGCTGACACCGCGGTCGCCTTCCTCACCCTCGAGGGCGTCGATCACCTGGACCACATTGGTGGGCAGGTTCAAGTGGGTGATCTCGACACCCGTCGGGGTGCGGGTAGAGCCGGAGGTGTACTGCAGATACGCGACGGTGTCCGGGTTGGCCAGCACGGGTTCCCAGGTGGCGGCGACCTCGTTGGGCACCGCGTCCACGGCGATGACGCGTGGCCGCTGGTTGGCCGGCCTGCTGCGGAAGAACTTGCGGACCCCCTCGGCGGAGGCGCTGGTGGTCAGGATCGCCGCCGGGGTGCAGTCGTCGAGCACCGCGTGTAGCCGGCCGACGTGGCCCGGCTCGGCCGGATCGAACAGCGGCACTGCGATCCGGGCGGCGTAGAGGGTACCGAAGAACGCGACCAGGTAGTCCAGGCTCTGCGGGCACAGGATGGCGACGCGGTCACCGGGCTGGGTGACCTGCTGCAGCCGGGCCCCCACCGCACGGTTGCGGGAACCGAATTCGGCCCATGAAATGTCTTTGGCGACACCATCGCGTTCGGTGGAGAAGTCCAGGAAGCGATACGCCAGCCGGTCGCCGCGCACCTTCGCCCACTTTTCGACGTGACGGACCAGGTCGGTGTTGTCCGGGAACCTGATCTTGCCGTTCACGATGAACGGGTTGTGGTACGCCATGCCATTCTCTCCTGTCAGAACTACTGTTCTCAGTCGGCCGCAGTCGTGCGGGCTGGCCGACGCCTACGTCAGACGTGGGTCGGCCAATCGGGCACCGCGAGTTTCGACTGCGCAGGCTGTCGCGAACGGCAAACCTCACAGATGCTACAGAAGCGCGCCCGGCGATCCGCAACGCATCGACGCGGTGGCCGACACAGCTGTTCTTAAATTTCTCTTAATCTTAGGGGCCAGTGCGCCGCGAACCAAATCCGAAGGTACCGCTTGTCCTAATCGTTACCGATGATGCGGGGCCGAAGGAACTCGTCCGATCACCCATGTTTGGGATGAGGCGCGTTTTCGATCGCATTGTGCGCCCAATTCAAGGCCCACTCGGTCGCCGGCTGACCGTCCAGACTCCAGAACTGGGTGGTGGCATAGAGCGCGTGCACCGGCTGGCCGGCGCCACCGGCCAGGATGTCCAGGGTCCTGGGCAGGTTGGCGAGGCTGAACGCCTCCGGCGGAGCGGAGCAGATCAGGTCGCCCGGCCCGCAGATCTCGTTGACCTTGCCGTTGAGCTCTCCGAAACCGCCCGGCCGCGCGCCGGTCATCGTCAAGCCGAGGCCGGCGAGGACCGGTATCTCGTGCAGGGTGATCTCGGCGCCCTCGCCTGGCGGATTGGGCCCGATGTCCTGGCCGATCCCCTGCTGGCGGCGGCCATCGGCGATCAGCGTCGCACCGAGCAGCAGGTCGTCGTCGACCGGTCCGCGGCCATTGCCGACATCGCTGGCGATATCGCCGGCGATCACCGCCCCCTGCGAAAAACCCACCAGCACATAGCTGGTCAACGGGCACTTGGTGTTCATGTCGGTCATCGCTTTGACCGCCGCGCGGGTTCCTTCGGCACGGCTGTTGTCGTAGGAAATCTGCTGGTCACCGCTCAGCGGGTTGTGGAACTGAGCGGTGTAGGGAACGGTGTACGCCTCGACCCGACTCGAGTTGAACTGCGCGGTGATCGGCCGGGTGACGTTGAGCAGCAGGGCTTTTGGAAACTGGACCGGATTGAGCGGATCGTCCTGCAGCGACGACTCCCAGGTACCGGGAACCGCGATCAGCTGCACGTCGGGGCAGCTGGAGTCTTGCGAGGCCGGTCGCGGCTTGTGCGGGTAGGCCGCGCTGCTGGTCGGCGGCACGATGCTGGGCGGCACCGCACTCGGCGGGCTTTCCCGTTGCCGCAGAACGACGACCACCGCGAAGATGATCAGTCCCACCACCAGCGCCGTGGCGGCGGCGGCGATCAACGCCAGGATGCGGCGACGGCGTTTCCGCCGGGAATTCACAGCCATGGTCTCCTGCTGGCAGAATCGGTCGGTTCCACAGTCGGCGGCTGGGCAGGAAGCGACCGTGACTGCTGCTGGACCCCCCTACGGTACCGGTCGGCGGCGCCCCGTCCGGTTGACGCTCCGGCGGGTCTAGCGGATGGCCCCGACGATGTCGCCGGACATCGCACCCAGCTGGCCGCTCCACGATCCCCAGTCGTTGCTGCCGCCGCCCGGGAAGTCGAAGTGGCCGTTGTGC
>CAWIAC010000005.1:0-197992 GCA_963833935.1 uncultured Actinomycetota bacterium | reverse complement strand
TAGCGCGCTATTTAGTGTATTTAAAGGTTCCGCCGTCCCGGTTATTCCACGCCGGAGTATGGCGCGAATCCTTCATCGGGGCGGATTGTGATCTGCGTGGCACGGACAAGCCCTGCTGGCGCGGGCGGTGCTGACATGCGCTTTCGTGGATCACCGATGCGGTGCGATACGCTGTCGTGGCTTCAAGCGGGGTGTGGCGCAGCTTGGTAGCGCGCTTCGTTCGGGACGAAGAGGCCGTGGGTTCAAATCCCGCCACCCCGACCGCGTGGTAGCGGTGAAACCCCCTGACCTGCATCTAAGGTCAGGGGCGGTCTTGCTTCTCTGCCCGGTCAGCGCGCTCTGCGTTCCAGGTAGGCAGCGAAAGGCGGAATTCCGATAGATCAACATCACCCGTCGAGCAGATCACGGATCGCGTCGTGGTCCTCAGTTCGCCGAACGTACAGGTGCATTGTTGTGGCAATGTCCTAGTGCCACATGAGCTTCCCCCGGAGTGCAGCGGACGGAACGGTCAGGCGACCGCGGCGGGGGTGACGGCCGGTTCGGCGTCGGGCTGCTCGGCGATGACCTTGCGGAAGACGACGTAGGTGACGAAGAACCAGACGCCGAAGACCGAGGCTGGAAGCCAGAACGCGAACGCCCCGTTCCAGGCGAATGGCCCGGACTTGAAGAAGTAGATCAGGCCGCCGGGGATGAACAGCGTTCCGACCCAGATGTTGAAGTAGCCGTACCAACGGGGAATGATCGGCCGCTCACGCTTGTCGAGCAGCACCGCGAGTCCTATGCAGATGTTCTGCATCGTCGCGCCCGACCACATGCCGACGAAGATCAGCCACGCCTGATCGTGGAACATCTCCACCGTGTGGACGTCGAACGACTGCCGGAACGCCAGGTTAATGAAGAACATCACCGGCATCAGCACAGCCATCACGGCAACGCCACCGAGGAGCATCTCGGTGTAGGCGAGCACCGAGTGCTTTCCCTCGATCCTGCGCATGTGCACGCCGATCAGGCCGGCCAGCGGCGCCTGGAGCGGCGCCGAGGCGATCATGATGAAGCACCCGAACCGCATCCGAGTCGGATGGCTGTAGAAGCTCTGCAGAGCCTCGAGGCTCTCGTTTGGGCTGGGTAGCGGGAACAGCCCGGCTATCAGGAACCCGCCGAAGAACACCACGGGAAACGCCAACCCGCAGTACAGGGCCAAGCGCTGACCGCTCTTATCCATATACCTTTCTCCTAACTCGTTGCGGCGACTGCTGCTTTGGTGCTCGCTGCCGCGCGGGTGAGTGTGGCGACTTGGCTTGCGCGGCGGATGCTGGCCTCGCCGTCGGCTGGGCCGAGTACGAGCGGCGTCATGTCGAGGTGTCCGAAGAAGGTGATGCCGGCTTCGGCGAACTCGCGATCAAGGGCGGCGATTTCGGCGGGCGTTCCGATGTGGAACGATTTGCGGACCATCTCGGGGCTCGTCTGGGAGACGATTCGCCAGACTTCGTCGCTGGTCTGTTCGAAGGGTGCCCATTTCATCGCGTAGTGCCAGCCTTCTGGCATCACGGGCTGGATGCCCTCGGCCGTCCACTGTTCGGAGGCGAGCCGTCCGAACTGTCCGGAGAAGTAGGTGATGATCGGGTTGGCGAGAACCTGCTCGATGACCTCGGGGTCGTCGTGGCAGATGCAGGTGCTCCAGAGGCCGAAGCCGAAGGCGTCGGGATCACGGCCGTATCCTTCGACCTTCTGGCGCATCTGGGTAACGATCTCGGCGGCTTGCTCCGGGGTTTGGATGGACTGGGGGGATGCGACCTCGAAGCCGTCGGCGTAGCGGGCGGCGATGTCGAGCAGGATCGGGCCGCCGCCCAGTGCCCAGATCTCGGGCATGCGTGGAGGGAGCGTGTTGCCGATGAAGGCGTTCTTGTAATGCCAGAAGTTGGTCTCCTGGGTGAACGGCGTTTCCTCGTCGATGAGCCGGCGCATCAGGCAGAACACGTCCTCGAGACGTTTGAGGCCCTCGGTGCGCTTGTAGCCGAACGGCTTGGCTTGGCGGAGCTCTCCTGCGCCGAGCGCGAGCGTGACCGGGCCGGTGGTCGCGTTCGCGAGGGTGAGCATGCGACGGAGCAGCTCGGCAGGGGCCGCACGCACCGCGTCGGTTGAGAGACGCACCCCCGCGTGGGGGTTGTGTCCCAGCGCGAGGGCGGCCTGGATGAAGGGGTCGGTTGTGGAGTCGCAGTCGATGAACTCGGCGGCCGGGGTGTACTCGGTTGTCCAGAGTTCGCGCGGAAACCATCCCGACAACTCGTCCCAGAGCCAGAGGTACTCGATCCCGCTCGCCATCAGGCCGTCGGTGAACGGTCCAAGCACTTCCGGCGGCGTCGTGCGGTGGTTGTCAAAGGGGTAGCCGAACTCGATCAGGCGTGTCATGCGGTTCTCCTTCTATCGACGGTGCGTTCGGTCAGCCCGTGGGAGATCGCGTCGTCCCACGTGAAGGTCGTCTGGGCCTCTACAAGCCAGTGGCTCGCGTCCGGGCAGGCGCCGATCGCGAGCTCGTTGGTGCCGATCATCGACAGCGTCAAGGCCTGTGTGATGTTGCCGTCAATAACGACCGGGTGCCCGGCCTCGGTTTCGAGCTCGAGGCGGAACGCGCGAAGGGTGCCGTCGAGGTCATCGACGAGCGGTGCGTCGCCGGCGAAGCGCGCTGGCTGCATCCCGTCGCCGAGATCGACGGCGACGTGCGAGAGCGTGTGGCTCTGGTCGGCCGAGATGAGATGGAAGATCATGAACGCGCGGCCGTCGGGCCAGCGGGCGTGGATCCAGCAGTGGCGACCGATCGGCGAGAAGTCGCGTGGCCCCCATGAGTGGTCGCGGAGCCCTCGGCCGGCCAGCGGGAGCTCGGTGCCGTCGACGGCGATCCGGCCGGTGATCTCGCAGTACTGCTCGTAGTGAGCATCCGTCCAGCTCTGGTGGCTCGTGTCCATCGTGAACGCCGGCCCGACGGCGTTCCATTCGAGCTCGAGATCGACGCCCACCAACGGCCCTTCCGTCATCGGGCCGGCGCGCAGCCCCGCACCGGTCATCAGCCGTGCGCCACCGCGAAACGTTTTGGTCCACCGCCGGAACGGCTCCACGCAGCGGTAGGACAGGCCGGCTGCCCGGGGACCGTCGACGTCGGATGTGCAGGCCGTTGCCCTCGACACGAGGTAGCGGTCCTCGGGCAGAGCGAAGCAGAACATCTCCTGCCACAGGTGCGGGTCCCACGGCGTGCGTCCGAGATGCAGCCAGTGGCCGGCTCCCGCGTCGGGGAACGCGGCGACGCTGAGGTAGTTCTCCGACCAGTGTGGCGCGTCCACCAAACGGTGCGGAAGGTCGTCTGATGGCAGCAGGCCGTCGAGGACGAAGTTGCTCATGGCGCTGATGCTAACCTAGAATCGATCTCGATGTGTAGACACGGAGTTTTGCCGAAGCCTGAGATGGTCGATCGCCTGCGAGCAGGCGTCGAGCGATTGCTCGCCGAAGGCACCAGCTACGCCGAGATCCCGATCGATGCGGTGGTCCGTGAGGGCGGGATGGCGAAGTCGACCTTCTACGCGTACTTCGCCGACAAAGATGCGCTGCTGCGACGGCTCGCGGCACAAACGATGTCCGAGCTGGTCAGCCGTAGGGATTCGTGGTGGGCGCTGCCGGGCGGCGCGACGCGCGAGCAGACCCATGCCGCGCTGAGCACCATGTACGACGCCTACCGCCTACACGGCCCGCTGATGAGAGCGATCACCGAGGCGCGGATTTACGACGCGAAGATGAAGGCCGAGTTCGACCGATTGACCAGCGGCGTCATCGCGGCAACCGCCGACCACCTCCGTGCCGGACAGGCTGCCGGCACCGTGGGCCCTGGCGTCGACGTTGACAGGGTCGCGCTGTGGCTCACCTGGACCCTTGAACGCGCATTTCAGGTGGTGTTGCCGACCGCCGACGGCGAGGTCCTCGAGCGGCGCCTGCGCGCACTCAACGACCTGATCTGGGCCGCCTACGCCGCAGAGGCGGTCCCCGCGTGAACTCGCTCGTTCGGTCCGCCCGCAGCCGCACCGAGCGTCGCGAGACGGCGCGCGGCGTGCTGCTCGCCGCGGTCCAGGAGATGCTCGAGGAAGGCACCAGCTACTCGGCGATCAAGGTCGAGGAGCTCGCGGCGCGAGCCGGTATCTCCCGCGCCGGCTTCTACCGCCACTTCCGCGACAAGCTCGACTTGCTCCAGAAATGGCTCGGCGACACGCGCGTGACCCTCGTCGAGGTCTGCGATCGCTGGTACGCCGCCGATCCAGGCCTTGACCGCGCAACGCTGCGCGCCGCGCTCGACGAGATCTTCTCCGCCTACCGCGACCGGATGACGCTGCTCACCGCGATGCACGAGGTAGCGCTCTACGACGCCGACCTACGCGATGCCTATGCAGACGCCTTCGCCATCCACTGCGACGCGCTGACCGCTCACATCGAAGCCGGCCAACGGTCCGGCGACATCAACGCCGACCTGCTCGCGCGCGAAACGGCGGAGTCGCTGATCTGCCTGATCGAGCGACCGCCCACACAGATCCCGCACGACGCCTCTGACGAGGAACTGTGGCTCCAGGTCGACGCGGCGACGAGTCTCGTCTGGTCCACCCTCTACGCGCCTGCACCTAATCGGAAGGCTGGTTGATGACACTCCCACAAACGATCGACGCGGTGGACGGCCAATGGCTGACCAGCGCACTGCGCCGATCCGGCCGCATCGCCGACAACGCCGAACAAGTCACGGTCACGTCCTTTACGCCGCTGTCGACCGGCACGGCGTTCAGCACCGTCATGTACAGGCTCGAGCTCGACGGTCCCGACGGCACACCGCCGAGCGCCGTCGTGAAACTCCCTGTCGGCGGTGCCGTTCGCCAACTGCTGGACGGCATCGGCGCCTACACCCGCGAATTGACGTTCTACAACGAGATCGCCAACGCCCAACCCGTCCGCGTGCCCGAGCCCTACATCGTCGAGCAAGCCGACGACAGCACCGACTTCGTCCTCATGCTCGAAGACCTCTCCTCCCTCGAGCCAGCCGACCAACTCAAGGGCCTCAGCCTGCAGCAAGCCGCGACTGCCGTCGAAGCGCTCGCCACATTCCACGCCTGGTCATGGGAACATCCACGCCTCGACATACTCGCCGACAGGTTCCCGCGGCTCGACAGCGCCGCCGCCGCCGCCGTCCATGGGCAGTTCAGCCAGGTGTTCGCGATGGCCTGGAAGTCCGCGCGCGACCTGCCCGTCGTCGCCGACGAGGTCAAGACCTACGGCGACCGGTTACCCGATCTGATCCCGTTCTTCGTCCACCACCTCGCCACCCCGCGCACGATCGTCCACGGCGAACTTCGCGCCGACAATCTCTTCCTGACCCCTGAGGGCGGGCTCGTAATGATCGACTTCCAAACAGTCGCCCAACACGCCGGCATCCTGGACGTCGCGTACTTGATCGCAGGAAGCGTCCCAGCGGACGTGCGACGAGGTCACGACCAAGCACTCGTACGCCGATACCACACTGCCCTGCAAAAGGCAGGCGTAGCCGACTACGACTTCGAACGCGCATGGACGCAATACCGCCTCGCGCTCGCGTTCAACCTGATCATCACCGGCGCCGCCTTCATGCAGTACGAGCAAACCGACGACCGCGGCAGACAGCTCCTCGTCGAAATGCTCGCCCGCTCATCAGACGCCATCGTCGCCAACGAATCACTCGCCCTCCTGCCCCACTGAGGCGCGGACCGCTTCCGGCGCACCACCGCGACCCCGCAACGGACCCAACCAACTCCACCGCCATCAGGACACCGAGTTCACGCCCTCTGAACAGATGAAGAAACTGGACCAGCGATGAACAGCAAAAGTGCGCGTCGAATCTCGTTGAACGACCAGCCCGTATTCCACGACGGCGCGTCGGACTATGCGGACTCCGTAGACCTCCAAAGACCCAGAGGTGACAATCGCTCTGCCGAGGAATGGGCTCGCGCAGGCCTTGAAGGAGCCCCGTGGCTCCTGCGCAGAATCATGCCGCTGACTTGGCGTATGTTCCTCAGACTCAAACTCGCACCGATCCCCTCCGAAGCCCACATCATGGGCTGGCGGATCGTGGAGTCCCAGCACTCGGCGATGCACCTCGAGTCCTCAGGCCCTCTGTTTCACGGCCATCTGTTCTGGGAGGTTGGGGATACCAGGATCCACTTGACCACCTACTTCCGATACACAAGACCCGGAAGGCTCGCCCCGACGGTATGGGCAGTCGTCGGCGCATTCCACCGCTTCCTGGCGCCCATCGTCCTCACCTTCGCCGCCGACGCGCGGAGCGCTCGTCGGTAACCTACAGGCGTTCTCACTTGCATGATCGAGCGAGTCGAGCGCTGGCCCGTGCCTGCGGTTGAGATGGTCGATTGGCAGCGAGCAGGCAGCGAACGGATCAATACGAGGGGGCAGTAGACATCACTGACAATCACGTCTGTGCAGCTCAATGGCACTGACTGGCTAGTCCTGCTACATCGAATCAGCGTTCGGGACGAAGAGGCCGTGGGTTCGAATCCCGCCACCCCGACTCGCGTCGTTCAAGTGCGAGGCCCTGGCTGGTGATTTCGGTCGGGTCTTTTTCTATCTCCACCGGCCGGCGTACACGGCCGGGGCTCCAGCGTTCGGCAAGGGCGTGGCAGATGGTGCGCTGTTCCTCATCGCTCATGGGGTGCATGAGCAGTCCTTCGATGGTGAAGATGCCGATCATCACCTCAGCTTCCACGGTCAAAGTGGCGACTCCGGCGTTCTTTAGTTCGACGCGGAACAAGCCGCCAGTGAGCAGATGGAAGTTCCGGTGCCACTCGGCGACGGCGGTCGAGTGTTCAACGCGGGCATGCACAGTCGTCACCAGCCGGCTCATCTGGTGTAGCTGACGGACCACCCACAGCAGCCGAGCCGGGATCGGCTCGTTCGCCACGTCCTGATACTGCGGCCAGATGTCGGCCATGACCGCGTCGGGCACGGCGATCAGGACGTCGTCCTTGTCTGCGAAGTACCAGTAGGTGGTAGCGGACGAGGAGACCGATCCATATCTGCCTGACATCCGTCGCTTCGCCCAGATCCACTGCCTAACTGTCAGAAACAATGGATGATCGCCGGGTGAGAGTGATTGTCACGGGCGGCAACAGCGGCGTCGGCGAAGCGACGGCCGCGGCACTCGCGGCCGCCGGTCATAGCGTCGTGATCGCCTGCCGCACCATATCGAAAGCCGAAAGGGCCGCCGCCGCAATGGCCGGCGACGTCACGGTCGCCCACCTCGATCTGGCGGATCTGGCCAGCGTGCGAAAGTTCGCCGACTCGGTGGATGGCGTGGACGTGTTGATCAACAACGCCGGCGTGCTGGGTCTGCCGCTGACACGGACGGCGGATGGATTCGAGGCGCACATGGGCACCAATTACCTCGGACATTTCGCATTGACCTGCCTGCTCGGCGACAGGATCAAGGACCGGGTGATCTCGGTGGTCAGCGCGGCCTACGCCATGAGCCGCCTCCACCTGGACGACTTGAACTGGCACAACCGCAAGTACTCGAAGTGGGCGGCCTACGGGGAATCCAAGCTGGCTCTCATGCTGTTCAACCTTGAGCTCGCGAGCCGCGGGAAACGGGCGTATGTGACCGATCCCGGGGCGACGGATACGGACATCACCAGAGACGCTACCGGCGTGGTGCCGTGGATACGTGACCACACCTTCCGCCGATTTCCCGCACACAGCGCTGCTGCCGGTGCGCGAGCCAGCATCCAGGCGGTCAGCACCGAGTTGCCGGCCGGCAGCTATCTGGCACCGCGTTTCAACCAGTGGGGCAAGCCGAAGGTGACCATTCCGCGTAAGAAGGCCCGCGACGCCGAGGTGGCCCGTCGGCTGTGGGACTTGTCTGTTGAGCTGACCGGTTGCGACTGGCCCGTTTGGCCAGTCCGGGTTCGCGGGTACACGACGACGTGACTGACGCACCAACGATGGTCGAACCGCAGCTGCCCGCTGCGCACGGGCCGCTTTCAATGGCCGTTCGGCGCAGCCTGACTGAACGTGCCCCCCGCGATCGACTGACCCGCATCGGGGCCACCGTGCACGACTCCGACCCGTACGGATTTGATCTGCAGCTGGCCTTGTACATGTGTTACGAACTGCATTATCGCGGTTTCGCCGGAGTGGACCCCACCTGGGAATGGAATCCCGGATTACTCCATCTGCGGGGACAATTGGAACGCACCTTTCTGGCCGGAGTGCGTCGCGACGTCGGCTCCATTGACCCTGACCAGACCGCCGAGGCCGAAATGAGCGCTCTCTCAATCGAATCCGGCACCGGAACCGGGCCCTCGTACTGGCTGCGGGATAACGGAACGTGGCAGCAGATGCGCGAATACTTCGTGCACCGATCGCTTTACCACCTCAAGGAGGGTGACCCGCACGCCTGGGCGATTCCCCGCCTCAGTGGCCAGGCCAAGGCGTCGTTCGTCGCGATCGAATTCGACGAATACGGAGCCGGGCATGGCGCAAAAGTGCACCAGCAGCTTTTCGCCGACCTGTTGACCGCCGCCGGACTCGATGCCACCTATCTGGGTTACCTCGAAGTTGTTCCCGCCGAGTCGCTGGCGGTGGTCAATTTGATGTCGCTGTTCGGCTTACACCGCCAGTTCCGCGGAGCGGCCGTCGGACATTTCGCTTCGACGGAGATCACGTCGCCGCCGGGTTCGCGCCGGTTGGTCGAGGCGTTGCAGCGATTGAACGCCCCGCCGGAATGCGTTGCGTTCTACCACGAGCACGTCGAGGCCGACGCGGTGCACGAGCAGGTGGTCCGCATCGACGTGGTGGGCGATCTCATCGCGCGGGAACCTCACCTGGAGCGCGACGTGGTGTTCGGGATCCGCGCCCACGCCGCGGTCGAGGATCGGCTTGCCGACGCCATCATGGCCTCCTGGAAGGCCGGCGAGACGTCGTTACGACGGCCGCTTGGCTGAATTCGGTTGCTGCGTATCGTCACCGGCGATGCGAGCGCGCACAGTGCGGCAACGACGATGGCTGGTGTCACACATCGGATAGTTCTTGCTTCGTCGGCAGGTGCAGACAGCCACCATGAACCGGTCTGATTCGACGACATGTCCATCTGGCGTCTCGATACGCACCGGCCCGGATATCAGCACCGGACCATTCGGTATTACTTGCACCCGCGTGCGGCCGGTCATGGCTTGTCCGCCCGGATCACAACCAGTTCCTCTGTCCGACAGCCAGGTTGGATCTGGCCGGTGGCTTCCAGCCAACTGGCCCGCGCCGACAACACCGGTCCGAATGCAACCCACTGGGAGGAAATGACACGTGCATTCAACCCGGTGGACCGCAGGGTATCGAGCGACTGCTCGACGCCCGCCAGAGCTGAGTGCACCAACAGCATGGAGCCACCGTTGGCCAACAAACAAGATGCCTCACTGCACAACGGATCCAGCACCATCCGACCATCCAGACCCGCATTCCAGGCCCATTCCGGGCCCGCGAACTGCGGGATCATTTCCACGTCACCACCCGGCGGTGTGGGGACATAGGGCGGATTGGAGACAATGACGTCAAACGGCGCGCAATCCCGTGCACATTTCCACGATCCTTCGCGAACGTCGATCTCGACACCGGCGTGGACTGCATTAGCGCGCGAATAGCGCACCGCATGCGGGCAAATATCGAAAGCGGTCACACTGGCCGCCCCCAACGCCGCTGCCGCGATCGCGACCACACCGCTGCCGGTGCACAGATCCAGCAGCCTTCGCCCCGTGGCCAGTTCGGTCCGCGCCATTGTGTCGATCAGCAACATGGAGTCGTCTTGCGGAGGGTAAACATTGTTGAAATCGAGCGAATCCGACGGGGCGGGGAAAGTAATGGTCACGTCGGCCTTCCGAAGTCATAATCGCCGTGGGCGATCACGGCCTGCAGCAAATCATGCCCCCTAAACAGCGCGGCGAAACCGAAATCATCCGCGAAGTATTCAGGTGTGTGCCGGCGCTTGCTCGAGTTGCTCGACAATGGCGGCGCAGAACGCCGGAAGGTCAGACGGTGATCGGCTGGTGACCAGACTTCGATCCACGACAACTTCTTCGTCGACGACTGTGGCTCCGGCATTTCGTAAATCGGTGCGAATGCTCGGATACGAAGTGAGCGTTCGACCCCCGACCACACCCGCCTCCACCAGCGTCCACGGTCCATGGCAGATGGCAGCGACCGGCTTACCGGAATTGACGAAATCACGCACGAACGTGACCGCCGAGCTATCAAGGCGTAGCTTGTCCGGATTCACCGTCCCGCCGGGAAGTACCAACGCGTCGAAATCGTCCACGGACACATCCGCCACTGTTCGATCGACCCCGAGTGTTCCGGCCGGCTCCAGATCGTGGTTACGCGCTTGTATCTCGCCGCTTTTCAGCGACACCACCTGAACTTGTGCGCCTTTTTCACTCAGCGTCGCGCGCGGCTGCTCGAGTTCGACCTTCTCCACGCCGTCGGCAGCCAGGATCGCTACCTTCTTGCCTTGCAATGAGTTTGACATCTGAATCTCTCCTTCGACCATTCGTCAGGACTGCCCGCGGGCGGCCGACCGGAGCATCGCGAGCAGCGGTTCGGCGGCTTCTTTGAGGAACAATTCCTGGGTCTCGCCGCCGATTTGCACCAACGCCACGTCAGTGAAGCCCGCTTCCCAATAGGGGCGCACCGCGTCGACGATCGCATCCAGGTCGGGGCCGCAG
The DNA here is from genome assembly GCA_963833935.1 of uncultured Actinomycetota bacterium. Taxonomy (GTDB): domain Bacteria; phylum Actinomycetota; class Actinomycetes; order Mycobacteriales; family Mycobacteriaceae; genus Mycobacterium. The sequence goes on along the minus strand of CAWIAC010000005.1, from coordinate 187,211 downwards.
GAAATGCTCTCGGCGACGTCCTCGGGCCGGACGAACTGCGTCGCGCCGGCGAAGCCGGCCGGGGTCGGCAGGTCGGCGTTGACATTCCAACCGCCGGCGAACCAACGGAACTGGTCGTGGGCGCGTTGGACGGCCGCATCCCGGTCGGGGTCCCAGCAGATCGGGATCTGCCCGACAACGCGACCGCCACCGGCCAGTCCGTTCGCCTGACGCGCGGAATGCCACTCGCGCACCAGCTCTCCGTCGGGTTCCACCGCGATCAGATGGTCGGCCAGGACGCCGAATTTGTCGATCGCCCTTTGCCCGCCCATCGCCACTCCGATGCCGACCGGGACATCTGGCAAGTCCCACAATCGCGCGGAGTCCACCTGGTAGTAGTCACCCCGCCAATCGACCAAGCCGCCGCCCAACAGAGTACGGATGATGTCGATCGCCTCCCGCAGCATGTCGTGGCGTTGAGCGATCGCCGGCCAGCCTCTGCCCACCACATGCTCGTTGAGGTTCTCGCCGCTGCCCAGGCCCAAGGTGAACCGCCCATCGGCGAGAATCTGCAGAGTCGCTGCCTGCTGCGCGACGACGGCGGGGTGATAGCGCATGGTCGGGCATGTCACATAGGTGTAGAGGTCGACCCGTTCGGTGACCTGCGCTACTGCTCCCAGCACCGGCCATGCGTTGGGCGCGTGACCTTGCGATACCAGCCACGGCGAATAGTGGTCGCTAGCGACCTCGAAGTCGAATCCTCGGTGCTCAGCCGAAATCGCATACTGGACAAGGTCTTTAGGGCCGTTTTGCTCCGTCATCAGGGTATAGCCAAATCGGGTCATCAGACTCGAATACCCGTGCAAGACAGATGCAAACGACCTCTGTAAGCAGGATTACAAGCGATCCTTGATCGCGGCGGACAGGCGCGCGCCATCTGCCTTGCCGGCCGCCAGCGCGGTGGCTGCCTTCATCACCAGGCCCATCTGTTTCACGCCCGGCCGCTCACCCAACCCCTCGGCCACCTGCGCGATTGCGGTGTCGGCCACGTCGGCCACTTCTGCGTCTGTGAGCGGGGTCGGCAGATATTCGTCGATGACTCGTGCTTCTGCATGCTCGTTGGCCGCTAGCTCTCCGCGTCCGTTCTGGGTATAGATCTCTGCTGCCTCGCTGCGCTTCCGGGCCTCCTTGGCCAGCACCTTGAGTACGTCGTCGTCAGAGAGTTCCCGCGCCTCCTTGCCGGAGACCTCCTCGGTCTGGATCGCCGCCAGCAGCATCCGCAGCGTCGCGGTGCGCAGCTTGTCCTTGGCCTTCATCGCGGCGGTGAGATCCGCCCGCAGCCGGGACTTGAGTTCAGCCATGGTTGCGACGGTACGCGCCGCGCCACGGGCCGCCGACGAGGCCCGTAACCACGGGGGCACGTTGAGAAATGACCCGGTGCTCGACAGTATGGGAACTATGATCGACGACGACGGCGGCTCCACTTGGTGAGTGCGCCGCCGCCGGGTTACCCGGAGTACCCAGAATGGGGTTATCCGCCGCTCGGTTACCGTCCACCCGCATACCCACCGCTGGGTTATCCACCAGCGGCTTACCCGCCGTCCGGTTACCCCGCACCTGGCTACGTTGGTCCGCCTCCGAATTACCCTCCGGGCTACGCCTCTTACCCTCCGGCCTACCCCCCGCAGCCCGGCTATGGCGTTCCGCCACCAGCGGCGCGCAGGACGTTGGCGCCGGGAATCATCCCGTTGCGGCCGTTGAGCCTCAGCGACATCTACAACGGCGCGGCCGTCTATATTCGGGCCAACCGCAAGGCCACGTTGGGGCTGACAGCTCTCGTCGTCCTCATCACGCAGATCCTGACGTTGATCGCCGCCGTCGGACCGCTGGCGGCGTCCAGTCGACTCAGCACTGCTCCGCCCGACGAACTCACCGGCGGCGACGTGGGCGCCTGGCTGCTGTCGGCAGCGCTCACCGGCTTTCTAGGTTGGCTGGCCGGCACCCTGCTGACTGGCATGCTGACGGTGGTCGCCGGCCGCGCGGTGTTCGGCTCGACAATCGGCGCCGGAGAAACATGGGCCAAGATTCGCGGGCGGCTGCCCGCGTTGCTCGGGCTGGTGGCGCTGGAGTGCGCAGGGCTGATACTGCTGACCGGTGTGGTGGGGCTGATCGTCGGGGCGATCGCCACCGCCGGCAACGCCGCGGCGGCGATTGTCATCGGGTTGCCGCTGGTGACGGTGGCGGGTGCGACGGTGGTCTACCTGTACACGGTGCTGTCGTTCGCGCCGGTGCTGATCGTGCTGGAGCGGCTGCCGGTGATCGATGCGATGACTCGATCATTTGCTTTGGTGCGCAACGGTTTTTGGCGTGTGCTCGGGATCCGTTTGCTGACCTGGGTGGTGGTCGTGTTCATCGCGGGTGCGGTTGCCGCCCCGTTCGACTTCCTCGGCCACCTGCTCGGCGGTCCCAGCGGTTCAGAGCTCCTCGGCGCGACGGTGGGAGCCGTGGGTTCGGCGGTCGGCCGAATCATCACCGCCCCGTTCAGCGCCGGCGTGATCGTGTTGCTCTACACCGACCGCCGGATCCGGGCTGAGGCATTCGATCTGGTCCTGCAGACCGGCGCCGCCCGCGCTCCCACCGCGACAGGATCCACCGACTACCTGTGGCTGACGCGGCCGGCGTAGGGACAAACCGAGCATGTCCGCCATCGACATCGACCGCGATACCGCGCACCAGGTCGCTCAGCGCGAACTCGACAAACCGATCTACCCCAAAGCCTCTGTGACACAGCAACTCCGCGAATGGGTTCACGAGCTGCTCTACCGCCTGCTCGAGCACGGCTCGGCCCTTCCGGGCGGGTGGTTCACCGTCAGCGTGCTGCTCACCCTGCTGGCCGTCGCGGCGGTGATGGCCGTCCGTATCGCGCGACACACCATACGCACGCGGCACGCCAGCGACTATCAAGTGTTCGGCGCTGGTCAGCTCACCGCCGCGCAGCATCGCGCTACGGCGGAACAGTTTGCGGCCGAAGGAAATTGGGCTGCTGCGATTCGCCATCGACTTCGCGCTGTGGCCCGTGCCCTGGAGGAGAATGGGACTTTGGACCCTTCTCCCGGCCGCACCGCCAACGAGTTGGCCGCCGGCGCAGCCGAACGACTGCCGCAGCTGACCTCGGAGTTGTCGCAATCGGCCAGCGCATTCAACGACGTCACTTACGGCCAACGACCGGGCACACCGGCTGATTACCAGCTGATCGCGAATCTTGATGACCATCTTCGATTGCGTTCTGCAGCAGGCCAGCCCGGGCCACTCGACCAGCCCACCGGCGACTCATGGGCGCCGGTTCGGTGAGCGTCGGATTTGCACCTGCCGCGGTGCGACGACGGTCGTGGCGGTGGGTGCTAGTCGCGCTGGTAGCCATCTGCGCCGTTGCCGCGGTCGCTACGTATCTGACCGCGCCGCGACCGGGTGGGCAGCTGGACCCCGACTCGACCGGGTCCACCGGGGCGCATGCGTTGGTTGCGCTGCTGCGGGACCGTGGCGTCAACGTGGTCGTCGCCAACAGCGTCGAGGAGGCGGTCGATGCCGCACGGCCCGGAACGCTGTTGTTATTCGCCCAGACCCAGCGCGTCACCGATGAATCGCTGCTCCAACGGCTGGCCGACACCCCGGCTGACCTGCTGCTGGTGGAACCGACGTCGCACGCTCGAACCACGCTCGCGCCGGGTATCCGCAACGGCGGTGCGAGCATGCTGGATGCCGAGCCGGATTGCGCACTGCGAGAGGCCAATCAAGCAGGATCGGTGGACTTCGGCCCGTCCAACACCTTCCAGGCTGTCGGTGATCGAACGCTCGACAGTTGTTACGGCGGAGTGCTGGTCCGCTATCGTGCCGGCGAACGCATCGTGACGGCGGTCGGCAGCACCGATTTCATGACCAACGGTGGTCTTCTGCGGGCCGGTAACGCCGCGCTGGCGATGAATCTCACCGGCCAGCATCCACGTCTGGTGTGGTACGCGCCGCAGCACATCGAAGGTAAGTCGACGGGTTCAGGAACGATCCTGGACCTGATTCCCGGCAACGTCACCTGGATCGTCGTGCAGTTGTGGCTGACGGTGATGCTCATCGCGTTATGGAAGGGCCGTCGGCTCGGTCCGCTGGTCGCCGAGGATCTACCCGTGGTGGTTCGCGCGTCGGAGACGGTAGAAGGCCGCGGTCGGCTGTATCGATCGCGGCGCGCCCGCGATCGCGCGGCACAGGCGTTGCGCGCCGCGGCATTACAGCGAATGCTGCCCAGACTCGGTCTGGCCGTGGACGCGCCGGCAACGGCGGTGGTGACAGCGGTTGCTCGCCGCAGCAGATCCGATCCGGACTCGACGCGGCACGTCTTGTTCGGGCCGCCGCCGGCCACCGACGCCGATTTGATACAGCTTGCCCGTGCACTTGATGACATCGAAAGGCAGGTCGCACGTTTATGACTCAACCGCCCAGGACCCAACCGCCCCCCAGATCCGCTCAGCCGCCAGCAGCGCAGTCGGCTCGTCATGCGTTGCTCGCATTGCGCACCGAGATCGGCAAGGCCGTGGTGGGGCAGGAAGCGGTGATCACCGGGCTGGTGATTGCGCTGTTATGCCGCGGACATGTTCTGCTCGAAGGGGTTCCGGGCGTGGCGAAGACGCTGCTGGTCCGCTGCCTGGCCGCGGCTCTGCGATTGGAGTTCAAGCGTGTCCAGTTCACCCCGGACCTGATGCCCGGCGACATCACCGGATCGCTGGTCTACGACAACCGGACCGCGGCGTTTGTGTTCCGGAATGGCCCGGTGTTCACCAATCTCCTGCTGGCTGATGAGATCAACCGCACGCCGCCGAAGACGCAGGCCGCCCTGCTGGAGGCGATGGAAGAACGCCAGGTCAGCGTCGACGGCGAGCCCAGGGCGCTACCTGAACCGTTCATCGTCGCGGCGACTCAGAATCCGATCGAATATGAAGGCACGTACCAGCTGCCCGAGGCTCAGCTCGATCGGTTTCTGTTGAAGCTCACGGTGCCGCTGCCGTCGCGCGATTCCGAGATTGCCATCCTCACCCGGCACGCACACGGCTTCGACCCGCGCGACCTGTCGGCGGTCCGGCCGGTCGCCGGTCCGCAGGAGCTGGCCGCGGGCCGTGATGCCGTCGATCAGGTCCTGGTGGCAGACGAAGTGCTCGGCTACATCGTCGACATCGTCGGCGCCACCCGCCACTCGCCTGCGCTGCAGCTGGGTGTTTCGCCCCGCGGCGCAACGGCCTTGCTGGCCACGGCGCGCGCGTGGTCATGGCTGTCGGGGCGCAACTACGTCACTCCCGACGACGTGAAGGCGATGGCCCGCCCGACGCTGCGGCACCGCGTGCTGCTTCGGCCGGAGGCGGAGTTGGAAGGCGGTACAACCGACGGCGTGCTCGACGGCATCCTGGCGTCGGTTCCGGTGCCTCGCTAGTGATCCTGACCGGGCGCACCGGCCTGCTCGCACTGTTGTGCGTTCTGCCGATTGCGCTATCACCATGGCCAGCAGCAGCTTTCGCGGTACTTGTAGCGCTGCTGGCGGTCGCGGTGCTCGCCGATGTCGCGTTGGCGGCCAACCCATCCCAACTGCATTACACCCGTTCGCCTGGCGGTTCAGTTCGGCTTGGCGAGGCGATCAATCTTGGTTTGCTGATCCGCAACGACGGTCGACGCCGCTTCCGTGGACGGGTTCGCGATGCCTGGGCTCCCAGTACGCGAGCCGAACCATCGACCCATTCCGTCGCTATCGTTGCCGGGCAGGTCCAACGGCTCGACACCTGCTTACGACCGGTCCGGCGCGGCGATCAGCGCTCGGCGGCGGTGACTGCGCGCTCGATCGGCCCGCTGGGGTTGGCGGGGCGGCAGAAGACGCGCCCGGTGCCCGGCCAGGTGCGGGTGCTGCCGCCGTTCCTGTCGCGTAAACACCTGCCGTCGAGGTTGGCCAGACTCCGCGAGATCGACGGGTTGTTGCCGACGTTGACCCGCGGCCAGGGCACCGAATTCGACTCGCTGCGCGAGTATGTGGACGGTGATGACGTGCGCTCAATCGATTGGCGGGCAACCGCTCGTCGCACCGACGTCGTGGTCCGGACGTGGCGGCCCGAGCGTGACCGTCGGGTCGTCATCGTGCTCGACACCGGACGCACCGCCGCCGGGCGCGTCGGAGTCGACCCGATGGCCTGCGACCCCGCCGGTTGGCCGCGGCTGGATTGGTCGATGGACGCCGCTTTGCTGCTGGCAACACTTGCTTCGCGAGCAGGGGACCACGTCGACTTCCTCGCCCACGACCGGATCAGCCGGGGCGCACTGTTCGGTGCATCACGAACAGAGTTGCTCGGCCGCTTGGTCGAAGCGATGGCTCCGCTGAAGCCTGCGCTGATCGAATCCGATTCCACGGCAATGGTTTCGGCTATCGCTCGCCGGACACGACGCCGCGCGCTGGTGGTGCTGATGACCGACCTGAACTCCAGTGCACTCGAAGAGGGGCTGCTGCCGGTACTCCCCCAGCTCTCGGCCAAGCACCCGGTGATCATCGCCGCGGTTGCCGACCCGCGCGTCGACCAACTGGCTGCTGGGCGCACCGATGCGGCCGCGGTGTATGACGCGGCCGCGGCCGAGCGATCCCGAAACGACCGGGCTGCCATCGCTTCTCGGCTTCGCCACCGCGGAGTGGAGGTCATCGACGAACCGCCCACCGAGCTTGCGCCCGCGCTGGCAGACCGTTATCTGGCGATGAAAGCCACTGGCCGCCTTTAGCTCACCGTGTTGGGACCGCATCGGGTGCATCGGCGATGTCGCCGGTTTCACCCGCTCGCACTGCGCGCCTGCCGAAGTGCATGATGTACGTCAAAAAGCCGGTCTCGGCGATGATGCCGATGCCGATCCGCAGCCATGACGGCAGCGGGGACGGGGTGACCAGGGCTTCGATGGCGCCCGCGACCAGCAACACCGCAACCGAGCCCATCGCGACCGAAACCACCGCACGACCCTGCTCGGCCAGCACCTGTCCGCGCGGGCGGTCCCCCGGTGAGATCACCGACCAACCCAGTCGCATCGCGCTGGCGCCCGCCAAGAACACCGCGGTCAACTCCAGCAGGCCATGCGGGAGCAGTAGCCTCAACATGACGTCACCCTTGCCCGCTTGGATCATCAAACCAGCGACGACACCGAGGTTGGCGGCGTTGGCGAACAGTACGAACGGGATCGGCACGCCCAGGAGGACGGCGAAAGCGATGCACTTGGCCGCCACCCACGAATTGTTCACCCAGACGTGCAGCCCGAACGCGGCGGCCGAATGCTCGCTGTAGTAGGCGGAGAAGTCGTGGTTGACCAATTCTTCGATCTCACTTGGCGTTCCGATGGTGGACTGCACTTCTGGACTGCCGATGACCCACAATGCGATGATGGCCACGACGGCGAAGAACACCACTGCCGTCGCCAGCCACCACCGCCAGGCGCGGTAGGCCACCACCGGAAATGCGACCGTCCAAAACCGAGTGAACTCTCTGGACAGCGGGGCGTGGGCACCGGTAACGGCGGCTCGGGCGCGTGCCACCAGGCTCGAAAGTCTGCCGACCAGTGTCGAATCGGAGGATGCTGAGCGCAGCATCGACAAGTGTGTCGACACCCGCTGGTAGAGCTCGACGAGTTCGTCGACCTCTGCGCCGGTGAGCCGCCGGCGGTTTTTCGACCAGGCGTTCGAGGCGGTCCCAGGTGTCGCGGTGTGCGAGCACGAACGCGTCGACGTCCACCACTGGGAGCCTAGCGGCGATCGCAAACTCGGCGCAGCCGAGCGCAGCGGGTCGCCGTCACAGACCTAGCGGCCAGGTAGCGTTCGACATATGTCGGAGGTGGTGACCGGGGACGCCGTAGTGCTCGACGTGCGGATCGCCCAGCTGCCGGTTCGTGCTGTCGGTGCGCTTATCGACATCGCCATCATCCTCATCGGCTACCTGGTGTCATTGATGCTGTGGGCGGCGGCGTTGAGCCAATTCGACGACGCGGTGACCGGGGCGGTCATGATCATCTTCACCGTGTTGGTGTTCGTCGGATACCCGCTGGGGTTCGAGACCGCGACCCGCGGCCGTACGGTCGGGAAAATCGTGATGGGTCTGCGTGTCGTGTCGGACGACGGCGGCCCGGAGCGCTTCCGCCAGGCCTTGTTTCGCGCTTTGGCGTCGGTCGTTGAGATCTGGATGTTGTTGGGCAGCCCCGCGGTCCTCAGCAGCATGCTCTCGCCAAAGGCCAAACGGATCGGCGATATCTTCGCCGGCACGGTGGTGATCAGTGAACGTGGACCGAAGCTGAGCCCGCCGCCCACCATGCCGCCGATGCTGGCGTGGTGGGCCGCCTCGCTGCAGTTAGCCGGGCTGAGCGCTGAGCAGGCCGAGGTTGCACGCCAATTCATCTCGCGCGCAAGGCAACTCGATCCGCAAGTGCGTGACCAGATGGCCTATCGGATCGCCGGTGACGTGCTCAGCAGCGTGGGACCTCCACCGCCGCCTGGAACACCGCCCCAACTGGTGCTGGCCGCGGTACTCGCCGAGCGGCACCGCAGAGAACTCGCGCGGTTGCGTCGCATGCCGCCGCAGCCGGCAACGTGGTCGCAGCCCCACTAAGCCTGGGCCCGCACGTTACTGCGCGACTGTCGCAACGACGACGGCGACATCGGCGACCAACAGCGCCAGCGCCGACACCGGAATCACAAAACCCCAGCGGCGCCGGGCGGTGAAGAAGGACACAACCAGCGTCACCGCCGCCACCAGCGGAGCTCCGTAGAACAGCACATTGAAGCTGATGCCCGAGGGCCCCAGGTTCGGACATCGCTTGTCGCTGCAGGCGGCGGTGCTCATCACGGAGCCCAGCGCGACCACCATCACGACAGCTGCGGCCACCACGGTGAGCAGCGTGAGCGCCCAATTCACCCAGAGCCGCCGCTTGCTACTGCCGGGCGGGTCGGACTGCGTCTCGCGTTCAAGACCCTCGTTGAGTGTCACGTGAACTCCTGCCTCATTAGTGAGGTGCTACCCGGCTACCCCGCCCGGCAAACCGCGGTCGACAGCGCCCGACAAATCTAACCTTGCGTAACGATACATACCGATATATCGTTGTCGTATCGGTAGCGCATCCGGCGCTGCCTTTCCAGAAACGAGATACACCTATGAACAACCCATTCCCCCATGTGGGAGGGCCATTTGCGGGCACACCGGGGCAAGCGGGCTTCGGCTTCGGGCCTCAGCAGCGCCGCGCCCTACACGAACAACGCAGACAAGCCCGCCGCGAGTTTCGCGACTACGTCAAGGGCCACGACGTCGGAAGCGACGGGCCGTTCGGGCCCGGCTTCGGCCGAGGTTTCGGACGCGGCTTCGGTCCCGGCGGCTTCGGTCCCGGGTTCGGCTCCGGCCCGAGCCCGCGCGGTGGACGACGCGGCGGCGGTCACAGCCGCCGCGGCCGCCGCGGAGACGTCCGTGCCGCCATCCTGGTGCTGCTCGCTGAGCGGGCAATGCACGGTTACGAGATGATCCAGGAGATCGCCGAACGCAGCCAGGACCTGTGGCGGCCCAGCCCCGGCTCGGTCTACCCGACCCTGCAACTTCTGGTTGACGAAGGGCTGATTGTCGGCGAGGAGACCGAAGGCAGTAAAAAGCTCTTCACGTTGACCGACGCCGGCAGAGAAGCCGCGGACAAGGTTGAGACCCCACCGTGGGACGAGATCACCGAGGGCGCGGACCCGGCCCATATGAACCTGCGGGCCGCCGTCGGGCAGTTATTCGGCGCTGTCGCGCAATCTGCCCACGCCGCTACCACCGAGCAGCAGCAGCGCATCCTCCAGATCGTCAACAATGCTCGCCGCGAGATCTACACGATCCTCGCCGAAGACGACTGATCGACCCAGTGACGGCGGGGACCAGGGTGTTCTGGTCCCCGCTTTCATGTCAGGACACCTCGACCCAATCCAGCGTGCGCTGAACGGCTTTGCGCCATCCCGCGTATCCCGCCGAGCGCTGTTCGCTGCTCCAACTCGGCGTCCACCGCTTGCCTTCCCGCCAGTTGGTCCGTAACTCGTCCGGGCCGGTCCAGAAACCGACCGCCAGGCCCGCCGCGTAGGCCGCACCCAACGCTGTCGTCTCGGCGACCACCGGGCGCACCACGTCGACACCCAACACATCCGCCTGGATCTGCATACACAGTTCGTTGGCCGTGATGCCGCCGTCGACCTTCAGCACCTCGAGGCGCACGCCCGAATCGGCTTGCATCGCGTCGACCACGTCACGGCTCTGGTAGCAGATCGACTCCAACGTGGCGCGGGCCAGATGCGCGTTGGTGTTGTACCGCGAGAGTCCCACGATCGCGCCGCGGGCGTCGGAGCGCCAGTACGGCGCGAAGAGACCCGAAAACGCCGGCACGAAGTACACCCCGCCGTTGTCGTCGACTTGCCGGGCCAGCGACTCGCTCTGCGCCGCCCCGCTGATGATGCCCAACTGGTCACGCAGCCATTGCACCGCCGAGCCGGTAACGGCGATCGAACCCTCAAGGGCGTAAACGGGTTTAGCGTCGCCGAACTGGTAGCACACGGTAGTCAGCAGGCCATTGTGTGACCGGACGATCTGTTCACCGGTGTTCAGCAACAGGAAATTTCCGGTGCCGTAGGTGTTCTTGGCCTCACCGGGATTCAGGCAGACTTGGCCGACCATAGCCGCATGCTGGTCACCGAGGATCCCGGTGATGGGCACCTCTCCGCCGAGGGGTCCCGCCTGCGACGTGACGCCGTACGGTTGCCGCGGCGAGGATGGCGCGATCGACGGCAGCATTCTGCGCGGTATGCCGAAGAAGGACAACAGCTCGTCGTCCCAGTCCAATGTCTCCAGGTCCATCAGCATGGTCCTGCTGGCGTTGGTCACGTCGGTGACGTGCACCCCACCGCGGGGGCCACCGGTCAGATTCCACAACAGCCAGGTGTCCGTCGTGCCGAACACCGCGTCGCCCCGCTCAGCTGCGGCGCGCACACCCTCGACGTTATCCAGAATCCATTGCAACTTGCCGCCGGAGAAATAGGTCGCCGGAGGTAGGCCTGCTTTATGCCGGATCACGTCGCCTCGGCCGTCGCGGTCCAGCGCCGACGCGATGCGATCGGTGCGGGTGTCCTGCCAGACGATCGCGTTGTAGTACGGCCGGCCGGTATGCCGGTTCCACACCAGCGTCGTCTCGCGCTGATTTGTGATTCCCAGTGCAACAACGTCTTTCGAAGAGAGATTCGTCGCGTTGAGCGCCGACATCAGCACCGCGGTGGTGCGCTCCCAGATTTCGATCGGGTTGTGCTCGACCCATCCGGCGCGCTGCAGAATCTGCTCATGCTCGAGTTGATGGCGACCCACCTCGGCGCCGTCGTGATCGAAGATGATGCAGCGGGTGCTGGTGGTGCCCTGGTCGATCGAAGCGACGAACTCGGCCAATTGTTTTCCTCCCGCGATCGGTGTCCATCATGGACTACGCGGGCGGTTAAGTCCTCCCCGTCAAGCGGTTCGGGTGCGATCGCTCAGAGACTGCCGAGGCCGATGTCGGGGCTGATGTCGGGGCTGATGAAGTCAGCCGGGTACTCATTGTCGACCCTTCAGAGCTGTCTGTGGGATGCCTGAGACTAGGCTGAGATTGTTTTAGGATCGCGACGTGAGCGCCAATATCGCAATTCGACACCGCGCCAGTTGATTGTGTCGATCTGTTGCGCGGCCGCCGCGGACGCGGTTGCATTCGCGTAGTGGGCAAAGACGTCAAGCGGACCACCTACGAGCGCGTCGACAGGCAAGAGTATCGGCGCAAGGTGCAATTGTGCCTCGACGTTTTCGAGACGATGCTCGCGCAGTCCAGCTTCGAGTTCGACCGTCCGCTCACCGGCATGGAAATCGAATGCAACCTGGTCGACGACGACTATCAGCCGGCGATGAAGAATCAGGACGTGCTGGCCGCCATCGCCGACCCGGCCTATCAAACCGAATTAGGTGCATACAACATCGAATTCAACGTGCCACCCCGGCCGCTGGGTGGCCGCACCGGTGAGGAACTGGAAGCCGAAGTGCGAGCGAGTTTGAACGCCGCGGAGGCGAAGGCCGGCGCCGGCGGCGCGCACATCGTCATGATCGGGATCCTGCCGACGCTGATGCCTGAACACCTCGCCGACGGGTGGATGAGTCAGTCGTCGCGGTACGTTGCGCTCAACGATTCGATCTTCAATGCCCGCGGCGAAGACATCCAGATCGACATCAGCGGACCGGAGCCGCTCACTGTGGACTCGGAGTCCATCGCTCCGGAATCAGCGTGCACCAGCATGCAGTTGCATCTGCAGGTGTCGCCCGACGATTTCGCCGACTACTGGAATGCCGCCCAGGTGCTGGCGGGGCCGCAGCTGGCCCTCGGCGCCAACTCCCCGTTCTTTTACGGTCATCAACTGTGGTCTGAAACCCGCATCGAACTGTTCGCCCAGTCCACCGACACCCGGCCCGACGAGTTGAAAACCCAGGGCGTGCGGCCGCGGGTGTGGTTCGGCGAACGCTGGATCACATCGATCTTCGATCTGTTCGAGGAGAACGTTCGCTACTTTCCCTCGTTGCTGCCGGAGGTGTCCGAGGAGGATCCGGTTGCCGAACTGGCCGCCGGCCGCACCCCCCTTTTGCCGGAGCTGCGCCTGCACAACGGCACGGTGTACCGATGGAACCGACCGGTATACGACGTCATGGAAGTTGAAGGCGTCGACCGGCCACACCTGAGGGTGGAGAACAGGGTGCTGCCGGCCGGCCCGACCGTTGTCGACATGCTGGCCAACTCGGCGTTCTACTACGGCATGTTGCGCACGCTGAGTGACGAGGACCGTCCGGTCTGGACCAAGATGACATTTGCTGCGGCGCAGCATAATTTCCTCGAGGCCGCGCGTCGCGGCATGCAAGCCGACTTGTTGTGGCCGGGAGCAGACACGGTCAGCACCGAGGAACTGGTGCTCGGCACATTGTTGCCGATGGCTTATGAGGGGCTGGATCGGTGGGGCGTCGCCACCGACGTGCGTGACCGGTTACTCGGGGTCATCGAGGGACGTGCCCGCACCGGTCAAAACGGCGCGAGCTGGCAGGTGTCCACCGTGCGGGCGCTGGAGCAACGCGGGACGGCCCGTCCCGCGGCATTAGCCGAGATGCTGCGCCGGTACTGCGATTACATGCACAGCAACGAACCCGTGCACACCTGGGAGGTCGGCTGACGCGGGTCACGCAGGTTTTCGCCACTACAGTCGCACCGGGGTGACCAATCCATCATCGGGTCGCGCTTCATGTCGACGACGAGGATTCGCCGATGCGACGTGCAGCACAATGGCCAGCAGACCACCTACCACCGTGCCGAAAACCACTGCACGAGCCTGCAGCTTCATCGCGTTACTCCTGAACGTTGCCCGTCATCGCAGCCGGCAACGCCGGCGAAACCAGGCTCGCGGCACGCAATGAGGCCGGACAGCGTAGGCGAATACTCCAACGGCCCTCGCTATCGACCGGACCCAATCATCCGCGCCGGGACACGGGTTTGGTGACTCGATCCTCGTACTATCGATGTTCGCTCGGACCCGCGCGCAGAATCTCGGCCAAATCCGCGCGCGACGTCGCTCCCACCCGCTGGCATGCGCGATAGACATGTCCCTCCACGGTGCGGACCGACATGACGAGCCGGTCGGCGATGTCGCGATTGGACAAACCGGCAATGACGAGTTCGATGACCTCACGCTCGCGCCCGGTCAACGGAACCCCCACCCGGGTCCGCAGAGCCGGAGTGCACAGCCCGCCGCAAACGTCGGCCAACTCGTGCGCCAGCGCTCCGGCATACATGGCACGTTTGCTCCGCTGGGCGTTGCCGAAAGCCACGGCCGCCTGGGCCGCGGCGTCAGCCGCGGTGGCGCGATCACCGATCGCACGGTAGTCGGCGGATGCCGCAAGCAGCCCCTCACCGTCGCGCGCTTGCAGCGATTCGATATGCCGGGCAACGGCATCGGCCAGCGGCAGCGCCAGCGTGTCGGCGAGTTCGCGCACTCGCGCAGCCCCCGATGCGTCGCCCCACTGAGCCGCCGCCTGCAAGCAGGCCAGCTCGTGGGTCGGCTGAGTTCGCAGGCGCGCATCCGTGGCAGCCGCCTGCACAATCGCGACCGCATCGGTCAGCGAGCCGGCGGCGGCCAGCACCCACCCGGTCGACAGACTCAACGCAGTCTGCATGAACAGGTAGTCCGTCGGCACACACTTTTGGGCCTCGCTCAGCGCCTCATTCGCCTCGTTCGGCTGTCCGAGCTTGGCGTGCGCCTCCGCCAGCGCGAAGCAGGTTGCAGGCCGCAATCCTGTTGTCACACCGTGTTTTTCGACGCCCGCCAGCGCTTCATGTAACAGCCGGAGCGCGGTGGGGACGGAGCCTCCTATCAGTTCGGCATGGCCCAGCAAGAATGTCAGGTTCGCATACGCGAGGCCGGGAATATCGCTCGCCGAGTCGGCAATCTGTTTGGCAGAATTCACGCACTCATCGATGCGGCCGGTCAACCGGCACGCCCGCGCGAACACAGACCCGAACCAGAACCGCATATGCGACGCCTGAAATGACGTGATCGCACGGTGGAGGGCCTCGTCGGCCACTTGGGTGAGGTCCTCAACGCGCCCCAGCGCGCCCTGCGCCATGATCAACGCCACCGATGCCATCATCGCGTGAAAGTCCGTCAATTCAGCGGACTTCATTGCAGCCCTTGCTTTTTCGATGGCAAGTTCACAGCGCGCCATCACCGCGTCCACACAGGCTTCGACCGCGATGCGCCGCGCGCGGTCTGCTGAGGACTCGGGCTCTGCGGATAGGGCATCGAGGATGGTCTGCGCTTCCTGGGGTCGGCCGAGCATCCAGATCAGATTGGCTGCCCGCACCGTGGCCCAGTGATGGCCGTCGGGCCGGTCGGCGGTAGTCAGGTCCCGCAGGGCGGCCTCGGCTTCGTGACCACGTCCGAGGAGGAACAGGTTCATCGCCCGCAGGTCGGCTGCTTCGGGTGCGTCCGCGTCGGCAGCGGCCTTGGCGAATCGGTCGGCAAGGTTGAGATCGAGCAGGGTCATGGCGAACCGTGCCGACCGAAGGAAGAGGTCGGGGTCAGGGGCGAGGTCGGACTCCAGGGTGAGTAGTGCCCGCCGCACGGTGGCGGGTGCATCAGCATCGGCGTCTTTCGCCAGCCGCTGCGCCAGTTGCCCACGGACACGTGACAAATACATCTCGCCCGCGGTGGCCCGCCGAAGCTCCCCGAAAAGCGGGTGCGCCAGCCGGGCCATCAGCGAGTCGCCCGTCCGCTCGACGGTCACCAGGTGCATCTGTTCGGCAGCCTCGAGATCCTGGCGGCAGACCAGGTCGCACAGCACATCGACCGCGAGCGGTTCGCACAGCGACAGGGTGTCGACCACAAGCGCTTGCTCCGGCGTCAGGCCACCCAGCTGTCGGCCGACCATGTCGCCGATGCTGGACGAAACCGCCACGTTCTCGTCCCACATCCACACTCCGGCCAGCCGCCGTATGCGGCCCGCCGCCAGTTGGTCCTTCAACAGCTGCCCCACGAACAGCGCGTTTCCACCGGTCAGCTTCCAAAATCGTTGGGCGCTGCGGGCGTCCACCGGTCCGCCAAGCTCGGCCTCGATGACCCGGCGGGTAGCCGCCGCCGACAACGGCTGGAGGTCCAGTCGGGCGAGATGGCCGTCTTTCCACAGTGCCGTCACCGCGTCGGGCTCACCGCTATTCGCGCGGAGCGTGACCACCAGCCGCGCACCGGCCGACTGGGCAAGTTGATGGACAACGTGTGCGGACAGTCCATCGAGGAGGTGTGCGTCGTCAACACCGATCAGCACGCGGCCCCGACGCTGTTGGGCGACAAAGGAATCAACGATGCGTCGCACGCCCAGCATCGGATCAGACATCAGGTTGCCCAGCGACGCGCTGAATGCACCCAGTGGAAGCGCGCGAGCAGACTCGGTGCCAACGATCCAGTTGCTTCGCGCGCCGGCAGCCTCCGCGCGAAGCAGCGCTTCGCGCGCGAGCCGAGTCTTGCCCACGCCGGCGGGACCGACGATCACCACACCGGAGTAATTGCCGGCTTTGTTGAGCGCGCGGTGAATGACGTCGAGTTCATCCTCGCGTCCGGTGAGCGGATCGCCGCTGATCACGGTCATCTCATCTCCTCCGCCATGGCCATATGGCCTTGAAAACCGCACGCCGTCGCCGCGACGCGATAGCGATCTACCCAATCGCGGTAGCCGGTCTGATCGCCACCTTGCCGTGCCACCAATGCCCGCAGGCGCAGCAGCGGAATCTCGTGCAGCACGAACCCGGCGTCAGTTGGCGCCGCGGCCAGCCGGTCAATCACTTGCTGCGCCGTGTGAACGTCACCGGCGGCGCCGCGCTGCAACAGCGACTCCACCAGAACAGTGACAGCGGGTCCACGGTAGATCATCTCGCCGGTGTCGAACTGATCGTCGACGATCGCCTGCGACAAGGCGACGGCGCCGTCTAGATCGCCAATCCGGGCCTTCTCTTTCGCGGTTTGCGTGTCAACGATCGGCAGCGCGACAAAGGTAAAGCGTTCCTGCACGGCCTTTTCCCGGGCTGAGGCCATCAGTTCGAGGCCGGCCTCCCGATTCGCGTCGTCGCCGTGGACCAGCACTAGGCCACGGGTGAGTTGAGCGAGGCCCAAGTTGAAATCGTCCGCGCACTGCTCAGCGACCCGCAGCACCTCCGCGGTGTCTTGCCAGGCGGCCGAGTCGGCCAACAACGTCCCGTTCGGGATGGTGCCGTACTTGAACCAGTTCGCGATCACCCGAGTCGTCGCGTCGAACCCGCGAGCCATGGCGATGGCGTCGTCGAAATCCTGCATCCATCCCGAGACGCCCAAGCAACATCTGGCTGCGCCCCGCTCGGCTATCCCCAGCGCCAGCGGTGAACCCAGGATCAGGTCGCCCTTGGCGAGGTCGCCGGCGGCGAGGTCGATGCGACGCTGTGCCAGACGCAGGCCTTCCACCACCTCGCCCGCCTGGTACTTCGCGTACGTCGGCCCATAGAGCAGCCCGACCGTCATCGCCGAGTCGCCAACCGACTCAATGAGATCCACACATTCGGAGGCCAGTCGCGACGACTCGAGGTAGCGGCCGCGAAACGCCAGCAGGCACACCCACCCTGCCATTCCGATGGCCAGCGACCGCTTGTCGCCGGCCCGTGCGGTGAGCTCGCGAAGCTCCTCGAAACCGGCGTCGGCCACACCGCCACCGATATGCCAGGCGCTGCCGCACAGCAAGGTTCGTGGCGCGATCCGCATCGACATGCCGTCCAGGTCGGCCGCCGGCAGCCGATCCGCGACCTGCCGGGCGCGCTGCCAACTCACGCGCGCGGCACCGATATCGCGATATCTCGACCACGACCCTGCCCGCATATGCCAGCTGAACGCCTCCCGTAGCTCACCTGCGGCCTCTAAGTGGGTGGCGATCAGCGCGGCGTTCTCGTCGAGCGAAACCGGGTCGCGCTCCTCGATCACGCGGGCCAAGCGGCGGTGCAATTCGGCGCGAACGGTCGTCAGCTGTGACTCATAGGCCACCGTGCGGATCAGCGGATGCCGGAACGCAAACTCGTTGTGCGGCGCGGACACCAGAGGATCGACCAGTTCCGCCACGGTCAACTCCTCCAGAGCCGCGTCCTCAAACAGGCTGACCAACGTCTCGCTGTCGAACCGAAGACCGATCACGGCGGCGGCGTTGAGGGTGTGTTTGGCGCGGGGGCCCAGCCGATCGATGCGGGCGGCGATGGTGGCCTGAACGGTGGCCGGCACGCTGACCTCGGTGACGTCTCCACCGGACACATAACAGTTCCAGTCTCCGTGCAAGACGCCGCGCCCGACCAGGTCGCGCACGATCTCCTCGGCGAAGAACGGGTTGCCTACCGCGCGCTCGGCGACTTGTTTGACCAGCGTTTTCACCGAAGGATGTGGGCCGAGCATCTCGCCCGCGAGCGCCGCGGTCTGCGAAGCACTCAGGGGTGACAGCGAAATCGAGTGAGAACCCGGCGTCTGGGTCAGCGCGCCGTGGTACTCGGGTCGGTAGGTGACCAGCACCATCGCTGGAATCCGGGGAATCACCGAGAAGAACTCCGCGAACATCGCCTCGCTGGCCCGGTCGATCCAGTGCGCGTCTTCGATGACGTACAACGTCGGCGCCTGTCGCCCCAACAATGCGGTGTTGATCATTTGTGCCACTCGGCGCCGCCGGGCATCCGGTTCGATGTCGGGCAGCGCGGCGCCGCTGTCCCGGATGCCCATCAGGTCGTCCAGCAGCGCCACATCGTCAGGCTCTGCCGCGGGCAGCCTGGCCCGGACCAGCGAGCGCGCGGACGCGGCGTCCAGCTGGTTCAACCTGAATGCCGCCCGCAGCATTCGCGCGACGACGTGAAACGAAACCTCGAGACCGTGCGACTCACAGAACGTCGAAAACACCTCGACGCCAGACTCATTCGCGATCCTGGCGACCTCGCGGGCCAGCCGTGTTTTGCCGATGCCCGGCGCTCCCACCACCCCGACCACGCAACCCCGGCCGGCAATCGACTCATCCAGCAGGCCACTCAGGGCGCCCATCTCCCATTGCCGTCCAACCAAGGTCCACTCCCGCCGACTGGTCAGCACCGGATCGGCGACCGTCTTGAGCAGCTGACGCGCGGGAATGGCGACCTCGGAGCCCTCGATGTGCACCAGTTGCGGCTCGGCAAGCGCTGCGGTGTCCTCGACCAGCCGGGCGGTGGACTCGCTGACGATCACCCCGCCTGGCGGCGCCACGGACTCCATCCGCTGAGCTATCCCGACATGGGCACCGAACGCGGTGTAACCCATCTGGCCTGCACCGATCCCCCCGGCTACCACCTGGCCTGAGTCCAAACCCACCCGAAGCTGCAGCTTGACATGGTCACGAGCATCCACCTCGGCGGCCAGGCCCTTGATCTCCTGCAGAATGCCCAACGCGGCCAAACAGCCGCGCAACGCATGGTCCTCTAACGCAACCGGCGCCCCGAACAGCGCCATAATGCCGTCGCCAGTGAATTTGTCGACGGTACCGCCATACCGCTGCACGACGGTTGTCGACCGATCGAAGACCGCGGCCATGATTTCACGTAAACGTTCCGGCTCCAGGGTCGACGCCATGTCCATGGAGCGAGCCACGTCGGCGACGAGCACTGTGACCTGCTTGTACTCGGCCGATTCGGGGGTGATTGTCGTCGGAGCCCCACAGGCATCACAAAAGCGGGCTCCGGCCCGAATGGGTCCGGTGCCACAGCCCCCACAAGCCACAGCCCCAGCCTTCATCGGAGCCTCCGCGTATGGATCTCCTGACCGGACGGATACAACTTCCGGTTGGTCGAACAGGAGAAGCGTACTTCCGCATTGCCGCGTGCGCCGGGTAAACCTGAGAAATAGTTAATAAGCTTTTGCACAACGCCGTCGAGTCATCGCCTCGGCCGTTGCCGCGCGGCACTGAAAACCGCACGCCATCGCCCAGGCACGATAGCCATCTGCGTACCCGACCAAATGAGCGCCGGGTAAGGGATCTCGCTATAATCCTCAGAAGCTTTGTCCGGAAAATTGGGCGTTTCTCAGCCTGGCCTCAGCTAAAGTACGGACCACGATTGGAACTGTGTGCAAGGGGGGCTCGTCATGCTGCGGCGCACTCTTCGTCCTTGGATTACCGCCGGTATCGCGATTGCCCCCGAGAAAGGTGACACCCGGGCACATCTAACCCCTAAAAGGCCCGTTCAGGCGGGTTGACGATGCCAGCGGAGTACGGGTCGGGTTGGCCGTTCGTGGGCCGCGATGACGAGGTCCGTCAGGCGTTGGCGGCACTCGAGGACGACGCGGAGTTTCGGGGCGTCGCGTTGGTCGGCTTTAGCGGGGTCGGCAAATCGACACTGGCTCGCGCCCTGGCCGCGACTGCCAGGTCGCGCGGGCTGACGGTGCGCTATGTGCTGGGCACCCAAACCGGCTCCGCCGTGGCGTTGGGCGCGTTCTATCGTTCCGCGACTGTCGACGCTCCACAAGCACCCGCCGCGATGTTGGCCGCCGCGCACAGAGCCCTGGAGCAGGAGGAGAACCTGGTCGTCGTGGTTGACGATGCCCAGTTGCTCGATCCGTTGTCGTCGACGCTGGTGTACCAACTTGCCGCCAGCGGCAGTGCACGGGTGATCGTGACGATTCGGTCTGGCGACTACGTGTCCGATGCGGTGACAGCGCTGTGGAAAGAGCGGCTGGTGCTGAGTCTGCACGTCGAAGCGTTCACCCGGGAGCAGACCGGCGAGCTCGCCCGCGCCGTGCTCGGCGGTGCCGTCGATACCCGGCTGATCAGCGAGTTACACCATCGGGCTGCGGGCAGCCCGCTGCTGTTGCGCGGCTTGCTGAGCGCCGGTCGAGAAAGTGGTGTGTTGGTGCGCACCGAAGACGGTTGGCAGCTTCGAGGCGCGCTGCGTGCAGACCGCGAACTGCACGATCTGGTTGAGTTTCGGCTGCGATCCTTTGCGCCGGAGGAGCTGGAGGCGGTCGAGGTTTTGGCGGCTGCGGAGGCGCTGGACTGGGAGATCTTGCGTGGGCTTTGCGATGCCGACGCGGTGGCACGCCTTGAGCGCCGTGGCGTGATCCAGTTCGTTGCGGATGGATCACACACGGTCGCGCGGTTGTATAACCCGCTCTTGGGTGAAGTGGCGATGCAACGCGCTGGGGTGGTGCGTTCGCGGCAGCTCAACGGCATGCTGGCACAACATCTTCGGAAGCACCTGCAGGCGGAAGAGCAACGCTTGAGGTTGCCCGACGTGCGCACCCAGATCCAGCTGGCCCAGTTCATGATGCGCAGCGACCTCGCCCCAGACCTGGATGTGATGATCGATGCGGCGGCGAGCGCGATGACCATGTCGAACATAGCTCTCGTCGAAGAGCTGGCCCGATTCGCGTTCGATCGCGGCGGGGGCTTGGCGGCTGCGGTCGTGCTTGCCGAGGCGATAGGTTGGCAGGGACGCGGCGACGAGGTCGAGGCGCTGCTTGGTGACTTTGACCCCGATGGTGCCGATGAGTTGCTGACGGCGCGATGGGGCTGTGTGCGCGCCATGAGTCTGTTCTTTAATTGCGGACAGGTAGAGCAGGCACGGCAGGTACTGGCCAACGTGACGGATCGCATCAGCTCCGTGGCGATCGTCAGTTACGTCGCAGCAGTCGAGGTGTTGTTTACGTGCTTTTCCGGCGACATACCGACCACGATCGAGACCGGCCTGGCCCTGTGCGCATCGGATCTGCCGCTGGCGACGGTGTGGGCGGCTGTGCCGACGTGCTGGGCGTTGGCGCTCGCCGGGCGGTTTGGCGACGTTCACCGCGTAACAGAGGCGGGGCTGCAAGCGGCTGCGCTCGTCCAACCGGGAGGGTTACCCAGGATCGGGCTGGCTGAGGTCATGGCGTGGACGGCCGTCGGTGATTATCCGGCTGCCGAGCGGGCCAGGGAGCATCATGCCGCGGGTGTGCTTGAAGCAGACCACGCGATGCGTGGACTCGTGCACCTTGCCCGGGGTGCGCTGCCGTCTGCCTGCGCGGCGTTTCATGACTCGATGTCGGCGATGTCGGATGGTTTTACATCGGTCTGGTCGGTGCCGGTGGCGGCCTGGTGGGCGCAGGCCGAAGGCGCACGGGGAGACGGTGCGGCGGCCGCCGCGGCGCTGCGGCGTTCGGAGGACGCCTTTGGACCGCACCTAGCCGTGTTCTTGCCGGAACTCGAGCTGGCCCGGGCCTGGGAGCGGGCATCTGTCGGCGAGACGATGGCGGCGCAGACACATGCGGTGCGGGCCGCGCAGATCGCGCGACAATCCGGGATGAACGCCGTGGAGACGTCTGCGCTGCACACGGCTGTCCGGTTCGGCGATCGTTCGATCACCGCAAGGCTAGAGGAGCTCGCCAGGACACTGAACACACCGTTGGCGGAGGCGATTGCGGAGCATGCTCGCGGCCTGGCCAACCGCGATGGTGACCTGCTGGACGCCGCGGCCGACCGGTTCGCTGAACTGGGTGCGGTGGCACTTGCCGCCGATGCGGCGGCCCAGGCAGCGCCCGAACACGCGCGCAAACGCCGTCGTGGTAAGGAAGTAGCCTCGTCGGCCCGGGCACACGCACTGGCCAGCCAAGGCGAAGTACGGACACCGGCAGTCGCTGCCGCAGCGCGGCCGCTGCCCATCAGCGACCGTGAACGCGAGATCGCGATGCTAGTCGTGGCCGGCTGGTCCAACCGTGAGATCGCCGACCGGCTGGTCGTCTCGGTGCGCACGGTGGAGGGACACCTCTACCGCATCTTCGCCAAGCTTGGTATCAATCACCGCGACCATCTCGTCCACTTATTAAAGCTGGAGCGGTCTGGGGCTTAGGACGATCGGCATGTGCGACGCACGATTTGGCCGTCGCCGTCCGGCCCAAACGGCTCGCCGTGGCACGTACGCGGCGGCTTAATACCAGCTCGACCGAGCTTTCATGGTGTTCAGTCCCAGTTTGGCGCCCTGTTGCGCAGCCGACGGCCCACCTCCGCCCCGCTTCCACGGGCACCATCGGTGGTGGAACGACTTGGGGGAGTTCCGACAAACACGTGTCCGCGGGCTCTATTGCACGTCAACAACTTCGGCGCTGCCACCACGTCGGTCAGCCTCCGCAGCCGACACCTTTACCGACAGGGGTGGGCGGGTTCCAACGTTGCGATTGGAGTAGTCGACTACGCGGGCCACGAACCTGAGCTGCGCCTTAGCGTCACCGTGACCACAGTTCCGCAGCGAGGAGAAAACGGTGACCATGACATCGGCGTCGACAGCCTCGAACTGCTTAGACAATGAACCGCAGATCGTGATCGGCATGCTGTCGCAGGGAACACGTCGCCCGCTGTCTGCCGGAGCGACGGCCGGCGGCCGGGGCGTGCTCGACGGCGCGTTTGCCATCCTGGACGCACTCGCCCACGCGCATGCGGGGCTCGGCCTGACCAACCTCGCCCGTGCCAGTGGCCTCGCCAAATCGTCGGCGCATCGGCTCGCTGAACAGCTCGTCGTTCTCGGTGCGGCGCAGCGCGTGGCTCAGCGTTACTACATCGGTGCACGGGTGGGACACCTCGGGCGACGGTGGCAGCCCGACCCGTTGTTACGACAGGCCGGCCAAGCGCCGGTACACGATTTGGCCACGCGGTCACGCGCAATAGCGTCATTGCGGATCCTTCACGACGACGCCCTACGGGTGATCTGCACCACCGTGCCGCGCGGCCACGCCTACATGCCCACGCCCATCGACCGCAAGTCGACAGCCCAAACCGCAACCGGGCGAGTGCTTTACGCCGCCGACCGCGGCACCGACATAGCGCTACTGCCCGATTGCTGGACACCGGGCGAATGGCGACGCCTACGCCAGTCCATCGGTGAGCTAAACGCAACGGTGATCGACCACCAAGAAGCTTTTGCCGGTATCTGCTGCGCGTCCGCCCCGGTGTGGTGGCCGAACGGTACCTGCGCGGGCGCCCTCACCGCCCTGGTGCAGTCGAGCAAGTGCCCGCCCTGCCTACCCGGTTTGGTCTCGCGCACCGCGCGTCGCATCAGCGACGCGGTTCAGTGCCTGACCAACACATCCGTTTGTTAGCCACCTGAGCCGCACGCACGGGCCGTAACGAGGAGCACAGCATGAAACACCGTCTTAGTCGAACCGAATTCGGCACTGGCTTCGATTCTGCCATCGCTTCTTCGCTCCTCCCACGGATGGGGTAACCGCTTCCAGTTCCGGTCGCTGCGTTCGAGGCCATGACTGGCACCGGCAACGCCGGCGATGTATCAGATCGCCGACCGGCTGCACGAACAACGAACGGTTCGAGTGGCAGCTGATGCGATCGCCCCAACCGTGTCTGCGTGGTTGGCCGAATTGGGGGTCCAAACGTCGATGGTGGAAGACCTCGCGCGAGCAGTGCGCAGCGGCGCCTGGCCTGCTATCTACGCCATTGGCGAGCGCCTCTCCGTCGACGTGACGCTGGCTGTGTGGCCGCAATTGGGTCGCGCACCAAGACATGACCCGGACAACCCCGAGTACGTTGGACCACATGGCAAATGAGGTGATGGACTGGGACAACGCATACCGCCAGGAAGGCGAGTTCGAGGGCCCGCCGCCGTGGAATATCGGTGAGCCGCAGCCAGAACTGGCCGCGTTGATTGCCGCCGGTAAATTTCGCAGCGATGTGCTCGACGCCGGCTGCGGCTTCGCTGAACTGTCGTTGGCGCTGGCCGCCGACGGCTACACCGTGCTGGGTGTCGACCTCACCCCGACCGCTGTCGCGGCTGCGACCAAGTCCGCCCAGGAGCGCGGACTGAACAGCGCCAGCTTCGAACAGGCCGATATCACGTCATTCGGTGGTCACGACGGTCGCTTCAACACTGTCGTCGACAGCACGCTGTTCCATTCGCTCCCGGTCGAGGGCCGCGACGGTTACCTGCGCTCGGTGCACCGCGCGGCTGCTGACGGGGCCGGTTACTTCGTGCTGGTGTTCGCCAAAGGCGCGTTCCCCGCTGAATGGGAGCAGAAGCCGAACGAAGTCGACGAGGACGAGTTACGGGCTGCGGTGAGCAAATACTGGCACGTCGACGACATCCGGTCAGCGTTCATCCACGCGCACATCCCGCCGGCACCGCCGGAATCGGATGTTCCGATGCCGGCGCACGACCGCGACGAGAAGGGCCGGATGAAACTGCCGGCCTATCTACTCACCGCACACAAGGCCGACTGAACCTCACACCGCCGCAGTGGCGTCGGTGAGCGCCGCGGCGAAAGTCTCCAAGTCGTCGGTGGTGGTGTCCACGTGCGGCGAGATTCGCAGCACCGGCGCGGTCAATTCCCCCGGTGCGCGCTCGATCCCGGCGTACGTCGTCACGATGCGACGTTCGGCGAACAACCACGCCCGGATTTTTTGCGGGTCGGCGCCGTCGACGGGGGCCAACGTCGTGATGGCGCTGGGCTCGTCGACCGCCTCGACGACGCGCCAGCCATGCACATCGGCGAGCACCGTCCGGCTGATCCGGCCCACCTCCACCAGCCGGGCACGCACCGCAGCCGGGCCCGTCGCTACGTGTTCGGCTACCGCCACCGAAAACCCCACCCGTGCGGCGACGTTGGCTTCGCCAAGTTCAAGTCGTTGGGCAATCGACAGCGAATCGGCCCATTCGGGCGGCGGCAGTCGCGGCCACAACCGCTGCATCAACGTCGGGCGGACGGCAAGAACGCCGACCCCGCGCGGGCCGGCCAGCCATTTGCGCGACGACGCATACGCCGCATCGACGCCCATCGCGCAGTCCACCTGCCCGAGCGCCTGGGCGGCGTCGACGACGAGTGGCAGCCCCAGTTCAGTGCACAGCCGCACCATCTGCTGCAGCGGCTGCACCACCCCACGGTGGCTGGCCACCACGGTCAGGTGGACCAGCTCCGGTGGGTCTTCGGCCAGGCTGACCGCTGCCTCGTCGACGGCCACTCGGCCCTCGTCATCCGTCGGCAATATCCGGCGCGCGAAGCCGTTCGCCGCCATCAGGGCCAGGTTGGGCCCGTATTCGCCGGGTAGGCAGGCGAGCGTCCGGCCGCCCGGCGGCCAGCTTGCCAGCAAAAGATCCAGCGCATGCTGCGATCCGGTGGTGAACACCACCTCGGCGCCGGGCATGCCGGTGAGCGTGGCGACGGCCGCGCGTCCGGCGTCCAGGGCGGGTCTGGCCGCCTCGGCCGCGACGTATCCGCCGACCTCGGCCTCGTGTCGCGCGTGCCGTGCTGCGGCATCGAGCACGGCAAAGCTCTGGCGCGAACAGGCGGCGCTGTCCAGGTGCAACACGGCGACCGGCGGTCGGGCGTCTCGCCATGCTTCGGCCAGGCTTGCGGTCACTTGACCGACAGCGACAACCCGAAATCCCCGGCGCCGTCGGTCCACCACCGGGTGCGTCGCAGCCCGGCCCGAGCCAGTTCGGCGGCCACGACTTCCGGCCGGAATTTGCAGGACAACTCGGTGAGCAGCATTTCACCGGCGGCGAACTCGACGGCCAGGTCCAGCGCGCCGATGTAGACCTTTTGAGCCTGTTCGGCCCGCAGCCACATTTCCATCCGCTCGTCTGCGCTGTTCCACGTGGCAGCGTGCCGGAAGGCGTCGAGGTCGAAGTCGGCGTCGAGTTCTCTGTTGACGACCGCCAGCACATTGCGGTTGAACTGCGCGGTCACCCCGGCGGCGTCGTCGTAAGCCCGGACGAGCCGACCGACGTCCTTGACCAGGTCTGTGCCCAGCAGCAGGCTGTCACCCGGCTGAAGCACCCCCGCCAACGCCGCCAAGAACTCGGCGCGCGCGCCCGGATCGAGGTTTCCTATCGTCGAGCCCAAGAACACGAACAGCCGGCGACCACCGCCCGGGATTTCGGCCAGGTGCTCCTCGAAATCGCCGCAGACAGCGGCGATTTCGATGCCGGGGTACTCGTGCTGAATGGCGGACGCGGCGGACGACAGTATACTGGCGTCGACGTCGAACGGGACAAACCTGCGCAGCGCACCACCTTGCCGCAGTGCATCCAACAGAAGCCGGGTCTTCTCCGACGTCCCGCTGCCCAGCTCGACCAATGTGTCGGCACCGGTGACAGACGCGATCTCGGCGGCACGGGCCCGCAAAATCTCCGCCTCGGCACGCGTCGGGTAGTACTCGGGCAGCCGGGTGATCTGGTCGAAGAGGTCGCTGCCGACTGAGTCGTAGAACCACTTGGGCGGCAGCGATTTCGGCGTGCTCCGCAACCCGTCGCGCACGTCACGGCACAGCGCCTCGTACGCCGAGTCGGCGGCCAGGTGGTTGGACAGGGTCAGGGTCATCAGTGTCCCTTCGTAGGATTCAGTGCGGTGAACGTGACGTGCTCGGCGCCGACCTCGACGAGGTGGCGGTCCGGGATGTCTTCCCAATCGGGGTGATCGTCGTAGGGCTCGCTGGCCAGTATCACGCCGTCATCGCGACGCAAGATCGACAGGGTGTCTCCCCAGGTGGTGGCAAGGAGCCGAGAACCGTTCGCCGCCAGGATATTCAGCCGGGCGTTCGGGTCCGCGGCGCCGACCTCGACAATCGTCTCCGCTAACGCGTCAAGGCCTCGGTGGAATGTGAGGGCGGCGAGAATCGCACTGTCGCAGGTTGATTCGGCGGACAAGCCGGTCGGCAGCGCGTCGCGGTCGACGACTCCGTTGTGCGACAGCAACCACTGCCCGTCGGTGAACGGCGCGGTCGCACTGGCTTCGATCGGCATGCCGACCGTCGCCGACCGCACCGCCGCCACCACGCAGTGGCTTCGCAGCGCCGGTGCCACCGATTCGAGGGAGACGTCGCCCCACAACGGCGACGCGCTGCGCCAACGCCGTGGGGTCGCACCGTCGAAAAAGCCGACGCCCCAGCCATCGGCGTTCAGCAACCCGTGCTTTTGTCGCCGCGGGGCATATGACTGCACCCGGAGGCCGTGCGGCGGGTCGAGTACCAGCGACGAGATCGAGGCTTCGTGTCCCAGCCAGCCGATGTGTCGGCACATCAGGCGTCGCCCCCTGCATCACCTTCGACGGACCACGCCAGCCGGACACCGGAGAAGATCTGACGCCGATACGGGTGGTCCCAGTTCCGGAAACTCGGCCGCAGGATCGCCGACTCGACTGCCCAGGATCCGCCGCGCAGCACCCGGTAGTCACCGCCGAAGAACGGCTGGGAATAACGCTGGTAAACCATCGGGATGAAGCCCGGCCACGGCTGCAGGTCTGAGCTGGTCCACTCCCAGACATCGCCGAGCATCTGCTCGACGCCGTAAGCGGATGCGCCGTCCGGGTAGGCGCCGACCGGTGCCGGACGTAGGGCGTCGCCGCCGAGATTGGCACGAGCCGACGACGGCTCATCGGCTCCCCACGGGTAGCGACGGCGAGCTTTCACCTGCGGGTCCCACGCGCAGGCTTTCTCCCATTCCCGTTCGCTGGGCAGCCGGGCACCGGCCCACGCCGCGTAGGCCTCGGCCTCGAAATAGCTGACGTGCTGGACCGGTTCGTCGGCGGGAATGTCCTCGACGTGGCCGAACCGGGTGCGTGTCTGCCCATCGGCGTGCCAGAACTGCGGCGCCGTCAGGCCCGCGTTCTGGCGATGCTTCCAACCCCGGGCGGTCCACCACCGCGGTTGGGCGTATCCGCCGTCGTCGATGAACTGCCGCCATTCACCATTGGTGACCGGGACGCGTCCGATCCGGAACGACGGCACGTCCACCACGTGGGCCGGGCGTTCGTTGTCCAGCGAGAACGGCTCGTCGGTTGCGTCGACGCCCAGGACGCACGGCCCACCGGGCACCAGCACCGACGTCGCGGCAAGTCCCGACCGACCGTACGGCGGGACGCCGGTGTCTGGCAGCAGCGCCGGACCGGTGCGCAGATTCAACGCCTGCAACATCGTTTCGTCGTGCTGGTTCTCGTGGCTGACCACCAGCCCGAACACGAAATTGCGGTCCGGTTCGTCAGGCAACCGATCGAGGGCATCCAGCGACGCCGCTCGTACGGTCCGGCAGTACGCCCGCGCCTGGTCCGGCGTCAACAACGGCAAGTCGGCGCGGCTGGCCCGCGAATGCACGAAGGCGTCGTAGAGGTTTTCGACCGCGCCGGGCAGTAGCCCCGGACGGTCGGGTTCGCCGCCGCGCAACAGCCACAGCTCTTCTTGCTGGCCGATGTGCGCCAAATCCCATACCAACGGACTCATCAACGGGTCGTACTGGCGGCGGAGCTCGGCGTCGTCGAAATCAACTAGCCGCAACGTTCTTTCCCGCGCTCGGGTCAGATCACGGACCAGCCCTTCGCGTGAGGTCACAGCGCGTGAGGTCACAGCTCCCCTAGCGCGAGCTGGGTCACCGTGGCCGCGATGCCGTTTTCGATCACCCGGTCGGAAAAGTCGTCGGCCGGACACCGGCCCCGTTCCACCGCCACCACCAGGCGCTGCATCGCCTCGCCGAGCTCGGCAGGCGCGCGCTCGGCGGCGACCGCCACACACCGGTTGGCCGCCGTGTGGATCCGCGCGTCGTCGAGCCCGATCCGGGCGGCGGTGTCCCAGGCGGTGGCGACGGGTTCGACGGCCTCGGCCGCGATGTCGGCGGCAGCCGGATCGTCGAGCAGGGTGGCCAGCGTGAACACCACCGCGGGCCAGATCGCGTCGGGGAGGCTGTCCAGGTAGCGGATCTCCAGCCACTGCCGTGGACGCACCGGCGGGAACAGCGTGGTCAGATGGTATTGCAGGTCATAGCGAGTCGGCCGGCGACCGCCCAGCAGCTCGCGTCCGTCGGCCCAATCAGCGAAGGGCACCCGGTGGGTGACCGGCACCGGCTCGGGGCTGTGCACGAGCATCACCGGCGCCTTGAGCGCATAGCGCGCCCAGTCGGTACCGGGATCCTCCCCGCTCGCGGTCAGAATGGGTCCACACCGCGCCGAGTCGAGTTGACTCCACACGTGTTGCCGGGTCGAACGCCAGCCGGAGAACGTCCCGCTCAGCAGCGGCGAGTTGGCGGCGATAGCGACCATGGTGGGTCCAAGAGCGTGCGCCAACCGGACTCGGTCCGCCCAGCCGGCCTGCGGCCCGGCGTCCAGATTGACCTGGACCGACGCGGTCGCAGTCATCATCGCCGCGCCCGCGGCCCCGGTATTGCTGGCGGTGAAGAACGCTTCCATGGCCCGGTAACGCGCTCCGGGGTTGATGCGCTCGGTCGGTCGCAGCGGGTCCGCGCCCAGCGGTACCAGACCCAGACCGGCGGCCGCAAACGCTTTCCGCAGTACGGCCTGGTCGTTGGCGATCGCCTCGATCGCCAACGTTGCGCCGTGTGCAGGCGGGCCGGAGAGCTCCACGGCACCTCCGGGCTCGACGGTGACCAGGCTGCCGCCCGGCATCGGCGCAAGGGACTGCAGAATCTCGGTGATCTCATCCCAGGTCGGTCTGCGGAGTGGGTCAGCGGGGTCGTAACAGTGCGCCTCGACCTCCAGGCCGACCCGTCCCACCGGACCGTCGGACAAGCAAGTGTCGGCGATGTGCTGCGCCGCGGCCGACGCGCTTGCCAGCTCGCCGTCGGCGAAGCGCGCCGGATCTAACTGCGACGCGACAGCAAACGCCATTATCCGATCCCTTCGGCGCCAAACCCAGCGGTCCCGAGAGATCGAGCCCGCTGGTTGCGCGCGGCTAACCAACGATAGTCACAAGCTTCCATCTTCCAGACGGCACCGACATATTCCCGCCTGCTCTCCGCCGTTCATTGCCCCAGCGAGTTCTGCATGGCGCCGGCCAGCACGTTCACCGCCGGACCACCATTGCCGGACTGACAGACTTTGGCTTGCAGCACGACGTTTTCCCGCAGGCGGGTCTGGGTGAAACATCGACGGTCGGTTCCCGCTTCCTGCTTGCTCCACGCCGCGTCGGCAGCGCCCGGCGGACCGCCGTCAAACGACCACACTTGTGTGGTTCCGTTGTCCAGGTGCATGGCGGTGGTCTGCCCGGCGCAGCCGACTGTGCGGTCGACGACGCGGTGAAACGCCGCGCCGGCGGCGTCGTCGGTGGCAAACACACCGACCGCCTGCTTGACGAAGTGGGTCTGATCGGTCGGCGAGGTCTGCGCGCTGGCACCGTTGAACGACGCCAGATCGGGACCGCCGAAGACCTCCGGCAGCCCGATGTCGGCCCAGTTGTTGCACACCGGGTTGTCGACGAAGTACCCCTGGAACGGCTGGGTGAACAGCGATTCGTCGCGCATCGGCGCGCCGACGATGTTGCCCACCGAGCCCTTGCCCAGAACCGCGTAGCTCACTACACCCGGGTCCGAAGGTCGGGCCTGCGCGACCGGGGCGGCGAACGCGACCGTGACGCAACTGACCGCGGCGGCGACCCGCCCGGCGCGACTCCATCGTCTAGAGCTCAACTGGCTGGGCCGACATCAATAGTCATCGATCTGATCATGCCAACTGGGCTCGGCGAAATGAAGTTACGGGTTCGGCGGCGGCGGTGGTTCTCCCTGATCGCCATGACCGCCGCGATCGCCGTGGCCACCGGGGCCACCCGGGCCGAAGGGACCCGGCATCATCGGGCCACCGGGCCAGCCGGGGCCCATGCCCGGGGGAAGCGGTCCACCCGGGAAAGGCGGCCACGGACCGGACGGTGGCGGCGGGCCGTCCGGACTCTCGGGATCGAACGGGCCGTACACGCCGTGGTGGTGGTAATGGGGATTGTGATGCCAGCCGACTGCGGCACCGGAGAAGAAGACCACCGCCACCACGAACACGATGCCTGCGACGATCACCACCCACGCCGCCACTTGGTACAGGCGCGAATGCTTGGCCGGGTACGGGGGCGCAGCCGCATAAGGCGGCGGGAGCGGGCCCGGAGGCGACGGGAGCGGCGGTTCGGGTGTCTGGGTCATGCCTCGATCATGCCCAGGCATAGCCCTACCATCAACCAACTGCCCGCGCGAGTCGGACGCCGAAGTGCCGGCACACACTCCTCCGGCACTTGCCGGCTCAATTCCAGAGCACCCAGGCGAATTTCAGAACGACCACGGCGATGAGCGTGATTCCCGCAATGATGGCCACCCAGGCCGCTGCTTGGTAAAGCCTTTCTGAACCTGGTGCGGGCACGAAGACCGGCGGCGGCGTGGCGGGAGACGACGGGATCGACGGCTCGGTTGTGTCGCTCATACCTCGCATAATGCCTCAGGTCCGCGGCCGCCGCGACCGTGACGAGCGCAGCGCCCGCTCCGCACGACGAACAACTAGGAGCCCGGCGTCCGCTCGGGACGCCGGGCTCATGGAATTGGAGATGCTCCGCCAGTTCGGCTCAGGCTACGGCTGCGCCGGAGCAAGCGATGGAGTTACCGACTCGGGCATGTGCGACGGTCCCGGACCGCCGAACCCGGCGTGGAATCCAGCGCCTTGACCGTGGTGGTGCGCGCCGCCTGGGCCCTGCTGGCCCATCGACTGCTGGTGGTGCCACCCGTGGTGATGGCACCCGTGGTGGCCAATGTGGGCGACTTTGAAGCCGGCGAAGAAGACGGTCGTGACGATGAACACGATGCCGGCGACGATCACAACCCACGCTGCGAATCGGTAGAGCCAATACGGTTTGACAGGCACGGTCGCTGGCTCGGTGGCGACGGTAGTCGGCCTGGTTGGGATTTCAGGTGTTTCGCTCATATCTGAATGATGCGTGGGCAACGGATAGGGCGCGCTGGGTACTACTTATGAAACACCTATGAGAAGCTCAGGCCCCAGGCGCCAATTGCCCCCTGCCATCGGCCATGCTCTCTCATTCGGAGGACTCCTGTAGCGGTGGAACCGGCACCAGAAAAGAGCCACACTGAGGCCGGCCCACTTTTTGGCGGCGCCGGAAGGACGTGGAAATGATCCCGCCGCACAGCGATTCCATCTGGCCCGACGACACTCAACGCGCCGCCGTGACACTCGCGCTTGCGGCGGCCACCGACAGCGACATGCAGTTCCGCGACGTGATCGACGTGATCAAGGAGGCGCTGAACAGCGGACGGTCCCTGCAGTTCGTGATGGAGTTGATCCGGCTGCTCACCGCCGAGTTGGGCGAGCAGTTCCGCAATTCCGACACCGCAGCGGCGTACCGGCAGCTGGCGGCGCAATGCCAAGCAGCCCAGGACGATATCCGTTCACAGGGAGAATGGCGGAACGACGACCACACAACCCACGAAAGTTGGTAACACCCGAAGCCGTTGCGACGAGATGGCCGAAGACTCCGACCGCGCAAGGCAAGCGGGCGCTCAGTCCCCGGCGGTCAGCACCGCCAAACGTCGACCGACCAGCTCGTCCAGGCTGGCCTTGCCGGCCCCGACACACAGTAGCCAAAGCAGTAGCCCCACCAGCAGCCACTCCGGGGCATAAAACAGGTTGCTGAGGAAATCCCACAGAGCCGGATACTTGTGCGCCAGATTCGGGCCGATGTCCGTCATCAACGCGCCGGCCATATCCCCGGCCAGTACCAGGGACACCGCCCGGGTGCCAACGCCCAGCATCAACGCCGCGCCACCAACAAGTTCCACCACTGCCGTAACCGGTGCGAGCACCTGCGCAGCGGGAATGCCCAGGCCGGCGAACATCGCTGTGAACTTACCGAGATCACCGAGCTTGCTCACTGCGCCGCTCAAGAACATGAACCCAACAGTCACCCGCAGCACCATGTTCGGCAGCCAGCCGAGGCTGTTCAGCGTGTCGGTAGTACGACGGTATGCCCCGTGGATATGTCTGGTAGCGCCGAGGGATTCGCGGGTCATCAGATACCTCTCCAAAAAGCGTCGACACGATGTGCGGAACGTCTACCCCTGTTTAAGGCTCTGACCATGGCTTGAATGGGTTGACCGCGAACTGTTATCTCGGCGTTTGAACCGCGAAGCCGTGTTGGTCTCGCAACAAAGATAATGGTCACGGCGTTGGGAGTGAGGGTTGGCCCAAGTTGTCGCAACTTCTGCTGCGGACTGGCTGCGGACCGGCGAGGCCGGTTCGTCATAGCCAGCAAACACCACGCGAAACCGCTGGCCCGACGGGCCGCAGCGGTCGGCCGTTCACCTTTTCGCTCTCATCGCCCACCCACGCACCGATTCAGCCAGGAGCATCACGTCGGTTTCTCCTGACGAAGTCATCGAGTTCTTGCGCCTGCACGAATGAGCGGCGGCCGATCTTCACCAGAGACAGTCCGCCTTCTTTGACCAGCGCGTAGAACGTGGTGGGGCTGATGCCGCCCAGCTGCTGCCGGGCTTCCTTGACCGCCATGAGGAGCCGCATGTGGTTCCTGCGGCTGAGGGGGACCCGTTTGGTGGTCCAGTCGCTATACGGCTCGGGGTTGGTGTTCGTGGTCCACTGTAGGGCGAACTCGGTTGGGGTGCGTTGGCCGTGGGCGGTATGGGGCTCTGACGAAACGACAGCGGGCGCAGGAACGGTGGCGCGACACTGGAAATGTCGAGAGCGGGGCCGCCGTATGAAACCCACAGCCGCCCGGGGGCCGGGTGTTCAGCGGTTGGACGATGACAGACACTGTTGGCATGGCAGCAGAATTTGTGAGCAGCGCACGGCTATTTGCGGGTGCGCCGTACGCACACGCCGCGACCGCTCCTGAAACCGGCCTGGTCCGCACCGCGGGTGCGTGCCCGCTGGATGATCAGGGACGTGTTGTCGCTCCCGGTGACATCGCCTTGCAGATGCGCCGGGCGATCGACAACCTGCGGATTGCGTTGGAAGAGTGCGGCGCTCAGATGTGTGATGTGCTCAAGACGACGATCTTTATGTCCAGCAACAGCCGCGATGATTTACTGCTGGCGTGGAACGAAGTCGCCGCCGCTTTCGGTGAGACCAAGCCGCCCAGCACACTGCTAGGCGTCGCGGTTCTCGGCTATCCGGATCAGCTTGTCGAGATAGAGGCGATTGCCCGCGCGGCACCGCGCTGATGATCCGGCCAATGCCCGGTGCTCGGAAGACGCCGGTGGCAATCCCGCAGTACGCAGGCTAAATCGCCTCTCTGACAACATCGTTCACGCCGGAACCCTGAGCGCGGGGCTTGCTGATCGGACGTGGATTGGCGGCGGTCATTGCGTCGACGTGCACGACAGCGTGCTGGTGCGGCCCGATATGCATATCGCGTGGCGGGCGAACGGTATGGCCGACGACCCGGCAGCGGAACCGCTCGAGATGATGGGCCGCATTCTCCCGCTGCCGATCTGACGCGCTACAGCACCTTGCTGCCGTACATCTCCCCAAGCGGATCGGCGATCAGTTCGATGCGGGCCCCGTCCGGGTCCCGAAAGTATAGCGAGACGCCGCTGTGCTCGGCGAACTCCACGCCGGCCGCGGTGAGCTTGTCCCGCAACCGCTCCCAGCGCGACGGCTCCACGCTGATCGCGAGGTGGTGCAGCCCGCCGAGGACCTCCTGGTAGGGGTCCTGATCGAGGCCGGGAAAGTCGAAGAACGCCAGCAGGTTGTCATTGCCGATGTCGAAAAAGAAATGCGACGAGCCGGGATAGTCACGGTTCTCGATCAGTTCGGTCAGCGGAAACTCGAGCAGATCCTGGTAGAACCGGACGGTCCGCTCGACGTCGCTGCTCACCAGGGCGGTGTGGTGCAAACCCCGTGCCGACGAGGCCGAGCGCTCGTCGGCGGGACGCAGGTAGTGCTCGCGGATGCGCTGCCGTTGCGCCTCGAACCGCTCGGATCGCTCCTGCTCGGACATCGTCGTCATGGCAGAAACTCTATCGCCCCGAAAGCAACCCGTCGTCAAATAATGCGGCGGCTTACTTCGGCCGCGTGATGAAGCGCGACAGAGGGTTACGCGCGACGGTGATGATCTTGGTTGGACCATCTCAGTGCTTGCCCAAGAATTTTGTCGGTCTCGCAGAGCCCCGGGAAGGGAGCCGGGAGCTAACGAGAACGCGGCCTTATTGAGCATCCAGTGGCCCATGCGAGCCAGTGGGGATCGGCGCGTTCGGCGTGGGCGTGCGCGGTGCCGGGCCGGTCGTCGTTGGCCAGGATCGTCCGCAAGTAGCGCTCGGCCGTGTATTTGTTGCCGCGGCGCAGACCCGCCAATTTTGACACGATATATTCACCGCGTCGAACATATGACAGAAGTTAACTTTCATACTATCGTACCATTTCGATCGTTCCGATGACGTCGAAGGTCGCCGTGAAAATTGCACGCATCGCCTTAACGGAAACCGCGCACCTGGCCGCCCAGAACATGGCCAAACAGTTCTGGCCGGAGCGGTTGGAGATCCGAGAATCGCTGCCCAAGACCGAGACCGGGAAAGTTCAGAAGTTCGTCCTGAGGGAGCAATTGCGATGACCACCGAGCACCAGGCCCAATCCACCGACGACGTGCTGTACGCCGTCGAAAACGCCGTCGCAACGATCACGATCAACCGGCCGGAACGGCTCAACGCGTTCACCCCTGACACGGTGCGCGCGTTGACCGCGGCGGTAAACCGGGCCGCCGAAGACTCCGCCGTCGGCGTGGTCGTGGTGACCGGTACCGGCAGCAGGGCCTTCTCCGCAGGCGGTGACGTGTCGGTCGAGAACGAGGACACCTTCACCGGAGCCGCCGCGTTCGACGAGCTCATGAAGGACCTCTACCGGGCATTTCGGGATTCGTTGAAGCCGGTCATCGCCCGCGTCAACGGCTTCGCGATCGGTGGCGGTCACCACCTCGCCTACATGACCGACTTCACCATCGCCTCCGACCACTCCATCTTCGGCCAGAACGGGCCCCGGGTCGCCAGCCCCGCCGAGGGGTGGCTCGTCAGTCTGCTGTGGACGGTGGTGGGGATGAAACGGGCGAAGGAGATCTGGATGCTATGCCGGCGCTACACCGCTGCCCAGGCACTCGAATGGGGGCTGGCGAACGCGGTGGTACCCGAGGCCGACCTCGACACCGAAGTCCGCGCATGGTGCGACGAACTGCTCGCCAAGTCTCCGACCGTTCTCAAACTCGTCAAGAGATCATTCGACGAATCGGTTCGTGCCATCCGGGACTCGCAGGACGCTATCGACTTCCAAGCC
This sequence comes from uncultured Actinomycetota bacterium, assembly GCA_963833935.1. GTDB lineage: Bacteria > Actinomycetota > Actinomycetes > Mycobacteriales > Mycobacteriaceae > Mycobacterium. The sequence continues at coordinate 150,535 of CAWIAC010000005.1, read as the reverse complement.
GAGATCAACCCGGAGTTCTACTCCTCCGGCGAACAGCAGGAGGGCGCAAACGCCTTCCTGGAAAAGCGGCAGCCGAACTTCGCCGCGTGGCGATGAGAAAGATCTTCGGCGGCGACATGAGCGATCAGGCAATGAAGACCTTGGTGGGCTAGGCAGTTCTTCCATAGCGGGTCGGGTGAGGACCCGCTGAAATCGCGTCGTCGGTGCGCTGATTCACATAGGAGAGCAACAAGTGTCGAAAGTCATTGCAGTGTGACCAGCTGGGCCACTGGCACGGTTGGCTGTATCCGGCGGGTCCCGAGCTGGCCGCCGATGTCCTCGACGACGGCTGGCAGAACTAGAAGATCCAGCGCGCGATCGCCTCGGCGACGGCGGCGGGCTTGTCGCGGCCCTCGACCTCGACCGTCTGACGGACGGTCAGGTTCACGGTGTGATCGGAAACCTTGTCCGCTCTGAGGAGAAACGAGCGCACCCGAATGCGGCTGCCCACCGTGACGGCGCCAAGGAAGCGGACCTTGTTGAGGCCGTAGTTGATGCCCATCTTGCCCTCGACCACGAAGTTGTCCTTGGACATGGCGGGGATCAGCGACAAGGTCAGGAACCCGTGCGCAATCGCTGCGCCATAGGGACTTTCGGCCGTCGCCCGCTTGACATCGACGTGGATCCACTGGTGATCCTCGGTGAGCTCCGCGAAACCGTCGATGCGCTTCTGGTCGATTTCCTTCCACTCACTGACGCCGAGTTCCTGCCCGACCAGCGCCGCCGCCTCGTCGATAGACGTGATCACCTTCATCGAATACTCCTCTATGAAATCGCCGAGTGTTCCCCACTAGGACTTTTCAGTGGATCAGCCCACCGCTCACACGACGTCCTGACCGACTGGTCCAGCCAGGCGCCCGGACACCGAACCATCTGGATAACGGTCACGGAACGTTATGACACCCCGCGAAACCGGACCGGCGATGGTGATGCGCCGGCTGTTCTGAGGATTGTCCTGCCGGTCACGGCCAGAGCGTTTGGTCGAGCAGACCGGCTGGCCGGTGTCCGTATGCATCGCTTCAAGGGCTCGACCGACCGCACCCCTATGTTTTGGGTAACGACATCATCTCGCGGTGTGTCGAGAATCAGCGTGTCGCGGCGCCGTGGCCGGCTCTGAGACCCTACAGACGGCTGTAGTTCCGCTTCCCAGGCGGTTTGGGGTGTCGGCATCAACGTGCTCCACTGACGTCGACGAACATGCCCGCTTCCCAACGAGACACTGACCGCCCTGAATACCGGCGTTTTCTACGGTATTCACTCCTGAGGAGTGTGAGGGCCTGGACGCCGACGCGGTCGCGCCGCCCTACACCGTCGCCTGGGCATCCCTCTACGCGACACCGGCATTTCCAAAATCGCTGCCCCGATGGATGATCCGACGCTGAAACTGCTCGTCCACGACGCCGATGACCCCGACCGCCCTGTTGACAATAACCGTCCCTACGGGTCGGTGAATCGCTACGGATACCCGGAATCCGGGGTGCCCGATTTGTCATGGGCTGCGAGAAAGAACCTCGATCCGCTGTGCGGAAGTTCACTACGCCAACTCCGTCGCTCGCTGAGGCTCAGTCAGTTGAGCACAATGCGTCATTTGGGTTCGAGCACGACCTTTCCGAGCACTCCCCCGTTGGCTAGACTCTCCAACGCAGCGCGGCCCTCCGAAAGCGGATAGCGCACCGGCGGAGGGGGTTTCAGCCCGGCGGCCACCAGCGTGGCGATTCCTGCGCCAACATCCGCGCGTACGCCGGGGTTGTGGCGTACGAACTCACCCCACCCCACCCCGAAGACCCCGACGTTGCGCAGCACCAAACGGCTTGGGCTAATCGTTGGTATGCCGCCAGCAGCAAAGCCGATCACCAGTAGCCGACCTCCTTCGGCTAGTGTGCGCACAGCATCGTCGAAGGCCGGGCCGCCGGCGGGGTCAACCACGACGTCGACCCCCTTGCCGTCAGTGTGCTCTCGCACCGCCTCTCCCCAGCCCTCAGCCAACGGCAACACCACATCCGCGCCCACCGACGAGACGAAATCGGTCGCACCCTCGCGGTGCACCAGCGCGATCACACGGGCGCCGAGAGCCTTGGCGACCTGGATGGCTGCAGTCCCCACACCGCCGGCCGACCCCAGTACCAGCGCAGTTTCCCCCGGCAGCAGCGCTGCCCGCCGAACCAGGGCGAAATACATCGCGTAGTAATTGACCAGCAGTGACGCCGCTTCGGCGTCGTTGAGCCCCTCCGGACTGCGCACGACGTTCGACGGCGGAACCGCTATTTGCTGCGCGTAACCACCGAGAGCTCCGACCGCCGACACGCGATCCCCCAACGCGAAGCCGGAACCTGGCGGTGCATAGTGCACGACACCCGCGGTCTCCATGCCGGGAACAAACGGCGGCGGCACCTTCATCTGGTACTTCCCACGCATTAATAGCAGGTCGGGAAAGCACACACCGGCAGCACGGACGTCGATGACCACCAACTCGCCACCGGTGGCGAGATCGGGAACCTCGGTGAATACCAGTCCCGACGGTCCGGACAGTTTTTCGACCACAACAGCTTTCATCCGGCAGCGCCCCCTGCCACACGAATTTCGGCGACCACCAAGTCGGCCATCGCCGATCCGGCGCCGGTGCCGTCGCGGGCACCGTTAAGGTCGTCGACCACGACGCTGACACCTTCACGCGCCAGCGTCAGGGCGTACTCCCGGCCCCAGCCCCCCGCCTGCTCCGGTGACGACGACGACACGATCCTGCACTCCGGGCAAATGGGCTTCCTTATCCTGACGCTAGATGAGCTTGCAGACCATGTCCCACATCTCCGAATCCGACGGGTACACAGGCGTCGAAACGGTGCGAAGTCGCGGATGGCCGCAAGTGCGACCCGGTCGCCGCAGGCGGCCGGCGCTGCAACCCCGGGGCCATCCAGACCGTCAGGTAGAGACGCAGTGCTCAGGAGCCGCACATGGACGGCGTGGCCGCGGGTTAGCAGGTGGCTGGGTCGGCATACACGCTCCACTCTCCAAACGCCCGCATCGTTCAAGCATGTAGCACCCGCCGTCATCGTCACTGCCGGCTCAACAGGTCAAGTTGATCGACGAAACGGCTAGGCCCGGTTCAGTTCCCGACATGTGCTTGGCGACCTGCACCTCCGAATGCAGTGGGACAAGCTTCGAGACCGCCACGATGGCGATAGATCCGATAGCCATCGTGGCCGCCGAGGCGACCCATTTCCAAACCCCATCGACGTCGGTGTTGTAGGCGCTGAACACTGGAATCCCGACACTTGCAGCTCCGAATTGTATGGCGGTCGGCACCATCACAAGCGCAAGAAGGCGTGCACCGTGAAACACTGCAGGCCACCGGTAGAGCACAACAGCAATCAGCGCGACCGCTAGACCATTGATGAACAACCAGTGCAGCGGGAACAACCCGAACGCCTTGAACGGTTGCTCACCGTAGTAGACATATACGCCGAATTGCAGAATCGGGAGTTCGATGAGCAAGTTGGCGCCGAAGATCACAGCTACCGATTGAAGGAATCGCTTTCTGGGATCTTCACCACCCCTCATCAGCGCCAACACGATCAATGGCACAGCGCCGAAGAACAAGGCATACGCAATCACAGCCCAGACAGGTATGGGCCGGCCGAACGTCGAGAATACCGTCCAACTGCCCGTCTGGGGATGCAGACAACCACCGAGGAGATCAACGATCGGCTCGTTGATCGAGGCGATCATTCCCCCCAACAGCACCAGCACATAGAGTGGCGTGCGCTGCCGCCACCCTAAGACGATCGCCACGCCGAGGGCGACCAACCCGGCGACTGCCACTCCCGCAGTGGACACCGCCTGGGCCGTCGGCGGCATGACGATCTGCGGAACGATAGGCATCTGACTAGCAATGGACAGAGCCACATCGCCTCCACTCAGCTCAGTTTCCAAGAACTAGGTATGGTTCGCCGACCCGGGTCGGCCGTCGCTCCACTGGCCTGCCAGAGGAACCTACGAAATGCGGACGTCGATCAACGATGGTGACGTCACCCTGGTCATCGCCCATGCTCACACTTCGAGGGGAGTGATGGATTTGTATTCGAGGTAGGCGCTCAGCCCCTCGGGGCCCATCTCGCGACCTATGCCGCTGGCTTTGTAGCCGCCAAACGGTGCGCACAGTTCGGGGCTGTACTGGTTGACCCCGTAGCTTCCTGTTCGGACTTGGCGCGCCACCTCGATGCCGTGGGCGACATCGGCGGTCCATACCGAACCGGCCAGACCGTAGTCGCTGTCGTTGGCGATCCGGATTGCGTCGCGTTCGTCGGTGAACGGAATGACGGTCAGCACAGGGCCGAAGATTTCTTCCCGGGCGATGGTCATGTCGTTGGAGACACCGGTGAACACCGTTGGTTCGACAAACCATCCGACCGGCTGATCACCGGGTCGGCCTCCACCGGTGGCGACGACGGCCCCCTCATCACGACCCGCCGCGATGTAGCCCTCGACTCGGTCGCGTTGGCGAGCACTGACCAGCGGACCAATCTGTGTCGCAGGATCGGTGGGATCGCCGACCACCAGCGATCGCACCAAGTCGACGACCGCATCAGAGACCTCGGAGTAACGATCCTTGCTGACCAGGATCCGGGTCTGCGCCACGCACGCCTGCCCGCTGTTCATCAACGACGCGAAACCCAGGCCAGCGACCAACTGTCCCACATCGGCGTCGTCAAGAACGATCGCGGCGGACTTGCCTCCCAACTCCAGCCCACATCGCTTGAGATTCTGACCGCACAGTGCCCCGATCCGCCGCCCCGCCGCAGTCGAACCGGTGAAACTCACCTTGTCCACCTGCGGATGGGACACCAAATATTCGCTGACCTCCCGGTCAGCGGCAACAACGTTAAGCACCCCGGGCGGCAAACCCACACTGTCAGCGATCTCCGCGAGCAGGTACGCGTCCAGCGGCGTCTCCGGCGACGGCTTCAACACCACCGTGCAACCAGCCACCAACGCCGGCGAAAGCTTCTGCAGCGCAATACATTGCGGAACATTCCACGGCACGATCGCCGCAACGACTCCGATCGGCTCACGCGTCACTAGCACCCGGCCGAAGGTGCCGGCGCGTTCCTCCTCGAAGGGAAACGCCGACGCCAAACCACCGTAGTACCGCAGCAACCCCACCGGCATCCCGGCCTGAACCAATCGCGAAAACGAAATCGGCGAACCCATCTCAAGCGTGATAACCTGCGCCATCTCCTCCAGCCGCGCCTCGTAGCCATCCCCCAACTTGGCGACAATCGCGCCGCGCTCCATCGGAGTCAAGCGCGGCCACTCGCCATCATCAAATGCCGTCCGAGCCGCCGCTACCGCCCGATCAACATCGCCTCGAGTTGCGTGAGGAACACGGCCCACCACCTCAGCAGTACGCGGTGACACCACCTCAATCGCATCATTTCCCAGCGGTTCGACCCACCCGCCGCCGACATAGATAGACCGATGCTCAATCACGTCTGCTCCCTCACTCGACTAACGGTTCCCGGTGTGCGCGCATTCACCAGGCACCCGTAGCTGGCCCCAGCTTCCAAGTCGGCTCACCGGAGTAAGGCCCCGCCACGACGGACACCTTCTCGCCATGGCGTTCCACGATCCAGCTCAGTTGAAGAGCAATCCACCGTCAATCACCCAGTTCTGACCGATCACGAAGTCCGCTTCGTCACTGCAAAGGAAGGAAACCAGAGGCGCGACGTCGGCCGGAACCATCTTGCGCTGCAGCTTCTGTTGCGCCAGAAACATTTCCGCCAACGCCGGATCCGGCAGAATGCTTGCCAACGCCTCTGTGTCGCACATGCCCGGCGCCACCGCCGTGACTTTGATGTTCTCACCACCGAGTTCGGCCGCCATTGAACGGGTCATTGCCTGTACGGCACCCTTCGACGCGGTGTAGTGCAACAGCATCGGAGGCCCAATCATTGCTACGGACGACGCGATATTGATGATCCGACCCGCCTTCTGCGATCGCATCTGCGGGATCACCGCAAGGCTGGCGAACCAGACCCCTTTGATGTTCACCGCCATCATCCGATCCCAAACTTCCTCCGTGATGGCGTCCATCGGCGTCATCGTGGCCCCGTAGAAGATGGCCGCATTGTTTACCAGGGCATCGATCCGGCCGAATTCCTGGACTGCCGCCGCGGCGAGGGCCTCGCATTGATCACGGCGTGATACATCGGTGGCGACCGCAATCGCCTGGCCGCCGGCGGCGGCGATTTCCTTCGCGACAGCCTCGCCGTTGTCGCGGTGAACCTCACCGATAACGACATTCGCACCGTCATGCGCGATTCGGAGCGCGTACTCACGTCCTATCCCTCGACCCGCCCCCGTGACGATGACGGTCTTACCCTCCAGCCGGGTCACGGCGAACCCTTGTCGTAGACGCTCCCGGCCGGTACAAGCCAGTCACACCGAGGGGCCCAAGGCCACCGCTCCATGCTTTGTCCTCATCGACATGCCGCGGCGACATCCCGCAGCGCCCAACGGTCATGACCGTTCTTAGAGCCAGGACTCGATGCCAGCAGTCTGACCAACGCCCGATCGCAACCTTAACCTGTATGAACGTATGTTTATCACACGTTACGGATGCCCGACAACCCGCAGGGTCGTCATACCAGCTGGGGAATCATCGCGGTCGTCAAGCCGTCAGTGCAGTCCGGAACGCGGCCAGGACCTCCCGATGCACCTCGGCACAGGTATCAGGGCCCAGGTTCAGCGACAGGCGGGTCGCTTCTCCCTCGTAGCGACGCACCAGTTCGGCTCCGACTTCACTCGGCGAGCCCACGACTGCCAGGATGTCGACCAGCTCGCCCGGAAGACTTTTCGCCATTTCGTCCCAGGCGCCCTGCCGTGACATGGCCCGCAGCTGTTCATGGATGTGCCCCCAACCATGAAACTCCAGCACTGGCAGGTACGCCGGCGTGGATGCGTAGAAGGACAGCCACCGTCTCACACCGTCGGTGGCCCGACCGACCTCGGCGGGGTCCCGACCGGACGCGACCAACACCGAACCGACAACGTCCACCTCGGATATGTCCCGGCCTGCTCTCGCCGCGCCCTGGCCGATCTGGGGAACAATGACCTTCTGCAAGTAATCCCTGCTGTGGAACGGATGGGTGATCAGCCCGTCGGCCACCTCACCGGCCAGCTGAAGCATCGCTCCGCCTACCGCGGCCAGGTACACCGGCGGTGGACCCCACTGGTGGCGCGCCGGACTGAACACCGGCGTCATCAGGTTGTGGGTGTAGAAGCGGCCCCGGAAATCGAGCGGCACTCCGTCAGTCCAGGTGGCCCAAATCGCCCGCAGCGCCCCGACGAACTCCCGCATACGAGCGGCCGGCTCAGACCATGGCATGGAGAACCGCCGCTCGATGTGCTGTTTGATCTGAGTGCCCAGTCCGAGGACGAAGCGGCCCTGGGTGTAGCGCGCAAGGTCGTACGCGGAATGCGCGACGGTCATCGGGCTTCGGGCGAAGGCGATGACGACCGCGGTGCCGATCTCGCAGCGCGGCGCGGTCTCGGCTGCGACCAAAGCTTGCAGCAATGGATCGTGCGCCGACTCCCCGATCCAGAGACCGTCATAACCGTCGGGGCCGGTCAATGTGCTCGCGGCCGTGCGGGACAGGTCGATCTCCTGGGGCAGCAGGCTGTCAATGCGCATCGCGCGACTCCACCTCGGGTGCCCTTCGGTCGAGTTCGGCGAGAATCTCCGCGGTGTGCTGGCCCTGGGTCGGTGCTGGACGTAACGTCCGGGGTCGCTCACCATCGACGGTGACCGGCAGCGCGAGTTCGGGGACCGCCCCATCAGGGTTGGCGCGAAGGAATCCGCGGGCGTTGGCATGCGGGCTGGCCAGCATCTCTTCGTATGACTGGACGACGGACACGCAGGAGGGTCGCCGCGCGAACTCCTGCTCGATCTGCTCTCTGGTGCGCGCGACGAAGAAGGCACCGAGGCGGTCTCGGATCAGCTGCTGCGCGGCCGGGTCGCGTTGACGGGTGCGCAGGTCGTCAAGTCCGACCACGTCTACCAAGGTGTCCCAGAAGTGCTGTTCCTGGGCAACCAGGGCGACGTAGCCGTCCTTCGCCGGGTACACCGCGTAGGTGGCCAGGCCCGCGCCGAGCTTGAACTCACCCCTGCCACCGACCTGGCTTCCACCGACGATCTCGGCCAACAGCGAACTCGGCAGTAGGGCGAGCGCCTCGAACAGTGGGGCATCGATCACGGCACCTTCACCGGTCATTTCGGCGCGACGCAGGTAGGGGATGGTGAACGTCGCCGACACCAAGCCGCCGAGTAGATCGGCCAATGGGATCGGCAGCGGCATGGGGTCGCCCCCGATCTCCCCGAGGCGGTCCAGCAGTCCGGACAGGGCGAGGAAGTTCAGGTCGTGGCCGTGGGCCGAGGCTAGGGGGCCATCGGCGCCGAAGCCACTGATCGACGCGATGACCAGGTCCGGTCGCAGCTCGTGTAGCCGATCGGACGGGTAGCCGAGCCTGGCGAGCGTGCCCGGACGGAAGGACTCCACCAGGATGTTGGAGGTGGCGACCAGCGCCTCGAAGTGCTCGCTTTCCACCGGGTCCTTGAGGTCGAGGCAGATCGAGCGCTTGCCTCGGTTCACTTGGTGGTCGATCACGCCGGTGCCACCGACCTGAGTGCCGTACCGGCGGATGTAGTCCCCCGGGCCGTGGTCTTCCACCTTGATGACGTCGGCGCCTAGCGCCGCCATCACCAGGGTGCAGTAGTTGCCTGGTAGGAGCCGGGTCAGGTCGAGGACTCGAACGCCGTCGAGAGGTTTCACGAGCGGCTCCTAGGCAGACCGAGGCCACGTTCAGCGATGATGCTGCGCTGGATCTCGCTGGTCCCTCCGTAGATCGTCGTGACCTGGCTGTGCCGGAACGCATGCTCGACTACCCCGCCGCTTCGGGGCACCTCGTCACGCACGCTCACCAAGCCCGCCGGGCCAAGCAGATCGAGCAAATCCGATGCACGAACGGTGTACGCCTCGGTGGAGAACAGCTTGGCCATCGGGCCCTCCGACATCGTCTCCCTTCCCTGCGCGGCCACCCAACCCGCGCGCAGCGCTAGCAGCCGACTCGCCTCCGCGTCCACGACCGCCCGCGCCACGCGTCCGCGTTGTGACGGGTCGGTGAACCTGCGGCTGCCGTCTTCTTGCACCGTCGACGTGGCGTCGAGCGCAGCGTCCACGAGCCGATCCAGCGCGGGCGCCCAGGTGGAGGCCCGCTCGAACATCAATGCGCTTGAGAGCACCGCCCAGGCCCCGTCGACCTCGCCGACCCGGGCGGAATCGGGCACCACGACGTCCTGATAGGCGGTGATGTTCGTTCGCTCACCACCGAGGGTCTTGATCTCCGAGATGCTTACCCCGGCAGCGTCCATCGGTACCAGGAACATCGTCAGATTCCTGCGCTTACGGCCAGCCGGGTCGGTGCGGGTCAGCAGGAAGACATAGTCGGCAACTTGCGCGTGCGTGGTGAACATCTTCTCACCGTTGATCACCCACCGCGGTCCGTCGCGCCGCGCGGACGTCCGTGCCGCCGCGACGTCGGATCCGGAGCCGGCTTCGCTGTACCCGAGCACCATCAGCACCTCACCGCGCACCACCCTGGGCAGCAGCAACGCCTTGAGCTCAGCTGACCCCCAGAGCCGGATCGTGTTTGCCACCAACATCGTCACCGAAAGTCCAGAGATCGGCGCGTCCGCGCGGTCCATCTCCTCGCGAATCACCATCTGCTCTAGCCAGCTTCGGCCCTCACCACCTTCCCCGCGCGGCCAGCCCGGAGCGATCCAGCCCCGCTCACCTAGCGCCCGGGCAAACTCGGGGTCGTGCCAAGTGCCGGTGCGGTGGACGCGGCTCAGGACCTCAGCTGTCACGTGTTCCGCCAGGAACTTGCGCACCTGCCTGCGCAGCAGGTCAATGTCATCGCCAAGATCGAAGTTCACGTCATATCTCCGCTCCAGAGCAGGTCGGCAAGGTGCTCAGGCTCGCGCCTTATGTCGCCGGCGACCAAAGTGATGGCCTTCACCCGCCGGAAGTAGAGCTGGATGTCGTACTCGAGCATGAAGCCGTACCCGCCGAAGATGTGTAGCGACTCCCTGGTCGCGGACCCCGCCGCCTCCGCGGCCAGGATTAACGCCATCGACGACAGCGCGGTGGCTTCGGCGGGCCTGCCGTCGTGGGCCCAGGCGGCCTCCCAGGCAAGCAACTCGGCCGCGTCCAGCGCGGTCGTAGCGTCGGCCAGCCGGTGAGCGATCGCCTGGAACGCAGCGACCTTAGCGCCGAAGGCCTCCCGCTCGCAGGCGTAGTCGATGCCGAGCCGCAGGGCTCGCCGGCCTGCACCGGTGAGCTGTGCTGCGGTCAGCGCCTTCCACTCCGCGATCGCGGCGTGGAACTGTGCTCGGGGACCGGGACCGACGGCGAGCACCCGGGATCCGGCGGTACGACGGTCGGCAACGGCCAGACCGCCGAGGTTGGGCGTTGCGTGTCCGGGGATGCAATCGGAGGTTACCGCTAGCGAATCCCCGTCCAGGTAGAGGACGTGGTGTGCCACCGCGCCGGACGGCGTCGCGAGCAGTGTCCCATCGACGGGGGGCCGCGGCGCCACGGTCAGGACGATGTCACCGGACAGCGCGCCGTCGAGCAGCGTCGGCTCGTCGAGTCGGGCGACCAACCGGGTGGCGACGATGGCGTCGATCAGCGGGACCGGAGCCAGGAACTCGCCGAGGTTCTCGGCGACGAATGCGGAGTCGAGCAGGGTGGCGCCGCCAGCGGGGGTTGCCATCTCGAGCAGGGACAGCTCCAGGCAGCGCGCCCATAACCCCGCGTCGTGGCCGGTGGACTCGCTGGCCCGTACCCGCTCGCCCCCGCACTCCTTGGAGAGCATCGACCGCACAGCGTCGTGGAGCTGGATCTGCTCATCGGTTCGGGCGAGGTCGAACATCGACTAGGTCCGCTCGATGATGGTCGCGGTGGCCATCCCACCCCCGGTGCACATGACGACCAGGCCCCGTTCCAGATCACGGCGCTCCAGCTCGTCGAGGACCGTCTGAACCAGCATGGCGCCGGAGGCGCCTATCGGGTGGCCCAGCGCGATGGCGCCGCCATTGACATTGACCCGGTCCGGGTCAAGCTTCAGGTCGCGGATGGTCTTGAGTGGCACCGACGCGAACGCCTCGTTGATCTCCCAGAGATCGATATCGTCAACGACCATGCCTGCCTTGTCGAGACACCGCTGGGCGGCCGGGGTCGGCGCGGTCAGCATGATCACCGGTTCGGCGCCAGCCAACGCCATCGAGACCACTCGGGCGCGCGCAGCGAGGCCGTGGGCGGCGGCATACCTTTCGGATGCAAGTACGACGGCGGCGGCGCCGTCCACCCGCCCTGAAGAGTTGCCGGCGTGGTGCACGTGGTTGAGCGCGGGGACGCCGTACAGCTCCATACACACCTGATCCTGGGTCCGCCCGGACTCAGGGTCCCGCGTAGAGCCCGCCGCGGCGAAGGTCGGCTCCAGCTTCGCGAGGCTCTCCAAGGTCGTTCCCGGGCGCGGATGTTCGTCGTGGTCGAGCGCCAGGGAACCGTCGTGATGGTGCACCGGGACGATGCTCCGAACAAAGTGGCTTTCCGCTATTGCCGCTGCAGCGCGCTGCTGGCTCGCCAGCCCGTACTCGTCGACATCGGACCGGGAGAAGCCCTCGATCGTCGCGATCAGATCCGCAGCCACGCCCTGGTGCACCATCGGATGGCGCTCACGGAGCCGCGGATTTCCGCCGCCGAGCAGGCCGGACGGCGGACCCCACCGAGACGTCGATTCGACCCCGCCTGCGACAACTAGATCCTGATGACCCGAGGCCACTCCTTGCGCAGCGAACATGATCGCCTGCTGGCCCGACCCACAGAACCGGTTGACCGTGGTACCGGGGACACCTGGGTCCCAACCCGCGGCGAGCACCGCAAGCCGGCCGACGTTCTGGCCGTGATCTCCGTCGTTGGTTCCGTTGCCGACGATAACGTCCTCTACGTCCGTCACCAGGAATCCGGTCCGCTCGATGAGTGCATTGAGCACCTGCGCCAGCAGCTCCTGAGGATGCAGCTCGTGCAGGCCCCCGCTGGGCTTTCCCTTGCCCCGCGGGGTTCGAGCTCCGTCGACGATCAGCGCATCGGCCATTTCCACTCCTCACGTATGAACGATCGTACGTTTGTATTAATCGGGTGTCGAGTTCTCGTGCTCCACGACGCTCACCCAGGCGCGGGTCACGACCACGCCGTCGACCCGTACGCAGGTGATCTCGAACGTGTCCGAACCGGGCTCGCGGCTTCCCGACACGACCAGTTCATCGCCAGGCCAGACCTGGTGTACGAACCGGACCCGGAACCGTCGGATCGCCTCCGGTCCGACCCGGTCAGCCGCCCACGATCCGATCAGCCCTGCCGAGTACATGCCCATCGCGAACGGTGACGGAAATCCGGCAGCGCGACAGAACGCTTCATCGTGGTGAAGCGGATGGAAGTCGCCCGAAGCGCCCGCGTAGCGGACCAGATCGGTCCGCGTCACCGGCGCGAAGCGCCGCTCATTGGCAGTCATCCTGACTGACCTCCGTTCGTTGCGCCAGCTGCGAACTACGCTAGTGTATGAGCGTTCGTTCGTGTTAGCCAAGGAAGGTGTAAACGTGCCTGTCGAGATCGGCATGTCGACGACAGGGGCCGACGACGTCGTCGGCCGCGCACGCCGATTAGAGGCGCTGGGCTACGACTACATGTCAGTCGGTGAACACATTTCGTTCAACCTGCCGACGGCAAGTCCGCTGGTGGCCCTGGGTGCTGCGGCGGCAGTCACTGCGACGATCAAGCTGATGACCTCGATCCTGCTGGCACCGATCTATCCGGCGGCGCTGCTCGCAAAGATGACCGCCACCCTTGATCACATCTCCGACGGCCGATTCGAGCTGGGGGTAGGCGTCGGCGGCGAGAACCCCGCCGAGATCGAGGCCTGCGGCGTACCCGTCTCACAGCGCGGACGCCGGGCCGACGACACCCTCGAGATCCTTCGAAGGCTCTGGACCGAGGACGCCGTCGACCACAACGGCCGGTACGCGACCCTGCGCGGCATCACCATCAGCCCGAAGCCGGCCCAGCATCCACATCCGCCGATTTGGGTGTCCGGCCGCAAAGACGCCGCGCTGCGCCGCGCCGCGCGGTTCGGTGACGGGTGGCTGCCCTACATGTACAGCCCGGAGATGATTCAGGACAGCCTCGCGCGGCTGAAGCCTCTATGTGCCGAATACGGCCGAGATCCGTCCTCGATCCGCTCCGGTGCGCTGGTCTTCATCAGCTGCCATCGGGATCCTGGCCTAGCCCGGGAGCGGGCCCTGCAGCGACTGGGCGGTCAGTACAAGCAGGACTTCAGCCCAATCCTCGATCGATACGTGGCGCACGGTAATCCAGAGAAGGTACGGGCCCGCATTCGCGAGTACGTCGACGCGGGCGTCGACGTACTGTTCGTCGGCCCAGCCTGTCCAGAAGAATTCACCGCCGAGCACGAACAGCTGCTCGCCGACGAGTTACTGCCCGCATTCCGCTGAGAGGGGCACTGTACCCATGACAATCGAACTGCACGACGGTGACGGTCACCAGCTCTGGCAGGAGAGCATGTTCGTCGTCTGGTACGACCGCCGCCGTGGCGTCGGCGGGGCGCACCGAGTGGGTCAGGAGACGACCACGGGGACGTGCAACCTGTGGAGTGCGGTTGTCACCGCCGACGGACTCCGCTGGCGCCAGGATCGCGACGGAATGCCGATCGAACCGGCTAACCGCAGCAATCATCGACTCGCCGCGGGCGGGACTGCATTCGTCTCCACTGACGCGAACGGGCTCGGCCTCGAAGTGCGCGATGACGACGCGAGCGTCGACTTGGCGTTCGAGGGCTTCTACCATCCCGTGCCGGTCTGGAACAGTCCCGAGGCCGAGGCTGTGGCGCAGACGATCGCACCAAATCACGCTGAGTCCTCAGGCCGTGCCCGGGGGACTGTGCGGATCGGCGGTAAGCACTTCGACATTGATGCGCTCTATCATCGCGACCACTCGTGGGGGGTCCGCGACTGGTCGACCATCATCAGCCACCGTTGGTTCGTCGGAACCTTTGGTCCGCATTTGTCATTTTCGGGCATCGTGCTACAGGGACCGGGGTACCAGTGGATCCGCGGTGGCGCGATAGTCCGCGACGGAAAGGTCGAGCGGGCCGCATCGGTGGACATCGTGCCGCTGGTCGAGGCTGACGGGGTTTCCCACCGAGGCGGGACCGCGGTCTGGAACCTGGCCGGCGGCGAGAGCCTGACGATGCGCTGCACGACCACCGACGGAATGATCTTCCGGCAAAAGGACTTCGTTCTTGTCGAGACCGTCTGTGAGGTCCGTCTGGACGGCAGCGACGACGTCGGGTTCTGCAACCTCGAGATGTCCAACGGCATCGGCGGGCGTAAAGTCAGCGATTCGCTACGGGCCGTCGCGGTGAACGGCCTGTCGCGACGTTAGTCAGTTGCCGGCTGGACCGGAAACGGGTAGTGGCGGATATCGTCAGGAATCGGGCGGTGCGTCAGAAAGCTGAGCCGTCGGGTGGCGAACGACCAGCGTCCGGCCCGGCTCAGCACGTCGTCGTAGACAGCGGTCGTCGCCCAGCACCGCCCGTCGTGGTCACGTGCCAGTTCGCTGAGATACCAACGGGCGCGGGCGCGCTCACCATCGACCTCGATGGTGCCCTGGTGCAGCAGCTGCACGAGGAAATCGAAACGGCCAAGCACCCGCCCCATCGTCTCGGCGATACGCTCCTGCCCTTCGACATCATCCAGACCGGGTAACGACCACACCCCGGCCTCGGTGAACAGACGCGCCGCGGCGACACCGTCGCGTCGGTTGGCCGCATCAGTGAATGCCGCTGCCAGCCAACGGATCTCGGCGTCGTCACAGCACTTGCACCGCGGTCCGGCCATCTCAGATCACCCCGTCGGTCGCGAGCTGGTCGAGGGTGGCCTCGTCGATGCCGAGTTCACCGAGCACCTCGCGGGTGTGCTCACCTTGGGCCGGGGCGGGCCGCTGGACCCGGTAAGGCTGGCCGCGGACCTTGCCGGCTTCGGCGATGTAGATGAACGGGTTGCCGTCCGGGTCGGGAGCCTCGACGAACATCTCGCGACTCCGGATGTGCCGGTCCGCCGACGCCTCCACGATGGAGCGCGGCGCGGGCGCACAAGGGAAATCGTTCTCAAGGCCCAACTCGACCCACTCGGCGGCGGGGCGCTTGGCGAAGATCTCAGTGAGGGTGACCCGCAGCGCGGCATCGTCGGCGAAGTCCATCGAGGACGCGGTCTCGACGTGGTGCTCGACGAGGTCCTCGCGTCCGGCGGCCCGGCAGAAGTTGTTCCAGAACTTGCGCTCGATGGCGCCGAAGATGATGACGTTCCCGTCCGACCCCTCGTAGTACTGGTACTTCGCCCAGGTGATCTCCTCGGTCTCCGGGTCGGCCAGGTCGCCGCGGTCGGTGATGCGGTGCTCGTTCAGCGAGATCGTCCCCGCGACCCACGCGTGGGCCAGCACCCCGTCCACACCCGCGACGTCGATGAAGCAACCCTCCCCCGTGCGGTCGCGGGCGACCAGCGCGGCGGCGATATGAAACGCCGCGTGGACCGCGCCGGCGGAGGTGGCCTCGCCACCGGAACGTGCGTCCCGCTGCTGGGAGGCAGACACCGGCCGCGCCGAGATGCGGTGCAGCAGGCCGTCCTCCCCGGTGACCATCGGTGTCGCGCCGGCGAGTGCGGACATCATTTGTCCGTGCGTAGGCATCGCAGCGTAGGGGCCGTCCGAGCCGAACCCGCTGTACTGGCAGTACACGATTCCCGGTTTGCGCCGCCGCTGCGCGTCGTACCCCACACCGAGCCTGTCGAAGGCGCCGGCGGTGTTGCCGTCGACCATCACGTCGGCGGTGTCGAGCAACGTCCAGAAGATCTCGCGGCCCGCGTCGGAACGCAGGTCCAGGGTGATGCTGCGTTTGTGCTTGTTCACCTGAATGTGCAGCGGGCTGTTGTTCTTAGAGATCTGGCCCGCGGTCTGGCGCACATAGTCTCCACGCTCCGGGCTCTCGATCTTGATGACCTGGGCCCCAAGGTCGCCGAGCAAGGTCCCAACCGTGCTGCCGTTGAGCAGCGTGCCCGACTCCAATACTCGAATTCCCTTGAGCAGTTCGCTCATACGGTCGCCCCATCCACGCCGGGTTTCTTGCCGACCATCTTGTCCTGCCATCCGCTCTTGAGCTGACTGCCTACGGTGTGCATCAGTCCACCGTCGGAGGTGGGCAGGCAGATCCCGGTAATCCATTGCGCGTCATCGGACACCAGGAACAGCGCGGCGCCGGCGTTGTCGGCGAGTGTGGGAGGGGTCTTGAGCTTCAGTGGGTACGGGGATCGGTCAGGGTCCCAGGCCCGTAGCTCGTCGTAGGCCTTGCCGTCGACCGGTGCGTCGAAGGGTTTGAGAAAGTTGGGTGACATGCCGCCGCTGGGGCACAGCGCGTTGACCCGGATTCCGTACTTGCCCAGCTCCACGGACAGGTTCATCACCAGCGAGTTCACCCCACCTTTGGACGCCGCGTAGGCGTGCGAACCGGGATAGGCGCGCAGCGCCGCCATCGAGGAGGTCACCAGGATGGCGCCGCCGCCGGTCTGCTTCATCGCTCGCGTTGCGTGCTTTGCGCAGAGGAAGACCCCGGTCAGGTTGACCCCGAGCGTGGTGTCCCAGGCTTCGATGGTGAGGTCCTCCAACGGGACCCGGCCCAGGCCCGGCACCATGATCCCGGCGTTGGCGTACATGACGTCCAGCCGGCCATAGACATCGACCGCCTTTCCCACCGCGCCGGCGACCTGGTCCTCGTCGCGGACATCGGCAGTAACACCGATCGCTGTGTGACCGGACTCGCTAATCTCGCCGACGATCGCGTCTACCCGCTCAGCGCTGAGGTCCACGCAGACCAGCCTTGCGCCCTCGGCCGCGAACAGCCGCGCACTGGCGCGGCCGAGGCCGGAACCAGCGCCCGTGATCACTACCGACTTGCCCTGCAACCGCATCGACGCTCCCGTGCTTGTCTTGTTGGGCATGCCATCTCAGGCCGGAATGCCGATGGACTTCAGCTCCAGAAACTCTTCGAATCCGGCGATGCCGTGCTCGCGGCCGAGACCACTCTGTCGATATCCGCCCACCGGAGTGTCCGGGGCGAGCCAAACCGCGCCGTTGATCGCCACCGTTCCGGTGCGGATCCGCCTCGCGACGGCGATGGCGCGCTCGGTGTCGGCGCTCCACACCGTGCCGCCGAGCCCGTAGGAAGAGTCGTTGGCGAGCTGGATTGCGTGGTTGTCACCATCGTGGGCCATGATCGTCAGGACTGGGCCGAACACTTCCTCCCGCGCGATCGGGTTGTCGGGATCGACGTCAGCGAACAGCGTCGGCTCCACGTAGAACCCCCCGCTCGGGTTGCGCGGCACACCGCCGCCGGTGACCAGCCGGCTGGTCGCCCTGGCAGCGTCGATGTAGCCGATGATTCTCTGCTGCTGGGCGGCGTTGATCACCGGACCGTGCCGGGTCTTCGGATGAGTCGGATCCGCGGGCTGCATGGATGCCATTGCCGCCGCGGCGATTTCGACACATCGCTGGTAGTCCACGCGTGGAACGAGGAGTCGGGTGGCCAGCGCGCAGCTTTGGCCGGCATGCACCGGGACCGCCTTGGCACACGCCTTCACGGTCCGTTCCAGGTCGGCGTCGTCCAGGATCACCGCGGCGGACTTACCGCCCAGCTCGAGGCATAGCCGCTTCACTGTGGACGCGGCGTCGGCGATGATGCGGCGACCGGTCGCCGTCGAGCCTGTGAAGGTGACCATGTCAACGTCTGGGGACGTCGTGAGGATGGCTCCGACCGCGTGATCGGAGGAAGCGACGACATTGAAGACACCCGGCGGGATGTCGGTGTGTTCGGCGGCGATCCGGCCAATCTCGGTGGCGGACCACGGTGTATCAGGAGCGGGCTTCAGAATCACGGTGCATCCGGCCGCCAATGCCGGCGCGAGCTTGCTCATGTTCAGGTAGAAGGGAAAGTTCCATGGTGTGATCGCGGCAACGACGCCGCAGGGCTCGCGCCGGATCACGCGGCGGTTGAGCGTCCCGACCACTTCGAGGTCGGGCAGCGCCGACTCGTAGGGGTAGTCCACGGCCATCCGCGCCCAGAACCCGAGGTCCTCGATCGGTGTGTCCAGCTGTACGCCGTGGGTGAGCCGCACCGGGCTGCCGCTCTCGGCGACGATCAGCTCACGCAGGCGCTCCCGCTCGGCTTTCAGCGCACTCTGCAGCTGCAACAGACACCGCTGCCGAAACTCGGCGTCTGCCGCCCATGGACCGTCATCGAAAGCCTCGCGTGCGGCTCTGATCGCGAAGCGTGCCTCCGCAGGGGTCGCGTCAGCGACGTGACCGACGATCCGGCCGGTGGCCGGGTTCACGTTCACGAAGGCGCCATCGGCCGTGTGGAGCTCACCGGCGATGAGGCTCCGGTGTTCGCCGACGAGCTGAGCGGCGTTAGTCATCCTCAGCTCCTGCCGCTTCGACGCCGGTGAGTCGCGATTCGGCCACCAGCGCGCCCTCCTCGTCCCGGTACTCAGTGACGAGGACGACGAACGTCATAGCTCCGCGCTTACCGCGCTTTTCGAACACCTGATCAATCCTGGCCGTACCCGTCAACCTGGTTCCGGCCGCCGGCGGCGGGCCGTGGAACACGAACTCCTGTTCGGCGTGGAGCGACCGTTGCGGGTCAAGCTCCGCGGCGAACTCGACGTCGGAGGATGCGGTGTGCCAGTGGTAGGCGGTGGTCAGGAAGGTCGGCGGGATGCACGTCCCGGCCTGGAAGGCCGGGTGGTCAGCGTGGGTGGCGCGGGCGAACTCGCGGATCTTGCCGAGCTCGACGATCAGCTCGAACGGCTCGCCGACGGTGCCCACCGCATCACGGTTCACCATCAGACACCACCTGCAGCCGTGCGCACCGCGCGGATCGCGTCGTCCGCCAGCACATCGCCGAGCACGCCCGCCTGCTGAGACGCGCCCCCGAGCATGAGTTCCAGCCGCTTGATCAGCTTCGTGTAGCGGTGCAGAGGATAGCCGCGGTCCAGCCCGATGCCTCCGTGGAGGTGATGGGCGGCCCGGATCACCTGCGCGCCGGCGGATGACGCCGTGTATTTGGCGACCGCGACCTGCCGGTCTGCATCCTGGCCGTCGGCCAGACACCAGCACGCCTGCCGGGCAGTGAGTTCGACAGACCAGGCCGAAGTGAACGCGTCGGCGGCCCGTTGTCCGACGGCCTGGAAACTGCCTATAGGCCGGCCGAACTGCTCGCGTGTCGCGGTGTACTGCGCTGTCAGTTGGACGACGCGGGATAGTGCCCCGGACATCACCGCGCAGGTGGCCGCGGTGGCGTAGCGTACCGCAAGCGGTACGGCACGGTTGTCGTTAAGCTCGCCGAGAAGGTCCTCCATGCCGACGCGGACGCCGTCAAAGATCATTTGTCCGTTCGCCGCCCCCAATGCAGATTGCGCTGCCACCTCCAGACCATCGCGATCGGCCGGTAGCACCAGCAGCCGCGGTCCGAACCCGGCGAGGTGTACTGACACCAGGAAGTGGGTGGCTTCCGGGCCGGCGGGCACGCAGTCCTTCGCTCCGCTAAGCACCCATCGGCCGGGATCCCCCGACGCGCATATCATCGGCGCGAGCGGATGGCTGGATCGCTCGGTCAAGGCGGCTGTCAAGACGATGTCCCCGGCGGCCAACGGAGCCAGCAGTGCCCGCCGCTGGTCGGCAGAACCGAGGTCGCGTATCGCCATCGCAGCCAATCCCAGCGACGCGAGCAGTGGCACCGTGGTCGCGGTCCGCCCAACTTCCTCGAGCAGGAGACCGACTTCGGCGAACCCGAGCCCGAGTTCGCCGAGTTGATCGGGCACCGAGACGGCGAGCAGGCCGGCACGGGCCAGGGTTCGCCACAGCTCGTCATCCGGTGTTCCACGGATGGTGGCGTCGCCGAGGATATCGGCGGCCAGGCTCACGAGTTCCTGTTGCTCTTCCTGCAGGGTCAGGTCCACCTCAAATACCTCCTCACCGCGAGCGGGGCATGCCCAGGCCACGGGTTGCGATGATCTCGCGTTGCACTTCGTTTGCGCCGCCCCCGAAGGTCAGTGCCAGATGGTGGCGGTACATGCGCTGCAGTCGCGAGCCCAGGACTGCGCCCGGGCTGCCAGGGTCGAGGCATGCGACCGGGCCGATCACGGACATCAGCAGTCCGATCACGTCGAGGAAACCCTCGGTGGCGGCGACCTTGGTTGCGCTGACCCTCGCCGGATCCGATCGGCCGTGCGCGACGTCGTCGACATTGCTCCAGCTCATGAGCTTGAGTGTGTCCAGGACTGCATGAGCGCGCGCGAGGTCGGCACGTACCCAGGTCTGGTCGATCACCGGGCTGCCATCAGGTGCCAGAGTGGCCGCTGCCCACTCGAGGACGTCGTCGTAGGCGCGGGCGACCACCCCGGGTGCCCCCATCGTGGTGCGTTCGTGATTCAGCTGACTGTTGATCACCGACCAGCCCCCGTTCTCGCTGCCCACGAGATTTGACCCAGGTACACGCACGTTGTCGAACCGGATGGTGGCGATGTCGTGGTCGTTGAGCAGCTCCAGCGGCGTGACTTCAATACCCGACAAGCCCATCGGCACGATCAGCACCGAGAGGCCCTTGTGCTTCGGCGCGGCCGGATCGGTGCGAACCGCGAGCCAGCAGAAATCGGCGCCGGTATGAAAGCTCGTCCAGGTTTTCAGACCGTTGATCACGAAGTGGTCGCCGTCGCGCACGGCCGTGGTGCGCAGACCGGCCAGATCGGTCCCCGCCTCCGGCTCGCTGTAGCCGATACAGAAGAAACTCTCGCCAGCCAGGATCCGCGGCAAGTGGATGCGCCGCTGCTCCTCCGTGCCGTGCTCCATCAGCGTCGGTCCGATCAGGTTTACCGCGATCACCGGAAAGGGCGCGTCGGCGCGGATCGTTTCGTCGAAGAAGATGTACTGGTCTATAGGACCGCGACCCTGCCCGCCGTGCTCGGTAGGCCAGCCGATGCCGAGCCAACCGTCGGAAGCCATCTGCTTCACCACTCGGCGCATGTTGGGCCCGCAGGGATCGGCATCGAGGTCCGACATCGTTCGGGAGTCGAGCAACATCCCGTAGTAACGCCGGAGCTCGGCTCGTAGGGCATCCTGCTCAGCTGTGTACGCGAATCGCATCTCAGCTCCTTGGCGGCATCTCGATTAATGTCGGAGATCTAGACTCAATATGAGTGATCGTACGTTAATATTTGGTCCGGCGGAAGCAGACGACCGCGCCGGTCAACTGGAGGCAAGCTTGATGATGGGCCGAGAGAACGTGGTCATCCGAGCCATGTTGGAGCGCAATGCGCAGACCGCGCCGGACGACATCGCGGCCACTTTCGACGACGGCAGCAGCTGGTCGAATGCGCAGGCACTCGACGAGGCCTACCGGGCGGCGAACACGTTGCGGGCACACGGCGTGAAACGGGATGACCCGGTAGCCGTCATGTTGGGCAATGGACCAGACTTCTTGCGGGCCTGGTGGGGAACCACCTGTCTGGGCGCGACCATGGCAGCCATCAGCCAGTCGTGGAAGGGTCCGCTGCTGACCCACGCCCTGACTCTCGTCAAGCCCGTCGTCACGATCAGTGATCCCACTTTCGCCAGCGTGATCGACGGCGCAGTCCCTGGGCTCACCGTCACAGACGGCGCCTCGCTGGCCGCAGGCGACGCCGGCACTCCCGAACTGGATCGTCCGATTGAGCCGTGGGATCGACACCACATCCAGTTCACATCCGGCACGACCGGCCCGTCGAAGGGCGCCTCGGCTTCCTACCTGCAGTTCTATCTGACTGGCTCTTGGATCGGGGACGGGTTGGCGTGGACTTCCCGTGACACCGTGCAGTGCGATCTGCCGCTCTTCCACGCCGGCTCGCTCGCCGCAGCGGCGTCCTGCCTTGGGCGAGGCGGCCGGCTCGCGGTCCGAAAATCCCCCGCGTTGAGCCGCTATTGGGACGCCGCCCGCGAGTCCGGCGCCACTTTCGGCTTCCTGGTCAGCTCCATGGCCGGCTTCCTGCTCTCCCGCCCGCCGTCACCGTCGGACCGGGACCATAACATCCGGGCAATGCTCGCTGCTCCATTACCGCCCGACTGCGCGGCCTTTCAGGAACGGTTCGGCATCGAAGAGATCGTCACGGCCTACGGCAGCAGCGAGTCGAGCGCGCCGATCACCGGTGTACCGGGCATCCCGCTGGTCGCCGGCTCCTGCGGGCGAGCACGAAAAGGCTTCGAATGCAGACTGGTCGACGAACACGACATCGAGGTGCCCGACGGCGAGCCAGGCGAGTTGATCATCCGCAGTGACATGCCCTGGAGCCTCACGTCCGGTTACCACGACAACCCGGAAGCCACTGCGGCCGTGTGGCGCAACGGATGGCTTCACACCGGCGACCAGCTACGCCGCGACGCCGCTGGCAACTACTACTTCTTCGACCGCCTCAAGGACGCGTTGCGCCGCAGAGGCGAAAACATCTCCAGCTTCGAGGTCGAGCGCGGCGCCCTGAACTTCGACGGCGTGCAGGAGGTCGCGTGTGTCGCCGCGCCGGACGACTTAGGCGACGGCGACGACGTGAAGCTGTGGGTCGTACCGGAGGCGGACGCGAAGGTCGACTTCCTGGAACTGGCGCGGCACATGAACGAGCAGCTACCGCACTACATGGTTCCGCGCTACTTCGAATTGATCGAGGCATTACCGAAGACCCCGTCGATGCGGGTCCAGAAGTTCGACCTCCGGGCCCGTGGCAACGGCCCGCACACATGGGACATCACCGCCCAGGGTTTGCGCGTCACCCGCAACGGCATCCTGCCAGTGTGACAGGCATTTGACTCAGACGGTTCAGGGCCGACGCGTGAGGGTGAACCGGACGGGCAACGACGTCATATTGCGCACCATGAAGCTGGGCACGAACGCCGGTTCGCCCCCGGGAGCGATCTCGATCGTGTCGAAACGCTCGATGATCCGCTTCAGCGCGACGGTCGCCTCCAGCCGCCCGAGAGGTGATCCGACGCAGTAATGCGTCCCGAACCCGAATGCGAGGTGCCGGCGCAGGTTTGGCCGATCCAGGTCCCACCGGTGCGGACACTCGAACTTCGCCGGGTCGTGGTTAGCGGCACCGTAGGCGACGCCCACCATCTCACCAGCGGACAGAGCCACCCCGCCGAGTTCGGTGTCACGAGTGACGTTACGGAAGAGCATCACGACCGGAGACGTGTGCCGCAGCGCCTCGTCGAGGAATTTGTTGAAACACTCCTCGTCGAGCCGGATCCGATTCAGCAGCCCGGGGTCCTGAGCGAGTTTATACACCGAGGCGTTGATCAGCCCCCGCGTCGTCTCATTGCCGCCGAGCACCACGCCCCGCAGAATCGACACCGTCTCGGCCAGTGTGAGCGGGTCCATTCCCCGCGGTGGCGGGGTGTGCACCAGGTGGCTGATGAGGTCGTCGGCGGGCTCGGCCGTGCGCTCCTTGATCAGCCGGGTAAGCAGGTGCTGCATGCGCACGATGAGCTTCGCGTTGGCGACGTTGCGTTCGACGCTGCCGACGTTGCCCAGGATCTCCACCTCGGCGTCGGTGGCCTGCTGGACCAGTTGATGCTCGGCGTAGGGCACGCCGGTGAACATGCACAGCACATCAATGGTCAATGGGAGCGAGAAACGATCAACGAACTCGATCGTCTCCCCCGGCATGAAGGTGTCGAGTAATTGGTCGGCGGCGGCCGCGATCGGCTCGGTGAACGAGGAGACCCGCTTCCTGGACAGGTAGCCCTTGATCAGGCCGGCGTGGTAGCTGTGTTTATCCCCGTCGGTACTCATCAGTGTCTCGACAGGCGGATAGAGCTGCTTGAGGACGTCGGTCACTTCCGGTTGACGCTTACCGCCGGCAGTCTTGAGGGTTCTGCGGTTGGAGAATCGGTCGGTGTCCTTGAGAACCTGCACCGCCTCGTCGTAACCGGTGACGAGCACCATGCGCAGCTCCGGGCTGCGGAATACCGGCCCCGCAGCGCGAAACGCGTCGAAAGCAGGGTCGATGTCCATGAGCACCCTGGGGTCAGTGAAACTCGGCAGTTGCGTCTCCGCGCCAGCCTTCTGCTGCTCCTGCTCAGTCACGCGTTCACCACGTCGGCGCCGAGCAAACCGCGCGCGATCAGCATGCGCTGAATCTGGTTGGTTCCCTCATAAATCTGGTTGATCTTGGCATCGCGCATCAGCATCTCGACCGGGAAATCAGTTGTGTACCCGTAACCGCCGAGCACCTGGACCGCGTCGGTGGTGATCTCCATGGCGGCGTCGCTGGCGAAGGTCTTGGCGGCCGACGCCAAGCGGGCCGCCTCAGGCGAACGCCCAACGACGGCCTCGGTGGCGTCGTACACCAAACTACGCGCCGCATCGATCTTGATCGCCATATCCGCCAGCATGAACTGCAGACCCTGAAAAGCGCCGATCGGTTTGCCGAACTGCCGGCGGCTTTTCGCGTACTCGACAGCGTGGTCCATGGCGCCCTGCGCAATGCCCAGTGACATGGCTGCCACGACCACCCGCCCCTCCTCAATGCCGTCCATGGCCTGAGCGAAACCCCGGTTTTCAATGCCGATGACGTGGTCGAGCGGCACCCTGACCTGTTCGAAGAGGATCTCTGCGGTCGCTGAGCCATGCAGGCCCATCTTCTTCTCAATCCGCCCGACCGAGACGCCCTCACGGTCGGCTTCAACGAAGATCAGTGACAACCCGCGCGCGCCAGGGCCTCCGGTACGGGCCAGCACCGTGTAGTAGTCGGCGTGGCCGCCATTGGTGATGAACCGCTTCTGCCCGTTGATGATCAGCTGGTCGTCGACATGTGTTGCGGTGCTCGACACGCTGGCCAGGTCGGAGCCGGCCTCCGGTTCCGTCAAAGCGATCGCTCCGATGAGCTCTCCATCGGCAACACGTTGCAGCACGGGCCCGACCCAACATGCGTCGGCCCACTTCACGATCTGCTTCGTCGAGAACCAGTGTGGGGTCAGCATCGTGCACGCGGTTGGGAAGACTTGCGCGAGCTCTTCCATCACGACGACAAAGCCGCGGAGGTCAGTGTCGACCCCGCCGTGATCGGCCGGGACGATCATGCCGGTCAGCCCTGCCGCCTTGAGGACACCGAGAAGCTCGACCGAGAACTTCCCGCTGGTCTCGATGCCTTCGATGAGGGGCGCGACCCGCCTCGCCGCCAGATCGCGAATTGTCTTGCGAAGCAGTTCGATCTCTTCGGGCCATTGTCGTTGCAGCATGCGCCACCTCCGAGGTGAGTATAAATGAACGATCATTCTTTTCCAAGTCCGCGCAGCACGACACCTGCGAGCATCTCTCCGCCGCGAGTTGCGCCAGCGCCGAGTTGCCTATGCGGAACGTGACGACACCAACAGCTCGGCAGTCGCGGGTATGCCGAGTTCAGGGGTATTCTGGGACTGAGCGAACGCTCATACACGCGAGGAGCCATATGGCCAAGGCGGCTGCAGTTGCTTCCCCTCAGGTTGCGCGGCAAGAGACCGCGCGCGGCGAGGCGACGCGGATGAGGATACGCGAGAAAGCCCTGGAGCTGTTTTATGAGCAAGGCTTCCGCACCACAACCATGCGGGAGATCACCAACGCGTCGGGTCTGACTCCGGCCGCTTTCTACAACCACTACAGCTCGAAGGACGACCTGCTACTCGGCATTATCCTTGACGCGTTCACCAGGCTCGACGAACAGGTCAGCGTGGCACTGGATAGCGCTGGTGAGGACGACACTGCGCGGCTGGCCGCATTGGTCCACACCATGACCCTGTGGCACTGCCACAATATCCACCAGGCACGGGTGGCGACGCGGGAGGCACAGGAGCTGGACACCTCGATGGCTCGCGAGGTACGAAGTCAGTTGCGCCACCTGCGTTCGGTTCTCGAAAAGATCATCACCAGCGGAACCGCGAGCGGCGAGTTCGACCTGCCTGGGGTGCCCATGGACGCCGCCGCCCGGGTGACCGCGACGGCCGTGCTCGGCTTCGTGCGGTCGATCTCGGCGTGGTACCTCGACGCGAAGGTGCTCAGCCCCGCTGAACTGGCCGACCTGGTGGTCACGTTGGTGTTGCGGATGGTTGGCGCCCAGGCTGAGCCTTCTCAAGGCTCTTCGCGCGTGTCCCGACGCTCCTCGCGCGCACGCCGCTGAATTTCGCGGTGGGAGGCCTGCGCCTGTTGGAGATGCCAGGACCACCCTTCGTGACCTAGGGACGCCTCGGCGCCGAGCAGCATCGATAACTGGTACTGCCGGTTGAGGACCATCTTGGTCCACTGCAACGCCTCACGTGGCAACGCGACGAGTTGTTCAACGACTTGGCGGACGGCCTCATCGAGCTGGTCACGTGGGACCACCGTGGTGACCACACCGGCGTCGAGCAGGTCGTGCGCACTCATGGGCCTGCTCAGCAGGTAGAACGCTTTGGCCCGGTGTACTCCCATCGACAGCGGGAAAGACAGGGCCCCACCGTCTCCTGCCACCAGGCCCATAGCTAAGTGGCGATCAGTCATCACCGCCTCCTCACTGGCTACGATGATGTCGCCGAAGCTAGCGATTGACGCGCCCAGCCCGACAGCGTCACCGTTGAGGCCTACGACGATCGGTTGTGGGAGTTCGACCATGTCACGGATCAGCCACTTGCCTTCGCGCATCAGTTGCAGCCAGTCCTGTTCCCCGACTGAGGCGTACCACTGTATGTCCGCGTGTGGCATGAACGCCTCACCGGCGCCGGTGAGGACCACGACCTTGACGTCGTCAGCCCGGACCTGGGCGAACAGACGGGACAGCTCGCAGTGCTTGCGGCCGTTGCCGGGCTTTTCCAGACCTACCGTGAGGACATCGCCCTCCCGCTCGAGCCGAAGTTCGTGAAAATCGTTGTAGTCCATGCGAACTGCTATCACTCGTCGGGAAACCGCGGCGGGCGCTTCTCGAAGAACGCGCGACGTCCCTCGGCCATCCCTTCGGTTCCCCACATCATGGCCGCGGTGGCGGTGCTCTCGAACAACGCTCGGTCGGCGATCTCACGGTTGAATGCGGCCTTGACCGTCTCGGCGGCGATCCTCGGCAGCTTGACCAGCTGCCGGGCCTGCTGCTCGGTGGCCTCGTCGAGGGCGACGTCGTCGACGATGTCACACACCAGGCCCAGATCCCGAGCCTCCGCCGCGTCGATCCGGCGGCCGGACCAGGCGATCTGCTTGGCTCTTGAGCGCCCGACGATCTCGCCTAGGCGAACCAGCGCGAAGGCAGGCACCGCTCCCACCGAAAGCTCGGGCAGCGCGAACCGGGAGTCCCTCGATGCGACTATCAGATCGCACGCCATCGCCAATTCAAACCCGCCGCCGAGGGCCCGCCCCCGCACCGAGGCGACCACCGGCTTGCGGCAGTGCTCAATGCGCCGGAAGGCCCCAATGGTCTCGTAGACGTAATCGCGTCCACCGCCCACGCCGAGATCGAAGGTCGAAATGTCGCCCCCGGCGCAGAAGTCACTGCCCATTGCCCGCAAGACGACGACACGGACGCTTCGGTCCTGTTCCATCTGAGCCCATACCGCGCCGAG
Organism: uncultured Actinomycetota bacterium; assembly: GCA_963833935.1. Taxonomy (GTDB): domain Bacteria; phylum Actinomycetota; class Actinomycetes; order Mycobacteriales; family Mycobacteriaceae; genus Mycobacterium. The sequence goes on along the minus strand of CAWIAC010000005.1, from coordinate 122,675 downwards.
CGACGCAAGCAGGTGCGGTCCGAGCGCATTGCGTCGGCTCGGGTCGTTGAGGGTGACGAAGCCTATCCGGTCCCGGATCTCACCGGTGACAAGCGATTCGGCCATTAGTCGACCATCGTCAGTCCACCGCTGACGCTGATCACCTGACCGGTGATGAATGAAACCTCCTTGGAGGCGAGGAAGATCGCCGCGGCGGCGACCTCCGCTGGCACCCCGAGGCGCTTGAGCGTGACGAGCCTGATCATCTTCTCGATGACCTTCTGGTCTTGATGGCGCTGCAGGGGGGTGTCAGTCACCCCCGGCGATACGACGTTGGCGACGACGCCTTGCCGGCCGGTCTCGCGCGCAATCGACTTGGTCAGGGCGATGACTCCGGCCTTCGCCCCGGCGTACACACCCTCACCGAAGGTGCCGACCCGGGCCGCGTCGGACGAGAAGGTGACGATCCGACCGTAACCCGCCTCGGTCATGTGCCGCAGCGCGGCATGGCACGGGTAGATCGTGCCCATGTAGTTGACGTCGATGATCTTGCGCCAGTAGTCCGGGGATTCGGTGAGCAGCGGGTGGGTCTCCGACCAGCCGGCGACTGTGATGATCGCGTCGAGTTTGCCGGCCGAGGCGACCGCGTCGTCGATGACTTGGTGGCAGGCAGCGAAATCGGTGACGTCCAGCGTCATCGCCTCAGCGCTGCCGCCACCGGTACAGTCGGCGGCGACCGACTTCGCCGCGTCGCCGTTGATGTCGGTGACGAACACCTTCGCACCGCACTCCACGAGGCCGGCGCACGTCGCGGCGCCGATACCGCTACCGCCACCAGTGACCAGCACAACTTGGTCTTCGAAGTCAAACATGTGTGATTTCCTTTCTGTTGGAGTCCCTGCGGTCGGTCAGGCAAGCCGTTCGGGTCGCGACACGATCGTCACCGCGGCAACGGAGCCGGGACCGCCGAGCGCATGGGCGAGCCCGAGCGCGGCGTCGGGCACCTGCCGGTCGGGCTCGCAGCGCGCCAGCAGCTGCTCGGCAACATCGATGATCATGCGAACGCCCGACGCCCCGATCGGATGGCCGCATGACTGCAGACCTCCGCTGGTATTGACCGGTAACGCTCCCCCGGGTCCGGTCTCGCCGCTCAGGGCCAGCCGGCGGCCGGCGCCCCGCTCGGTCAACCCGAGGTCCTCGTAGTTGATGACTTCGGTGATGGTGAAGCAGTCGTGACATTCGACGACGTCGAGCTCGGAAAAGGGGTCGGTGATGCCTGCCTTCCGGTAGGCACGCGCCGCGGCCGCACGGGTGGAGTCGAACCCCAGGAAGTCGTTTCCGGTGTCGAACTGCGCGGTGAAATACCCCTGTGTCGCGGCGAGCTCGCAGGCAACGAGAACGGTGTACTCGACACCGAGCTCCTTGGCACGGTCTACCGTCGTCAGGACCACCGCGGCGGCACCATCTGTCGTGGGGCAGCAATCGAGCAGGCCGATCATCCCCGACACCGGCGCGGCCCGTTCCACCTGACCGGGATCGACGGCCGAGCGCAGGTGCGCCTTCGGGTTGATAGCGCCATAGCGGTGGTTCTTGACCGCCACCGCCGTCATCGCCTCTCGGGGCGATCCGTAGTCGTAGGTGTAGCGATTGGCGATGAGGCCGAATATGCCCGGCGCCGTGCGACCCTTGGCGATGACCGGGTGCCCTCGCTCGATGTGCTGGCCGAGCAGGCTCGCCCTCGGAGCAACGTCGCGCATCTTCTCTGCGCCCACCACCAGGGCGTACTCGCTGAACCCGCCCGCGACCGCCATGGCACCCTGGCGGACGGCGTCCATCCCGGTGGCACAGTAGTTGGCCACCCGTGTGACCGGCCGCCCCCACAATGCGAGTGGCTCGGCCAGCGATGTGCCCGCGCTGCCCTCCTCGGAATAGGTGTAGGAGAACGCGGTACCGAGCCAGCCGGCGTCGATGTCGTCAAGAGTGAGGCCCGTCGCATCGACCGCCTCGGTGGCGGCGTCGATGACCATGTCAGCGTAGGAGCGGGCGAAATGCTCCCCGAACGAGGTCTTGCCCATTCCGATGATGGCGACCTGCGATCCGGCCATCAGTTCACCACCTTCGCCTTCCAGAAGTAATGCGGCAGATGCCCACCGTCGTGCAACTTTCGCAGCACGAGGTCGACCGGTCGGCCGGGAGCGCATTCATTCGTGGCAGTGTCGGTGACCTGGGTATAGACCCGAACATCGGCGACCTCCACCACGCCCATGATCAGTTCGTTGACCGGTACCGGAAAAAGGTGTTCCACGGTGTGGGTGAACAATGCCCCATTCCGGGGCAGCTCGAGTGTGTCCATGAGATCGGCCGTGCGGCATTCCAGGCAGATACGGCGCGGCGGGAAGTGGCCTCGACCGCACTTGCGGCAGCGCGTTCCGCGCAGCTCTAAGCCGACCGACTGTTCGCGGCGCAGCAGCATCTCCGATGTGGAGGGGTTGACTGGTTCCACGGGCAGTTGCCCGCGCATCCGCTGGTACATTCCGACCGGGAGCTCCCGGCGCCGGCGCAGCGCCGCCGCGATTTGAGACGCAGGTTCGCCGAGATCGCCCCCGTCAGAGACCGTGCCCAGCAATGAGGTAGCCCCGTCGCCTGCGGCGGCGATGAGAACCCGCTCACCGGGTTGTCGGTCCTTGAGCGCGAATGCGAGCTGCAGAAACGGATGCGCCACGCCGGTGTAGCCGATATCGCGGTCGATGCCCCCGGACGGAGACGGCACCGTCAACCCAAGTCGGCTGGACACTGAAGCCTCGACCCGCGCAAGCGGGGCCGCGAATGCTGCGGCGTGCACGTCGTCAGCCCCGAAACCGGCCATCGTGCAGGCCCGCCCGGCCGCCTCGACCAGCCACGGTGTGAGCAGCTCGGTGGTGACGAAGCGGTCGTCGGCCACCCGGCTCCAACGGTCTTGCGGTGACCGCCAGATCCCGGCGGCCGGGTCGCTGAAGCTGGCCTGGCCGGCCAAGGAGAGGATCACTGAATCGGTGCCGATAACCACAGCGGCGGCAGCGTCTCCGGACACACGTTCGTGAACTCCCCCGGGTTGCAGATCGCGGCGATCGGCGGCGATCACCAGCACGTGCCGGGCGGTTCCGCCCCGGATCAAGCTGCACGCCAGCCTGACGGCGTCCAACCCGCTCCGCAGGCTTCCGGTCAGGTCGACGCACTGGTCGGCCGGGATGTGCAGCGCTGCTGCCGCCACCGCGGCGTGCTGCTTCTCCGTGAATACCGGTGTGGTGGTGGAGAACACGACGGCGTCGATGCCGTCCCGCGCCGACGGGTCGGGACCCAGTGCCCGCAGGGCCGCCTCGACACCCATGGTGAGCGAGTCCTCGTCGAAGTTGGCGACAGTACGCGCGCCGGGCGCGCTGTTCGCCGACCAGTTCTGCGCCAACGCCTGACGATCCAGGCTCCACCGCGGGATGTGGATGCCGAGTGTTTCGATCCCGGCGATGTTCACCGGTACGGGCCGAATTCGGCGGGCCGCTTCTCGAGGAACGCCGACGTGCCTTCGTGGAACTCCTTGGTGTCGTGGATGAAGGAGATGTACTGGAAACCCACCGGGACCGACGGCCACTGCCGGTCGGCTTCCATGTTGAGCATGTGCTTGGCCACCCGCAACGCCTGCGGACTCAGCGAAAGCAGCCGGTCACACCATGCGCGGGTGGCCGTATCGAGCTCGTCGTCCGGCACTATCTTGTTGATCCAGCCCATCCGCTGCGCCTCGGTGGCCGTGAACGGCTCGCACAGCATGATGATCTCTTTCGCACGTTTGTCCCCGACAAGCCGGGGCAGCAGCTGGGTACCCCACCAGATCGGGACGCTGCCCATCTTCGGCCCGGACTGGGCGAACTTCGCCGACTCCGCCGCGACGGACAGGTCACAGATCACATTGATCTCGTTGCCACCACCGATGCACCAGCCGCGCACCTTCGCGATGACCGGGATGCCGGAAGACCGGACCGCGAGTGAGAACGCCATCGCCTTTTGTCCCAGCAGGCGGGCTCCGCGACTGTTTGAATCGTCTTCCATCTGGATGTCGCCGCCGGCACAAAAGGCCTTGTCCCCTGCCCCGGTGATGACTACAACGCCCACATCGGGGTCGTTCTCGGCCTTCAGCACGAGCTCCCGCATCTGATCGAGCATCGCCAGGTTGTAGGCGTTGCGCTTCTCCGGACGGTTGATGGTGATCGTGGCAACACCGTCCTGCACGTCCCAGAGGATGTCGTCGCTCCCGGCATCGGCAGTGTTCATGGGATTTCCTTCCGGACCAGTAGGTCCACAGCGGTGACGCCACGTCCTGCGGCGTGCACGATCAGCGGGTTGACCTCGACCTCCAGTAGCGCGGCTACGGATGCTGCCCGCGACAACCGGGCTACTGCCAGCGCTGCGGCGTCCACATCGCAGGGCTGGCGGCCGCGGTATCCGTCGAGCAGCGGGAAGCCCCGCAGCGAACCGATCAAGGCTCGAGCGTCGGCGGTGTCGAGCGGGCCGAAAGACGTGGCGACGTCGCCGTAGAGCTCCACGAAGGTGCCCCCGAGCCCGACGGTGATCGTCGCCGGATAACCGTTCGCTGGAGCCCGGATTCCGACCAGAAGCTCAACCCCGGGCTCGGCGATCCGTTGCACAAGGATGCCCTGGATGGCTGCGTCGGGAACGGCGGCGGCGACCGCGGCGAGCATCTGCCGCCCGACCCCCGCAGCGTGGGCGGTATCGACGCCAACCATTACCGCGCCGAGCTCACTCTTGTGCATCACCTTTGGCGACTGCACCTTGAGCACCGCACGCCCGCCCAGGTCGGTCACAGCGGCTGGCAGCCCATCGGGGTCGGTCACGAGCACCGAGTCGGGTCGGTGAACCTCGACCCAGTCCAGCAGCGGGGTGGCAGCCCACTCGGTGAGGACCTCACCCGCGGGTAACTCCGGTCCGGACTCCGGGCTCACCGGCCGGTCGGCCGGCCCGGCGGGCACCGCTGTCCTGGTCATCGCAGCCATCGACCGGACCGCGGACTCAATGCTGGCGTGTACTCCGATGGCGCGTTGCGAAAGCGACTCGACGTGCTCAGCGATCCGGTCTGGCGCGGCCAGGTAGGCCATGGTCACGGGAACCTCGCGGCCCGGATCCATACTTGCAGCGACCTTCGCGGCCATGTCGCCGACCAGGTTCGTCACCGCCAGCAGGATCTGGTCGACTCCGGGGTCGTCGGCGACGATGCGGCAGACGACATCGAGGTCTTCGGGCGCACGCGTCATTAGGTCGGCCGTCACGTCCACCGGGTTAACGGCCGACCCGAAAGCCGGCAGCACCTCCCGCAGGCGCCGCTGCGTCTGCTCGCAGAGCACCGGAACCGACAGCCCAGACGCCTCGACCCGGTCCGCCGCGATACCACCGGCGCCACCGGATGTCGTCACTATGGCGACACCGGTACCGCGCGTCGTGTGTCCAGCCCGGGTGGCGACGGCCAGGTCGACAAGGTCAGCAAGGTCTGTCACCCGCGATACGCCGTACCGGTCGCATGCCAGCTCGAAGGGTCGGTCGTCGGCCACCAGCGCTCCGGTGTGCGATGCGGCGGCGCGGCGACCCGAGTCTGAACGCCCGGACCGCAGCACCGCGATCCTCGTGCCGTCGTCGCGGGCACGACGCGCCAACCGAATCCAGTCGGCGCCGTCGGGCACTCGCTCCAGATACAGGCAGAGTAGATCAAGAGGTCCAGCCTCGATGAGCTGTAGAGCAGCATCGCAGACTGTCACGTCGACCTCGTTGCCCGTGCTCACCCAGGCGGTGGGTGTCGCTCCGCGCTGACGGGCCTGGTCGAAGAAGACCCCACCGAGCGCGCCGCTCTGTCCGACATAGGCGATCGGCGCCAGCTTGTCCACGTCCGCGTTGAGGACTGCAGGGGTGAAGGTGGCGGCCAGACCAGTCCGGAAGTCGACCAGCCCCTGACAGTTTGGGCCGAGTACCCGGATCTTCCGGTCGTGGGCAACCTGTCGCAGCAGCTGCTGCGCGTCGCCACCCGCTTCCCCCGTCTCGCCGAAGCCGGATGAATACACCACCACAGCACCCGCCCCGGAGTCCGCCGCCTGCTCGACGGTGGCGAGCGTCCGGTTCGCCGCGACGAAAACCAGCACCAGATCGACAGGGAACGGCACGTCTTGTAACGACGGATGGCACGGGGTGCCCTCGATGTCGCCAAAGCCGGGGTTGACTGCAGCCAGGTCTCCACCGAAACGGTAGCGCCGCAGCGCACCGAGAACCTGCCGGCCGATGTTGGAGGGTTTCGGCGACGCCCCGACCACCGCGATCCCGCGTGGCGCGAACAGCGAGTCGGTCACGATCTGACCTGCAGACCCTCGGTGGAACTACCGGGGATGCTGAACGCTGAGGTGTCCCGGATGACCTCGATCTGGTCGCGGATGTCCTCGGCTGTCGGTTCTGGATTGCGGTAACCCTCGGTGATCCCGAAGAACACCCTGGCAACGTGACCGCCCGAGGCGCGCAACACCTCACCGCTCACAGCGCAGGACTCGTGGCACAGGTACGTCACCACCGGAGCCACCTGGCTGGTAGCCAGCGCAGACGGGGCCGAGACGACACCGCTCGGTGTCATCCTGGTCAGCGCTCCCGGAGCTACCGCGTTGACCTTGATGTCGTAGCGGGCGCCCTCGAGCGCCAAAACGCGCGTCAGCCCGACAACCCCCATCTTGGCCGCCGCGTACGAGGCCTGGCCGAAGTTGCCGAACAGCCCCGATGTGGAGGTCGTATTGACGATGCGGCCATACGCCTGCTCGCGTAGATGCGGCCAGGCCGCCAGACAGACATGGAATGCCCCGTCCAGGTGGACCGCCAGCACCGGATCGACCTGATCCATCGCGAGCTTGTGGAAAGCCTTGTCCTGCAGAATGCCAGCGTTGTTGACGACGATGTCGAGGCGCCCGAAGGCATCGAGGGCCCCCTGCACCAGTGCTGCGCCGCCGGCCGGGGTGGCGACCGAGTTCCGGTCCGCGAGACCGATGCCTCCGGCCCGTTCGATCTCGGCGGCCACTTCCGCAGCCGGCGCGGCGTCCCCGCCGCTACCATCGAGGGCGACGCCGATGTCGTTCACCACGACAGACGCGCCGCGGGCGGCCAGCGCGATCGCGTACTCGCGCCCCAACCCGCGCCCAGCGCCGGTGACGACGGCGACCCTTCCGTCGAAGTCGAGCGCGCTACTCATGCGAGATCTCCCGCCGCGTCAAGGATCTCCACTGTTCCGGTGGCGCCGTCGACCCGCACCAGGTCGCCGTCCCGCAGTCGCCGGGTCACATCGGGGATACCCATCACGCACGGAATACCGAGTTCTCGCGCCACCACCGCGGCGTGGCTGAGCTGGCCGCCGATCTCGACAACCAGCGCGGCCGCCGGGTACATCACCGATGCCCAACTCGGATCGGTGGTGTGAGCGACTAGGACGTCGCCCACCTGCATGTCGACATCTGCCGGATCGAGGATGATTCGCACAGGGCCGGTGACCTGTCCCCGGCTGACACCTACACCGTTGAATTTGACTGCGCGTTGCGCCGCGGCCGGCACGGTCGGTTTCGGGTCGCCGCGCCAGGAAACCGGGAGCTCGATCCCCAGGTAGCTCTGGCGCTCAGTTCGGCGTGCTGCGACAGAGTCTGCGGAGCCGACCGGGATGTCGCTGAGTAGCTCGTCGCAGGTCAAGTAGAAGATGTCGTCGGGGGCGGCGAGAACGCCTGTCCCAGTGAGGAGTTCGCCGATCCGCAGAGATGCGGCCCGGCACACGTCGAGACTCTGCAGGAACGCGACCTTGCATGCGCCACGGAGCGGTAGGTACCGCTCTGCCAGCCGCAGGACCAGGCGGGCGGACGGTCGTCTGGTCGCGCTCAGCGACGAGAGCAGATCTGCCTCGGCGGAGCGACGAGCGGCGGTGTTGCGTTGGCTCTCCGACCGCGGATCCTTCTCGTCGGGCATGTCGCGGTACGTCGTGAGGACCCTCTCGAGGGGGCCGCGGTCTTGACGCCAAACTGCGCCGGAGACTTGTCCTTCGCCGGGACCGTGGTAGCCGTAGCTCGCAACGACCTCGTCCAGATCTCGCCGTCCCCGGGAACAGTCCCAGAGGTCCTGGACGAGCTGCGACTCCACGTGGGACCCGTGCCCGACCATCAGAATGCCCGGCTCCACGCCGGCCCGTTCCGCGAGGGCGGTGAGCTGTTGAAAGATTGGCTGGATCCCGGTTGTCGTCGTCAAAGTCTGGACGTAGACAGCCTCGTCGAAACGCTGGCGCGCATCTCGGAACAGCCGCCGCGCGGCCGACAGGTCGAGTTGCGGAACCGCGTCAATGGTCGCGCGGTACCAGCTTTCGGTGCCCGTCGCGAGATCGCCCACCATGGCGGGCATCCGCAGAAATGTCGGCGGGAACTTCCACAGCACCACCGGGTAGCGCCGCCACGCGGTGTCAGTGGGCAGCTCGTCGGGCACGTATCCGAGCATCTGGTGCGCGAGGTCTGTCCCCTTCACGCCGGGCATAGCATTGCCGATCCGGACAAAGGTGTCGACATTGATGGCGATGCGCCCGTAGAAGATGCTGATCATGAGATCGCGCTCGTCGGTCGGCAGCTGGAGCACCGAGCTGGGAAGTCCGCCGATTGTGTGGAAAACGCGGCGCATCGTCTTCTCGCCGCATGGCCCCCACAGGGTCCAGGCCAAGGGCGTCAACACACCGGGGATCGCCTCCGAGGCGTTGGTGGTAGTCCAGTACAGCTCGGGACGGGTCCGGTGATGCAGCAGCGCTTGCGATCCCGCGCTTTCACCGGAACTCAACCTGACCTCCAACGCATCTGGGTCAACCCTGGGGGAAATATGTATGAACGTACGATCACATACTCTAGTGAACGTACGATCATAAACTCAAGACCGTGGGCGCGAACCCAAAATTTCGTCGTTGTGCTCACCCTGGCGCGGGGCGCGCCGAGTCTCCGGCAATGGGGATCCGTCGATTCGCGCCGGGAACCCGAGGACCGGCATCGGCGAGCCCGGGACCTCCACCAGGTAGTCACGAGCCTTGGCCTGTGGGCTGGCCAGCATCTCCTCGCATGACCGCACCACCGAAACGCACGCGTCCCGGCCGGCGAACAGATCCTCCACTTGCGCTTTGGTGAGACCGAGGAAAAAGTCGCTGAGTCGTGCCCGGGCGGCGTCCTGGATCTCCGGTCTCCAATGGCGGTCGCGGAACTCGTCCAGACCGCCGACGACGTCACAGACCTGCATCCAGAACTTGTCTTCCAGTGCGCCGACAACAATCTCGCCGTCGCGGACGGCGTAGGTGCCGTAGCAGGCGAGCCCGCCGTCGGTGAGGGTTGCGGCCCGGCCGGCCACCTGCGCGCCGGCGACCACGTCAGCCAGCGAGACGTGCGGCAGCAGGGACATCGCGTCTGTCATGGACGCGTCGATCCACACCCCTCGCCCGGTGACTTCGGCCTGTCTCAGGTATCCGAGGATCAGCATCGCCGGCACCAGCCCACCGCCAACCAGGTCAGCCAGCGGGAGCGGGGGCAGCGCGGGTTCCCCGTCCCGGGAGCCGAGCCGATCCAGGATCCCGGAGAACGCCAGGTAATTGATGTCGTGGCCAGCTATCTGTGCCAGTGGACCGGTCGCTCCGTAGCCGGAGATCGAGGCGATCACCAAGTCGGCGCGCAGCTCGTGTAGTCGTGCCACGGAGTAGCCCATGCGGTCGAGCACGCCGGGGCGAAACGATTCGACGAGCACGGCCGCCGTTGCGACGAGCTCCTCGAACGCCGTGCGATCCTCGTCGACCTTCAGGTTGAGCGTCACGGATCGCTTGCCCCGGTTGACGATGTGGTGACAGGCGCCGGCGCCGTCCACCTGGTGTCCGAAGATCCGCTGGTAATCGCCGGCCCCGGTGTCTTCCACCTTGATCACGTCGGCGCCGAGCATGGCCAGCGACAGCGTGCACAGGTTGCCGGGCAACATCCGGGTGAGGTCGAGGACTCGCACCCCGGTCAGCGGCAAACCGGCTGCCAAAGCGGTGTTCATCGGGCCGCCATGAGGTCGCTCCAGGGGTCGGTCGCGGTGGCGACTAGATGTTGGCCCTGCCGGCGCGACCAGTACCGGTCCGATCCGTACTCGTCGCGCCACGACCACAACCGGCGGGTTAGCAGGTGGAGCTGGTGCTCCCGGGTCATGCCGATCGCTCCGTGCAGCTGGTGCGCCAGTTCGGCGACCGTTCCGGCGTTCTCAGAAGCCACGGTCTTGGCCGATCCGGCCAGCAGGATGTCGTTGTCGCGGAGCGCGCGCAGCGCAAGCCGGGCCGCACCCTGTGCGGCGGCGGCGGCGGCGGCCATCCGCGCAAGCAGGTGTGCGACTGCCTGGAACGTTCCGATTGGCTTGCCGAATTGCCGGCGGGTGTTGGCGAACCCGATGCTCAGCTCGACGACGCGGTCGGCGGCAGCCGAAATGGCCAGCGTTGCGGCGGCGGCGGCGCGGGCCAGCATCACGTCCGTCGACCACGCTGTGGCGGCGAATGCCACAGGCCGAACCCGGTCGAGAGTGATGCGGCAGCGCGCCTCGCCAGCGGTGTTGCGCTCACTCGCGACCGCCATATCCGAACGTCGGATCACCACGATCTGGTTCGCGCCGTCCACATCACAGATTGCGACGGTGTAGTCGCAGTGGGCCGCCCACGCCACCTGGTCCGCATTCCCGGACACCAGTAGCCCTGCACCGGCCTGTTCCGCGCGTAAGGGGTCGGTGGCGCAGCTCAGCGAGGCACCCGCGGGCACTTGGATGCCGGCCGACGCCAGTGTCGGGCAGGCCACCAATGTCATCTCCGCGATCGGCAGCGGGACAGCATGGCGAGCCGCGATGCGGACCGCCAGCGCGGCGTCATCGACATCTCCGCCCGAGCCGCCAAGGCTGTCGGGGATGCCGAGCCACGGCACGCCCATGTCCACCAACGCGTTCCACAGCTCGCTCATCCAGCGGCCTTCAGCTCCGCGGACATCCGCTGGGCGGCACTGCGCGGTGAGCAACCGGGTCATCGCGTCCGCAAGGATCCTCGACTCGTCAGTCATCGCAGCAGCTCCCTTGAGACGATCGTGCGAAGGATCTCGGTGCTGCCGCCACGGATCGTGAAGCCGGGCGCCACCAGCATGTGGTCGCGCACCAGCCAGGCCAATTCCGTTGGAGCCGGCCTCGCGTTCGCGACGAAATCGCGGCCTAGTTCGACCAGCCGCTGTTCGAATGTGGTGCCCAGGTCCTTGACCACCGCGGCTTCGACCGCCGGCTCCCGGCCCTGCGCAACGGCCCGTGCGATGCCATACGACAGTGTGTGCAGCACGCGGTACCAAGCGGCGCACCGACCGACACCGATTGTCGCCTCCGGCTCCAGATCCGGCGCGGCGCGTACCAACGCGGCGTAGACCGCGAACGTGGACAGCCACCGGTCGGGCCCGCCTCGCTCGTAGGCCAGCTCGGAGCCGATCTGCTTCCAGCCCTCGCCGACGGTTCCGAGCAGCATCTCGTCGGGCACCTCGACCTCGTCGAGGATCAGCTCGCAGAAGTGCGCCGTTCCGTCGAGGGTCTGGATCGGCCTGATGTCGACACCCGGCGACGCGAGGTCGACGATCAGCTGGCTCAACCCCGCGTGTTTGGACTTCTCGGATGAGGTGCGGCAGAGCACCACTGCATGACCGACCCGGTCAGCCCATGACGTCCACACCTTCGTGCCGCTCACGCGCCAGCCGCCGGGTACCGGGACCGCTCGGGTGCGGACCGAGGCGAGGTCTGACCCCGAGTCCGGCTCGCTCATCCCGAGCGCGAACCCGGCGGTCCCGTCGGCGATCGCAGGCAGGAAACGCCGACGCTGGTATTCGCTCCCGAACCGCAGCAGCATCGGAGCCGTCTGTCGCTCGGCGGCGTGGTGCGCGCCGATTGGTGCGCGGGCCGCGAGAAGTTCTTCGGACACGACGAACTGGTCGACCGGTGAACGCCCCGCTCCGCCGTACTCCAAGGGGATCACCATCCCCAACCAGCCGCGGGCGGCGAGCCGCTTGCTGAACTCGGCGTCATAGCCTCGGCCACGGAAGGCTTCCGGGTCATCGGCGCGCTCCCCGTCGATAAAGGCGCGGACCTGCGCACGCAGCAGCGCCTCCTGTTCAGTCTCGTCGGCCAGCGGCATGGTGAGCAGAACCATCGTCACCTGCCCTCAAAGATCGGCGTCCGGTGTTCCTTGGCTGCGGCGACGCCTTCGGCGAAATCGGCGGTCTGCATCAGCCGGTCCTGTTCGGCCCGCTCCCGGACCAGGGCGATCCGCACCCGCTCGGCGAGGTCGCCGCGCATCGTCTCGCGGATGGAGCGCACGGCCCGCGGTGCGTTGGCGGCTATCTCGCCGGCGAAATCGAGCGCTGCGGCACGCAGGTCTTCAGCGGGGACCAGACGGTCGCACAGCCCGATCGTCAGAGCCTCGGGGCCGAGTACCGGTTGGGCCGTGTAGAGCATCTCAGCCGCCCGCTGCGCACCGACGGCGCGCGGCAATGTTTCGGTGAGGCCCAAGCCGTGATGGAATCCCAGCGCGGCGAAGTTGGCGAGAAACCGCGTCCCGGGTGTGGCAACCCTGAAGTCCGCGGCGAGCGCCAGGCCCAGGCCGGCACCGACCGCGTTGCCCTGCACCGCCGCGACAATCGGAACGGTCTGTTCGAACAGTCGCATGGCCACGTCGTAGATGTGGGTTCCGTCCGCGGATCTCGCGCCGCTATGCGCGCCGCCGCTCGCCAGCGCGGCCCCAGCGCAGAAGTGTTTGCCCTCGCTGACAAGCACAATGGCCAGTTGATCAGCCAACCCCTCGACCGCGGTGACGATCTGGTCGAGGTACGCGGCATCAATGAAGTTGGCCGGAGGCCTGTTCAATGCGACGACGGCGATGCCGTCCCACCCCGTAATCACGGTCATTAGCGCTTCGCCGGCCGGAACAGCGGCAACCACACGTCGTGAGACACCTGCCGGAAGGTCGCCTCTACCGGCATGTCGATCACGACGTCCCGCGCCGCGCAATCGACGATGTTGGACAACATGTACCAGCCCTCCTCCAGCTCGATCACCGCAACCACGTAGGGCGTCTCGGTGCCCGCCGTGGGCGCCCGGTGCACAGTCGTCATCGTGTGCACCACGCCGCGCCCACCGCTGCGCACCCAGGTCAACTCGCCCGACAGACAAAACGGGCAGGTGGTTGCCGGGTTGAACACGAACCGGCGGCATTGGTCACATTTCTGCACCCGCAGTTCACCGTGCTCGCCGCCCGCCCAATGCGGCGCGGACACCGCGGTGGGTCGAGGTGGCGGGCCGTACGGCAGCCCGCTCACGGCTGCTCGCTCCCGTAGATCAGGACCGGTCTGCGGGTCAGACCCGTGTTCGAGGCAAGAATGACAGCGGCGCGGTCCTTTTGACGGGCACCGGCCGTGCCGCGAAGCTGGTGGACGCCCGCGATGACGCGCTGCAGGTACTGACCCTGCCCGATGTGCGCGAAGGACATGGTTCCGCCGTCGGTGACCACGGGGTACTGCCCGTCAGGGCCGATGCGGCCGTCCATCACGAAGGGTCCGCCCTCGCCTTTCTCGCAGAAGCCGTAGAGCTCGAACTGATGGATGATTTCCCAGCTGAAGTTGTCGTAGAACTCGCAGACGTCGACGTCGGCGGGCTTGAGACCGGCCATGTCGAACGCACGCCGGCCGGCCTCCTGACCAACCCAGGCGAGCTCGTCGAAGACCACCGCCCGCTCGTAGGACGGACCGACGGTGTCGACGGCGCCGCCGAGCAGATACGCCGGCGTGACCGGGAGATCCTTTGCCCGTTCGGCCGTCGTGAGGATCATCCCCACGCCGCCTTCGCTTGTCGTCGAGCAGTCAAGGAGGTGGTAGGGGTCGGCGATCATCCGCGACGCCAGCACGTCGTTCGGGGTGAACGGTCCCTTGCCGTGGTAGACCGCCTGGGGGTTGACATGCCCGTTGTTGCGGATAGTGGCCGAGACCTCGGCCAGGTGTTCGGGCTTGGTGCCGTACAGGTGCATGTGGCGCTTGGCGAGCAAGGCGAACTCCGCCGTGGTGAACAAGCCCCACGGTTCGGTGAACTCATTGGAAGGTCTCGTCCACGGCGCTGTTTCAGCGTGCGATGTGTAGGCGCCAACTTGTCCGTTGGCCAGCAGCACGGTGTGACACTGACCGGTCGCGATCGCCGACGCGGCTTCCAGGATCGCGACGATTCCTGGCGTCGCCCAGCCGGTCCAGACCGGGCGACCAGCGAAGATCTTGTACGGGTGCCAGCGGAAGTCGGGCGGGGGCACCGGGTAGCTGAGTCCACCGGTCACATTTATTCCGTCGACGTCGGCGGCCGTCATGCCGGCGTCGGCCAGCGCACCGCGGATGGCATCCCAGGTGATCGACTCCGTGGTCTCGTCGGGCAGCTTTCGTGCCTGTCGGGTGTTGTAGACCCCGACGATTGCCACCTCGTGGAATGGATGCGTCGGCATGTCACACGACCGCCGGTCGGGTGGAAATGACACCGGTCCGCTCGAGATGGTCATAATCGGCCTGCGTGAAGCCCAGCAGTCCGCGCAGGATCTGGTGATTGTGTTCTCCCAGCAACGGCGCGCGTCCGGTCGACCACCGGTCGATGTCGTCGTAGCGGAGTGGCAGGGCGGGAATCTGCTGGCGGCCGGCGATAGGGTGGTCGCTTTCTTCGTAGTAGCCGAAGCCGCGAAGTTGCGGGTGATTGGACAGCAGGCGCGGGTCGCGCACGGCGCCGGCTGGGATCCCGACGGCCACCAGTGCGGCGACAGCGGTGTCGAGATCCTGGCGTCTCGACCACACTTCGAGCCGCTCGTCGAGTTTGTCGTGGCAGGCGCGACGGCCTGCCATAGTGCGGAAGGCCTCGTCGTCGGGCCAGCCGGTGACCGCGCGTAGCGCGGCCCACTGGTCGTCGTCGACGACGGATAGTGCCAGCCACCGTTCCTCACCCCGACACGGGTAGACGCCCTGCGGTGCGGCATCCCAGCACCGGTTGCCCTCGCGGTTGAGCACCACCCCGCTGTCGCTGAATTCGACGATGAGTTCCGCCGCGGCGTTGAGGGCGACGTCGAGCATCGGCACCTCGACCGCTGCGCCTACCCCGTTGGCCTCGCGTCGGATCAAGCCCAGCAGCATCGCGAACGCCGCGTGGTACCCGGTCAGCGGGTCGCACGGACCCCGCGGCACCCGCGGTGGCTTGTCGGGATACCCTGTGCGCCAAGCCATCCCGGTGACCTGCTCCATGGTTTGCGCGAACCCCAGATGATCTCGCCAGGGTCCGCTCAGGCCGAATGCGGGCATCCGGGCGAACACTGCGCGCGAGTTGATAGCGTGCACGGCGTCGTGATCGAAGCCGAACCGCTCGAACACCCGGGGTGCGAAGTTCTCGAGCACCACGTCGCAAGTCTCGATCAGTCGAGAGACGACCTGCCGCCCCTGCTCGGTGCCCAGCGATACCGCCAGGCTCAGCTTGTCGCGGTTATTGGACAGGAACATCCCGGCCTGCTCCCACCAGGCGTCAGTGCCCATCAGCGGTCCGACGATGGCTCGGCCGGAGTCGATCCGGTCGCCCGATTCGAGATGGATCACCTCAGCGCCGAGATAGCAGAGCACCTGGGCCGCCGAGGGCCCGGCGAACACCGACGTGCAGTCGAGCACCCGGATCCCGGACAACGGGCGCTCGGGGTGACCGACGGGGGCCAGGGCCGGCGGCCGGCCCACCCTGCCAGCCGCGGATCTGCGCGGCGCGGGCCGGACCCCGTCGATGAGGTACGGCCCGACCGGCTGCCGGAAGCCGCCGACGGGTGCGTCGGCGATCAGCTCGCGCGCCGCGACCTGCGGGTGCGTGAGAAGCTCCTCGGGTCCCATGACAGGCGCCACCGGGATGCGCAGTCGGGCCGCCGCCGCCACCACTGAGCACGTTCGCTGGGTGCGGGTCCACCCTCGAACGATCTCGTTCCAGGCGTCCAGATGGGCGAGCCGGTAGGCCAGCTGCTCCCAGTCCGACCCGAGCAGGTCCTCCCGTTCGACCAGCGTCAGGAATGCACGGATCTGAGCCGGCGAGTGCGCCGCGAAGCCGACGAAACCATCGGCTGTAGGTTCGATCGAGGGTGCGTCGATGATCCGCGGTGGGCGCTGCGCAACGCTGCTGCCCTCCACCTGATCCCGCACGTCGACGAACGCGACCCCGGTGTGGGCGGCGACAGCCTGGACGGACACATCGACGTGCCGACCGACTCCACGCTGGCCGACCAGGGCGCCGGCGAGACCCACAGCGGCGGTCGCGCCGGCGCACCACTCGATCAGCCGACCGCCGGTCTGGTACGGCACCTCCTCGGGCCGGCCGTGATTCGCGATGACGCCCGACTCCGCCTGCACGGTGAACTCGGTCGCGGGCCGTCCGACCCAGGGACCACGCAACCCCCACGATGTAACGGTCACGACCACCAACCGCGGATGCCGTCGGCGCAGCTCAGCGACCCGGGACGCCGTCACCGGATCCGCCAGCACGACCGCGTCAGCGCCCGCCAACGACTCATCGTCGAACGTGCCGACCGACTTCCCCGCCGCTAGGAAGCGGAACAGCGCGCTATCGCCAGTGGGCGCCGCCGCGCGTCCGGGGAACCGCCGGCGCAGCGGATCCCCGGACGCGGACTCGACCCTAACCACCTCGGCGCCGGCATCCGCGACGAGTTTCGTGGCGTACGGGCCGGCAATCCCGGTAGAGAAATCGATGATTCGTACACCGGCGAGGATGTCCACCGTCGGCTTAGGCCTTGAGCGCCAGGGCCATGTCGAGGTCGTAGAGCTCGGCTGCGTTCTTCCACAGGATCCGCTCTTGGACCTCTTTGTCGATACTTCCCATGCCGTTTTGGATCGTTTCGGCCACCTCGTCGAACGCGATGCAGGTGGCGTGCGGGAAGTCGGTCTCGAACAGCAGGTTTCCGACGCCGATCTGGCCAAGGTGAAACGGGTCGAGCTTCTCGAACCAGTAGTTGACGTACACCTGATTGTGGAAGTACTCGCTCGGCTTTGCCTTGAACTCCGGCTTCTCTTTGCTCAGCGACAGCTTCTCGAAGTGGTAGTCGACCGAGTCGAGCACGAACGGCACCCATCCCATTCCGCTCTCGACCGAGATGAACTTGAGATCAGGGTGGCGCGGCAACACGCCGGAGTTGAGCAAGTCGACCAGCTGGTGCGCGTTGTCGAGGAACACAGCTGTGGTCAGGCGGGCGTGCGAACTCGAGTAGCCTTCCACCTCCTCCCGATCGGTATTGATGTGGGCGCTGAGGTCCCCACCGCCGGCGTGGAAATGGACCGGCATGTTCGCCGCCGTCGCCGCGTCCCAGATCGGA
The DNA here is from genome assembly GCA_963833935.1 of uncultured Actinomycetota bacterium. Classification (GTDB taxonomy): domain Bacteria; phylum Actinomycetota; class Actinomycetes; order Mycobacteriales; family Mycobacteriaceae; genus Mycobacterium. The sequence goes on along the minus strand of CAWIAC010000005.1, from coordinate 105,217 downwards.
TCCCAATGGCGATCAGCCATGTACGGCTGCCCGTGCAGGTGTGGAGCAGCGGTCGTGACGATGCCCTTAAATCCCAACTCGGCACAGCGTTCGATCTCCTTGACGGTCTCGCCAAGGTCCCAATACGGAATCACGGCGAGCTTGATGAACCGATTCGGAGCGATCGACGTGAAGTCGTTGATGAAGTTGTTATAGGCCCGGACGCACTCGAGTTGGAACTCGACGCTGTCCACTGATTTGTAGAAACCCCCGATGCCGAAGAAAGACAGGTTCGGGTACAGCGCGGCGACATCGACCCCGCTGGCGTCCATCACCTCCAAGCGCTCGGGCGCCTGGTAGGCCGAAGGATGCACCGTGTCGAACGATTGCGGGGTGTCTGCACCGCCCGAGCCACCGAGCACTCGGCGGGGAGACCCGTCCTCGTTGCGGGCAAAGCTGGAGTAGCCGACCTGGCTCGCCGCGCGATTATCGCCGATGAACCAGGACTGCACCGTTTTCTCCTCGTCGACATAACGCACATGCGGGATCAGGTCGCCCCACTTCTGCGTGGACATCCGCGATGTCCAAAGATCGGCCGGCTCGGTGATATGGGTGTCGGTGTCGACTATTGGGATTCCATCAGCAGTGCTCATCGGTGTACTCCTTCACTTGGTTTGGTTGTTGCGCGTGCGTCGGGCAAGAAGGCGTGCCGGGGGTCGAATGAGCGCAACGCGGACAACTGGTCGATATCGACCGGCGCGAATGTGATGACCTCGGGCGCGACCTTCAACGGCCAACCGCAGCTGTCCACGGCGTCGCGGACAGCCTCGTCCAGGCACGCGTCGTCAGCAGACACGGCTGTCAGAACGAACTCCTGCGAGCCGGCATCGCGTTGAAGAACCGCCTTCGTCGTGACGATCGTCGAGACTCGATCGCCTGGACAGGTCACGAACGGGACCCTGGGCACGAGCCGGGACCGTCCGTGCTTGACCACCACCAACACGTCGTCCGCGCTGGTGGCGATGTCGTTCGCCCCGCCCGAACCAACGAGGTAGCCGCCGTCCGGCCCGCGGCTGGAATTCATGTTCCCAACCGCATCAATGGCGCCCGCACCCAGCGCGGCGATGGTGCGCGAGGCCCCGGCATGTACGACACTGCCGAGGATCGCCGCGACGTCTGTCATCCAAGTGCAGGTCGGCAGGTTGCGCTGGCTGAAGATGAACGGGTCGCCGGCGGCGGGCTGGTAGCCGTACGCGCCGATCTCGGCCATCAGCGGCGCCGACACTCCGTCCTCAGCGAGTCGGCGGTTGGCCAGCCAGGCGGCCAGGTGCGCGAACCCGATCCCAGTCATGATCAGGTTGCTCCGGCCGGATCGAACCCGGTTCTCGATCAGCCGGGCGGCCTCGAGCACCATCCTTTCCTCGACAGTCGCTGGCGACGACTGGTCCGGCGCCTCGTCGGATACTTTCCACACGCCGCTAGCCGCGCCGCCGGCGAGCATCGCCAAACGCCGAGTACCGAGGCGCCCCAGGTAATCCGCATGGTCGGTCACCTCATGAATCCACGTCCGCACCCAGTCCCGATGCGCCTCCGGGTCCCCACACGTTCTGCGCTGCTCCAGAATGAACGGCTCGTCCTCGGTGTACCCGGAGACCTCCGGAATGGGACTGTAGAGGCCGTACGGATGCGCCCCGAAGGGCAGTTCGCAGACCGCCTGAACCTGGTGGGCGGGAATGGTAACCAACGATTGGTAACGCTGGATCGTGTCCCGGTCGACGATCGACTCCACGGTGGCGATCACGCCTTTACGAGCCGCCAGTGAACCCCATGACGTTTCGCCGTAGGGCGGTGCGAGAATCACGTTGCCGTCCTCGTCCGCCGCCACTCCGTGCGCGATGGTGAGGTCAGGGACCAGTGCCCGCACCACGGTGGTGCCGACCCCGGTGAACGGATCGACCGCGGTTCCCACCCAGTCTTGGCGCGCCAGGTCACTTCCGGCCAGCGAACGAACCGGCAGGAACGGAACACCGAGCGCACCGGCCATCAGCCGGGCGAATACCGTCCACAGACTGGTCTCCTCCAGCGTGATCGCCCCGGAGTCGATCGCCCGTTGAAAAACAGGGTTCGGTGCCGCGTTCGGGTAGTTGTCACCGATGAAGCTGCCGATCAGCCGCCGGACCAGGCCTTCGCTCACCAGCGCCGCCTGCGAGGACACCAACCCGCCGGTCGAGATGGTGAAGGCGGGCCTGGTGCCGGCGAACCGCCGCACCAAGCCGGTGACAGCGCAGATCGGACGGGCCTGTGAGTAGGCCAGATGAATGTGGTCCTCGGGGGCCACCAAGAAATCCAGAGCGTGCTCGAACTGCATGACCTTGGACCCGGCCACATCCATCACCTCCAATACTTATGAACGTACGTTTATAAGTAGCATGCATCGTGCCCCGTGTCCAGAGGACCTATCTAGAGCCGCGTCGCCGGACGTGCCAGGCGGGACACCCCCGACAGCGCTCAGGCCTTCCTTGGGTTTGCACCTGCACGCGCCACATCCCATATCTGCCGAGCCCTCGCAACGCCAAATCGACGTTCATCGCCACTTGCTTGCGTTACGTGTGGCCCAGCCCAATAGGTATATATGAGCGTATGTTTACCAGGTGAGGACCACGCCGCAACAAGCAAGTGCCGATACCACCGGCCACATCATCAGTGCTACGCCGCCCGCAAACACTCATCGTCCGCAGGTGTCGTCCCCCTTTTCCGATAGCGGACGCGTTCTCAACGGGGCAATGTGACGCGCCGTCCGCCTGGCTTTTGACACGCCAGCGATAGCCCGCGGTGGCGTTCGCATTCACGGCAACGGCTCACTGTTGGGAGGTCACCGCGATCGCCTGTTCAGGGCAATTTGCGACGACGCGTTCCAGCTCCGGCGACGGCACCACGTCTCCGTCGCCCACGACCACCCCGTACCCGAGGTCGTCACAGTCGAAAAGGGCCGGCATCATCGTGGCACAGACCTGGTGGCCCTGACACTTCTCGGCGTCGATACGCACCCGGATTGGCACGGTTCAGCTCTGCCCGATCCGCATGGGCATCTTGCGCGGTCCGCGGACCTGGCCACCTCCGTACACGACGCGTTCGCCCTCGGGGATTTCGAAGTCGGGGAAGGCGCGCAGGAAGGCTTGGAGCGCGACGCGCAGCTCCATGCGGGCGAGGGTGGACCCCAGGCAGCGATGGATGCCGACGCCGAAGGCGAGATGGCGGTTGTCGGTCCGGTCGATGAGGACCTCTTCGGGACGGTCGAACACGTCTGGGTCCCGATTAGCCGCGGTGTAGGAGACCAGCATCAAGTCACCCTCAGGTATCTGGTGTCCACGCATCTCGACGTCCTCAGTCGCCACCCTGCCAATAGTGACCGGCGAGAACGCCCGGAGGAACTCCTCGCACGCAGTGAACCAGAGGCCGGTCGGATTGGGCGGGTCGTCTAGTGCAGCGACCAAACGGGCACGATCCTGGGGATGTTGAGCCAGGTGATGCAGGGAACTGCCGATCGCTCCCCACGTGGTGTCCACCCCGGCCAACAACAGGATGACCAACCCGCCGAGCAATTCGTTCTCGCTTAGCGGCTCTCCGTCGACACGGGACTCCATCAGCAGCGAGATCAGGTCGTGACTGGGATCCTCGCGCCGACGCTCGATCTGCGCCCACAGGTACTGGAACATCTCGATCATCGCCGCGCGAGCCTCGTCCACAGCGCCGGCCGAAGTAAACAGACGGTGTACCCAGTCGGTGAACTTCGGTGCATCGTCTTCAGGCACACCCATCATCCGGGCGATGACGCCGATGGGTATGTACTCGGCGTACTCCGCCGACGCATCGATGACGTCACGCCCCTGAAGACCCTCGATGAGGGAATCCGCGATCGCAACCGTGGTCTCCTCCCACTTGTGGATCTGCGGGCGAGTGAACAACGGCAGCAGCATCTTTCGGAACTTGGTGTGGAACGGCGGGTCTGCCGTGAGCGGCGGAGCAGAAAAGGGCTGACCGTCGAAGCCGGTCAGCAGGTCGCGCGGGATCATCACGATCTTCGACGAGAACCGGTCATGATCGTGGATCACTTGCTCGGCGTCGTCGTAGCGGGTCACTACCCAGAAGCCGTCATATTTGTCGCTGTGCGCAACCGGGCACTGGGCGCGCATCTCCGCCAGGACGGGGAACGGGTTCTCCTCGAAGACCGGGTCCAGGTGATCGAAATGCTGGGCGAGCTTCGCCGCATCCACAGGAGCCACTGAAGCCACTACCTCCTCGTGGGCCGGTAGGCCCGGAACAATGTGTATGAACGCATGTTTATCAGCGTATCAGTAGCAGCGCAACACCCAAGAGTTGCACGCGGGCTAAGGCTCATACGGTGATCAACTACAGCGCAGATGCAGAGGATAACGTCGCGCACGTTCCCATGTCCGCACCCGCAAGGCCGCTGGGGAACTGCTGGAGGCGTCGCTTGGCTCTGCTGCGGACCAGCTGCGGACTGAGGACGTAGATTAGGGCTCTGACCAGGGTTTGAACGGGTTGACCGCGAACTGGATCACCCGGTACGGGGCGCGTTCCCGCGGATCGACGTTGTGCCACTGGCTGACGAACACTCGCAACTCGTCCAGTGTCGAACCAGGCGAGATGTACCCGCCGTAGGGTTGGGCCAACCGGTTGTCGAAAGCCGGCGGCAGGCTCTCCGCGGGTTCGGGCCAGTCGTCGTGCTGCACCACGGTGGTCACCGGCGCGCTGCCCAGCGAGGTCGGGTCGTCCGCCACCCGCACTTCCATGTTTCCGGTGCTCGAGTTGAAATACGACAGCACCGCCTCACCGTCGATCTGCCTGAAACTGATCTCGCCAATCATGTCACCCCACAATGGCGTTGGCCGCTTGTTCCAGCCACCGTCGGGACCCGACGCCCAGCCCTGCCACCGCGAGCGGTCCCCGAAATGTTCGGGTGCAACGCGGTAGAGCACCGCCGGTTGGCTGCGGTCGAAGTTATCGGCGACGACGTACACCCAACCGGTCTGCGACTCCGACGTCGGTATCGGGTCGTAGTAGCCACTGATCTGCGACTGCCGGCCGTCCGCATAGTCGGCTTCCCGCACCGAACCTGCAACGGTCTGCCAAGAACCTTGTGTGGGTTCGGCTTTCACTAACCGTGAGGTCTGCGGCACCAGGTCTTTGGTCGTGGTGATGAGCAGGTAGTTCTGCCGATTGACCTGCACGACACCGGCCGGTAGCTGTGATGCGCCCGGCGGCGTCGGATCGGCCAGCAGCGGCTCGGTGACGCCGGTGACCCCGGTGTAGCGGACCCCGTCCGGATCATCCACCGACGACGTGTCCACCCGCAACGCGATCGGCGAATAATAACCGCCGAAGCCGACGCCCTGGCCGGCGAAACTGTCGCCGCAGACCTGCGCCACCTGCGTGGGGAACTCGACGAACACGCACAAGTCGGTCGCCCCGATGCCGTAGTCACGGGTCGGTGTCCCGGTCCCCGCGGTCGGACCGATCCGGATCACCTGACCGGGCGCCAGCGGCCCCAGGACCGGCTCCGGCATGGGCGCCGGCGGATCGGCGTCGGCGAGCGGAAACCCTTGGCGGGCAAGCAGCAACGCCACGGTCATGGCGTTCACTGAGCGGCGCGCGATCCGGCGGGAATCGGCAGGGCTCACCCGCGGGTCACAGTGCTGATCACAATTCAGAGGCCAGCAGCTCGGCGATCTGGATGGTGTTCAACGCCGCGCCCTTGCGCAGATTGTCGCCTGAGACGAACAATGCCAGGCCCCGTCCGTCCGGCACACCGGGGTCGCGACGAATCCGGCCGACGAGGGATTCGTCGACACCGGCGGCCGCCAACGGCGTCGGCAAGTCAACCACCTTCACACCTGGTGCACAAGAGAGGATTTCGAGGGCGCGCTGCGGCGAAATTGGTTGAGCGAACTCGGCATTGATCGACAGCGAGTGACCGGTGAACACCGGAACCCGCACACAGGTGCCGCTGACCGCCAAGTCCGGAATCCCAAGGATTTTGCGGCTCTCATGGCGCAGCTTCTGGTCTTCGTCGGTCTCGCCGGAATCGTCGTCGACCAGCTTCCCGGCCAGCGGAACGACGTTGAACGCGATCGGTGCGACGTATGCCTTCGGTGAGGGAAATTGCACTGCGCTGCCATCGTGCACCAACTGCTCGGCGTCGTCGATGACTGCGCGGGCCTGCTCGGCGAGCTCGGCCACACCGGCCAGTCCCGTGCCGGAGACGGCTTGATAGCTCGACACCACCAGACGCACCAACCGGGCCTCGTCGTGCAGCACCTTGAGCACCGGCATCGCGGCCATCGTCGTGCAATTCGGGTTGGCGATGATGCCCTTCGGCCGGTTGCGTGCGTCAGCGAAGTTGACCTCGGAGACCACCAGCGGCACGTCCGCGTCTTTACGCCACGCCGAGGAGTTGTCGATCACCGTCACGCCGGCCGCGGCGAACCGGGGCGCCTGTACCCGCGACATCGTCGCGCCGGCGGAGAACAGCGCAATGTCCAGACCGGCCGGGTCGGCTGTCTGCGCGTCCTCGACTTCGATCTCCTGTCCGCGGAAAGTCAGCTTGCGGCCCTGCGAGCGGGCCGACGCGAAAAACCGCACGCTGGTCGCCGGGAAGTCGCGCTCGTCGAGCAGCGCGCGCATCACCTGGCCCACCTGACCGGTGGCGCCGACGACCCCAATCGACACGTCACTCATCAACGACCCGTCCCCGCGTACACCGTCGCCTGCTCCTGGCCACCCAGCCCGAACGCCTCGTGTAGAGCGACGACCGCTTTATCCAGCTCGGTGTCGCGGCACAGCACCGAGATACGAATCTCCGACGTCGAGATCAGGTCGATGTTCACGCCGACTTCGGCCAGCGCCTCACAGAAGGTGGCGGTGACACCGGGATGGCTGCGCATGCCGGCGCCGATCAGCGACACCTTGCCGATGTGATCGTCGTAAAGCACTTGGCTGAAACCGATTTCGTTCTTGAGCGAGTCCAACTTCTCCACCGCGGTCCGGCCACTGTCGCGGGGGCAGGTGAACGTGATGTCGGTTTTGCCGTTCTCGATCTTGGAGACGTTCTGCAGCACCATGTCGATGTTCACGTCGGCGTCGGCGACCGCGCGAAACACCTTGGCGGCGTAGCCCGGATAGTCGGGTATGCCGACAATCGTCACTTTGGCCTCGCTGCGGTCGTGCGCGACGCCGGTCAGAATAGGGTCTTCCATGGCTATGTCCTCGATCGATCCGGTGACGATGGTGCCCGGCTTGTCAGAGTACGACGAGCGGACATGCACTGGAATGTTGTAGCGGCGGGCGTATTCCACGCAGCGAAGCATCAGCACCTTGGCGCCGCAGGCGGCCATCTCGAGCATCTCCTCGAAGGTGACTGTGTCCAGTCGGCGGGCGTTGGAGACGATCCGCGGGTCGGCGCTGAAGATCCCGTCCACGTCGGTGTAGATCTCGCAGACGTCGGCGCCCAACGCGGCGGCCAGAGCGACCGCGGTGGTGTCCGAGCCTCCGCGGCCCAGGGTGGTGACATCTCTGGTGTCCTGGCTGACCCCCTGAAACCCGGCGACCAGGACGATCCAACCTTCGCCGAGTGCGGACTGCAGCCGGGTCGGGGTGACATCGATGATCTTGGCCTTGCCGTGGGCGCCGGTGGTGATGACACCGGCCTGCGAACCTGTGAACGAGCGTGCCTGAGCGCCCAGCGCTTCTATGGCCATGGCCACCAACGCGTTGGAGATGCGCTCACCGGCGGTCAGCAGCATGTCCAGTTCCCGCGGCGGCGGGACCGGGCACACCTGCTGGGCCAGATCCAGCAGGTTGTCGGTGGTGTCGCCCATCGCCGAGACCACCACGACGACGTCGTTGCCTTGCCTCTTGGCTTCGACGATGCGTTCGGCGACCCGGCGGATGCGTTCGGCGTCGGCGACCGACGATCCGCCGTACTTCTGCACGACGAGCGCCACTGTTGCTCTCTCAGGTTCGGAAGTTACCGGTCGGTTTGAGGTCGACAACAGAATACGTGGGACGGACCCGCTGACATGCACCCGTGGCGTCCCGGTATTTGATATCCAGTAGTGGTCGGCGAATGTCCGGCGCAGATGTGCTGAGAAGGGCGGTCACGATGGCTAGTGCTGGCGGGGTGCTGTGGGGCGAAGCACCCGACGAGCATGACTACCCGGCGGCCGCGGACTACCTCGCCCTGCTCGCGACGGCGGCGCAGATCGACGACATCGTGGCAGCGCTGAAGAAAGCCCCGATCGTGCACAAAAAGGCCAAGGACCTGCTGCGGGCATCGTGCCTGGCGCTGCTGCCTGCCGACAACCCGCACGTGAGCGCGGATCTGAAGAAGATCAAGAAGGGCAAGCCGCTGTCGCCCATCCTGGCCGTCCGCGGTGACCTCAACACTGGCGTGGCACTGCAGATCGCCGACGGCTACCACCGCGTGTGCGCGAGCTACTTAACCGACGAAAACACCGACATCCCGGTGCGGATCGTCCCGGCCACGAACTAGCGGCCTGGGGTTTGGGGCGACGGCGCAGGCGCGGTACAGTAGCCGACGTGCAGCAGGTGCTCCTTCTCGGACGCCGCGACGGGGTCTGATCCAGACCGGCTTCCCGTCGCGGGTGTTCGCGACGCGCCGGTCGCCGCCGTAGAGGCGCCCTTCTGAAAACCCCCGGAGCAACTACCGTGACCAGCTTCCCGCCGTCGGTCGAATCCCCCGACGTGTTCACGTCCAACCGAACCATCATCAAACCCACCGGCCAAGCAGGCGTCGGCCAACCGGCATGGAACACCCAGCGTGGGTCATCGATGCCGGTCAATCGATACCGTCCGTTCGCTGACGAGGTGGAGTCCGTCCGGCTCGCCGACCGCACCTGGCCCGACCGCGTCGTCAGCCGCGCGCCGCTGTGGTGCGCGGTGGATCTGCGCGACGGCAATCAGGCGTTGATCGATCCGATGAGTCCGGTCCGCAAGCGCCGCATGTTCGACTTGCTGGTCCGCATGGGCTACAAGGAGATCGAGGTCGGGTTCCCCTCGGCCAGCCAGACCGACTTCGACTTCGTTCGCGAGATCATCACCGACGGTGCGATCCCCGACGACGTGACGATCCAGGTGCTGACCCAGTGCCGGCCCGAACTGATCGAGCGGACCTTCCAGGCATGCGAGGGCGCTGCCCAGGCGATCGTGCACTTCTACAACTCGACGTCGATCCTGCAGCGCCGGGTGGTGTTTCGCGCCGACCGTGCCGCGGTGCAGGCGATCGCCACCGACGGCGCTCGCAAGTGCGTCGAGGAGGCCGCCAAGTACCCGGGCACGCAGTGGCGCTTCGAGTACTCGCCGGAGTCCTACACCGGTACCGAACTCGAATACGCCAAACAGGTTTGCGACGCCGTCGGCGACATCATCGAGCCCACACCGGACAACCCGATCATCTTCAATCTGCCGGCCACCGTCGAGATGGCCACGCCGAACGTTTACGCCGACTCGATCGAGTGGATGAGCCGCAACCTGGCCCGACGCGATTCCGTCATCTTGAGCCTGCATCCGCACAACGACCGCGGAACCGCTGTCGCCGCAGCCGAATTGGGTTATCAGGCCGGCGCTGACCGCATCGAGGGCTGCCTGTTCGGCAATGGTGAGCGGACCGGAAACGTCTGCCTGGTGACGCTGGGGCTCAACCTGTTCTCCCGCGGCGTCGACCCGCAGATCGACTTCTCCAACATCGACGAGATCCGCCGCACAGTCGAGTACTGCAACCAACTGCCGGTACACGAACGTCACCCCTACGGCGGCGATTTGGTGTACACGGCGTTTTCGGGCAGCCACCAGGACGCCATCAACAAGGGCCTGGATGCGATGAAGGTTGCCGCGGATGACGCTGACGCCGATGTCGACGACATGCTGTGGCAGGTGCCCTATCTGCCGATCGACCCTCGTGACGTCGGGCGGACTTACGAGGCGGTGATCCGGGTCAATTCGCAGTCCGGCAAGGGCGGGGTGGCCTACATCATGAAGGCCGACCACGGCCTTGCGCTGCCACGACGCTTGCAAATCGAGTTCTCGCAAGCGATTCAGAAGATCACCGATGGTGAAGGCGGCGAGGTCACCTCCAAGGAGATGTGGGACGCCTTCACCGAGGAGTACTTGGCACCGGTCCGGCCGTTGGAGCGGATGAGGCAGCGAGTCGACGCCGCCGAGGAAGACAGCGGCGTCACCCGGATTGTCGCGACGGTCAAGGTCGACGGCGTGGAGACCGAGATCAGCGGTTCGGGCAACGGCCCCCTTGCCGCGTTCGTCGAAGCGCTGGGTCATGTCGGCTTCGACGTGGCCGTGCTGGACTACTCCGAGCATGCGATGAGCGGCGGTGAGGACGCGCAGGCAGCGGCTTACGTCGAGGCTTCGGTGACGATCGCGAGCTCGGCGCAACGGGGCGAAGCGGGTCGTCACCCATCAGTCCCGGCCGGCGGCCGCACCGTCTGGGGCGTCGGTATCGCGCCGTCGATCACCACGGCGTCACTGCGCGCGGTGGTGTCGGCGGTGAACAGAGCCGCGGCGAATTGAGACCGACCGGCTCGCTTTACGGCGGACTGGCCGCATCTTCCGATTCACCGGCGCTCCGGCGTTGTGAGACGGCTCGGGTCGTTTTCCTATCCGCTGTTGCACCATGTCCTGACCGCGTCGGAGAAGTCAGCCGGGGCGTCGGACTGCAGATAGTGTCCGGCACCGGTGAGCACGACGGTGTGGTGCCGGGGCATGAGGCTTTCCCAGCGCCGCCGTTCCTTGGCGCGAAAGGCGATGTCAGCATCGCCCCAAACGATCAAAGTCGGCATGTCGGCGAGCGTCTCAAGACCGCGTTCCAGGTCGGCGAGAAATGTGCGGGACGCAGTGATGTCCTTGGGAAAAATTGCGGTCGGGTTGCGTCGTTGCGGCGTGGGCAAAGCCCGCCGGTAATGGGTCATCTCGGCTTCGGTGACCTTCCGGCGCCGATGCCCGGCGGGGATCATGACGTTGACGAAGAAGTTGAAGTGGCGGATGAGTGGGCGGCCGATCGGACCGCCCATGAAGTGGGAAAACAGCTCGAAATGAGGGTCGCCGTTGACCGGCCACGCCCAGGTATTGCCGACCACCAGACGCGAGAACCGATCCCTGCGCGCCACGGCGGCCGTCAGTCCGATAGGTCCTCCCCAGTCCTGCACGATCAAGGTGACGTCACGCAGATCGAGACGGTCCACGAACTGGCCGACGATTCGCGCGTGATCGGCGGGATGGAATTGATATCCGGGTGCCGGGGTCGACAACCCGAACCCCGGGTAGTCGGGCGCGATGCACCGGAAGGACCGCGACAGCTCGGCAATCACATCCCGGTACACAAATGACCACGTCGGGTTGCCGTGCAGCAGCAACAGGATCGGCCCCTGACCTTCGTCCACGTAATGGACGACGTTGCCACTCAATTCGACGAACCGGCTTGTGAAGGGAAACAGGTTGTCGTCAACCCAGGCAGGCCGCACAGGTCTGCCGAAGGATCCCACCGACATCGGACACCCGCCTTGCTTTAGATTGACATTTTTACTTTAGAATATAAAGTCATGGCAAGCAGATCTTACGGTGAATTTTGCGGGCTGGCGCGCTCGCTCGACGTCGTCGGGGATCGCTGGAGCTTGCTCATCGTGCGCGAACTGCTCATCGGCCCCGCGCGCTTCGGTGAGCTGCGGATGGGCCTGCCGACCATCGCGACCAACCTGCTCAGCGACAGACTCAAAGACCTTGAAAACCATGGCGTTACTGAAAGGCGCCTTGCTCAAGACACCAACGCAATCGTCTATGCCCTGACACCTTGGGGTGAGCAACTGGCGGAGCCCATCGGCGCTCTCATCCGCTGGAGCACACCGCTGATGGTGGCCGGACGCCACAATCACTCGTTCCACCCACGATGGCTGGTGCCGGCGATGTCTGCCTTGCTGGCCGGCCGTCAGTCACAAACCGCCGTGACGTTGATTCTGATCGTGGAGAACACCCCCATCACGATCACCGTCACCGCCGACGGCCCCCGCGTCGAGCTGTCCAGCGAGACGCCTACGGACAGTGACGCCGTCCTCCACACGACCGCGGAGGACGCCCTCGCACTGGCCGCCGGCGCGATCACCCCAGACGAGGCAATCGTTTCCGGTCGCGACTACACCGGTGAGACGGAGATACTTCACGCCGTGTTCGGTCGACCGCGGCAAACCCACGGCGGCTGAAGGAGCCCGGCTTCAGAACAGGGCGAACTGCTCGCCTGCGTGCGCCGCGTCGATGAATTCCTTCACACCAGTGCCGTCGACGACGGTTCCGACGCAATCCATGAACTTCGCGTCGGACACCATTGGCACACCCAGCTCGTGAGCCATATAGCCGTTGCCGCGGGCCGGACGGTGTTGGTTGCAGATCACCAGTGAGGTTTCCCGATCGACCGCGTCGGCGTAAGCCAATCCTGCGTGCAGAATCCGCTCGACGAGCTCCTCATGGGTCCGATCGACTTCGGCCGCCAACGCGACCCGCATGCCCTGCACCAGCGGCCTGCCCCGGACATACGGGCCCGGGTTGAGGTACGGGCACGGCATCCGGGAGGCCAGCATCTTCAACGGGCGAAGCTCGTCGTGGGTGACTCTGCCGCTGGGCCAGCGGCGGCGGGTGACGGGCCGTACGGGCAGCCATACGTCGCGCTGGCGGGCCCGCTGTAGCGCGGCCGCCAGCACGTTGGTCAGCACAACTGCGTCATCGAAGGCGTCGTGGGGCCGATGTTGGGTCACCCCCCAGTGCGCTGCCAGGGTTTCCAGCCGCAGATTGTCGATGCCCAGGTCCAGCCGCCGGGCCAACTCGATCGTGCACATGACGCTGTCGATCGGCAGCTCGACATCGGCCAACTCAGCCTCCGCGGCCAAAAAGCCGTAGTCGAACGCGACGTTGTGCGCGACCAGCGTGCGCCCGCGGACGATCTCGACCACGTCGCCGACGATCTCGCTGAATTGCGGCTGGTCCTCGAGCATTGAGGCGGTCAGCCCGTGTACGTGGGTGGGCCCCGGATCCACCCCCGGATTGAGCAGGCTGACCACGGACCGCTCGACGCGGCCTGCGGCGTCGAGGGCGAGCACCGCGAGGCTAATGACGCGGGCGCTGCCGGGCCGGAAGCCGGAGGTTTCGACGTCGATGACGGCCCATCCCTCGCCGGACGCTGTGGCCGGCCGGCCCCAGTTCACCGTGGACATGAATGGAGGATTTCACGTCAAGCCGACATCGCCGGGTCGCTGAGCCTCGTGTCGCCAACCTAGTAGAACCAGGGCGACCCGCTGCACTCGGAACAGCGCCGAGCTTGCGATCGCCCTAAACCCAACCAGGGCGACCCGCTGCACTCGGAACAGCGCCGAGCTTGCGATCGCCCTAAACTTCCCCCGTGATCAACGCCCGTGGACGTCTCGCGCTAGCCGCCGGAGCCGGCGCGCGATGGGCGTCGCGGGTGACCGGCCGGGGGGCCGGGGCGATGATCGGCGGCCTGGTCGCGATGACCCTGGACCGGTCGATTCTGCGTCAGCTCGGTACCAGCCGGCGCACCGTCGTCGTCACCGGTACCAACGGCAAGTCGACCACCACCCGAATGACCGCAGCCGCCCTGGGCACCCTGGGGGCGGTGGCCACCAACGCCGAGGGGGCCAATATGGACGCCGGTCTGGTAGCCGCGCTGGCGGCCGACCGTGACGCGGCGCTCGCGGTTCTCGAAGTCGACGAAATGCACGTCCCGCACGTTGCCGATGCCGTTGAGCCCGCCGTCATCGTCCTGCTCAACCTGTCCCGGGATCAACTGGACCGGGTCGGCGAGATCAACGTCATCGAACGCAGGCTGCGAGCCGGGCTCGCCGCGCACCCGCACGCGGTCGTCGTCGCCAACTGCGACGACGTATTGATGACCTCGGCCGCCTACGACCACACCAACGTGGTCTGGGTGGCGGCCGGTGGCAGCTGGGCGGCCGACTCGGTCAGCTGCCCGCGCAGTGGCGAGGTGATCGTGCGTGACCAGGGCCACTGGTATTCCACCGGGGCCGATTTCAAACGGCCCAGCCCGCAGTGGTGGTTCGACCGGGAGTCTGGGGACACGCTCTACGGCCCGGACGGACTGGCGCTGCCGATGCGATTGAGCCTGCCCGGCGCGGTGAACCGGGGCAACGCCGCCCAGGCGGTGGCAGCCGCCGTCGCACTGGGCGCCGATCCGGTGGCCGCGGTGGCCGCCGTGTCCGGCGTGGACGAGGTCGCCGGCCGCTACCGGACCATCCAAGTCGGCGCGCACGCCGTGCGGATGCTGTTGGCCAAGAACCCGGCCGGCTGGCAGGAAGCCTTATCCATGGTGGACAAGGACGCTGCCGGGGTGGTGATCGCGGTCAACGGTCAGGTGCCCGACGGAGAAGATCTGTCCTGGCTGTGGGATGTGCGCTTCGAGCACTTCGAACAGGACTTCAAAGGGGTCCCAGTGGTTGCCGCCGGCGAACGCGGCACCGACCTCGCCGTGCGGCTGGGGTACGCCGACGTCCAGCACTCCCTGGTGCACGACACCGTGGCGGCCATCGCCTCGTGCCCGCCCGGACCGGTCGAGGTGGTGGCCAACTACACGGCATTTCTGCAGTTACAGCGCAGATTGGCCCGTCATGGCTGACTCGACCATACGAATCGGGCTGGTGCTGCCCGACGTGATGGGCACCTACGGCGACGGCGGGAATGCGGCGGTGCTGCGGCAACGACTGCGATGGCGAGGCATCGCCGCGGAGATCGTCGAGATCACGCTCGCCGAAGCAGTGCCCGACAGCCTCGACCTCTACACGTTGGGTGGGGCCGAGGACTACGCGCAGCGGCTGGCAACCAAGCATCTGATCCGCCACCCGGGATTGCAGCGCGCGGCGGCCCGCGGCGCTCCGGTGCTGGCGATCTGCGCGGCCATCCAGGTACTCGGCCACTGGTATGAGACATCGTCGGGCGAACGGGTCGACGGTGTGGGCCTCCTGGACGTGACCACGTCGCCGCAATCGGCTCGCACCATCGGGGAGCTGGTCACCGGGCCGTTGCTGACCGGGTTGACGGCGCCGCTGACCGGTTTCGAAAACCACCGCGGCGGCACGGTGCTCGGCGATGCGGCGTCACCACTGGGCACCGTGAAAAAGGGAGCGGGCAACCGCGCCGGCGACAGGATCGACGGTGCGATCCAGGGCAGCGTGGTCGCCACCTACATGCACGGGCCCTGTCTGGCCCGCAACCCCGAACTCGCCGACCTGCTGCTCAGCAGGGTGACGGGTGAGCTGGCGCCGCTGCAGTTGCCCGAAGTGGACTTGCTGCGCCGCGAGAGGCTGCGGGCCTAGCCGGTTCCGGGTGTGACCGCGCTGTCCCACCAGGCTCCTGCGTCACTACGTCATGGGATAGTGCCTCTGCCGCGTTGATATCACCGGCGGTATCGCAACGCGGCATCGCCTCATGGGTCAGCTCCCGATGCTGGAGTTACTTGTGTGACTGCAGGTCGTGCGCCCAGTCACACCATTGCGCGACGGCCGGTCAGCGCGCGACCCAGGGTCAGCTCGTCGGCGAATTCCAGGTCGCCGCCCATCGGCAGCCCGGACGCAATCCGACTCACGGTCAGGCTGGGAATGTCACGCAGCATCCGCACCAGATAGGTGGCGGTCGCCTCGCCTTCGGTGTTGGGGTCGGTGGCGATGATCACCTCGGTGATGTCCACGCCGTCGACTTGCTCACCGATCCGGGTCAGCAGCTCGCGGATCCGCAGCTGCTCGGGACCGACGCCGGACAACGGATCCAGCGCTCCGCCCAGGACGTGGTAGCGGCCACGGAATTCGCGGGTGCGCTCGACGGCCTGCACATCCTTGGGTTCCTCGACGACGCAGACCAGTGAGCCGTCCCGGCGCGGATCCGCGCAGATGCGGCACCGCTCGTTGTCGGAGACGTTGCCGCACACCGCGCAGAAGCGCACGCCGTCGCGGACCTTGGCCAGCACCGCGGTGAGCCGGTCGATGTCAGGCGCTTCGACGGACAACAGGTGAAAGGCGATGCGCTGTGCGCTCTTCGGCCCGATACCCGGCAGCTTGCCGAGCTCGTCGATCAGATCCTGGACCGGTCCCTCAAACATGTCGGTGCGATCAGACCCCCGGGATACCCAGCGCGCCGCCCATGCCGCCGGCCAGCGGGCCCAGCTGTTGCTGCGCCAGCTCGGTGACCTGCTTGGAGGCGTCGGCGAGGGCACCGATGATCAGGTCCTGCAGCGTCTCGACATCGTCGGGGTCGACAACTTTGGGATCGATCTTCACCGCCACGACCTCGCCGCTGCCCTTGGTGGTGACCTCCACCAGACCGCCACCCGCCTTACCGTGCACCTCGGAATCGACGAGTCGCTGCTGGGCGGCCATCAGCTCTTGCTGCATCTGCTGCGCCTGGGCAAGCAACGCCGACATGTCGGGCGGGCCTCCGGGTTGCATGACAGTCCCCTTGCGTCTTGGTCTCGACTTGGTGTCGCCTGCACCGTGCGGGCGGTTCGAAGTTCCAAGCGTAGACGCCGCCGGGCTAACCTGGCGCGGTGCGCATACCTCATCGCCTGCGTGTCGGGGCCGCGGCGGCTTTAGGGGCCGTCGGCGTTCTCGCTGTCGGCACCGTCGCGCCGACAAACCCGGTCGCCACCGCGGGCCCGGGCAACATCGCCGGCATGATCGTGTTCCTCGATCCCGGTCACAACGGTGCCAACGACTCATCCATCAGCCGTCAGGTGCCCACCGGTCGCGGCGGCACCAAGGACTGCCAAGCCAGCGGAACCACGACCAACGACGGCTACCCGGAACACACCTTCACCTGGGACACCACGCTGCGGATCCGCGCTGAGCTCAACGCGCTCGGGGCGCGGACGGCGATGTCACGCGGCAACGACAATGCCCTGGGCCCGTGCGTGGACGAGCGCGCCGCGATGGCCAACGCTCTGCACCCGAACGCGGTCGTGAGTATCCACGCCGACGGCGGTCCCGCATCCGGGCGTGGTTTCCACGTCAACTATTCGGCGCCGCCGCTGAACCAGGTCCAGGCCGGCCCTTCGGTGCAGTTCGCCCGCGTCATGCGCGACCAAATGCAGGCGTCGGGCATTCCGCCGGCCAGCTACATCGGTCAGGACGGCCTGTACGGACGTTCGGACCTGGCGGGGCTGAACCTGGCGCAGTACCCGTCCGTCCTGGTCGAGTGCGGCAACATGAAAAACGCGACCGACTCGGCACTGATGGAAAGCCCTGAGGGTCGGCAGCAGTACGCCGACGCCGTGGTCAAGGGCGTCGCGGCTTTCCTCGGCGGCCAGGCTGCGGCCCACTGAGACCGCGAGGCTAGCTTTCTAGTTCCTTCTTCAGGTTGCCCAGGACCTCGGACTGGATCTTCTTCAGCCCCAGCGGCGCGAACGTCTTCTCGAAGAAGCCTTTCACGCCACCGGCACCTTTCCATGTGGTGGTGACGGTGACGCTCGAGCCGGGTCCTGCGGGGGCCACCGTCCAGTTGGTGACCATGCTCGAGTTGGCGTCCTTCTCGATGACGGCGTGGCCGGCGACGTCGACGTTGGCGCGGACGTCGCGAACCCGGGACTTGGTGGCCTGCAGCTTCCAGCTGGCGACGGTTCCTTGTCCCTGCCCACCTTCCAGCACCCGGTAGTCGTGGTAGTGCGGCGACAGAATTCTGGGACGTACACCCTGGTAGTCACCGACGGCAGACAGCACGGCTGCGGGCTCAGCGTTGATCAGAATCGTGCTGGCTGCACTGACGTGTCCCATTAGACGAAGCTCCTCTGCACGGGCCGGCGCCACCCGCCTGGGGTGCGGTGTTACTGCGCCGGCGGTTGTCGGGGACTAGCGTATATGTGATGCCTGTCCCTGCATCCGCAACGGCGGCTCACACCGACGGCGTCGAGCGGTTATTGGCGAGTTACCGTTCGATTCCCGCGACGGCGGTTGTCCGACTGGCCAAACCAACCTCTAATTTGTTCCGCGACCGCGCTAAACGCGACGCCCCTGGCCTAGACGTGTCGGGGCTGACGAACGTGATCTCGGTCGACCCGGACGCGCATACCGCCGACGTGGCCGGCATGTGCACCTACGAGGATCTGGTGGCCGCGACCCTCCCCTATGGCCTGTCGCCGCTGGTGGTCCCGCAACTGAAGACCATCACGCTGGGCGGGGCAGTCGCCGGATTGGGCATCGAGTCGGCATCGTTTCGCAATGGCCTGCCACATGAGTCGGTGTTGGAGATGGACATCCTCACCGGCACAGGAGAATTGCTGACCGTCTCGCCCCAGGATCACCCTGATCTCTATCGCTCCTACCCGAATTCATATGGCACACTGGGATATTCGACCCGACTGCGCATCGAGTTGGAACCCGTCCAACCGTTCGTCGCGCTGCGGCACCTTAGGTTCAACTCGGTGAGCGACCTGATGGCGGCGATGGATCGCATCATCGAGACCGGCGGTTTCGACGGTGTACCGGTCGACTATCTCGACGGCGTGGTGTTCGACGCCCACGAAAGTTACCTGTGCGTCGGCGTACGCACCGCGTCTCCGGGACCAGCCAGCGACTACACCGGTCGAAGCATCTACTACCGCTCCATCCAGCATGACAGCGCCACCTTAGAAGACCGGTTGACGATGCACGACTACTTCTGGCGGTGGGACACCGATTGGTTCTGGTGCTCTGGCGCTTTCGGCGCGCAGAACCCCCGTCTGCGACGTTGGTGGCCGCGACGCTATCGCCGCAGCAGCGTGTATTGGAAACTGGTGGCACTCGACCGGCGGTTCGGTATCGCCGACCGCATCGAAAGGCGCAACGGCCGCCCGCTTCGCGAACGGGTGGTCCAAGATGTCGAGATTCCACTCGAACACACGACCGAGTTCTTGGAATGGTTTCTCGATGCGGTGCCGATTGCTCCGATCTGGTTGTGCCCGTTACGATTACGTGACCAGGACGGCTGGTCACTGTATCCGATCCGGCCTGGACGCAGCTACGTCAACGTCGGCTTCTGGTCGTCGGTTCCGGTGGGCGCAACCGATGGCGCGACAAATCGATTGATCGAGGAAAAGGTCGGCTCGCTGGACGGCCACAAGTCGTTGTATTCCGACTCCTACTACAGCAGAGAGGAATTCGACGAACTTTACGGCGGCGAGATCT
This sequence comes from uncultured Actinomycetota bacterium, assembly GCA_963833935.1. Lineage (GTDB taxonomy): Bacteria > Actinomycetota > Actinomycetes > Mycobacteriales > Mycobacteriaceae > Mycobacterium. Next base: position 85,961 of record CAWIAC010000005.1, on the reverse strand, counting down.
ACAATACCGTGAAGAAGGTCTACGACCCGGATTCGCGGTTCCTCGATCTTTATGCAAAGGCGGTGCAGCGACGATGACTACGATCAAGGAGCCTGCGACGACCACGACGGGCAAGCTGAGCCTCGCGGAGGTCTTGGCCGTCTTCACCTGTGGTGCCAGCGAGTCATTGCGGTTCACTGCCTACGACGGCAGTAGCACCGGAGCCGAAGACGCCGTCCTGGGAATGGACCTGTTGACTCCCCGCGGTACGACCTATCTGGCCACCGCCCCAGGTGAACTCGGTCTGGCCCGGGCTTATGTCGCCGGTGACATCGAGGCGCGGGGTGTGCACCCCGGCGATCCCTACGACTTGCTCGCCTTGCTGGCCGACAAGGTCGAATTCACCAGGCCCTCACCGCGACTGCTGGCCAGCATCATCCGCTCAGTCGGCATCGAGCACCTCCTGCCGGCTCCGCCGCCGCCGCAGGAGGTGCTACCTCGCTGGCGCCGAATCGCCGAGGGCATGCGACACAGCAAGACTCGCGATGCCGAGGCTATTCACCACCACTACGACGTCTCCAACTCCTTTTACGAATGGGTGCTGGGGCCGTCGATGACCTACACCTGCGCTGTGTATCCGGATCCAGCAGCCACACTGGAGGCGGCCCAGGACAACAAGTACCGGCTGATCTTCGAGAAGCTCCGGCTACAGCCGGGCGACCAGCTGCTCGACGTCGGCTGCGGCTGGGGCGGCATGGTGCGCTTCGCGGCTCGCCACGGTGTCCGCGCGATCGGTGCGACGTTGTCCGCAGAGCAGGCCGCCTGGGCGCAAGCCGCGATCGAGGCTGAAGAGCTCGGTGGATTGGCCGAGGTGCGTCACTGCGACTATCGCGACGTCGGCGAAACCGGGTTCGACGCGGTCTCGTCGATCGGACTGACCGAGCACATCGGCGTCAAGAACTATCCGTCCTATTTCGGGTTCCTCAAGTCCAAGTTGCATACCGGCGGATTGCTGCTCAACCACTGCATCACCCGCAACAACAACAAGTCGAACTTCCGCGCGAGCAGTTTCACCGATCGCTACGTCTTCCCCGACGGTGAACTGACCGGTTCGGGTCGCATCCTGTCCGAGATCCAGGATGTGGGTTTCGAGGTGCTCCATGCAGAGAATTTCCGTCACCACTACGCCATGACGCTGCGCGACTGGGGCCGCAATCTGGTCGCGCACTGGGATGAGGCCGTCGCCGAGGTCGGAATCGCCACCGCCAAGGTATGGGGCCTATACATGGCGGCGTCTCGGGTGGCGTTCGAGCAGAACAACATTCAGCTGCATCACGTGCTGGCATCCAAGCTCGACAAGCACGGCGCCGACGACTTGCCGCTGCGCCCGTGGTGGCACCCCTAGGCGCTGCGGCTCAGATCGGTGTCGCGGGCACGCCATCGTGACGCGGATCGTTTGCGCATCGTGAGATGAAATCCCTTGGTTTTCAAGGTGATCGACTCGGAGATCCGCAGCTGGTAGCGGTCCTGCGACGTCAGGTCGTAGCCATAGCTAGCCGTTGTCGATGCGGCGCGCACCCAACTCGTTTTGCAGCAACTCCAGCGCGGCTTCTTCGGGATCGCGACGCGGCGCCGATGCATCGTCCTGGCCGGCCTCGGCGAGCATGCTTTCCTCTTCGGCCCGCTGAGCGGACTCCGCGTCCACCGGTGCTTCCGCCGGCACAGGCGGAGGCACGACCTTGGGGGCAGCAGAATCGCCGCCGCGCTCGGTGGGGCGAGCCGGTGCGGTCGGCGCCTCGGTTGCCGCCGGGATCGAGGCGCTGGCTTCGCATCGCACCCGCCAGTCCACGCCGAGCGCATCTTTGAGGGCCTCGGCGATGACGTCGGCGTTGCGTTGGTCGCACAACCGCTTGGCCAACGGCGCCGACTCATGGGTCAAAACCAAGGTGTTGCCCTCGACCGCACGGACGGTAGCGCCGGCCAGCATCACCTCTGTGGTTCGGCTGCGTTGACGCACCTTGTCGCGCACCGTCGGCCACAAGGTGCGCACCGCGGCCGCAGTCGGTTCGGTCGAGCCCGCAGCAGTCGGGTTCTCCTCGGGCGGGCTGGGCTCGGCCGCGCTCGGCTCAGGCGGGGTCGGCTCGGTCGCGCTCGGCTCAGGCGGGCTGGGCTCGGGCGCCAGCTCAGCCACGGTGGCAGGCGGTGGTGGCGGGGTAGGCGGCCGCAACGGCGCGGACCGCTCCGGCTTGTCGCCGGCCGGAATGGACATGTCCAGCCTGGTCTCGATCCGCTCAACGCGTTGCAGTAGAGCCGATTCAGCATCGCTGGCCGATGGCAGCAACAGCCGCGCACAGATCACCTCGAGGAGCAGGCGCGGCGCCGTCGCACCTCGCATTTCGGTCAGACCAGCGTGGACGACTTCGGCGTAGCGGGTCAGCGTCGCCGGACCGATCCGGGCCGCCTGTTCGCGCATCCGGTCCAGCACGTCTTCGGGAGCATCCACCACACCGCGGGTAATGGCGTCGGGAACTGCTTGCAGCACAAGCAAATCGCGGAACCGTTCCAATAAGTCGGTGGCGAATCGTCGGGGGTCGTGGCCGGCGTCGATTACCGATTCCACCGCCCCGAACATCGCCGCGGCATCCCCGGCCGCAAGCGCGTCGACGGCTTCGTCGATCAGCGCCACGTCGGTGGCGCCCAGCAGGCCCAGCGCACGCTGGTAGTTCACCCGGTTGCCGTCGGCCCCGGCCAGCAACTGATCGAGAACCGAAAGAGTGTCGCGAGGAGAACCTCCGCCGGCCCGGATCACCAGCGGGTACACGGCGTCGTCGACGACGACGTCCTCTTGGGCGCAGATCCGTTCGATCAGCCCCCGCATGGTCCGCGGCGGCAACAGCCGAAACGGGTAGTGGTGGGTGCGCGAGCGGATGGTCGCCAGCACTTTCTCCGGCTCGGTGGTGGCGAACACGAAGATGAGGTGGTCGGGCGGCTCCTCGACGATCTTGAGCAGCGCGTTGAACCCCGCCGTGGTCACCATGTGCGCCTCGTCGACGATGAACACGCGGTAGCGCGACTGGGCCGGCGCGTAGAACGCGCGGTCTCGTAGCTCACGGGTATCGTCCACGCCGCCATGGCTGGCCGCGTCGAGTTCGACGACGTCGATGCTGCCGGGCCCGTTGGGGGCCAGCCCGACGCAGGAATCACAGACACCGCATGGCGTCGCCGTCGGCCCCTGTTCGCAGTTCAACGAGCGGGCCAAAATGCGCGCCGACGACGTCTTGCCGCAGCCGCGCGGGCCGGAGAACAAGTACGCGTGATTGATGCGGCCCGCCGTCAAAGCGGTGGACAGTGGCCCGGTGACGTGTTCCTGTCCCACCACTTCGGCGAAGGTCGCCGGTCGATACTTGCGGTAGAGGGCCACGGTCAGCAAGGCTACTCAGCCTGGGTGACGACCCGGATTCTGCGGGTCCGCCGGCGTGACCTAACCGTGGCTCAGCAGTGCGTCGGTCGCGGCCAGCAATGCACAGGTCGCCAGCCCGTCGATCGCATTACGCAGATCGGACTCGGGCGGAAATGTCGGTGCGATCCGGATGTTCTTGTCGTCCGGGTCTTTCCGGTATGGGAACGAGGCGCCCGCGTCGGTGACGGCGATACCGGCGTCTTTTGCCAATGCGACAGTGCGCCGGGCCGTGCCGGGCAGCACATCGAGGCTGATGAAGTAGCCGCCTTCGGGCTCATTCCAGGAGGCGATCTTGGATTCACTGAGGCGCTTGTCCAAAATCTCGAGCGCCAGCGCGAATTTGGGTGCCAGCAACTGCTGGTGGCGCCGCATCTGCAGGCGCACCCCGTCGGCGTCGCCGAAGAAGCGCAGGTGCCTCAGCTGGTTGACCTTGTCCGGGCCGATCGACTTCTTACCGGCGTACTGCAGGTACCAGGCGATGTTGCCCAGTGATCCACCGAAGAAGCTGACACCGGCGCCGGCGAAGGTGATCTTCGACGTCGACGCGAAGACATAAGGCCGGTTGGGGTTGCCCGCGGCGGCGGCCAGGCCCAGCACGTCGACCTGACGCACGAAGTCCAGGGTCAGGGTGTGCACGGCGTAGGCGTTGTCCCAAAACAACCGGAAATCGGCTGCGGCCGTGTGCATCTGGACAAGCCGCCGGACCGTCTCCCACGAGTAGGTGATGCCGGTCGGATTGGCGAACACCGGGACCGCCCACAACCCTTTGATGGCCGGGTCGGCGGCGACCAGCTCCTCGATCAGGTCGACGTCGGGACCGTCCTCGCGCATCGGGATCGGGATCATCTCGATACCGAGGGTTTCGGTGATGCCGAAGTGCCGGTCGTAGCCAGGTACCGGACACAAGAACTTGACCCCGCCCGGCTCCTTCACCCAGGGCCGCGGCGAGTCCACGCCGCCATGCAACATGGAAAACACGACGATGTCGTGCATCAACTCGAGGCTGGCGTTGTTTCCCGCGATCAGGTTGGGCACCGGAATGCCGAGCAACTCGCCGAAGATAGCCCGCAGTTCGGGGAGGCCGTGCTGACCGCCATAATTGCGGGTGTCGGTGCCCTGCCCGTCGCGGTAGTCGGAGCCGGGCAGACTCAGCAGGGCGTTGGACAGGTCGAGTTGCTCGCTGCAAGGCTTGCCGCGGGTGAGGTCGAGGGCCAGCTTCCTGGATTGCAGTTCGGCGTATTCCTGCTCGTGGCGCTCATGCAATGCGGCGAGGTCGGCACGGCCTAAGGAGCTGAACGAGCCGTACGACACCATCCGCCTTTCGCCGTTTGTGAGCAGGCGGCGATCGCAAGCCCGGCGAAGCCGAGCGCAGCGGGTCGCCGCCCAATCCAAATAGGGGACCCCGCGCACCCGCCAGAGCCCATTGACCCTTGCTGCCTTCCGGCCCTGGGGGAGTTCACAGGATGGACGCCGCGCGGGGTCCACCGAGAGTCTAGTACCCGTCTCCGGTTCGATTGCCCAGCTCTCCGACGCGAGCGGGTGGGGGTACCCCCAGCCGCCCGGCGGCGAGGGGGCGTACCCCCAGCTCAGGCCGTTCCGGCCTGCATCGTCGCCGGGCTCCGGTTCGATTGTCCGCGACAGTCAGGGGAGGCTGACCTGCGCTCGGCTACCATGGCCGACGGAGGATTCGCCTAGTGGCCTATGGCGCTCGCCTGGAACGCGGGTTGGGTTAATAGCCCTCGCGGGTTCAAATCCCGCATCCTCCGCGCACAATCCGCGGTGTGACCAGGCCTGTAGGACCGGAGTCTGGTCGCTCCCGGATATCAGCTCAAGGAGGCGCATGGGGCGCAAGGCTGCCGTGTGGTGGCACGCGACGTTCTCGATCGCCGCCGCCCTTCTCTACTTCTTCTTCGTGCTGCCCCGTTGGCCCGAGCTGATGGGCGACACCTCGCACGCTCTGGGCACGGCGGCGCGCATCGTCGCCGGCCTGGTGATCGCGCTGGCCGCGCTGCCGGTGGTGTTCACGTTGCTGCGGTCGCGCAAGCCGGAGTTCGGGACGCCCCAGCTGGCGCTGACGCTGCTGACCGGATCGGTCGTGGCACACGTGGTGGCCGGCGTGCTGATTGTTGGCACGGCGATCAGCGAGATCTGGCTGGACCTGGACAGCGTGGGTCAGTGGCTGTTCGGCATTTACGGCGCCGCGGCAGCGATCGCGGTGCTCGGAATTTTCGGGTTCTACCTGTCGTTTGTCGCCGAGCTGCCGCCGCCACCGCCGCAACCGATCATGCCCAAGAAAGAGAAGGGTCAGTGGCGGCGCCGCAAGGAGGCCGGCGAGGCCGAAGACACCGAAGCGGCCGAAGAACCCGCCGCGGATGAGGCGAAGGACCCCGAAGAAGCAGACGACGCCGACGGCGATGAAGCCGAGACGGCCGAAACGCCAGCAGACCAACCGCAGCCCGCCGAAGTTACCGCGCACGACTCCGACGTCGACTCGGCCCCCGCGGAACCCGAGTCGACGGCTCACGAGGAGCCCACCGTAGAAGACGCCGACGAAACCGTCGCGGCCGGATTGCGCAACCGGCGCCCGACCGGCAAATCCTCAGCAACGCATCGGCGCCGGCGCACGCGCCGCGGTATCGCCGTCGAAGACTGAACCGGCGGTCAGATCGATCCACGCCATGATGACGCGGCTGACCGCGCCGATATTGCCCAGCTGGCAGTGGTTGCTCGCCTGCTCGGCGGCGGTAAAGGTCCGGGTGGTCACCGATCGCGCGTTCGACAGCGTGCCCGCCTGACGGCCCAACTGCTTGCGCGGCACATAGTGGTCGTCGGCACCGGCGAGCAGCAGCACATCGGCGTGAACCAGGTGCGAGATCTTTCCGGTGCTCATCGCAGTGGTCGAGCGCAAGAAGTCGTAGGGCGTTGCCGCGCCGGTGACGTGCATCCCCTGCTGCAGCCCCCACTGGGAGACGGGCTTGCGGGCCGCGGCACGGTCGGCGATGCCGTTGACGATCCGGCGAGCGCGGGCGGTGAGCAACGCGCGCAACGGACGTCGAACGCCGCGACCGATTTGACGCGCGATCACCTCGAAAAAGTCGTCGAGGATGTCGAAGGCCACCGCGCGGCTGATCCGCGGCTCAAAGGCGGCGGCGCGGATCACTAGACCGCCGCCCAGCGAGATCCCCACGGCGGCAACGTCGTCGAGTCCATAGTGGTCGAGGACGGCGCCCACGGGTTGCTCCCACTCGGGGATCATCGTGAGGCCGAAGTCCTCGAGCGCGCTGCCCTGGCCCGGACCGTCGAACACGACGATGCGCCGGCCCGCGTCGACCAAGCCGGCGATCATCGGCAGGAACTCCTCGACGTAGCTGTCGAATCCGCCGAACATGACGATCGGGGCCCCGATCTGGCGGTCTGGTCGCAGGTCGTAGACGGGCAGAGCGCCGGACCGGAACGGGACAAACTCGGGTGCCACGTCGTAGATGGTTCGCATCGACTCCAGAAACCGGGTGCGCGCGGCCGGGCGGCGCGGGTCGGTCGCCGTCATAAAGAATTCGGCCGCTCGGTCGTAGTAGGCGCCGGCGAGCGGCCGATCGGCGGCGCGAACCCGCTCGGCCAAGCCGAGGAAGCCGTCGATCAACTCCGGGTAGGTCGTCGCGGCCGCCGCCAATTCGGCCACCTCGTCGATGGCCGACGGGCCGATCCACTGCACCCAGCGGTTGCACTGGAAGTTGATGCTGACATCGGGGTGGAAGGGGCGGTAGCCGATCGGCGGGGTGGCGCCGGTGCAGTCGATCCGAGGTGCTGACGTGTCCATGGTGGCTCCTATTGCAAGTTGTCTTGCAATAGGATGCGCCTCGCCTAGCCGTAATGCAAGTAAAGTTGCGATAGGCTTCAGCCTATGACTGCTGGCGTATCGCATCGCCGCGGCGAGCATGTCCGCCAGAACGTCTTAGCCGCCGCGTTCGAGGAGTTGGCCGCCAACGGGTTCGACGGCGCCACCGTCGCCGGAGTCGCCAAACGCTCGGGCGTCCACGAAACCACCGTCTACCGCCGCTGGGTCACTCGGGAGAACCTGCTGGTGGCGGCCTTGCTCGAGCGCAGCGCCGAGGCCATCCCCGCTCCGGACACGGGTTCCACCCGCGAGGATCTGCTGGCGATGGTCCGGGACGTGATCGCCTACGTGGGCTCCGCCGAAGGCACGGCAGTGCTGCGCGCAGCGCTGCTTCCGGTCGACGACGCCTACGCCGGCGAGCGCGAAGCCTTCTGGGCGCGTCGCCTGGACGCGTTGTCTCCCGTGGTGATGCGCGGGATCGAGCGTGGCGATGTGCGCGACGACGTCGACGCGCGACTCCTGCTCGAGACGCTGGTCGCTCCCATTCACGGCCGGCTGCTGCTCACCGGCGAGCCGGTTGACGACGACTTCGCCGAACGACTGGTCAACCAAGTGCTCACCGGCGTCGCCCCTGCACCGGCCAGATTGTGAGCGAGATGTCGTTTCGGCGTTGGCCGCGTTTCCCTATGCTGAGCGAGTGCCAAACACCTATCGCGTCGTCCAGTGGAACACCGGGAACGTCGGCAAGAGCTCGCTGAAATCGATCGCCACCAACCCCACCTACGAGTTGGTGGGGTGCTACGCCTGGTCGGAGGAGAAGGTCGGCCGCGACGCCGGCGAACTCGTCGGAATCCCCCCGCTGGGCGTCGCAGCCACCAACGACGTGGACGCGCTGCTCGCCCTGAAACCGGACTGCGTGGTCTACAACCCGATGTGGATCGACGTCGACGAGCTGGTCCAGATCCTGTCCGCGGGCGTCAACGTGGTGACCACGGCGTCCTTCGTCACCGGACACAACCTGGGCAAGGGCCGCGACCGGTTATTGGAGGCCTGCGAGAAAGGCGGCTCCACGATCTTCGGTTCCGGTGTCAGCCCGGGCTTCGCCGAGTTGTTGGCGATCACGTCGGCGATGGTGTGCAACCGGGTCGACAAGGTCACCGTCAACGAGGCCGCCGACACCACGTTTTATGACTCGCCGGCGACCGAGAAGCCGGTGGGCTTCGGCCAGCCGATCGACCACCCTGAGCTGCAGGCGATGGCGGCAAAGGGGACGGCCATCTTCGGTGAGGCCGTCCGGTTGGTGGGCGACGCGCTCGGCGTCGAGCTCGACGACGTGCGGTGTGAGGCCGAGTTCGCCCAAACCACCGCCGATCTCGAAATGGCGTCCTGGACCATCGGTGCCGGATGCGTTGCCGGCGTCTACATCAGCTGGCAGGGCATCGTCGGCGGCAAGACCGTCATCGACCTCAACGTGCGCTGGCGCAAGGGCCAGACGCTTGAACCCGACTGGAAGATCGACCAGGACGGCTGGGTCATCCAGATCGACGGGCAGCCGACGGTGACAACCAAGATCGGCTTCTTGCCGCCGCCTTACTTCGAGGCCACCACGCTCGAAGAATTCATGGACCTCGGTCACATCATGACGGCGATGCCCGCGATCAACGCGATCCCTGGAGTCGTTGCCGCGGCCCCGGGCATCGCCACGTACACCGATCTGCCGTTGACGCTGCCGCGAGGTGTCGTGCCGACGGCCCAGAGCTAGCGCGCAGGAATGTTCTGGAGCTTGGGCGCCAGGTCGGGGCAGTAAATGCTGATCGCGGTACCAAGGAACTGATACGCCTGCACCTGCGTGGTGCCTCTCGCAAGGTTATTGGAGATGAAGTGAGCGGTTGCCGCGGCGTCGGGGTCGACGCCCTGACCCAGCCGCCGGCAGGCGATCTTGGCGATGTAGGGGTTGTAATCATGCGCTCCGTAGATGCCGAACCTCGCGAGCTGATTGTCGAAATCGGTGTCCGGGTCGGCGTGCGCCGGAGCGGACAGGCCGATCGCCGCGGCGATGGCGGCGGCCGCCACAACACCGAACCTGGAAGCCTTCATGCGCTGGATCCTACCGTTTTTGATGCTGCGTCCGACCGTCGTGTTGGTAGTCATCATCACCGATCCTCCTTGCCCGTCATCGACACCAATCTCGAAGGACTAACCGGTTTCTCTCAGTCGCCGATTCCGTTTAGAGTAGCTAAGGTTACACATAGGCTAACTAGTTGAGCACGCTTCGCCCCTGGTTAAGGAATGGAAGACGCACCATGACGACCACCGAGCCGCGGACCGAGCCGTTGAAGACCCAGGGCGCCGGCGGCATCGAGGAGGAAAAGGTGACCCCTCGGCCGACCAAACGGAAGAGCCTGTTGAGCCGGTTCTGGCTCGTGGTGGTCATCATCGCCGTGGTCGCGCTCTCCGGGTCCGTGGTATATCGCCTGCACGGCGTCTTCGGAGTGCACCGCAACTCGTTCGGTGGCGGTACGTCGGGCGAGGTCCTCGACCAGTTCAACGCCAAGACGATCACCCTCGAGGTCTGGGGCTCACCGGGCAGCACGGCAACCATCAACTACCTCGACGAGAACTCCCATCCACAGCAGGCCCTCAACGTGCCCTTGCCCTGGAGCAAAGTATTGAGTTCAACGAAACCCGGCATCCCGGCCAACCTGGTAGCGCAAGGAGATGGCAGTTGGATCGCCTGCCAGTTCGTGGTGAACAAGCACGACGGCAGCGGTGACGTCATCAAGGCTCCGAATCACTCGCCCCCCAACGAAACGGTCAATGCCTTCGTCTACTGCCTGGACAAGTCCGCATGAGCGAGACCAGCGAGGCTGCCCCGCGCGTCGACCAGCCGCTGATCCCGCCGTTCCTGCCGAAGTGGATCCATCGGCTTGCGCTGCCGATCGTCCTGGCCTGGTTGGGCCTTGTGTTCGTCACCAACACGATCGCGCCACAGTTGGAGGTCGTCGCCAAGAACCACTCGGTGTCGATGAGTCCGACAAGCGCGGCATCGTTTCAGTCGATGATGCGCGTCGGAAAGACGTTCAACGAGTTCGATTCTGACAGTTCGGCGATGATCGTCATCGAGGGCGACAAGCCGCTCGGGGCGGACGCGCACCGCTATTACGACGAGATCGTCAAGCGGATTGAGAACGACCACAAGCACGTTCAGCACGTCCAGGATTTCTGGAGTGATCCGCTGACAGCCGCGGGCTCCCAGAGCCACGACCAAAAGGCGGCGTACGTCCAGGTGTATCTCGCCGGCAATATGGGCAACAGCTTGTCCGCCGAGTCCACCGAAGCCGTCCGCAAGATTGTGAACTCTGTGCCCGCGCCGCCGGGAATCAAGGCCTACGTCACGGGGGCGGGCCCACTATTCGCCGATCAGTCCCATGCGGGTGAGAAGGGCGTCGCGAAAGTCACCCTGGTGACGATCTTGGTGATCATCGTGATGCTGCTGTTCGTCTATCGGTCGGTGAGCACCGTCTTGATCATGCTGACCATGGTGTTCATCGAGTTGGCGGCGGCCCGAGGTGTCGTCGCGGTCCTCGGTAACTACGGAATCATCGGGCTTTCCACCTTTGCCAACAACATGCTGGTGCTGTTGGCGATCGCCGCCGGAACGGATTACGCGATCTTCGTGGTCGGCCGTTACCACGAGGCACGTGGTCTGGGCGAGACGCGTGAAGAAGCGTTTTACACGATGTTCCACAGCACGGCGCACGTCGTGCTGGGGTCGGGTCTGACGATCGCCGGCGCGATGTACTGCTTGAGCTTCTGCCGGTTGCCGTACTTCGAGTCACTGGGCGTGCCTTGTGCCGTCGGCATGATGGTCGCGGTGTTGGCGGCGTTGACCCTGGGCCCAGCGGTTCTCACGGTGGCTTCGTTCTTCAAGCTGCTCGACCCGAAACGAAAGTTGCAGACCCAGGGCTGGCGGCGCATCGGCACCGCGATCGTCCGATGGCCCGCTCCCATCTTGGCGGTGACGATCGGGATCGCACTCGTCGGTCTACTCGCCCTGCCCGGCTACAAAACCGACTACGACAACCGCCACTACCTGCCGCCGGACACCCCGGCCAACGTCGGCTATGCGGCCGCCGACCGACACTTCAACCAGGCCAGGCTGAATCCCGAACTGTTGATGATCGAGACGGATCACGACTTGCGTAACTCAGCCGACTTCCTGGTGCTGGACAAGGTCGCCAAAGCGGTCTTCCATATCCCCGGTATCGGCCGGGTGCAGACCATCACCAGGCCGCTGGGCACGCCGCTCGACCACAGCACCCTCGGTTTTCAGATGGGCGCCCAGGCCGCAGGCCGGATCCAGACCCAGCACTATCAGGAAGAGCAGGCGAAGAACCTGCTGAAGCAGGCTGCCGAGCTCCGCAAGACGATGGCGACTCTGCACGAGCAGATGCAGGTCACCCAGGACCTCAGCAACACCACGCACGAAACCACCAGGCTCACAAAAGAAACCGTGAAGATCACCGAGGCGTTGCGTGACGACATCGCCAACTTCGACGACTTCTTCCGGCCGATCCGCAGCTACTTCTATTGGGAGAAGCACTGCTACGACATCCCGGCCTGTTGGACGCTGCGGTCCATCTTCAACGCGCTGGACGGTATCGACCAGGTGAGCGAGAACATCGAGAACCTCAGCGCGAACCTGGACAAGCTGGACCAGATTCAGCCGAAGCTGGTGGCGCTGATACCGCCGCAGATCGCCAGCCAGCAAGCAAACCTCGACACGATCATGTCGAACTATGCGACCACCAAGGGTCTCAACGACCAGGCGAAAGCGCAGTCTGACAACGCCACCGCCCAGGGCGATGCTTTCGACAAAGCGAAGAACGACGACACGTTCTATCTTCCGCCGGAGGCGTTCAAGAGCCCGGATTTCGCGCGGGGTCTCAAACAGTTCATATCGCCGGATGGGCATGCGGTCCGGTTGATCATCTCGCACGAAGGCGACCCGGCAACCCCTGAAGGCATCAGCCACATCGACCCGATCAAGCAGGCCGTGCACGAGGCTATCAAGGGCACCCCTTGGGAGGGCGCCAAGGTCTACCTCGGCGGCACCGCCGCGACATATAAGGACATGCACGACGGCTCCAACATCGACCTGATGATCGCCGGAATAGCAGCTGCCACATTGATTTTCGTCATCATGCTGGTCATCACCCGAAGCGTTGTCGCGGCTCTGGTCATCGTGGGCACCGTCCTGCTATCGCTGGGCGCCTCTTTCGGGCTCTCCGTGCTGATGTGGCAATACGTCCTGGGCATCAAGCTGCACTGGATGGTGCTGGCGATGGCGATCATCCTGTTATTGGCGGTTGGGTCGGACTACAACCTCTTGCTGATATCCCGGTTCAAAGAAGAGATCCGCGCCGGACTGAAAACCGGCACCATCCGCGCCATGGCCGGTTCCGGTTCGGTGGTGACCTCCGCGGGTCTGGTATTCGCGGCGACCATGGGTTCGTTCATGTTCAGTCCTTTGAAGATCATGGCCCAGGTGGGGACGACGATCGCGCTCGGTCTGTTGTTCGACACCCTGATCGTGCGGTCGTTCATGACACCGTCGCTGGCGACTCTGCTCGGCCGGTGGTTCTGGTGGCCTCAGCACGTGCGCCCGCGGCCGGCCAGCATCATGCTGCGGCCGTACGGGCCGCGTCCCGCCGTGCGTGAACTGATACACCGAGACCAAGAAGATGAGACCGCAGCCGGAGTCGTCGAGAAGGTGTAGTTGCGTTGTGCGGCAAGCTATTAACGCGGTAGCGCCCGCATTCGCCGAGACCTCGGCAGGGGTGCCGTGCTGACATCCTGCTCGTCTCGCTCCTCGCCCAGCAGCTCGCGCACCGCGGGCCGCGTGCCGTAGGGCCGCAGCATCGTGCTGGCCGGCCGGGGTCGCACCTTGATCGGCCACCAGAACCAGCGTCCTAGCAGCGCGGCGATCGCCGGCGTCATGAACGACCGCACGATCAGGGTGTCGAACAACAGGCCCAGGCCGATGGTGGTCCCGATCTGACCGATGATGCGCAGGTCGCTGACCACCATGGATGCCATGGTGAAGGCGAACACCAGTCCTGCGGACGTCACCACTTTGCCGGTGCCGCCCATGGCGCGGATGATGCCGGTCTTCAGCCCGGCGCGAATTTCCTCTTTGAACCGGGACACCAGCAGCAGGTTGTAGTCGGATCCGACGGCAAGCAGGATGATCACGGACATCGCCAGCACCATCCAGTGCAGCCTGATCCCCAGCAGGTACTGCCATACCAGCACGGACAGGCCGAACGACGCACCCAGCGATATTGCCACCGTGCCCACGATCACCAGAGCGGCGATGAGGCTTCGGGTGATGATCAGCATGATGATGAAAATCAGGCAGAGCGACCCGATACCGGCGATCCAGAGGTCGTATTTCGAGCCGTCTTTCCAGTCCTTGAAGGTGGCCGCGGTGCCGGCGAGGTAGATCTTGGCGTCTTCGAGAGGCGTGCCCTTGAGCGATTCCTCGGCGGCCTGCCTGATCGAGTCGATGCGCGCGATGCCCTCGGGCGTCGCCGGATCGCCCCGGTGCGAAATGATGAGGCGCATCGCCTTGCCGTCCGGCGAGAAGAAGTTGTCCAAGGCTCGTTTGAAGTCCTTGTTCTTGAAGACCTCCGGCGGCAGGTAGAACGAGTCGTCGTTTTTCGCGCCGTCAAAGGCGTGGCCCATGGCCGTCGCGTTGTCGCTCATCTCGTCCATCTGACCGAAGATCCCTGACATCGTGCTGTGCATGGTGAGCATCATCGTGCGCATGGACTCCATGCTGTCGATCATTGGCGGGAACTCCGCAATCAGTTGCGGCATCAGCGCATCAAGCTGACTGAAGTCGTTTGTGAGGACTTGGAACTTCTCATCGATATCATCGACACCGTCGACGGCGTCGAATACCGAGCGCAGCGAATAACACACCGGAATGTCGTAGCAGTGCTTTTCCCAGTAGAAGTAGCTGCGAATGGGCCGAAAGGTGTCCTCGAAGTTAGCGATGTCGTCGCGCAGTTCTTCGGTGACGGCCTGCATTTCCCTTGTCTCACCGATCATCTTGTGCGTCGTCGCGGTGAGCTGCCGCATGAGACCGTACATGTGCCGCATCCGGTTCATGGTGGTCTCGAGTTCGTCGGCCTGCTTGAGCATGTCGTCCATGCGGGCTTTCTGAAATTTCATGGTCTGCACCTGCCCGGCGTTTTGCATGCTGAGCTGGAACGGAATCGACGTGTGCTGCATCGCCGTGCCCTCGGGACGGGTGATGGCTTGCACCCTGGAGACGCCGGGCACCTTGAAGACGCCCTTCGCTAATTTATCGATGACCAGGAAGTCCGTGGGATTACGCATATCGTGGTCGGTTTCGACCATCATGACTTCGGGCATCAGCCGGGCCTGCGAAAAATGTCGCTCCGCGGCGTCGTATCCCTTGTTGGCGGCGATTTTGTGCGGGATGTATTTGCGGTCGTCGTAGCTGGTCTTGTATCCGGGCAGGGTGATCAGGCCGACGAGGGCGACCGCGAATGCCCCGGCGAGGATCGGCGCCGGCCAGCGCACGACCGCCGTGCCGACCCGCCGCCAGCCTCGCGTCCGCATCTTTCTTTTCGGGTCCAACAGTCCAAAACGACCACCCACCACGATGACGGCCGGCACGAGCGTGAGGGCGACGGCAACCGCGACCAGCATGCCCACCGCGCAGGGCACACCCAAAGTCTGGAAGTACGGCATCCGGCAAAAGCTCAGGCAGAGTATCGCGCCGGCGATCGTCAAACCTGATGCAAGGACGACGTGGGCGACCCCCCGGTAGGTCGTGTAGAACGCCCTTTCCCGGTCTTCGCCGACCTGGCGCGCCTCTTGATAGCGGCCGAAAAAGAAGATCCCATAGTCTGTTCCAGCCGCAATCCCAAGCGACACAAGCAGATTCACCGCGAAAGTGGAGAGGCCGATCAGTTGGTGATAGCCCAGAAATGCCACGATGCCCCGGGCCGCCTGCAGCTCGATAGCAACCATAACCAGCAGCAGGACCACGGTGATCACCGAACGGTAAACCAGTAGCAACATGGTCAAAATCACGAGAAGCGTGACGACGGTGATTTTCACCAGCGTGCTGTCACCACTGTGGTGCATGTCCGTGACCAGCGCCGCGGGCCCGGTCACATAAGTCGTCACTCCTTTGGGCGGAGTTATCCGGTTCACGATGTCCCGGACCGCTTTAAGCGATTGGTCTCCCAAGGTCGTGCCTTGGTTACCGGCGAGGTTGAGTTGCACGTAGACGGCCTTGCCGTCCGTGCTTTGGGCGCCCGGCGCCGTCAGCGGATCACCCCAGAAATCCTGCACATGCTGGATGTGCGTCGGGTCGGCTTTGAACTGGGCGATCATGGAGTCGTAATACCGGTGTGCGTCGTCGTCCAGTCGCTGGTCACTTTCCAGGACGACCATCGCAAAACTGTCCGTATCAGATTCCTTGAATTTCTTGCCCATGCGTTCCATCGCCTGCACCGAGGGCGCATCTTTTGGGCTCAGGGAAACCTGACGTTGTTCTGCGATCGTCTCCAGCGGTGGGACGGCGAAGTTCACCAGGAAAACAATCGCTATCCAAACCAGGATGATGGGCACCGCCAGCCGATGGATTGTCCGCGGCACGAATGGCGGTTTCGTGGTTTCGGTGCTCGGCGGCGGCAAAGTCATGCGCCCTTCAGAACGCAGAAGGTGAAGGCATTCACCTCGTGTGTGACTTTTTCCGCTTTGACCACACCGTCCACCACGATCCGGCAGCCAATTGTGTTGCCATCGCCTTGCGCCACAATGTTTCCCACGACCGAAGCCGCCGTGGTCGTGAGCTTCAATGTCCAGGGCAGGGGCGCACCGTCGACTCGCTTCGGATCGGCGTTGACGTCGAAGTAGCTGATGTCGGCGACGGTACCGGGGGGACCGAACACCTCGTAGGTCAGCCGCTTGGGGTTGAAGGGCTTGCTATCGTCATTCGCGCTGTCGGAATAGGAAGGCCGTTTCTCAGAGCCGAAGACGCCGTGAATCCGCCACACCGCGAAACCCCCGAGGGTGACCACGACCACGATCACGAGCGGAATCCACACCCGCTCCAGCAGCCTGAAAATCGAGATTCCCTTCACTCGTTGCCGCTTTCTCAGTCGGCGACATCCCACTTCATCGAAGGCCTGACGAGTAAACCATGCTCGCAGTCCGGATTGTCGACTCCTTCCCCGCGGCCCATTTCCCACTGGACGACCGGCACCGATATAACGCACTCTACGTGCGTAAACGGACGCTACCGGGTTAAAGGGCGGCCCGCAATCAGTCAGGGTGCGTTATTCTCGCGCGGTGCCGCAGCTCACCTTTCAGCGCGCCCGCACCGAGGATAAGAAGCGCCAACGTGCGGCGGCGCTGATCGAAGCCGCTCGCTCACTGGCCGTGGAATCCGGTGTGGCATCGGTGACTTTGACCGACGTCGCCAGCCGCGCCGGAGTGCACCATTCCGCGGTACGCCGTTACTTCACCTCGCACAAAGAGGTGCTGCTGCATCTGGCCGCCGAAGGGTGGGGCCGGTTCTCGGACACCGTGTGTGAAAGCTTGCGCGAGCCCGGACCCACGTCGCCGGCGCGGGTCGCTGAAGCTTTGGCCAACGGGTTGGCGGCCGACCCGTTGTTCTGCGACCTGCTCGCCAACCTGCACATCCACCTCGAGCACGAAGTGGACCTCGAACGGGTGCTGGGCTTCAGGCAGATCAGCACCGCTGCCGTGCTCGCGTTGACCGAGGCGATCGAGAAGGCGCTGCCGGGGCTGGGCCGTGCGGGCGCATTCGACGTCCTGCTTGCGGCCTACTCGCTCGCTGCGCCGTTGTGGCAAATGGCCAACCCGCCGAAATCACTCGCCGATGCTTACGCGGAACGAACGGACGTCCCGCCCGACTGGAACATCGACTTCGCCGCCGCCCTGACGCGGCTCATCACGGCGACCTGTGTGGGTCTCATGAGCGAGCCGACGGGTTAGCTACGCGCTGCCCGCTACCAGTTCCACACCGACATGTCGCCGGCCGGATAGTTGTGGCAGTTCTCGGTTTCCTTGGCGACAACGCCCTTGTTGTTGAAGAAGATCTTCATGTGGTTGGGCCAGGCCAGATTCAATGGATCGATCTGAGGCGCATAAAAGTTAGCGGAATAAGCTCTGCGGTCCGCGGGCGACAATGAGTAAAACCAGTGCACCTTGTCTTGGGCGGCCTGATTGACATTCGGGTGATTGTCGTAGTCAGCCATGTACCGCTGGTAATAGACCGGTGCGAAATCCCGTGCGGCGGCCAACAACTGCTCAGGGGTGCAGGTCGTCGAGATCATCCTGCGAGGGATCGGAAAGTCGTCGGTCGAATCGTTGGACGAACACCCATCGCACGGGGTGAACCCCGGACCCGGATCAGCCGCGGCCACATGCGGGAAGGCGGTCGCGGCGGCGCTGAGCGCGAGCACCGCGAAGCCGGCGCGGACGGCCGTGCTCAGACGTGAAAGACGCATGCGGCTACTATAACGCTCCGGTTAAGATCGCGCCCAGCCCTGGGAAGCTCGGCTAATTAACGGGCGTGATCTCCAGGCCGATGTGAACCTTGTCGATTCCGCCTCGCACAATCGAGTGCGCATAGAACCACGGTGCGTGGTACCAGTACCGCTTCAGAACCGCGTTGTAGACCCGCCGCGTCTCCGATTTCGGCAGCACCCGCGCGACGCCCTCCACCTCTTCGCTCTTGGGCTTGCCCAACGCTCCGCTCTTGGCGATCGTCACCCGAGGCGTGTTGTTGATCCGCTTGGTTTTCCACGACCCGTCATCGGTGATCACCAGCAGCTTGTCGCCCTCGGGCACTCCCCAGATTGCGGTGGGCTTGGGGCGGCCGTCCTTGGTGAATGTGGTCAACAGCAGGTACTTGGACTTGATCACGTCGCGAAAGGTGGGCGCCACGCTTTTCTTTATAACTGGCGCCCGCGGCTCGTGCTGAATGCGTGACGCCCGTCCAGGGTCGGCTTAGTGTGTGGTCATAGCTAAGGACGGGTGCAGATGAACACCGACGACGAGTCCGTCACCACGCTGGAGGACCTCCGGAGCGATCTGGCGCTCCGGTACAAGTGGACGCCCAGCGGCGGCAGCTCGGTGGATCCGGCGGTCGTCGAGCACGATATGGCGGCGCTGGACCGCGACGGCTACATCATCTGGGAGAACCTGCTCACCGCCGAGCAGTGCCGGCAGATCCGCGACGTCGTCTACCCCTGGCTCGGGCACACCGGACGCAATTCCTTCGAGGGACGACGCACGCAGCGCGTCTACAGCCTGCTGAGCAGAACGCGGGTGTGCGACCGGCTGGTTGACAATCCGCGGGTGCTGGCCGTGCTGGACAAGTTGCTCATGCCCAACTACCTGCTGTCGGCGTTGCAGGCCATCAATATCCAGCCCGGCGAGGCCGCGCAGCTGACGCACCACGACGACGGCTTCTACCCGATTCCCCGGCCACGAGAGCCGTTGGCCGCCGCGACGATCTGGGCGATCGACGACTTCACCGCCGACAACGGCGCGACGGTGCTCTATCCGGGCAGCCATCGCTGGGGCAAGCGGCGACCGGATCCAGACGACCAGTCGCTACCGGTCGTCATGCCCGCCGGCTCCTGTGTGTTCTTCGTCGGCACCCTGTGGCACGGCGGCGGGGCCAACGCCACGACCCGCGAACGCTTGGCCGTCACGGCGCAGTACTGCCAGCCGTGGCTGCGACCGATGGAAGCCTTCAACCTGTCGGTTTCGCGCGAGATCGCTCGGTCGGTGTCCGACGACATCCGCCGCATGCTGGGCTACAGCATCCACCCGCCGTTCGTCGGCGCGGTCGACGGCCTGCACCCGCTGCGGTTGCTGGAAGACCCGTAGAGCGCACGGCGAATCAAAGATGGCAACATTCAGGGATGACTAGACGCAGCATCGGCCGCGGCATTGCGAGTGCGCCGCTGATGATTTTGACCCTGTTCAGTGCGCCCGTCGGCATGCCCACGGCCGTAGCGGATGGATGTCCGGACGCCGAAGTGGTGTTCGCCCGCGGCACCGGTGAGCCCGTCGGCCCCGGCGGGCCCGGCCAGGCCTTCTTCGACTCGCTGACCGCGCAACTTCCCGGCAAGTCGGTGTATCTCTACCCGGTCAACTACCCCTCGACCAACGACTACGTCAACAGCGCCCGCGCCGGCGCCGCCGACGCGGTAGCCCACGTCCGGGGCACCGTCGCGAACTGCCCGAACACCAAAATCGTGCTCGGCGGATACTCCCAGGGCGCGGGCGTGATGGACATGACCAGCCAGCAGTTGTCCCCGCAGGACGCCAAACACGTTGCCGCGGTTGCCTTATTCGGAAATCCCCAGAGCAGCTACGCAAAGCAGTTGTCGGACAGCCAAATTCCGGCGGTCAACCCGAATTACAGCCCGAAGACCATCGACATCTGCCTTCCCAACGACAATATCTGCGCCGAGGGCGGAAGCATCATCGCGCACCTGGGCTATGTACCCGGGGCGACCGACCAGGCCGCGACATTCGTGGCGCACAAACTCTAGCGCGCCTACTTGCGGTCGGTATCTTTGCTCGGCTGAACGCGTTTGGGCTCCCCCGGCATCTTCGGGTAGTTGGGTGGATACGGCAGATCGCCGAGCCCGCGCTCTTGGTCGGCCGCGACCATGTCGAGCAGCGGCGCGATCGACTGGTCGATCGAGTCGATGTCGGCCCACGGGTCGTCGCGGTGGGCCACCAGATCGGCCACCGTCGCGATGGTGTAGTCGTCGGGATCTGCGCCTGCCAGCTCGTCCCACGTCAGCGGCGTCGACACTGTTGCAATCTGGGTAGGCCGCACGGAGTAGGCCGACGCGAATGTCCGGTCGCGGGCGTTCTGGTTGAAGTCGATGAAGATGCGTTTGCCCCGTTCTTCTTTCCACCACGACGTGGTCACCGCGTCCGGGGCGCGACGCTCGACCTCGCGGGCCAGCGCGATGCCGGCACGGCGTACCGCGATGAAATCCCAATCGGTTTGGATTCGCAGAAACACGTGGATACCGCGACCGCCGGACGTCTTGGGAAATCCCACCAGGCCGAGCTCGTCCAGCACCGGCCGTAGCACGTCGACGGCGACGGCGCGTGCTTCGTCGAAGCCGGTACCCGGCTGCGGATCCAGATCGATGCGGAGCTCATCGGGATGCTCGGCGTCCGGGCACCGGACCTGCCACGGGTGCAGCGTGACCGTGCCCATCTGCGCTGCCCACACGATGGCGGCCGGGTGAGTCACTTTCAGTGCATCGGCGGTTCTCCCCGACGGGAAGGTGATCTGGCAGGTTTCCAGGTAATCGGGATGATGCTTGGGTATGCGCTTCTGGTAGATCTCCTCGCCGTCGATGCCGTCGGGAAAGCGCTGCAGATGCGTGGGGCGGTCCCGCAACGAGGCCAGCATCGGGCCGCCTGCGACGGCGCGGTAGTACTCGACGAGCCGGCGCTTGGTGCCGCCCGAGCCCAGCTTCGGGAAATACACCTTGTCCGGATTGGTCAGCCGGACCGCGATCCCGTCGACGTCGAGTTCCTCCGCTGCAGCTGCCATCTACCGATTCCAGCACAGGGTTCCAGCACAATGGGCACATGGACTTGCCCGTCATGCCGCCGATTTCGCCGATGCTGGCCAAATCGGTGAAATCCATCCCACCGGGTGCGTCATATGAGCCCAAATGGGACGGATTCCGGTCGATCCTGTTCCGCGACGGCGATCAGATCGAATTGGGCAGTCGCAACGAGCGACCGCTGACCCGGTACTTTCCCGAATTGGTCGCTGCGGCCACCGCCGAGTTACCGACGCGGTGCGTGATCGACGGCGAGATCGTCATCGCCAGAACCCGCGGCGCCTATCAGGGCCTGGATTTCGAGGCGCTGCAGCAGCGCATCCACCCGGCCGACTCGCGCGTGCGGATGCTCGCCGAGAAAACACCGGCGTCGTTCATCGCCTTCGACCTGCTGGCGCTCGGCGATGACGACTACACCGGACGACCGTTCTCCGAACGCCGGGGTTCCCTGGTCGACGCTTTGGACGGGTCCGGCCCGTCGTTTCACGTCACGCCCGCGACGACGGATCCGGCGACCGCGCAGCGCTGGTTCGACGAGTTCGAGGGAGCCGGCCTCGACGGCGTCATCGCCAAGCCGTTGACGATCACGTATCAGCCGGACAAACGCATCATGTTCAAGATCAAGCACGAGCGCACGGCAGATTGCGTGGTCGCCGGTTACCGCGTGCACAAGTCGGGCGCCGACGCGATCGGCTCACTGTTGCTCGGGCTGTACAAGGCCGACGGCACACTGGCATCGGTCGGCGTGATCGGCGCTTTTCCGATGGCCGAGCGGCGGCGGCTGTTCACCGAACTGCAGACCCTGGTGACCGACTTCGATGGTCACCCGTGGAATTGGGCTGCCCACGAGGCCGGCGAACGCACGCCGCGCAAAAACGAGTTCTCCCGCTGGAATGCGGGCAAAGACCTGTCCTTCGTGCCGCTGCGGCCCGAGCGGGTAGTCGAAGTGCGCTACGACCACATGGAAGGTGAGCGGTTCCGCCACACGGCCCAGTTCAACCGCTGGCGTCCCGACCGGAAGCCACGCTCATGCACCTACGCGCAGCTGGAAAGCCCCGTCACCTTCAGCCTCAGCGACATCGTTCCCAGGCTGGGCACAATTTAGAAGGGCGGGGGTTTGTCGCCTTTCGATGTCGGCGATTCGCCGTAGCTGCAGGTTTGCTGTGGGACGATGGCAGCTCAGCCCGGCACGAGCCACGTGTGAGGAGCAGACATGAAGTCGTTGTCTGGTGATGAATTGGTGGGGATCAATCAACAGGCCGCGACGGCCGCTGCGTCGGTTCTCTCCGAATCCGTTGTGGCGGCGACGCTATGCCAGTCGAAGATCCCTTTTGAGGCGAAAGCCTTTGGACGGCGCCGCTGGTTCGGCAAAGGCGTCACGGACACACAAGCAATCGAGAACCGCATCAGCAAGGCCGAGGACTGGCTGGCCTCGGGGGGCCTGCCCGATAGCTTCATCCTCGCGGTCACGGCGAGCTCCATCCACGCGATCGAGGACAAGCGCCACGGAGAGCAGCTCATCCCCGGCACGGTCCTCAAGTCCTGGGTCCGCAGCGGCTTCCGCGCCAGTGTCGATCCGCGGCCCTTTGCTCCGGTGCCCGCCGATTGCCAGGTGCTGAAGCTGTGTCTGCCGATCGAGGCCGTCAAAAACCGCGCCATAAGTCGTCAACTGGAGAAGGCGGCGGAGATGCTCGCGGCGAGGGGGCTGCCGCCGGTGGCTGAACACGCTTTTGTGGTCGCCCGCGACGCTTCCACGCAAGGCGTCATCGACGCGCTGACAAAGAGCGGCCCCGGCGTGCGCGCGACGGCGGCCGCCGACGCGGGCGCGCCGCCGCAATCCTCGGTCGCCCAGCGCCTGCAGGAGTTGGAGTCGCTACGTGGGACGGGTGTTATCTCGGACGCCGAATACACCGCGAAGCGCGAGCAGATAATCAACGATATTTGATCAGAACGGATGGGTCAGCCCTAACGGCAAAGCAGCGGCTGCAAAACCGGTTACGTCTCGATCACACCGTTACCTCGAGGGTCGCCAGCCCGCGCAGCGTGACGTTCGGCTTGTAGACCGGATCACTATCCAGCAGCGCGCCGGGGAAACGTGCCGTCACCGCCGACAGCGCCACGGCAGCCTCCAGGCGGGCCAGTGGAGCACCCAGACAGTAATGCAGCCCACGCCCGAAAGCCAAGTGCCGGAAGGTATTCCGATCCGGATCGAACGTCCCTGGTCGCTCGGATTCGCCCGCGTCACGCTGAGCCGCGGCCAGCACCAACATCATCGTGTCGCCCTTGACCACTTCGGTGTCCCCGACCGTCATGTCGTCGGCAGCGATTCGGACCACCAATTGCACCGGCGGGTCATAGCGCAGCGTTTCCTCGATGACCGCCGACGCACGGTCCGCCTCGGCGCCCAGCGCCTCCCATTGGGCGGGGTGGCGCAACATCGCCAGGATGGCGTTGGCGATCAGGTTCACGGTGGTCTCGTGCCCGGCGATCAGCAACAGGTTGCACGTCGCGACGATCTCGTCTTCGGTCAGCTGATCGCCGGACTCCTCGACCGCGATCAGGCGCGACATCAGATCGTCGCCGGGTTTCACGCGCCGCTGGGCGATCAGGCCGTGCAGGTATTCGCGCAGCCACTGGCTGGCGGCGATGCGCTCCTCCATGCCCGCCGCCGGTTTGCCGGTGATCGCGAAGAACGGGTCCAGCGCCTGCGCCAGCAGCGCCGATGCGCGCCCGAATCCCGCCTCGTCCTCCAGCGGAACGCCCAGCAGCCGGCAGATCACCGCCACCGGCAGCGGATACGCCAGATCCCTGACGACGTCGAACCGGCCGCGTTCGGCGATGCGGTCGAGCAATCCGCCGACCACGTCGGTGATGTGCGGCGCCAATTCGTTGACCACCTTGGGCACAAACGCCTTGCTGACCAGTTTGCGCAGCCGGGTGTGGTCCGGTGGATCGAGAAACAAGAATCCCTGCGGCCCCATCGGACGCGATAACGCACCGTCGGCGAACATGCGTTGTGCGACCGTCGACTGGAACCGGTTGACAGAGGACGAAGGATGGCGCAACACCTCGTCGCAGTCACGAAAGCTTGAAAACACGGTGAGGTTGGCTCCCGCCAACTGCATGGGGCCGCGCTCCCGGAATTGCTCGTACACCGGATACGGGTTGGCGCGGTTGGCCGGATCCAGCAATTGCATCAGCAGTTCCTGCGGGCCGGCGACACTCGACGTGGCGGTCATATTCGTATTGTGCAGGCGACAAAGAACATGCAGGTGGCTACGGTCGTCGAGATTCGGTGATGCATGTGCGCGCGGGCGGGGCTAGGTTTCGACGTGTGAAGAACGGAATCGGCCTTGCCGCTGCGGCCGTGCTGACGATCGGCATGACCGCCGGCTGCTCGTCCGACAAGGCGGCTCCGCCCAGGCCCGGGGTTTTGCCGCCCGGTACCGCAGCGATCACCGTCGACGGCAAAGACTTAGGCACCACGTATTCGGTGCGTTGCGAGTCGATCGAATGGATGACGAGGATCCACAGCACCCTGGACAAGTCGGCCGTGACCGCGATGCTGTCCCACGCCAACCACTTGAAGGCCGAGTTCGTGCGATTCCAGGATCTCGCCGGCTTTACGGGTTCCTATGAGCGTGAACTGCAGGGCGATGCGACAGTCACGATGACCGGGCCCACCTATCACATCACCGGCGCGGCGCTGGGTTTCAACGACGCTAAACGGACTCGGTTGGCGGCGGAGACGTTCGCCATCACGGTGTCGTGCTGAGGCGCTCAGCCGCGTAAGAAGTCGACGACGTACCCGGCGAGTTCTTCGCCGGCATCCTCCTGCAAGAAATGCCCGGCATTGCGTATCACGGGATGATCGATCCCCTGTGCGCCCGGCATCTCGCGCTGAAAGATCGGCGCCATGCCTCCGGTGATCGGATCGCCGTCGCTGAACGCGACCAGCATCGGGGTCGAGCTCGCGGATAACGCGGCCCATGCGGATCGGTTGGCCGCCGCCGCAGGATCTTCCGGCGACGTCGGCACCAAACCGGGCATGGCACGCGGTGCAGCGCAGTAGGTGTCGTCCGGAAACGGTGCGTCGTAGGCTTCCCGCACGGCGTCGCTCATCGGCCGACGGCAGCCCCCCTGTACGAAGCGGCCGACATCGATCGACGGCGCCGTCTGGATCGCTTCGCGGAACCGCCACCAGATCTCCGGCATCGGGATGTCACCGGTGGGCAGCCCGGTGTTGGCGACCACCAGCCTGCTGAAGCGCTCGGGATGCTCGGCAGCCAGCCGCAATCCGATCAGCCCGCCCCAGTCCTGCCCAACCAGGGTCACCCGATGCAGGTCCAGTTTGTCGAAGACCAGTGTTCGCACCCACTCGACTTGGCGCGCGTAGGTGTAGTCCTCGATGCGGGCCGGCTTGTCCGAGCGACCGAAGCCGACCAGGTCCGGGCATATCACCCGATGGCCCGCCTCGACCAGGACCGGAATCATCTTCCGGTACAGGAAGGACCAGGACGGCTCCCCATGTAACAACAGCACCGGGTCGGCGTCGTCCGGCCCGTCTTGCACCCACGCCATCCGCAACGTCCCGCCGTCGTCATCGGGGACGTCACAATAGTTTGGCTGGTAAGGGAATTCGGGCAGATCGGTGAACCGGTCGTCAGGTGTGCGCAGCGTCTGCATGGGTGTGAAGATACGCCGCGTTCACGGGCGCGGGCGCAAACCGGCCACGCTTGCGTGTGCCATCAAGTGGTCGAGGCAGGGAAGCTGGCCTTTCAGCAGCTTGACCCGGGCGAGCTCGACGGAAAACCAAGCGATTCGGTCGATCTCGGGGAACTGCCGCAACCGTCCCGATCCCTTGGGCCATTCCAGCTCGAAGGTGTTGCTGTGCGCGTCGGCGATGTCCAGGTCACCGCGCACCGCGAACACGGTCAGCACCTTGCCGCTGGGTTGCTTGAAAAGACCAAGATCGATCCGCGGCCCGGTCGGCGGCGCCAACCCCACCTCTTCGTGGAATTCACGTTGCGCGGCCGCCCACGGGTCGTCGCCTTGCGCGTACTCGCCCTTCGGAATCGACCATGCGCCATCGTCTTTGCGGGCCCAGAACGGACCACCCGGATGTCCGATGAGGACCTCGACGACGCCGTCGCGCTCCCGGTGGAGCAGCAGTCCCGCGCTGAGCCTGGGCACGTTTCAAACCCCGACCGCGCGCTCCAAATCCTTGAGCGCGCTTTCCAGGTGACCGAGCAACCTCTGCAGATGCGGCACGCTGCGGCGGCATCCGACCAAACCGAAGTCGATGTTGTCGGCGTTGTTGGCCAGCGTGATGTTCAACGCCTGCCCGTCCAGTGCGATCGACAGCGGATAGTTGCCGTCCAGCCGGGCACCTCCCCAGTACATCGGCTCGGTCGGCCCTGGCACATTCGAGATGACGATGTTGAACGGCGGTGGCGCCGACGAGACGAAGCCCGGCACCGCGGCCAGTCCGAGCGGTGCGATGAGAAACGCGGACAACGCGAAGGCCTGCAGCCGAGGCAGTTCGGAGAACACCTTTTTGTTGCCCCGCATCGATGCGCTGATAGCCTCCAGCCGCTTCGCCGCATCGTCCACGTCGGTGGCCAGGTTGCACAAGAGGGCGCCGACCTGGTTGCCCCCGCTGTCGGCCTCTTCCTCGGAACGCATGCTCACCGGGACCATCGCGATCAGCGGCGTGCCGGGCAGCGCCTGCTGATCCAGCAGGTACTCGCGCAGCGCGCCGGCGCACATCGCCAGAACGACGTCGTTGACCGTCACCCCGGCGGCCCGCTTGATGCTCTTGAACCGGTCCAGCGACCACGACTGGGCGGCGACTCGCCGCGCACCGCCGATAGGAACGTTGAGCATGGTCTTCGGCGCGGCGAACGGCAGCGTCAACTGCTGTTCCACCAGCGCGGCACGGGCCAGCGACCAGGTCGACGGACCAAACGCCGCAACAGATCCCGCCAACTGGGTCAGCGTCCGCCATCGAGACTTGCCGGCTGACTGACGGCGACGTCGGGGGAGGCTCCAAATCGCCTGCAGCTCAGAATTATCGGGGTCGGTCGACAGCGTTCGCTGCATCAGCCGCAACGCGGACACACCGTCGATCAGCGAGTGGTGGAACTTGCTGTAGACGGCGAACCGGCCGTCGTTCAATCCCTCGACGAAGTGCGCCTCCCACAGCGGGTGGTGCCGGTCGAGCAGGCTGCTGTGCAGCCGCGAGGTCAGCTCGAGCAACTCGCGCACCCGGCCCGGTGTGGGCAGCGCCGAGCGACGCACGTGGTAGTCGATGTCGATGTCATCCGGGTCGTCGTAGGCCCACGCGAGGTTGGCGACCCCGCCCAGCACCCAGGCCGGTCGCTTGCGGAACGTGGGCTGGAAGTCGCGGTTGGCCACCAGCGCGTCATAGGTTTCCCGGACGAACTCCGGGCCGGCGCCCTCCGGCGGCTGGAACAGCTGCAAACCACCGACGTGCATGGGGTGCTCGCGCGATTCCGTCATCAGGAAAACCGAGTCGGTGGGCGACATGAGTTCCATCGCCTCATTAAAGCCCCGGCAGGACACTACTTTCGTCGAATCCGCGAATCGGTGAACTGTTCAGCTGGTGGCCAATCCGCCGAGCTCACCGACGGCTCCGGGGACCGAGGTCGGCCACTGACTGACGAAGGAAGTTGTGTAGTCCTAAGCTCAGAGCATGCGCGATCGCGAGACGATCGACTCCGAGTTGCGGCGTCTGGCAGCTGAGCGCCGTCTCTTCGGCGAGCACGGCGGCGGGTTGTCCAGTCGTGAGCTCGACCGACTTCTCGACGAGCGCCTGGGGCACAGCCCGGAGCCGGACGAACCAGATGCGACAGCGGCTGTTCCGCATACCCGGTCGCCGCGCAATAAGTCCGATGACATCACTCGTGACCGACGCAAGCGGGCGCCGCGCCGCTTGGGTCTCCTCGCGGCGCTACCGCTGTCGCTCGTTGCGACCATCGCCGCGGCGGTCGCGATGTTCGCGATCCATCGCTCCCATCAGACCGCCGATCCGGCGGCAGACCCGCCGCCGTCAGTTGAACGACCCAGCCCGGCTGCGCAGAAACCACCAGCCCCACCGCTCAGCCACGCGCCGCAGCTTGGCATCGTCGATAAAGCATTGATCGATGCGTTGCAACACGAGGGCGTGCCAGTTCCCAGCAATGACTACGTCACTGCCCAAGGGCACGCGGTCTGCGACTTTCTGGCTCAGCAACCCGACTACGCAGAGGCCGTGCGCTTCGTGCAGCGATCGTCGATCTGGGACGCGGATCAAAGTGCGAATGTGACTGCCGGTGCCGTCATCTCGTATTGCCCTAAGTACGAACCTGCCCAGTCCGACAAGACACAGCAAGTGTTGCAGGATTCCCAGTCCGCTTTACAAGCCATCCAGGGTGATCTGCAGGGCATCAACGACGATGTGAAAGGCATCCGCGACGGCCTCCACGGTGGAAACTGAGCCTGCCGGAGACGAGCCGGACAACCCTGTGAACACGACTGAGGTATCCGGCCGCCGAGGCGGTGCTGCTCGTCGACTGACGGCACCGTCACGCGCTCAGTAGTTGTTGCAGGTGCTGGCAACCTGCAAGACAAATCCGCCGTACAGCTCGAAATACTGCTCAGATTGTGGCTTGCTCCGCAGCTCCTGGATTATCTGCCAGCGCTGATCCGGCGATGAGTCGAGGAATCCACCCAACGCGGCCTGCGCCGACGGTGATTTCCGGTGCTCTGAGCTGGGATGATTGGTGTTCTCCCGGCATCCATCGGCCGAGTTCGGAAAGGCACTTCCGGTGCAGGTTTCGCATCGCTTCGATGGGCGTTTACCTGCGCAAACGTCCTTACAGCTTTGGCGGTGGCGGAGGTGTGTGATTCCAGGACATGCGAATAGCGTGTCTCAAGACATCGGAATAGGTTGACGGGTCGACGTTGGGCGGGTGTCGAAGGCCCGCCTGGTTATTACCGCAGTCATCGTCGAGGGTCGCAGCCAACTCGAGGTTGCCCGCACCTACGGGGTATCTCAGGGTTGGATCTCACGGCTGGTCCAGCGCTACCGACTCGAGGGTGAGGCGGCGTTTGAGCCCCGCTCCCGGCGCCCGCACACCAGCCCCCGCCGGCTGGCGCCCGCCACGATCGAGCTGATCGTGGCCCTGCGCGCCGAGTTGGCCGGCAAAGGACTCGACCACGGACCGGCGACCATCGCCTGGCACCTGCACCACCATCACGGATTAACGGTGTCGATCAACACGATCCACCGCCACCTCACCGCCGCCGGGCTGATCATCCCGCAGCCCCACAAACGCCCCAAGTCTTCCTACATCCGCTTTGCCGCCGAACAACCCAACGAATGCTGGCAAGCTGACTTCACCCATTGGTGGCTCGCCGATGGCACCCATGTGGAAATCCTCAACTGGCTCGACGATCACGCACGCTACGCCCTCTCGGTCACCACCCACCGCCGCGTCACCGGCCCCATCGTCCTAGCCGAATTCCGCAAAGCCTGTGCCACCCATGGCATTCCAGCCTCCACCCTGACCGATAACGGCATGGTCTTCACCACCCGGTTCTCCGGCGGCAAAGGCGGACGCAACCACCTCGAACACGAACTGCACCGCCTGGGAGTCACCCAGATCAACTCCACACCCGGCCACCCCACCACCTGCGGAAAAGTCGAGCGCTTCCATCAGACCCTCAAAAAATGGCTGGCCGCCCAACCCCGCGCCAGCACCGTGACCGAACTACAAACCCAACTCGACGCCTTTGTCGACGAATACAACCACCACCGACCCCACCGCGGAATGCCCCACCAGGCCACCCCCGCCACCGCCTACACAACCCGGCCCAAAGCCAGCCCCGGCAACCGAACCGACACACACCACCGAGTCCGCCGCGACCGCATCGACCAATTCGGAAAACTCACCCTGCGCCACGCCGGGCACCTCCACCACATCGGTATCGGCCGAACCCACGCCGCCACCCGAGTCTTGGTCCTCATCCAGGATCTCGACATCCGGATCATCAACGCCGCCACCGGCGAACTCCTCCGCCAGCTAACCCTGAACCCGACCAGGGACTACCAACCCCGCGGCACCCCAACCGGCCGCCCAAAAAAGAAGCCCAAACCCTAAACGAGGGTTCGGACCTATTCCGATGTCTTGAGACATCACATGGCGGTGGCGGAGGTGTGTGATTCCAGGACATGCGAATAGCGTGTCTCAAGACATCGGAATAGGTTGACGGGTCGACGTTGGGCGGGTGTCGAAGGCCCGCCTGGTTATTACCGCAGTCATCGTCGAGGGTCGCAGCCAACTCGAGGTTGCCCGCACCTACGGGGTATCTCAGGGTTGGATCTCACGGCTGGTCCAGCGCTACCGACTCGAGGGTGAGGCGGCGTTTGAGCCCCGCTCCCGGCGCCCGCACACCAGCCCCCGCCGGCTGGCGCCCGCCACGATCGAGCTGATCGTGGCCCTGCGCGCCGAGTTGGCCGGCAAAGGACTCGACCACGGACCGGCGACCATCGCCTGGCACCTGCACCACCATCACGGATTAACGGTGTCGATCAACACGATCCACCGCCACCTCACCGCCGCCGGGCTGATCATCCCGCAGCCCCACAAACGCCCCAAGTCTTCCTACATCCGCTTTGCCGCCGAACAACCCAACGAATGCTGGCAAGCTGACTTCACCCATTGGTGGCTCGCCGATGGCACCCATGTGGAAATCCTCAACTGGCTCGACGATCACGCACGCTACGCCCTCTCGGTCACCACCCACCGCCGCGTCACCGGCCCCATCGTCCTAGCCGAATTCCGCAAAGCCTGTGCCACCCATGGCATTCCAGCCTCCACCCTGACCGATAACGGCATGGTCTTCACCACCCGGTTCTCCGGCGGCAAAGGCGGACGCAACCACCTCGAACACGAACTGCACCGCCTGGGAGTCACCCAGATCAACTCCACACCCGGCCACCCCACCACCTGCGGAAAAGTCGAGCGCTTCCATCAGACCCTCAAAAAATGGCTGGCCGCCCAACCCCGCGCCAGCACCGTGACCGAACTACAAACCCAACTCGACGCCTTTGTCGACGAATACAACCACCACCGACCCCACCGCGGAATGCCCCACCAGGCCACCCCCGCCACCGCCTACACAACCCGGCCCAAAGCCAGCCCCGGCAACCGAACCGACACACACCACCGAGTCCGCCGCGACCGCATCGACCAATTCGGAAAACTCACCCTGCGCCACGCCGGGCACCTCCACCACATCGGTATCGGCCGAACCCACGCCGCCACCCGAGTCTTGGTCCTCATCCAGGATCTCGACATCCGGATCATCAACGCCGCCACCGGCGAACTCCTCCGCCAGCTAACCCTGAACCCGACCAGGGACTACCAACCCCGCGGCACCCCAACCGGCCGCCCAAAAAAGAAGCCCAAACCCTAAACGAGGGTTCGGACCTATTCCGATGTCTTGAGACATCACATGGCGGTGGCGGAGGGATTTGAACCCTCGGACGGGGGTTACCCGTCACACGCTTTCGAGGCGTGCTCCTTAGGCCGCTCGGACACGCCACCGCCGGATAGCCTACCCAACGACGGCCCGACTACCCCAATCGCTGACGGGCGAAGAAGCTCTCCAGCAAGCCGGCGCACTCGGCGGCCAGCACCCCGCCCTGCACCGCCGGACGGTGGTTGAGCCGTCGGTCGCGGACCACATCCCACAGCGAACCCACGGCGCCGGTCTTGGGCTCCCAGGCTCCGAACACCAGACGGTCCACCCGCGCCATCACCAGCGCACCCGCGCACATGGTGCACGGCTCGAGGGTGACCGCCAGCGTTGCTCCGGTCAGCCGCCACCCGTCGCCGAGCACGCTCGCGGCCGCCCGCATGGCCAGGATCTCGGCGTGTGCAGTCGGATCACCGAGCGCCTCTCGCGCGTTGACCGCACGGGCCAGTTCGGTCCCGTCGGGCCCGACGACCACCGCACCCACCGGGACGTCACGCGGACCAGCCGTTGCGGCGACCTCCAGCGCGACGCGGATCAGGTCTTCGTCCGAGGTCAACGTCCTAAACGGTCGAGCACCGACGACAGTTCATCAGCGAAGCCCATCTCCCGCGCGATGCGGCCCAACTGCTCGTCGGCGTAGAGGTCGGTCTCGTCGAGGATGACGCTCAGCACCGCCTCAGGCAGGCCCACATCGGACAGCAACCCGAGATCGCCCTCCTCGAACGGGTCGGCGTCCTCCAGGTCTTCCGGATTGATGTCGGCGTCCAGGTTGTCCAGCACTTCTGCTGCGATGTCGTAGTCCAGCGCCGCGGTTGCGTCCGAAAGCAGCAACCGGGTTCCCGACGGCGCCGGCCGCACAATGACGAAGAATTCGTCGTCGATGTCAAGCAACCCGAAAACCGCTCCGGCGCTGCGTAATTCGCGTAGCTCGGTCTCGGCAGCATTCAAGCTGGCCAGGGCTTTCGGCCCCAAGGCCGAACAGCGCCATTTCCCTTCTTCACGCACGACGGCGACGCCGAATCCGTCCGGCGCGTCCGCCTGCGCGGAAGCCCGTTGTGCTCCCATGGGCGCTTACGCTAGTCGCGCTGGAGCCCATTGACCAGCACATGCCCAGCAAACCAGCGTCGCGTCTGGCGCTATAGCACCGTGGGCTTTCCCGCGAATGTGCCAACCTTGGGGTGTGGTTCGTCCTGTTTTGAAGACACCAGTGTGCGTGCTGGGGCTGGGGCTGATCGGCGGCTCGATATTGCGCGCAGCCTCGGCGGCGGGCCGCGAAGCCTTCGGCTACAACCGCTCGGTCGAGGGAGCCCAGGCCGCCCGGTTCGACGGCTTCGACGCCACCACCGACCTCACCGCCGCGCTGGTCCGCGCCGCCGACGTGGGCGCGCTGATCGTCCTCGCCGTCCCGATGCCGGCGTTGCCGATCCTGCTCGCCCATATCGGCGAATCCGCCCCCGACTGTCCGCTCACCGATGTGACCAGTGTCAAGAGTGCGGTGCTCGACGAAGTCGTCGCAGCGGGTCTGCAGGCGCGCTTCGTTGGGGGGCACCCGATGACCGGCACGGCGCATTCGGGCTGGCAAGCAGGACACGCCCGGCTGTTCACCGGCGCTCCCTGGGTGATCAGCGTGGACGACCACGTCGACCCAACGGTGTGGTCGACCGTGATGGAGCTGGCGCTGGACTGCGGGTCGTTTCTGGTGCCGGCCAGATCCGACGAACACGATGCCGCCGCGGCGGCTATCTCGCATCTGCCTCACCTACTGGCCGAAGCGTTGGCGGTCACCGCCGCCGAGGTGCCGCTGGCGTTCGCACTGGCCGCGGGGTCCTTCCGCGACGGCACACGGGTCGCCGGCACCGCACCGGATCTGGTACGGGCCATGTGCGAAGCAAATGGAGGGCAACTGCTGCCACGGGTGGACCGCGTCATCGAATTGCTGGCTGAAGCCCGAGAGTCGCTGGCGCACAACAGCTCAGTAGCAGCTCTTGTCGAGGGCGGGCATGCCGCCCGCACGCGCTACGACAGTTTCTCGCGACCGGAGATCGTCACGGTGTTCGTCGGCGCCGAGAACTGGCGAGACGAACTGGCTGCCGCCGGTCGCGCCGGTGGGGTGATCAGATCCGCTCTGCCAAGCTTGGATAGTCCACGATGAACCCGTCCTCGTCGACCGTGAGAGTCGTCTCCGACACCGGCGACCGGACCTTGATCCCCTCGCCCGCCGCCGGCTCCGCACTGCTATAGCTGACCGGCGCTGAAGCGATGGACATGTCCGGCAGCGTCACATAAATCGTCGGCACCGTGATCGTGTCGGCCCGCTCGTTCAGGCCACAACGGCGGATCGGCAACGCATTGAAGAACGGGCTGAAGACCACGTCGACGTCCAGCGCACCCTCGTAACCCGATCGTGACTCACCCTGGTGGCTGCTGATCAACCACATGTTCTCCTCGTCGCGCGCGACGACGAGCTGCCGTTCCCGCTCGGCCACCGTGACCGTCATCCCGAGTCGCTTGGTCGCGCCGGTTTCGTCGGTATACAGGTCGTAGTAGGCCGCGAACGCCGGGGTGGCGCCGGTGGCGGCGGCCACAATGCGCCCGTTGGCTTTGATCCGCTTGCCGGACAACTGCACCCGCACCGATTCCATGCGCCTGGCGTCGTGTGCGCGCCAGGTCAACATCGCCGACCGGGACCTGCTGGAATCCGATGGGGCTGGGCTCACGTGTCCACGTTAGGCGACGGCTCGGCAGATTTCGACGCCGGGAGGTGTGGGCTTCGGCGCAGCCGACCGGTACCAGGCACTGACGCCCACACCGCGAATGCCAGCGCCCCGTCGAGGATCAACGCCAGTGCGGCCACCATCAGCGCACCGACCAGCGCGATGTGGAACTGGCGCACCTTGATGCCGTCGATGAGGTAGCGGCCCAGCCCGCCCAAGCTGGCGTAGGCCGCCACCGTCGCAGTGGCGACCACCTGCAGCGTCGCCGTGCGCAGCCCACCCATGATCAGCGGCAGCGCGTTGGGCACCTCAACCCGACACAGCACCCGCAGCTCGCTCATGCCCATCGCACGTGCTGCGTCGACCACGGTGCGGTCCACCGCCGAAACGCCGGCATAGGTTCCCGCCAGCAGTGGTGGAATCCCGAGCAACATCAGCGCCACGATCGGGGGCACCAGCCCCAGTCCCCACAGCAGCACAGCCAGCAGCAGCACACCCAGCGTCGGTAACGCACGCAACGCGTTGACCAGGCCGACCACCACCAGCGTGCCTCGCCCGGTATGGCCGACGACCAACCCGACCGGGAGGGCAACCAGCGCCGACACCACCACTGCCGCCGCCGTGTACTCAAGATGCTCGCACGTTCGGGCCGCCAGCCCGACCGGGCCCACCCAGTTACTCGCCGTACACAAATACGACAGCGCCTGGCTGAGGAAGTTCACCGCGAACCTCCCACGACCGCGAGCGGTCAACAGCCGGCGGCTGGGCCGCGTTGCCCGGTCCCAGGGCGTCGCGAGTCGCCCGGTCAACATCAGCATTACGTCGATGACGACCGCCACCACGAAGATGGCGACTATCCCGGCCACGATCTGGTCGCTCTTGTCCGCCTGGTAACCCTCGGTGAACCAGGTGCCCAGGCCGCCGATGCCGATCACTGCGCCGACTGAGACCATCGAGATATTGGTCACCACGACCACGCGCAAACCCGCCACCAACACCGGAATAGACAGCGGGAGTTCGACTTTGAGTAGGCGACTGATCGGCCGGTAGCCGACCGCGGTAGCGGCATCGCGGACCTGCGACGGGACCGCGTCCAGTGCCTCGAACACCGCTCGCACCAGTAGCGCAGTGGTGTAGAGCGTCAGCGCCACAACGACATTCGCCTCGTCCAGGATCCGGGTCGGGATGATCAGCGGCAACACCACGAAGAGCGCCAGCGACGGGATGGTGAACACCACGCTGGCGGTCACCGTGGTCAGTCGTCTTAGCATCGTTGTGCGCCATGCCAGCACACCCCATGGCAACGCGATCGCCAGACCGGCCAGCACCGGCAGCAGCGACAGCCGCAGGTGAATCACGGTCAGCGTCCAGGCCGTAGGAAGGTGATGGATCAGGTAGTGCACAACTAGCCCTGCCGATGAGAGTCCAAGGCGGCCAACACATCCGCGGCCCGCACTCCCCCGATTACCTTGCCTGCCTTGTCGACGGCCACTCCCAGCGCCGCCGGCGACGACAATGCGGCATCCAGTGCCTGGCTCAGGTTGGCACCCGGCCTGAAGAGCCCACCGACCGACGTGACGCTGTCGCGCAACGATGCGCCGGCGCGGTGCTTGCGCACGCCACTCGCGTCGATCCAGCCCAACGGCGCGCCGTCGGCCTCGACGACCAGTGCCCACCCGTCGCGAGGCTGCGCGTCACCAACAGCGGACTCGGTGATCATCGGGATGTCTTGAACCGGAACGTGGTTCGCGTCCAAGAACTGCAGCCACCGGTAGCCACGACCGGCACCTATCATCCTGGCCACGAAATCGTTGGCCGGACGCGACAGCAGCTTCGCGGGTTCGTCGTACTGCTGCAGCGAACCACTCCGACCGAACACCGCAACGCGGTCCGCGAGCCGGATCGCCTCATCGACGTCATGCGTGACGAACACAATGGTCTTGCGCAATTCGGCTTGTAGCCGCAGTATTTCGCGCTGCAACTGAAAGCGGACGATCGGGTCAACAGCCGAAAAAGGCTCGTCCATCAGCAGGATCGGCGGATCGGCCGCCAGCGCTCGCGCCACGCCCACCCGCTGCTGCTCGCCACCGGACAGCTGCGCCGGATAGCGCGCGGCCAGCTTCGCATCCAAACCCACCCGTTCCAACACGGCGTAGGCGGCCTTTCGCGCTGCCCGGCGGGACTGGCCTTTGAGTACCGGCACCGTCGCGACGTTGTCGATCACCCGCTGATGCGGCATCAGGCCCCCGCCCTGGATCACATAGCCGATGCCGAGCCGCAATCGCACCGGGTCGACACCAGCGACGTCGGCGCCGTCGACGACGACGGTGCCTGACGTCGGCTCGGCCATCCGGTTGATCATCCGCATCGACGTCGTCTTGCCGCAACCCGACGGCCCGACAAAAACGGTCAGCGTCCCCTCGGGAACCTCCAGGTTCAGCCTGTCGACTGCAACAGTGCCGTCAGCGTAGACCTTGTGAACGTCATGAAAACTGATCAAGCTTCAACTCCGAATCGGGCGGTTGAAGCCGTTGTCGTGCAACCAAGTCCGTGCCGCCTGATCGGGGTCGATGCCGTCGTTGCCCGACACCGAGGCGTTGAGGTCGGCCAACTCGCGGCTGGTGAGCTTGGCCGAAACCGCATCCAGCACGTCCTTGAGCCGATCGGATTTCTTCTGCGAATTCACCAACGGGACGATGTTTCCGGCGAGGAAATTGTGCTGCGGGTCGTCGAGCACCACCAGGTGGTTCTGCATGATGGCCGGCGAGGTGCTGAAGATGTTGGCCGCGTTGACCTTCCCGTCCAAGAGGGTGCGAACGGTGACCGCGCCACCGTCGTCGCTGATCGCCACGAAGTTTCCCGGCGCGATGTCGAGGCCGTACCGCTGCCGCAGTCCGCTCAAACCGGAGGGCCGTGCCTGAAAATCAGACGGTGCGGCGAACCTCACCTCCGGTGAATGCGCGGCCAGGTCCGCGATCGTCTTGAGGTTCCACTTGGCAGCGGTAGCGGCGGTGACAGTGACCGTATCGGTGTCGGACGCAGGCGACGGCGTCAAGATCGACAGGTCCCCCGGCAGTCGTTTGTACAGCTCCAACTCGACGGCGTCGAGCATGGTTACGGTGGTGTCCGGCTGAAGGTAGGACAGCAGGTTGCCGATGTATTCGGGTACCAGATCGATCGAATGGTCTTTCAGCGCCGGAACATATGTCTCGCGGCTGCCGATCCCCAGCTGCCGGCCGACGTTGAAGCCGTTGGCCTGCAGGGCTTGTGCGTAGATTTCCGCGACAATTTTGGATTCCGGAAAGCCGGCGGACCCGACCACGATCGAGTTCACATTGGCCGAATCTCCGCCGAGCGGGTTCGAGCTGCCGCAGGCTGTGGCAGCGAGGCACACGGTCGCCAGCCACACCGCCACGCGGTGCCCGCGGCGTCGCAGCATGCTCATAGCAACCGACATTATCTCCAGTCAGCAGGTGATGGCCGCGACGCGGCGCACGTTTCCCGGTAGTTCGGTTCACTTCGGGCCGCAGAGGGGTAAAGATGACAGCATGAGCAGCGATCCGTCGGTATCTCCCGAGCAACCGCCAACGACATCCGCGCCTGTCCCAGACAGCGCGCCGCCGCCCGAGTCTGCGGTCAAATTCACCCGCGCCGCCAGCCTATGGTCGTCGCTGACGGCGGGCTTCCTGATCCTCATCGTGCTGCTGATCTTCATCACGCAGAACACCGGATCCGTGACGCTGGCTTTCTTCGCTTGGCGCTGGACCTTGCCGCTCGGTGTCGCGATTCTGTTGGCGGCAGTGGGTGGTGGGCTGATCACGGTCGCGGCCGGCACGGCGCGCATCTATCAGTTGCGGCGCGCGGCAAAGAAGAACCTGGCCATCGGCCGGTAATCACGAGCCCCGCAGCTCGGTCAGCCCTCGGGCGATCAACGGCGCAACCGTTTCGCCAACCCGGTCGGAAGCGTCGGCGCCCGCGCTGCCCGACACTCGCCTGCGGAAATCGATGCCCGCCGCGATGATGGCCAGCTTGAAGTAGGCCAGGGCCATGTAGAAGTTCCAGTGCGCCAACGGCTGCCCGGAGACCACCGAGTAGCGATGGGCGAGCTCGTCGGCGAGCGGCAATTGCGGCGACGTCCAGGCGGCGTGTGCGTTGATGATCAGGTCCATCGCCGGGTCGCGGTAGACGCACATCAACGCGGCGTCGCTGAGCGGGTCGCCCAACGTGGACAGCTCCCAGTCCACGACGGCACGCACTCGCGCCGGGTCGTCGGCGTCCAGGATGGTGTTGTCGATCCGGTAGTCGCCGTGCACGATCGAGGTGCGGCTCTGCGGCGGGACCGCTTCCTGCAGCGCCGAGTGCAGCCGCGCGACGTCGGCGTCGCGGTCGTCATCGGGCAGGCGCACCAGTTCCCACTGCGAGCCCCACCGACGGACCTGGCGTTCCAGATATCCGCTGGGCTTACCGAAATCGGCGAGCCCGACCGCGATCGGATCGACGGCGTGCAGATCGGCCAGCACCTGAATCAGTCCCTCGACACAGCCTTCGATCACCCGCTCGTCACCCAACGCTTCAAGTTCGGCTCGAGTGCGCACCACCTGCCCGGCAACGTATTCGACCATCTGGAACGGCGCCCCGAGCACCGATTCGTCGCTGCACAACGTGACCGCGCGGGCCACCGGAACCGCGGTATCGGCCAGCGCGGCGACGACTTTGTACTCGCGCGCCATGTCGTGCGCCGACGGCGTCAGCCCATGCAATGGCGGGCGGCGCAACACCCACGTCGACGAGTCGTCGCCGACCAAGAACGTCAGGTTGGAACGGCCCCCGGAAATCAGGTGCGCCGTCAGGTCGCCGTCACGGCCGATACCGGCCGAACGCAGATATCCGTCCAGCGCGGAAAGATCGAGCCCGTCCAGCGTCGAGGAAGTCACCGGACTTGTCTATCACCGACTGCCCGGCTCCTCCTCGGCCGTCCCCGGCCGCATCGTCACCGGGCGCACCGAACTGCTTTACCGCCGATTTCGCGGCAGCAGATCCCACACGTGTTCGGTCCCGTTCACCGTCACCACGCTGGCCTGACCGGACCGGGAGAACAGCAGCCGGGTCACCGAGACGTAGTCGATGGGAAACGACAACACCCGCCTGGTTCCCAGGATCTCGTGGAGCACCACGTTGATCACCCCGCCGTGGCTGAATACCGCGACGGTGTCGTCGTGCTCAGCGGCGGTGGCGACGCTGTCGAGCGCCGCACGCACCCGTGCCCGAAACGCCGCTTCGTCGACGGTGCTCGGTAAGTGCCCCGCGGCCATCCGCGCCCACTCCTGCGGATTCTCGTCGCGGATCTGCTCGATCGGGATGTAGACCGGCAGCTCCCGGTCGTATTCGGCGAAGCGGTCGTCGATCTCGACGGGCAGCGCGCGGGCGGCGGCGACCGGTTCGGCGGTCTGCAAGGACCGGCGTTGCGGGCTGCTCACCACACGGGTGATCGGAAATCTCGCCAGCGCGGCGGGCAGGCGCGCTACCTGCGCTCGTCCCTCAGCAGAGAGGTCGGGGTCGGCGCCCTGGCCGGGCTCGCTACGAAGCGGCAGCGCATGCCGAACCAGAATCAGCTGCATGTGCCAAGCCTCGCATGAGTCCCGGCGGCCTTGTCATCTCGCCGGAGAATGCTATTCTCCTGACAGAGAGTGGGGTGTGCCAATGGCGGCGACTCAGTTGGATCCGGCGATTTTGGGACGTTGGCTCGATGCCAACGACGTGCCCGGCGACGGGGAACAACCGGTGCTCGATCTGTTGTCCGGCGGCTCGC
Organism: uncultured Actinomycetota bacterium; assembly: GCA_963833935.1. Taxonomy (GTDB): domain Bacteria; phylum Actinomycetota; class Actinomycetes; order Mycobacteriales; family Mycobacteriaceae; genus Mycobacterium. Next base: position 45,934 of record CAWIAC010000005.1, on the reverse strand, counting down.
AGAACACCCTCTACCTGATCCACCGCGGCGGCCATCGGATGGTGTTGCGGATGCCGGGCGCCCGCGCCGATGCGGCCCGCATCGACGGGCTGCTGCGCGAAATCCGACTGGTGCGCGCACTGCGCGGCACCGACGTGCCGCACGCCGAGCTGATCGCCGCCAACGACGCCGGCGATCTACTCGGCATGCCGTTCTACGTCATGCGGGCGATCGACGGCTGGAGTCCGATGGACGGTGGCTGGCCCGCCCCATTCGACGACGACCTAACCGCGCGCCGCGGCCTGGCGTTCGAGCTGGTCGAAGGCGCGGCCAAGCTGGGCCGGGTGGACTGGCGCGCTCAAGGCCTGGACGGATTCGGTCGGCCGGACGGGTTCCACGAGCGGCAGGTCGACCGCTGGCTGGCTTTCCTGGACAGCTATCGGGTGCGCGACCTTCCCGGCTTGGACGACGCCGCCGACTGGCTGCGCCGCAACCGGCCCGACCACTACACGCCGGGCATCATGCACGGCGACTACCAGTTCGCCAACGTCATGTTCACCCACGGTGAGCCGGCCCGACTCGCCGCGATCGTGGACTGGGAAATGACCACGATCGGTGATCCACTGCTGGACTTGGCCTGGTGTCTGCTGGGCTACGACGGCGAGAATCCACGCGAGGACGGCTTTTATCTCGACATGAAAGGGATGCCGACGCGCAGCGAATTGCTCGAGCGCTACGAAAAAGTCGGCGGGCGCTCGACCGAGAACATCGACTACTACCTGGTATTAGCGAACTGGAAACTCGGCATCGTGCTGGAAAAGACCTATGCCGCCGGAGTGCAGACGGGAAAGGTCGACCCCAAGATCCAGGAAGCCTTCGGCGCGATGATCCCGCAGCTGATCGCGACAGCCGCCGGATTGGCGAAGGCCCTCACATGAGTTACGCCGAAAGGCTTTTCGACCTGACCGGCCAGGTGGTGCTGATCACCGGCGGTAGCCGGGGGCTGGGCCGGCAGATGGCGTTCGGGGTCGCGCGATGCGGCGCCGACGTGGTGATCGCCAGCCGCAAGATGGAGAACTGCGTCGCCGTCGCCAAGCAGATCGAAGCTGAGACCGGCCGTGCGGCGATGCCGTATCAGGTGCACGTGGGGCGATGGGACCAGCTCGACGGACTCGTGGACGCGACCTACCAACGGTTCGGCAAGGTCGACACGTTGATCAACAACGCCGGCATGTCACCGGTCTACGACAAGCTAACCGACGTCACCGAGAAATTGTTCGACGCGGTGGTCAATCTCAACCTCAAGGGGCCGTTCCGGTTGTCCGCCTTGGTTGGCGAACGGATGGTCACGGCCGGCCACGGATCGATCATCAACGTCAGCACCGCCGGATCGCTGCGGCCGTCGCCCGACATCATCCCCTACGCGGCGTCGAAGGCGGGGCTCAACGCCATGACCGAAGGCCTGGCAAGGGCTTTCGGGCCTGCTGTCCGAGTCAACACGCTGATGGCCGGGCCGTTCCTCACCGACGTCAGCAAGGCGTGGAATCTGGACCAGGCAGCCCACAATCCATTCGCCAACCTGTCGCTGCAGCGGGCCGGCGATCCAGCTGAAATCGTCGGTGCCGCTCTGTTTCTGGCCTCGGCGGCGTCCAGCTTCACCACCGGCTCGATCGTGCGGGCCGACGGCGGCATTCCCTGATATCCCCTCACGAGGCGATCGCAAGCGCGGCGCAGCCGGGTGCAGCGGGTCGCCTCCAACTAACGAGTTAGGAGTATTCGACATGGCATGGGACTTCTCTACCGAACCGGAGTTCGAGAAGAAGCTCGACTGGATCCGCGAGTTCGTCCGCGAAGAGGTGGAGCCGCTGGAGGTGCTGTTCCCCGGCTGCGAGTTCCTGCCGCTGAACGACGAACGGCGCACGATCGTCGACCCGCTCAAGCAGCGGGTGCGTGACGAAGGTTTGTGGGCACCGCATCTCGGCCCGGAACTCGGCGGGCAGGGCTTCGGCGCGGTCAAGCTGACGCTGATCAACGAGATCCTGGGCCGCAGCCCGTGGGCGCCGATCGTCTTCGGGACCCAAGCGCCCGACACCGGTAACGCCGAGATCATCGCTCGCTTCGGCACCCAGGACCAGAAGGACCGCTATCTTTCCGGTCTGCTGTCCGGCGAGATCTTCTCCTGCTTTTCGATGACCGAGCCGCAGGGCGGCGCCGACCCCAGAGTCTTCACCACCCGCGCGGTCCGCGACGGCGACCATTGGGTGATCACCGGGCGAAAGTATTTCTCCAGCAACGCATCCGTCGCATCGTTCTTCATCGTGGTTGCGATCACCAATCCCGATGTGGCCGTGCACCACGGCGCCTCGACGTTCCTGATTCCGGCGAACACCCCGGGGCTCAAGGTCGAGGCGAACCACCATCTGGTCGGAGCGGACGCCCACGAACCGGGGCATTCCCTGGTGCACTACGACGGGGTGCGGGTGCCGTCGGACGCCTTGCTCGGTGAACCCGGTCAGGGCTTTTTGATCCTGCAGACCCGGTTGGCGGGCGGACGGCTGCATCACGCGATGCGCGCGATCGGGATGGCACAACGCGCGGTCGAGATGATGTCCCGACGCGCGAAAAGCCGTTTCACGCAAGGCACTGTGCTCGCCGACAAGCAGCTGGTGCAGGAGTTCATCGCTGACTCGTATACCGAGTTGACGCCGTTCCGGCTGACAGTGCTACACGCCGCGTGGCTGATTGACAACGGCGACGAACATGCCGCCCGCGCCGAAATCGGCGCCTGCAAGATCCTTGCCTCGCAAGTGCTGAAATCCATTGCGCTGAGAGCAATTCAGGTGCACGGCGCACTCGGGCTCACCGGTCAACTGCCGCTGGTCAACGTCCTGCTGGGCGGCATCGCACTGGGCCTGGCCGACGGGCCGACCGAGGCGCACAAGGTGAATCTGGCCCGGATGCTGCTCAAGGGCTACGAGGCCGAGGACGGCGATTGGCCCAGCGAGATGCTGGACGTACGCCGCGAGGCCGCCCGCGCGAAATATGGTGCCCTCGTTGACCAGTAGCCGTGTCACGGCGGCGGTCGAACGCGCCCTCGACGACCGTCAGCGGGAAGCGACCGAGGAAGTCGAACGCATCCTCGCCGCCGCCGTCCGGGTGATGGAACGGGTGGCGCCCGAACCGCCGCGGGTCAGCGACATCGTCGCCGAGGCCGGCTCGTCGAACAAAGCGTTCTACCGGTACTTCGCCGGCAAAGACGACGTCATCCTCGCAGTGATGGAACGCGGCGTCGCGATCGTCGTCTCCTATCTGCAGCACCAGATGGCCAAGGAGCGCACCCCGGCGGCTCAAGTGCGGCGCTGGATCGAAGGCGCCCTCGCGCAGGTCGCCGACCCGCACCTGATCAGCATGAGCCGTGCCGCGGCAGGCCAGGTTTCGACCACGGACGACTGGCGGGCCGCGGACGACGAGATCCTGCGGCCCATGCGTGAGCTACTGACCGAGCCGGTTGCGGCGCTGGGCAGCAAGGATATTGCGCGCGACGCCGACGCCGTCTTTCATTGCACGGTGACAGCGATGCGCCGCTACCTGGATTCGGCGCAGCGGCCCGGGCCCGACGATGTCGATCACCTGGTGCGGTTTTGTCTACGCGGACTGGGGGTCGGCTGATGCGCGCCGTCGTCTGTCGCAACTACGGGCCCCCGGAGGACCTTGTCGTCGACGATGTCGCCGATCCAACGCCGGGACCGGGCCAGCTGGTGGTGCGGGTGCGCGCGGCGGCCGTCAACTTCCCCGACGTACTCATGATCGAAGGCAGGTATCAGGTCAAGGCCCCGGTGCCGTTCACCCCGGGTAGCGAGCTCGCCGGCGAAGTCGTCGCCGTCGGCGAAGGCACGCCGTTTCGGGTGGGTCAACGCGTTTCGGCCGCCACGTTCGTCGGTGCGTTCGCCGAGCAGACGCTGCTGCACTCGGCGGCGGTGACCGCGATACCCGACGGCGCAGACTTCGCCTCCGCCGCGGCATTCGGCGTCACCTACCGCACCGCGTATCACGCCCTGCGATCTATCGCGGACGTCGCTCCGGGCGATTGGGTGGTCGTCCTCGGCGCCGCGGGAGGTGTGGGTTTGGCCGCCGTGGACCTGGCGGTGGCCATGGAGGCCCGGGTGCTGGCCGCCGCGTCGAGTCCGGAAAAGCTCGAGCTGTGCCGGCTGCGCGGCGCAGAGGCGACGGTCGACTACGACCGGGAGGACCTGAAGACCCGCATCCGCGAGCTCACCGGCGACGCCGCCCGGGTGGTTCTTGACCCGGTCGGGGGACCTTATGCGGAACCGGCGCTGCGCGGTCTTGCCCGGGGCGGGACCTTCGTCACCCTCGGTTACGCCGCGGGCGTGATCCCGTCCATCCCGCTGAACCTGGTCCTACTCAAGGGAATCACCATCCGCGGCATGGAGATTCGCACGTTCGTCAGTGACAGGCCGGACGATTCCGCGCGAGACATGCAGGAGTTGACGCAGATGTTCGCCGCAGGCGCAATCCGACCCTACATCGGCGCCCGATTCGCGTTGGGCGACGCCGCCGCGGCGCTGCGGCATGTCGCCGACCGCAAGGCAATCGGCAAGGTGGTCATCGACGTCGCTTGATGTGGCCTGTAGTCCCATCCGTCACTACAGCCTCTCTGCGGCGGGGCATGTGTTGTGCAGGCCGGGGGTCTGGTGTGGCGAATGTGACCATCATGGCCTGCTAGGGCGTGACGATGTTGAACGACGGATCGGGCCGGTCGAGGACACCCAGAAATTGCTGCAGTAGCTCAGTGTCACCGGCGATCTCCAACCCCGGTGAGTCGAGATCGCCCATCGCCGCCGTCAGCAAGCGAAATGCGTTGTCCAGCTTGATGGTTACCGCCGCAGTCGAAGCTTCTGCGGGCGTCTTGCGATGCACCAGCACCCCGTTGCGCAGGGCGAGCCGATAGTTGCCGTCTGCGATCGTGACGTCCATGGCAACGTCCAAATCCCATGCCCGGGGTCCGTTCACCGTGATGGCCAGCCCGTCGAAGATCTGCTCCGGCGTCAGCGCAGACAGCATCGTGGGCGACGTGGTTTGGGCCGCAGAGCCGAAGTTGCCGTCGCGCAACTCGGTGGCGCCGGACAGGAAGAAGTTGCGCCACGTCGCGTTCTCCGCCCCGTAAGCCAATTGTTCGAAGGTGTCCGCCAGAAGGGCGCGGGTGGCGCTGTGTGTGCTGTCGGCGAATACCGCATGATCGAGCAGGGTTGCGGCCCAACGGAAGTCACCGCTATCGAAGGCGTGCTGAGCAAGTTCGACGACACGGTCGATCCCGCCGATCGCCTCGACATACCGGGTTGCCAGTGCTTCGGGCGGGTGTGGCCACAGCCGGGCCGGGTTGCCGTCGAACCAGCCCATGTAGCGCTGGTAGATCGCCTTGACGTTGTGGCTGACCGAACCGTAGTAGCCGTGGGTATGCCAGGCCGCCTCCAGCGCCGGCGGCATCTGCAACGCCTCGGCTATTTCGGCGCCGGTGTGCCCTTGGTTGAGTAGCCGCAACGTCTGGTCGTGCAAGTAGGCATACAGGTCGCGTTGCAGCGAAAGGAATTCCACGACGCGCTCACGTCCCCAGGTCGGCCAGTGGTGGGAGGCAAACACCACATCGGCGCGGTCGGCGAATGTGTCGATCGCTTCGGTGAGATAACCCGACCAAGCGTGCGGGTCGCGGACCAGCGCGCCGCGAAGCGTCAACAGGTTGTGCAGGTTATGGGTGGCATTCTCAGCCATGCACAAGGCGCGGAATCGCGGAAAGTAGAAGTGCATTTCGGCTGGGGCTTCGGTGCCCGGTGCCATTTGGAACTCGATCTCGACGCCGTCGATGGTGTGAGTTTCGCCCGTGGTCGCGATGTCGACGGTCGGGACGATCAGGGCTATTTCACCAAGGGACGGCGCCTGGCCCAGGCCACAACCGACGTGTCCTTGCGGGCCGCGCTCCAGCAGCGATCCGTACATGTAGGAGGCGCGACGCGTCATGGCGGTGCCGGCGTAGACATTCTCCTGCACGACGTGCTCGGTGAAACCTTCGGGCGCCAGCACCGCCACCCTGCCGGCGTCCACGTCGGCCTGCGAGGTGACGCCGAGTACGCCACCGAAATGGTCCACGTGGCTGTGGGTGTAGATGACCGCGACGACGGGCCGGTCACCGCGGTGTCGGCGGTACAGCTGCAACGCTGCGGCGGCGACCTCGGTGGAGACCAGCGGGTCGATCACGATGAGACCGGTGTCGCCTTCGACGAAGCTGATGTTCGACAGGTCCAGGCCGCGGACCTGGTAGATGCCCGGCGTGACTTCGTAGAGGCCTTGTTTGGTGGTCAGCATGCACTGGCGCCACAGACTGGGGTGCACCGACGGCGGCGCGTCGCCGGCGACGAACGAATATGCGTCGTTGTCCCATACCACTCGGCCGTCGGCGGCCTTGACGACGCAGGGCGTCAGTGCGGCGATGAATCCCCGGTCGGCATCAGCGAAATCTGCCGTGTCTTTGATCGGCAGCCGGCGATTTTGGTGAGCGGATTCGATGACCGCGGTCGGAGGCTTCTGGTCCACCGGCCCATCATTTCAGCCGCGCCGAACCGAATTCAGCCATTCCGGAAACCGAGCGGCAAATACCGGCTGACGTGGAGTCAGACCGTTTCAACTGGGAGCTTAATTTTCGACGAATTCGCTATCCGCGGTTCCAGCAAAGCGCATACTCCGAAACGGCCCGTCAACGTCGACGGGCCGACCACAACAACATAAGGAGAACCGGGTGAACCGTTCCGTAACGGTCGCTGCAGCAGCGACGGCGATCGTGGTGACAGGTCTGTGCGGGTGTTCGAGCTCGAGCACCCCGGGCCAGAAGGTCAGCACTTCGGGCCACGCCAAAGTGGTGATCGATGGCCAGGACCAGAACGTCCAGGGTCAGGTCACCTGTCAAAAGGCAGGCGGCCAGCTGCAGGTCGGGATCGGCCAGCCAGGTACATCCACCGCAGTCGCAGTGCAGGCCACCGACGCCAATCCACCCGTTGTGCATCAGATCGCATTGGGCAACGTCAACGGCACCAACCTGGCCTACCAGCAGGGCAGTCCCGGGGCCAGCGCGCAAGCCACCGAGGACGGCAACGGTTACAAGTTCAGCGGGACAGCGACGGGTGTGAACACCGCCAACCCGATGGCAGGGATGATCAGCAAGTCCTTCGAAATCGATGTGACCTGCCCCTAATTCGTCGATCGTGAGGTGAAGCTTCGAGCTCCCGAATTCACTCCACGTAGAGCGGCAAACGGACCGTGAATTCGGTGCGCCCCGGCGTGCTGTTCAGGGTGATCGCGCCGTTGTGCGCCTTCACCACCGCCGTGACGATCGCCAGGCCCAGCCCAGTGCTGCCACCTTTGCGAGACCGGGAGGTGTCGCCGCGGGCGAACCGCTCGAATACCTCCGACTGCAATTGCTCGGGAATCCCTGGCCCGTTGTCGAGCACGCTCAGCACGGCATGCGTCGCGTCCGACCCCAACCGTGTGGTCACCACGGTTGCCGGGCCGGTGTGGACGCGGGCATTGGCCAACAGATTGGCCAGCACCTGGTGCAGCCGGGCCGCGTCACCGCAGACGACCACCGGCTCCTCGGGCAGGTCGAGTTCCCACTGGTGATCCGGACCGGCGACGTGCGCATCGCTGACCGCGTCGACGGCCACCCGCGACAGGTCCACCGATTCGCGTTCCAGCGGCCGCCCGGAGTCCAAGCGGGCGAGCAGCAGCAGGTCCTCGACAAGGTGGGTCATCCGTTCGGTTTCGGACTGCACCCGGTTCATCGCATGCGCCACCGCATCGGTGTCGTCTCCCACTCGCTGAGCCAGCTCGGTGTAGCCGCGGATGGCAGCCAGCGGGGTGCGCAGCTCGTGGCTGGCGTCGGCAACAAACTGTCGGACCCGGGTCTCGCTGGCCTGCCGTGCCGACAGCGCGGCGGCGATGTGGTCGAGCATCCGGTTGAGCGCCGACCCTAGCTGGCCAACTTCGGTGCGCGGGTTGGCATCTGACTCGAGCACTCGCACCGGCAGTGTGACTTCGCCGCGGTCCAACTGCAGATCGACCACCTCGGTGGCGGTTTGGGCCACCCGACGCAGCGGCACCAGCGCTCGCCGGATGATCACGATCCCGGCCGTGGTGGCGGCCGCGACGGCGATCACGGTGACGACCGCGAAGATCAGCAGGACGCGGATCATCGTGGCGTCCACATTGGACATCGACAGCCCGGTGATGACGATGTCGCCACTGCGCCGGGCCGGCGTGGCAACGACCCGATAACGGCCCAGACCGTCGAGATCTCGGGTCACCGGTGGGCGGTTGACCGGTAACGCACCCAACTGGGACTGGGCGGCGTCGCTCAATGCGGCGCGGCCACCGGCGGTGGTCAGGTAGCCGGCCTCGATCGGCCCACCCGGGCTGGTCACCGCCGCGACTATCCCCACCGGCTGACCCGGAGCGTCCAGAAAGACCGGGCCCGGGCCGGGCCGGGGGAAGGTCCGTAGGTGATGCCGCCACGGCGCAGAGGGCGGCTCGTCGAAGATCCGCACCGAGCGGTGGGAGGCGTCGTGCAACTGGGTGTCGAGCTGTCCGACCAGGTATCGGTACAGCGCGAGTTCAGTCACTGCGCCGATTCCGACACACACGATGGCCAGAATGACGACTTGTCCCACCAGCAGTCGAAACCGAAGGGACCAAGCCCGGCCCATGCTAGCGAGCCGGCTTGAGGACGTAGCCGGCCCCGCGCAGCGTGTGAATCATGGGCTCGCGCCCGTTGTCGATCTTCTTGCGTAAGTAGGAGATGTACAGCTCGACGATGTTGGATCGGCCGCCGAAGTCGTAACTCCACACCCGGTCCAAGATCTGCGCCTTGCTCAGCACCCGCTTGGAGTTGCGCATCATGAAGCGGAGTAGTTCGAACTCGGTGGACGTCAACGCAATTGGCTCACCGGCGCGGGTCACCTCGTGACTGTCCTCGTTGAGCACCAAGTCCCCGACAATGAGCTGCGCGCCGCTGTCCTCCGTCGTCACGCCGGTTCGCCGCAGCAGTGCGCGCAGCCGCAGCACCACCTCTTCCAGGCTGAACGGTTTGGTGACGTAATCGTCGCCACCGGCGGTGAGTCCGGCGATACGATCCTCTACCGCGTCCTTTGCCGTCAGCAACAACACCGGCAGCTGTGGACTCTCTTCACGCAGCTTGCGCAAGACATCAAGCCCGCTCATGTCGGGCAGCATCACGTCGAGGACGACGACGTCCGGCCGTTGCGAGCGGGCGGAATCCAGCGCCGACGCGCCGTCGCCGGCGGTGGCGATATTCCAGCCTTCGTAGCGCAATGCCATCGACACCATCTCGGCGAGGACGGGTTCGTCGTCGACGACCAGCACATTGATCGGGTTTCCGTCGGCACGGCGCATGACCACGCGCTCGACGGGTGCATGGGGTTGGCTCACAGCTATCGAGTATGCGCAGCGGATTTGAGGCGCCGCTGTGGCATCCCTATGCGTCAGCTGTGAGCCGACCCCACTGCGGCAGAGCTAGAACCAGTAGCGCCGGCCGGCGACCGGGCGGCCCACACTGCCCAGGATCAAGAACACCACGCCGACGACCACCAGAATCCACCCGAGGGTGATCAGGATTGGCACCGGCAGCACATAACCGAGGATGAGCAAAATGATTCCGAGGGCGATCATGACAACTCCATTCCAAATGTTGTAGTGAGGGATTTCCCGGTGATTCGCGTCAGTACCAGTAGCGCCTGCCGCCCACCGGGCGACCGACGGAACCTAGAACCCAAAGCACCGCACCGATAACCAGCAAGATGATCCCAATCGTCTCCAGGACATAAACCTTGAGGACATATCCCAGTATCAACAAGACGATGCCCAAGGCAATCATGACGCCTCCATTCCAATCAGCTGGTCGATGTCCATCGCAGGCATCGAACTTGGTTGCGGCAAATGGCAGTCCCCCACCTTCGGGTTGACACCCGCGTAATTCAGGGGACCTACGATCACAGTGACTGCAATAGTGCCTAATGAGGCACAATTTTGGTCGGTATTTTTCAGGTAGCCCCGTTGGAACGCGGCAACCACGCCGATCACCAACCAGACCACCACTACCGCGCCGATCAAACCTCCGCCACGCATCCTGACCTCCATCAATGTCAATCAAAACCGCAGAGCCTCGCTAATGTACCCAGGTCACCAGGCGTCCAAACCTCTGGACTAAACATCTGAATAATAGACCGAGAACTCTTCGTTCCGATTCCATGCCGAGCCGGCGCCGATCGATTAGTACTGCAGTACAAGAACATTGAGAAGCTACCGGTCAGCTAACCTCCCCATCGGCCGAAATACGTTGCGGCTTAACTTTATTGCGCCCGCAGCGGTCAGGGCCGCCGAGCAGACACGAAATCGACCGGCGGCAGCACGTTGCCCTCGGGGACGTCGCGTCCGTACCGGGTAAGCAGATCGGCCAAGCCGATCGCCGAGGCTTCCCAGCCGTGTTCGGTCAGCCAGTCGGCGATGTCGGTGCGCTCCTCCGGGTACCACAGGTCTTCCACGTCGGGTATCTCGGCGCCGAGCACGTCGGCGGCCGCGGCGCGGAGGCGCTTGGATTGGTCGCGCTGGCTGGCCAACAGGTCGGGGTCCACCGCATTCTTCGCGGGCAGGTTGGTGGCCAGCGAGCTGCCGGCTGGGCTCAGCGAGTTGATCCGGTCGAACAGCAGATCTTGCGCCTTGGCAGGTAGGTAACGCAGCAGCCCCTCGGCCGACCACACGCTCGGCTGGGTGGTGTCAAAGCCCTTGTTCTGCAATGCCGTTGGCCAGTCTTGCCGCAAGTCCACCGCGACGCTCACCAGCCGCGCCCTCGGCTGCGCGCCGCGGCGCTGCAGGGTACCCGACTTGAAATCCAACACCTTCGCCTGGTCCAGCTCGTACACCGTGGTCCCGTCCGGCCAGGGCAGCCGCCACGCGCGCGCGTCCAAGCCGGCCGCCAGGATCACCACTTGCCGAGGGCCAGACGACACCGCGTTGAGGAAGAACTCGTCGAACCATGCGGTCCGCACGGCCATGAAATTGACCATTACCTGCAGCTGCGCGCGCAGTTCCGGAGCGACCTCGGTCAGTTTCGCCGCTAACTCAGGATCGGCCGTCAAGCTCCACATGCCTTCGCCCGCGGCATCGAGGAATGCCCGTGCGAACGGGTCGGAGATGAGCGGGTTCTCGCTCTCGGTCTCCGCCGCGCGGGCGGCGGCCACCCCGAGTGCCGTCGACCCGACGCTCTCGGTGATCTCCCAGGAATCGTTGTCGGTCCGCGGCATCGTCGTTTCTCCCATCGTCAACATTTCCGGACATTACCCCCGAAACCTAGGGACTCCCTGGGTGTGGCCCGGCACAGCGGTCAACCGCTGACGCTGTCGGCCGCAACATAGACAAGCCCCCGGCCGGGCCGGAGAATCCAGGGTGAAAAATACTGCGGCAAAAGGAGCCTCGGCCAATGACTTCACAACCGACGGTCTGGGACGTCACCTACGACCTACTACGCGAGTTGGGCCTGACGACGGTGTTCGGTAACCCCGGGTCAACCGAGCAGACCTTCCTGAAGAACTTCCCCGATGACTTCACCTACGTCTTGGGCTTACAAGAGGCCTCGGTGTTGGCGATGGCGGACGGCTTCGCGCAATCGACCGGCAAGCCGGCCCTGGTGAATGTGCACACCGCGGCGGGCACCGGCAACGCCATGGGCAGTTTGATCGCGGCCTACAAGAGCAATACTCCGCTGATCGTCACAGCCGGGCAGCAGACCCGCGAGATGGCGCTCTGCGAGCCGTATCTGACCAATACACACGAAACGTTGCTGCCGCTGCCGTGGGTGAAGTGGGCTTATCAACCGGCCCGCGCCGAGGACGTGCCGGCGGCGTTCATGCGCGCCTACACCATCGCCGTCCAGCCCCCGGCGGGGCCGGTGTACTTGTCCATCCCCCTTGATGACTGGGAGAAGCCGGCGCTCGGCCCGGCGGTCATCCGTACCGCCAGCCGGCGATCTGCACCCGACGCGGAGCGCCTGGCCGAGTTCGCCGACCGGATCAATCGGGCAAAGCGGCCGCTGTTGGTGTTCGGCCCCGAGGTCGACCGGTCGGGGGGCTGGGATGCCGCGGTGGAATTCGCTGAAAAGGTGCACGCTCCGGTGTACTCGGGCCCGCTGCCGGATCGGTTGTCGTTCCCTGAGGACCATCCGCTGTACCAAGGTCTGTTGCCGATGACGATCGCCGAAGTCACCGAGGTGCTGCGGGGTCACGACCTCGTCGTCGTGATCGGCGCGCAGGTCTTCCGCTACTACCCCTACGTGCCGGGCGAGTATCTTCCCGAAGGCACTGAGCTGCTGCATATCACCGCCGATCCATTCCTGGCCGGGGCGGCACAGGTGGGCGACAGCCTGCTCAGCGACACCTTGCTCGCGCTGCGGCAGTTGGTCCCGTTGATCGAGGCCACGTCCGACCGGCCGACACCGACCCCGCTCGACCGAACACCCGGCACCGTCGCCGCTGCGAGCGCCCCTTTGGAACCCGTCGAGGTCTACTCGGCACTCAACGCGATCAAACCCGCCGACGCCGCGCTGGTGAACGAATCAACCTCCACCCTCGCCCAGCAGGAGCGCTGGTTGCCGACCGTGCACCCGATATCGTTCTTCGCCACCGGAAGCGGTGGCATCGGTTGGGGTGTCCCCGGCGCCGTCGGTGTTGCGTTGGGCGATCGCGCTGCCGGCCGCACACGTACCGTCGTGGCTACCATCGGCGATGGCTCCTTCCAGTACTCGATCCAAGCGATCTGGACGGCGGCGCAACACAAACTCCCGATCATCTTCGTCGTCATGCGTAACGGTGAATACTCCGTGTTGAAATCTTTTGCCCTACTGGAGAAGACGCCCAACGTACCCGGACTGGACCTGCCCGGCCTGGACATCGAGTCGCTCGCGGCGGGCTTCGGGTGCCACGCCGTCACCGTCGACGGGACCGAGCAGCTGGCCAAGGAATTCAACGCAGCACTCGGCGCAAATGGACCGACCGTTATCGTCGTGCCCACCAAACCGCAAGTCGCGCATCTGGGCTGAGCGGGCATGCATGCCATAGAGGTCGCATCCACCGGCGGCCCCGAAGTGCTCGCCTACGTCGAGCGCCCCGTACTTCCAGCGCACTTACGACGAATTCTGCTGGCGCACTGGTGAATTATTCGATGCGATCAGTGCAGGGACGATAACCGTGAGCACTGGTGACCGCTACCGGCTCCAGGACGCGGCCCAAGCCCACCGCGACCTGGAGGGCCGCAGAACCCACGGGTCAACCGTGTTGATCCCCTGACACCAAGAGCTAGGCTGCGGCTATGTCAGCCGATTCCGCCGATCGCCAACTGGCTGAACTCGGCGCGACTCTGCTGACCACCGCGATGGTCACCGGGTACCCAGGCGAGGCGTTTTCTCGGCATGGCGGTTGCAACCCGACATCGAGATCGGGATTCTGCATCTCGGACCGTCCGCGGAGTTGACTCTCGTGCTGGAGGTGCTGACCCAGTACCCCGCAACTCGCGTCGGGATCAGCCCGCTCTTCGCCGACCTCGGACAAACGGCGGCCGCACTGCGATACGCGCGGATCGCGATGACCGCGTCTCGGCCCGACCGACCGTGCACCGATCACTCTGTTCGACCGCGACGTGCTGGCGGTGGCGGCCGTCGGCGCTCCCGAGGTCATGAGCCGCATCGCAGCGAACGTCCTCGGTCCGCTCGACGATCTCCCCGACCATGAGCGGGAAGCTCTGCTGGATACGCTCGAGGCGTGGTTGGACAACGGAGGGTCGGCCGAACGTGCGGCGCAGGCGCTGTATGTGCACCCCAACACCGTGCGGCGGCGGCTGCGCAAACTCGAGCAGCGAACAGGCCGCGCAGTGACCGATCCGCGGGCGGCCGCCGAGCTGTGTATTGCACTGGAAACCGCGCGACGGAACCGATCCGGGCAAGACTGAGCGAGCGCCCGCGCGGCGGGGAGTAGGTTCTGGCGAGTGGACTCACAAGCCCTCGAGGCAGTGGCCGAGTGGATGTCGCAGCAGGGGCTGGGCGATGGCCCGCTGGAGGACGTCGCCAAGATCAGCGGCGGAACGCAGAACATCATGTTGCGCTTCACCAGATCGGGCCGACCCTACGTGCTGCGTCGCGGACCCGCGCACCTGCGCCCACGCAGCAACGTCGTGATCATGCGAGAGACCGAGGTGCTGGCGGCGCTGGCCGGGACCGACGTGCCGCATCCGCACCTGATCGCCAGCTGCCCCGACACCGACGTGCTGGGCGACGCGGTCTTCTATCTGATGGAGCCCATCGACGGGTTCAACGCCGGTGAGGGATTGCCCGCGTTGCATTCCGGCGACCCGGCGGTGCGATTCGAGATGGGGCTGTCGATGGCCGACGCCCTGGCCGAGCTGGGCGCAGTAGACTACACCGCCGTCGGCCTCAGCGACTTCGGTAAGCCGGACGGTTTCCTGGAACGCCAAGTGCCACGCTGGCTTTCGGAGTTGGAGTCGTATCGGGAATTCGAAAACTATCCTGGCTCAGACATTCCCGGGGTTCAGGACGTGGCCGCATGGCTCGACGAGGGCCGACCGACGGCCTGGACGCCGGGCATCATGCACGGCGATTACCACGCGGCGAACGTGATGTTCTCCCGCACCTCTGCCGAGGTCGTCGCGATCGTCGACTGGGAGATGTGCACGATCGGCGACCCCCTGCTGGATCTGGGCTGGCTGCTGGCCACCTGGGGACAGTCCCCGGCCTTCGGCGGCACCCTCTTCGAGAAGGGCGGCCTGGCCAGCACCGATGACCTGGTGCAGCGATATGCCCGCAACACCACCCGCGACCTGTCGCACATCACCTGGTACACCGTGCTGGCCTGCTTCAAGCTGGGCATCGTGTTGGAGGGCACGCAGGCCAGGGCCAGTGCCGGCCTGGCGCCCAAGGAAGTCGGCGAATTACTCCACGAGGCAACCGTGGGGTTGTTCGAGCAGGCGCTGACGTTGATGGAGACTGCATGATCGATTTCGACATACCCGCAGACCTGGCGGCGCTGCGCGACGAGATCCACGCGTTCGTCAGCGAGAAGATCGTGCCCTACGAGGCCGATCCTCGCCTCACCCGTCACGGTCCCGACGACTCGCTGCGCGCCGAGATGGTTGAGCTGGCTCGCGACGCCGGGCTGCTGACGTTCCAGGCGCCCAAGCGGTTTGGCGGCCGGGAGCCATCGCACCGCGAGCAGGCGGTGCTGTTCGAGGCGGCTGGGTGGTCGACGCTGGGCCCGGTGGCGCTCAACTGCGCCGCCCCCGACGAAGGCAACATGTACCTGCTCGGCAAAATCGCCAACGACGAGCAGGTCGAGCAGTTCCTCGTCCCTGTGATCGACGGACACCAGCGGTCGGTGTTCGCGATGACCGAACCCGGCGGCGCCGGCTCAGATCCCAACCAGCTGGCCACCGTGGCGGAATTCGACGGCACCCACTATGTGATCGACGGCCTCAAGTGGTTGATCACCGGAGCGCACGGCGCCCGGACGTGGATCATCATGGCCCGCGTCGCGCCGAACCCGCACGGAGCCGATGGGCCGACGCTGTTCCTGTGTGAGGGCGAGACCCCGGGAATCAAGCTCGAGCGGGTGATGAACACGATGGACCGCAACTACGTCGAGGGGCATGGCGTGGTCCGGTTAACCGACCTGCGGTTGCCGGCCTCAGCCGTGCTCGGTGAGGTCGGGCAGGCCTTGCGCTATGCCCAGTTGCGGTTGGCGCCCGCCCGGCTGACCCACTGCATGCGCTGGCTGGGGGCCGCTTCGCGCGCACAGTCGATCGCGGTGCGGCACGCCCGCGAACGCACCGCATTCGGCAAAACGCTCGGCGAGCATCAAGGCGTCAGCTTCATGATCGCCGACAACGAAATCGCGCTGCAGCAATGCCGACTGGCCATCTGGTGGGCGTGCTGGACGCTGGACATGGGCGACCGGGGCACCGGCCGACACGAAAGCTCGATGGTCAAAGCCTACGTGTCTGAGGAGCTGTTCAAGGTCGCCGACCGCTGCGTCCAAATCCTCGGCGGCATAGGGATTTCCGACGAGACACCGGTCGGGATGATCTTCTCCGACATGCGGGCCTTCCGGCTTTACGACGGCCCCACCGAGGTACACAAGTACGCGATCGCGCGTCAGGTGCTGCGCTAGCCCTGCGCGGTCAATGCCGCGTCCAGCGTCGGGTACAAGGCAATGACGTTGTCCAGGCCGGTCAACTGGATCGGTCTAGTCGCCGCCGCAGAGTTGGCGACAACGGCGATCCGGATGGATTTGCTGAATTTTCCCTGGGTGGCCGCCAAGATCCGCAGGCCCACCGATGCCATGAAGGTCACTTCGGAAAGCTCGATTACCAGCACGGAAGGGTCTACTTCGAGCGCTGTCGCGATCGCCGCTTCAAAGGCCGGCGCGGTACTCAAATCGATTTCGCCGCCGATGCTCACCACGGTGGCCCCTTTTTGGTGAGCAACCGAGGTGGTGATCGGATCCGCAGCTGACAACGGCCATCCTCCATCTGGAGTCTCAAGGCTGCTGACGGTCTGGGTGCCGAACGTCGCCGTCGTAGCAAACTGCAGAAATATTACTTCAACCTAGGTCGCGGTGAGGCTCGGTTACGCTGAGCGCGGTACTTGTACCCGCCGCGGAGGCCCGGGAGGTTCAATGGGGGACCCGACGACAGATTTTTCTACGCCGGGCGTCGATGATCAGACGCCGTCGATCTCGGGCGAGCGTTTGCTGCTCTACGAGCCTGCCGCCAACCTGATCGCCAAGACCGTCGCGGTGAGCTTCGTCCAAGAGCGTGAGCGCATCATCCGCCAGCAGCAGGAGGCCATCCGGGAGCTGTCCACGCCGGTGCTGCCCCGGTGACCTGCTGGTCATGATCAGCGACATGCGGGCCGCCGCGGTTCCCGACGAGCTAGTAGCCGACCTCGTGCTGGCGGTCAACGAAGCCTGCGCCAACAGCGTCGAGCACGGGTACCGAGGCCGTAAACCGGGCAAGGTTCGCGTCGCAGGCGAAAATGACGGCGCCCGAATGCATCTCAGGGTTACCGACCGCGGCTCGTGGAAACCGGCGCCTGCCGATCCGAGCCCGCGGGGCAGAGGGTTGTTACTCATTCGCGCGGTGAGCGACCAGCTGGAGATGGAGTGCACCCCGTCGGGAACCACAGTCGATATGAGCTTCCGGCTGCCGCCGTGACTACGGCAGCGTGGTGTGCATCAACATCACGTCGTAGGCCGACCACAGTGACAGATTGAAGTACAAGTCCTTGCCCGTCGACCAGGGATGGATCATCGGCGCGTAAATGCCGCCGGGCATCTGGAACGACGAGATCAGCGGTTGCTCCGGACTCCAAGGCCCTTCCGGTGCGGGCGCAGTCCGCGCGATGACGTCATTGTTGCCGCCGTTGGTATAGAGCACCAGGTACTGCTTGAGGTAGTCGTTGTATTGCGCTGACATCTCACCCACCGGTCCGGGGAAAATCGGTGTCGCTGCGCCCGGATCGACACCAACCCAACCCTTTCCATCACCGTTCCAGTATTGATACTTGGTCAGATCCGGCAAGGCGTTCGGAGGGACACGGGACAGAAACGCCGGACCGCCGCGGCCCGAGGGAGTTCCGAACGAATAGAGGTAACCGTCCTTGCCCCGCATGAAGGCGCCCATTTGGAAGTTCTCATTACCGGGGAAGAACCGTCCGCCGGGCACGGTGTCCGCCGCGGCCAGACGAATGCTGCCGGGGTAGACACCCCACGTCTGACCGTTGTCGAGGGAGCGCGCGAGTCCCGAGTAGTTCGTCGACCATTCGCCGTCGCGGCCCCAGTTTTTGATCGACATGAAGTTCATGTACTGGGTTCGCCCGACAGAGATGGCGGCGGTCGGGATGATTCCGGTTTCGTGCCCCGCCTTGTGGATGCTGTTGAGGACCTGCTTGGAAATTCCCGGCGCCCATACCGGTGACCCGGAATACGGGTTGTTGGGCACGCCGTCGGCCACATGGATTCCGTGCGACAGGTCATGGTCCAGGCTGCGGAAGAGCGTGTTGTATCGCCACTGTTGGCCGTGGACGCTGCAGTAGCCGAAGGTGTCACCGAAGGCCATTAGGATCTGGTGGTTTCCGGGATCGCCGTTGTCCCAAGGAATCCCGAGGTCCGTCCCAGAGATGCCGAAACGCTCGAGGGTTCGGTTCGGGCCGTTCGGCCCGGTGACGTAGTCGACGAGCGAGGTGGGAGCCCCTGCGATCCCGGCCGGCGGCGGCGGTGGCACCGGGTTGGCCTCGGGTGCTATCTGGTCGGCATTCGGCGGTGTCTGGTTGCCTGCTGCGGGTGGACCCGGTGCCGGCGTGACCGCCGCTTGGAGTTGGGCGGGCCGTTGTTGGGGTATCGCCTTGAACAGGGAGGAGATCAGTGGACCCAGTTTGGGTAGCGGTGCGTTGTCATTGGTACCGCGGGGCCTGCGTCCAGTCGGCGGCGCGGCCGGCCCGGGCGAGGGGATGGTCGGCATCCCGGCGGGCGGTGGGACATTCGCTGCCGGCGCGGAGCACGGCAGCGCCCTCGCTGTCGGCGCGTAGCCGATCGGCATGATGAGCGCGATCGCGGTCGCCGACGCCACCGATGTTGAAACGATTCGACGCAACGCCGCCATGTCCCACCTTTCCAAGGGCGACCCGTCGCATCGACGTCCGCAGTTGGCTCATGTGACGATAGTGGCGGATGTGGCGCTTGAAACTATCGAGATTCGAATGGGTATCCATCCGTGACCGCGTCGCAACCAAGCGAGAATGCTCAGTAGTTGTTGCAGGCGGCGGCGACTAGTTGGGACCTCGCCGCCGTCGTCGGCAACATGCTCGACGCGAACGCCACCGGCAGCAACTTCCTGATCGACATACTGCCGTCGCTATATTGCCGAATGGTTAAACGGGTCTTGGTTGATAGTCAAGCGTTTGCGCACGACGCCGTCATCGCGATGCAGCCTGGCAGCAATCCAGCCGCCCATCTCGTCGCAAACTGAGGCGAAGACTGCCACGGCTGCATTGCGCGCGAAACTCCCAAACTTGCCGCGCGGCGCGAATTCCCGCGTGCTCATGACGGGTAGGGCGCAATTCGCACCGCCAACGTCATCCCGCACCACTTCAGCAGATTGAACCGCCCTCCGGGCACAGCGGCTGCCTCCGAGCGCACCATCGCGAGCAGCTCTTTTTTAAATCCGTCGCGTGGATGGCGTCGGAAGACTTCGGAGCGCACTTCTGGCGCGACGTCCCAGCTACGTTGTCCCATTGCCCACGGCCGATCGCCGCAAGCAATCGGGCGCGCTCGCGCCGCGTCAACCGGCCGCCGGTTCTGCGCGTCCACGCGAGGCCACCGAGCCGGTTCGGGTCGGGTCGGGTAGCGGTCATTCCACCTCCTGGGTCCTCAGTATCCAATCGACAGTCCGGAACTACCCGACCTCGATCGGCGGTGGCGGTAGCCGAGCTCACGCCCCGCCCCTTCCGGAGCAACGCGGAAGGATGCTGGCACCAAATCAGCGGACCAAGAATTGAAGACCGAACTGACCGTGCGCCTTTAGGACAAAAACGATGATGGCATGGTCGTTGTTCTCGGCAAATTGCATGGGTCGGATTCGGAATGGGGCGAATTGCGTTCGGCCCCATCCGGTCGCGCGGTTTCAAGCCCGCGATGTGGCCGACGCGAGTTCGGCTGGACCGAATGAAAGCCAGCAAACACCATCAAGAGCACGACTATCCGCTAGCGGCGCAAGCCGACGGTGGAGCTACCCGCATGGCATGCGGCTAGATCATTGCGTCGAACTGCTTCGACTTCCCCGACCACAGTCGGTCGATCGAACCGACCTCTCGTACACCGACATCCGACTCCGGCCCGCCGTATCGGCGGAGCACATCGATCAGTTCCTTCCGCAGATGCTGCAGGTCGCATGAGCCGTCGGTCACCACAGACACGTCGACACCACGTTGCGTCTTGCCCACGAAGAAATCAGCGACGTCGTGGGCGGCAAGGACAGTCTGCTCGAGGGCCGCCCGGGGCACCAGAACACCGCTTTCGTACTCGAAGGCTCCGCCGATCCGACCGTTGATCGATGTGATGCGGCGGTGAGCGCAACCGCACGGACACGGCTCGTCGGTCATTGTTACCGCGTCTACGAGGTCGTAGCGGATCAGCGGCTGCGCCAGGTTGAACAGGTTGGTCAATAGCAGCCGATCCGCAGGTTGCCCATACGGGACCACGTTGCCATCAGCATCCGCCGGCTCGAGAATGACCAGATCGTCCGCGACGTGCATGCCTTCTCCAACGCCGCATGGAAAGGCATAGGTGCCCTCTGAGCAGCCCCAGAACTCCGAAGCCTCGATCCCCCACGCGGACCGAACTGCCTCTCGTACGGGCGCGGTGCAAATCTCTCCAGCGACGCTGACCCAGGTCGGCTTTATGGTGAGTCGTCCTTGAATCGCCTCTACCGCCAGCTCCCGGATGAGGCTCGGCCACCCTTGGAGAGCCTGCACCGCAGGACGGGCGTTGTTGAGACCGTCGACAATCTCGTCCAGGGGTTGCGTGCCGCCGGAGCAGTGCGATGCCGGCCCTCCGCTTTCAAAAGTGCTGAAGGAGTGAAATATCCCTGATTCATGCCGAGTGCTGGTAGCGAAGGCTTGCGCCAGCACCGCGTCCGGGTCTTCGCCGCGTCGACCGGTCCAGCGCGAGCCCTGCATTACGAACGTGACGAACGCGTCCCAGCCGTAGACATGGATTGCTTCGGTTCCTATATATCCAGACGTGACGATTGCCCGGTACTCGTCGTCGAGGTACCGGTCTCCGTTCGACTGATCGAGGTGTTGTTGGACCCGGGCTTGGGTTAACTCGGGAACCGTGACCAACCGGTCGAATTCCTTCATCATCTCGGCTCTGGTCAGTACCGGTAGAGAGGGGAGGTCGGCTTCGGCGAAATTCGCCAGATCGCGGCCCGCCAGTCGTTCCCGCCAGAACGGCGAACGATCGGCGGCGTGCACCAGCAACTCCCGAAGACGCCGTTCCCGTTCTGCGGCGAGACGCCCTGCGTCCCAACGCAGCCGGCGCACCCCCTTCAAGTAAGCATCTTGCAGTTCGGCACGCTGGCGCCGGACCAGCTGCGCGTAATGGCCCCCCAACGTCGCGCCATTTGCCTTCGTCAACGTGCGGTTCCTTTCACAAGCGAGTCGGTCTCGACATCACTGGGTTGCAACGACACTGGCGGCTCAGGCCCTGCGTTCGGCGGAGATAAGCCAGCCTCCTTCAGCAGCCGTCGCTCGTCGACCTTGCTGGAAGACGTCAGGGGCAAGTCGGCCACCAAGACGAATTGATCGGGCAGCATCGTCTGCGGGAGCTGTTCGCTGGCGGCCTGGCGGACGGCAATGGGGGTCAGCTCGCCGTCCGGCACCACGAATGCGACGACCCCCAGATCGCCCTTCAGGTCGAAGGTCGTGCACGCCGCGGATGCGACCTCGTCGATACGACCGAGCGCCTCGGTCACTTCGACCAGCGACATCCTCACCCCGTGTCGCTTGATGACGCGGTCCGAACGCCCTACAAATACGTAGTTGCCCCGGTCGTCGCGGCAGACGAGGTCACCAGTGCGGTACAGGGCGGTTCCTTCGACGACGTCGGTCCGCAGCGCAGCTACGCTCAGTGCCGGGTCGTTCAGATATCCAGCCATGAGCTGCGGTCCGCCGACGTACAGCTCGCCGACAACTCCAGGACGGTCCACCCGCCGTCCGTGCTCATCAACGAGATGGAACGAGCTCCCCGGATGAGGATGACCGATCGGTACCGGCCCCGCGTCGAGCAACTCGGGGGTCAGTTCCAGATGGGCGACGGCGATGGTCGTCTCGGTCGGGCCGTACCGGTTCATCACTCGCAGTCCGGGACTGGCGGCCCAGACTGCCCTGATATCGGCCGAGGACGGCGCTTCGCCGCCCAGGGCCATCACTCGCAGCGGGGTGTCTGCCAACCGGGCCAGACGGCCGCTGGCCCGCAGCAGCCGGAGGTAGCTGGGGGAGAAGCTGGTCGCGGTGATCCCCTCGCTGGCGACAATCGAGAAGAACCTGCGTGGGAACAGGAGGGCTTCCCGGTCGGGGATGACGAGGGGGACGCCGCGCACCAGCGGAGGAAAGATGGCAGAGAAGGATCCGTCAAAGTGCACCGGCGAAACGCACAGGGCCCGGTCGTCCGCGGTGAGCCCCACGGCGTCGGCGCATGCTTTGACTGCGGTGAAAAAGGCCTCCGAAGGAATCTGCACCCCCTTGGGGATACCGGTCGTCCCCGACGTGTAAATGATGTAGGAGATGGGACTCGTGACGGGCGGTGGCGTGGGCCCGTTTGCGACGCTCAACGCCGAAAGCGAGGTCCACGCCGTGCCGACGGGAAGTCCCGATGGCGCCGTTTGGTCCGAGCCTGCGGTGATCACCTGCGCGGGCCGGCAGTCAGCAAGAATCTGCGCACGGCGGAGATCTGGATCGGTGATCGCCAGCGGAACGAACGTAGCCCCCGCCCATAGACAGCCCAGTGCCGCCACCACGAAGTCCACAGAGTTGCCGATCAGCAGGGCGACCCGATCTCCGGGCTCGACTCCTTTATGAACTAAGCCAGCGGCGACCCACCCGGCTGCGTCGCGCAACTCGCCTCGGGTCAAGGCGCGATCCAGGTCCTTGACAGCGGGCCGATCCGGGGCGCGATCGGCGTGGTCCAGCACCGCACCGAGCACGCCGTGGTCCGTCACGCCTTCTCGCAGGTGCTGCACACCCACTATTCTCGCTCACCGGTGGAGGTCACCGAAACACGCCGCGAAAAGTCCCGTCGTCCTGCCGTCGCGGTCGCCTACGGGCCACGCAAAGCGAAGTCAGCGATCGATGTGTGGGGTTCTAGTTCGCGAACCGCATCGCCACACGATCGCCGAGGTTGTAGCTATTTTCGCAGCTCAAGGCCAGTTTTTGACATCCCCATGGGCGATTTGGCCAGGTTACGCGCTCGCAATGTGTACGGGCTTGAAAACCTTTTTGCGGTCCAGGCAGCCGTCTGGCGGGGGTTCTGGAGGAGGTTGGCGAGACGGGCGCGCCACCAGTAGTTGATCGCGATGTTCTGGTCAATGCCCGAAACGGCATGCCACCAGAACAGGGGGATGAAGAGCAGCTCGCCGGGTCCGATCTCGAGGAGAGCGCGGTCGGCGTGGGCCCAGGCGGGGAACCGGGTCAGATCCGGGGAGAGGAGGTTGACCTGGGAGAAGCGGTTGGCCCAGTAGCTGAAGGGGAAGGGGTAGAGGCGGGTGATCTCTGAAGGTGGGCAGAGGATCACCTGCTTACGGCCGCGGATCTGCGCGAGGAAGTTGTTGGCGAGGTCGTAATGGAGAGGGGTGAAGGTGTTGCCTGGGCCGAACCATAAATTGACCTGGCGGTACTTGTCCTCGTCGACGAAGGGGGGAAAACGGACATCGGGCCAGAGCTCGGGCAGGGCGGTCCTGATGGGCGATAGGGCGGCGTAGAGGTTGCCGTCGGAGATGCCGCCGCCCGCGAGCAGATCGATGTACTCGGCGAGCTTGATCGGCGCACGCCGCCCCACTCGGGCCGGATCCTTCTTCGGGTCGGAGAGGTATTGGTGGGCCTTCGTCCAGACTTCGATGGTGCGGGCGCCGACTTTCTCTCTTAGATAGTCGTTGGTCCACTGCTCCCGCGCAGGCCAGCCCTCCATCGCGCCGGAGATGATCACCGGGCGCTGCGGGAAGAGGAAGCGCTCCTCGAACTCCCGGCGGCTCGGGCGCTCCACCCTCAGGACCTCGAACGTGCTTTTGACGTCATCGAACACGGGGCCTCCTCCAACCGCGCTACATCCCAGGCGTATGGACGCATATTCCAGACTAGAAGTCGGGTATATCACAGTTCCCAGTCGATTAGTATGTAAGAAGCTAATTCAAGTGATTGTCGATATGGTCGCACTCAAGTGCCGCCGCGTAAGCCCCGAGGCGGCGCCCAGCCGGCCAAGGGGCCGGGTAGCTGGGCGACTGATGTGACTTACAGCACGGTTGTGCACGTTGCGTGCACGAGGACCAGCTCCAGCCTCAAAAATATGCTCTGAGCTGCGGTGAAGCCCGGCCACCTGTTGTGCGAACTCGCCTTCGGAGATGCCGCCGACAGGCATCCGCTGAGCCGCCTTCACATTGGCGTGGGCACTGACTGCGAGGCTGGCTGCAATGTGACGCAGGTCGTGTGTCGTGATGGTAGCGTCGGACGCTGCACGCGAAGCAAGGCGGGCTCGCGGCCAGTCGATGGGTCGACTCGACGTCGGGCAGGTCCGGACCGTCGAGCACCATGAGGGGAAGAGTCCCGACCCAACCCGGCGTCGGCCAGCTTCTGGGCAGTGGCCAGGCCGGGTCCGGCCGGTATTATGATGCCGGGCCTCTTGAGCCCTGGGTCACAATCGTACGGCTAGGTGCCCGCGAGCCGGGCAACCACAGGTGCGAAGGACTCCATCGCCTCGCTTGGCACCACGATGTTGGTGAAGCCCCACCGCTCGCGGCGCTTCAGAAGCCGCTCACACAATTCCTCGACGGTGCCGATCAGGACTATCGGCAGCTCGAGCGCGTCCTCACCCGGAAAGCCGAGCATGGTTGCGGTGCGAGCGGCAGCCCGTTGGCTGGGCACGACCCTGGTGGCGAAGGCCACAATCTGGAGCTCGATCGAGTTGAAGCGGTCGCCGGCCGCCTCGCGCACCCATGCCAAGCAGCGATCGAAATGATCGAAGGTGGCCTGGCTTGCCAGGTCGCCACCTTTCTCGCCAGAAGCCAGGCTGGTATTCACGCCCACGGTGTCCGCTTGTTCGGCAGCAACCGTGAGTATTCGCCTACTTCCGCCCCCGACGATGACGCGAGGTGGCGAAGCCGGGCGAGGATCGCAGCGAGCCTCGTGCACCGTGTAATGCGTCCCTACGGAGGTCGCCTTCCCTTCGCTCCACAGCGTCTTCATCACAGCGAGGCTCTCGGCCAGCCGGTCCACACGGACAGCCGGTTCGTCGAACCCGATCCCCGCTTGCTCGTAATCGCTCCGGAGCCAGCCCGCTCCAAAACCCACCTCGACCCGCCCTTCGGCCGCCAAGCCGAGCGTGGCGATCTCCTTCGCCAAGACCACCGGGTTGCGGAGGTCGTTGTTCAACACGACGGGGCCCACATGGAGGGTGGAAGTCGCTTCGGCGGCCACGGTCGTGGCTACGAGAGGCCCGAACTGGGCGTCAAGGTGGTCAGGGATGTAGAGGGTCGAGTAACCGAGACCCTCGGCCGTACGGGCCTGGTCCCGCCACGCTGACATGGTTGGCGCGACCGCGGCGTGCACGCCGAATCGGAACGGGAGCATCTATGGTCGCCCTCCACCTAGTCAGTCATGAAATCTGGCCCTCAACAGACCGATAGTCATTGGATCGCCCTCATATCATGACGTATACTACCGCGCTATGCCAATAGCAGTACGGACAGTCGGTTCGGATTCCTCGCCGGCAGACATTGCGAAGGTGCTCAACGAAGACGGATGTGTGGTCATTGCCGACCTTGCAACACCCGAAACGATGGATCAGATACGGGCCGAGCTCGAGCCTTACCTCGCTGCCACGGGCGGAGGCAACACTGACTTCCTGGGCGAAACCACCCGACGTACGGGCGCCCTGATCGCCCGTTCGCCGACCTCTCGACACTCATCACCCACCCCACGATCATCGACACGCTCGACCTGGTGTTGGGCGACCACGCCAGCACCTTCCAGATCGACCTGACCCAGCTGGTCACCATCGGACCCGGTGAGCCGGCGCAGATGATTCATCGGGATCAGTGGTCGTTCGATCGCTACCAGTTCCCGAGGGGCTTCGAAGCCGAGGTCGCCACCATGTGGGCCGTGACCGACTTCACCGAAGAGATGGGTGCGACACGGATGGTGGTGGGCAGCCACCGGTGGGAGGACGATCCCGACGACGTGGACCCCGCGCTGTCCTCCCCAGCGGTCATGACCAAGGGTTCAGTCCTCTTGTACACGGGCTCGGTATTTCACGGCGGGGGGGCCAACGCCACCACAGACCAGCCGGATCGGGATGAACGTGGGCTACTCGCTCGGGTGGCTGCGGCAGGAGGAAAACCAATATCTCGCCTGCCCGCCCGAGATCGCCCGCACCCTCCCCGAGGGGCTGCTCAGGCTGATGGGCTACCAGCGTGGCTCCTATTCCATCGGCTACGTGGACGACATGCGAGAGCCCCTGGACTGGCTGTACGACAGCCCGGCGTTGATTTCGGACTTCTACGGTTACCGCCGCGCCGCTCGCAAGCGGCTCAAGGCGACCGGAACGCTATGTGCCGCCCACTGCGCCCGGACACCAATTAAGTTGAACCACGGCAGAAATGTGAGGAAGAGCGTGATGCAGGACCAAATTCGTGACGTCTTAGCTGCTCATGGCCGTATGGCGGTCGATCCACGCGAGGTGGACGATCAAGCCGACCTTTACGAACTCGGCCTGACGTCGCATGCGTCGGTCGATGTCATGCTTGCGCTTGAGGATGCCTTCGACATCGAGTTCCCCGATGAAGTGCTCAAGAAGTCCACCTTCGCTTCCGTACACAACATCGCAGCAGGTAGTTGAAGGCCTTGTCAAAGCGCCCGCGGATCTCCCTGCCGGGCGAGGTCGACGGGCACCGCGTCCGCGTCGGATGCGACGTCGTGGCGATTGAGGATGTCGCAGGCTCGCTGGCGGACGTTCGGAGACCGATACCTGCGCAAGGTTTTTACGGCCAGCGAAATCAACGACTGCCAGGGCCGCAACCGGGTCGCAGCGATTGGCGGCCAGGTTCGCGGCCAAGGAAGCAGTGATCAAGGCGTTCGCGGAACCCGACATGCCGTTTCCGCTGGCGCGAGATCGAGGTAACACGGGACGGTCCGCTGCCTCTGCTTCGTCTGAGCGGAGCTACTCGCCGAGCGGGCACAACACCAAGGCTGGCTCAGCTCGTCTTTATCGCTTTCGCACGCCGATTGCCACGCCATGGCGATCGTTCTCGTGGTCTGCAGTCCGGCGGATTCCGACTCCGCCTCTCACGCCGCGGCGGGCGGCGATGACGCGCAGACATGATCCGGCATGGGTGTGGATGATCGGCGCGTTCGGCGGCGCGCTTGCGCTTGCCGTGGCCGTTTTGGCCGGTTACGGCACCGGTCCCGATGGCATCAGGCTGGCGGTACGCGTACACAGCGCGCTGGTCGTTCCTTTTTTTCTGGCTTTCTTATGCCGGCGGCGCGATGGCCATCCTGTTCGGCCCGGCCTTTGACGGGCTGGCGCGCCAGGCGCGAGCCTTGGGCCTGGCCTTCGCCACCGCGCTTCTGGCCCATATCGGATTGGTCGTCTGGCTGGGCGTCGTTATCGGCCAGATTCCGCTGCAGGGCGGCTTGTTGTGGTTCTTCCTGGTCGCACTGTTCTTCACCTGCCTGTTGGTGCTGCTGTCTTTCGGTATCGGAACGCGCAGGCTGGGACGTCTATGGCGGCCACTGCTCTTCTTGGCCACGACTTACATACTGATCGCCTTCGGCCGGGATTTTGTACTGGGCGCACTCGACCAGAACACACAGCATTTTGGCTCCACGCTGCGGAATATGTGCCGTTCGCCCTGTTGAGTCTTCTTGCAATCCCGCTGCGCCTCGCCGCGTTTTTTCGCCAGCGCTTCGGCTTGCGTTCCGCCACGGCGTAGCAGCGGCCGTATGTGATCTTTCGCGATCAGCAAGCGCCCGCAGGTCGAGCAGGCGTGAACCGGACAGGCATGGAGTGGATGCCGTTGATCAGTGTCGATGGCATGCGCTCGATCTGCCCCGCCAACTCCATGTTCTTCATCCGGCTCAGCACCTCCGATACGAGGGCCGTCGCCTCCACCCGGGCCAGGTTGGCGCCGAGGCAGAAATGGGCGCCACCCCCGCCAAATGCCAAGTGCGGGTTGGGCTTACGAGTCACATCGAAGCGTTCGGGATCGACGAAGCGGGCCTCGTCCCGATTGGCCGACGGGTAGAACATCGCCACCCGGTCGCCCGCCTTCACTGGCACCCCCAGTAGGTCGGTGTCCTTCGTGGCCGTGCGGAAGAAAGCGATGAACGTGCTGACGTAGCGGAGCATTTCTTCAACCGCAGTCGGCAACAGCGACGGCTCCGCCTCCAGCTTGGCCCGCTCCTCCGGATAGTCCATCAGCGCGCACAAGCCGCCGGCGACCAGGTTACGTGTTGTGTCGCCGCCCGCATTGATCAACAGCATGAACAAGAAGTTGAACTCCCTTTCGGTCAGGCGCGCTCCGTCGACCTCGGCATGCAGCAGCGAAGTCGCGATGTCATCGCAAGGATCCGCACGTTTGCGGGCCACCAGTTCCGTTGAGTACCGAAACATCTCGGCGGCCGCCCTAATGGCGCGCGAGCCGCCGATCAGACCGGTGTTCATGATCTCGGTCAGCTCGTAAAGGCGGTAGCCGTCTTCCAGCGGAATGCCGAGCATGTTCGGCGATCACGTATGACGGCAGCGCCCCGGCGACGTCGGTGACGAAGTCGCACTCGCCCCGCTCGATGACGCTGTCGACTACGTCGCGTGCCATGTCCGTGATGCGCTCATTGAGCTTCGCTACCTGGCGCGGCCTGAAGCCCTTGCTGACCAGAGCGCGCAGCGCGGTGTGCCGCGGCGGGTCCATCGTCAACATCATCACGCCCCGCTGGTCGGCGATGTCGTCGGGACCGGGCACGCCGAAGTACACCCCTGTCGCCTCCGACGACCATGTGGCGCTGTCGCGGGACACGGCAAAGACCTCGTCGTAGCCGGTGAGCGCGAGGAACCCAGGCCCGTCCTTGTACGGGTGCCATGCCGCGGGAGCACACTCGCGAAGCTTCCGGAACGCATCGAAGGGCATTCCCGACCCGTATGTGTCCGGATCGGCGAGGTCGACACCGCCGATGCTGATCGCGTCTTCGGTCAAGCGCCAACTCCTATCTGGTGATGATCGCGCTCAGAACTAGAGGGCTTAGCCGGTACCGGCAGCACGGCGTCGCGGATCGCTGCCAATATCGCCGGGTGATGGGCGGGATGATCGCCGGTGGATGTGGCGATCAGGCGTGGCGGGCGCGACGTCCATTGCAGCCGGTCAAGGGCTGACCGACCACCTTTGGCAGTGAACTGCCCTGCATCCCAAGGCGAGGCAATCAGCGTCACTTCGGTTCCAAGGTGGGCAAGCGTTGTCAGAACATCCTCCGGCAGCCACACGAGTCCGACCCACCTCAACACCCGCAGGACGTATCGCGGGAGATGATTATGCATAAAGCTCTGCGTCGCCTCCCGAGCCGGGTTCAGAAGTGCGCTGAGGCGCTCCATCCACCTGGATTCGGAGGGGCTGCCGCTCGTGTCACTAGCCGCGTTGCCGCGTAGCGCTTTCCTCCGGAGATACCACTGATGCAGCAAGGTTGGGGTAACGCGCCAATTCCACGCCACGAGGTTGATCAGGATCGCCGATTGCGCACCGATGTTGCGGGCGGCATGAGCGGCGTACCACGCGCCGGAGCAGATACCGACAAGCTCGAGTTCGTCGGCGTCTTGGCACGCATGTCTGGCCACCGCTATCGAGTCGGTGACGTCAGCCTTGGAATAGACCCTGCGCCAAGGGTCCCGGCTGATGTGGCCCGACAAGCCCAGTCCTGCCGGGTCCCAGCGCACCGCCTGTGACCCGGCCGCTGCAATGCGACGTGACAAATCGACCCACTCCCGGGCGGGTCCTACGTGCAAGTCCTTGGCCTGCACGAAGAACAACACGGTCTTTGCTGGCGCGGTACTACGGCCTTGGGGCAGCGTGCGGATGGCGAATAGGCCGTTCGGCTCGATCCGTTCGATGCTCTCGACAACCTCGACCCCGTCGGGACCTTCGGCCGGCATCGTCACCGTCGTCAGGTATTGGGGTTCGGCGCGAAGGGTACGAGTGGGAACCTTTCGGTCGATCCACTCGGTGATCGAATCGACCGCGGCGAAAGGGATCGGTAACAACACCTCCGCCGGCCGGGCGCATTGCGGCAGACCACCGGCAATGATCGAATCAACTCCCTCGGCCGACGCCAGGGCGGTGACGCGCTTGTCGGTCTCGTCTGGTCGTCCCACCAGAAGTACGTTGTCGACGCCATGGGCGCTGACTGGATTGGCATTCAGCAGCAGCGCGGCGAATTCTGCGGCGGCATGGTCGGTCAATCGCCCGCCGTAGATTGAAACTTCGCCGGGCGTAAACGCGTCCTCGCCCAACGACAACTGGAACAGCGCGCTGTGTTCCCGAAGGTAACGCCTGCCCGTTCCAACGGGATCGAGGTAGACCACCCGGTTAATCGGGTGGGATTCGGCCAGGTACTCGTTGAGGATCAGGCACCCGGCACGTATGCCGATAGCGGTCGCTGACTCCGCGCCGATCAGCTTGAGGTAGTCGAGCGCGTGGCCCACGCTTGCCACCCAGTTGGCCACCGCGTCATCACGGACCTGAGAGTATGCAGAATCACCCAAGCCCAGATAGTCAAAACGAAGCACCGCGAAACCGCGGCGCGCCAGGCTGTCGGCGAGGATTTGGTGTAGTCGGACACTGTCCATCCCCTCCTTTCCGAGCGAACCACAGATCAATACCCCGCCCCTGATCTGGTTATCGACCGGCAGATGAACAACGCCGAACAATGGCGAATCAGACGGTCCGAAAAATGTCGGCACCTCTGTCGTCGTCAACGGCATATCAAGCTGGCTCCACCGTCGGCTTCCAAGTCTGGCCTTGTCGTCGACGTCGTCGGCAGCTATTGCGATGGCCTTTACTGCAGCCTGCAGACGGGGCAAAGAAGAAGAACGACGAAGAGCCTGGGGCAGCGCCCTGCCCCGATACGTTTCTGATCGACTCACGGTGACTCAGCCAGCCCGGCTCGCCACGGCCTTGGCTAACGCCTGGTCGATGTCGTCGATGATGTCGTCGATGTGCTCGATCCCGATGGACAGCCGGATCGTCTCCGGCCGGATACCGGCCTTCACCAGCTCCTCGTCGGACAGCTGGCGGTGGGTGGTGGAGGCCGGATGAATGGCCAGGGTCTTGGCGTCCCCTAAATTGAGCAACCGCTTGACGAGCTGGAGCGCGTCGAAGAAGGCCAGTCCCGCCTCGTAGCCCCCTTCGACCCCGAAGGTGACGATGGACGGCACGCGCCCGTGCAGGTAGCGCTGCACCAGGTGGTGGTAGGGATGGTCCGGGAAGCCTGCGAAGCTCACCCAACCCACCCGGGGGTCGGCGGCCAGGTAGTCGGCCACGGCCCGGGCGTTGGACTCGTGGCGGTCGAGCCGCACGGCCATCGTCTCGAGGCCCTGCAGGAGCAGGAAGGCGTTGAACGGCGAGAGGGTGGCGCCGCTGTTGCGCAGCTGGGTGGAGCGGGCCCGCACCGTGAAGGGCCGCTCGGGAAAGTCGCGGGCGAAAACGACGCCGTGGAAGGCGGGCTCGGGCTGGTTGAAATTAGGGAAGCGATCGGGATGGTCGGCCCAGGGGAACCGGCCGCCGTCCACGATGGCGCCACCGAGGGTGGTGCCGTGGCCGCCCACGAACTTGGTCAGCGAGTGCACGACCACATCGGCCCCGTGCTCGAAAGGCTTGAGCATCAGCGGCGTGGCCACCGTGTTGTCCACGATGAGCGGCACGCCGGCCGCATGGGCCACGGCGGCGACGGCCTCCAGGTCCACAATGTTGCCCGCCGGGTTGCCGATGGTCTCGCAGAAGACGGCGCGGGTGTTCTCGTCGATGAGGGGGGCGATCGACTCGGCCCGGTCGTCGACGGCGAAGCGGGCTTCGATGCCCAGGGTGGGCAGCACGTGGGCGAAGTAGGTGAAGGTGGCCCCGTAGAGCTGCGGGGCCACCACGAAGTTCGAGCCGGCACTGGCCACCGTCAGGATGGCGTAGCTGACGGCGGCCATGCCCGAGGCCACCACCAGCGCCGCCGTCCCCCCTTCGAGGGCGCAGAGGCGCTGCTCGAGGACGTCTAAGGTCGGGTTGTTGAGCCGGTTGTAGTGGAAGCCGGGCGTCTCCAGGTCCAGCACGGCACCGGCGTGGGCGGCGTCGATGAAGTCGTGGGCCACCGTCTGGTAGATGGGCACGGCCACGGCCCGCGTCCCGTCGGGTGTGTAGCCACCGTGGATGGCGATGGTCTCGTCGTGCATGGCTTCAGGCGCTCCTCTTCGGGATCGTGCCCAACAGGTTGGCGTACAGACGCTGCGCTGTCCCCCGCCACGGCCAGGGGGCGCGGACGCAGATGTCGTCGAACGGGAAAGCGGCTACCCGGTCTGCGTTCCGCTCGCCGCCGACCACCCGCGCATGGAGTCGGCAGAGCGCGTCCCAGTCTGGGCCGGTCGCGCAATCTTTTGGTAAGCAGGGCAACTCGTCGCGCAAGCGGCCGGCGTAGCGCCGCACGTCCCGGATGTACTCGCGCACCAGGCTCGAGGGGTCGTACTCGGGATGGGCCTGGACCAGTACGACCTCGGATTGGCCCACCTTTTTCGTAACCACGCTCCACCCCACCTCTTCTGACTGCAGGGCCAGCGCGTAGCCGGCGGCGGTCACCGCCTCCACGGGCACGGCGTTGAGCCGCGAGTGGGGCAGGACCACGGTCCCGTCCAACCCGGCGGCCAGCGGGTGGGTCGGGTCGGCCTCCTGGGCGAAGACGCCCGTGCACTTGACCGGCAGGGTGGTCCGTTCGACCCCGTCGAATACGGCCAGGGCGGCGTGGGCCGACAGGCAGGACAGCACCATGGCCGGCATGTTCTCGCTCCCCCACCGCAGCAGGCCGCACAGCTCGGACCAGTAGGGCTCGTCCTCGATCCGGGACTCGATCGGGTTCGAGCCGGTCACCACCAGCAGGTCGGGGGGGTCCGAGGCTAGGTCTTCGAGGGGGCGGTACTCGGCGGTGATACGAGCTCGGATCTGTTCGCCCCGGGGCACCCCGGCCATGGTGTGGCGGGTCAGGTCGACCTTCTCACACCCGGACGCGGCGCCCAGCAGGTCCACGAACTGTCGCTCGGTGGCGCCGAAGGCGGCGTCAGGCATGTTATTGACCAGGGCACACTTCCACCGCACCGGTCCCTCGGTCCCCCCACCCGGCACCGCCCCCGGGTCGAGGGCCTCGGCCAGTCCAACGCCCACGGCCATCTCAATGCCTCACGTCGGCGTAGGTGACGGTGACCTCTTGGTGCAGCAGCCGGTACGCCGCCTGCAACTGCTCCTCGTTGTCGGTCGAGCCGACCACGGCGACGATGTGGTTGCCGGAGCCGTCCCGCCAGTCGAGGGCGGCCCCCGGGCCCTGGTGGACGCTCACCGTGTCCACCACGTCGCGGTCGCTGAAGTCGTTGATGCCCTCGATGGCCGTCACCGTGGCCGAGACGGTCGGCGGTTGGAGAAAGAAGCGGTATCCGATGCGGTCGGTGACCACCGGCCCGTCGACGGACACCGGCTCGCCCAGCGCCACCCGCAGGGTGAGGTCGAGCAGGCCGACGCCGGCGGCCCGCTCCAGCATCTCGGGCACACCGCCGCCCAACCGGCCGTTGACCTCGATGATGCGGGGCCCGGCGGGGGTGAACTTGACTTCGGTGTGCAGGCACCCGATGCGTACCCCGAGGGCGTCGATGGCCCGGGTGGCCAGTTCCAGGACGGCCTCGCGGCTCGCGGCGTCGAGGGCGGCGGGGATGAAGAACCCAGTCTCGCGGAAGTTTCCGGCCGGCGGGAAGCGGCCGGTCAGGGCCAGGTGGCTGATGACGCCGTCGGCCACCACGCTCTCGACCGACACGTAGCCGGCGTACGGGTCACCGGCCCGGGCCGGATCGTCGGTCAGGTAGCCCTCGAGAACCATCTCGGGGCGGCCCGGGCCCAGGGTGTCGAGCACCTCCGCGAGCTCGGCGGCATCGTGGGCCAGGAAAATGTAGCGGCTGCCCTGGGCCGAGCGGGGCTTGAGGACGGCGGGCCACCCCACCTCGGCCTCGGCGGCCGCGAGGTCAGGCTCGGACTGATCGGGGCGGACGAGATGGCAGGGCGGCATATCGAGGCCGGCGTCGGCCAGGGCCCGGCGCTGGCGGGCCTTGTCGGTGAGGGCGGCGGCGGTCGCCGGGCTGTGGAATGGAAGGCCCAGCTCGTCGGCCACACAGGCCAGTTCGACCATGCCGGCGTCGAGGTAGGTGGTCATGCCGTCGGGCTCCCAATCGGCCAGCGTCTTGACCACCTGCTCGACGCTCATGCCCGCAAGGTCGACGACGGACCCGAACCGGTTGAGCAGATCGGCCATCTCGCCCATCCCCGGCACGGCCGTGTCGATCATCCACAGCAGGTCGCAGAGACCGGCGGCCGCTCCGGCCAGCTGCATCACGGGAACGCAGCGGGGCCCGTAGCCCACCGCCACCAACCGCCGCGCCCGTCCAGTCGTGGAATCCGTCATCTGCTCAGCCGATCACGGCCTCGACGCAGTCCTGGGCGTCGTAGACGGCCCGCAGGCGGCTGCGGGGCGAAGGCAGGTAGTGGGTGAAGTAGCGCGTTCCCTCGGTGAGCACGCCCAACACGGAGAGGTTGGGTTGAAGCCGGCCCTCGGTGTCGTAGGGGTGGAAGTCCTCGTTGATGGCCACGCTGCCCACCGGTGTGTCCCCGTAGCTGAACTGGGTCAGCCTTCCCTTGGCGTAGAGACGGTTGAGCAGGGGTGAGCTCGATCGGGCCAGCGAGGGCAGGTCGAGATGGCCCCGCACCACGCCGTCGACCGTCACCGCCGTCGACTCGTCGAGGGCCGTGGAGCTCAGGCGGACGCCGTGAGGGCATGCCGTCAGCTCCGGGTTCGGTCCGAGCGGGATGCGCACCACCCCGGCGTCGAGCAACCCCAGCAGCTGCTGGGAGCGCATGGGCGGCGGGCCCGCCTCGAGGCGGTTGATGCGGCCCCGGACGTTGGACTGGAAGTCGACGTAGGAGTCCAGCGAGAGGCCGCCGAACTCGATGACCGAGCGCAGCTGGTCCCGGAGAATGCGCAGCACCTCCTGGGCCGCCTTGACCGGGCTCCCCCCGAGCCGCAGGGCCTCGGTGAGGTCGGCCTCGATCATGTCGTAGATCTGGCCCTGGTAGTCGGCGCCCGACGTGTAGCGGCGGTCGGACCCGGCGAAGACATGGGTGACCGGGTCGAAGCGCCCGTAGCGCGGCTCGAGTGCATCGACAGCCTTCTCGAAGTGCCCGTTGACCCACCCTTCACGGAGGACGGCACGGACATCGGTCGACTCGGCGTCGCCCCCGGCCAGCAAGGCGGCGTGTATGTAGTACCGTGCCTGCATCTCGGCGAAGATGAGGGGCAGCAGCTCGGTCCGGAAGTCCACGTGCCGCCGTACCAGCGACCCGCCGGGATTGGTCAACGCCGCGAACTCCTCGGTGGTGCACACCACCGGCTGGTACTGACCGTAGGGGTCGACGCCGTGGGCCGATTTGGCGCAGTGGGGCACGCCCGAGCGCGAGTAGAGGGTGATGGTCGGCTCCCGGCCCGAGGGCACGTAGCGCTGGCGGTCGGCCCGGTCGCACCGGTCCTCGAAAGTCCCGCCCCGTCCGATGGTGAGGGCGGTGAGGATGTCGTAGCCAACCAGGCCCATGCCGGCGACGGCCACAGAGGATCCGGGGGGAGCGCACCGGTCCAGGTATCCGATGGGGTAGGGCTGCAGGTAGCGGACGCTCCCGTCGCCCGCGGGCTCATCGTTGAAGGTGTGCCCGGAAGTCAGCACCACGTGGTCGACGGTGATGCTGGTGCCGTTGTCGAGCAGCACCGCCTCGCGACCCCCGAGCACCGGCGAGATGTCGACGGCCGCCGCGTGGTGCCGGACGATATCGAGGTTGGGCGGGGCGTAGGACACCAGCGTGTCGTAGAACCAGTCCAGGTATTCGCCCATCAACCGCCGGGGCAGGTAGTCGGTGGGCAGGATCGGGTCACCCCCGGCGCCGATGCGGCACTCGTAACCCACCCAGCGGTAGCCGCGGACGACTGCCCACGCGTGCAGGCCGACGGCGTACGGGGGAAAGGCGTCCCCGTCAGGCGCGGCGTAGAGGGAGAGCTGGCCGCAGGCATTGTTGAGTATCAGGAAGTCGGGCTGCTCGGCGGAGTAAACCCCGCCTCCGAGCTGAGCGGGCTCGACCACGTGCAGCCGCACCGGCGTCCCTACCCGCCGGGCCCGGCTGACCGTCCGCTCCATAACACACAGACCCCACGAGCCGAGCCCTATGATGGCCATCTCGATCATCGGACGCGTCTCACAGACGCCGAAGTACGCTCGCGCCAGGGGCGGCCTGAGCCGTTACGTCGTTCGCGGGCACACGTTTTGAGGCACCGGCATGGCAGTTTTGCCTGAGTGGTCACCGACGACATGCGCTCCTCCTAGCGGAAGCAGCCCAAGCCGGGGTTGTTACGCCGACGCGTGAGAGCGAGGGTGTGCGTATACCGCTGATGTGTCTGAGCCGTAGTTTACATACTATTTGACGGTAATATAGGTGGATCGCCAACGTATAGTCTACTCAGGGACAGAAAGTGTTAGCGCGCTCGTAAAGTGCGCGGGACGAACAGACCGCCCGGTTTTATCGCGAGTGTCACGTGGGCGCGCACCTTTATTTCGCGTTCGCCACCGGCACCGGCAGTCGCACGCCTTGGCCGGGTCTGGCGGCGATGACGACTTCGCCGCCGTCTTCGGCGCCATGCCCGACGCGTGAGCGCGGGCGGGAGCCACGCCGCAGAGCCGGCGCGAGGGCGCCCGTTGAGGTGCTCCATGAAAATTGGTACGGGAAGAAATTCGGCACGGTCGGGTTTAAGCTCTGGCCGAAGGATGGTCGGTTTGAACGAAATCACAGTCCACCAGGGCGATCAGTCGCCGCGCCGCAGCGATCTGCTACAGGCACGCAGGCCCGCCGTGTATTTCGCCAACCTGATCGGGGACGCGATCCTGACGCTACCGACACTGCCGGCGTTAGGCGAAATGTTCACGGCTCCAATCACTCTGAT
The DNA here is from genome assembly GCA_963833935.1 of uncultured Actinomycetota bacterium. Taxonomy (GTDB): domain Bacteria; phylum Actinomycetota; class Actinomycetes; order Mycobacteriales; family Mycobacteriaceae; genus Mycobacterium. Next base: position 8,739 of record CAWIAC010000005.1, on the reverse strand, counting down.
CTGTCCCAAGTTCGCTTTCGACCTCTACTTCCGGGAGGTAAGTCCCCGTCTTGTCGACATCACCGGAATACCGCCGAAGGGACTGCCCCCGATAGGACCTCGGCTAGGAGGGGCCCCCATCGAACCCTCGACTATGAAGCCCTTGCGGTGGAGATCGGTGCCGTCGATGTGTTCATCAACACCGTCCCGTGGAACATGCCGTCGAACGCCTTCATCGAGCCTCTCCGGCAGCGCGTGGCACCGACGACGAGCATCGGATTCCCGTCTGACGGTGTCTACGAGGTCGTGGTCAAACGAGATGTGCAACACTCGGCCGACCTGATTTTCAAGTTGGCCCGCCTGTTCGATCCTTCGGCACGGATCGAAAACTACGCGCAACCCCTGCCCGCGTCGGCGTCCACGCAGGAAAAGGCGCGATCGATCCGCGCTGCCACTCCCCCGGGGGCATCCATTCCGTCCGTCATCGCTGGCCTGGCCCAGTTACATGACGCTTAAACGGCGCCGTACCGCTAATGCATCCGCGTTGACATTGCACGAGACATTGGCGCCAATCTGTACGAGGATGAATCCATGCGATTCCTTGTCATGCTTGCGGGCTTCGTCGCCGTGCTGGGCGTGGCCACGCCGGCACAGGCCGATCCGGGCAGTTCGGGGACCGACGCGAGCTTTTTGGGGGCGCTCCAAAAGGCCGGCATCACGTACCAGGATCCAACTGGCGCCATCGCGGTCGGCAAAAAGACGTGCGAACTGATGGACCAGGGCAGTACCCAAGCCGACGTCATCAAGAACGTGTCGTCGAGCAACCCCGCATTTAGCGCCGACGGCGCCGCCCAGTTCACCATGATCGCGGCAAGCGCTTACTGCCCCAAGCACATGGGGTCACCGCTTAGTCGGGCCCTGACTCCGCCACCGCCAACGCAACAGCCAATCATCGACTTTCCCATCATCACGCCGGGAGCCGGGTAGGCACAGCCGGCTGGCCGTGGTCGGGACCACAGGGCGACGTACCGGGCCGTTCGCGGTTTTGAGCGGATCTGTGATGTGTTCATAACGCGGGCACAGCGCAATCTGGGCGGTGCCCCACGGAACGGCGGCACTGTGAGCTATGGCAACAAGTGTCGAGGGTCGAATCAATCTTCGTAACGTGAGTGCGACCGTTCACGCCCGGCGGCGCTCACGGCTCCTGCACGCGGTGGTGGCCGTGCCGGCGATCATCGCCGCGCTGGCGTTTGTCGATGTCTTACCGCCGGGTACAAGCGAGATCGCGGCCGCATCCGCGTCGGTCGGGACGCTACACGCCGACGGTCCGATGCCGTCGCCCGTCCCGATGCCCCCGCCCCTTACGCCCGGCCTTCCGGCACCTGCGCCCGTCGCCCAGGACTTCGCGTCGGCGATGCAGGCGCTGCAAAACCTCGCCGGGGATGGCGGCGACGTCGCGCCATCCGATGACGGTGACGACTTCGACACCTCTCAAGCGCAGGATCAGCAGCAGCAGCAGGAGTTACAGCAGCAACAAGATCAGCAAATCCAGAATCAACTGAATACGAACGCAATGATCCAGAACCAAGACAACTTGGACTCCGAGCAACTAACCCAGGAACAGAACGATGCAGCCCAGCAGCAAGTCGATGAAGGCGAGCAACAAGCCGAGCAGACCGAGATCGATGCCGGGCAGTAACGCGCGAATTTAGCATTGACAGCCCGTGTCGCCGACCTTCACGCTGACGGCCACCTCAACTGCCATCGGTTTCTGTGCGCCCGAAGAGATTCGAACTCCCAACCTTCTGATCCGTAGTCAGATGCTCTATCCGTTGAGCTACGGGCGCATGTGTTCAGTTATCTCATACGGTGTGCCGACCCGCTGCGCCCGGCTTCGCCGCGCTTGCGATCACCACGTGTTGTGTGACGACCCGCTGCGCCCGGCTTCGCCGCGCTTGCGATCACCACGGGGGTGGCGGAGGCGAGAGGATTTGAACCTCCGGTCCCCGGTAAGGGGACAACTCATTAGCAGTGAGTCCCATTCGGCCGCTCTGGCACGCCTCCTTGGAGTTTCCGAGGGTACCGGACCATCCCTGGCCGTCCGGAACCGCCGCGGAGCACAGCGTACACAGGCCGGACATATGCTGTCGAAATGACTGCTCGCCTGCGCCCCGAACTGGCCGAGCTGCCTGCCTACGTGCCCGGCAAGACAGTCCCGGGCGCGATCAAATTGGCCAGCAACGAAACCGTCTTCGGCCCGTTACCCAGCGTGCGCGCGGCCATCGAGCGCGCCACCGACGTCATCAACCGCTACCCCGACAACGGCTGCGTCGAGCTCAAATCGGCCTTGGCCAAGCACTTGAACTCCGGCCGGGTCGGCAGTCCCGGCGGCTGGGCACCCGAGCACATCGCCGTCGGCTGCGGATCGGTGAGCCTGTGCCAGCAGCTCATCCAGATCAGCGTCTCGCCCGGCGACGAGGTGGTGTTGGGCTGGCGCAGCTTCGAGATCTACCCGCTGCAGGTCCGCCTCGCCGGTGCCACCGCCGTCCAGGTCCCGCTCGTCGACCACACCTTCGACCTGCCGGCGATGCTCGCCGCCGTTACCGACCGCACCCGGCTGATCTTCGTCTGCAACCCCAACAACCCCACCTCAACAGTGGTCGATCCGGACGCGCTGACCCGGTTCGTCGAGGCGGCGCCGTCGCACATCGTGATCGCCATCGACGAGGCCTATGTCGAATACATCCGCGACGGCTTGTTGCCCGACAGCCTCGGTTTGGTGCGTGGCCACAGCAATGTCGTCGTGCTGCGCACGTTTTCGAAGGCTTACGGCCTGGCCGGCCTGCGGGTGGGTTACGCGGCCGGCCAACCGGAGTTGATCACCGCGCTGGCAAAGGCTTATGTGCCGTTCACTGCGACCAGCGTCTCGCAGGCCGCGGCGATCGCCTCGCTGGACGCCGCCGATGAGCTGCTCGCTCGTACCGACGCGGTGGTCGACGAACGCACCCGGGTGAGCGAGGAGTTGCGCAACGCCGGGTTCACCGTGCCGCCGTCGCAGGCGAATTTCGTCTGGCTGCCGCTGGGACCGCGCACACAGGACTTCGTCGGGCAGGCGGCCGGGGCACGCATCGTGGTCCGCCCGTACGGCAGCGACGGTGTCCGGGTGACGATCGGCGCGCCCGAGGAAAACGACGCCCTGCTGGCATTCGCGCAGAGCTGGATATGAGCAGGACCGGAGACAAGGAGAAACGATGAGTGACGCGCTGGCCCGCAAGAAGTTCGTCGAGTTCAAAGAACGCACCGACGTGATCGGCGACGCCGAACTCGACGACTACTGGGCGAGTCTGCAGCCGGCCACCATCGACGGCATGCTCGGCGAGTGGAAGGGCGGCGAGTTCGTCACCGGCCACCAGATGAATGGTCAGCTGGAGAAGGCCCGCTGGTTCGGGAAAACGTTCAACTCACCCGCTGACGTGCAGCCGCTGGTGTGTCTCGACGATGACGGGAACCGGTTCTCCAACGTCACGATGGGCAACGGCGAAGCCAGCCTGTGGCTGGAGGAATTCCGCGGCGAAGTCACCGCCACCATGGTCTATGACGGGCAGCCCGTCCACGATCACTTCAAGAAGGTCGACGACGACGCCGTGATGGGCATCATGAACGGCAAAGGCGTCGTGGACGTCCGAGACGGGGTGGGCCGCTACTTCTACTTCTATCTGGAGCGCGTCTGATGGGCCAGCCGTACGAATCCGTCCTGGTCGACGCCAAGGACCACGTCGCGCAGGTGACGTTGATCGGCCCGGGCAAGGGCAACGCGATGGGGCCCGCGTTCTGGTCGGAGCTGCCAGAGTTATTCGCCGACCTTGACGCCGACCCGAACATCCGCGCGATCGTCCTGACCGGCTCGGGCCGCAACTTCAGCTACGGCCTCGACCTGCCCGCGATGGGCGGGACGCTGGCGCCGGTGCTGGCCGACGGCGCGATGGCCGGCCCGCGCAGCGAGTTCCACCGCGAGGTGATGCGGATGCAGGCCACCATCAGCGCCGTCGCCGACTGCCGGACGCCGACGATCGCGGCGGTGCACGGCTGGTGCATCGGCGGTGGCGTCGACCTGATCTCCGCGGTCGACATTCGCTACGCGAGCGCCGACGCGAAGTTCTCCGTCCGCGAGGTCAAGCTTGCGATCGTCGCCGACGTAGGCAGCTTGGCCCGGCTGCCGCTGATCCTGTCCGACGGCCACCTGCGCGAATTGGCGCTGACCGGCAAGGACATCGACGCGGCCCGCGCCGAGAAGATCGGGTTGGTCAACGACGTGTTCGCCGACGCCGACGCGACGCTGCAGGCCGCGCACGCCACCGCGGCCGAGATTGCCGAGAACCCGCCGTTGACGGTCCGCGGCATCAAGGATGTCCTTGACCAGCAACGGATTTCGCAGGTGTCGGCCAGCTTGCGCTATGTGGCGGCGTGGAATGCCGCCTTCCTGCCGTCGAAGGATCTGTCCGAGGGGATCTCAGCGACCTTCGGCAAACGTCCGCCGAAGTTCAAGGGCGAATAACGCCCACTGCTAAACGCTCCTGCGCGGATTGCGTGAACAACTCGAGGAGTCGGGTGTCAGCCAACTAGCCAGCTCTTGACGGCTCATCGTCTTCGTCGTCATCCCGGAGCAGTTTTTCCGGGTGGTGGAAGGTATTCACGCGGGGTTGGCCTCGGTCGAGGTGGGGTGGTGGGATCCATTCGGTGTCGCCGCGGGCGTTTTTGCGGGTGTCCCAGCCTTGTTCGGCGAGTTTGTGGTTGGGCCCGCACCCGAACGTGAGGTCGTTGACGTCGGTGACGTGGCAGCGGCAGTACGGGTCGCAGTGGTGGACCTCGCAGAGGTAGCCGGGCACGGTACAGCCCGGGAAGGTGCAGCCACGATCCTTGGCGTACAACACAATGCGTTGGGCTGGTGAAGCGATGCGTTTGGTGTGATAGAGCGCTAACGCTTTGCCGTCCTCGAAGATGGCCAGGTAGTGGTGGGCGTGGGAGGCCAGCCGGATCACATCCGACATCGGGAGCAGGGTGCCGCCGCCGGTCAGGCCGCGCCCGGCGCCGGCTTCCAGCTCGGCCAGGGTGGTGGTGACGATGATGGATGCGGGTAGGCCGTTGTGCTGGCCTAAGTCGCAGGAGGCCAGCAGGGCGCGCCCGGCGGCGTTCAGGGCGTCGTGGGTGCGTTGCGGGGCGCTGCGGGTGTCGCCCTGGATCGCCGCCGCAGATGGGGTGCCGCTCACGCACGGTTGCTCGTCGTCGGGGTTGCACATGCCCGGTGCGGCGAGTTTGGCGAACACCGCATCCAGGGTGGCCCGCGCTTCGGGGTTCAGCCAGCCGGTGATCGGGGACATGCCGTCGATGTCCTGGCGGCCGATGGTCAGGCCGCGCCGCTTGGCGCGGTCGGTGTCGGTGAAGTCGCCGTCGGGGTTGAGGCAGTCGGTGAGTCGCTCGGCCAGCCGGGCCAACTCATCGGGACGATGCTCACCGGCTAGCCTGGCGAGCTGCGCTTCAGCCTTCGCCCGGGTCTCGACGTCGACGAAGTCGGGTAGCCGATGAAAGAACGAGCGGATCACCGCGACGTGGCCTGGTCCGAGGTCGCCGTTGCGCTGGGCGGTGGCGGTGGCGTCCAGCACCGGCGCCACCGGCTCACCGTTCAAGGCCCGCCGCTGCCCGAGGTCGGCGGCCTCATGGACCCGCCGGGAGGCTTCGGTACGGCTGATCCGCAACCGGTCAGCCAGCACCGACGGTAGCTTGCCGCCCAACACGCTGGGCTCGACATGTGTCAGTTCGTTGATCAGCGCGTGTTCGATGGCGGGCTGCTGGCGGCGCAGCTGTTCTAGACCCTCCAGGATGTTGAGCCGCTCGGGAGTCGTCAACACGTCGAACGTCAGGTCCAGCGCGCGTTTCATCGCCGCCCGAAGCGCATCGAACACCGCGACGACCTCGTCCCGACTACTAGAACGCATGTTCGAATCGTAGCCACGCCCGGCGACCAAAGCACCCCCGTAAACCCCCATCTGTGGATGAACCCGCAACTGTGGATAAGTCGACACCCTGCCGCCACGTACCCTCGCGGCATGGACGACGCACAGGGCAGAATCCGGGTCCCCGCCGACCTCGACTCCGTCACGGCCATCGGCGACGAGGACCACTCAGGCATCGATCCGGCGGCCGTCGAACGGATCTGGCAGGCCGCCCGCCACTGGTATCAGGCGGGCATGCATCCGGCGATCCAGGTGTGCGTGCGGCACAACGGCAAGGTCGTGCTGAACCGGGCGATCGGCCACGGGTGGGGCAACGCGCCGAGCGACGACGCAGACGCCGAGAAGATCCCCGTGCAGACCGACACCCCGTTCTGGTCTACTCGTCCGCCAAGGCGATCACCGCGACCGTCGTGCACATGCTCGTCGAGCGGGGGCAGATCTCGCTGGACGACCGAGTCTGCAACTACATCCCGACATACACCAGCCACGGCAAGCACCGCACCACGATCCGGCACGTGATCACCCACAGCGCCGGCGTCCCGTTCCCGACCGGGCCGCGGCCGGACCTCAAGCGGGCCGATGACCACGGGTACGCACAGGAACAGCTCGGCAACCTGCGGCCGATCTACCGGCCCGGCCTCGTGCACATTTACCATGCATTGACCTGGGGTCCACTGATGCGCGAAATCGTCTACGCCGCAACGGGTAAGGACCTTCGCGAGATTCTGGCCACCGAGATCCTCGATCCGCTGAACTTCCGCTGGACCAATTTCGGTGTGGCAGAGGAGGATATCCCGCTGGTGGCGCCCAGCCATGCCACCGGCCTACCGCTACTACCCGCCCCGATCGCGGCGGCGTTCCGCAAAGCGATCGGCGGCACGACCCATGAGATCATCCCGATCACCAACACGCCGATGTTCCTCAAGACTGTGATCCCGTCATCCAACACCATTTCGAACGCTGCCGAGATGTCGCGATTCGCCGAAATATGGTGCCGCGGAGGCGAACTCGACGGCGTCCGCGTCTTCAGTCCACAGACGCTGCGCGAAGCGACACGGCAATGCCGTCGCCTGCGACCGGACGTGGCAACCGGCCTTCTCCCGGCCCGTTGGGGCACGGGCTTCCAGCTCGGCACGCAGCGATTCGGCCCGTTCGGCCGGGGCGCTCCAGCGGCGTTCGGCCATCTCGGGCTGGTCAACTGCGCGATCTGGGCCGACCCCGACCGGCAACTGGCCGCCGGGGTGGTGAGCAGTGGCAAGCCCAGCCGCGACCCCGAAGTCAAGCGTTATACCGCGCTGATGGATCGCATCGCCGCCGAGGTTCCCCGGGCGGCGGCATAGTGCAGCAGCGACGCCATTCGGCCGCCGACATCACGCTCACCTCGATCCTGTCGGTGGTCGCCGCGCTCGCCGCGTTCGCCACGGTGGGGTTCTCTTTCTTCTTCGTGATGGCCGCCGACTCCTGCAATGAGCACTGCGACCCCAACGCGCTCAACGGCGCGTACATCGTGACGTGGGGTGGGGTCGGGCTCGCGGTCCTGATCGGAGCATCGGGTGTAATCGTCGCCGCAGTGCGCGGCTGGCTGATGTGGATCTGGCCAGCTATCGCGCTGCTATTAATCCTGGTCGCACTGGGAATCGGCGTTCATCTCGCCGACAACCTCATGCACCACAATTAACGCCGTTACTGCGCGCGGGTCTAACATGCTTCGGAACACGTTCGGCTGAGGTCGGGAAACCAGCATCGACGGGCGCTAAGAAATCAGCGCCTATTTTTTTGCTGCCTGACTTCTGAGTTAGATGGGTAGCTGTGCAATGGCTGGTATGAGCAGCGGTTTGACACCTGATTACGAGACGTCGCAGTCGATCTACGACCTCAACGACGATTTCTTCGCCCTGTTCCTGGGCCCGACGATGGGCTACACCTGCGCCTTTTACGAGCGCGACGACATGACGCTGGACGAGGCGCAGGTCGCCAAGTTCGACCTCGCGCTGGGCAAACTGAATCTCGCGCCCGGCATGACGCTGCTCGACGTCGGCTGCGGGTGGGGCGGCGCGCTGGAACTGGCCCTCCGGAAGTACGACGTCAACGTTATCGGCATCACCCTGAGTCAGAACCAGCACGCCTGGACCACCGCCCGGCTGGCGAAGGTGCCGACGACCCGATCGGTCGAGGTCCGCCTGCAGGGCTGGGAGGAGTTCAGCGAGCCGGTCGACCGCATCGTGAGCATCGGCGCCTTCGAGGCGTTCACCAAGCCTCGGTACGCGGCATTCTTCGATACGGCGTACCGCGTGCTGCCTGCCGACGGCCGGATGCTGTTGCACACGATCCTCGGACATCCGCAGAGCTACTTCGCGCCGAACGGGATCACGATCACGATGAACGACTTGCGGTTCATGCGGTTCATCGGCCAGGAGATCTTCCCTGGCGGCGAACTGCCCTGCGAAGACGACATCGTCGAGTTCGCCACCGCGGCCGGCTTCGGCGTCGAGCGGATCCACCTTCTGCGGGCCCACTACGCCCGGACGCTGGACACCTGGGCGGTCAACCTCGAGGCCAAGCGTGACGAGGCGATTGCGCTCACCGACCAGGCCAACTACGACAAGTTCATGCACTACCTCACCGGGTGCGCAGACTTCTTCCGCCGCGACATCGGCGGCATCGCGCAGTTCACCCTCGTCAAGGGCTAGGACGACCCGGTGGGGCCGTTGATCGGTAAACGGGCGATGATGCGCGTGCCAGTGTCATT
>CAWIAC010000004.1:0-32571 GCA_963833935.1 uncultured Actinomycetota bacterium | reverse complement strand
TAGCCGCGATGTTCGTCGCTCTACCGGCCGCCGCGGTGAGTGTTCCGGGGTACGCAGTGGCGAACACCCCGGCTGTGCTCCCGGCGCCGCTGCCGGCTGACCCACCCACCGATGCGCCGGCGCCGCCGGCACCACCGGCCCCGCAACAACAATACGAGTACTACAACCCCAACGACTGGTACAACATGGGCTCCGACGGCGGCGGCGGGGGCGGCGGGGGGGCTGAGACGGGCTAACGTCCGGCCAGCACTCCGGCGGCGGCCAGCGCACGGTAGCCGCCGACGACATCCGTGGCGCGGTGTAGGCCTAAGTCCTGCAGCGCCGCCGCGGCGAGACTCGACGTGTAGCCCTCCGAGCACAGCACCACCCATTCCACGTCGTCGCTGACGGCCTGGGGCAGCCGGGCGTCGCTGGTGGGGTCGCAGCGCCACTCCAACACGTTTCGCTCGATCACGAGAGGCTGCAAGGCCTCGGGCACCTCCCCTTCGCGCGTCCGCTGGGCCTGCGGCCGGATGTCGACGAGCAGCGCGCCGCGCCGCAGCGCCACGAGCACCTCATCGGCGGCCAGGCGACGCAACCGCGCCCGTGCCGCGTCCAGAACCTGATCGATGCGGCTCATAGCTTCTCCGGCTGGTCGGTCAGCTCAGTCCGCTTGCGCCGCAACCGTTGTCGGTCAGTGACTTCGTAATACGACATCACCGTCAGAGGCGGCGAGTACGCGTGCACGCTGAGCGACGGCACCGCCGGCGATGTCACCGAAGAGCCGGGTCCGGTCGGGGCCCACACCACGTCATGCACCCAGCCCAGCGGAAACCCGGCCTGGTCCCCGGCCCCGAGCCGTCGGCAACGCAATTTCTCTCCGTCCCAACGGAATTCGTCCAGCGATCCGGACAACAATGTCAGCGCACCCAGTGATCCGCCGTGGTCGTGCAGCTCGGTGCGATGCCAGGGCACCCAGCTGATCAGCCAGATGTCGACTTCGTCGTCGCCGTGCAGGCGTGCGAACCAACGCTCGTCGGTGGGCACACCCCCCGGCGGCACCACCTGGTCGTGGCGGCCGCTGAGCACGTCCTCGGCGGTCCGGTCGGTGATGTGTAACAGGTCGGCCAGTCGCAGCCGAGTGGGGCCGGAGACAGGTCGCAGGTTCGAGGGACGGAACGGGACAGCATCAGCAACGAGGTTTGCGGAAACCATGCGGGAAGCTCCAGAGCGGATGAGGCGGAAGAAGGGGGCGGCGGCATGTCAGGGCCGACAACACTCCCAAAAACCGGTTCGCTGCATCACGGCCGTCAGTGTTGCATAGATTGGCGTAGTGCGGTGGCGCCCAGGTCGGCCCGAGGTGTGGGGCACGGTAGCCGTCCTGGCCGTTACGTCGACGATGACGGGCTGCTCGGCAGACGGCAAGAAGGGGGCGCCCACGTCGGTGACACCGCCTAGTCCCGTGCAGACCGGGGCGACGGCGCCGTCCGGCGTCGTCGCAATGTCCCCCGCGGGCGTCACGACCAAGATCAGCGTTCCGGCCCGGTCGACGGAAGAGGAGTATTTCCAGGCCTGCCATGCCGCGACGACATGGATGCAGGGCCACCCGGGCGACCGGCAGGCGCTGGCCGAGAGGTACTTGGCCGCGGTCCAGGCGCCGGGCGTCGTCGGTCCCGGCACCTGGAACATCGCATGGGCCGCACTGCCCCTACAACGACAAGCGGCGGTGATCGTCGCGGCCCGAGCGGCCGCCAACGACGAATGCGGCTGACCGCGGATGCGCTGCCGGCGCAATTCGGATCACGGCTGAGAAAACCCACGCCAGACGCGCGAAGATGACGGGTATGAAGGACTCCGACGCCTCACCCGAGCCGGACTCCGGGCAACGACCCCGGGTTGCGTTGGCTCTCGGCAGCGGCGGCGCTCGCGGGTACGCCCACATCGGGGTGATCGATGAGCTGCACGACCGCGGCTACCAGATCGTCGGGATCGCCGGTTCGTCGATGGGCGCGCTGGTGGGTGGTTTGCAGGCAGCGGACCGCCTCGACGAATTCGCTGACTGGGCAAGGGCATTGACTCAACGTGCGATCCTGCGACTTCTGGATCCCTCGATCACGGCGGCCGGTGTGCTGCGGGCCGAGAAGATCTTGGACGCGGTCCGTGAGATCCTCGGCGCGGCCACCATCGAGCAACTGCCGATCCCCTACACCGCGGTGGCCACCGATCTGTTGGCCGGCAAATCGGTGTGGTTGCAGCGCGGGCCGGTCGACGAGGCAATCCGGGCATCGATCGCCATCCCGGGAATGATCGCGCCGCACGTCGTCGACGGGCGGCTGCTGGCCGACGGCGGGATCCTCGATCCGCTACCGATGGCGCCGATCGCGGCCGTCAACGCCGATCTGACCATCGCCGTCAGCCTGTCCGGCAGCGAGACCCTCGGCGACTCCGAGCCCGAGCCCCGTCCCACGACCGAATGGCTGAACCGCATGCTGAGCAGCACGTCGGCGCTGCTCGACTCGCCGACCGCGCGGGCTGTGCTCAACCGGTTCGGTACGTCGAGCGCGGAGGCCCCCGCGGACCCCGAGGTCGTCTCGGACTTCGAATCCGAGGTGCCCAAGCTGGGCGGCTTCGAGGTGATGAACCGCACCATCGACATCGCCCAGGCCGCCCTGGCCCGGCACACGCTGGCCGCCTACCCGCCCGACCTGCTGATCGAGGTGCCCCGCTCGGCCTGCCGCGGCCTGGAATTCCACCGTGCGGCTGAAGTCATCGACGTCGGCCGGACATTGGCCGCCCGGGCACTGGACGGAATTGGGCCGACCCGAACGGCGTCGCCTGCGATCGAGAACTGACCGGAGGGACCACACATGGCACGACCGGCTTCACCCGATGCGGCGGCTCCCGATCGACCCTGGCAGCGGCCCGGCGCAGCCCGCTTCAGTATTACTTGCTGCGGCAACCGTCGCGCCCCCGGTTCTCCAGCCTGACCGGCTGGGAAGCGCCTCCTCGCCCTCGGCCAAAACCGGGGGCGGTTCTACGTCTGCCACGTCAACGGCAGCTCCACCAGCGCCGACCGGCCCGGGATATATTGCGGCACAAACCTATCCGGCACCGCGCATTGGTGGATCTGTGCCAGCCATTCCTCCACCAGCACCCGCAGCATAGCCCGGACTAAATGGTTGGCGCGGCAACGATGCTCGCCCGCGCCGAACCCCCAATGCTTACACATCCGCTCGTTCACCTGGTCGCCGCCGTCGCCCTCCCGGCTGGCCACACCTGCCGCCAAGGCGAACGTGTCACCGGCCGACAAATCGAGGTCGCCGATACGGGTGTCCCGCAGGGCGACCCGCGGTATGTACTGGATCGTCGAATGCAGCCGCACGATCTCCTCAACGAAAACCGGTATATCGTTGGGGTTTTCGCGCAGCCTGCCCGCCAACCCGCTGTCGGACGCAAGATGCCGCAACGCCCACACGAAAGTGTCGCCGATCTGGCCGACACCGCCGCGCGCACCGCTGCCGTGCACCGACGACGCCAACAAGAAAATCTCTTCGTCGGTGAGCTGCGGCGCCGCTCGGGCCAGCCGATCGATTATGTCATCGCCGCCGACTGGTTGGCGCAGCTGGACCTTCGCCCACAGTGCGTACTCGTCGTCGACGCCGAACCACGCCAACCGGATCGCCCGGGTCACCGCTTCCCCGACGTGGGCGCCATCCACCTGCCCACCGGCGGCGACCTTCTCGAACATCGCTGCCGCGGCCGGGCGGAACCCTTCCGCCGCCCACCGCGACCAGCGCGGCGTCAACGCAGCAGCGATAACGTCACGGCCGGGCGCAGTCAACCACGTCCGCGCCACGCCGTCCGCTTGGGGCACCGCGGCGGCGAGGTCACCGCTGCGCAACGCTGCTGCGACAACGTCGGCGCCGCTGACGACCTGTTCGCACGGCGGCGTCACCGCTGGGCAGCCGGTCACCGCTCGGCCTTCACCTGGTGGGCGATGATCGGCCGCTGCCGCAGCGTTGACGGTACGCAACTGGACTTGGCGGTCGGTGGCGATCTGGACCAACCGCTCCACGTCCTTCATCGACCTGAAGAGCCGGTCGGGATGCCAGCAAATCACCGCGCCGAACTCGCTATCAGCCATCGCCTTCAGCATGGCCTCGAAGCCAGGGCGGGTGCCGTCGGAGTGGGCGGACAGGTCGTTGTCGTCGTAGCGGTGGGTGACCTCCCATCCGAACCGATCGGCGAGTGCCTCGCAGTCCTCCAATTGGCGGGTCACACCGGCGCGCTGTCCCGTGGCGTCTTGGCTGATCAAGCTGTAGACGGCTGCGCGCATACCCCGCGACTTTATGCGTATGAGTCCAACATTTCTATCCGGGCGGATCTACCTCAGCACCCCGGCAGCGCCTCTGCGGCGCGCCATGTCGCTGCTCACGCCACGCGCAGGAACGCGGCCACGGCAGCCGCCTCGCGCCGGCCCTGCGCGCGCCCGGCCTCGGCGGAGGCGATGCGGCAGCCCGGATCCAGCGGGTTCGCGCCGAACGCGGCCAGTGACTCGTCGTCGGCGAACAAGCCCAGGGCCGAGCCGCCGAATGCGGCGATCTCGCTCGCGGGTCCATCGCCAAACGACGACGGCGCCGACTCGCCGGCGGGCACCAGCACCACCGCCGTACCGCAGTCATCGGCGACGTGCAGGTTGATCGTGCTGCCGATCCCGCCGTCCATGTAGCGCCGATCACCGATGGTGACCGGCGGCCACACTCCCGGCACCGCGCAACTGGCGGCCACTGCGTCAACCAGGTCGACGTCCGAGTCTCGCTGGAATACAACGAGTTTCCCGGTGTCGATGTCGATCGCGGTGACGCGTAGCACCCGCTCGGGCCAGGTGTGCGATGGTAGCCGCTGGGCGATCACGTCGCGGCGTACCGGCTCCGCGAGCGTCTCGGTTGCCAGCGCGACCGCTCCGATCCGTTGCCGCTTCTGGGCCACCGTGCTGTGCGGGTCCGCGACGGCCTGCAGGAAAAGCTCGACGACGGAGTCGATGCTGCTGCCCGGATCGATTTCGGCCGAGCTTTCTCGGATCTGGCTTTCGAACAAGTCCTCGATGGCGTGGCCACTGCTGATCTGTGCCGCAACCGACGAACCGGCCGAGGTGCCCAACAGCACATCGGAATGCAGCAACGCCCTGGCCACGGTCGGCGATTCGTCGGCAATGCCCCGCAGAACACCTGTCTCCCAGGCGATTCCGGCTATTCCCCCGCCACCGAGTACCAGCGCCTGTTTGGCCTTCACGTCGCCGCGGTGTGCTGCGCCGCCTGCGCCGTAACGTTGAGATCCGCGGGACGTAGCTGGTGTCGAGGCGGATCCGGCAACACCACGTCACGGGTGATCTGCAGCGCGGAGTCGACATGGACCAGTTCGCCCGGCGCCACCGGCCGCCATCGCGGATCGTCGTCCATCCGCTCGCTGGCGAACACCACCGACGGCCGCGACTGCAGATGGTCACTTTCCGCGCGAATGCGTTTGGTACGCAGGTGGAATCGACGATCCGAAGGATTTTCACGACGGTCTAACAAGAAGAGTTTGTTGGGCTCCGGGTAACGCAGTGCCCACAGATCGGTGGCGGTGCTCAGCAAGACATTGACGGCATAGATCGGCACGTTGGTGGCCAGCCAGCCCATGGCCTCGACCAGACCGGCCCGCACATCGCCGCCGTGCGCTCGGATCGAGGCGGTGATCAACGCGAACACCCGCTCGGAGTCGGTCTGCCCCAAGACGAGGTCAGCGGCGCCGAGCTCAGTCAGCCGCGCGTCGAGTGCATCCAGACCTTCCACTACGCCGTTGTGCGCAAAGATCCGGCCGTCCTGCAGGAAGGGATGGGTGTTGACGGCCTTGTGGGCTCCGGTGGTCGCGTAGCGGACGTGCGCGACGAAGGTGGTACCGGTCAGGTCGTGCGCTTCGGTGGCGAATTCTGCATCATGCCACGCGGCGATCGGCTGCTTGTGCACCTGCGGGCGCCCTTGGCCATCGAAGACACCCAGACCGGTGCCGTCCGGGTTTTTCCTGCTCTGGGCCGCCAGGTTATCCGGCGCGTCCAGCAGCCAGAAGGTGGCCGTCACCACGTTGGTCCCGGCATGGAGCCCGAAAAGTCGGCACATTGTCAGCGGGTCAACTCGGCCGACAGCGTTTCCAGCGACTGGCGGGCGTAGCCCCGCCACAGCACGGCCAGCAACGGCAGCAGCGGCGCGGTCAGCGCCCACCGGGAATGAATGTTCCAGCGCCAGGTGACCGTGGTCGCGGTGCCGCTCGGGGTAAAGGTCCACTGGCCTTCAGCGCGGCCGACCAGCAATGCCATCGGACCGCTGATGTCGGTCAAGACGTAGCCGAACGACCGTGGCGGGTCAACGCTGGTCAACTCCTCATGCATGCTGCCCCCGCCGGTCAGCAGTACGACGCGGGTCTGGCCGGCAGTGCCCCACTCGCCAACCTGGTCACGCACTTCTCTGATCGGCGGGATGGGTCCGTACCTGCGGCGGAAAATCGTGGTGAGCGGTATCGGCAATGTGCCGGCGAAGGCATCGTCGACACTGACCGGAATGATGCGCGATTGCTCGACAGCCAGAGCGCTTGCCATGCGGGAAGGCTACCGCGAGAGCCCGGGGGCGGCCCGAGCGGTGATCAGCGGCAGGTCGAAGAAGCTTTGGATGCCCGGCGGGGCGGCGCACGTCGCCGGAACGGCGTTGACGCAGTGGGCCGCGGTCGCGACGACCCCCGGATTGCTTTTCAGCCCGGCTTCCACACTTTCCGGTTGCCAACCCTTGACCGTGATGAAGGTGTCCGGGTTTCCACGGACCTCGATTTCGTACCGTTCCCCGGCCGGTCCGAATGACCAAGGCGGATCGAGGTTTTCCTCACCCATCAGCCAGTTGACCGTGATCCGGACGACCACGGTGTCGCCGACCAGCGCCTCCCAGTGAAAGCGCCGTCCGGCGACTTGCCCCGCCTCGATCAGCCCGATCGGTGAATCGATGGGACCGGTCGCTACCGCTACCTCTTGCGAGCTGCGTATCTCGGGGTCGGCGGCGAAGCCCAACCGGTCGATGCACAGCCGCACCGACTGAAAGAATCCGCCGTCGAGAATTTTCTGCATCGGTCCGGTCAGCGCCTTGTCCGGCGTGCCGCCGAATCCCATCACATAGCGCAGCACGTCGGGAGCGCCGTAGGTCCGCAGGTCGGAAAACTCTTCGGAGCGAACAAACGTCACGCCGGTGGACATCACCGAGAGCAGCAGCGGGAACAACTCGGTCGCCGCACCCGGGCCGATGCCGGCGCCGTGCAGCGTGGCGTTTCCGGCCTGCGCGGCAACCTCGAGCGGTGCGGCTTCCTTCTCGCCCGGGTAGAACCAGCCGACGGGAGTGACGACGTTCTTGCCCGAGCGCAGTAGCGCCGCGACTTCGTCGGCGTTGGGCAGCAGCGGCGCGTAGATCACCGCATCGGCATCCAGCGCAAGAATGTCGTCGAGGCTGTTCGTCGCGGTCACGCCGAGCGCCGGTGTGCCGATGATGTCTCCGACATCCCTGCCGCTCTTGGCTTCCGAATGCACCCAAGCGCCGACGAGTTCTAATTCGGGGTGCTCGAGTATGCCTTTGATCGCGGCGACACCGACCGATCCCGTCGCCCATTGAACGACCCGCAGGCTCATAGCCCTCCCTCTCAGTCTCGGGCTTCGCTGACCTCATACACGTTGTCGGCGTACCGGGACCGAATGGTCTTCTTGTCGTACTTGCCGACGCTGGTACGCGGAATTTTATCGACAAACGTCCAACGCTCCGGCAGCCACCAACGAACCACCTTGTCGGCCAGAAACTTTCGCAGCTCGTCGGCGTTGACGCCGGATCCTTCTCTGGCGACGACGACGGCCAGCGGGCGTTCCTGCCAACGCTCGTCGGGGACTGCGACCACGGCGGCCTCGATCACATCCGGATGCTCGAACAGGGCATTCTCCAAGTCGACCGACGAAATCCATTCCCCGCCTGACTTGATCACGTCTTTAGAGCGATCGGTGAGCGTGATGAAGCCGTGTTCGTCCATCCGGCCCACATCGCCGGTGCGCAGCCAGCCGGAGTCGAATTTCGACTCGTCGTGGCCCTTGTAGTAGGAGCTAGTGATCCACGGACCGCGGACTTCCACCTCGCCGACGGCCTGGTTGTCGTTGGGCAGCACCTGTCCGGCGTCATCGACGAGGCGGGCTTCCACGCCGCACAGCGGTCGGCCCTGGGTCGCGCGGAACGCCCAGTGCTGGTCCTCCGGGGTGCCCGGCGGCGGCCAGGCCATGGTGGCCGTCGGCGACGTTTCCGTCATCCCCCACAGCTGGCGGATCTGGACGCCATGCCGTTCCTCGAAGGTGCGCATGAGGGACACCGGCACGGCCGAGCCGCCACAGGGAACCAGTCGCAGCGAGGACACGTCGCGGCCCGGGTTCTTCTCGAGGTAATGCATGACGTCGTTCCAGATGGTCGGCACCGCGCCGGCGACGGTGGGTCGGAGCTTTTCGATCAAGTCGACCAGCGACTCGGCGTCCAAGTGCCGGCCGGGCAACACCAGGTCCGCGCCCGCCATCAGCGCCCCATACGGCAGGCCCCACGCATTGGCGTGGAACATCGGCACGATCGGCAACACCGAATCGCTGGAACTGATGCCGATCCCGTTGCCGGTACAGATCGCCATGGTGTGCAGATAGCTCGAACGGTGGCTGTAGACAACGCCTTTGGGATTTCCGGTGGTGCCGCTGGTGTAACACATTGCGGCCGCTGAGTTTTCGTCGATCTCCGGCCAGTCGAACTCGACCGACTCGCCGGCGACCACGTCGGCGTAGCGCAGCACCGTCTTGCCTGATTCTTCAAGGGCGGCGGTGTCGCCTTCTCCGACCGCGATCACGGTGTGCACCGTCTGGAGGTCAGCGAGTATCGGAGCCAGCTGTTTGGCCAGCGACACATCGACCAACACCACCTGGTCCTCGGCCTCATTGGCGACATACCCGATCTGCTCGGGGAACAGCCGGATGTTGAGGGTGTGCAGCACCGCGCCCATCGCCGGCACCGCCAGGTACGCCGCCAGATGCTCGGCGTTGTTCCACATGAAGGTGGCGACCCGCTGGTCGCCGGTGACACCGATGCGCCGCAATGCATTCGCCAGTTGCGCCGCGTGCTGACCGAGCTCGGCATAGGTGCAATCGCGGTAACCGTCGCCGGTCGCCGTGGTGACCTTGCGTGCGCCGTGGACACGACAGGCGTGTCGCAGGATGGCGGTGATCGTCAGGGGAAAGCTGTGCATGGTGCTGTACATCGATGGACCGCCCTTGGTTCCGCCGCCTGCTATCAAGGGCCGGCCCGCCAGGCACCCGCCCTCGTGGCGATCATCGCATGCCCGATCGATCGCCTCACCGGCTGGCCCGGACGCGGCTAACCGGGCGCCGGTTCTAGTACCAGGAGGTCGGGGAACACCCACGGAAGCCCAGCGGTCGGTCCGTCGTCCAGTGGCAGCGCATGGGCCGGCGCGGTTGTCACAGCGATCCGCAGGACAGTGACCGTGCCGGCGTAGTCGGCGATGTACAAGCATTTGCCGTCCGGGCTTTCGATCACGCACGATGGCTGGCCACCGATCACGATGCTGCCGATGACGTTCCGCGTAGCGGTGGACAGGACCGTCACGCGCTGGTCGCCGACCAGGTAGGCCCGCTCGCCGTTGCGGCTTAACGTCAATTGAGCAAGAACCCCCGCCACGTCACCAATCTTGTAAGTGTTGGTGACGGCGGACGTCCGGGTGTCGACGACGTCGAGCACGGTGCCGAAGTCGGGACCGCAGCTACCGACGTACGCGGTTGAACCGTCCGGACCTAACGCGAAATCTCTTATAGAATAACCAATTTCGACACGGGTCAGCACGCGCTTGCACCGCGTATCGATGGCCACGAGCTCCGCGGTGGATGCACCGTTGGCGGCGACGTAAAGTCGGCGACCGTCCGGGCTGAGTCGAAGACATTCGGTGATGGTTCCAGCGGTGGCGGCGATGCTGATCGCAGCATCGTCACCCGTCTCGGTGTCAAGGATCGCGACATCGGCGCCGTGGGCCGCAGTCCGGCCGGCGTAAACGTGCCGCCCGTCCGGACTCACCGCCAGGTCGGTCACGCTGTATGCCACGGGGTAGGTCGCAACGACCCGACTGATATCGGTGTCGAAGGCCAGAATCGCGTCAAACGCCCCCGACACGCTGCTGAGGTAGGCGCGGCCCGCGGGTTCATCGGACATGGCGACCGCGAACGGTTCGTCGATGTCGATGACCGTCTGCGCGACGACCCCGCTCGCGGTATCGATCAACGAGAAGCCAGCGTCGCCGTAGTGGGTGACAGTGAGAAGGGCGCCGTCGGGACTGATGGCGATGCCGCTCACCGCACCGCGCTGGACGGCGATCTCGGCGGCCACCGTGAAACCTGGGGCCGCGTCCATTTCGAGAAATCCGTTTAGACGGCTAACATCACTCACAGTGGTACCAGCCTCTACTCGTTGTTCCGTTGCGGGCGGACGTCGCACGTTTGGCAGTCAAACGCCTCCGCTGCTTCAGAACCAGAATTCTTGGGTGGGCGCGGTTCGCGCGCCGCTTCCGGCCCACTCTAGCGAGTGAATTTGTCACAAAATAGTGACGACTCGCCAATTGTTGCCCACGTCACGTCGGGGGCTCAGGAAAACATTACGCAACATCACATAGTGCGCGTCGGCAGCGGTCTCCATCAACAGCCGCGCAGCTAGGCTCTGGCCAGGTACTTTTCAAGTTTCGCGGACCGGTAAGCCAATCGTGGCTGGGCGAGTTTAAATAAGACTTTCTTATTCAAACTCGCCGAAAGGATTTCGACCCTCACTTTGCAGCAGACCGCGCCGCCTTCTGGCGCCATCTGCGCGAGCTGGGTCCGGTGGTGGAGATCAACGGAGGCCACCCGGACCTACGCGGCGACTACGTGACCCGGCGGGACGACGTGCGCGCGGCGTTGCTCGACCTGGAGACGTTTCTGTCGCCGCCGAAGGGTGTTGCGACGCAGATGAAGTCGCTGACACATTCGCTTGCCAGGCACTGTTCACGGTCTGCGGCCTGCCGGAGAACGGCGGCGACGAGCTGTCGACGAACACCGTGGGAGAGATTGAGCAACAGCGCAACTGGGCGTTCGGCGGCGGCATGCACAGCGGCCTGGGCATGCATCTGGCCCGTCTGGAAATGGCCGCGTTTCTGACCGAATGGTTGCGACTGATCCCCCAACTTCGAAACAGAACCCGGCTTCGTGCCGGCCGTTGTGCATCAGCCGACCAGCGTGACTCACCTGGCAAGCCTGATGCTGCGCTGCGCACTTAGTCCGCCGCGAGCCGCGCGTCGCGTCGACGAACGCTCTATCTTTACAGGATGGGCCAACCAACGCCGCCAGGACGAACTGATCCCAGCCGCTACGAAACGATGTATCGCGATGAGCAGTTGGCCCATGGTTTGCCGGCGGCCACACCATGGGATATCGGCGGCCCACAACAAGTGGTACAACAGCTGGTCGCGCTAGGGGCGGTCAAAGGCGAAGTTCTTGATCCAGGTACCGGTCCGGGCCATCACGCCATTCACTACGCGTCGAAGGGCTGCTCGGCGACTGGTATCGACTCCTCACCGACCGCTATCGAGCGCGCGAAGGAGAACGCCCGCAGAGCCGGAGTGTCGGTGAATTTCCTGGTGGGCGACGCTACGAAGTTGACAGGTCTGGAGAACCGATTCGACACCGTTGTCGACTGTGCTTTCTACCACCTCTTCTCGGAGGTGGCGGAAGTGAAGCAGTCGTATGCGCAGGCGTTGCACTCGGCGACCAAGCCCGGTGCACGACTCTTCATGTTCGAGTTCGGTGTCGGCATGGTCAACGGCATCGCCGCGCCACGGTCGTTGTCCGAGAATGACTTTCGGCTTGTGTTCCCGGACGCAGGATGGGATATCACCTATCTGGCTCCGACGACCTATCAGGTCAACATGAGCATGCAGGCTCTCGAGCAGATGCTCGAGCGCAACCCCGACAAGGCCGAGCAGATCAAGGTCGAAATGCTCCGGTTCCAGTTGATTCAATCGTATCTGCCGAATGGACGGGCATACGCCCCCTTCTGGGAGATGCATGCCACTCGACTGGACTAGGCCCGAGGGCCTCGGCTTGGCTTGGGTTAAATCACAGACGGCATGCCCGACGCTGACCTTGAGGCCCACATCAGGGGTTGTTGACCGCTCTCAACGAGCGTCCCGAGGAGCTGATCGCGAAGCAGTTCGCGGAAGTCGAGAAACCGATGCTCAAGAGGTGCAAGACTTCCGGCGCTACCTCAACGACCTCAAAAGGCTCTACGGGCGGAGATTGCTGGACATATACCAGCGGATCGCTTCGCACGGTCGCGCCATCTGGCCGTTATCCATCTGTCGATGACTTCTCTCATTGACATTGAAAGTTGCTGCGGCGCAGCCTTCGTCGGTCGGTTCGCGTGGAGGGTGAACCGACTGCTCGGACGCTTAGGCACACCGTCAGTTAGGCTCCGCCGATGAAAATGGTACTCGCCGCCTACGGAACTCGCGGCGACACCGAGCCTTTCGCCGCCGTCGCACGGGAGCTGCTGCGCCGAGGTCACGACGTGTACATGGCGGTCGCACCCGCGATGGTGGGGTTCGCTGAGTCGGCGGGACTTGCGGCGATCCCCTTCGGCCCCGAGTCGCTCGCTTCCAGCCGCAACCGGTCGACCCAGGAGCCGGTCAGCGCGGTGGTGGACGCGAAGGAGTACCTGTTCCGGGCCATGGAGGAGTGGGCCACCACCCTGACGGCGCTGGCACACGGGGCCGACCTGCTACTGACCGGCAGAGTCGAGCAGCAACTGGCTGCCAACGTCGCGGAGTATTACGGCATTCCCCACGCGGCGCTGCACTTCTACCCGGACGCGCACTTGCGTCAGAGCGGCTGGGTCGGTGATGCAATGGAGGAGGCTGAAGTCGCTCATCGCCGCGCACTGGGACTGGCTGACGCCACGGGACCCTTGCCGCGATCCCTGGAAATTCAGGCCTACGACGCGCTCTGTTTTCCCGAGCAGGCAGCCGAGTGGGCGGACGGAGATAACTGGCGGCCCTTCGTCGGGGCGCTGACGCTGGAGTTGCCGACCGACGCCGACGACGAGGTCTTGTCGTGGATCGCCGAGGGAACGCCACCGATCTACTTCGGCTTTGGCAGCGGCGTGTGGCTCCAACTCCCCGCTCACACTTTCGGCCTGATCAGCGTCGCCTGCGCGCGGTTAGGCGAGCGGGCGTTGATTTGTACCGGTGCGAGTGACTTCGCGAACGCCCCGCAGTCTGACCTGGTGAGGGTCGTGGGCGCGATGAACCATGCGGCCATTTTTCCGGCTTGCCGCGCGGTGGTTCATCAAGGTGGCGCCGGCACGACGGCCGCAGGCATGCGGGCTGGAATACCCACGTTGATCCTCTGGCACCCGACCAACGATCAGCAAATCTGGGGAGATGCCGTCACGCGGCTGAAAGTCGGCTCAGCGCGGGCCTTCTCGGCTAGCAACCTGGGTTCGCTGATCGCAGATCTGCGTTCCATCCTCGATCCGCAATGCATCACTCGAGCCCGTGAGGTCGCCGCCCAGGTGACCAAGCCTGCTGTGAGCATTGCCGGCACCGCCGATCTGCTGGAAGACGTTGGCCGCCTGGGGCGGGTGGGCGGTTAGGCATCACGGACGATGGGTTGCGCCGATGAAACTATATGCGTGGGCGGGCATGCCCGCTCACGGCACCACAGCCACCGGTTGAGAAAATAATGGCATGGCAGCAAGCAGCAGTGGCGTGCGTCCGGCTTCGGCACAGGATGCCGCCGCGTGCCTAGCGATCTACCGCCCCTACGTCCAGAACACAGCGATCAGTTGGGAAATCGACGTCCCGACCGTTGGTGAGATGGCTGCGCGCATCGGTGGGCTGCGCGCCACTCATGAATGGCTCGTCCTCGAGCGAGATGATCAGATCGTCGGCTTTGCGTACGGGCAGCCACTGAAGCGTCTGGTTGCCCTCCAATGGTCGGCTGAGACCGGTATCTATGTGCACGACCACCATCACCGCGCCGGCGGAGGACGCGAGCTCTACACGCAACTGCTGCAGCGGCTTGCCGGGCGCGGCTACCGGCAAGTCTTCGCCGGCATCACTCAACCCAACGAGGCCAGCAACGGCTTTCATCGATCCTTCGGGTTCCGGGAGGCCGGCTTATACCGGCGCGTGGCATGGAAGCACGACAGCTGGCATGACGTGGCATGGATGCAACTCGATCTGCATGACACTGGCGGCCCGGATGGACCGCCTGGCCCGATTCGATGATCCGTCCGCCGCTAAGAAACCGTAAAGGTTTCGGGCCACCCACCACTGGTATTGCCAAGGTGGAGCCGTGGGCTTGTGCCCACCTGCTGGACGCCTTGCCCCCTGAGAGGACCGTGAGACAAACCTGAGACCATGTCCCCGCCTTCAGACGTGCCCCCAGTGGGATTCGAACCCACACTGGGCGGATTTTAAGTCCGCTGCCTCTGCCGATTGGGCTATGGGGGCCAGCAACGAATGTAGCGCGGGGCTGCTGAAACCCTGGCTGGGCGTTCGAAACGGCTGGTGGGTAACTGCTGTTTGTTAAAAATTCCGTCCAAACGTTAAGAAGCCATTAACGCGGTATGCGGTCGCGCTCAGGTTACGCCAAGGTAGTGTCGTGGACCCGACGCCGGAATCCAGCACACACCGACACTGACCACTGTGGCCGACCCGTTGGGGCCGGCCGCTTTCCACCAGGAGAGATATATGTCCTTCGTGACTACAGTGCCCCAAGCGATCGCCGCAGCCGCGACCCAGCTCGAAGGCATCGGCAACTCGTTTTCCGCGGAGAGCGCGGCCGCCGCAACCCCGACGACAGCTGTCGCCCCCGCAGCTTCCGACGAGGTGTCGACCCTGCAGGCCAGCACGTTCTCCACCTACGGGCAGCTCTACCAGACGGTCAGCGCCGAGGCTCAGGCCATTCACCAGCAGTTCGTGAGTCTGCTGCAGAGCTCGTCCAACTCCTACCAGGGGACAGAGTCGGCCAACGTGGTCCAGGCCGCCGCGAATTCGGTGTCGTCCGGGGCGTCGTCCGCGGCCGCTTCCCCGGCGGCTACGCCCATCGCCGGCGCCATCTCCTCCCTGACCGCCTTGATTAGTGGCATACCCCTCGTCAACAACTCCCTGTTCAGCGCGGGCTTCGATGAGGTGGGTAACTTCGCCTCCGCCGAATCGGACTTGATCGGTATGGGCGGTGGCGGTCTGATGACCGCGCTGGCGGGTCCCTCGACCGCCTCCGACTTCACCGGTGGCCTGGGAACAGCCTTGGCCGGAGACGTCAGTCCGGGAGCTGCCGTCGGCGGAGCCGGCGGCCTCGGCGCTGCGCCGGTGCTGGCCGCAGCCGGCACCGGGTCATCCATCGGTCCCATGTCGGTGCCCCCCAGCTGGGCCGGCGGAGCCGGAATCCCGGCGGGGAGCGCGCCCGTCACGTTGGCGTCGCAGAGCTTTGCCGCCGGCGCACCCGGGGGCATGTCGGCCGGGTCTCCGGGCACCATGGCCGGCATGCCGGCGGTCGCCAACGGCGGTCGCGGCGGCTCCAGCTTCGGAGCCCCGCGCTACGGCGTCAAGCCCAAGGTCATGCCGTCGATTCCCAAGCCGGTGTCTGTCTAGAAATCCAAGGCTGCCAACGGTGGCCGGTTAAGCCTCAAACACGATCCGATCAGTTAAGAGACGGGATTAAAAAATGGTCTTTGATTTCGCAGCGCGAACCCCGGAGGTCAACTCCGCACTCATCTACTCCGGCGCCGGAGCGGGACCGCTGATGGCCGCCGCGTCCTCGTTCAGCAACCTGAGTTCGGAATTGACTTCGAACGCGGCGTCCTACGAGTCGATCATCTCCCAGCTGACCGGCTCGGAGTGGACGGGTCCGTCGTCAGAAGCGATGGCCGCTTCGGCCCAGCCCTATATCAGCTGGCTGACCACCACCGCAGCGCAGCTGCAGGTGGCAGCCACCCAGGCCACCGCATCGGCGGCGGCGTACGAGGCGGCCTTTTCTGCCAGCATCCCGCCGCCGGTCATCCTCGCCAACCGGACGGCGCTGGCCACGCTCGTCGCGACCAACATCCTGGGCCAAAACACCCCGGCGATCGCGGCCAACGAGGCCGTATATGGCGAGTTTTGGGCTCAGGATGCCGCCGCGATGTACGCCTACGCCGCCAGCGCCTCGACAGCATCCGGGACGCTGACACCATTGACCCCGCCGGCCCAGAACACCAACCCGGCCGGGGTGTCACAACAAGCGGCGGCGGTCAGCAGCGCCGCCGGCAACAACGGGGCCTCATCGGCGCTCAGCCAAACGCTCGGCAGCCTGCAAGGCGCATCGAATGCGGTCGCCAACCCGGCGGCAGCCCTTCCGGCGGCGGACTCCGTCGGCGGCGTGTTGTCCGCTCTAAACGGTTTGTTCGCAGTACCGGTCGTCGGCAACACCATTTACAACATCGGTGTCACGCTGGCCTGGAACACCGCGATGATGACCGCGACGTTGCCACTGCTCGGCCACTTCCTCGCCGGCTCCCCATTCGGCGTCACCATCAGCGACACCGCCCCTCTCGGCGCCGGTTTGGGCTTCGGCACGTCGCTGGCGGGCGCATCTGGCGGTGTCGGCGGTGCGACGTTGGCCGGCATGGGTTCGGCGTCCTCGGTCGGCGGAATGTCGGTGCCGGCCGGCTGGTCTGCTGCCGCCCCAGAGGCCGCCGTCGGCGACACCGCGCTGGCGGGCTCGGGCTGGACCGCCGCCGCCGATGAGACCGCGGGTATGGGCGGTGGTGCCGGCATGAACGGCGTCATGCCGGGAATGGCCTCCGCCGGCAAGTCCGGCATGGGCTTGTCCGGGCCACGCTACGGCGTCAAGCCCAAGGTGATGCCCAAGCAGGTGTTCGTCTGATGACGCCTTAGGGAGGCGATGCCGCCTGCCCAAGTCATCAATCTCGGCCAGTACCAAGTAATCACACCCGAAGGAGAGAGATATGCCTACACGATTTATGACTGACCCGCACGAGATGCGGTCGATGGCGGGCCGGTTTGACACCCACGCCCAGACGGTCGAGGACGAGGCCCGCAAGATGTGGGCATCGAGCCAGAACATCGCCGGTGCCAGCTGGAGCGGAACGGCTCAGGCCACCTCCTACGACACCATGGGCCAGATGAACCAAGCCTTCCGCAACATCGTCAACATGCTGCACGGCGTGCGCGACGGACTGATCCGCGACGCCAACAACTACGAACAGCAAGAGCAGGCCTCCCAGCACATCCTGTCCAGCTAGTCCAGCATCAGAAACTTTTAGGAGAACCGCAATGTCGATCAGTTACCAGTTCGGCGACGTGGACGCCCACGGCGCGTTGATCCGCCAGCAGGCCGCCTCGTTGGAGGCCGAGCACCAGTCCATCGTGCGCGATGTGCTGGCCGCCGGTGACTTCTGGGGTGGCTCAGGTTCGGTGGCCTGCCAGGAGTTCATCACCCAGTTGGGCCGCAACTTCCAGACCATCTACGAACAAGCCAACTCCCACGGCCAAAAAGTCCAGACCGCGGGCAACAACATGTCGAGCACCGACTCCGCCGTCGGCGGCAGCTGGGCCTAACACCCAGAGTACTGTGGCCCGCACACCCGATGGGTGTGCGGGCCACAACCTTTTCTGCCGCCATTTAGCTACTGGCGACATTCACCGGACCGCCCGGGGCACCGTCCAATTCCGTGCAGCACACACTTCCCAGCTCGTCGTCGAGACGGTTGGCGTGACACTAAAAGCATTCCCACGCAACGATATCTGGCTTCCCCGGCTCTAATCAGCGGAGTTGATGCACAGGACTTCGTCGAGAGTTGCCGCAACCTCAAGGCGGCTGGCCTGATCCAGTCGCCCGGTGTCGTACATCGCCGGACCGTCGGCCATCACGCCGGTGAGGACGTAGCGGCCGCCATCCGGTGTCCGGCGCACTGTTGTCTCGGGGGCGCTGACGCCCGTGAGGCTGGTGGCGTCGGCAAGGTTGATTCCCACCTGGAACACCTCGGGTTCGGCGTCGAGGATCGCGGTGAGCCGGGTGATGTAGTTGTCGGGGGCGAAGAACCGCCAGCCCTGGTCCATGTCCAGCCAGTAACGTCCGCGGATGTGCTCGCGAAGCTCGCCCCCTTCGGCGCATTCGACAAACTCGAGGAACCCGTAGCGCTCGCGCAGGATCGTGCGGTCTCCGGGTGTTTGGCCGTGGTCGAACACCAGGAAGCGGCCGACACTTGCGACGTCAGTGCAGCAGTTCAGAAATGAGTTCATTGTGCCCGCGGTGGCGGACCAGTCTGGTCCCGCGATGATGCTGACGGTGACGTCGGCACCGCGTGGTCCGTCGATAAGGCTGCGCACCAACGTTTCTGGGTATAGCGAAGCCGCTTCGAGCATGGCCGGAACCGACACGTCGCGGTTGGCCGCAATCCTGTTTCGGTGATCGTCGGGGATGTCGGGGCGGCCCAGCAGGCGCCGGCACATGGTGAATGCCTCGGGATGGTTGCCGATCCCCGATGCGCACACGGCCTGCTCGTCGATGGCGCGCCAGGCGTAGACAGCTGGGTCGTGAACAACCATGTCGTCTGCGGGAAGGGGGATTTGGGCGGCGCGTTCAGCGAATAGGTAGCCGAGCCGGTAGCGTTTTGCGGCGCTATAGTGCCGGGCGATGCCGTAGAAGGGTTCGGCGCGGGTCGGTCGAAACTCCCAGGCGCGCATGTAGACGTCCTGGACGTCGAGCCACGGTGCGTCGAGTTTGTCCATCGACTGCGCGATCCGAAGAATCGCCAAGAAGATGTTCTCCTCATCGGCCCCGATCTCGATCAGCCGTTCAGAGTATTTGCGTGCGTTGGCGAAGTCTTGAACGTTGAAATAGAGCTGCGCCAACATGTGCACGGGTAGTGGATCGTCGGGGTCGCTTTCCGCTTCCGCCAGGAAACGCTCGATGAGCCGCTGTTGAGGATCGTCTCGGGGGACGTCCGCTGCGGGCACCACACTGTTCACGGCCGCGGCAAATTGAGCCTCGGTTATCTCCAGGCCCAACTCGCCGGCGAGACCGCGGATCACCTTGGCGGGCGTAGAGCGAAGTTCCTCGAAATCGACCCGCACCGTCGCAACGCCGGCCAGCGCGAGGTCGCGGGCGGCGATCAAATGAGCTGTCGACTCAGCCCGCTCCTTTTCGTCCGTCCACCATCCAAGTCGATTCAGCGACGCCACGACGTTGGCTACGGGTCGGTCAACCACGACCGGCACCAACGGACCCCAAGCTTCCCGGATGTGATCCACCGCGATGCACAGAGCGGGGTGCTTCGCACCGGGCCGACGTTCCGCGGTGCGGGCGGCGTGGCGATGATTGACGGCCCAATCTCGAAGTTTCACTCTCAAGCTAGGAACATCCATCAACAGCTGACCACCAGGCTCGCTAAAAGCCCTGCGGCACAACAGGCTGAGTTCCGTGTCCTCCCAGGTGTCGTCCAGTTCGCGAATACCCACATCAAATCGTGTGCCCATCAATACCCCGAGATGATGAAGCACCTTGGCGACGGCCGACGTTCCGCCGCACCAGGGGCCGAGCACGACAATGATCGGCTCGGCGACCGTCATTGCGCCCTCCCGCAGATCCGAATTGCCAGGTACGGTACCCGATCTTCACAGCGCTCGCCGGGCGAGGCATAACTGGTGCGCTGCCGTGTGATGACGTCGCATATCAGGACGCATGGCGGACACTTGGGGCGCACCGCCAAACATTTCGCCAGATAGGCGAGACATTTGAGATAAACGTGTGCACCGTGACAATCGCTGGTGCGCCGGGAAGAATTGGAAACCATGTCAGTTGTCTCGGGGTCCGCGCGTCAGCAGCGGCCACGTCAGGCCATCCTGGGTCAGCTGCCCCGCATCACCAGGGCTGATGGATCGCCCATCCGGGTTCTCCTTGTCGACGACGAACCGGCGTTGACCAACCTGGTCAAAATGGCGTTGCACTACGAGGGTTGGACGGTCGAGGTCGCCCACAACGGCCGGGAGGCGGTCAGCACGTTCGCACAGGTCGAGCCGGACGTGCTCGTCCTGGACATCATGCTTCCCGATGTCGACGGTCTGCGGATCCTGCAGCGGATCCGCGAGTCAGAGCCCTACACGCCCACCCTGTTCCTGACCGCACGGGACTCGGTGATGGACCGGGTCACCGGCCTGACCGCAGGCGCCGACGACTACATGACGAAGCCGTTCAGCCTCGAGGAGTTGGTCGCCCGGCTGCGTGGGCTGCTGCGCCGTTCCAACCAGCAGCAGGCGCCGCCGGTGGAGGAAGCGCTCAGAGTCGGCGACCTCAAGCTCGACGCCGCGAGCCACGAGGTATCCCGTGCGGGCACACCGATTTCACTGTCCTCAACCGAGTTCGAGCTGCTGCGGTTCCTGATGCGCAACCCGCGCCGGGCGTTGACCCGCACCGAGATCCTGGACCGCGTATGGAATTACGACTTCGCCGGACGCACCAGCATTGTCGATCTGTACATCTCGTATCTACGGAAGAAGATCGACGCCGGCAACGATCCGATGATCCACACCGTCCGTGGTGTCGGGTACATGCTGCGCCCGCCGGCATAACGCCGAGGTGACCGTGAAATGACCGCCCCGCCAAGCGCTCCGTGGTGGCGGGCGCGCACGTTGCGCCGTCAACTGGTGGTGGGCGTGTCGTCGGTGGTCACGCTTGTGATGCTGTTGGTCGGCGTCGCCTCCGTAGTGAGCCTGCGAAGCTACGTCAACACACTGAACGATGCCGAAGTCGACGAATCGCTGGATGCGCTGACCCATTCGTACACCAGATACCAACACGGCGAATCAGGCCATCGCGGCGATGTCGAGCACGCGATGTTGGGATTCACCGGACAGAACACAGGCAACGTCATCGCCGTCATCCACCATGGCGATGTCATCGGCTCAGCGGTCTTCTTCGAAGACGATTCGCGTCCGGCCACGCCCGATGTCATCGCCGCCATCAAGGCGCAGCCTTGGCGTGACGGCCAGTTACGCACCGTGACATTGGGCAGCCTCGGTGCCTACCGGGTGAGCAGCCAAAGCGCCGACCCCGACGACCAACTCGTCGTCGGGGTTTCGCTGGCTCTGGCCAACAAAACTATAAACCGCCGAATCGTCAGTGCCACAGTACTTTCAGTAGCCGCGCTGCTGGTGACGGCAGGGCTGACCACATTGGTGGTCGGATATGCACTGCGCCCGTTGCGCCGCGTCGCCGCGACCGCCGCAGAGGTCGCCGGCACCCGGCTCACCGGCGACGAACATCGCATCACCGCCAGGGTGCAACCGGAGGACACCGATCCGGACAACGAGGTCGGCATCGTCGGGCACACCTTGAACCGCTTGCTGGACAACGTCGATGGTGCGCTGACGCACCGAGCCGAATCCGACCGCCGCATGCGGCAATTCATCACCGACGCCAGCCATGAACTGCGTACCCCGCTGGCCGCGATCCAGGGTTATTCCGAGCTCACCCGCCAAGACAGCGCCGCGTTGCCCCCGACCACGGAATACGCACTGGCCCGTATCGAGTCGGAAGCCCGGCGGATGACCTCGCTCGTCGACGAGCTGCTGCTGCTGTCTCGCTTGGGTGAGGGCGAAGATCTGCGCACCGAGGACGTCGACCTGGGCGACATCGTCCTCAATGCGGTCAACGATGCGGCGGTGGCGGCGCCCGATCACCAGTGGGCCAAGGATCTGCCCGACGAGCCGGTCTGGGTCCGCGGCGACCCCGACCGACTCCACCAACTTGTCAGCAATCTGCTCGCCAACGGCTGGGTCCATACCCCGCCCGGGGTCACGGTGACAACGGGCATCGCCTGCCATCGGTCGGGAAGTGACGCGTCCTTCGCCGAGTTGACGGTTGCCGACGACGGGCCCGACATCGATCCTGCGCTACTTCCGCATCTGTTCGATCGATTCGTGCGCGCGAAGAAGGCCCCGCACGACGGATCAGGCAACGGGCTCGGCCTGGCCATCGTCGATTCGATCGTGAAAGCTCATTACGGCTCGGTGTCCGCCGAATCCGCAGACGGTCAAACCGTTTTCCGGGTGCGCCTGCCACTGGTTTGAGTGGGCTGCGTCACAGCTCGAACTCGCCTGCGCGCCGTTAAGAAAGCGTTAGTGACGCGTCGTTATGCACACAGCACGCTTAGCTTCTTCCCAGACCTCATCATCGAGGGCTAAATTTGCATGCCGATAGCAGACTCGATCGCCGATCGATCTGACGGCTTGTCACGAACGGAGAAACGATGTCCGTGGTTGCCTACGTCCTGCTGACGGTGGCAGTGTTCGCCGTCCTCGCCCTTGCGCAAAAGCTGGTCGAAAAGCTGTGATCCGCGCCAGCGACGATACGGAGCGAAGCGACGAGGAGAAGCGGCGCGCATGAGCTACGACAACATCATCGGCCTCGCACTGTCAGTACTGCTGGCGGTCTATCTAGTCGCGGCCTTGTTCCTTCCGGAAAGGTTTTAGGTGAGCACTTCTTTTGCGGGGATCGCATTCCTCGCTTTGCTCGTGCTGGCATTGGTAGCGGTCCACGTACCGCTGGGCGACTACATGTACCGCGTGTACACCTCACCGAAGGACTGGCGAGTCGAGAGGGCCATCTACCGCGTGATTGGGGCCGACCCCAAAGCCCAACAGCCCTGGTACGCCTACGCCCGCAGCGTCCTGGCTTTCTCGGCGGTCAGCGTGCTGTTCCTGTTCTTCTTCCAGTTGGTGCAGGGCAAGTTGCCGCTACACCTACACGATCCAGCGACGCCGATGACCCCATCGCTGGCCTGGAACACCGCGATCAGCTTCGTGACGAACACCAACTGGCAGGCGTACTCGGGCGAGTCGACGCAGGGCCACCTGGTACAGATGGCTGGCTTGGCCGTGCAGAACTTCGTCTCCGCCGCGGTGGGTATAGCTGTCGCGATCGCGGTGGTTCGCGGCTTCGCCCGAATCAAGAGCAATGAGCTGGGCAACTTCTGGGTGGATCTGGTCCGCGGGACGCTGCGCCTCCTGCTGCCGCTCTCGTTTATCGCCGCGATCGTGCTGATCGCCGGTGGAATGATCCAGAACTTCCACCTGCACGACCAGGTCGCGACCACGCTGGGCGGCGCGCAGCAGACCATCACCGGAGGACCGGTCGCCAGCCAGGAAGCCATCAAGGAACTGGGCACCAACGGCGGCGGCTTCTACAACGCCAACTCCGCTCACCCGTTCGAGAACCCGACCGCCTGGACCAATTGGCTCGAGATCTTCCTGCTGCTGGCGATCAGCTTCTCGCTGCCGCGCACCTTCGGCCAGATGGTCGAGAGCAAAAAGCAGGGCTACGCGATCGCCGCGGTCATGGGTGTTCTCGCCGCGATCAGCTGGACGATCACGATGTGGGTGCAGCTGCAGCACCACGGCACGGTGCCGACCGCGGTTGGGGCGGCCATGGAAGGTGTCGAGCAACGCTTCGGTGTTCCCGACTCCTCGGTGTTCGCCGTTTCGACCACGCTGACCTCTTGTGGTGCCGTCGACTCGTTTCACGACTCCTACACAAGCCTCGGCGGCATGATGACGATCTTCAACATGCAGCTGGGTGAGGTGGCGCCCGGTGGCACCGGATCTGGCCTGTACGGCATGCTTGTCCTTGCGGTGATCACGGTGTTCGTCGCCGGGCTGATGGTCGGGCGCACACCGGAGTACCTCGGCAAGAAGATCAACCCCCGCGAAATGAAACTCGCCGCAAGCTATTTCCTGGTCACTCCCCTCATCGTGCTGATCGGCACCGCCATCGCGATGGCGCTGCCGGGCGAACGCGCGAGCATGCTCAACACTGGACCGCACGGGCTGTCGGAGGTGCTGTACGGGTTCACGTCCGCAGCCAACAACAACGGCTCCGCTTTCGCCGGCTTGTCGGCCAACACCACCTGGTACAACACCGCACTGGGCCTGGCGATGGTCTTCGGCCGGTTCCTGCCAATCGTGTTGGTGCTCGCGTTAGCCGGTTCGCTGGCCCGCCAAGGTCATAAGCCGGAGTCCCCCGGCACCCTGCCCACCCATCGTCCGCAGTTCATCGGAATGGTCGCCGGCGTCACGGTGATTCTTGTTGCCCTCACATTCCTGCCCATGTGGGCACTCGGGCCCCTCGCTGAAGGAATTCACTGAAATGCCAACGTCTACGGCTCCCAAAGCCGGTTCCGCCCGTTCATCGCAGCGCCACCACGGCGGCCAGGCGCCGGGCGGGCGGGTTCAGGGCGGCCGACTCGACCCCGCGCTGCTGACCAAATCGCTGCCCGACGCATTGCGCAAGCTCGATCCGCGCACCCTGTGGCGCAACCCGGTGATGTTCATCGTCGAGATCGGCGCTGTCTGGTCGACCGTGCTCACGATCCGCGACTCGTCGTGGTTCGGCTGGCTCATCGTGTTCTGGCTCTGGCTGACAGTGCTTTTCGGCAACCTTGCTGAGGCCGTCGCCGAAGGACGGGGCAAAGCCCAGGCCGACACCTTGCGCAAATCGAAGGCTGACACCATCGCGCGCCGGCTACAAGGCTGGTCACCCGAGACCTCCGGCACCGAGGAAGACGTTCGGGCACCAGAACTGCAAAAAGGCGACATTGTCGTCGTCGAGGCGGGCGAAATCATCCCCGGCGATGGCGACATCGTGGAAGGCATCGCCTCGGTAAACGAATCGGCCATCACCGGCGAATCAGCACCGGTGATCCGGGAGTCCGGCGGCGACCGCTCCGCGGTCACCGGCGGCACCACGGTGCTCTCCGACCGCATCATCGTCAAGATCACCCAAGAACCCGGTAAAAGCTTCATCGACCGGATGATCGCCCTCGTCGAGGGTGCCAACCGACAGAAGACGCCGAACGAGATCGCGCTGAACATTCTGCTCGCAGCGCTGACCATCATCTTCGTGTTCGCCGTGGCGACCCTGCAGCCGCTCGCGATCTACTCAAAGGTCAACAACCCCGGTGTGGCGGACACGTCCGCCCTGACCAACAACGGCGTCACCGGCGTCGTCCTGGTGGCTCTGCTGGTGTGCCTGATCCCGACCACGATCGGCGCGTTGCTGTCGGCGATCGGCATCGCCGGCATGGACCGGCTGGTACAGCGCAACGTCCTAGCCATGTCGGGCCGCGCGGTCGAGGCCGCCGGCGACGTCAACACGTTGCTGCTGGACAAGACCGGCACGATCACCCTCGGTAACCGGGAGGCCTCGGAATTCATCCCGGTCACCGGTGTCACAGCCGACGAACTGGCGGACGCCGCTCAGCTGTCCAGCCTGGCCGACGAAACCCCCGAGGGCCGCTCGATCGTCGTCCACGCGAAGCAGACCTACGGGCTGCGTGAGCGCTCTCCCGGTGAACTCAGCCACGCCCACTGGATCGAGTTCACCGCGACGACGAGGATGTCGGGCGTCGACCTCGACGGGCGACAGCTACGCAAGGGCGCCGCCAGCTCGGTCGCGAACTGGATTCGCGACCAGGGCGGCGCCATTCCCGACATCCTCGGCGAAATCGTCGACGGCATCTCGGCCGCCGGCGGAACCCCGCTGGTGGTCGGTGTAGTAACGAACGGCACAGACGGAGAAGCCGGCAAGAAGGCCGACGTGCTCGGCGTCATCCACCTCAAGGACGTGGTCAAGCAGGGCATGCGTTCCCGCTTCGACGAGATGCGCACGATGGGGATCCGAACGGTGATGATCACCGGGGACAACCCGCTGACCGCCAAAGCGATCGCCGACGAGGCCGGGGTCGACGACTTCCTGGCCGAAGCCACCCCCGAAGACAAGATGATGCTGATCAAGCGTGAGCAGGAGGGTGGCCGGCTGGTCGCGATGACCGGTGACGGCACCAACGACGCGCCCGCGTTAGCTCAGGCCGACGTCGGGGTGGCGATGAACAGCGGGACCAGCGCGGCCAAAGAGGCCGGCAACATGGTCGACCTGGACTCCGACCCCACCAAGCTCATCGAGATCGTGGAAATCGGTAAGCAGCTGTTGATCACCCGTGGCGCTCTGACCACCTTCTCGATCGCCAACGACATCGCCAAGTATTTCGCGATCATTCCGGCCATGTTCGTGGCGCTGTTCCCCGGACTGGACGTGATCAACGTGATGCGGCTGCACAGCCCGCAGTCGGCGATTCTTTCCGCGGTGATCTTCAACGCGGTGATCATCGTCGCGCTGATTCCGTTGGCGCTCCGCGGTGTTCAGTACACACCGAGCAGCGCGTCGAAACTGCTGAGCCGCAACCTTTACATCTATGGGCTGGGCGGCATCATCGCCCCGTTCATCGGCATCAAACTGATCGACCTGGTCGTGCAATTTATCCCCGGGATGGGCTGACATGAACATTTCCAACCTGCTTCGCCAACACTGGGCCGCGCTGCGCGCGCTGCTGGTGCTGACCGTGATCACCGGCTTCGCCTACCCCTTGGTCGTCTGGGGAGTCGCGCTACTACCCGGGTTGCACGCCAAGGCGGAAGGCTCAATAGTCAACGTTTCGGGAAAGCCGGTCGGCAGCAAACTGATCGGCCAGCTGTTCACCGACAAGGACGGCAACCCACTGCCGCAGTACTTCCAGAGCAGGCCGTCGGCAGCCGGAAAGGGCTACGACCCACTGGCATCAGGACCCACCAACCTGGGCCCGGAAAACATCGTCGACACACCGGCCGATCCGACGAAGCTGGCTCCCGGCGCCGATCCGTCCACCGCCGGATTCAAACCCAGCCTGCTGACCCAGGTGTGCTCGCGCAGTTTCGCGATCGGCAAGCTCGAGAACGTCGACGGGTCGCGCCCGTTCTGCACCGGTGACGGGGTCGGGGCGGTGCTGTCGGTGATCGGGCCGCGGAACCCGGCCGGCAACGTGATCCATCCGACCGAGGTGGTCAGCGTGAACGAACCCTGCTCGATGCCCGGGAGCGCACCAACCACGGAGTTCCAGCAGCTTTACGAGGGCGTGCGGGTCCAGTGCGCTCAGTACGGGCAGGACTACTCGGCCGGTCAGATCGTTCCGATTCGCGGTGCAGCATCTGATCACCCGGCGGTACCGGCCGACGCCGTCACCGCCAGCGCCAGCGGCCTGGACCCCGACATCTCGTCGGCCTACGCCGAAATCCAGGTGGCCCGGGTGGCCCGGGCGCGCGGGATCAAAGCTGCACAGGTGCGCGACGCGGTGAGCCACAACCAGCACGGTCGTCTGCTCGGCTTCGTCGGCGAGCCAGTGGTTAACGTGCTGGCACTCAATCTCGAGTTGGACCGCAATTCCCCGGTGAAGTCCTGAACTTTTCGGTGGATGATGACCAGGTGACCTCCACCAACGAGCCGGCGGCACCACAAGCGGCGAACCTCGATGAGTCGCATGCCCACCGAGTGCAAACGCAGCGACGCGGCGAATTACGCATCTACCTCGGCGCGGCACCGGGTGTCGGCAAGACCTGCGCCATGCTCGGTGAGGCGCATCGCAGGCTGGAGCGCGGTACCGACGTCGTCGCGGCGGTCGTGGAGAGCCACGGCCGGAAAAAGGTCGGCGAACTGATCGAAGGCATCGAAGTCATTCCGCCGCAATACATCTCCTACCGCGGATCCACGTTCCCGGAACTCGACATCGCGGCGGTGTTGCGGCGAAAACCGGAAGTGGCGCTAGTCGACGAATATGCACACAGCAACGTCCCGGGTAGCGCTAATGACAAGCGGTGGAAGGACATCGAAACACTGCTTGACGCCGGGATCACCGTGATCTCGACGCTCAACATCCAGCACTTGGAGAGTCTCAACGACGTTGTTGCTCAGATCACCGGCGTCGAACAGCGCGAAACCGTGCCCGACGAAGTCGTTCGAAAAGCAGCGCAGATCGAGTTGGTCGACATCACACCGGAAGCGTTGCGGCGCAGGCTCGCCCACGGCAACGTCTACCCGTCGGAACGGATTGACCCGGCGCTGTCCAACTATTTTCGCACCGGCAACCTGACCGCACTACGCGAAATCGCGCTGCTGTGGCTTGCCGACCAGGTCGATGCCGCGTTGGCCAAATACCGTGCCGACAAGAAGATTACCGAAACCTGGGAAGCGCGCGAACGAGTGGTCGTTGCCGTTACCGGCGGCCCGGAGTCGGAGACATTGGTACGCCGCGCGTCCCGTATCGCATCGAGGTCGGGCGCCCAACTCATGGTGGTACACGTCGTACGCGGCGACGGACTCGCAGCCGTGTCGCCACGCGAAATGGGCAAGGTGCGCGAACTCGCGGCTAGCCTGGGCGCGACGGTCCACCTTGTGGTCGGCGACGACGTGCCGACCGCGCTGCTCGACTTCGCCCGCGAGACAAACGCCACTCAGCTGGTGCTCGGCACCTCCCGGCGGTCGCGGTGGGCGAGGTTCTTCAGCGAAGGAATCGGCGCCGCCACCATCAACGACTCGGGGAAGATCGATGTCCACATCGTCACCCACGAGCAGGCCAACCGCGGCTTACCGTTCGCGTCGATTTCGCCACGCACTCGCCAAATCGTGGCCTGGGCGGCCGCCATCACTGTGCCGTGGGGCATCTTGGCGATCACAACCCGCTTTTTGGACCCGCTGCTGGACATCGGCGGAAAGACCTCCATCTTCTTCGCCGGGGTGATTGCCGTCGCGCTGTTCGGCGGTGTGGCACCGGCCGTGCTGGCGGGCATGCTGTCCGGGGCGCTGTTGGTCTATTTCATCGCCGAACCGCGGTACTCCTTCGCCGTCGACAATCCAAGCAACGCCGTCACCATCGTGATCCTGTTGGGGGTCGCGATGGCGATCGCCGTGCTGGTGGATGCCGCGGCCAGCCGTGCCCGCGAGGCTAGGCGGGCGACTCAGGAGGCGGAGTTGCTGGCGCTGTTCGCCGGGTCGGTGCTGCGCGGCGCCGATCTCGCCACGCTGCTGGAGCGGGTACGGGAGGCATACTCCCAGCGCGCGGTGTGCCTGGTGCGCGACGTCGACGGTCGCTTCGAGCCCGTCGCGAGCGTGGGCAAAGACCCATGCGCAATGGTGGATTCCGCTGACACCGCGGTGAAAGTCGGCGATGAGGAATTCTGGATGCTGCTGTCCGGCCGCGCCTTGACCGGCCGCGACCGTAGGGTGCTGGGGGTCGTCGCTACGCAGGCCGCGGGTCTTGTCAAGCAAGGTGAGCTCGCCGAAGAGGCCGGCAAGGTTCAATCCCTCGCCGAGGCCGATGAGCTGCGCCGCTTGCTGCTCTCCGCGCTCGGCCACGACCTGCGGACTCCCCTGACCGCCGCCAAGGCAGCGGTATCCAGCCTGCGCGCCGAAGACGTCTGGTTCTCGCCGGAGGACACCGGCGAATTGCTTGCCACCGTTGAGGAGTCGATCGATCAGTTGACCTCCCTGGTGGCCAACCTGCTGGACTCGTCGAGGCTGGCCGCCGGCGTTGTCCGGCCGGAGCTGACCGAGGTCTATCTCGAAGAGGTCGTGCAACGCGCGCTCATCGGCATCGGGGGACTCAGCACAAACCTCGGGCGAGGCAGCCTCGACCGGGTCAAGGTGGAGGTCGGCGGGACGGTTGCCATGGCCGACGCTGGTCTGTTGGAGCGGGTACTGTCCAACGTCATCGACAATGCGCTGCACTACGCGCCGGCAAGCGTGGTGCGGGTCAATGCGGGTCAGGTCGGGACGCGGGTATTGATCAACATCGTTGACGAGGGTCCGGGGGTCTCTAAAGGTGCCGCGGATCAGATGTTCCAACCGTTCCAGCGACTCGGCGATTTCGACACGACAAGCGGTCTGGGCCTGGGCCTATCGGTGGCCAAGGGATTCGTCGAGGCGATGGGCGGCACCATCACCGCATCCGACACTCCCGGCGGCGGGCTGACCATTCTGATCGACCTGGCGGCACCCCCGGAGGAGTGCAGCGGGGCAAGTGATAGCGCCGGCGGAGATGCAGTGTGGGCAGCGATGAAGTGGGGGCACCTCCCGCTCGCGGGGGAGAGCGGCGCCAATGACTAGGGTGCTGGTCGTCGATGACGACCCCCAGCTGCTGCGCGCACTGCGCATCAACCTGTCGGTGCGCGGCTACGAGGTGATCACCGCCGCGACCGGTGCGCGCGCCCTGACCGCCGCCGCCGAGCATCCACCGCAGGTGGTGATCCTGGATCTGGGCATACCCGACATCCCCGGTATTGAGGTGCTCGCCGGACTGCGCGGCTGGCTGACGGCTCCGGTGATCGTGCTGTCAGCCCGCACCGATTCGTCGGACAAGGTGGGAGCGCTCGATGCGGGCGCCGACGATTACATGACGAAGCCGTTCGGCATGGACGAACTGCTGGCCCGGTTGCGGGCCGCGGTGCGTCGGGCCGCGGTGCCCACCGGCGCCGACAATCCCGTCGTGGAAACCAAGTCGTTCCTTGTCGACCTCGCAGCGAAAAAGGTGATCAAGAACGGCGAGGAGGTCCATCTGACGCCGACGGAATGGGGCATGCTGGAAATGCTGGTGCGCAATCGCGGCAAGCTGGTCGGTCGCGAGGAGTTGCTCAGAGAGGTCTGGGGTCCCAAGTACGCGAAGGAAACCCATTATCTGCGTGTCTTTCTCGCGCAGTTGCGGCGCAAGCTCGAGGATGACCCGTCCCATCCGAACCATCTGCTGACCGAGACGGGGATGGGCTATCGCTTCGAGGCGTGAGCAAACACGTTGTGCCAGAAAGAATTCGCGCTCACCACACCGAGTCTGCAGCCCGCGAAGTTCGGGGCGCACCGGGGGCATGATGAGTGGCTCTCCGCACCAGCAAAACTAAGTGTTGCAGGCGAATGACGTAAAGCCGTCGTGTAACCTGCTTTATTAGCGTAATCAGCAAAGCGGGTGCCCGCCCGCGCGGAGTCTTGGACTCGATCGCGATCAGGTACACCCGAGTGGCGGACGAGAGAATGCATCATCACATCATTGTCAGCGGTGACGATGCGCTGGCCGCGACGATTATCGAGGAGCTGAAAACCGCTGGCGCGAGTGTTGTCAGGCTGCCCACCGCCGTGCTCGGCGGCGTCGCCACCGAACTTCGCCGAGCCGAGGTCGCCAATGCACTGGCTGTCGTGTGCGCCGGAGACGATGATGCAGTAAATCTCGAAATCGCCCTGCTGGCAAGGAAAGCCAACCCGACGGTGCGTGTGGTCGCCAGGCTGGCAAATGATGTGTTGCGTGCGGCGGTCGCTGACGACAACGGGCCCGGCGCGATCCTCGATGTCGCCGAACTCACGGCGCCGTCGGTGGTCGAAGCGTGCCTGGCACGCAGGACGCATCCATTCGAGGCGGCCGGCATCGAGTTCCTCGTCTCGGCCAACGAAACAACGCGCGGGGCGACGCTGCGCGAGATCTACGGCGACCTGGCCCCGGTCGCGGTGATTCATGGCGAGAACTCATCGACTCCCGGCGAGATAGACGTCTGCCCGGCCCGCGATCACCGGGTGCACGCCGGTGACCGGGCGGTGATGGTCGGGACCGCCGACGAGTCGGCCGAACGCGGCATCAGGGTCCGACGGCCGACCGGAACGCGGGTGCGACGAGTTCGGTTACCCCGAGTGTTCGACGCGGTACGCACCGTCGTCAACGACTTCAACCCGGCGTTCTATCCCGCCCTGGCCGCTGCCGTGACTCTCATCGTTGGCTCCATGGTGCTGTTGCGCATGAACTACCAGCACCCGCGGATGTCATGGATCGACGCGTTGTACTTCACCGTCGAGACAATCACGACGACGGGCTACGGGGACTTCAGCTTCGCCCACCAGGAGACGTGGCTACGTCTGTTCGCCGCCGCTCTGATGTTCGGCGGAGCGACCACCATCGCGTTGCTGGTCGCTTTCATTGCCGACGTGCTGCTGTCGCGCCGTTTCGTCTTCGCGGCCTCTCGCCCGCGGGCGCGGCATCTGCGCAACCACGTCATCGTCGTCGGATTGAGCGCGCTCGGGATGCGCGTGGTCACCGAACTGGTCAGGGCCGGCTACGACGTCGCGGTCATCGAAATCAACGAAAACAACCGGTTCTTGTCCGCGTTGCGTGAACTCGACGTGCCGGTGATCTTCGGGGACGCGACGCTGCTGCAGACGCTGGAGGCAGCACGCGCCGACCGCGCCCGGGCGGTGGCGGTGCTGACCCGTGACGACATGATCAACATCGAAACCGGGATCGTGCTGGCCGAGTTGTTGGGACCGCGAGTGTTGCCCGAGGTCAACCGCCGCGCCGACGTTTCCATGGTGCTCCGGGTGTACGATCGCGCGCTGGGGTTGGCGGTTGCCCAGCGGTTCGCTTTCGAGAACGTCCGTTCCACGGTCGCGTTGGCCGCACCGTGGTTCATCGGCGCCGCGATGGGCTTGGACGTGCTGGGCACGTTCTCGATAGCACAGAGCACGTTCATGGTTGGCGCCATGCGTGTGGCCGAGGGCAGCGAACTCGACGG
>CAWIAC010000003.1:0-202419 GCA_963833935.1 uncultured Actinomycetota bacterium | reverse complement strand
ATGCTCACTGTCCGGACAGTAACGAAGAGACCAAACCTGAACGGAACTTCCTGATTTGTGCGTATTCCCATTACACGCGACGCTGCCGGGGAGGACAATCCCACGTCTATGAAACGAGGAATCGTGGGTTCAGCAGCGGCCGTGGTGGTGTCTGGCGGGCTGGGGTTGGCCGCATTGGGACCGGGAGCGGGTACCGCCCAGGCCCTTCCCGACGGTCCGTACACCTGGTGTCCCGGGCAATCCAAGAACGCGCACAACCCTGGGTCGCAAGGTGGCCCGGCCTCCCCGGGGCCTAGCGTTGGATGGGACTGGAATGTTTGCCACACGTTCTGGATCGTCAGTTGGGGGCAGGGCAATGTCGGCGGCCCTGATCGCAGCATCTGGGATGGAGATAGTCCTCCACCGCCACTTCCTCAGCCGTGGTCGCCTCTGCCCGGGCTCTAGATCAGATGATTTCTTCGACGTGGGTCGGCGCCTCGGATTATGTGGACGCGGATACCGGTGTTGATGGCAAGTGCTGCAGTCGTTCACATTTCACGCACCTTGTGCGGCGGTCAGCTGGTCGAAGTTTTCAGGTGGTGAACGAGTAGATCGGTAAGTTGCCCGAGGGCAAGCTCGGGTACCCAGTGTCCGACTCCGTCGAGCTCTACCTCGGTATAGGGACCGGTCACATGTTCGCGGGTGGCGCGGGCGGTGGCTTGGGCCAGGAACGGGTCATCCGAGCCCCAGACGAACAACGTCGGTACCGGGGCTGCCGGCAGCGTCACCCAGTCGGCGTAGTCGAAGGCGCGGAAGTGGTTGAGCGCACCGGTCAGTAGTCCAGGTGTGCTGAAGTGCGTGACGTAACGGTCGATGGCCGCCGGGTCGAGGCCGCTGTAGGAGGCGCGCAGCGCGGCCGCGTTGTCGGCCAGCATCAGCTGTTCGGCGATCCCGGGCTGGCGGAACAGGTCGAATGGGGGCAGTGGCGGCCGGCCGGATTCAAGGGCAGCGGCGAACGCAGCCAAGTGCGGGGTGGACGCCACGGCCAGGGTGCGGATTCGGTCCGGGTAGCGGCAGGCGAGGTCCCACGCGACGATGCCGCCGAGATCATGACCGACCAGGTGGAACTGGCCGGCGCCGAGCTGGTCGGCGATGGCGAAGACGTCGGCCCTGATGCGTTCCTGGCTGTATCGGCTCACCGCCTCAGGCAGAGCCTTTGCGGCGAAGCCACGCAGGTCTGGCGCCACTGCTCGCCACCCAGCCGCACCTAGCGCCTCGACCCCGCCGTTCCAGGCCTGCGCCGTTTGCGGGAAGCCGTGCAGCAGCAACACAAGGTCACCGTTTGCCGGGCCGGCTGCGATCGCCGGGAAGGCCAGAGATTCATGCGTCAGCACTATCGCATCCATAAAGGAAACCTACATACAGTAGGTAGGTAGTGCAAGACCGATATCATCAACCTCGACATGACAACCACACCAGGGCGGCGGCCGGTGCACCGCACCACGCCGGCTGACGGCGAGCAGACCAAGGCCAGGCTGGTCGCCGTGGCCCGGGAGATGTTCGCCCGAAACGGACATTCCGGCGTGGCGATGCAGGACGTCTGCGCAGAGGCAGAGGTCACCAGGGGTGCGCTTTACCACCACTTCCCAGGCAAGGACGGACTGTTCCGTGCCGTATGCGAACAGGTTGCGGCAGACGTCACCGCACGAGTGGCGGGCGCAGCACAGGCAAAGCCTGACGCGTGGACTCGCCTGGTTGCCGGATGCCGCGCATTCCTCGAGGTGTCCGCACAGGACGACGTGCGCCAGATCCTGCTCACCGATGCCCCGTCAGTGCTCGGCTGGGCTCAGTTGCGCGAACTCGACGGACGCCACGGACTGGGATTGGTCAAGCTAGGTATCCGGCGCGCGATCCAGGAGGGAGCCATCGAGTCTGGCCCAGTCGACACACTCGCGCACATGCTGGTCAGCGCCCTGAACGAGGCTGCGATGCTCATCGGTCGATCAGCAAACCCAAACGACACACGTAACGAGGCGATGCGTGCACTCGACCGGATACTTGCCGGGATTGCCGGAAAACGCTAGCCGCCAGCCGGTCGCTGCCTCACGCTAAGCCTGCCCCGGCAGCTCACCGGAGGCGGCAAACGCCAGAAGCTCGCTTCGGCCGATCTGGCTGACCAGGCTGGCGCTGTCAAAGTAGATGCGCTCGTTGATGATTCGGTCGCCGTCGAAGAAGAATACCGCGATGATCGGCACCTGAAAAGCTTTGCCGGTGGGCGGCAGGCCATAGAACTCGCCGAGATTGGTGCCCAGCAAGTCGAATTCGGTGATCACCGCGTCGTCGCTGAAGTGGTAGCGCACGTTGGCGTGGCGCTGGTCGGGGAACGCCGTCCGGGTGGTCCGGTAGTAGCCCATGACTTCGTCGTCGCCGTCGAACACCTGCCCGGTGGCCATGATCTCGTAACGTGGATGCCCGTTGAATGTGGCCAGGGTCCGATCGAACTCCTTGGTCACCTCGGTATTCATGTGCTCTTCGACGACCGCCAGGCGGCGCTGCCGGAGTTCGTCGCGGCTCACCTCTAGTCCTCGGTGACCTTGGCCATCGCAAGCACGTCGAGGCGACGGTCGAGTTCTTCTTCGGACAGCTTGTCGCCGATCAACCCGCGGTCGATCACGGTCTGCCGAATTGTCTTGCGCTCCTTGAGCGCTTGCTTGGCCACTGCGGCCGCTTCGTCGTAGCCGATCGCCGAGTTCAGCGGCGTGACGATCGACGGGGATGACTCGGCCAGCTCCCGCAGGTGCTCGACGTTGGCGGTCAGCCCGACGATGCACCGCTGCGCGAACAGCGTCGAGACGTTGGTCAGCAGCTTGAACGACTCCAGCAGGTTGCGGGCC
Organism: uncultured Actinomycetota bacterium; assembly: GCA_963833935.1. Classification (GTDB taxonomy): domain Bacteria; phylum Actinomycetota; class Actinomycetes; order Mycobacteriales; family Mycobacteriaceae; genus Mycobacterium. Next base: position 199,546 of record CAWIAC010000003.1, on the reverse strand, counting down.
ATCATCGGGATGTAGACGTTGAGTTCGAAGGCGCCCGACAGTCCGCCGACGGCGATGGCGGCGTCGTTGCCGATCACCTGAGCAGCGACTTGAGTAACCGCCTCGCACAGAACGGGATTGACCTTGCCTGGCATGATCGAGCTACCCGGCTGTAGATCCGGCAGGTGGATCTCGCCCAGACCGGTCAGCGGACCCGATCCCATCCAGCGCACGTCGTTGGCGATCTTGGTCAACGACACCGCGATGGTGCGCAGCGCGCCGGACGCTTCGACCAGCCCGTCGCGGGCAGCTTGGGCTTCGAAAGAGTCGACCGCCGTGCGTAATTCAGTCAACCCGGTATCTTTCACCAGCACCTGGACCACCTTGGCGCCGAAGCCGTCGGGGGCGTTGAGGCCGGTACCGACCGCGGTGCCGCCGATCGCGAGTTCGCCCAGCCGGGGCAGGGTCGCGCGGACCCGCTCGATGCCGGCCTCGACCTGTCGGGCGTAGCCGGAGAACTCCTGGCCGAGTGTCACCGGGACGGCATCCATCAGGTGCGTGCGGCCCGACTTGACCACAGTGTGCCATTCGCGGGATTTACCGGCCAGCGCGTCGTGTAGCACCTGCAGCGCCGGAATGAGATGGCGCACAGCCGCTTCGGTGGCCGCGATGTGGGTGGCGGTCGGAAAGGTGTCGTTGGACGACTGCGACATGTTGACGTCGTCGTTGGGATGCACGGTCACGCCGTTGGCGGCGGCGATGCTCGCGATCACCTCGTTGGTGTTCATGTTGGAGCTGGTGCCCGACCCGGTCTGGAAGACGTCGATCGGGAACTGCTCGTCGTGCTTGCCGTCAGCGATTTCGGCCGCGGCGGCGATGATCGCGTCGGCCTTGTCGGCCGCCAGCAACCCAAGGTCCTTGTTGACCTGCGCGCAGGCAGCCTTCAGCAGACCCAGCGCGCGGATTTGGGTGCGCTCCAGCCCACGGCCCGATATCGGGAAGTTCTCCACGGCGCGCTGAGTCTGGGCCCGCCACAACGCTTTCGCGGGCACCTTGACCTCGCCCATGGAGTCGTGCTCGATGCGGTATTCGGTGTCTGCCATCGGCAAGATCCTTCGCTGTCCGTCGCTAGATCAGTGGTTACGGCAATGGGTATGCGGCGTTGCTGTCGCCGGTGAAGTCGATGGCCGAGTATTCGTTGAGCTTGGTCAGCCGGTGAAAGCCCTCGACCATCCGCAGCGTGCCGGACTTGGACCGCATCACGATCGACTGAGTGGTGCAGCCGCCCGGCTCGTAGCGCACACCCTTCAGCAGATCGCCGTCGGTGACGCCGGTGGCGCAGAAGAAGACGTTCTCACCGGACACCAGATCCTCGGTGGTCAGTATCTGGTCCAGGTCGTAGCCGGCGTCGATCGCCTTCTGCCGTTCTTCGTCGTCCTTGGGGGCCAGTTGCGCCTGGATCGCCCCGCCCATGCACCGGATCGCCGCGGCGGTGATGATGCCCTCGGGGGTTCCGCCGATGCCGGCCAGCATGTCGGTGCCGGAGCCGGGGCGGCACGCCGCGATCGCGCCCGCCACGTCGCCGTCGGTGATCAACCGGATCCGTGCTCCGACCGCCCGCACATCCTCGATCAGCTGGTCATGCCGCGGCCGGTCCAGGATGCACACCGTCATGTCCGGAACGGACAGTCCCTTGACTTTCGCGACCGCGCGGATGTTGTCGGCGATCGGTGCGGTGATGTCGAGCACATGGGCGGCGTCGGGACCCACGGCGATCTTGTTCATGTAGAACACCGCCGAGGGGTCGAACATCGCGCCGCGGTCGGCCACCGCGAGCACCGAGATGGCGTTGGGCATGCCCTTGCTCATCAGCGTGGTGCCGTCGATCGGGTCGACGGCGAAGTCGCAATCCGGGCCGTCGCCGTTGCCGACCTCTTCGCCGTTGTAGAGCATCGGCGCGTGGTCTTTCTCGCCCTCGCCGATCACGACGACGCCGCGCATCGACACGGAGTTCACCAGCTGACGGATGGCATCGACGGCTGCGGCGTCGCCGCCCTCTTTGTCGCCGCGACCCACCCAGCGACCCGCGGCCATGGCGCCGGCTTCGGTGACCCGGACCAACTCGAGGGCGAGGTTGCGGTCCGGGGCTTCACGACGAGAACCTGCGGTCATGGTTCCCGATTGTCCCAGAGGCAGGTTGCCGCTCGGGAGCTGGGATACTGGTCCATGTGACGACGCAGCCGGAGCCGACGGCCAAACCGGCCAAGCCCCGGCTGCTGCAGGACGGCCGGGACATGTTCTGGTCGATCGCGCCGCTGGTGGCGGCCTGCATCATCCTGGCGGGCATGGTCGGAATGTGCGCGTTTTCCCCGAGCGGCATCAATCGTGGACCGGTGCCGTCCTACAACGCCGCCAGCGCGCTGCGGGCGGACGCGCAGACGCTGGGGTTCCCGATCCGGTTGCCCCGCCTGCCCAACGGCTGGCAGTCCAACTCCGGCGGCCGCGGCGGCATTCCCGACGGTCGAACCGACCCCTCCACCGGTCAGCGGCTGCACGCGGTCACCTCCACCGTCGGATACATCAGCCCCGCCGGCATGTATCTGAGCCTGACGCAGAGCAACGCCGACGAGAACAAGCTGGTCGAGCGGATCCAAGCTTCGTCGAAATCAACGATGTATCCCAGCGGAACCGTCGACGTGGACGGCACCCGATGGATTGTCTATCAGGGTGACGGCGTCGAGCCGGTATGGACGACGCGCCTGACGAGCCCGGCCGGTCCCGCCCAGCTTGCGATCACCGGTGCCGGCGACGTCGATCAGTTTCGTACGCTGGCGTCGGCAACCCAAACGCAGCCGCCGTTGCCGGCGCATCGGTAGAAGCGGCCTCCAAAGGCCTAGGAAAGGAATCTTGTACATGGGCGCACCGGAAGCCGGCCTCGAGGGTTGGTCAGTCGCACCGTTCACCGGCGGCGGATACACCCACGACGTGTACCGCAAGGGCGAGGGGCCCGGCGTGGTGCTGATCCCGGAGATACCCGGTATCCATCCTGGCGTGCTGGGCCTGGGAAACTACTTGGTAGACAACGGGTTCACCGTCGCGATACCGTCGTTGTTCGGTGAGCCCGGCCGGCCGATATCGGTGGGCTATGTTATCCCCACCATCGCCCGTGCCTGTGTGGCAAGGGAATTCGCGGCGTTCGCGACCAATAAGCAACGGCCGGTGTCGGTCTTCCTGCGTGCACTGGCGCGCGACCTCAAGGCGTCGACGCCGGGCAAGGGTGTCGGGGTGATCGGTCAGTGTTTCACCGGCGGTTTCGCGCTGGCCGCCGCGGTCGACGACAGCGTGCTGGCGCCCGTGCTCAGCCAGCCGTCGTTGCCGTTTCCGCTGACGCCAAGCCAGCGGCGCGATCCCGGAGTCAGCGACGTGGAACTGAACGCGTTCAAAGACCGTGCCGCCAGTGAGGGCCTGTGCGCGATCGGTCTGCGGTTCAGTGAGGACAAGATGGCGCCCGGCGAGCGGTTCACCACACTCAAAGAGCGACTCGGCGACGCGTTCGAGGTGATCGAGATCAACTCGCATCCAGGCAATGAACACGGCTTCGGCCGGATGGCGCATTCGGTGCTGACTAACGAGGTCCGCGAGGTCGACGGGCAACCGGCCTACGAGGCGCGCAAACGAGTCGTCGCGTTTCTCAACGAGCGGCTGCGTTGACGGCATGGTCCCGTCACCCCGCCGGAGCCGAAAATCATGGTCATTGGAACGAATCCCTTCTGCGCCAGATGCAGAATGCGAAGACTGCGGCTAAAGCGGTGCCGGCGACGATGGCGAATACCTGCTTGACCGAATCGGTCGGATAGAGACCGGTGGCAACCATCGCCAGGCGCCCGACGACATCGACGGTCAAGCAGCAAATCGCCGCTCGGGCCGCCCAACCCCGCATCGTCAAGCTCAGCACGCCGGCGGCAAAGTACAACAGGCCCAGCGTCACCCCGATGCGGGCAGAAGCCGACCCCTGCGCGGTGGTGACCCCAAAGAAGTTGTGATCGAGTCCTGTCGCCACTTCAGTGAGGCCGAACACAATCATGAGCACCGCAATGACCACGATGACCCGAGGGCGTCGTATCCTGTTCGATCTCGCAGTGATCATGAATTTCTTCAGCTTACGACCGCGTGAATCAGCGACCCGCGTTAGCGGCCTGCCGCGCGCGCTGGTCTGCGATAAATCGAATCGACAAGCGCTGCAGAAGACTTGGCGCCAGCCGGGCGAACACCCACGACGCGTAGGCCTGCCTCGGCTTCACCAGAAGTGCCTTGTTGCGGCCGATCGCCTTGAGGGTGTCGCGAGCCAGCCGATCGGCGCTGTAGGCGGTCTTCATGCCCTGCCCACGCAGGTAATAATCGCGGCCGACGAAACCGCCGATGGCGCCCTTGTCCAGGATCGGCGTCTCGACCGCGCCCGGGCACATCGCCAGCACGCCCACGCCGCGGGGGACGGCTTCCGAGCGCAGCGCCAGCGACAGCCCCACGATCGCGTGTTTGGTCATCACGTAACTGGTGATCTGGCCGGCGGCGGTCAGCCCGGCCATTGACGCGGTATTGACGATGTGACCGTGCCCCTGCCGCAGCATCACCGGGTAGGCGGCGGTCACGCCGTGCACGACGCCGCGGATGTTGACGTCGATGATGGCGTTCCACTGGTCCAGGGTCAGCAGTTCGGTGTCGCCGCCCCAGGCGATGCCGGCGTTGTTGAACATCAGGTCGAGCCGTCCGGCGCGGGTGACGACGGCGTCCACGGCGGCCGCGACCGCGGTCGCGTCGGTGACGTCAAGGGTGGCCGACATCGCCGTGCCGGGACCATGCAGGCTGTCGGCGGTGCGAGCCGCTGCGGCGCCGTCGACGTCGGTGCACACCACGTCGGCGCCCGCGGCGACCAGGGCACGGCACAGCGCCGCGCCGATACCTGAGCCTGCGCCGGTGACGATTGCCTGCTTGCCGGTGAAATTCACTCTGCGGCCAGCTTCATGACATGGCTCAGGATGTCGGGATAACGCCGCATGTGGGCGCCGCCGTTGAGGTCGAGCACCTCACCGGTCAGCCACGGCGCCGTGCACAGAAACACCACGGCGTCGGCGATGTCCTCGGGAGTTCCGGCCCGGCCCAGCGGGGTGTTCTCGACGTATTCGTCGACCACGCCGGGAATCTGAGTGGCCGGCTCGGTGAGCGGAGTGTGCACGAATCCCGGTGCGACAGCGTTGACCCGGATACCTCGCGGCGCGAGTTCGAGCGCTGCGACCTGTGTCAGCATCGACAGACCGGCCTTGGCCGCGCAGTACGCACTCATCGCCGCGGCGGGCTGGCGCGCGTTGAGCGAACTGATCGACACCAGCGCACCGCCGTCGTGCAAGTGCGGAGCGGCGTGCTTGATCACCAGGAACGAACCGGTCAGGCAGACATCGACGACCGCACGGAAATCTTCGACGGGTAGGTCGGTGATCAGCCCGACGCCGCTGAAACCGGCGGTGTTGACGACGATGTCGAGCGCGCCTGCGTCGTCGAACAGAGCCCGTACCGAGCCCTCGTCGGTGACGTCGACCCACGCGGCACTGTGCGGATCGCCGAGTTCTGCGGCGACGCCACGGGCACTGTCGGCATTGCGGTCTGCGACGGTCACCCGGCATTCGGCCGCCGCCAGTGCGTGCGCCACCGCCTTGCCGATGCCCGAGGCGCCACCGACGACGACGGCGTTGCGGTTGGTCATACGGGCCCCTTCGCGGTTTGTGGGTCAGGCCATTTCGCGGCGATCACCCGCCACGGGTCGGCGTAGCGGCCGGGATGACGGTAGTACGGCGAGCGGCGCTTGAGCACCGCGTGTGCCATCGGCGCCGCCAGCCGCGCCGGGTAACGGCGCCAGCCCATCCGTTCGGCCGTCTCGGCGAGCAGCTGCGGCCACGAAATACGTTGGAAATCCAGGGCTTCCACTGAGCGGGTGGTGTCCATCCAGTCGGTGCCGAACCAATCGGCGTCGCAGTCCGGGTTGCCCCTTCGCCCGGCGGGTAGTCCGCCGACCAGACCCATCGCGGCCGCCATGGACGGGGCAAGATCACCCTGGACCAGCCGGTGCGACGGGTCGCCACCGATCAACAGCGTCTCGCCGATCACCGGCGCGGTGGTGGCCGCCACGAAGGCGCGCGCGACGTCGCGCACCTCGACGGTCTGAATGCGCCCGTCGATCGGCAGCGACGCCTCGAAGTAGAGGGTGTCCGGGTCGATGTCGAATCGCGGCTCGGCGGTGAGCACGCCACCCAGCCGCAGCACCACCCAGTCCAGTCCGGAAGCGCGCAGCAACTGTTCGGCTTCCAGTTTGTGGGCGCCGTAGTTGTCGGATGGATGCTGCGGGGTGTCCGCGGTGAGCACGTCACGGACACGATAGGGGTTACGGGCGCCGTAGGTGGCGACGCTGGAAGCCTGCACGAACCGCGGTGGCGCGGGCAGCGCCGCGGCGGCGCTGAGCAGGAATCCGGTCGCGTCGACGTTGACGCGACGGGCCAGCGCCGGCCGCGCGTAGCAGACCGGCGGGATGATCGCGGCCAGGTGGATGATCACCGCCGGCGAGACGGCGCGCAGCAACTCGGCGACTGCATCCGCATCGGTCAGGTCGGCCCACCGCACGGCGTCCGATGGCAGCAGCGCCGCCGCCTTGCGGTTGGCCGGCACGTCGAGATCGGTGGCCACGACGCGGCGACCGTCGGCAAGCAGCTGTCGCACGGTCTGTGAGCCGACCAATCCGAACGCCCCGGTGACCAGCACGGTGTCGGTCATGGGCCGTCCTCCTAGCTCGCGGCGGAATATACCGTTACTTGGCCGCAGCAGGGGCGGCAACGGCTACCGGTCGGGGATTGGCGGCGGCTTTCATCTGGTCGAACAGCGCGGTGTAGTAGGGCAGACACTCGGCCATCGCCTGCTCGGTAGTGAGCAACGGCCGGTAGCCGAGGTCCCGGGTGGCCTTGCCCACCGAGAAGTAGTTGTCCAGGTACAGCCGCTCGACACCCAGCGGCTCCAGCGGGGGCTGCGGCAGCCCGAACCGGAAATGCAGCCGCTGCCAACCCAGCATCGTCGCGCGGACGACGGCGCCCGATACCCGCAGCCGGGGCAGGCGCTGGCCACATGCCGCCACCACCGGCCGGGCGAACTCGAACATGTTGATCGGCTCGGCGTCGTTGATGAAATACGCCTGGCCGGGCGCGGTCCCACCGGGCACCAGGTGTTCGGCGGCCAGGATGAAGCCGTGAATCAGGTTGTGCACGTAGGAGTTGTCCAGGCGGGCGGCCTTGCGGCCGACCAGTACCTTGACGTGGCCGGCCAGCACGCTTTCGAACACCTTGCGGAACATCGTCTGATCGCCGCGGCCCCAGATTCCGCTCGGACGGATCGCGCATGTCAGCATGCCGTCGATCCCGTTCTGGGACAACACAAATCGCTCGGCGATCACTTTGGTCTCGGTGTAGAGGTCGGTGAACCGGTCGGTGTAGGGCAACGTCTCGTCGCCGCCGGCGATGCGCTGACCACCCATCACCACGCTGTTCGACGACGTGTAGACGAAGCGTTTCACCCCGGCGGCCTGCGCGGCGTGCACGAGGTTCTTCGTTCCGTCGACGTTGACCGCAAAACTGCGCTGACGGTACTCCGCGGTGACCGATGCACCGCCCATCAGCTCGATGAGCGCCGCCGTGTGGAAGACGGTGTCGACGCCGGCGACCGCGCCTGCGACGATGTCCCGGTCGCAGATGTCGCCCTGGAGCACCTCCACGCCCGGCTGGGCGGGCAGCGGCGAGGGCGCCCGGTCGAAGGACAGCACCTGGTATCCGCGGTCGAGCAGGGTGGTCACCAGATTGGCGCCGACGAACCCCGAGCCGCCGGTGACCAGCACCCGGCCCAGCCGGGCGGTCGGCGATGTTCCAGTAATGTCAGCCATGCTGGCGAGAATAACTGAAACGTGTTTCAGTTCCGAATAAAGCCCCGCAAAATGGTTTCGATGTCAAGAATCGGCGGACTCGCCGGCAGCCAATGCCTCGATGACCCGCTGGCGTGCGCCAGCTAAGTGCTCCTCGCAGCGTTTTGCCAGCTGTTCGCCTCTTTCCCAGAGTGCCAGCGATGCATCGAGGTCCAGCCCGCCCTGCTCCAGAAGCCGCACGACCTCGACCAATTCGTCTCGGCATTCTTCATACCCGAGCTGACTAATAGGTGTAGCCTCGTCACTCGCCATCGGCTGATCCCTCGCTCACCGCGGCGATCGCGCCGTCGGCCACCCGCACCCGCAACCTGGTCCCCGCCGGGGCATCGTCGACAGACCGCAGCACCGCGCCGGGGCCCGCGGCGGCGACCGTCTGCACCACGGCGTAGCCGCGCGCGAGGGTGGCCGCCGGACCCAACGTGGCCAGCCGGGCCGATAGGTGTCCGACGCGCTCGGCCTGCACGTCGATGAGGCGGGTGATGTCGCGGCGCGCCGCAGACCGGGCGCGGTGAACCTCGTCGGCGCGCACCGCCAGCGCCGCCAACGGCTCGGCCAACACCGGTCGGCTGCGCAGCTGCGCGAGCACGCGCTCCTCACGACCCACCCAGTTGCGCAGCGCATGGGCGCTGCGCCGACGCAGGTCGTTGAGCAGCAACTGCTCCGCCGCGGTGTCCGGGACGATCTTCTTGGCGGCGTCGGTGGGAGTGGCGGCGCGCAGGTCGGCGACCAAATCGCAGAGCGGGTTGTCGGGCTCGTGACCCACTGCGCTGACGACCGGCGTGCGGCACGCAGCGATCGCCCGGCACAGCGTCTCGTCGGAGAACGGCAGCAAGTCCTCCACGCTGCCGCCGCCGCGGGCCACCACGATGACATCGACATCGGGGTCGCTGTCCAATTCCCTTAACGCCGCGACGATCTGGGACACGGCGGTGGGCCCTTGGACCGCGGTGGTGCGGATGGCGAACCGCACCGCGGGCCAACGCGCGGCGGCCACCGTCGTCACATCGCGCTCGGCGGCGCTGGCCCGGCCGGTGATCAGCCCAACCGTGTTGGGCAGGAACGGGATCGGCCGTTTGAGTCGCGGGTCGAAGAGGCCTTCGGCCGCCAGTAACTGGCGCAGCCGCTCGATGCGGGCCAACAGTTCACCGATGCCGACCGCGCGAATTTCGCTGAGCCGCAACGTCAGGGTGCCTCGGCCGGTGAAGAAGTTCGGCTTTCCGCACACCACGACTTGTACGCCCTCGACGAGCTTGACCGGCGCACTGTCCACCAGGTCGCGCGAAGCGGTCACGGTCAGCGACATGTCGGCGGCCGGATCACGCAGCACCATGAAGACCGTCCGGGTGCCCGGCCGGATGTTGATTTGGGTCAGCTGGCCTTCGACCCAGACCGTGCCCAGTCTGTCGATCCAGCCGGCGATGCGGATCGCCACCGCGCGGACCGGATACGGGTTCTCCGCCGAATTCCCCGATCCGACCGGTGCGCCGGCGGTGTTGGCGGTCACTTCGTCGTCGCGCGCGTGATCCTGTTGGCCAGCAGCGTCTGGAACGGCGCACGTCCTTTGGTGGCTTCCTCGTAGGCGAGCAGGGCTTCGAGCTCGTCGACGTCGAGCGACTGCAGCCTGGCCCGCAGCTGGGCCAGGGTCAACTTCTCGTAATCCAGCTCCTCGGCCACCTCGGGCGCGGGCACCGTCCGCTTCGCCCGTGCGGCAGGCCGCGTCTGGGGGGCGCCCGCCGGCCCGGTGGCCGCGTCAGGGGTCGAGTACAGCGCGAACCGTCCCTCTGCCCGGCGCTCGCCGGCGGTGTCGTCGTCATCGTCGTCGGGCAGGTCCTCATCGAACGTCGCCCACTCCGGCTGCTCGTCCTTGGGCGGGAAGATGTGCTCCAGGGTGGAGTCGCCTTTGATCACCAGCTCCGCCACGTTTTGCTGGAACCGCATCACGACGGCCGCGGCCTGACTGACCAGCGTCATCGGATACATCAGGATGGTCTTCGGCAGCCTGATCGTCTCTTCGACGGCCATGGTCGCCGCACCCACCAGCAGCCGGACCCCATACGGTGCAGTAGCCATAACGTCAAGCCTGCCTTAACCGGCGGTCAACTCCAAGCTGACCGCGCGACCAGTAGCCTGGATGCCATGCCGCCAACCGTGAACATGGGCCCGAACATTGGCATCAGGCAGGGCGCTTCCAGCTCGGCGACCGAGCCGGTGACCGGCAAGCGGGTGCTGCTGGCCGAGCCACGCGGATACTGCGCCGGCGTGGACCGCGCCGTCGAGACGGTTGAGCGTGCGCTGGAAAAACACGGCGCGCCCGTCTATGTCCGCCATGAGATCGTGCACAACCGCCACGTGGTGGAGACCCTGGCCAAGGCCGGGGCGGTGTTCGTCGACGAGACCGACGAGGTGCCCGAGGGTGCCATTGTGGTGTTCTCCGCCCACGGCGTCGCACCGACCGTGCATGCGTCGGCCGCCGAGCGGAAGCTGAACGTGATCGACGCCACCTGCCCGTTGGTCACCAAGGTGCACAACGAGGCCAAGCGTTTCGCCCGCGACGACTACGACATTCTGCTCATCGGTCACGAGGGTCACGAGGAGGTCGTGGGCACCGCCGGGGAAGCCCCGGACCACGTGCAACTGGTCGACGGTCCTGAGGCCGTCGACAGCGTGACGGTACGCGACGAGGACAAGGTGATCTGGTTGTCGCAGACCACGCTGTCTGTCGACGAGACGATGGAGACCGTGCAGCGGCTGCGGGCGCGCTTCCCGAAACTGCAGGACCCGCCCAGCGATGACATCTGCTACGCCACCCAGAATCGCCAGGTCGCGGTCAAGGCCATGGCGCCCGAGTGTGAGCTGGTGATCGTCGTCGGGTCACGCAACTCGTCGAACTCGGTGCGGTTGGTGGAGGTCGCGCTCGGCGCCGGGTCGTCGGCGGCGCACCTGGTCGACTACGCCGACGACATCGACCCGGCGTGGCTGGACGGGGTCACCACGGTTGGGGTCACCTCCGGCGCGTCGGTGCCGGAGGTGCTCGTGCGTGGGGTGCTGGATCGATTGGCCGAGTACGGCTATGGCGTGGTGCAGCCCGTGACGACAGCCAACGAGACGTTGGTGTTCGCGCTGCCGCGGGAAATCAGGCGCGCGCGCGGCGCTTAGACGTCGTAGTCCCAGGAGTCGGCTGCGCTGGTGCGCGGCCGACGAGCACGGGACGGCTCGTTGTGCTCCTCGGCTCCGTTCGGCGTCCGGTACCGGACCTGCGAGATGGGGTGGTGTGTCGCGGTGGCTCCGTTGGCCATGGACCGGCGACGCGGCGCGGGCGGCGGGGCGGGTTCGAACGGCTCCGCGGGCTCGTAGGGGTCGAAGCGGCTGCTGCGGCCGGTCGGGCGAACTCCGCGCGCGTGCGGGTCGCGGCGGATTTCCCGGGGCGGCCGCCCACGCAGGTCGGGATCGCGCGGCAACCTGGTGCGACGGGGCGGCTCGGCGGCATCGGGGTCGCGGGGCCGTGTCGGGCGTCGACGCCGGGCTGGATCGGTCCCGTCATCCACCGGGGGCCTAGGACGCCGCGCCCGCGTTGCTGCCGGGCTCCTGCCCGTTCTTGCGCGGTCGGCCGAGGCGGATCTGGTGGAACGCTCAACGGCGTGCACGCGGCGCGCCTTGGACTTGGCCGCTTTGTCGTCGGTGGACGCGCGATGCAGAAATGACATCAGCCTGGTGGCCAACCCGAGCCGTCCGCCGCCGCTCGCGGCGTCGGCGCCAGCCACGTCGGTGGCGTCCGCCGTTGCGGTCGCGCGCGGGCGGGTGGCGATAGTCAGGTACCAGCGGACCAGCCCGATCAGCAGCACGCCCGCCGAGGTGAAAAGCATCAGCGGGAAACGCTCGATCAGGGGGTAGCCGCAGTTGATCAGGAGGTCTTTGATGCCGGTGTACTTGGCGCCGTGAAACAGCCAGTAGGAGCCAGGCACCGCGCAGAACAAGATCAGCGGCGGCTGGATGACCGCAGTGAAGATCCCGGACTGGCGCACGGCCAGCACCGCAGCCACACAACCCGCCACGTATAACCCGGAGAAGACGGTGGTCAGCTCCTTGCCGGATCCGGCGTCGAAGGCAAAGCCGACAGCACAGCCGGTCACCGCGATCACCACCGCGGCCCACCACGGCACACCGGAAATCCAGGGGATGATCGAGCGGTGATCCGCCGCCACCCCTGACCGCGTCTGTGCTGACACACGTCGACCGTACCGGTTTGGGACCCAAAGGCTGGTAAAGACCTCGTTAGCATCCTGTGGGCGTGCCACCGGAGGTTCTCCCTACACTTGAGTCCCTGTGAGCCTGAGCCTCGGGATTGTGGGTCTGCCCAATGTCGGTAAATCGACCCTGTTTAATGCTCTGACCAGAAACAACGTGGTCGCCGCCAACTACCCCTTCGCGACGATCGAGCCGAATGAGGGCGTGGTTGCGTTGCCCGATCCGCGGTTGGCGACGTTGGCGGACATGTTTGCTTCAGAGCGAATCGTCCCCGCGCCGGTGACCTTCGTCGACATCGCCGGTCTGGTCGCCGGCGCCTCCGAGGGGGCCGGGCTGGGCAACAAGTTCCTGGCCAACATTCGCGAATGCGACGCGATCTGCCAGGTGGTGCGGGTGTTCTCCGATGACGACGTCACCCACGTCGCCGGGCAGGTCGACCCTAAGTCCGACATCGAGGTGGTCGAAACCGAGCTGATCCTGGCCGATCTGCAGACCCTCGAGCGCGCGGTGCCCCGGCTGGAGAAAGAAGCCCGTAACAACAAGGAACGCAAAGCCCTTTACGACGCTGCCCTGGCTGCGCAACAGGTGCTCGACGGCGGGACGACGCTCTTCGCGGCGGCTGCCGATGCGCTGTTGCTGCGGGAGTTGAATCTGCTGACCACCAAGCCCTTTCTCTATGTGTTCAACGCCGACGAGGGAGTGCTGACCGATGCCGATCGGGTCGCCGAATTGCGCGCGCTGGTGTCGCCGGCGGATGCGGTCTTCCTGGACGCCAAGATCGAGGCCGAGCTCACCGAGCTCGACGACGAGTCGGCCGCCGAGCTGTTGGAGTCCATCGGCCAGACCGAGCCCGGCCTGAATGCCTTGGCGCGCGCCGGTTTTCACACCTTGAAGCTGCAGACCTACCTGACCGCGGGGCCCAAGGAGTCGCGGGCGTGGACCATCCATCAGGGCGACACCGCGCCGAAGGCGGCCGGCGTGATCCACACCGATTTCGAGAAGGGCTTCATCAAGGCCGAGATCGTCTCCTATGACGACTTGGTCGCCGCCGGCTCGATGGCTGCGGCCAAGGCGGCCGGCAAGGTTCGTATGGAGGGCAAGGATTACGTGATGGCCGACGGGGACGTCGTCGAGTTCCGGTTCAACGTCTAGTCGAAGAATTGAGATTTGCTGCCCGACCCGCGCACCGCTTGCTCATGCTCAGCACCACGGCGTGCGAAAGCCTGAGTACCGGACGCTACCAAGGCTTTCAGGGTGCGGATTCGTTGATAGGTATGGTGGCGACGTTGCGGGACTTTAGAGCGCCACACGGCTGAGAACGAGGAGGGGGCATGTGAAGCTTGCCGACTGTCCAGTCTTTCCTGCCGAGGCGGGAAACGCCCTGAGCACGGACCGCGGCTTGGGCTGGCGCCTGGCGCGAGAGGCCGGCCCGGTTTTGCGACACCCGGGGGCAAACGGGATGTTTGCAAACTGGGTGTTTGTCGTCGGACGGGAGGAGGTGTTAACGAATCTGGACAATGCACGGTTGGATTGCACCCGTGCCCTTCCCGAAAGCGACCTCCAGGTTCACGAGCAGCTATTCGCGCCAAAATCAGCTCATGACGTTGCGGCGGTGTTCCGTCCGACCGCCGCCGCGCTGATCGATCGTTTCGCCGCCGCTGGTGGCGGTGACGCGGTGGCCGCAGTGACCACGCCGATGGCTGGCGTCCTTTTCGACATCGTGTCGCGCCTGCAGCTGTTGCCTGTTGAGCACCTGAATGGGCGGTCCGGCCATGTCTTTCTCGAGGCGTGCCGCAACCTGTTCAAACACGCCGGCTGGCACTTATTCGAGTTGGCGCGCCGCCCCGAATTGTGCGACATGTTTCGACGTCAGCCTGAACTGATACGCGGGTTCGTTGAAGAGGTCCTACGGTTGGAGCCGATGGTGCCGAGTTGCCATCGTTTTACCACCCAGCAAATGACCATCGGTGGGGTAGAGATGCCGGCCAACATGGTGTTGATGTTGTGTATCGGTGCGGTGCAGCGGGACGGCAGCGACGCCATGTCGACTGATGATCTTCTGATTGGCGTTAGGGCGCACCGGCATTGGAGTTTGGGTGCGGGGTCTATGCGTTGCCGGGGCGGGCACATCGTCCGGCAGGTGTTGCGCGTGCTGGTTGAGGAGTGGGTCGACCGGGCCGGGCATGTTGGGCTGGTTCCTGGTTTTCGGCCGGTGGCCGGGTTCCCAGCGACTCAGAGCGTTTTGTGGCTGCCGGAGTTGCCGTTAGTGATGAGGGATTAGCACTCGTCCACAATTTCGATGAATCCTCGCACTCGATCCAGCGTGAGCGACGCCGACCCGACCGGTGCCAACCAGCGGGGGCCAAGACGCGACCCATCTCCGGATCGAGCTCTGAATAGTTGATCGGACCGCCCTGCTCTCCTCGGGGAGGTCTGCCTCGAAATCCGTAAAGCTCCAGAGCACCAGCTGGGGGAAGTCCGCTCCCTCTACCTCGGCCTGACCGAAAAACCTTCCGCAGAGAAGACGTCGATCGGCCGCCCGAGCGTCAACATCAGCAGCGGGATCTGACGGCTGGTCGACTGCTGATAGGTCAGGTAGGGCGGGTACAGGTGAGCCATATAGGCCCACACCTGATGGCGTTCCTCGCCTTCGGGTTCCCGCCACGTGGCCTCGAATGCTTGGGTGGCGATCTGCACACCGATCGTGTTGCTCTCCAACACATTCAAGTACCACCCCGGATGCGTGTCGGCGCCGCCCTTTGATGCGACGATCACGATCTCGCCACCGACGTTGCCGTAGATCAGCGGCCTGACATAGACCTTCGCCGACTTGCGACCCACACACTTGATCAAGCAGTGCGTGGTCAGCGCACGGCCCCCGACCGCACTCACGTCCATGATGTGGCCCCGCGTACCCCCGGAGGTCAGATATGTCTCAAGGTGCTTGCTGACCCAGTCACCTCGCGCCGCTCGGATCGCTGCGGCATCTGCGTCGCCCACGGGTGACTAGCCCGCACCAAACTGAATACCTTGATTGACCTGATCGATGGCTTGTTGCACCAAGCCGAGCGCGGCTTCGCGATGTCCACCCTTGTCGTGTTCAGCCGCGTTGAGTTCATTTGCGGCCTGCTGCAGATCGTTTCTGGCGTTAACCATGTGCTCCTGGATCGCATAGGCTGTCCCAGCGCCGAGGGTCGCGAAGGTCAGCGCCACCACAGATGTGCCGACGGCCAGTCGCGCTTTGGAGACGTACATGAAGACGATCCTTTCGATAGCAGATGTCCCAGAAAAGTACCGGAGACCCGGTCGCTCCGGCTCGAATCGTAGGCTCTTCCGCCGTCGGCCACCTCTTGCCGTACGTGTCAACCGGGACGGTGGCGGAGTTGTAACCTGGTTCGCACGTGATGTTTAATGCGGCCGGTTACGGGACTGTCTTGATGGGCGCCAGGTACTTGCCGAGGGTTGCCGGGTCCTTGGCGTCGGCGTCGGGCAGATAGATCCGGTAATTCAGCCGGAACAAACCGCTGGGTGGCGAGGGCAACCAGTTGCTCTCATGGCCGTTGGGCGCCTGGTTCTGGACATAGACGTCCAGCGAGCCGTCAGGGTTACGGGCCAGGCCCGGTGTCCGGTCCCCGATGGAGAATCGGCTGATCGGATTCTTGACGAGTTGAAAGTTGGCCCCGTACATGGTGATCGACCAGAATCCGTTTGGCAGTGTCGGCGGGATCTGGTCGGCGTTGAAGTGCAATAGGTAGCGTTTCGCGCCGTCGAGCGGGGCGGCGTCGCCGTCTTCGTAGGTGCTGAAGTACTCGGCCTCGTCGCGGTCGTGGACGAACAAGCCCTCCAATGCGCCCGCCGCGCGGTCGAAGTAGTCGACGCCGTAGGTGCCGGGTCGGAGGTTGTTCCACCGGGTTGGGTACGGCGTACCGCGGTACTTGACCTTCCACTTCATGATCTGTGGACCATCGGCGGCGGCGCGAGCCAACCCGCGACGCGTCGCTTCGCTGAGGGCACTGACGTCCATCGGCTTCCCCACGGTGATCCCGCCGCGGCTGAGGAGTTCCACGGCCGCCTCGTTGCCCGGCGGTGGCGGGTCTTCGATGAGCAGATCGGCCACTGTCTGGAAGTACGCCAGATCACCGACGTAGTGCGGCCTCGTGCCGAGATTCGGTGCGGCGGCATGGCCGTGGCGGGCCGGGTCGGCCCAGTTGCTCAGTGAGGTCAGGGTGAACTGATCCTGTGACGCGTTGACGGCGGCGAGATCGGCGGCGTTGCCGGGCACAACCCCGATGCGGATGGCGAACATGACACCGTCGGTGGGGACCCGGTGCTCGATCACCCCCGGCGGCAGCGTTCCGTTCCAGTGAGGTCCGACGAAGGCGAAATTGCCGCCGTTGCCGCCGGTCGCGCGAGTACCGATGTAGAACAGGTTGTTGGTGTAGCTATCGGCCACCTCGACCGACCAGTAACGGTCGGTGATGTCCGGTGCGTTCAGAATGATCGGTTCGTCGCGCAGTTCGAGCAGCGCACCGCTGTACACGGTGTCGTTGTTGGGGGTGTAGGGCATGACATCGTCGGCGGTGGCAAGCGTTTTCATGTGGCCGATCTGGTTGATCGGCGCGGCGGGTGCGAATTGTTTTGCCTTCTCTAGCGCGGCGGGGTTGAGCCGCAGGCCGCGTTCGCGCTCGAAAATCGTCAGCGGTAGACCGAACACGTAGTTCTGGACACCCACCGAATAGGCCCACTGCTCTTCGGATTGCGCGTCGGCGGCGCGGGGATCGGACATCGTGGATCGGTCGCTCATTGTGGTACTCCCATTCGTCGCTGGGCGGTCGTGCTGAGTGGCGTCGCAGCCTGCCAGCGTGCTGCCCAGAACTCCCAGGCCAGCGCAGAGCAGGAAGAGCCCGCCGCGACAGCACAGCCGGCGCACTAGGCCCCCTGCGGCCCCCAGATTCGACTGGTGTATCGGGTAGACATCGTTCACTCGCGACGGAGCTTGCTTGCCATGGCACTCCTGTCGGGTCAGTTCTACCGCGGTCCTCCACCCAGCCAACACGACGCGGACCGCCGATTTGAGAGCCATAGGTCCCCACTTGCAAGAGCACGTGGTTGGGCAATGCCCTTCAGCGGGTCACCGTTGCGCTTCCCGCGGCCGGCGTCCGCGATTTGTCGTCGACCATCTCTATCATCGACTCATGCACCGGGCGTCCGCGTTAACCCGCGCGGCGGCAGGCCTTCTCGGCTCACCAGCCGTCGTCCGATGAAGATCGCTCACGTATTCCTGCCGCTTTACTTCGGGGTCTTCGCGGGCTTCGTCGGCCACAGTGTCCGGGTCGGCTTGGTCGGAGCCGTGGTGGGCCTGTTTCTCGCTGTGTTGCTGTCACGTGAGGCCAGGCGGCGCCCCGACGCGAGCATGGCGGCGATCGACGCCATGACCGGGACGGAGTTTGAAAACTACGTCGCCGCGCGCCTGCGGCGAGCTGGCTGGCAGGTGACGTTCACGTCGGTAACGGGCGACTACGGCGTCGACTTGATCGCCGAGAAGGACGGCAAGTCGGTGGCGATCCAGTGCAAGCGCCACGGCACCTCCGTCGGCGTCGCAGCTGTTCAGCAGGTCGTCTCCGGCGCACGCCACCACGGATGCTCGAAGAGCATTGTCGTCAGCAATCGGGAGTTCACCCAGGCGGCAAAGCAGTTGGCCTTCACCCATGGCTGTCAGTTGATCGGTCGCAAAGCGTTGCAAGCATGGGTTCCGCCCCCCGCGCGGCGGCCGGTGTAGCAGTCTTGAGCGATAGCGAAGGGCGGGAGTGCGCGACTGTGGGTCCGGCGGTCGACGCGCGCGTTGTTCAGTGGCGCGATGGCGTTGTCCGCTTTCGGGCTGGCCGACGGCCTCGCGCCGGCGGCGCCCGTGCCGAGCCATCACTGGTTTCCCGGCGACCGATGGGACCCGGGGTGGGGCAGCATCTACGACTGGGACTGGAATCACTGCCACGACTGGCAGCGTGCCGCGGGCCAGGGAGGTCCGGTGGGCACCGGGCCGTGGGGACTCCCGCCGTCGTGGGCACCGCCGCAGCCACCTCCGCCGCCCTGGGCGCCGGGGGCCCACCTGATGTGGAACCAGACAGCCAATGGCTGGGGATTCTGGAACAACAGCGTATGGACTCCGGCCTGATACGTCCCGTCTACGTGCCGACACTCGCCGCTGATGACGACCTGATGAAACGCCTTTCTGCGAATCTCGTAGCACCCTATGCTGGGGAACCGGGAAGCTCCGGGGCCGGAAGCGGCGGAGGGTCGAATGACCGAAGTCGACACAACGGTGGTTCAGCACCGAAGCGGAATACCGGTGTGCACGCTGCCGCATGCCTTTCAGGAGACCGCAGCCTTGCAGCCGGACGCGGTGGCCCTCCGTACCGTCGGCGACAAGGAGGTCATCACCTGGCAGCAATACGCCGATCGCGTGCGCAAGATTGCCACCGGGCTGTCGGCGCTTGGTGTCGAACGCGGCCATACGGTCGGTCTCATGCTGCGCAACCGTCCAGAGTTCCACCTGGCGGACACCGCCGTGATGCACCTGGGCGCGATCCCGTTCTCGATCTACAACACCTCGGCGCCAGACCAAATTCGGTACCTGTTCAGCAATGCCGAGAACAACGTCGTCATCACCGAAAAAGACTTTCTGCCCGCGATCAAAGCGGCCGGGGCGGACCTTGCCCGGGTGATCGTCGTCGACGTCGACGACGACGCCTGCATTACCCTCGAGCACCTCGAATCATTGCAAGCCAGAGCAGATTTCGATTTCGAGTCGGCGTGGCGAGCCGTACGGCCCGACGACGTTGCGACGCTCATCTACACCTCCGGAACCACCGGGCCGCCCAAGGGCGTCGAGCTTACGCACGCCAATCTGATAGCCGCGTTCTCGGCAATCGTCGAGCTCGTCGGCATTCAGCCAAGCGACCGGATCACCTCGTACCTGCCGCACGCACACATCGCCGACCGGGTGTCCGGGCACTACGCCAACCTGGTCCTGGGCGTGCAGGTGACCGACGTCGCCGACCCCAGGGCGATTGCGCAGGCGCTGCCCGACGTCCACCCCACAACGTGGCTCGGGGTGCCGCGAGTATGGAACAAGATCAAAGCCGGGATCGAAACGAAACTGGCCGACGAGCCGAGCGGAGTCAAGCGGCGGCTGGCGCTGTGGGCCCTCGACACCGGCATCCAGGCCGCCCGCCTGACGTTGGCCGGCAAATCCGTGCCCCCGTCACTTGCCTTCCGCCGCAAGATCGCCGACCGCCTAGTGTTGGCCAAGTTGCGCCATGCGCTTGGCTTGGATCAGGTGAGATGGAGCGTCATCGGTGCTGCACCGTGCCCGGTCGAAACGATCGAATTCGTCTGGGGTTTGGGCATTCCCATCTATGAGGTGTGGGGGTTGTCGGAGAGTGTAGGCGCCGGGACCTCCACCCGACCCGGCGCGACCAAGGCTGGTTCGGTCGGGCAGGCCCTTTCCGGCCTCGAGATCTCGGTGGCCACCGACGGCGAACTGCTGATACGCGGGCCAGTCGTGATGCGAGGCTACCGGCGTCAGCCGGAGAAGACCGCCGACGCGATCGACGCCGACGGCTGGTTGCATAGCGGTGACATCGGCACCATCGACTCGCAAGGCTTCGTTACGATCGTCGACCGCAAGAAGGATTTGCTGATCAACGAAGCCGGGAAGAATCTCTCCCCCGCCAACATCGAGAGGGCGATCCAGTCCACGTCTCCGTTGATCGACCAGGTGGTGGCCTTCGGCGACGCCCGGCCTTACGTCACCGCGCTCGTCGTCCTCGACAGTGATGCCGTCGCAGCGCAGGTCGCCGCACTCGGCATGGCCGATCCGTCGCTGGCCGCGTTCGCGCAGAGCCGCGGCGCGCGCGAAACGCTTACCGCCGCTGTACTCGAGGGAAACTCCAAACTGTCCCGCGTGGAGCAGATCAAGCGGTTCCTCATCGTCGGCACTCCGTGGGAGCCGGGTGGGGACGAGCTCACGCCAACGATGAAACTCAAACGAAAGCCCATCTCGGAGAAGTATTCCGCGGAGATCGAGAAGCTCTACGCCGCGAACCCGGGAGCGGACGTCATCGCCTTACCGTATGCCGACTGACCCGGCGCGCGGATCAACGGCCAGGTTAACCGGATCAGCCTGCGACGACGGCGATTTCGCTACCCAGTTGGTAAGGCGGCAGCAGCGGAAGCCCGTCACCGCTCCAAAACCGTCCAGGGTCAAACCAGTTCGACCGCTTCTCGGTTTCGATCAGCCCCATCTCTTCGTAGGTGACAGCCACCGTCTCCGCGCAATACGCGGATTCGAAGCGGCCCTTGCGCTGCTCCGCCCGGCGTCGCCGCGTTGATTCGCGAACGCGGCCGTCCACGATCGGGATCCCACGCACCCAGTCGTACCTGGTCGGAAGTTGACCGCGCAGCCATCGCAGCGTGAGGCGGGCGCTGGACGGAAACGGTGTGCCATCCATTCGGGCGATGACGCGCAGCAGCCGATTTTCCTGCTCGCGATCCGCCTCGGGGGTCAGTTGACGTAACCAGCACCGCTGCCCGTAGCGATGTAGCCACCGCTCAACGGCTTCCCGCGCGTCGTTGAGTTGCACACCTCGGTGGTTGGACCCGGTCCAGACATCGGTGAGCTTGTCGCCGAGTTCGGCATGCCACATCAACGGCGGCAGATCCTCGATAGCCACCGTCATGCCGACGTGGTTGACCGGGCTGTTCGACAGGGTCTGGATCGCGCGGTCGGGTCCGGAATGTCCGCGAAAAAGCCAGACGTCGCCGGTCCGGGTCTCCTCCAGCGCGTGGTCCAGGGTCACCGTGTGCGTTGCCACCACCGCACCATATGCACATACGGCCGCCGCTGCGATGCACTCGCGAATAACCTGAGCCCGTGCGCACCATCTGGAAGTTGCTGGGGTTGGCCGGGATCGTCGGGGTGGCGGCCGGGGGCGTGCTGGTGGCCCGCGATCAGCGGCGACGGAGGGCCTACACACCCAACGAGATCCGCGACCGACTGCACCAGCGTCTTGCCGAGGCGGGGGACGGGTAACCCAGCGACGATGCGGGCCGGATCGGTCCGAGGTGGGGGTACCACCCGCTTGCGGGGGAAAGCCGGGCAATCAGCCTCAGCCTCAGGCGGCGGCGACGGCGTAGAGCCGATGGGTGCCGGCAAATCCCTTCAGGTCGGCGTCTCGACCGTCGTCGAAGGAGAGGTCTTCGCAGTCGCTGAGGGCCTCGCGCACGGTGTCGCTCACCAGAATCTCTCCGCCGTCGGCTTCGGCAGCGACGCGCGCCGCCATCGCGACGTTACGGCCGAACAGGTCGTCGCCCCGGCGCACCGATCGGCCCATGTGGACCCCGATCCGTACCCGAAGCCTGCTGTGCCGCTTGCGTTCCGCGTCCTTTTCGAGCGCATCCTGCATGTCGATGCCGCACCGCACCGCCTCTTCGGCGTGGGCGAAGGCGATCATGAACCCGTCACCTTGACTCTTCACCACATGCCCGCAGCGTTGCTTGACCAGCTTGCGGACCAGCTTGTCGTGCTCACCGATCAGCTTCACCCAGGCCCGGTCGCCGAGCCGCTCGTTGAGAGCGGTTGATTCCTCGATGTCCGAGAACAGAATTGCCACCTTGCCGTCCGGAGTGATCCTGGCAAGGTCCGGTCGCTCCACCTCCGCCCAGTCGGCAAGGTCCTCGATGGAGCTGCGCACCGCTGCACCGAAGCCCTCCTTGCGCACCAGGTTCGCCGTCTGCCAAACGGTCTTGACGGCCTCCCGGCCGCCGGACAGCAGCCAACTGCGGTTGTCGGCGTGACGCCGTAGCTCGTCGGCTTCGCTGCGGAGGCGAGTCAACAGCACCCACATCACTACCAGAGCCGCGGCTTCGATCACCGCGACGCCGACCAGCGCATAGACCGCGAGCAACAGGTGGTCATGCATGCCAGGCATCTTCCCCGATCCGTCTTGGCTTCCTCAGCGACGGGGCCAGATCGGCGGCGCGTCGCGGCATGATTCCCTCTCTAGGCAGCTGACGGGAAAGTGAAAGGCCAACGGCAAGTGTACGTTCCGGCAACGTTCGGCGCTGCGTGTTTCGCCGCGGCCGTAAGTGGCTAGACCTCTGCTCGCTTCCCGGTTGTCGAGGCGAACTGCAGTGTTTAGGGTTGAGGCTGCCCGTGGCGGGATCGAGTTGGGCGCGTTGCAAGGAGGTCCCGATTGGCCGATGCCGGCGAGAGCGCTTCAGATCTGCTGGTGATCTTCGGTATCACCGGCGATCTGGCCCGCAAGATGACGTTCCAGGCTCTCTACCGCCTGGAGCGCACGGAACTGCTGCAGTGTCCGGTCTTAGGGGTGGCAAGCGACGACATCACCGCTGAGGAGGTGGTCGCCCGGGCCCGCAAGGCCATCGCCGACGCCGGCGAAACCATCGATGACACGGTGTTCGACCGCCTGGCGCATCGACTGTCCTACCTGCACGGCGACGTCACCGCCTCCGCGCTGTATGAAGAGCTGGCCAAGCGCGTCGGTTCCAAGCGTTGCCTCTACTACCTGGAAATGCCGCCGTCGCTGTTCGCGCCGATCGTCGAGAGCCTGGCCAGGGCCGGTCTGCTGAAGGGATCGCGCGTCGCGGTGGAAAAGCCCTTCGGTCACGACCTGAAGTCCGCCCTCGACCTCAACGCCCGACTGCGCGCGGTGTTGGACGAGGATCAGATCTTCCGGGTGGACCACTTCCTGGGCAAGGAACCCGTGGTCGAATTGGAGTACCTGCGCTTCGGAAATCTCGCGCTGGCCGAGCTGTGGAATCGGCACACCATCTCTGAAATCCAGATCACCATGGCCGAGGACTTCGGCGTCGACGACCGGGGCAAGTTCTACGACAAGGTCGGCGCGTTGCGCGACGTCGTGCAGAATCACCTGCTGCAGGTGCTCGCCGGAGTTGCCATGGAACCCCCCGTCGGGCCGAGCGCGGACGATCTCAACGACAAAAAGGCCGACGTGTTGCGGGCGATACCCGCGGTGGACCCCGACCGATCCGTACGCGGGCAGTATCGCGGCTACACCGACACCGACGGGGTGGCCAAAGATTCGCAGACCGAGACCTTCGTCGCGCTCCGGTTGCAGATCGACAACTGGCGCTGGGCCGGGGTGCCGATCTTCTTACGTGCGGGCAAGGCGATGACCCAGCGGGTCACCGAGGTGCGGTTGTTCACCCACCGCGTCCCCTCGCTGGCGTTCCTGCCGGACCGCAGGCGGGCCGAGCCCAACCAGATCGTTTTACGGATCGACCCCGATCCCGGACTGCGCCTGCAGTTGACCGCGTTAAACGGTGACCGCTGGCGCGACGTGCACCTGGATTCTTCGTTCGCGCAGGACTTGGGCGAGCCGCTCACCCCCTACGAGCGGCTGCTGCACGGGGCGCTGACCGGGGATCACCAGCTGTTCGCCCGGGAGGACGGCATCGAAGAGACCTGGCGGATCGTGCAGCCGCTACTGGACAACCCCGGCGAGATCCATCACTACGAACCCGGCTCCTGGGGGCCGGACGCCGGGCGCGACCTGCTACGCGGTCACCGCGGTTGGCAAGAGCCGTGGCTGGCCGAAACCACCACTAAGGAGAACGGGACAATATGCAGCTAGGAATGATCGGCCTGGGTCGAATGGGTGCCAACATCATTCGCCGGGTGGTGGATGCGGGGAACGAAGGCGTGGTCTACGACCACGTTCCGGACGCAGTCAAGGCTTTGGCCCACGAAGACAACATCACCGGAGTCTCGTCGTTGTCGGAGTTGGCCGAAAAGCTCACCGCGCCAAGGGTGGTCTGGGTGATGGTGCCCGCCGGTGATATCACCACCGGTGTTATCGACAAACTGGCCACCACGCTGGAGGCCGGCGACATCGTGATCGACGGCGGAAACTCGTACTACCGCGACGATCTGAAGCATGCAAAGACACTGTCCGAAAAGGGAATTCACCTTATCGACTGTGGCACCAGTGGTGGCGTGTGGGGCCGCGAGCGTGGTTACTGTCTGATGATCGGCGGCGACGACTACGCTTTCTCGCACGCCGAGCCGCTCTTCGCAACCATCGCTCCCGGGGTGGACGCGGCGCCGCGCACCCAGGGCCGCACCGGCGAGGTCGCGCAGCCGGAGAAGGGGTACCTGCACTGCGGCCCAACCGGCGCCGGGCACTTCGTCAAGATGGTGCACAACGGCATCGAGTACGGGATGATGGCCTCGCTCGCCGAGGGCCTGAACATCTTGCGCAATGCCGATATTGGGACCCGCGTCAAGCAGGGCGACGCTGAAACGGCGCCGTTGTCGAATCCCGAGTGCTACAAGTACAACTTCGACATCGCCGATGTCGCCGAGGTGTGGCGGCGGGGCAGCGTCGTCGGGTCGTGGCTGCTGGACCTCACCGCGATCGCGCTGCACGAATCTCCCGACCTCACAGAGTTCTCGGGACGGGTTTCCGACTCCGGCGAGGGCCGCTGGACCGCCATCGCAGCGATCGACGAGGGAGTTCCCGCGCCTGTGCTCACCACCGCTTTGCAGTCGCGTTTCGCCTCGCGCAGCCTCGACGACTTCGCCAACAAGGCGCTGTCGGCGATGCGCAAGCAGTTCGGCGGTCACGCCGAGAAACCGGCGGATTGACAGCGGCGATCGCAAGCGCGGCGGAGCCGGGCGAAGCGGGTCGCCGCCATAGGACCGGCGATCGCAAGCGCGGCGGAGCCGGGCGAAGCGGGTCGCCGCCATAGGACCGGCGATCGCAAGCGCGGCGGAGCCGGGCGAAGCGGGTCGCCGCCATAGGACCGGCGAGTTATGCGGGTCGCGTCGCGAACGTCACCACGACGTCGCTGAAGGCGTCATTGTCGTCGCCTGCCGCGGTGTGTCCGGCGTCGGACAGTTCGACGAACTCGGCGTTGGGCACGGTGTCCAAGAAATGCCGCACACCTTCCGGGCTGACCACGTCGGAGAGCTTGCCGCGGATCAGCAGCACCGGGATCGTCAGATCCGCAGCGGCCCGCTCGAACTTTTCGGTGCGCAATTGCGGGTCGTCGCCCGGTTTGGTCATGAAGGCCGGATCCCAATGCCAGTACCACCGGCCGTCGCGCAGGCGCAGGTTCTTCTTCAACCCCTCGGGGCTGCGCGGCCTGGTCCGGTACGGCAGATACGCGGCGACGGCGTCAGCGGCCTCGTCCAGCGAGGCGAACCCATTCAGGCCGCTGAACATGAAGTCGCGGATGCGCGCGCTGCCGTTCTTCTCGAACCGCGGGACGACGTCGACGAGCACCAACCGGGTGACCCGGTCCGGTCCGGCCCCATCCGCGACCAGGATGCCGGTCAATCCGCCCATGCTCGCCCCGATCAGCATCACCGGCCGACCGATGGCGTCGAGCACCTGCATGACGTCAGCGGCCAACGTTTCGACGTCGTAGTCGGCGTGGGGTGCCCTATCGCTGTCGCCGTGGCCACGGCTGTCCAGCGCCACCACGTGGAATCCCTCGTCGGCCAACACCTGGCCAGTGCTCTTCCAGGAGTGCCGATTCTGGCCGCCGCCGTGCAGCATGAGGACCGTCGGCCGCCCGGCCGCCGAGTCGGCGCCGCGATTCCACTCGTCCGCGACCAGGGTGAGCCCCTGCGCACCCGAGAACTCGACAGTGCGTCCAGTGTTGCGCAGGGTAGTCACGAGCGTCTCCTCGGCCGATTCAGGTCCCGTTTGCTGGGCGTTTCCCGCCTGACGTTACCGAGGTGGGCTAGGCAACGTCGCTACCGGGGGCAGCCGGCGAGCAAACACGCTGTGGTTGGGGCATTCTCGGACTGTTCTTCAGCATTCTGACGCTGTTCGTAGTGATTGTGAGCCCGTGCAAGAAATAGCTCCGTCAACGTAGATTTGTCGACGCTGAGTGACGTAGTTGGCCCGGTGACGTACGGTAACCGCACGGTGATTGCCAGATCAGGTCAGGAAAAGGAAACATTCGTGGGTCGCGTTAACCGTATTTGTCGGCTCGGCTACTAGCTGTCGGCCTGGGTGTTGGGGCTGCGGCCGCCGCCACGCCGGGGATCGCCGCCGCGGATACTCCCGACGTGAACGATTTGGCCATCTCGTTCGACGGGTACTCGCTGTTCCAGGAAGGCACCGCCACCGCCTTAACGACGCCGGGGGGTTACGGCTTCGCGATCGCCGACGGCGCCGGTTCCTACGCCTACTCGGGCACCTTGGACACCGCGATCGCCAACGGCGCCAATAGCACCGCCACCGCCTTATTCGGCGACTTCGACACCTCCATTGCCAACGGCACCGGCAGTTACACCTACGCCGATGGCAATTTTGACACCGGTATTGCCAGCGGCACTGACAGCGCGGCCGGCGCCATATACGGCAATGACGACACCTGCCATTGCCAGCGGCACTAACAGCTGGGTCGAAACCTGTGGCCTAAGCGACAGCGATTTAAGCAACGGCGATTTCGGCGAAGCCATCGGCGTGAACACCTCTGCCGAGGCCGGCTCCTTCACCAGCGGCGTCCCCAGCGACAACGACGTCGCCATAGTCGTCGACCCCGACCCGAACGCCGCCATTTTCACCAATGCCGACGCCGGAAACGGCGACTTCGACTTCGCCTCGGTCTTCGGCGACAGCAGCTGGGCATCCGCCGGCGTATCCTTCCCCGCATTAGACGGGACCGGCAGCTACGACTTCGCCAGCGTCTTCGGCGACCTGGTCGGCATCAACGCGAGCGGCGGCGACTTCCTCTCCGAGATCCTGCCATCGCTCTAAGGCAGCTGGCGGCTCTATGACCTTGTCAACCACCCGGATCCGGCCCGCGCGACGGCCCTGAACCAGGCGTTCTGTGGCATGAGCAAGATCGTCATCGCGGATCTCGAGAAAGCGGCAGCAGCGGCCAGAGCGTTGGCGTGAGGACGTAGTTTGGAGGACATGCCAGACGATGCCGCTGTCTCCGGCCAAGGGCCCGATGACCCGGTGGATGTGATATATCTTCGGCCGATCCAGCCCGCGAGGCAGGTTGAACGGATCGCGTTGGTCGTTGGTCTCATCGCCGCAGCCCTGCTGGCAGGACTGGTGGGATGGCTGAGCTTCCGGACCTTCGAGGCCCAGCACCGGGAGGCTCAGCGCGATCTTTTCGTTCAGACGGCTCAGCAGGTGGCGGTAAACTTCAGCACGGTCGACTACCAGCACGCCGACGCTGACGCGCAGCGGATCCTGGACTCCGCGACCGGCAAGTTCGCCGACAACTTCGCTCACCGCAAGCAGTTGTACATCGACACTGCCAAGCGCACCCGGTCGAAATCGTTGGGTGCCGTGACGGATGCCGGACTGGAATCGCTGAACGGCGACCTGACGCCTCGAAGGATCAGGTGATGACCGGACCCCGCTGGATCGACATCCAAGCTCCCGCCGTCAAGTTGAAGGCCCTGGCGTGGGGGCCACCCGACGGCCCAATCGCGTTGTGCCTGCACGGATTTCCCGACACGGCTTACGGCTGGCGCAGTGTCGCGCCCCGGCTGGCCGACGCGGGCTGGCGGGTGGTGGCGCCGTTCATGCGTGGCTACGCGCCGTCGTCGATCCCGTTGGACCACAGTTATCACATCGGCGCGCTGATGGACGATGCGCTGCAGGTGCGCGCGGCGGCGGGCGGCACCGGGCGCGACGTGGTGATCGGCCACGATTGGGGTGCGATAGCGGCGAACGGCCTGGCCGCGATCCCGGACAGCCCGTTCGCCAAGGCGGTGATCATGTCGGTGCCGCCGGCGGCGGCGTTTCGGGGACGGGTTCCCGAAGCCGGCCGGCTGCTGGCTCAGATTCCGTCTCAGCTGCTGCGCAGCTGGTACATCATGTACTTCCAATTGCCATGGCTGCCAGAGCGTTCCGCCTCGTGGGTGTTGCCGCGGCTCTGGCGACGGTGGTCGCCTGACTACGACGCCACAGACGATCTGCGCCACGTCGACGCCGCCATCGGCACACCGGAAAGCTGGCGCGCCGCGCTGGGACCTTACCGGGCGACCATCCGCAATACCCGCCCGCCCGAGCGGTACCGCGAACTGCACCGGCACTGGACGTCACCGCCGAGGTTGCCGAGCCTCTACTTGCACGGACGCGACGACGGTTGCATGACAGCGAATTTCGCGCATTGGACCCGCAGAGCGCTTCCGGACGGCAGCGATGTGGCCGTCGTCGAGCACGCCGGACATTTCCTGCAGCTCGATCAGCCCGATCGGGTGGCCGATTTGGTTTTCGACCACATCGGCTCAGTCGAGTAGCCGGGTCTTCGTCTTCGGGCTTGGCGCCGGTCACGGACAACTATCGGTACAGGTACACTGAGCCATGGGTGTTGGTCTATTCCGTCCGGTTTTTGCCGCCGTCGCAGCAGTATTGGTCGCAGGAGCTGTCGCTCATGCCGATACGCCAGATGCCCAGTTTTTGCGGTTGCTGTCGAACGACGGAATGGAAATCGGCCCACCGGACCGGTTGATCGCCATCGCGCATGAGCGGTGCGACGACGATAGCCTTTCCCGTGACACCCAACGGAATTGGATCTTTGGCGCGCACCCGAGTCCGTACGCCCAAGCTATGTGGCAGATCAGCGCCGAGCTGCAATCGCAGGGTTTGGCGGCCGGGCAGGTGGCCCCATTCGTGCGTGCCGCCAGGACGGTCTACTGCCCCGGTACGGGAAATTGATCGTCTCGACTGTCGCCATGTGCAATCTTTCAGCCCTCTCCGCTCGACGGGAGGGTGCCCGCCGTCCCCGTCGCCTGGCAGTTTTCTCGGAGTGGTGGCAGGGGTTGGTGCGGGGTCAGCAGCACCATCCAGGGTGCTGATCGGCGGCCTTAGTGCTGTGTTGGAGAATGCGAGTCATCCAAAACACCATCACCACCATCGTGCCCGTCGGGATCGCGCTGTTACTAGTTGGCTGGCGCGATGTTTTGTCACGGTAAAAGGGCAGCGGCGTTTGTCGTCGTCGGGCTCCTGACGGCGCTCACAGCGCTCGCGATCGGGGTGCATGCCCATGGATGGGTAACCGCGTGCGACGCCCCCACCGCAACTTGGATCGGAAAAGCCATCCACCGATCCCACGGGCTTGATGAAGCTTCGTTGAAGACCGCGCGTCTGGGCAGACCCACTGTGCTCGCAGCGGCCGGACTAATCGGCGGAGCGCTACTGTCTTGGCGTGCTCGCTCAGTGTGGCCGGTAGTCATCGTGATTGCCACAGTCGGCGGGACTGTCCTCGCCGAGATCGCGATCAAGGCGGTCGTTTACCGCCCACTGACGCACGCCGAGGTCCTAGCATCACCGCTTTTGAGTACCGATCACCATACGTTTCCGTCCGGCCACGTGGCGGGCACCGGCGCACTGCTCGGAATCATCGCCGTACACATCGGGATCGGACGCAGCCGCGCTATGCGCGGCTTGCTCGCAGCGTTGGTGGTTGCCGGTGTGCTGATCGTTGCGTTCAGCCGGTTGTATCTTGGTCTCCACTGGCTCAGTGACGTCGTCGGGGGCGTGCTTCTGGCAGTGTTGTCGGTAATGCTGGGGGACGCCGCGCTGAGACAGCTTCATGTCGACAGCCGCACGAGGTAAGCGCCGCTGGCGTTGCGGGACGCATTGGAACATGACGGCGCTGCATACCTCGGGGTTAGGCCCGGCATGGTCGGAATGCCGAGTACGGGTTGGCGCAGACCGACGCGACCCCGTCTGTGGATAAAAGCCCAACTCTGGATAAACCGCGCTATCCCTAGGATGCAGGCATGCCAAATCGGATGGCGGCGGTCGACGCGCAGTTTTACTGGATGTCGGCCAAGGTGCCCAATGACGAGTTCATAATTTATGCATTCGACGGTGCGCCAACGGATTTCGAGCATGCGATCAGCGAAGTCCGCGATCGGGCGCAGACCTGCCCAGCATTGGCGACCCGCGTCGAGGATGGATCGCGGCTGACCTACCCCCGGTGGGTGCCCACCACCGTCGAATACGACCGGGTCCTGCGCCACCAACTCGACGACAAGAGCTGGCAGGGCTGCCTGGACGCCGTGGTCCGGCTTACCGAAGATCAGCTGGACACCCGCCGGGCACCGTGGCGTCTGCACGTCTTCTCGCCGGTGCGCGACCTCCCGGGCGGTACCGGCCCGGGCACGGTGGCGGTGATGCAGGCCGCGCACGCATTGGCCGACGGTGCCCGCGGTGCGGCGCTGGCCGGCCGGCTCTTTGGCAGGCGACTGCCGGTGCCCGAGATCACCGCCGCGGCTTCGGGTTTTCTGCCCTGGCGCGCCGCGAGAGCCGCTCGCGCACACCGCGAGCTATCGCGCGATACCCGCGCCGGTCTGCTGCGCCCTCCGCTCGGACCACGGCCGGCGTTGTCCACCAACACCCGGCCCGCGGGCATGCGCATGTTGCGCACCTTGGTGCGGCACCGCTCCCAGCTGAACGGACCCACGGTCACCGTTGCGGTGCTGGCGGCGGTGTCTGGTGCACTCGCCCGGTGCCTTGGCGACGCGGCCGGCTCACTCGTCGCCGAGGTTCCGATAGCCAAACCCTTTGTGCGACAGGCATATAACCACTTCTTGAACGTCACGGTCGGGCTCTACCCTGAGCTGGGCATGCAGGCTCGGCTCGAGCGTATCGCCATAGACCTCGCCGATGCCCGCCGGCGGTCCCAGCACGCCGCGGCGCGGGAGGCGGACCGGGCGTTCGCCGCGGTGCCGGCCCCGCTGCTGCGTTGGGGTGTTGGACTGTTCGATCCTGACGTCCGGCCGCCGCAAGTGTCCGGAAACACTGTGGTGACAAGCGTTCGCCGCGGAATCGGCGATCTGAGCTTCGGTGGTGCACCTGTGCTGCTGACCGCCGGCTGCCCCACACTGTCACCGGCGATGGGGCTCACCCACGGTGTGTACGGGATCGGTGACACTGTCGTGATTGGCGTCCACGCGGCCGAGTCGGCGATCGATGACATCGACGACTATCTCTCCCGCCTAGACGCGGAGCTATAGCCACACCTATTGCGGATCGCCTGCTCGGGCTTCCCCGTCGCGGGTCAGGCCCGCGGCCAGAATCAGCTCCTCATGCAGTCCGAACCACACCGGGCGGGGCACCCACGTGGTGTTCACCCGCGCTACTGAGGTGTGAGCCGGCTACTTCACCGGATTTACTGGGGCAGTAGGCGGCAGCAGCTGAGTTAGGTCGCGCGTTCTGCGTCAGATGGCGAGATATTTCTAGGCATTTAACAAACTGAGAGGTTTTTCACATATTGAGCTCAGCAAGTGCTAAGGTCCGCGCTGATGGCAACGCCCGCTACCGGTTGGGGTGCGGTCGGGGAAAGAAGACCCATGGTGAACGCTCGTCGTGTCGGTCGACTGGGCATGCTGGCTGTGGGGCTGGGTATTGGGGCTGCGGTGGCCCACGCGCCCGTCGCGGCGGCCGACACCTCCACTGATTTGCTGTCGTCGATCGACAGCCTGTTGGGCGGCGGGGCTCTGCCGGCCCTCGATCCGACATCAGGTCTGAATCTGGCCATCTCGTTCAACGGGACGTCGCTGGTCTCCGATGGCAGCGCGCACGCCGATTCGGGCACCGCCGGGGATTATGACCTCGCGATCGCCATCGCCGCCAACACCTACGCCACCGCCGACGATGGCTTCGGCAACTTCGCCGTGGTCGACGGCCCCGGCGACGAGGCCGACGTCTCGACCGGCTACCTTGACTCCGCCACCGTCTTCGGCAATTCCAGCGAGGCCGAGGTCGGAGGCGGCAACTTTGACAACGCCACCGTCGTTGGCAACGCCAACTACGCCGAGGTCGTCGACGGCAACTTTGACAACGGCATCGTCATCGGCACCAACAGCGACGTCTACCCCCAATTGGGCAGCTTTGACACCGCCACCGTCTTTGGCGCCAACAGCGAAGCCGAATCCGCGAACGGCAGCTATGACACCGCCACCGTCTTCGGGAATAACAGTGAGGCCGTGGCCGAATTCGGCAACGGCGACCTCGCCTCCATCATCGACACCGGCAGCACCGGCGACACCGCCACCGCCAGCGGTAACACCGACATCGCCTCCGTCCTGGGCGATGCCAGCAGCGCCATCGCGGGCGGCCCCGGTGATTACGACCTCGCCGCGGTCTTCGGCGACATGCTCCACGCGGTCGCTAGCGGCGGAAATGGCCTGGTCGACATCCTGCCGTCGTTGTAGGGTCACCGGCCGGGCGGTTGCTACCAGTCCAGGTCACTGCGGTCGAGCCGACTGCCGTGTTACCAAAAGTTCTCCCCCGTAACGCTTTCCCAGGCACATCGTCTCGCCGGCATGGACCTTGTTCCGCGCTGCCTGCAGCCTCGCCGAGTAACGGTCAGTCGCGGTAGCTGGTCAGCGGCAACGCGGTCAACTCGCTCGCTGCCCCCTCCTCATCGCCTCGTCCCCCGCACCGCTCCGCGGGTGGCGGTACGGTGCGGCCGGCGCGATCCCTGTGCTTATCCGTGCCTACCTGATGATCTAGGTTGGCCTCTATGAATGATGCCTATGACGTCGGGTTACTGATCCTGCGGCTGGTGCTGGGTTTGACACTGGCCGCTCATGGCTGGAACAAGTTCTTCGGTGGCGGGCGGATACCGGGAACCGCGCGTTGGTTCGAAAGCATCGGCATGAAGTACGGCACCTTCCAGGCCGTGGTCGCGGCCAGCACCGAGATCAGCGCGGGCCTGGGGCTGGCTGCCGGGCTGCTCACGCCTATTCCCGCCGCGGGCTTCGTCGCGCTGATGCTGGTGGCCGCGTGGACCGTGCACCGGCACAACGGCTTCTTCATCGTCAAGGAGGGCTGGGAGTACAACCTGGTGCTGGCCGCCGCCGCCGTGGCGGTGGCCACGTTCGGCGCCGGCCGGTACAGCCTGGATTGGCTGATCTTCGGCGATAACTGGCACGCAGGCTGGCACGGGCTGCTGGGCTCGCTTCTGCTGGGCCTGGGTGGGGCACTCGGCCAGCTGGTGCTCTTCTACCGACCGCCGGTCAAGCAGGCGCAATAGTTAGCAGATCTTGCAGCCCGCTCCGATCGGGACGGGGGTGCCCGGGTCGCGAGGCCGACGTCGACGCGGCCGGTGATGGTCTCGAGGCGGACGACCTGCCGTCCAGCACATCGATGAGTTGACCCTCCATCATCGTTGACAGTCACTGCCAGCCGGTCATACTGTGCCATCCGTGGTGAATGCGTGTCCATGTCGCGCCATGTCAATGCAGGAGGTCACGGTTGAGTAATCCGTTGCGCGTCGTCCAATGGGCGACCGGAGGCGTCGGCAAGGCCGCCATCGAGTGCGTGCTGAACCATCCGCAACTCGAAGTGGCCGGATGCTGGGTGCACAGCGCCGACAAGAACGGGCGCGACGTCGGGGAGATCCTCGGCGCCGACGAGATGTTGGGCATCGCCGCGACCTCCAGCATGGACGAGGTGCTGGCCATCGACGCCGACTGCGTGGTGTACAGCCCGCTGATTCCCAATGACGACGAGGTCGTGGCGATTCTGCGGTCCGGTAAGAACGTGGTGACCCCGGTCGGCTGGGTGTACCCAGACTTGAGCAGTCCTGCTGTCGCGGCGATCGCCGCCGCCGCCGTCGAGAGCGGGGTGACGCTGCACGGATCGGGTATTCACCCCGGCGGCATCACCGAGCGGTTCCCGCTGATGGTGTCGGCTCTTTCGTCGGCGATCACGCATGTGCGCGCCGAGGAGTTCTCCGACATCCGGACCTACAACGCCCCGGACGTGGTGCGCCACATCATGGGCTTCGGCGGCACCCCCGACCAGGCGATCCAAGGCCCGATGGCCAGCCTGCTGGAAAACGGCTTCAAGATGTCGGTGCGAATGATCGCCGACCACATGGGTTTTCGCATCGAGCCCAACATCAGGACGATCCAGGATATCGCCGTCGCAACCTCCGACATCGACTACGGCCCGTTCACGATCACGCCCGGAACCGTGGCGGCGCGCCGGTTCCGCTGGCAAGCCCTCGCCGACGGCGAACCGGTCATCACTGCGGCGGTCAACTGGCTGATGGGCGAAGACAACCTGGAACCGGCGTGGGACTTCGGTGGACGCGGTGAACGCTTCGAAGTCGAGGTCACCGGTGACCCTACCGTGAGTCTGACCTTCAAGGGACTGCAGCCACCGTCGATTGCCGAAGGACTGCAACGCAATCCCGGCGTGGTGGCGACCGCCAACCATTGCGTCAACGCCATCCCCGATGTCTGCGCCGCCGAACCCGGCATCAAGACCTACCTGGATCTGCCGTTGTTCGCGGGCCGTCCGGCGCCCAACTTTGCGAGGACACCATGACGGTCCTGCCCGACGTGTCGTTCTGTCACCTGATGATTGGCGTGACCGACATGGACCGCGCGCTGGAGTTCTACCGCGACGTGCTGGGCATGGACGTCGTCTTCGAAACCATGATCTCGGGTGAGTCTTTCGACGCGGTCCTGCACGCAAAACGCAAACAGGAAGGCCGTGTGGCGGGCGGTCTGCTGGGCGGATTGATGATCGAGCTGCTGTCCCTGGGGTCAAAGCGCGCTGCGGACAAGCCGACGGGTGTCACCGGCATCCAGAACATCTCCCTGTCGGTCACCGACCTCGACGACACTCACCGGCACATCCGCGAGGCCGGCTACCTGCCGGAGCAGGAGCCCTTCGAGATCGGCGGCGTCCGAATGTTTTTCGTCAAAGACCCAGACGGAACTCCGGTCGAGTTCATCGAGCTGCCCGGTGGTGTTCGCAGCACGTACGAAATGCACCGCGGCGTGCCGCTGCAGCTGGGACCGGCCAGATGAGTTACACCCATCCGGACTCCATGCGCGGCCAGGTCGCGATCATCACCGGCGCCGCCCAGGGCGTCGGCAAAGGCATCGCCGCCGCGCTGCTCGAACGCGGCGCGGAGGTGTTCCTGGTCGACATCCTCGAAGACACGCTGGCCGCGACCACCGCCGAGCTCATGGCGATCGGTCGCGTCGAGCAGTTGGTCGCCGACTTGAGGGATCCGCACAGCCCGGGGCGGATCGTGTCGGCAGCGGTCGACGCCTTCGGTGCGGTGCACGGGCTGGTCAACAACGCCATCGCCACCAACGAGCCCAAGGCGTTCGTTGACATCACAGGAGAAGACTTCGCCCTGGGCCACGACGTCGGGCCGCGGGCGAGCTTCCTTCTGATGCAGGCCGTGCACCCGTTGATGGTCGCGGCGGGCGGCGGTTCGATTGTCAACCTCGGCTCGGGCACAGGCACCGGCGGCGAACCCAAGTGGGGCGGATACGCCGCGGCCAAAGAAGCCATCCGCGGGCTGTCGAAGGTCGCGGCGCTGGAATGGGGGCGCGACAACATCCGCGTCAACGTCATCTGCCCGTTCGCCGAATCCGACGGCGTCAAGCTGTGGAAGTCGTTCGCGCCCAAGGAGTACGACAAGGCGGTCGGGCGTGTCCCGATGAAGCGCATCGGCGATGTCCGCAGCGATGTCGGCGCGTTGGTGTCGTTTCTGCTCAGCAGCGACGCGACCTTCATCACCGGCCAGACCATCCACGTCGACGGCGGAATCGGCTGCTTTCGATGACCGAGTCGCTGCGCGATCGGCAACGGGCGCAGATCCGGGCCGACATCCGGCGGGCCGCGTTCCGGCTGTTCGTCGAACGCGGATACGACGCCGTGACGACGGAGGAAATCGCCGCGGCCGCAGGGGTTTCGCCCCGCACGTTCTTTCGTCATGTGCCGACGAAGGAGGAGCTTTTGCTGGCGCCGGTCCGGCACGGCGGGGCCGCCATCGTCGGCCTTCTCGAGGAGCGGCCCGCCGGCGAGTCGCCCGACGAGGCACTGATCAACGCCATCGTCACCCGAACCCGCTCATTCGGGGTGGCCGACACCGAAGAGTGGCGGGCAGCCCTGCTGGTCGCCCCCGATCTGCTCAGCAAACTGACCGTGCACCTGCCCGCGGATAAGGAGCGGGCGACGAAGGTGGTCGCCGCACGTATGGGCGCCAACCCCGACACCGACATCCGGCCGGGCCTGCTGGTTCAACTTGCCTTCGCGGCAGCCGATTTCGCGTTCCAGCAGTGGGTTCGCCAGTCGACGAAGAAACCACGGGCGCTGGAGCGCTACGTCACCGAGGCCCTTGACGCGGTGAAGAGTCCGTACTGGCAGTGCCGCTCAAATGAATGGAGGCCTACGTCATGACAGCCGAAAAGACCATCTCCAAGGCGCGTTCGCTGACGCTGGTCGGCGTGGCCTACGTCGTTGCCCTGGCGGTGGCAGCCGCCTGGCTGGTCTGGGGCGTGCACACCGGCCGGCTGTGGCTGGACACGTTGATTGCCGATGTGCTGGCCACGTCGGTGGTGTTCGTGTTCAGCCGGGTATTCGGCAACTCAAGCTTCTACGACGCGTATTGGAGCGTGGTCCCGCCGCTGCTGCTGTTCTATTGGTGGAGCCAGTCCGGTGTGCACCAACTGCGTTGCTGGCTGATCGCAGTCGTGGTCGTCGTGTGGGCGGTACGCCTGACCGCAAACTGGTTGTACGCGTTTCCCGGCCTGCACCATGAGGATTGGCGCTACCCGATGTTCCGGGAGCGGGCCGGACGATGGGAATTCGTTGTCGACCTGGTGACGATTCACCTGATCCCCACCCTGCTGGTGTTCGCCGGCATGCTGCCGGTGTACGTCGCGGTGACCCGCCCCGGCGACGACATCGGCTGGCTGACGGCGCTCGCCTTCGCGTTGGGACTGGCGGCGGTGAGCCTCGAGCTGGTCGCCGACGTGCAATTGCATCGGTTCGTCCGGCGTAAGGCCGCCGGCCGGGAAAATGAGGTGATGGACCGCGGATTGTGGTCCTGGTCGCGGCATCCGAACTACTTCGGGGAGTTCAGCTTCTGGGTCGCGCTGGCGCTGTTCGGTGTCGCCGCCGCACCCTCGGACGCCTGGTGGGTGTGCTTGGGGGCGCTGGGCATGCTGGGGATGTTCCTCGGCGGCAGCATCCCGATGATGGAATCGCGCAGCTTGCAGCGGCGTCCCGGCTACCAGGACGTCATCGACCGGGTGTCACGCTTTGTGCCATGGCCTCCCCGAAAGGCTTAGCAGGCGGCCGGATGTGACTCGCAGTACGGTGTGGTGCCCGGGAACTTGTAGCGGTGTGCGGCGATCCACCGGTAGACGGCGTCCTCGATGAAGCGGATACCGTGAATCCGATAGATTCTCAACGGGATTCGGGTGCCAACCGCTGCGCAGAACGCGGCATTGGCGGCCTCTGCGCCGGAATAGACCGCACCCGAGGAGTCGAGCCACCGGACCGACTCCAGCAGGCTCGCCGCCGTGACGCCCAGTCGTTCGGCCGCTCGCGGACTCTGCAGGGTCTCGGTGTGCACGTTGCCAGTCCGGTCCAGCTTGAGCAGGAAATCCCTGGAGCGCGTGCACATTCCACACGCCCCGTCGAAGAACAAGGTGCCGTTCATTGTGAGACATCCTCTTGCGTCCGGTGGCGCAGCACCAGCGGCGAAGTCCCGTCGACGCAGCGGCGGGCCCGCAGGCCTGCGATCGCGAACACGATACCGGTGCCGATCTCAGTGAGCGCGCTCAGCCAGGAAAACCATGTCACGTTGATGCGCGGGCCGGAAACGAAACTGTCCTGAAAGCTAGGCAAGAACGTCGGCAGCAGATGCGCATAGGTGAAGAGGATGGCGCTGCCGAAGCCGACCACGATCGCCGCGTCCGGCGCCCGACGGCGTCCACTGAGCGCCATCACGACCGCGGCCACCACGAACAACCCCTGAATCATGCCGCCGACCATGATGGCGTGCGGCGACGCCGACATGCCGCGGCGCAGATGATCCAGGACATGAACGCCCCAGCCGATGGCGAATAGTGTTGCGGCCCAACGCAGATACCGGCCGGCGGAGTCGGGTGGCTGCGAACGTCGAGTAGTCATCGCGGATCACCGTCCTGATGCAGGCGGGTGCGGGGTGAGAGCCTGCCCGAACACCGTTCTACTACTACCGGAAGTAGTAGTCAAGGGTCGGCCGTGATCCGCCGAACCGGATCCATTCGGCTAGAACACGTTCTAATCTTGCCGCCATGGGATTTCTCAAACAGGAGACTCCGACGATCGACTTCGACGAGTGGAGCAAGGGCACCCGCGCCGAGAAGATCATCCCGATGGCCCGGCACTGGGCCGAGGTCGGCTTCGGCACCCCGGTGCTGCTGCACCTGTTCTATGTCGTCAAGATCGCGCTTTACATCCTCGCGGCCTGGCTGCTGGCGCTGACCACGACCGGCATCAACGGCTTCACAGGCGTCGCGCACTGGTACGCCGAGCCGATTGTGTTCGAGAAGGTCGTGCTTTACACCATGCTGTTCGAGGTGGTCGGCCTGGGTTGCGGCTTCGGGCCGCTGAACAACCGGTTCTTCCCCCCGATGGGCTCGATCCTGTACTGGCTGCGGCCGGGCACCATCCGGCTGCCACCGTGGCCTGGCCGGGTCCCGTTCACGGCGGGGGATACCCGCACCCCGTTCGACGCGCTGCTCTACGGCGCGTTGCTGGCACTGCTCTGCGTCGCGGTCTTCTCCGACGGCACCGGCCCGATTCCGGCGCTGGGCACGACGGTCGGGGTGCTGCCGGCGTGGCAGATCTGGGCGGTGCTGGGGGTGCTGGCGGTGCTGGGTGTGCGCGACAAGGTCATCTTCCTTGCCGCCCGCGGCGAGGTGTACGCCTCCTTCACGGTCGCGTTCCTGTTCGCCGGCTACGGCGTGGACATGATCCTGGGCGCCAAGCTGGTCTGCCTAGTCATCTGGCTGGGCGCGGCGACGTCCAAGCTCAACAAGCACTTCCCATTCGTCATCTCGACGATGATGAGCAACAACCCGGTGTTTCGGCCGCGGTTCATCAAACGGAGTTTCTTCGAACACTTTCCGGATGATCTGCGCCCGGGCCGGCTGTCACGCTGGCTCGCGCATTTCAGCACGGCGATCGAGGGACTGGTGCCGTTGGTGCTGTTCTTCAGCCACGGTGGTTGGCCCACCGCGATCGCCGCGTTCGTCATGTTGTGCTTCCATTTCGGCATCTTGTCGTCGATTCCGATGGGCGTGCCGTTGGAGTGGAACGTCTTCATGATGTTCAGCGTCCTGGCACTGTTCGTCGGGCACTCCTCGATCGGGCTGAGCGAGGCGACGACGCCGCTGCCGATTCTGCTGTTCGCGGTCGTGGCCGGCACCGTCGTGACGGGAAACCTGTTGCCGCGCAAGGTGTCTTTCCTGCCCGGTATGCGCTACTACGCGGGCAACTGGGACACCACGCTGTGGTGCATCAAGCCGTCGGCCGACGAGAAGATCGCCAACGGCGTCGTCGCGATCGCGAGCATGCCCGCTGCCCAACTGGAAAAGTTCTACGGCAGTAAAGAAGCCGCGCAGATCCCGATGTACATGGGGTATGCGTTCCGTGCCTTCAACACTCACGGGCGGGCACTGTTCACGCTGGCGCACCGCGCGATGGCCGGACAGAATGAGGACGACTACGTCCTGACCGACGGTGAACGGATCACCAGCACCGCCATCGGGTGGAATTTCGGCGACGGGCATTTCAGCAACGAGCAGTTGGTCGCGGCGCTGCAGAGGCGCTGCCACTTCGAGCCGGGCGAGGTGCGCATCGTGATGCTCGACGCCCAGCCCATCCACCGGCAAACCCAGCAGTACCGGTTGGTGGACGCCGCCACCGGCGAATTCGAACGCGGCTACGTCCGGGTGGCCGACATGGTGACCCGCCAACCGTGGGCGGACGACGTGCCCGTCCATGTGCAGTGCTGACAGGCCGAGCGTTTCACGTTCGACGCATGACTGGGCAGTTAGGCGCCGGTGCGGACTTCCTTGGTCGCGGCGACCAAGTTGGCCAGCGAAGCCGAAACCTCTTCCGGATTGCGGGTTTTCAGGCCGCAGTCGGGGTTGACCCACAGTCGTTCTGCCGGAACGGCTTTCAGCGCAGCCCGCAGCGACGTGGCGATCTCGTCGGTGCTGGGCACCCGCGGCGAGTGGATGTCGTAGACACCCGGCCCGACACTGTTGGAAAAGCCGATCGAGTTCAGGTCGTCGAGCACCTCCATATGCGAGCGAGCCGCCTCGAGCGAGGTCACGTCGGCGTCCAGGTCGGCGATCGCGCCGATCACCTCGCCGAACTCCGAGTAGCACAGATGGGTATGGATCTGTGTCGAGTTCGATACACCTGACGTCGCCAGCCGGAAGGAGCCGACGGCCCAGTCGAGGTAGGCCTTTTTGTCGGCGTCGCGCAGCGGCAGCAGTTCGCGCAGCGCGGGCTCGTCGACCTGGATGACCGCGATGCCCGCTGCCTGCAGGTCCACCGTCTCGTCGCGGATGGCCAGCGCCACCTGGTAGGCGGTGTCGGCCAGCGGCTGGTCGTCACGCACGAACGACCAGGCCAGGATCGTCACCGGACCGGTGAGCATGCCCTTGACCGGCTTTTCGGTCAGGGACTGGGCGTACTTGGCCCACTCCACCGTCATCGGGTGCTGACGAGTGACGTCACCGAAGAGGACCGGTGGACGCACGCAGCGGCTGCCGTAGGACTGCACCCAACCGTTCTTGGTGGCAAAGAAGCCGTCCAGCTGCTCGGCGAAGTACTGCACCATGTCGTTGCGTTCCGGCTCGCCGTGTACCAGCACGTCCAGGCCCAGCTGCTCCTGCAGCTTGATCACGTCGGCGACTTCGGCCTGCATCCGGCGGGTGTACTCGGCGTCGTCGATCTCGTCGGCGACCCACGCCGCGCGGGCCTTGCGGATCTGCACGGTCTGCGGGAACGACCCGATGGTCGTCGTCGGCAGTGGCGGCAGGTGCAGCCGCGCGGTCTGCGCCGCACGGCGTTCGGAGGCCGGTCCCCGCTCGGTGCCCGACGTGGTGATCGAGTCGATGCGGGCACGGAGTTGGCTGTTGTGCAGGCGCGGGTCCTTCTTGCGAGAGGCGACGGCCGTGTTGGAGGCCGCGATCTCGTCGGCCACCGCGTCGCGGCCGTCCTTGAGCGCCCGCGCCAACGTGGCGACCTCGTGCACTTTCTCGGCGCCGAACGCCAGCCAGCCGCGCAACTCGTCGTCCAGATCGGTTTCGGGCTCCAGCGAGTAGGGCACGTGCAGCGTCGAGCACGACGTGGAAACGGCCACTGCGGCCGCGCTCTCCTGCAGCGCGGCCAGGGTGCCCAGCGCCGATTCCAGGTCGGTGCGCCAGATGTTTCGGCCGTCGACGATTCCGGCCACCAGCGTCTTGTCTGACAGCTCGGGGACCGAAGCGATTGTGGTGTCGGGGCCGTGGACCAAATCAACTCCGATCGCCTCGACTGGTGTACGGGCCAGCGCCGGCAAGGCGTTGCCGGGGTCGCCAAAGTAGGTGGCGAGGTGGATCGCCGGGCGCTTCTCCAGCGAGCCCAGCGCGATGTAGACGCGCTCGGCCAGGGCCGGCGCGTCGGCGCAGATGTCAGTAACCAGAACGGGCTCGTCGATCTGTACCCACTCGGCGCCGCCGTCGGCGAGCTTGCGCAGCAGCTCGGAGTACAGCGGGACCAACTCGTCGAGCCGCTCGATCGGTGCACCCGCACCGTCGACCGCCTTGCTCAGCAGCAGGAAGGTGATCGGACCGATGATCACCGGGCGGGCCGGAATACCAAGATCGCGAGCCTCTTTGAGCTCTGACAACACCTTCTCAGGGTGCAGCGAGAAGGTGGTACTCGGTCCGATCTCGGGCACGATGTAGTGGTAGTTGGTGTCGAACCACTTGGTCATCTCCAGCGGCGCGATGTCCCCGTTGCCGCGAGCGGCCGCAAAGTAGCGGTCGAGTTCGTCGGAGACGGCCTGCGCGCGGGTCGGCAACGCGCCCAGCAGCACGGCGGTGTCCAGCATCTGGTCGTAGTAGGAGAAGGTATTCACCGGTATTGAGTCCAGGCCGGCGTCGGCCAGCTGCGACCAGGTGTCGCGGCGCAGGGTGGCGGCGACCGACTCCAGCTGCGCGCGGCTGGTGCGGCCCGCCCAGTAGCCTTCGGTGGCGCGTTTGAGTTCACGCTTCGGGCCGATGCGCGGAGAGCCGG
Organism: uncultured Actinomycetota bacterium; assembly: GCA_963833935.1. GTDB lineage: Bacteria > Actinomycetota > Actinomycetes > Mycobacteriales > Mycobacteriaceae > Mycobacterium. Next base: position 157,180 of record CAWIAC010000003.1, on the reverse strand, counting down.
TTACGGTGGCGATAAACGGTTTAGCGGTCACAGGTGGGTCCTTCACATCGACGGGGTGGTTACCGCCAACGGACACCAAACCGGTCCGGCGCAGCCCACACAAGCACTGCAACCGTTACGGCCAGACGCCCATTCCACGAGGCGGTGAGCCGCCAGGCGCGGCGCGCCCGGCACAACCGGCAGGTCTTCGGACTCGCAGGCGCGCACCGGTCGGTGCTCCTAATGGCCGTCGCTTCCCGGTCTCGATTCGTGTCGAAGACCAGTGCTTACTAGACGGCGGTCGTTCCTGCTTACCGCTGCGGGACAGTCCCGGACTTTCACCGGGTTCCCTCTCGCGACGCACGTTGAACATGCTCCGCTCGATGCCGATACCGTCACCATGGTGACGGCACGGGCAAACCAGCTGCGGGGTGAAGATTACCTGGTCTCCAGCCTGCCTCAGGCCTCAGCCAGCGCTTCGGCGATAGGCAGGTCGCCGTTGTTGAAGTCGATGGTCCGGCGGATCGTCGAAGAATCCTTCAGCGCGGCGGCTGCCACCAGTGCGACGTCTTCGCGGGAGACGCCGCTCTTTCCGCCGCCGTCGGCACCGGCCGTGCCCACGGCGATCTGGCCGGTTGCGGGTTCCAGCGTGAGACGGCCGGGCCCCAGCACCGTCCACTCGAGCTCGCTGGCGCGCAAGTGCGCATCTGCTGCCGACTTCGCCTCCGCATACGGGAAAAACGAATTGTCCTGCGGTACGCCGTGGTTAGGTCCGGCACCGAAATACGACACCATCACGAACCGTCGCACGCCGGCCTGGCCGGCAGCATCGATCACCCGGATCGCGGCGTCGCGGTCGACGGCATAGGTGCGATCCGGATTGCCGCCACCCGCGCCCGCGGAGAACACCACCGCGTCGTGGCCGGCGAGGAGATCCGACAGCGCGTCGGTGTCGGCGTTCTCGATGTCCGCGACGAGCGGATGCGCGCCGGTGGCGGCGACGTCGTCGGCGTGATCGGGGTTACGGAAAACCGAGGTCACGTGATCGCCGCGATCGGTCAGGATGCGAGCCAAGTGCAATGCGACCTTGCCGTGGCCTCCGATGATGACAATGCGCGACATGCCTCCCGACGCTACCTGCCGGGCTGAGCACCCCCCGCGGCGAGCCGACTCACGGGTTGGTCAACAATCGATGCTGAACCGCGCGACGATCCGACCGTGAAAGCGGGCCTGAGGTGGGGGTCCCCCCCGCTTGCGGGGGAGAGTCGGGCAATGGGCCTGAGCGTCAAAGGAGATACCAGTCATGGCTGAAGCTGTCATCGTCGAGGCCGTCCGTTCACCGGTCGGCAAACGCAACGGGGGGCTGTCCGGCGTCCACCCCGCCGACCTGTCCGCGCAGGTGCTCAACGGACTCGTCCAGAAGGCCGGCATCGACCCGGGGATCGTCGACGACGTGATCTGGGGATGCGTCATGCAGGCCGGTGAGCAGGCCCTCGACATCGCGCGCACCGCATTGCTGACCGCAGGCTGGCCGGAGACGGTTCCCGGTGTCACCGTCGACCGTCAGTGTGGTTCCAGCCAGCAGTCGATCCACTTCGCCGCCGCCGGCGTGATCGCCGGTCACTACGACGTCGTGGTCGCCGGTGGGGTGGAGTCGATGTCGCGGACACCGATGGGCTCCTCGCTCGCCAACGGCGGCAGGCCGTTCCCGCAGACCTTCCTGGACCGCTACGACGGCGCGGTCCCCAACCAGGGCATCGGCGCGGAGATGATCGCCGAGCAGTGGGGATTGGACCGGACCGCGCTCGACGAGTTCTCCCTCGGCTCGCACGAAAAAGCTGCGGCTGCACAAGATTCCGGTGCATTCGATGACCAGATCGTGGGCATCAAAGACCAGGACGGCAATCCGGTGCTCAAGGATGAGGGCATCCGCCGCGGCACGCCTATCGAGAAGATGGCGCAGCTCAAGCCCGCTTTCAAAGAGGACGGTGTGATCCACGCCGGCAACTCCAGCCAGATCTCCGACGGTTCGGCCGCGCTGCTGTTCATGTCGGCCGAGAAGGCGAAGTCGTTGAAGCTCAACCCGATTGCCAGGGTGCACACCGCCACCCTCGCCGGTGCCAACCCGGTGATCATGCTGACTGCGCCCATTCCGGCGACCCAGAAGGCGCTGAAGCGCTCCGGCCTGAAGCTAGAGGACATCGGCGCATTCGAAGTCAACGAGGCGTTCGCGCCGGTTCCGCTGGCCTGGTTGAAGGACATCGGGGCCGACGAGAAGAAGCTCAACCCCAACGGCGGCGCGATCGCACTTGGACATCCGCTCGGCGGGTCCGGCGCCCGGATCATGACGACGCTGCTCTACCACATGCGGGACAAGGGAATTCGTTACGGCCTGCAGACCATGTGTGAGGGCGGCGGTCAAGCCAATGCCACCATCGTGGAGCTGCTGTGACCGAACCTGCGGTGCTCACCGAGCGCCGGGGCAACGTCCTCGTCATCACGATCAACCGACCGGAGGCACGCAACTGCGTCAACGGCGCCGTCAGCATCGGTGTCGGTGACGCGCTGCAAGAGGGCCAAGACGATCCCGACGTGCGGGCGGTGGTGATCACCGGTGCCGGTGACAAGTCCTTCTGCGCGGGAGCAGATCTCAAGGCGATCTCGCGCCGCGAGAATCTGTATCACCCCGACCACGGGGAGTGGGGCTTCGCCGGCTACGTTCACCACTTCATCGACAAGCCGACGATCGCTGCGGTGAACGGGACAGCGTTGGGTGGCGGCACCGAGTTGGCTTTGGCCAGCGACCTGGTGGTGGCCGAGGAACGCGCGAGGTTCGGCCTGCCCGAGGTCAAGGTCGGGCTGATCGCCGGCGCCGGCGGCGTATTCCGGATCGTGCATCAACTGCCCCGCAAGATCGCGTTGCAGATGGTGCTCACCGGCGAGCCGATCGGCGCGGCCGAGGCGGCCAACTGGGGACTGATCAATCAGGTCGTACCGGACGGCACCGTGTTGGAGGCGGCGCTGGCCCTGGCCGAGCGGGTCACCGTTAACGCACCGCTGTCGGTGCAGGCCAGCAAGCGGATCGCCTACGGCGCCGATGATGGTGTCATCCCCGACGAGGAGCCTGGCTGGGCCCGCACCGCGCGCGAGTTCAGCACGTTGCTGAAAACCGAGGATGCCAAGGAAGGCCCGTTGGCGTTCGCCGAGAAGCGACCGCCGGTCTGGAAGGCGCGCTGATCAGCTCAGCAGAGCGGCATCAGGTCGCCGACAGAACTAACGATGCGGCCATCGACGATCGGCACGCACTCGCGGGGCAGCTCGGCGGTCAGGGCCACCCCGCTGCGGTCCAGTTCGTCGAGAAAGCGCGCTAGTTGGTTCATGGCGCCGGACGGCACGTCGTGAATGACCACCACGGTGTGTTTACGTGCTCGGACATCGGCTAACGCGCGGTCGACCCACCCGACCGGATCCGCCCAATCGCGCGGCACACTATTCCACAACACGCAGGTATGTTTCCCGCTGACCAGATAATCGACGGCCGTGCGGTTAAGACACCTCCGGTCCAGCTGTCCCTCTGTGCCCCACGGGCGAAATAGGAACCTTTCGCCGGTGAATTCCCGCAAAACGTCGTGCGCCGTGGCGATTTCGGCAACGGTTTCCTCCTCACCCAGCTCGCCGAGGGGCCGGCCGTGAGTCAGCGAGTGGTGACCCACCCGGTGACTGTCCCGAACCATCCGGGTGAGCAGGGCACGGGCGACTGCGTCTTCGTCGACGCGGTTGGCGACGACGAAAAAGAGCGCCCGGATCGACCTCTCTGCCAGCGTGCCGAGAACCTGATCGGTCACACCTGGCGTTGGTCCATTGTCGAAAGTGAGTGTGACCTGCCTACGCGGCGCCATGGCGTTGCCTGACCTCTCCTACACCCACGTCACGACGGACGGCTGCCTAGTGGCGTGTTCTGAGTTTCGTCAACCGGCAACGCTAGCTCCGGGATGTCGGAATATGGCCGCTAACCGATCGATCAATCAGCTAGTGTCGCGCTGACCAGCGGCAGGAGACAATGGATCCCTCGTCAACGGCGCCCGAGCCGAGGCCACCCGCTGCGACGAGGGCCTGGTTTTTGCCCTCGCCTCTGCTCAGGACTGCTTCGAACGCCAGCCTCCGGCTGCTGATCAACTAGCTACTCGCTCAAGGAACGGAGCGTCCGGTGCCATGACCGTCGTCAACAATGACAGCGCGATCGAGTCCTCAGTCGAGGGGTGCGTTGCGGGAAGCAAAGGCAAGCCCCTTTTCCTGAAGCGCTACGAGCATCCCAACGCCCAGTACGCGTTGGTTCTGGTGCATGGCACCGCAGGGTACGGCGCGGCCTACCACGATTTCGCCGAACATTTCCGGCGACACTTTCCGGCGACGGTCTGGGCGTTCGACCTGACTGGTCACGGAAGAACCCCCGGCCCCCGAGGCATCTTCACCTTTGAAGATCTCCTCGAGGACGTTCGGGCCGTATGCGAGCACGCGGCCGGTAGCACTGGCCTTCCGGTGGTCCTGCACGGGGCCAGCCAGGGAGGCGAAATCGTGTTCCACGCGCTCGCCCGTTGCCCGCGGGTGGCCGGAGCCGTGTGCATGAACATCCTGCTCAACGACGAGGTGCCGATGAACCGGGCGGTACGGCTGATGCGTTCGGTGGCTGCCAATCGTCTGGCCCGAGTTCTCGGCGACCGGGTTCGGGTGCCGCTACGCAGGTTCATCAACTTCAAAGCCGCTTACCAGGAGCACCCAGAGCTGTTGCCGGAGAGGCTGGCCGATCCGCTCAATGTCTGGTCTTACGGTTTTAAGAGCTACCACTCCGTGTTCAACTACAAGCCGGATCAGCACGCCGCGGCGAATACCACGCCCGTACTGATTGCCTGTGGCGAGAACGACGATATCGTTGACCCTGGACATGTCGAGGCCTGCTTTGAGCGTATCGGCGGACCCAAAGACCTCTTTGTGATGCCCGGCGGTGGGCATCAGCTCATGCTCTTCGACACCGAAGTGTATAGCCGAGTTGTTGATTCATGGGTGCGTGAGCGCGTCCTAGCCCGAGCGCAATCGTGGACGGCGCCGCTCAACGACGAAGAGCGGACGTATTTCGACTTCCTTGGCCGTGAGCGGCGCGGCGCCGCCGACGGCGAGCCGGATTACCACTATTCCTGGCTGGACCGGCTTCTCACCAGAGCCCACAACGGCACGATTGAACGCGGTGTGCGCTACTTCGCCCAAGCCCAGGCCAGTGCGCACTGGCAATTCACCGAAGAGCTTGTCGGCGAGATCGATTACCTCGCTTGGCGATTCCTGCGGGACTATTTGCCCCAGTCCGCGCAAACCGAGCGTCCGCGCATGGCGGTGGCCGGCTGCGGCAGCGGCCGTGGGATCCGGGGTTTGCTCGAGCTCGAGCCGGAATTGGCGGACTGGGAAATCGATGGCTATGACGTCGACTACAAGGCCATCCGGGCAGCGAGGCGATCCTTCGCCGACACCGCGAGCGTTCAATTCCATGTCGGGGACATCCGCGATCGCAACGTGCTGCCCAGCGATCAGTTCGACGTGGTCTATATGCACGGAATACTCGACCATTGTGGAGAGCACCGCGCGGTCTTGGAGAATGTCCATCGTGCGCTCAAACCCGGCGGGCGGGTGTTCTATGTGGCTCCAGACCGAAACCTCTACACCTGGCTGGCATTCATCACCGTCGGCCCGTTGTATGTGGCTGGTCTGTACAAGACAATTCACGACTTCCGCCGGTTCGCCAGGCCAGCTGAGCTTGCCAGACTTCTCGAAGATGTCGATTTGCGGCCATTGCGGAAGCGTGGCGCGCCGCAGGCACCGGCCGTTGTCGGGCTTGAATACACGAGCAAACTTAACCTGTTTGCCCCTCATCGCTCATTTCGAAACCGCAACCTGTCCGGCTTGACCATGGAGCTGACCGAGCCCCGAGGCTGGCTTAGGGGTCGACACCTGGGCGAATATGTGGGTGCGGCGGAAAAACCTGTTGTGCAATCAATCTCGTGAACTCGACCTGAATCATGTGTAGCCCAGCGCCGCGTTTTCCACCCGGATCCGCACCGTGAGCATCAGCGCGTTGGCCAGCGTGAAAATTCCCGCGGTCAGCCAGGCTGTGTGCACCAGCGGCAGCGCGACCCCTTCGACGACCACCGCCACGTAGTTCGGGTGGTGCAGCCACCGATAGGGACCCTGCCGGACCAACGGCGTCTGCGGGACCACGATCACCAGCGTGTTCCACCGCGGGCCCAGCGTCATCACGCACCACCAGCGGAGCACCTGGCTCAGCGCGACCACGACCAGCATCGGCCAGCCCAGCCACGGCACGAACGGCCGGTGCAAGGCCCATACTTCGACGACGCATCCGAGCAGCAACGCGGCGTGAAGCGTGACCATCACCGGATAGTGGCTGCGACCGAACTCCTTGCCGCCGTGGGCAAAAGCCCACCGGGCATTGCGCTTGGAGACGACCAGCTCGGCCAGCCGCTCGAAGCCGACCGCGAGGATCAGCAGGTAGTACACGTCCTACCAGCCGAGTAGCACGAGTTCCGAGCAGAACGCCGGCCCCATGGCGATCATCAGCCCGAACGAGCCGGCCGGGGGCGGGTCGGCCATGTTGGCCCGAAGCACATCGAGCACCGACACCGAGGACAAATTCCCGTTGTCGCGCAACGAGTTGCGGGTGTGGTCAAGGGCGTCCGCCGGAAGGTCAAGGGTGTTCTCGATGGCGTCGATCACCTTGGGCCCGCCGGGGTGGCTGACCCACGTCGAGATGTCGGCCGAGGTCAGGTCGTGGTCGCTCAGGAAGTTGCGGACGTCTTCGCCGATGTACTTTTCGGCGACGGCCGCTACCTCCGTCGATAGCTTGATCGCAAACCCGCTGGTGCCGATGTTCCAGCCCATGACGTCTTCGGTGTCGGGATAGATCCGACTGCGGGTGGCCAGCACCTTAGGCCCGGCGGGCGTGCGGGCAGCCCCTGTGCCGACGACGGCCGCTGCTCCATCACCAAACAGGCTGGCGGCCACCAGGTTAGCGATCGAGTAGTCGTCGCGCTGGAACGTCAACGAACACAGCTCGACGGCCAGCAGCACGGCGACGTGGTCGGGAAAGGCGAGCAGATAGTCACGCATGCGGGCCAGTCCGGCGGCGCCGGCGACACAGCCCAGTCCGAATAACGGCACCCGCTTGACGTCGGGTCGCAACCCGATGCGCGTCGCCAGTCGGGCCTCCAGGGTTGGCACCGCCAGTCCGGTCACCGTCGTCGAGAAGACGATATCGACCTCGGCCGGCGTGACTTTGGCGACGTCCAAAGCCTCGAGGATCGCGCGCTCGCCAAGCTTCAGTGCGATCTCGATGTACGTGTCATTGGCTTCGGTGAAGCCACTCAGCTTGCCGTATTCCGCCAGTGGTAAAGCGATCCGGCGTTTCTGAACTCCCGCGCTCGCGGCGAAACGGTCGAATTGTGGCCCGCCGAATCCGGTCAGGCCGGCCAGCGCTTCCTCCTGGTCGACCTGATACGGCGGGAACTCGACCGCTACCGCCGCGACGGACGGGGTCGGTGTCATCGTGGCTGTCACCTCTTCCAATCCGGGTCGGTCGGGGCGCGTCGTCACGTTTTCATGTGCTGAATAACGGTTGGCCCGCCGAGTTTGGCTCAATCCGGCTCACTGGACCGGAAGCCCAACTGGTCGGAACATATTAACAATTCTTCCGATGTGTTGAGCGGCGCCGCCCGGACTTGCGGTTTCTGCCTGAAGTGTCCCGGGCCACAACTCAACGCACTGACGGCAGGCAGCACGATCGGTAGGTTGGAATTGTGCGGATACTGGTGACCGGTGCGACCGGCTATGTGGGGTCGCGGCTGGTCACGGAGTTACTCGTAGCAGGTCACGAGGTTTTGGCCGCTACCCGCGACCCGGCCAGGCTTGCCCGGATGGGGTGGTTCGACGACGTCACAGCGTTAAGGCTGGACGCCTCCGACGCCGAATCGGTCCGCGAGGCCTTGGCCGCCGGCGGCCCGGTCGACGTCATGTACTACCTGGTTCATGCCATCGGTGAGCCTGGCTTCCGCGACGCCGACCGCGACGCTGCCGGCAACGTCGCCGGCGCGGCCAAGGACGCCGGTGTGCGCCGCATCGTCTACCTGGGCGGCTTCGTCCCGCAGGACCCCGATGACGGGGAGTTGTCCGAGCACCTGGCCAGTCGAGCTGAGGTGGCCGAAGCGCTGACGCTGGCGGGCGGTCCCGAAGTGGTGTGGATCGGCGCGGCGTTGATCTTCGGCGCCGGCTCGACGTCGTTCGAGATGTTGCGTTATGTCGGCGACCGTTTCCCGGTGATTCCGATCCCGAAGTGGCTGCAGAATCCGATCGACCCGATTTCCATTCGCGACGTGCTGCATTACCTCGTCGCAGCCGCCGACGCCGAGCAGGTGCCGGCAGGCGCGTACGACATTGCCGGGCCGGACACGACGTCCTACGGTGCTCTGCTGCAGACTTATGCGCACGTGTCCGGTAGGTGGCACACCGGTCTGCCGGTGTGCGGAGTGAACACCTCGGTGGCCTCCCGTGTCACCGCGATCGCGTTGCCGGTACCAGATGGATTGGCTGCGGATCTGGTGGAGTCGCTGGATTACCCGATGCAGGCCAGTGGTACCGGCCTGCACGAGCTAGTTCCCGAGCCGGCAGGTGGGCTGCTGACCATCGAGGAAGCAATGACCCGCTCGTTGTCCGACCGCCGGCCGCGCCCGGTCAACGCACTGGCTGATCCGCATCACCTTGCCGACAGCGATCCGGCCTGGGCCGGCGGTGACGCGCTGCGGCTGCGGCGGCTCGCGAGAACGGTGATCCCGTCAATCGCGCGACCCGGCCTCGGCGTGTTGGATGCTGTTCCCAGCCCAATCGCCGGTGCGGTACGCACCGGCGTGGACATCCTGATCACCCTGATGCCGAAGGTGCACTTCGCATGACCGAGCCGACGACGATGCAGTGGGGGTACCCCCACCCGCGTGCGGGGGAGAGCGGCTCCCATGACTGAGCTGAGCAGTCGTCCCAAGACCGGCGCCTTGGACGAGATCCGTCGTGGGATTGTCAATGTCGCTGTGCCGCACAATGAATCGCCCTCGACCGTGCGCCGCAGACGGGTTGTTGTGGTGGTCGTGTTGGTCCTCGGCGCCGCTGCGTTGGGCATGGCGCTGCGACGCCATCCGGGCGAGCCGAGCTTCTACTGGTGGTCGTTGGCGCTGGCGGGAGTGTGGGCACTCGGGGCCATCGTCTCCGGACCGCTGCATCTGGGCGGCGCCCGCTGGCGGGGTCGCAACCAGCGTCCGGTGATCAGTGGCACCGTCATCGGCCTGCTGCTGGGTGGCGTTTTCGTGGTAGGCGGGTTGATCGCCAGGCAGATTCCGGTCGTCGCCGAGTTGATCACCCGTGTGCTGCACTACACCGACCAGGGATCGTGGCGGCTGACGATGGCCATCGCGCTGCTGGGCGCCATCGCCGAGGAGATGTTCTACCGCGGTGCGCTGTACACCGCGCTGGGCCGGCACCACCCGTTGTTGATCTCGACCGTCGTATACGTCGTCGCCACGCTGGCCGGCGGGAATCTGATGCTCAGCTTCGCCGCGATCTTCCTCGGAACCGTCTGCGCACTCGAGCGCCGCGCCACCGGCGGGGTGCTGGCGCCGATCCTGACCCACTTCGTGTGGACCCTGGTGGTGCTGCTTGCGCTGCCCCCGCTGTTCGGCTTGTAAGCCTGAAGGATTTGCGAGCTCAGCTGTCGGTGAAGTTCGGTGGCCGACGCTGCTGGAAAGCCGTTGCGCCCTCACGGAAGTCGCGTGATTTCAGCAGGACGGACTGACCTTCCAGCTCGCGTTGCAGTGCAGCCTCCAACTCGGTGAGCGTGGCCGCGTTGATGGCGTGCTTGGTCTTGGCGAACGCCAGCGCTGGGCCGGACACGAGCCCGGACACCACCTTGTCCACTTCGGTGTCGAAGTCGTCGGCCGGGTAGACCGCGGTGATCAGCCCGCACGCCAGTGCGTCGGCGGCGGGCAGTCGCTCGGCCAGCAACGCCATCCGCATCGCACCGATCCGGCCGATCGCGGCGGCGATCAGCGCCGACGCGCCACCGTCGGGCATCAGGCCGATCTTGGTGAACGCCAGCATGAAAAACGCCCTGTCCGAGGCCAATACGAGGTCGCACGCCAACGCCAGGGACACACCGACCCCGGCCGCCGGACCCTGAACGACGGCGACGACCGGGCGGGACATCGTCGCGATCGCCCGGACTGCGCGGTTTGCGGCCACGATGAGGTCGTCTCCGGGACCGGCGCCGGCCACGTCGTCGGCACTCATCCCCGCTCCGGAGCAGAAGCCCCGGCCGGCACCGCCCAGGCGCACGACTTTCACCCGGGGGTCGTTGGCCGCCTGCTCCATCGCATCGGCGATGCCCGCCAGCGTCGCCAGCGTCAGCGAGTTCAGGCTCTCCGCACGATCGATCGTCACCGACAGCACACCGTCGGCGAGGGTGACGGAAAGGCCGGCAACGGGGGCGAGGGTGTCGATTCCGGAATCGATAGCGGTCATGGGCTCGACTTTAAGGCACCTTCGGTGACCGGGTGCAGGGCGCTCGATCGCGACTGCGAAGATGCGAGCAAGATCAGGTGATTGTCGACAGGGAGGTCGGTAGAGATGGCGGGACCGCTGACAGGACTGCGAGTCGTCGAACTGGCCGGAATCGGGCCGGGTCCGCATGCGGCGATGATCCTCGGTGACCTCGGTGCCGACGTGGTGCGAGTTGACCGACCCCCAAAAAACGCAGCCGGCGGCGCAGACGCGATGCTGCGCAACCGTCGGTTCGTCATCGCCGACCTGAAATCCGAGGAAGGCCGCGAGCTGGTGCTCAAGCTCGTCGCCAAGGCCGATGTGCTGATCGAGGGCTACCGGCCGGGCGTCACCGAACGCCTGGGGCTGGGCCCCGAAGACTGCGCCAAGGTCAACGACCGGCTGGTGTACGCCCGGATGACCGGCTGGGGGCAGACCGGCCCACGCAGTCAGCAGGCCGGTCACGACATCAACTACATCTCGCTCAACGGCGTGCTGCACTCCATCGGCCGAGTGAACGAGCGGCCGGTGCCGCCGCTGAACCTGGTCGGCGACTTCGGCGGCGGGTCGATGTTCCTGCTGGTCGGCATCCTTGCTGCGCTGTGGGAGCGGCAGACCTCCGGCAAAGGCCAGGTTGTCGACGCCGCCATGATCGACGGGTCCTCCGTGCTGGTGCAGATGATGTGGGCGATGCGCGCCATGGGCGTGTGGACCGACGAGCGCGGCACCAACATGCTCGACGGCGGAGCGCCCTACTACGACACCTATGAGTGCGCCGACGGCCGCTACGTCGCGGTGGGCGCCATCGAGCCGCAGTTCTATGCGGCGATGTTGGCCGGGGTCGGACTGGACGCCGCGGACTTGCCGGCGCAGAACGACCGGGCCCGCTGGCCGGAGTTGCGGGCCCGCTTCACCGAGGTGTTCGCCAGTCGGGACCGCGACCACTGGGCCAAGGTGTTCGCCGATTCCGACGCCTGCGTGACGCCGGTGCTGGCGTTCGGAGAGGTCGAAACCGAGCCGCACATCACCCAGCGCAACACTTTCTACCGAGTCGGCGGCGGACTGCAGCCGTTGCCTGCGCCCCGGTTCTCCCGCACACCTGCGAGCGAACCGCGCCCGCCGGGGCAGCCAGGAGCCGACACCGAAGCCGTCCTCAACGACTGGGTATAGTCCCGACCAACCAGTAGGTCGGCTCGCTGAGGCCTGACCGCATCGAAAGGAACATGTGCGTGGAGATCAGAGATGCCGTAGCACTCGTCACCGGTGGGGCGTCAGGGCTGGGCCTGGCCACCGCCAAGCGCCTGCTCGACGCGGGCGCGCAGGTGGTGGTGCTCGATCTCAAAGGCGAAGAGGTGGTCCGCGAGCTCGGTGATCGTGCTCGATTCGCGCCTGCCGACGTCACCGACGAGAAAGCGGTGACCGCGGCGCTGGACATCGCCGAGTCGCTTGGTCCGCTGCGGATCGTGGTCAATTGCGCCGGCACCGGCAACGCCATCAAGACGCTGGGCAAGGACGGCGCGTTCCCGCTGGAGGCCTTTCGCAAGGTGGTGGAGATCAACCTGATCGGCACGTTCAACGTGTTGCGACTGGGCGCCGAGCGGATCGCCCAGCAAGAGCTTGTGGGCGAAGAGCGCGGCGTCATCGTCAACACCGCGTCGGTCGCGGCCTTCGACGGCCAGATCGGTCAGGCCGCCTACTCGGCGTCCAAAGGCGGCGTCGTCGGCATGACGCTGCCCATCGCGCGCGACCTTGCCAGCAAGGGCATCCGGGTCGTGACGATCGCCCCCGGCCTGTTCGACACCCCATTGCTGGCCGGCCTGCCCGAGCCGGCCCGGGAGTCGCTCGGCAAGCAGGTGCCGCACCCTAGCCGGCTGGGCAATCCCGACGAGTACGGCGCGTTGGCGGTGCACATCGTCGAGAACCCGATGCTCAACGGTGAAGTCATTCGGCTCGATGGCGCGATCCGGATGGCCCCGAGATAGGACGGCGGTATCCCGCTCATGAATAAGCCCCCGCCGAAGCGGGGGCTTATTCATGAGTCAACGTCAAACGTGCAGTTGAGGCGCGCGCTCACCTCATCATCGGCACGCCCATCACCCGGGACGTGCGTCGCGCGATTCAGCTCGCGTTAGGAAGCGGGTGCCAGTCTTCGAACTGCTCCGAGCACTCACCCTCAACCAGGACGTCGCCGTGGTAGAGGGCCTCGAAATCAGCTTTGATCACGTCGGCACTGGAGTCATCGATCCACATGTCTCTGAGCGTATGAGTCACCATTAAGGAATCTTTGAGTGACGATTCGGAAAATGGTGGCAATATTACCGCCGGGTAGCCACACGCCGGGTTGGACGTCTGATCCGGACTCCTGGATGTTCGTCGCGGATCTAATTGACAGCCGTTAGTGTCGGCGAAATGGCCTGGTTATTCCGTATTCCCGTGAACCGTGACGCTCGGCCGGCCGTGCCTGTATGTAGGCGGCCGACGGGCGACCGCGGCGTTGCGTGGCTAACTTATCGCTGATAAGTTAGCGCGGGTATTTGTACGGGAGGAGTGACCATGTTGCGGCGAGTCGCTCGGCTGGCCATCGCGGCACCGCGGCGGATTCTCGTGATCGCTGCTCTCGTCATGGTGGCCGCCGCGATCTTCGGGATTCCGGTTGCCAAGAGCCTCTCCGCCGGTGGCTTTCAAGATCCGGCGTCGGAGTCAGCCCAGGCCATTCATCTTTTGACCGACAAGTTCGGGCAGAGCGATCAGCAGCTGGTCATCCTGGTGACCGCGCCGGCCGGCGCGCAGAGCGACCAAGCCCGCCACGTCGCCACCGACATCGTCGCGCAGGTGCAACGGTCGCCCGGCGTGTTCAACGTGACGTCGGCGTGGACCTCACCTACCACCCCTGGTCAGCACCTGGCCGGGGCCATGGTGAGCAAGGACGGCAAGTCCGGACTGATCGTCGCGAATCTCCAAGGCGGCGAGAACGGCGCGCAGAACTACGCCAAGAGCATCGCGAAGCAAGTCGTTTACGACCGCGACGGTGTCACGGTTCGCGCCGGCGGCGTGGCGATGGTCTACGACCAGATCAATCACCAAAACGAGCGCGACCTCTTGCTGATGGAGTCCCTCGCGATTCCGCTGAGCTTTCTCGTGCTGGTCTGGGTTTTCGGTGGGGTGCTGACCGCGGCGTTGCCCATCTGTCTGGGCGGGCTGGCCATCGTCGGATCCATGTCGGTTTTGCGCCTGATCAGCTTCGGCACCGACGTGTCGACCTACGCGCTGAACCTCAGCAGCGCGATGGGGCTGGCTCTGGCCATCGATTACACCCTGCTGATCATCAGTCGTTACCGCGACGAGCTGGCCGACGGCAGCGATCCCGACGAGGCGCTGATCCGGACCATGGCCACCGCGGGCCGCACCGTGCTGTTCTCAGCCACCACCGTCGCCCTGTCGATGGCGGTGATGGTGCTGTTTCCGATGTACTTCCTGAAGTCCTTCGCCTACGGCGGCGTGGCCACCGTGGCCTTCGTGGCGGTGGCGGCGATCGTCGTGACACCGGCGGCCATCGTGCTTCTCGGGCCGCGGCTGGATGCGCTGGACGTGCGCCGGCTCGGACGGCGGATATTGGGCCGCCCAGACCCGGCGCGCAAACCCGTGGAGCAGCTGTTCTGGTACCGCTCTACCAAATTCGTGACACGTCGAGCCGTGCCGATCGGCTTGGCGGTCATTGCGCTGCTGTTGGCGCTGGGGGCCCCGTTCCTCGGGGTGAAGTGGGGAATGCCCGACGACCGTGTGTTGCCGACATCGGCGTCGGCGCACGCGGTTGGTGACCAGTTGCGTCACGATTTCGCCGAGGACTCGGCAACGGCGGTGCCGGTGGTCGTCCCGGATGTTCGAGGGGTGCGTCCGGGCGACCTCAACCGCTACGCCGCCGAGCTGTCGGGGGTGGCCGGCGTGTCCGCGGTGTCCGCGCCGACTGGGACATTCATCGGCGGCAATCGGGTCGGACCGCCGTCGGCGGCCACCGGGATAGCGCAAGGCAGCGCGTTTTTGACCGTCGCCAGCAGCGCACCGCTGTTCTCCGACGCATCCGACACCCAGCTCGACCGGTTGCACGCCGTGCCCGGTCCGGCCGGCCAGTCGGTGCAGATGGCCGGCGTGGCTCAGATCAATCGCGACAGTGTGCAGGCGATCATGGCCCGGCTACCGCTGGTGTTGGGGCTCATCGCGGGTATCACCTTCGTGCTGCTGTTCTTGCTCACCGGCAGTGTGTTGCTGCCAGTCAAGGCGTTGGTGTGCAACGTTTTATCGTTGACGGCAGCGTTCGGCGCGCTGGTCTGGATCTTCCAGGACCGCCATCTCGGCGCGCTGGGCACTACTCCCAGCGGGACGTTGGTCGCCAACATCCCGGTGCTGCTGTTCTGCGTCGCGTTCGGCTTGTCCATGGATTACGAGGTGTTCCTGGTCTCCAGGATTCGGGAGTACTGGTTGGCCTCCGTCGCAGCGCGTCCCGCGACAGCGGATAACCTGTCGAAACGTGGCGACAACGACGAGAGTGTGGCGCTCGGGCTGGCGCGGACCGGCCGAGTGGTAACCGCCGCCGCGTTGGTGATGTCGATTTCGTTCGCCGCATTGATCGCCGCGCAGGTGTCCTTCATGCGGATGTTCGGCGTCGGCCTGACCCTGGCTGTGCTGGTCGATGCGACGTTGGTGCGCATGGTGTTGGTGCCGGCGTTCATGCACGTGCTGGGTCGGTGGAGTTGGTGGGCTCCTCCACCGCTGATGTGGTTGCACGAGCGGTTCGGTATCAGCGAGGCCGATTCCGCGACGCTGCCAGAACCTGTCGCCGCTGCGGCCGGACGGCACCGCCGCGCCGGCGGGCATTCGGCCGCGCCGATTCCGGCCGGTGCGGCCGCACGGATCGCCGCGACGGTCATCGACCGTGGCTAGCCCGACGACGGAGAATCTTCGCCGTCGGCGCGCCCCGCGTGGGTCCGGTGATCTGTTGCGTGACGAAATCCTCGACGCCGCGACCGAACTCCTGCTGGGCACAGGGCAGGCCAAAGCGGTGTCGATCCGCTCGGTGGCAGACCGCGTCGGTGTGACGCCGCCATCGATCTACTTGCATTTCAACGACAAAGACGCACTGCTCGACGCGGTGTGCGCGCGTTACTTCGAGAAGCTGAACGACGAAATGCAGCGGGTGTCCGCGGGCCAGTCCTACACCGTGGAGGTGCTGCGGGCTCAGGGGTTGGCCTATGTCCGCTTCGCCAGAGAAAACCCGGAGCTCTATCGGATCGCGACCATGGGCGAGTGGCGTTCCGACAGCCACGTCGACGCCGCGCTGGCCAGTTCGGCCTTCGCGCACATGACGTCGACCGTGCGGACGCTGATGGACGAGGGCATCCTGCCGCGCGGCGACGCGTCCGCCGTCGCCCTGGAACTGTGGAGCACCGCGCACGGCGTGGCCTCGCTGCTGATCGCCAAGCCGCACCTGCCGTTCGGAGATGCCGAAGCATTCACCGACCGGGTGCTGCGTGCGGTATTCTCCGGCCACATGGTGACCGGACTGGTCGGAGCCGACGCCACCCCCCAGCAGGTCGTGGAACGGCTGACGGCACTCAAGGCATCGGAGCAGGTGGTGAACGGCTGGTCAACATGACGCCGCCGGCCACGGCGACCGTCGACCATCCGTTCTTCGCCCGGATCTGGCCGACCATCGCCGCACATGAAACCGAGCAGCTGCGTGAGTTCCGCCGGCAGAATCTGTCCGGGCTGACGGGCCGGGTTCTCGAGGTTGGTGCGGGCATTGGGACCAACTTCGCGTTGTACCCGGATTCCGTCGAGCACGTCGTTGCCGTCGAACCCGAACAGCGGCTGGTCGACCGCGCCCGGACCGCGGCCGCCCGCGCGCATGTCCCGGTTGTCGTCGCCAATAGCACGGTGGAAAGTTTCTCGGCCGCCGAGCCGTTTGACGCGGTGGTGTGCTCGCTGGTGCTGTGCTCAGTGGATGAGCCCGATTCGGTTCTACGACAACTTTATTCGCTGCTGCGACCGGGCGGCCAGCTCCGCTATTTGGAGCACGTGGCCAGCGGGGGAATCCGCGGCCGGTTCCAGCAACTCGTCGACGCGACGATATGGCCGCGGCTGATGGGGAATTGCCACACGCACCGGGGCACCGAGAGTTCGATCCGCGCTGCCGGATTCGAGGTCGAAGTCGCCCGAACCGAGCGCGCAATGCCGGCGTGGGTGCCGCTGCCGGTCTCGGAGCTCACCCTGGGCCGCGCGCGGCGACCGGCGTAACTCCGCTCGGTTTACGTCAGCAGGGCGGGCAGTCGCTGCAGCAGTGTCGGAAGCGCTGTGCTGGCCGATTCGCGCACGGTGATCGTGGCGCTGCTCGACAGCGGCGTCGGCTCGGGGTTGACCTCGACGACGACCACTCCACGCGCCAGCGCCAACTCGGGCAATCCCGCCGCCGGATAGACGATGCCGGAGGTCCCCACCACGACCAGCACATCGGCAGTGGTCGTCGCCTCGACGGCGTGCTGCCAAGGCTCCTCGGGCAGCGCCTCGCCGAACCACACGATGTCGGGCCGGATCAAACCGCCGCAGTCGCAGGTCGGCGGCTCGACTTCCAGCATGGGCTCGCGCATCTGCGGCAGGACGCCGGTGTAGGGCAGATTGCAAGTCGCACAGCGGAACTCGAACAAGCTGCCGTGCAGGTGATGTACCGGCGAGCTACCCGCGCGCTCGTGCAGGTCATCGACGTTCTGCGTGACGACGCTGACCCCCGCGTGGTCCTGCCACGCTGCGACAGCGAGGTGGCCGGGGTTGGGTTCGACCGTGCCGACCAGATAGTGCCGCCACAGGTACCATCCCCAAACCCGCTCGGGATTGCGCAACCAGCCTTGAACACTGGACAACTCGTAAGGATCGAACCGGGCCCACAGGCCGTTCTTGTCGTCGCGGAACGTCGGCACGCCGCTCTCCGCGGAGATTCCTGCGCCGGACAGCACCGTGATACGCACCCCACCAAGATAGCCGGACTGCGAGATACTGAGCAGGTGGAACTGGAGGCATGGCTGCGAGTAGACGGACAAGCGGGTCGACCGCTGTTCGACCAGCTCCGCAACCAGATCATCGAGGCAATCCGGGCCGGCACCTTGCCGCCCGGCGCCCGGTTGCCGACGGTGCGCGAGCTGGCCGGCGAATTAGGTCTGGCCGTCAACACCGTGGCCCGCGCGTACCGTGAGCTGGAGAGCGCCGGAATCGTCGAAACCCGGGGCCGGTTCGGCACATTCGTTGCTCGGGCCGATCCGTCGGACACCGCTATGGCGGCCGCGGCGCAGACTTATTTCGACGTGGCGCGCGGACTCGGCCTCGGCAAGGCCGAGGCCCTGCGCTATCTCGAGGCCTGCGCCGACGACTAATCCCGCAGCACTTTGACCAGCGTGCGCACGTTGCGGGTCGTGGTCGATGACTTGTATCGCTTCTTACCCATGGTTTTACCGATGGTGCTGTCCAGTGTCCGATTCTTGGGCACCTGCCAATAGATCACGCCGGCGGACTTGGGGCTGCGCGCAATCTTCTCGTCGGCCCCCGCCTCGTCGGCCAGCGCCGCGAGTTCGTCGAGCACGTCGTTGTCGCTGACGAACGTGACGTAGGACTGGTATCCGACCACCTCGGGCTCGAACGGGTAGCCGTCGACGATGGCCCGCAGCTTCTTGATGGGGTAGACCAGCACCCAGGCGTCGTATCCGAAACGTTCTCGCAGCGCTTTCTCGGCCGTCGAGCGAACCGCATCGGCGGCGTCGGGCGACTCCAGCGTGACGTTGCCGGTAGCCAGAATGGTGCGCACGTCCGCGAGCCCGGCATCCGTCAACGCCTTCGCGACGTCGGCCATCTTCAGGTTGACGCCACCGACATTGACGCCGCGCAGGAACATCGCGTACTGGGTCATGGCGCGATGGTAGCCAGCTGCTGTCGAACCGGGTCGCGATCTGCGGGCGGGTAGGCTTTCGCCATGAGTCGCCAAGTGTTCGACGACAAGTTGCTGGCCGTGATTGCGGACAACTCCCTCGGCGTGCTGGCCACTCTCAAGCGTGACGGGCGCCCGCAGCTGTCCAATGTGTCCTATTACTTCGACGCCCGCCGCGTCGCCGTTCAGGTGTCGGTCACCGAGCCGCGGGCCAAGACGCGCAACCTGCGTCGTGACCCGCGGGCTTCGTTGCTGGTCGCCTCCGACGACGGCTGGTCCTACGCCGTCGCCGAAGGCACCGCGACGCTGACCCCGCCGGCTGCTGCGCCCGACGACGACACCGTCGAAGCGCTGATCTCGTTGTACCGCAACATCGCCGGCGAACACCCGGACTGGGACGACTACCGCCAGGCAATGGTCACCGACCGTCGGGTGGTGCTAACCCTGCCGATCGCGCACGTCTACGGCATGCCTCCCGGCGTGCGGTGACCGCGAATCACGCTGAACGGCCGCGGGCGCGATACGCTGCGGGCATGACTGATGCCAAGTCGGGGCCCGGGTCTTCCGCGGGTGCCGCGTCCGAGGACGACGCGAAACGCAAATTCCGCGAAGCCCTCGAGCGCAAGAACGCGAAGTCGTCGGGCGGCGGCGACCACAAGGACGGCGGCGCCAAGAAGCCGCGTGCACACGGTCCGGTGGAGAACCGCCGGGAGTTTCGCCGCAAGAGCGGCTGATCGCCGGCCGAGGCTTTTCCGTCTGCGTCGGCGATACCGAAAAGTGCTGCAGGAACGATGAATTCGATCGTAGACCCTCCCTTACCGAGCGAATCGTGCATTGCCACCGTAACCTGTTGCCGCTCTGCGAAGTCGCGGCGCAGTCGATTGGTTGTTGACGCGCGTCGCGGACCAACCCTGTCCCCGCAGCGTCAGGCCTTGACGCGGCTGGGCCAAAGTGGCCACCCGACACGCGCACTCATCGGCTTAGTGATCTCACCCCGAGCATTAAAGTTTCCGTCGTGGATGCATCCGACTTCGGGAAGCTGATCGGCTCCCTGGTGCGGCATCACGTCCGCGCCTGTTATCGGTGCCGCCGGGAGTGCGCCGCCAACCAAGCCGACGCGACAGACTGGGCTATCCGGCACATCCTGATGTATCCGGTCGGCCTGCTGTGCCCCGACTGCCAATCGCCCGAGGATCGAGAAGAATCGACGATCCGCGAGGCCACCAGCACCTACACCTTCGAGCGGGGTCGATTCGTCCGACACCCGCAACCGGATGCTGACGGCGGCGATTCGCGGACGAAAGCGAGCTGACCGCGTCACCCGCTTGCTGGTTGGCGCCCGCGATTCCGACCTCGGCAGTCTGTTCTCCAGATAGCGGCCTTCACGGTCTCCTGGTGTTGTGGTTGGGTGATACCGATGGTGGTTGTTCGGCGGGAGGATCGTCGTTGACTGTGAAGCTGTGGCTGGCGCAGGAGCCCGAGGCAGATGAGCTGCTCTCGAATAGTCCCTTCGCGTTGCTGGTCGGGATGGTCTTAGACCAGCAGATACCTCTTGAGCGGGCGTTCGCCGGCCCGAAGACGATCGTTGACCGCATGGGCGGGCTCGACGCGGCCGACATCGCCGACTACGACCCGGACAAGTTCGCCGCACTGTGCTCGGAAACGCCTGCAATACACCGCTTTCCGGGCTCGATGGCCAAGCGGATCCAGGCGCTGGCCCAGATTGTCGTTGACCGTTATGACGGCGACGCGGCCGCAGTGTGGACCGCCGGTGACCCCGACGGACCCGAGTTGCTGCGACGGCTCAAGGAGCTACCCGGGTTCGGCGAGCAGAAGGCGCGCATCTTTTTGGCGTTGCTCGGCAAGCAGTACGCGGTGACTCCGAAGGGTTGGCGGGCCGCTGCCGGTGAATTCGGCAAGGCGGGCACGCATCTGTCGGTCGCCGACATCGCCGATGCCCGTTCGCTCGAGAAGGTCCGGTCGTACAAGAAGCAGATGAAGGCCGCGAAATCGGCTGGTCAAAAATAAATCGAAAGGCGGCAACGTGAAGACGCACCTGAATTGTCCATGCGGTGAGGCAATCACCGGCAAAGACGAAGATGAACTGGTCGATCTGACCCAGGCCCACCTGGCGAGCGCCCATCCCGGCTTGGAGTACGACCGGGACGCCATTCTATTTATGGCCTATTAACTCAGCATGGCCTATTAACCCAGCATGGCCGACTGACTCCCCGATCCGCCGACGCGCACACGGCGATGGGTGCGCGCCGGCGGAGGGAATCGGGCTCAGGGCACCACCGTCGAACCGATGGTGGGCATGAACTGGCACTGCTTGTCCTTGGTCGTGACCTGGCCGAAGATCGTCGACATGATGCTGCCCGAACCGGTGTCGACGATCGCGGTCAACGTGGTCGGCCCCTGCGGGTTGATATCCGGGGACGGTTTGAGCGTCGCGCTGCCCGACTTGCCGGAAGTCAGATTCACCCAGGTGACATTCAACGGCAGCTTCTGCACGTCCGCGGGTCCCGGCGTGCCCATGGCGGTGAACACATAGGCCGTCTGGCCGGCTTTCGGGCCGGGCGCGGGGATCTTCGCGGGTCCGGCCACCGACAGCGCGGGGGCCAGCACGTTGCCGCCATCGGACCCGCAGCCATTGCTGATCGACGGGTACATGAAGTCCTGCGTGGGCGGTGCGTCCGGGCTGAAGCCCGGGGCCGCGGCCTCGGGTGCCGGTGCGGGAGCAGCGGCAGGCGCCCCTGCGGCGGGTGCCGCAGGTGTGGCCGCCACCGGAACAGCATTCGCAGGAGCAGGAACGGGAGCGGGAGCAGGAGCGGGCGCTGCCTCGGGCGCGGGGCCGGCCGCGTGCACCGGGTCGATACCCGTTGGCAGGTGTGCCTGCGTGCCCGGTTCCACACCCGGCGGGACGGTGTGCGCGGTCGAGGCGGCGTCGGGCGTCTGGACGAACTGGTTCACCGACGCCGCAACACTTTTCGATTGGTCGGGAGCCGTCGGACTGGACGCGAATGCCTGCGCCGCGGCCATCAGCAGCTGTGTTGCCTGCTCGGGGTTACCGGCGGCCTGCTGAATGATGGGGCTCAACTCGGTCAGCGCCGGCAGCCCCGGCACCTGTTGGGCGGGGATCGGCGCGGGCGGCGCCGGGTCGGCTGCTGCGGTGGGGGACAGCGCCACTGCGGTGCCGGACGCGATGCCCGCGGCGGCGAGAATGCTGATCAGATTCCTTGCGACGAACATGGTGTCCTCCCGGTCGTTGGTTTTAATGGCCGGCTAGCGCCTCGCGGCGCTAGCCGGCCAGAGTGCGATGTCAGGGCAGGGCGGACACGGGGAACAGCAGCGGGTTTGCCGCCGCGACCGGCGCCGCCGCCGGTACGACGGCTGCCGGCACGCCTGCCGCGGATGCAAGCCCGCTGCCGAGTGGAGATCCGCCGCCGATCAGCGAGGTCAGGTCGCCGGGCAGCGACACCTGCTGCGGCAGCGGGAACGGCAGCCCCGGTATCTGCGGCAGGTTGAGCTGCGCCTGCGGCAGCATCCCCGCCGGCCCGGCCGCCGGCGCGGCCGCGGCCGGAACGGTGGACGTCAACCCGGGAATCCCGAGTCCGGGTGCGGTCGTCGCGGCCGGAACGGTTGAGGTCAGCCCCGGGATGCCGGTGGTCGGTGCGGTCCCGGCCGGAACCGTCGGTGTCAGCCCTGGGATCCCCAGCGTGGGTGCGGAACTCGTGGCCGGAGCGGTGGTCCCCGGAATAAGCGACGACGCTCCGGGCAGCCCGGTGGCGGCTTGCTGCGGCATTTTGATTGATGCGCTGGCCAGCGGCGGCGGCGTGGCCGGCTGGCCGCTCAGAGCCCCCGCGAGGTTTTGCAGTGCCTGCGGCGCCTGGGCCGCGGTGCCGACGAGTTGCTCGCCGATATTGGGTGTGGGCACCGCCGGGTCGGCGTGGGCTGTGCCCATCAGACCGCCCATGAGCAATGCCGCCGATGAGCCCACCACGACGATGGTGGCTCGTAACAACGTCCGAACAGTTGACATGACTCTCCCTGGTAATCGTTGACTGGCGTCGGCGCTGATAGTTCGCCTGATATGGAAGTGACTCAAGTGACACGTGTGGCATTTATGCGACCGTTACGGAACTGAGCGTTGGCGGTGACCGGGCGGGCTCGCGCCGGGAACGCCCGCGCGCGTCCGCGATCCCGTTAAAGTCGTGCGAATAGACACCACCTCAGCCGCTCCGGCGGCAGCTACCAGCCGCCGGCGTGTGATCTCGGTGAACACATTCGGCCCGGTGCTGTTGGTCGTGAGCGTCGCCGCGCGGCTGGCCTGGACGTATCTCGCTTCCAACGGGGCCAACTTCGTCGACCTGCACGTCTACATCAGCGGCGCGGCCACCCTCGACCACCCGGGAAGTCTGTATCGCTACGTCTACGCGGACCAGACGCCGGATTTCCCGTTGCCGTTCACCTATCCGCCGTTCGCCGCGGTCATCTTCTATCCGCTGCACCTGCTGCCGTTCGGTCTGGTGGCGTTCTGCTGGCAGGTCGGGACGATGGCCGCGCTGTACGGGGTCGTCCGGATCAGCCAGCGATTGCTGGGCGTCGCGGCCGGCGAAGGACGCCGGCTGGCGATGCTGTGGACCGGGGTCGCGATCTGGCTCGAGCCGCTACGCAGCACGTTCGACTACGGCCAGATCAACGTGCTGCTGGTGCTGGCCACGTTGCTGGCGGTCTTCACCACGCGGTGGTGGGTGTCCGGGCTGTTGGTCGGCACAGCCGCAGGAGTGAAGCTCACGCCGGCGATCGCCGGGCTCTACTTCGTCGGCGCCCGCCGCTGGGGCGCGGCGGTTTTTTCCGCTGTTGTCTTCCTGGCCACCGTTGCGGCGTCGGTGTTGGTCGTCGGCGATCAGACCCGTTACTACTTCACCGAATTGATCTTCAAGACCGACCGCGTCGGCCCGATCTGCACGATTTTCAACCAGTCCTGGCGCGGCGGTGTGTGTCGGATCTTCGGCCACGACGCCGGCTACAGCCCGGTGGTGCTGACCGGGATTGCAGTCACCGCAATACTTTCCGTGCTGGCTTGGCGCGCGTTGGGCCGTGGCGCCGTCGCGGCGGACCCGCTCGGCAGGCTGTTGGTGGTCGAGTTGTTCGGGTTGTTGCTCTCGCCGATTTCCTGGACCCACCACTGGGTATGGCTGGTGCCGTTGATGATCTGGCTGCTGCACGGGCCGCTGTCCGACCGTCTCGGCGCGCGGATTCTCGGCTGGACCTGGCTGGTGCTGACGATCATCGGCGTGCCCTGGCTGTTGAGCTTCGCCCAGCCGACCATCTGGCAGAGCAGCAGGCCCTGGTATCAAGCGTGGGGCGGGCTGGTCTACATCGTGGCGACGCTGGCGACGTTGACGTGGATCGCCGCCAACGGGGCACGGTCCCTGGTTCCGCCGGCGCGGCTCCATAACGAGTAACCGAACTTGGTGCCACGGCCGGAGCGCGGGTTTTCGTCCCTCGCGCTATTGCTGCGTATCCGTTGGGACGTTCAGCAGGCTGAGCTCAGCGCTCGGCTCACGGGAAGTAGTCACCCAAGACCAGAGCCGCCGCGTCAAAAGTAGTCGGAATGGCGAAGTCGCCAAACGGGGTGTCGAACATGAACAGCGACCGACTGCGACACGCTGCAGCTCTCGCGCCGGCTACTCCGCGATGATCGCGTCGATGTCGTGCGCCATCGCCACGTCCTTGTCGGTGATACCGCCTTCGGAATGCGTCACCAACGCGAAAGTCACAGTGCGCCAACGGATGTCGATGTCTGGGTGATGATCTTTTTCTTCGGCGCGCTGAGCCACCCGACGTACGGCTTCGATCCCGGCCAGAAACGCCGGAAACTTCACCGAGCGGCGCAGGGCGCCCTCTTCGCGCTTCCACCCGTTGAGATCAGGCAGCGCGGCGTCCACCTGTTCATCCGTCAACACAGCCATATGTGAAGAGCATACGTCGCGCGACGCAGGGCCCGGTCTGGGTCGGGAAGCCCGCACGAATTGCCTGCTGTGATGAAGCTGACACATTCGTGTCCGCGACGTTCCACGTGCGACGGCGTGCGGCTGATTACGGGACCGGCTAGCGTCACCCGCGATGCCGAACCAGATCGTGGTCGCGGGAGCGGTCATCGCCGACTCGATGGTGCTGGTGGCGCAACGTCTTCGACCGCCGGAACTGGCGGGTCGCTGGGAGCTGCCGGGCGGGAAGGTCGCCGCGGGTGAGACCGAATCCGAGGCGCTGACCCGCGAACTCGCCGAGGAACTCGGCGTCGACGTCGTGGTCGGCCAGCGGCTGGGCGACGATATTGCGCTCAGCGAGACGACGACGCTGCGTGCGTACCACGTGAGTTTGATCCGCGGCGAACCACATCCGCACGACCACGCCGCGCTGCGCTGGGTGTCCGCCGCGCAACTGCCCGACATCGACTGGGTGCCCGCCGACCGTGGCTTCCTCGCTGCGCTGAAACGAGCTCTTTAAGCAGGCCGAGCGTCACGCTCAGGCCGATTGCGCAACTCGCCCCCTCGCCGCTACGCGGCTGGGGGTGCCCCCTCCTCGGGCCGCCTCGGCCCGCATCGTCGTCACGCTCAGGCCGATTGCGCAACTCGCCCCCTCGCCGCTACGCGGCTGGGGGTGCCCCCTCCTCGGGCCGCCTCGGCCCGCATCGTCGTCACGCTCAGTTCGCTTTTCAACTGCCCGCACTGTCAGAATCACCGGCGTGGATTTTCGCAATGTCGCCATCGTCGCTCACGTCGATCACGGTAAGACGACGCTGGTCGACGCCATGCTGCGGCAGTCAGGCGCCCTGAGCCACCGCGGCGACGACGCCATCGAGCGCCTGATGGACTCCGGTGACCTGGAGAAGGAAAAGGGCATCACCATCCTGGCCAAGAACACCGCGGTGCACCGTCAGCACCCGGACGGCTCGATGACCGTCATCAACGTGATCGACACGCCCGGGCACGCCGACTTCGGCGGCGAAGTCGAGCGCGGGCTGTCCATGGTCGACGGAGTGCTGCTGTTGGTGGATGCCTCGGAAGGCCCGCTGCCGCAGACCCGGTTCGTGCTGCGCAAGGCGTTGGCCGCGCACCTGCCGGTGATCCTCGTCGTCAACAAGACCGACCGCCCCGACGCGCGCATCGCCGAGGTGGTCTCCGAGAGTCACGATCTGCTGCTCGATGTCGCCTCCGACCTCGACGACGAAGCGCAGAAGGCCGCCGAAGACGCGCTCGGACTGCCGACGCTGTACGCCTCCGGCCGCGCAGGCATCGCCAGCACCGTCGAGCCGGCCAACGGCGAGAACCCCGAGGGCGTGAACCTCGACCCGTTGTTCGACGTGCTGCTCGAGCACATCCCGCCGCCGCAGGGTGACCCCGAGGCCGCACTGCAGGCGCTGGTGACAAACCTCGACGCGTCGGCCTTCCTCGGCCGGCTGGCGCTGATCCGCATCTACAAAGGCCGGATCAAAAAGGGCCAGCAGGTGGCGTGGATGCGCGAGGTGGACGGCCATCCCGTCATCACCAACGCCAAAATCACCGAATTGCTCGTCACCGAGGGCGTCGAACGGACGTCCACCGACGAGGCGATCGCGGGCGACATTGTCGCCGTTGCGGGCATTCCGGACATCATGATCGGCGATACGTTGGCCGACACCGAGCACGCCCACGCGCTGCCGCGCATCACCGTCGACGAGCCGGCCATTTCGGTGACCATAGGCACCAACACCTCGCCGCTGGCGGGCAAGGTGCCGGGGCACAAGCTGACCGCGCGCATGGTGAAGAACCGACTGGACGCCGAACTGGTCGGCAATGTGTCCATCAAGGTCGTCGACATCGACCGGCCGGACGCGTGGGAGGTCCAGGGCCGAGGCGAACTGGCGCTGGCGGTGCTGGTCGAGCAGATGCGCCGGGAAGGCTTCGAGCTCACCGTCGGCAAGCCGCAGGTGGTCACCAGGACCATCGACGGCAAGCTGCACGAGCCGTTCGAGGCGATGACGATCGACTGCCCCGACGAGTTCGTCGGCGCGATCACGCAGCTGATGGCCGCCCGCAAGGGCCGGATGGAGGACATGATCAACCACGCCGCGGGTTGGGTCCGAATGGACTTCATCGTGCCCAGCCGCGGGCTGATCGGGTTCCGCACCGACTTTCTCACCTTGACCCGCGGTACCGGCATCGCGAACGCGGTGTTCGACGGTTACCGGCCGTGGGCGGGCGAGATTCGGGCCCGGCACACCGGCTCGCTGGTGTCGGATCGGACCGGCTCGATCACGCCGTTCGCGATGATCCAGCTATCCGACCGTGGGCAGTTCTTCGTCGAGCCGGGTCAGGACACCTACGAAGGCCAGGTCGTCGGGATCAACCCGCGGGCCGAGGACCTCGATGTCAACGTCACCCGCGAGAAGAAGCTGACCAACATGCGGTCGTCGACGGCGGACGTCTTCGAGACGTTGGCCAAGCCGCTCGAGCTCGACCTGGAGCAGGCCATGGAATTCTGCGCCAACGACGAATGCGTCGAGGTGACGCCTGAGATTGTCCGGGTCCGCAAGAACGACCTGGACGCCACCACCCGTGCACGCAGCAAGGCTCGGGCCAAAGCACGCGGCTAGCTGAACTCGTGCGGTTGCGGCAGCGGGGCACCGATACCCTGTTGGGCGTGCCGAAACCAGCCCGCCGCGTCTACGCGACCGGTGGCCTGCTGGTTTCGCTGCTGGTGTTGGCCGGCTGCGCCGTCAGCCCGCCGCCGGCGCCGCAGAGCACCGAGACGTCGCGGAGCACCGCGCCGCCACCGCAGCGCAAAACGCAGATCATCATGGGGATCGACTCGATCGGTGCGGGGTTCAACCCGCACCTGCTGTCCGATCTGTCCGCGGTCAACGCCGCGATCAGCGCGCTGGTACTGCCCAGCGCCTTCCGTCCGGTGTCTGATCCCGCCACGGCGACGGGATCCCGCTGGGAGATGGATCCCACGCTGCTGCTGTCCGCGGAGGTGACCAGCGAAAACCCGTTCACGGTGACCTACAAGATCCGGCCGGAGGCGCAGTGGACTGACAACGCCCCGATTGCCGCCGACGACTTCTGGTACCTGTGGCGGCAGATGGTCGGCCAACCCGGTGTGGTCGATCCGGCCGGCTATGACTTGATCACCGGCGTGCAGTCGATCGACGGCGGTAAGCAGGCGGTCGTCACGTTCTCCCAGCCCTACCCGGCGTGGCGCGAACTGTTCGACAACATCCTTCCGGCGCACATCGTCAAAGACGTGCCGGGCGGCTTCCCGTCCGGGCTGGCGCGCGCCCTGCCGGTCACCGGTGGACAGTTCCGGGTGGAATCGATCGACCCGCAACGCGACGAAATCCTGCTCGCCCGCAACGACCGTTACTGGGGACCGCCAGCCAAGCCTGATCTGATTCTGTTCCGGCGGGCGGGAGCGCCTGCCGCGCTGGCCGATTCGGTCCGCAACGGCGACACCCAGGTAGCCCAGGTGCACGGCGGCTCAGCGGTTTTCGCGCAGCTGTCGGCGATCCCGGACGTGCGGACGGCCCGGATCATGGCGCCGCGGGTCATGCAGCTCACGCTGCGCGCCAACGAACCCAAGCTGGCCGACGGACAAGTGCGCAAGGCGGTGCTGGGACTGCTCGATGTGGACTTGCTGGCTGCCGTGGGCGCCGGCAGCGACAACACCGTCAGCCTGGACCAGGCGCAGATCCGGTCGCCCAGCGATCCGGGCTACGTGCCGGCCGCGCCGCCCGCAATGACCCGGACGGCGGCCTTGGGGCTGCTGGAATCGGCGGGCTACCAGATCGACAACGACACCTCGGCATCGGTCGAGCCGCCCTCTTCGGAAGGTTCGCCACCACCGCCGCCCACCGACGGACCGCCTGAGGTCACCCGTGGCCGCGTCAGCAAGGACGGCAAGCAGCTATCGCTGATCATCGGCGTCGCGGCCAACGACCCGACGTCGGTAGCGGTGGCCAACACCGCCGCCGACCAGCTGCGCAACGTCGGGATCGCCGCGACCGTGTTGGCGCTTGACCCGGTCGCGATGTACCGCGACGCGCTGGTCAACAACCGGGTGGACGCTTTGGTGGGGTGGCGCGAGGCCGGCGGGAACTTGGCGACGCTGTTGTCCTCCCGCTACAGCTGCCCGGCGCTCGAGGCGACGCCGGTGTCGACCGCGGCAGCACCGACGGCGCCGTCCGGCCCGTCCGCTCCGGCCAAGCCGACCCCGGCCACTACGGCCACCACGTCAGTGACTCCCACATCGACGCCGGCTGCCCGCGCGCAGGAACCCGGCGCACTGGTGCAGGCGCCGTCGAACCTCACCGGTATCTGCGACCACAGCATCCAGGCGAACATCGATGCCGCCCTCAACGGCACGAAAGACATCAACGACGTGATCAACGCCGTGGAGCCACGACTGTGGGACATGTCTGTTGTGCTGCCGATTCTGCAGGACACCACGATCGTCGGTGCAGGCCCGAGTGTGCGCAATGTCAGCCTCTCGGGCGCGGTGCCGGTGGGGATCGTCGGTGATGCGGGGAAATGGCTGAAGACCGGGCAGTGAGCTGCGTCGTTGGCCCCTCCGTAACGATTCGGTATCCGTTGGACAAAAGTTAACGAATCACAGTTTTTAAGCTTGCTCTCAGATAGCGTTCGACACGCTGGTTCAGGAACGAGCCGGGGCATCTGTCAACCACTCGGGGCCGTCCGCGATGCACGCGGCCGGATATTCCCCAGCACTCTGCTGATCGAAGGCTTCTTTTCGATCGACTGGGGCTTTCGATCGACCATGCGCCAAAGGCGGACCGACCAGGGGGCGGCCCGCCTTTGGCCATTTCTCGTCAAAGAGCCGAAAACTGTTGGGCCACCACAAATAGATTAGGCCGGGTGGGCCATCACGGTATCGACGATCTGGGCGAGTTGCCGCTTGTTGGGCGGGGCGCCGGTCAGCAGTAACTGTTGGTTGATCAGCGCGGTGCCGACGCGTGCGGTGTACGGCGTCAGCGTGGCTGCGTCGATCTCGCCGTTGACCACGCCGGTCCGCAAGATCGATTCGATGATCTGCAGTCGGGGCCCGACCACTGCGTCCGCGAAGATGGCGCGCAACTCCGGCTCATGCAGGAGCTGATTCATGGTCCGCAGGCCGGGGAAACTGGTCTTGCCGGCGACGACATCGCAGTGTGCGGAGAAATACGCCAAGAGGTTCTCCCGCGCCGATCGGTCCGGGCGGGGCTCGGACAACGGCGGCAGCGTGTAAAGCAGCGCCGCCTGCACCAGGTCGTGCTTGCTGGACCAGCGTCTGTACAGCGCGGCTTTGCCGGTGCGGGCCCGCGCGGCGATACCTTCCATGGTCAGGCCTGCGTAACCGACCGCAGCCAATTCGGCCAGCGCAGCGTCGTAGAGGGCATCCTCGAGTTGCTTGCCCCGGCGACGGGTACGGACGGTTGCCGTCTGCTCTGCCATGCGACGATAGTAGTCACTAGCGTTTCTTGGGGCGCGTTGAGTTTGCCGATCCACCGACTATTGCTGCGGCTCAGCGGTTTCAGCCGCGATAATCCTTTGCCCCGGAAGCGCAACGGTAAGGTGCGTCCATGCAGGAGACTCCGCGGCTGCTGTTCGTGCATGCCCACCCCGACGACGAGACCATCACCAACGGCGTCACTATTGCCCATTACGTCGCACGTGGAGCGCAGGTGCAGGTTGTCACCTGCACGCTGGGCGAGGAAGGCGAAGTCATCGGCGATCAATGGGCGCAGCTGGCCGTCGATCACGCCGACCAACTCGGCGGTTACCGCATCGGCGAACTGACCGCGGCGCTGCACGCTCTGGGTGTTGGTGCGCCGGTTTATCTCGGCGGCCCGGGCCGCTGGCGCGATTCGGGCATGGCGGGCAGCGAACCGCGTGACCGGCGGGGTTCTCAGCGGTTCGCCGACGCCGACGAACGCGAGGCCGTCGGCGCGCTGGTCGCCGTCATTCGCGCGATGCGCCCGCACGTCGTGGTCACCTACGACGCCAACGGCGGGTACGGGCATCCCGACCACATCCAGGCCCATCGCGTGACCGCGGCTGCGGTGGCCGCCGCCGGCGACAGCGGCGACTATGCCGGTCAGCCGTGGTCGGTGCCGAAGCTCTATTGGACGGTCATCGCCCGCAGCGCTTTCATGGCGGGTTGGGATGCGCTCGGCCCCGGCGATCTGCGGGTCGAGTGGGTGATTCCACCGGCCGACGGCGATTTCGGCCAACTCGGTTACCCCGACGGCGAGATCGACGCCGTCATCGACGCGCCGGAGGCGCTACCGGCCAAGCAGGCGGCGCTGGCCGCGCACGCCACCCAGCTCACCGTCGGACCCACGGGTCGGGCTCTCGCCCTGTCGAACAACTTCGCCCTGCCCATCGTGGCCCAGGAGCACTACATCCTGGCCGCCGGTGCACCGGGAGAACGTGACGAGCGCGGCTGGGAGACCGATCTGCTCGCCGGACTCGACCTCGCGGGACCTGTCCCGCGGTAGGCTTCCGACCAGCCCCTCACCGAAGGAGTCCGATGGATCCGGATCTGGACCAGAACCAGCAACACTGGCAGGACCGACTGGACAGCTTCCAATGGGTGCTGATGTCCATCGCCTCGCAGTTGGACAGCGTCCGGAACTGACCGCTACCAAGCCCCGCGCCAGGCAGATCGACGAAACCGGCGCGACGGACCCAGCAATGCGGATCGTCTTTCTGACGTTGCTGGCGGTCGACGGCGTGCTATCCGCAGTCGGTGGCGCGCTGCTGCTGCCCTCCTACATCGGGTCGGTTCCATTTCCGATCAGCGCGTTCATCAGTGGTCTGCTCAACGCGGCCTTGGTCTGGGCCGCGGGGCGATGGACGACATCGTCGCGGTTGGCCGCTCTGCCGCTGTGGACCTGGCTGCTGACTGTTCTCGGGATGTGCGTGGGCGGTCCGGGCCACGACGTCATCTTCGGTGGGCGCGGATGGCTGGCTTACAGCCCCTTGTTGCTGCTGGTGGCTGGTGCGGTGCCGCCCTACTGGGTGCTGCACCGGCATCGGGACGCGCGCTGACGGCCCGCACGAGCAGGCATGTGTTCGCCGAGAGGGCAGGGCCCCGCTACCGCGCTGCCGGAGGCTACTGTTGTCGCTCATGGCACGCGTCGGTCGCAAATAGTTGGGACGTGCGGATGAAATGTGGATGGCAGGAAGTTACACCAACGTGCCTCTGACTCCAGGCGATGAACCGACCCTGCTGCCCAGCCCGTCGGTGCCGTCACGACCCGACGGGTCGGCGCTGCGTCGGGTGCTGCGCCGAGCTCGCGACGGGGTGGCGCTGAACGTCGATGAGGCGGCGGTCGCGATGACCGCGCGCGGCCAGGATCTGGCCGACCTGTGTCGCAGCGCGGCGAAGGTGCGCGACGCCGGCCTGAAATCAGCCGGGCGGCGCGGCGCTCGCGGCCGCCTGCCGGTCAGCTACTCGCGCAAGGTGTTCATCCCAGTCACGCATTTGTGCCGCGACAGCTGCAACTACTGCACATTCGTCACCGTGCCGCCCAAGCTGCGTGCCCAGGGTCTCGGTATGTATCTGGAGCCCGACGAGATCCTCGACATCGCTCGTCGCGGCGCCGAATTGGGTTGCAAAGAAGCATTGTTCACCCTCGGCGACCGCCCTGAGGACCGGTGGCCGCAGGCGCGGGACTGGCTGGCCGAACGAGGTTACGACTCCACCCTGTCTTATCTGCGGGCGATGGCGATCCGGGTGCTCGAGGAAACCGGCCTGCTGCCTCATCTGAACCCCGGGGTGATGAGTTGGTCGGAGCTGTCGCGGCTCAAGCCGGTGGCGCCGTCGATGGGCATGATGTTGGAGACGACGTCGCGGCGGCTGTTCGAAACCAAAGGTCTGGCCCATTACGGCAGCCCCGACAAAGATCCCGCTGTTCGGCTGCGCACGTTGACCGACGCCGGTCGGCTGTCGATTCCGTTCACCACCGGCCTACTGGTCGGCATCGGCGAGACGCTGGCCGAGCGGGCTGAGACGTTGCATGCAATTCGCAAGTCGCATAAGGAGTTCGGCCACGTCCAGGAAGTGATCGTGCAGAACTTCCGCGCCAAAGAACACACCGCGATGGCGTCGTCGCCGGACGCCGGTATCGACGATTTCGTTGCGACGGTTGCGGTGGCGCGCCTGGTCCTCGGCCCGGCGATGCGCATCCAGGCACCGCCGAACCTGGTGTCGGCGGCGGAGTGCCTCGCGCTGATCGCCGCCGGGGTCGACGACTGGGGTGGCGTCTCGCCGCTGACGCCGGATCATGTCAACCCCGAGCGCCCGTGGCCCGCCCTCGACGATCTCGACGCCGTCACCGCGCAGGCGGGATACGACCTGGTGGAGCGACTGACCGCGCAGCCCAAATACGTCCAGGCCGGGGCGGCGTGGATCGACCCACGGGTGCGCGGCCACGTGGTGGCGCTGGCCGATCCGGCCACCGGGTGGGCCCGCGACGTCAAACCCGTGGGCATGCCGTGGCAGGAACCCGACGACGTGGCATCGTCGGGCCGGGTCGACCTGAACGCGGCAATCGACACCGAAGGCCGCAATACCGAGGCGCGCAGCGATCTCGACAGCGCCTTCGGGGACTGGGATTCGATCCGTGCACAGGTTCACGAGCTGGCCGCCCAGGGCGCCAGGGCGCCCGAACGCCTAGACACCGATGTGCTCGCCGCCCTGAACTCAGCTGAGCGCGACCCCGCCGCGTGCACCGACGCGGAGTACCTGGCGTTGGCCACCGCCGACGGCCCAGCAATGGATGCTGTTGCAGCGCTGGCTGATTCGTTGCGCCGCGACGTGGTCGGTGACGACGTGACGTTCGTGGTGAACCGCAATATCAACTTCACCAACATCTGCTACACGGGCTGCCGATTCTGCGCGTTTGCGCAGCGAAAGGGCGACGCCGACGCGTTCTCCCTGTCGGCGGACGAGGTCGCTCAACGCGCCTGGGAGGCACACGTCGAGGGCGCCACCGAGGTGTGCATGCAAGGTGGTATCGACCCCGAATTGCCGGTCACCGGGTACGCCGACCTGGTGCGCGCCGTCAAACAGCGGGTGCCGTCGATGCATGTGCATGCGTTTTCGCCGATGGAGATTGCCAACGGTGTGACCAAGAGCGGCTTGAGTGTTCGTGAGTGGCTGACCAGTTTGCGGGAGGCGGGCCTGGACTCCATCCCCGGCACCGCCGCGGAGATTCTCGACGACGAAGTCCGCTGGGTGCTCACCAAGGGCAAGCTGCCCACCTCGATGTGGATCGAGATCGTGTCGACCGCCCACGAGCTGGGTCTGCGGTCATCCTCGACGATGATGTACGGGCACGTCGACGACCCCCGGCACTGGGTCGGTCACCTCCATGTGTTGCGCGACATCCAGGACCGCACCGGCGGTTTCACCGAGTTCGTGCCGCTTCCGTTCGTGCATCAGAACTCGCCGCTCTATCTGGCCGGCGCAGCGCGGCCCGGGCCGACTCACCGCGACAACCGCGCCGTGCACGCGCTGGCGCGGATCATGTTGCACGGCCGTATCTCTCAGATCCAGACCAGTTGGGTCAAGCTCGGCACCGAGCGCACCCAGGTGATGCTCAACGGCGGCGCCAACGACTTGGGTGGCACGCTGATGGAGGAGACCATCTCCCGGATGGCCGGCTCCGAATTCGGATCGGCCAAATCTGTTGCCGAGTTGACCGCGATCGCCGCGGGTATCGGGCGTCCGGCACGCCAGCGCACCACCACCTACAGTCCGTTGGCCGCGTGACTCCGGAAAGTTGCACTGCACCGACGCGCATAGCGGCCAGGTGCTTGCGTTGTATATGCAACGTCTAGTATCAGTAACCAAGGATCTGCATCGCCGGACAGCGAAACTTCGCTTACCGGCATAGCCAAACAGCCACCTGGAGACCGTGAGGAGACGTCTGTGACGTACACGATCGCCGAACCCTGCGTCGACATCAAAGACAAGGCATGTATCGAAGAATGCCCGGTCGACTGCATCTACGAGGGCGCTCGCATGCTGTACATCCACCCCGACGAATGCGTCGACTGCGGTGCCTGCGAGCCGGTCTGTCCGGTCGAGGCGATCTACTACGAGGACGACGTGCCCGAGCAGTGGAATCAGTACACGCAGATCAACGCGGACTTCTTCGCTGAACTCGGTTCCCCCGGTGGCGCAGCGAAAGTCGGCCTGACCGAGAACGACCCTCAGGTCGTCAAGGACCTCCCGCCGCAGGGTGAGGACGACTGAGCCGCCTGGCGGACCGTCTAGCGGTGTCGGCCGTATCGGTTCGGTTGCCGGAGTTCCCGTGGGACACCCTGGCCGATGCCACTGCGCTGGCTAAGGCGCACCCCGACGGCATTGTCGACCTGTCCGTCGGCACTCCCGTCGACCCGGTGGCACCCTTGATCCGCGAAGCGCTCGCCTCCGCCGGCGATGCACCGGGATACCCCACCACCGCGGGCACGCCGGAACTTCGTGAGTCGGCGGTCGCCGCGTTGGCCCGCCGTTACGGCATCACCGAACTCACCGAGGCGGCGGTCCTGCCGGTGATCGGCACCAAGGAGCTCATCGCCTGGTTGCCGACCTTGCTCGGCCTCGGCGCCGAGGATGTGGTCGTGGTGCCCGAGCTGGCCTACCCGACATACGACGTTGGCGCACGACTGGCCGGCACCCGGGTGCTCTTCGCCGACTCGATCACCCAACTCGGGCCCCAGACGCCGGCATTGGTGTTCGTGAATTCGCCGAGCAACCCGACCGGGCAGGTGCTCGGTGTCGATCATCTGCGCAAGCTCGTCGGCTGGGCCCGCGAACGCGGCGTGCTGGTGGCATCCGACGAGTGCTACCTGGGCCTGGGCTGGGACGCCGAGCCGGTGTCGGTGTTGCATCCGTCGGTGTGCGACGGCGACCACACCGGTCTGCTGGCGGTGCATTCGCTGTCCAAGAGCTCCTCGCTGGCCGGCTACCGGGCAGGTTTCGTCGCCGGGGACGCCGCCGTGGTCGGGGAGCTGCTGGCGGTGCGCAAACACGCCGGCATGATGGTCCCGCGGCCCGTGCAGGCCGCCATGGTCGCCGCGTTGGACGACGACGCCCACGAGCGCGAGCAGCGCGATCGCTACCGCCGGCGCCGGGATGCATTGCTGCCGGCGTTGCGGTCGGCCGGCTTCGCCGTCGACCATTCCGAGGCGGGGCTATATCTATGGGTCACCCGCGGCGAGGCATGCCGCGACACCATCACATGGCTGGCGCAGCGCGGCATTCTGGCGGCGCCCGGTGAGTTCTACGGCGCGCGCGGGGCCCGGCACGTCCGGGTGGCGTTGACAGCCACCGACGAGCGCATCGCCGCGGCGGTCGACCGCCTTCGCTAGCGTTGTCGACAGTGCAGTGAGGAGCGATGAGGAGGAGCGGCGCTGATGACCGGCGTCGGCGACGATGCAGTGGGGGCTCAGCCGCGAGCGGCGAGGGGGACGAAGCGATGAGGAGGAGCGGCGCTGATGACCCAGTACGACGTCGAGGCGGTGGACCGGCTGCCATTTTCCACTCCGGAGA
This sequence comes from uncultured Actinomycetota bacterium, assembly GCA_963833935.1. Lineage (GTDB taxonomy): Bacteria > Actinomycetota > Actinomycetes > Mycobacteriales > Mycobacteriaceae > Mycobacterium. The sequence continues at coordinate 120,984 of CAWIAC010000003.1, read as the reverse complement.
AATCGCAGCGATACCGGACTGAGAACTACCGGGGAGCCGTCGGCCTGAACTGGTATCGCACCGACCCCAGTCTGCAGCTGACGATGGCCTACTACCTCACGCCCGACGAGCTGGCCGTCGTCGAACCTCATTTGGACCGTATCGGTGAGCTGATGGGGGGGCCGGTCGCCCGGTGGGCCGAGCAGACCGACCGCAATCCTGCGCGGCTGGAACGCTACGACCGCTGGGGTCACGACATCAGCCACGTGGTCCAGCCGGCGTCGTTCATCGAGTCCAAACGTGCGGTGCTGGACGCACAAAAGGCGCTCAAAGACGACGCACGTCGCGGCGGCGTCAACCCGTCGTTGCCGTTGTTTGCGGCCAACTATCTGCTCGATCAGGCTGACATCGGCATGGGTTGCGCGCTCGGAACCGGCGGCGGCATGGTCAAGTCGCTGGTTGCGGCCTACGCTCCGGCCGATGTGCGCGAGCATGTCTTGGCCAAATTCGCCACCGGTGAGTGGGAGGGCGAGACCGCTCAGCTGCTCACCGAGCGCGCCGGCGGCTCCGACCTCGGCACGTTGGAGACGACGGCGACCCGGCACGGAGACTCCTGGCTGCTTAACGGGTTCAAGTGGTTTGCGTCCAACTGCGACGGTCAGGTGTTCGTCGTGCTGGCCAAACCGGAGGGCGCCCCGGATTCCAGCCGCGGCGTGGCGACGTTCCTGGTACTGCGGACCCGTCGCGACGGCACCCGCAACGGCATTCGCATCCGGCGACTCAAAGACAAGCTCGGCACCCGGTCGGTGGCCTCCGGCGAGGTGGAGCTCGTCGACGCGGAAGCCTTTTTGCTGTCCGGCGAGCCGAGCAGCGACAATACCGAGGCGCAGCCGCACGACGGCAAGGGCCTGGGCCGGATGATGGAACTGACCAACGCGTCCCGGCTCGGCATCGCCCTGTTCGCGCTGGGCAATGCCCGCCGTGCACTGGTCGAATCGCTGTGTTACGCGCGGCAGCGGCGGGCGTTCGGCGATCGGCTGGTCGACAAGCCGCTGATGCGCCGCAAGCTCGCCGAGATGATCGTCGACGTCGAAGCCGCTCAGGTCCTGGTGTTCGACGGCGTCGGTTTCGCCAATCACCGCCAGCCGCGGCCGGTGCGGCAGCGTATCGCCGTGCCGGTCACCAAGCTCAAGGTGTGCCGGCTGGGCATCACCATGGCCTCCGACGCGATCGAGATTCACGGCGGCAACGGGTACATCGAGACGTGGCCGGTGGCGAGGCTTTTACGCGACGCACAGGTCAACACGATCTGGGAGGGCGCCGACAACATACTCTGTCTCGACGTGCGGCGGGGTATCGAACGCATCGGCGCCCACCAACCACTGTTGGAGCGGCTGCACGACGCGGTCGCGGTCTCCGACGACTCTGAAGCCACGACACGGTTGGTGCGCCGCCGGGTCGAGGATCTCGAGGCGGCGATCACCGCTTGGACCAAGCTGCCGGCCGAGGTTGCCGAGGCGCGGCTCTTCCCGCTGGCCCAATTCATGGGTGACGTCTACGCCGGTGCTCTGCTCACCGAGCAGGCCGGGTGGGAGCAGGCCACCCGCAGCACCGACCGCAAAGCCGTGGTGGCGCGGCTCTACGCGCGGCGCTATCTCGCGGAGCGGGGGCCGCTTCGTGGCATCGACGACGAGGTCGATGAGGGGATCGAGCGGTTCGACCAGCTTGCCGACGGGGCGTTGACGGGCGACTGATCAGCAGGCCTCGGTCGGTTGCCCGTGCCCGACCAGCACCACCCGATCGCGAGCCCCGGAATCCATCAAGATTGCGTAAAGAACGTTTCGGGGCTGCTGTGGGTGGGAGTCCCAGCGCGCGCATTCGGCGCGACGACCGTAGGCTTTGGCCGGGGTTCGTCATGCTTATGTAAGAAATCGGCAAGGTTGCGTAAGGAATGTGCTAATGACTCAGTTCGCCGGCGTGCAGGCTGTGACGCCGTCGTTCTCGGACCGGTGTAAGCGGGCCTTCCTCGGAAGGCCGATGATCAGCGACCAACTCCAGCACGAGCGCTTGTCCAACCCCGTCGCACTCGGCGTGCTTTCGCCAGACGCCATCTCCTCGACCGCCTACGGTTCTGAGCAGGTCATGATCGAACTGCTCCCGGCGGCCGGACTCGCCGGGGCGTTCGCATTGTTGCTTCCCATCACCGGTGTGATCCTGCTGATCCTGGTGTTGGTGGCCGCGTCGTACCGCCAGGTGGTGATGGTCTACACCCGCTCCGGCGGCTCGTACGTGGTCGCACGGGAGAACTTCGGACCCAGGATCGCGCAGATCGCGGCGGCGTCGCTGCTGATCGACTACGTCGTTACCGTCGCGGTGCAGTGCGCGGCCGGGACGGTGGCCGTCGTGTCCGCGATACCCGTCTTGGGCCCTTACAGCTTGGAAATCACCGTCGGCGTCGTCCTCATGATGTGCTTCGCCAACCTGCGCGGATTGCGGGAAGCCGGGCTTCCCTTCGCGCTGCCTACCTATTTATTTGTCGGCATGGTCTCGTTGACCATCGTTGTCGGAGTCATCCGGGAATTCTTCGGGGGCCTACCGCTCTACCACCCGGAGCTCACCGATTCGGGATCGGTGCCGGTGGGACATGGCAGCGGTCTGATCATGGGCGCGACGGTGCTCATCGTGCTGCGCGCATTCGCCAACGGTGGCTCGTCGCTGACCGGCGTGGAGGCGATTTCCAATACGGTCAACAGCTTCCGCAACCCCGAAGGTGTCAATGCCCGCAAGGTCCTCACCGTCATGGCGTGCGTTCTGGCCTTCTTGTTAGCCGGTGTCGCCTGGCTTGCGCACATCACCCACGCCTTTCCCTACGCCGCCGGCTATCCGTCGATGCTGTCCGAGATTGCCCGGGCGGTTTTCGGCGACGGGCCGATCGGCAAGGCGCTGTACTTCCTTGTTCAGGCGGCCACTGCCCTGATCCTCTACACCGGTGGCAACACCAGCTTCAACGGCTTTCCCGCGCTCGCCAGTTTCGTGGCCGAGGACAGCTTCCTTCCGCGGCCGTTGATGAAGCGAGGTCAACGACTGGTGTTTTCCAACGGCATCATCACGCTGACCGTGCTTTCGGTGGCGTTGCTGGTGTTCACCGGCGGATCGCTCAACGCCCTGGTGCCGTTTTACGCGATCGGGGTGTTCACCGGCTTCTCGATGGCCGGCTATGGCATGACCAAGCACTGGCTGACCCACCGTGGGCCCGGTTGGCGATCCAAGCTGGCGATCAATTTCTCCGCGGGCGTCTTGTCGACGGTCGTGGTGGGCATTTTTGCGATCGCCAAGTTCACCGAAGGCGCCTGGCTGGTCGTCATCGTCTTTCCGATCCTGGTCTTCGCGTTGATGCGGCTCAACCGGCAGTATCGCGCCGAGGCGTCGGTGTTGAAGATGTCGCTTGCGGACAGTCCCGACTTGGCCAAGTACGACCGGCACCGGGTATTGATCTTCGTGGATTCGGTCGACCTGGCCGAGGTCGAGGCGATGCGTTACGCCAAAGGACTGCACGCCGACGAGCTGACCGCGGTGCACTTCGTGTTGGACTCCGCTCATGCGGCGCGACTACAGCAGCGATGGGAGCACTTCGGGCCCGTCGCCGAGCTGCGGTTGGTCGAGTGCCTGGATCGCAACCTGGGCAGGGCCGCGCGAGACCTTATCCTCCAGGTCATGCGAGAGCATGCAGATACCAAGGTGACCGTGCTGTTGCCACGCCGGGAGTATTCGCAGCTCCTGGGTCGGCTGCTGCATGACCGTACCGCGGACAAGATCGCCGCGGTCGTCAGCCGCATCCCGGACGCAAGCGCGCAAATCGTCGCTTACGACATAGCAACTCGTATCGCAATGGCGACGTCAGCCGAACGTCAATCTCCGGCCCCGTCGAGTGGTGCGCATGATCGAATAGAGTTTCCCGAACCGGAGCGGGCCCACGCGGTTGGGTTGACTCCACAGGTCGTCGATTCCGGAGGTAAGTGACGCGTGGTGGCAGAGTTGGAGCACAACGCAGGTATCCCGCCGTCGTTCGTCGACAGCTGGAAGCGCACTTTTCTCGGCAGGCCGCTGACCACCGAGCAGCTTGAATCGGAGCGGCTAGCCAATCCGGTTGCACTGGGGGCCCTTTCGCCGGATGCGATCTCCTCGACCGCGTACGGGCCCGAGCAGGTGATGATCGAACTGCTGCCGCGCGCGGGGATGGCCGCGTTCACGTTGCTGTTGCCGATCATCGGCGTCATCCTGTTCATTTTGTTGTTGGTCTCCGCGTCCTATCGCGGAGTCGTCACGACCTATACCCGGACCGGCGGGGCATACATGGTGGCGCGGGACAACTTCGGGCCTCGGATCGCGCAGATCGCCGCCGCGGCTTTGTTAATCGACTACGTGGTCACGGCCGCGGTGCAGCCCGCGGCGGGGACGGTCGCGGTGGTGTCGGCGATACCCCAGTTGGGGCCGTATCACCTGGAACTCACGATCGCCGTGCTGATTTTGATATGTATTGCCAACCTGCGGGGATTGCGGCAGTCGGGCCGAATCTTCGCGGTCACGACGTACTGGTTCGTCGGCATGATCGTGCTGACGATCGTTACCGGTGTGGTTCGTGAAATCTTCTGGGGTTTACCGAAATACGATCCGGCACACATCGACGGAGCGGTGCCGGTGCATCAGGGCAACGGGCTGGTGATGGGCGCCACGGTCCTGGTACTGCTGCGCGCGTTCGCCAACGGTGGTACCTCGCTGACCGGCGTCGAGGCGATCTCCAACACCGTCAACGTCTTTCGTGAACCGCAAGGCATCAACGCCCGTCGGGTGTTGACCATGATGGCGTGCATTCTCGGGGTCCTGCTGGCCGGTGTCGCCTGGCTTGCCTATGTCACGCACGCTACCCCGTACCTGGATGAATACCCATCGATGCTCTCGGAGATCACCCGCGCGGTGTTCGGCAGCGGCCCACTCGGGAACGTCCTTTACATCCTGGTTCAGGCGTCCAGCGCCGCAATTCTTTTCACCGGCGCCAACACCGGGTTCAACGGGTTCCCCGCGCTTGCGAGCTTCGTCGCCGAGGACCGCTTCTTGCCTCGGCCGCTGACCAAACGAGGTCACCGACTGGTCTTCTCCAACGGCATCATCACGTTGACGGCGCTCGCGGTGGCACTGCTGCTGGTGACCGAGGCCAAAGTCAGCGCATTGGTGCCGTTCTTCGCGATCGGGGTCTTCACCGCGTTCGCGATGGCCGGCTTCGGCATGAGCAAACACCATTACGTGCGCCGTGAGCGCGGCTGGCGTCGCAAAGTTGTGGTCAACCTCTCGGCGGGGGTGATGTCGACGATCGTGGTCGGCATCTTCGTGGTGGCCAAGTTCACCGAGGGCGCCTGGCTGGTCGTGGTGGTGTTCCCGATCCTCGTCTATGCCTTGATACGGCTGAACCGGCAGTACAGCGCCGAGGCGTCCGTCCTGGAGATGTCGCGCAACGAGCGTCCCGAGTTGGCCAAGTACGCGCGGCTGCGGGTGTTCGTCTTCGTGGATTCTGTCGACCTCGCCGAGGTCGAGGCGCTGCGCTACGGAAAGGGCCTGCACGCCGATGAGTTGCTCGCGGTCCACTTCGTGGTCGACGGCGATCACTCCGCTCAGCTGCAGGACCGCTGGCAGCACTTCGAGCATGACACCCGGCTGCGGGTCATCGACTGCCCGGATCGCAACCTGGGCCGGGTCGCACAGGAATTCGTCCTGCAGGTGAAAGCCGAACATCCGGACACCAAGGTGACGGTGCTGTTGCCGCGTCGGACTTACTCCGCGATGCTGGGACGCCTGCTGCACGACCGCACCGCCGACAAGATGGCCAGGGCGGTCAGCCGGGTCCCGGGTGCCACCGCGATCATCGTGCCCTATGACGTGGAGTCCCGGATCGCGCGCGTCGATCCAGACGCCTTGGCCAAAGCCGCGCGCGCCTGACACTCGCCGGCGCGAGCCGGCCGACACACATCCCGCATCATCAAACGACCGCTGCCGGGCGCGCCTAAACTTCCCTGGACGCTGAAACTCGGAGGGGGTGGTCGTGACAGCAGGAGCCGACGAGCAAGACTTGCCGTTGTCTTTTCCGGACGTGTTCAAGCGCGTCTTTCTCGGGAAGCCGCTGATCACCGAGGAGTTGGCCAGCGAGAATTTATCGAACCCTGTTGCGCTGGGCGCGCTTTCGCCCGACGCCATCTCCTCGACGGCGTACGGGCCCGAACAGATCCTGACGGAACTGCTGCCGCATGCCGGGCTGGCAGCGTTCGTCTTGTTGCTGCCCATCATGGGCGTCATCCTGTTGATCCTGGTGCTGGTGGCCGCGTCGTATCGACAGGTCGTGATGGCCTACACCCGCGCCGGCGGCTCCTACATCGTCGCAAGGGAGAACTTCGGGCCCCGGGTGGCGCAAGTGGCCGCGGCGGCACTACTGATCGACTACGTCGTGACGGTGGCGGTGCAGGCGGCGGCGGGCACGGTGGCGGTGGCCTCCGCGCTGCCCGCGCTCGGGCCGTACAGCATGGAGATCACGGTCACCGTGGTGATATTGATCTGCTATCTGAACTTGCGTGGGTTGCGCGAAGCCGGGTTGCCGTTTGCGATCGCGACCTACGCCTTCGTGGTGATGGTCGGGGGAATGATCGTCACCGGCGTCATCCGCCACATCTTCTGGGGCTTGCCGCAGTACGATCCCGGCCACGCCGCCGGATCGGTGCCGGTCCACCAGGGCAGCGGTCTGGTGATGGGTGCGACGATCCTGGTGCTGCTTCGGGCGTTCGCCAACGGCGGTTCGTCGCTGACCGGCGTGGAGGCCATCTCCAACACCGTCCAGGTCTTCCGTAAACCGCAAAGCATCAACGCCCGGCGGGTCCTGACAGCGATGGCCTGCATTCTGGGCTTCTTGCTGGCGGGCGTCGGCTATCTCACCTATGCCACGCACGCCGCGCCCTATCTCGACGAGTACCCGTCGGTGCTGTCCCAGGTCGCCCGCACGGTTTTCGGCAACGGGGTGATCGGCAACAGCATGTACGCGCTGGTCCAGATATCGACCGCGGCCATCCTCTACACCGGCGCCAACACCAGCTTCAACGGGTTTCCCGCGCTGGCGAGTTTCGTTGCTGAGGACCGCTTCCTGCCGCGCCAGCTGATGCAGCGCGGGTACCGGCTGGTGTTCTCCAACGGCATCATCACGCTCGCGGCGCTGTCGGTGGCGTTGCTGGTCTTCTCCGGCGGGTCGGTCAACGCGCTGGTGCCGTTCTACGCGATCGGGGTGTTCACCGGCTTCTCGATGGCGGGCTACGGGATGAGCAAGCACCACCTGACCGAACGCGAACCGGGGTGGCGTCGCAAGTTCGCGATCAACTTCTCCGCGGCGGTTCTGTCGACGATCGTGGTGGGAATCTTCGCGGTGGCCAAGTTCACCGAAGGAGCATGGCTGGTCGTCGTCGTCTTCCCGATACTGGTCTTCGGGTTGATCCGGCTCAACCGCGAGTACCGGGCCGAATCGGCGATCCTGCAGGCTTTTCGCACCGACCGGCCCGAGCTGGTGAAGTATGCGCGGCATACGGTTTTCGTCCTGGTCAACTCGCTCGACCTGGCGGTGCTCGAAGCGCTCCGTTACGGCAAGGGGCTGCGCGCCGACGAGTTGGTCGCCGTGCATTTCATGGTCGACGCCGCGCACGCCGCGCAGCTACGTACTCGTTGGGATGACTTCGATCTCGATACCAGGCTCCGGGTGGTGGACTGTCCGGACCGGCGGATCAACCGGGCGGCGCAAGTGCTGGTCGCGAAGGCGCGAGCCGAACACCAGCACACCAACGTGACGGTGCTGCTGCCGCGCAGAACGTATTCGGCGCTGCTGGGACGGCTGCTGCACGACCGGAGCGCGGACAAGATCGCCCGAGCCGTCAGCCGGGTCCCGGACGCGGCCGCCACCATCGTCCCCTACGACGTGCAGTCCCGGATCCGCGAAGCCTTCCCAGACACCTTCGAGCAGCGGATCGCTCGGGAGGTCGAGCGGTTGGAGGTCCGGATCATGCACGGCGAGGACACGCCCGCGGACGCCTACGAGCACCCGCAGCGGCCCGCGTCGGTGATCCCGGTGAAGAGCGTGATCCCGGGACGTCGGGCCACGGTCGAAGGCCGAGTCAGTCAGGTCGAGGAGATCACCAAACGTCGGCAGACATTCCGTTCGATGGTCATCGGCGACGACAGCGGCGAAATCCACGTCACCTTCCGGCCCGGGGCCAGCGGCGCCGACATTGCGCCCGGGCAGGTGCTGCGGATCACCGGGAAGGTACAGCAGAGCGGCAACCGAGAGGCAGCGATGCTCGACCCCGACTACGAAGTGATCGAGCGGCCGCAGGAGTCGTAGCGCGGCATCCGGCGACGTAGGGTGCATTCCGTGCACGTACACCCAGAGGTGTCCGAGGCGCTGGCCGCGGGCCGGCCCGTCGTGGCCCTGGAGAGCGCAATCATCAGTCATGGTCTGCCGCGTCCGAACAACCTGCGGGTCGCGCGCGAGATCGAGGAGGCGGTGCGATCCGGCGGGGCGGTGCCGGCCACGATCGCGATCGTCGGCGGCGAACCGCACATCGGCCTGGACGACGCCGCGCTGCGCCGTATCGCCCAGGGCGACAGCGTGGTCAAGGTGAGTGTTCGCGACGTCGCGGTGCTCGCTGCCCGGGGTGGGGACGGCGCGACGACGGTCGCCTCGACCGCGCACCTGGCGGCCGCGGTGGGCATCGTGGTGTTCGCCACCGGAGGGCTCGGCGGCGTCCATCGCGGTGCGCGTGACAGCTGGGACGAGTCGGCGGATCTCATGGCCCTCTCGCGGACCGGCGTGCTGGTGGTCTGCGCGGGCGTCAAGTCAATACTGGACGTCGGCGCCACCCTGGAACGGCTGGAGTCCCTCAATGTCGGGGTGATCGGTTACCGCACGGATCGGTTTCCCGGCTTCTACCTGGCCGATTCCGGTCACCCGGTGGCCTGGCGGGTGGACACACCGCACCAGGTCGCCGACGTGCTGCGCGCCAGACGACGGCTGGGCACCGACGAATACGGGCTGGTGCTGGCCAACCCGATCGCACCTGGTGACCAGATGGACCGCGCACTGCATGACCGGGTGCTTGCCGCCGCCCTGGCAGCCGCCGACGCCGAGGGAGTACACGGCAAGGACGTCACGCCGTTCCTGCTCGACTTCTTCCACCGCGAGACCCGCGGCGCATCGCTGGCGGCCAACATCGCACTGGTGCTGTCCAATGCCCGGTTGGCGGCTGAGGTCGCCGCCTGCGCCGGCGACGACGCAGTGGGGGCACGCCCCCTCGCCGCAAGACGGCTGGGGGTACCCCCACCCGCGTGCGGGGGACGAAGCGATGCGGAGGAGCGGCGCTCGTAACTCCGTTCACCGGGTGAGGATGTAGTCGTCGTCGCGGGGCCGGTCGAGCATGCGGGTCAGGCGTTTTCGGTCGAACGGCCACAGATCGATGTGGTTGTCGTCGGCGAAATACCACGAGTTGCAACCGGTGTTCCATACCGTCGGCACCATCGCCTCGGCGACCTCGTCGGCGAAGCGGCTGGTAGCTTCCTCGGTGACCTCGACGGTCGAGATCTCACCGTCGCGGAATCGCCGCAGCCATCCGGTGATGTAGCGCGCGGTCAGTTCGGCCACGTGTTGCAGCGAAATGGACCCGGTGGGCGAGTTGGGGCCCAAGACCAAGAACAGGTTGGGAAATCCGGGGATCGCAGTCATTCCCCAGGCTCGCGGGCCTTTCGCCCAGGCGTCGTCGATCGACAATCCGTCCCGGCCGTGCAGCACCATCGGGCGCATGTAATTGTGGGCCGCGAAGCCGGTGGCCAGCACGATCGCATCGAGGTCATGCTGGACGCCGTCGGTGGTTCGCAGTCCGGTCGCGGTGACCTCGGCGATCGGCTCGCTGACGAAGCTGGCGTTGGGCGCCGAGATCCGCCGGTAATAGTCGCCGGAGAGCACCTGTCGCTTACAGAGCGGTTGGTAGTCAGGGGTCAGCCGGGCACGAAGGGCTTTGTCGCGCACCAGCGTTCGCAAGCAGATCCATCCGTAGCGCTGTGCCAGCCGGCGCCGCCAGGTCGGCCGGATGACCAGGTCGACCAGGTAGTCGGAGCCGACGAACTGCGCCAGCCGGACCGTTTTGTCTTGTCTGGGCGCGTTTCGCAGGATTCGGCTGACGAAGCGTGGTTGACGCATTCTCATCGGCATCCACATCACCCACTGCGGTGTGCGGGCAAAGTGGGTGATGTGCGCCGCGTCGGGCTGGAGCGCCGAAAATACCTGCACCCCAGTCGATCCGGCGCCGATGACCCCGACGCGCTTGCCTTGGGTGTCGATGTCGGTCCAGCGCGCGGTATGCACTACCGGTCCGGCGAACGCGTCGAGACCGGGAATGTCGGGGACGAAGGGGTGGTGCAGCACACCGGTGGCCGCGATGACGAAGTCCGCGTCGAACTCGTCGCCGCCCGCTGTCGATACCCGCCACTGGTCCCCGGCGAACACGGCCGAGGTGACTTCGCAGCCAAGCCGCAGATGCGATCGCAGTTGCAGAGTGTCGATGAGATCGCGGTGGTATCGCTGGATCTCGTCACCGGTTGCCCAGATGTGACTCCAGTCAGGCTTGGGCGCAAACGCGAACTGGTAGCCGTAGGAGGGGATGTCGCAACGCAAGCCGGGGTAGCGGTTCCAGTGCCAGACGCCGCCCACATCGGAACCCTTTTCCAGGATGGTGAAGTCGGCGAAGCCGGCCTGCTTGAAGACATGAGCGACGGCGATTCCCGCCATGCCGGCGCCGACGATGACGATCCGTGGATCCCGCCTCGCGGCCGTGGCGGTCATAGCCGAACCCTATGCTCGCCGAAACCGCCGCGGCAAGGGTTCGCCCGCTTGGCACCGACGCTTGGCGCAGCCGTTGCGGGCCAAGATCGGCGTCCAACTCGGCAATCGGCAGCACGATCATCAACGCGGCCGGCATGATCGCCTTCAGCGGCTCCGCCCCGCACGCCCCGTTGCCTTCGGCGCCCAAAGCCCGGAATGTTGCTCAGGGTTCGTCGTCGTCGCGTAAAAGTTTTTCGGGGTGGTGGAATAGGTTGATGCGGGGTTGGCCGCGGTCGAGGTGTGGTGGTGGGATCCATTCGGTTTGGCCGTGGCTGTTTTTGCGGGTGGTCCAGCCTTGTTCGGCGAGTTTGTGGTTGGGGCCGCAGCCCAAGGTCAGGTCGTTGATGTCGGTGACCGGGTTTGCGGCGTAGCGGTTGCAGTGGTGGACTTCGCAGAGGTAGCCGGGGACGTCGCAGCCGGGGAATGAGCAGCCGCGGTCTTTGGCGTAGAGCACAATTCGCTGGGCTGGCGAGGCCAGCCGTTTGGTGTGATAGAGCGCTAACGCTTTGCCGTTGTCGAAGATGGCCAGGTAGTGATGGGCGTGCGACGCTAGCCGGATCACATCGGACATCGGCAGCCGGGTGCCGCCGCCGGTGAGTGCTTTCCCGGCGCCGGCGTCGAGTTCTTGCAGTGTGGTGGTGACGATGATGCTGGCCGGTAGGCCGTTGTGCTGACCGAGCTCACCCGAGGCCAGCAGGGCACGTGCGGCGGCGAGGAGGGCGTCGTGGTTGCGCTGTCCGGCGCTTCGGGTGTCGCCCTGGATGGCGGCTTGCGATGGGGTGCCGCTCGTGCACGGCTGGTCGTCGGCGGAGTTGCACATCCCCGGCGCGGCGAGTTTGGCGAAGACGGCGTCGATGGTGGCGCGGGCTTCGGGGGTGAGGTATCCGCTGATTGCGCTCATGCCGTCGATGTCTTGGCGGCCGATGGTGATGCCGCGGCGTTTGGCCCGGTCGACGTCGGTGAAGTCGCCGTCGGGGTTGAGGCAGTCGGTGAGTTTGTCGGCCAGCTTGGCCAACTCGTCGGGGCGATGCTCGCCACCGAGGCGGGCCAACTGCGCCTCGGCCTTGGCGCGGGTCTCGACGTCGACAAATTCAGGCAGCCGGTGCAAGAAGCCGCGAATCACCGCGACGTGGCCGCCGCCGATGTCGCCGGCGCGCTGCGCCTCGGCGGTGGCGGTGAGCACCGCAGGCAGCCGTTCACCGGTGATCGACTGCCGCGGCCCCAGGTCCTCGGCTTCGTGGATGCGTCGGGTGGCTTCGCCCCGGCTGATACGCAGCCGATTGGCCAACGCCGGGGCCAGCTTGCCACCCAGCTCGGTCTCCCCGGCTTGGCGAGCGACCTGGTTGATCAAAGGGTGCTCGATCGCCGGCAGCTGGCGGCGCACCTTCTCACAGAGCTCCAACAGCGCCAGCCGCTCCGGGGTGGTCAGCGCATCAAAAGACAGGTCCAGGGCGCGCTTGACGTCGGCCTTGAGCGCGTCGAACACCTCGACGATCTCTTCCCGACTACTGGAACACATGTTCGAATGATAGCGAAGCGGGCCGACATCGTGCCGCAGTTATCCACAGGCAAAACTAAAGTGACGCAAGTGATTTCAGTGACGTGGAAGTCTGTGGTTAAGTGGTCGACGTGAAGAAACTGTCAGCCGTGCTAGCTTCGCTGGCCGGGCTCGCGATCACCGCCAACGGCTATCGGCCGGTGAGTAAGCGCGGTTATCTCTCGATCTATGCGTTCAGCTTCGGGGTGTTCGCGACCGAACTGCCGTTGCAACTGATTGCCGGGCAGTTCGCACTGCTGGCCGCCGTAACCCGCAAGCTTTCGCCGCGGCTGCGATGGTTCAGTTGGCTGGTGTCGGCGCTGTCCTGGTTCGGACTGCTGGGCCTGCACCGCTTCGGCACCCAGGCCAACGTGCCGCTCACCGCCGCGCTTGACGCCGGTTTGGGCACTGATCGCCGCACCGAGTCGGGGGATCTCTGGAAGCGCCCGGCCGGCCCGGGCACGGCGAAGAACCCAGGAGTGGTACGCATGCTGCGGGTCTACCGCGATTACGCGCACCACACCGACGTCAGTTACGGCGAACACGGCGCCCGCAATCACCTCGACATCTGGCGACGGCCCGACCTGGACCGGGGTGGGCGAGCGCCGGTGCTGTTGCAGGTCCCCGGCGGCGCCTGGATGGTGGGAAGCAAACGCCAGCAGGCCTATCCGTTGATGAGTCATCTGGCCGAGCTGGGCTGGGTGTGCGTCGCGATCAACTACCGGCTCAGTCCGCGCTCGACCTGGCCAGACCACATCGTCGACGTCAAACGTGCGCTGGCGTGGACCAAGGAGCACATCGCAGAATACGGCGGCGACCCGGACTGGATCGCGATCACCGGCGGCTCGGCCGGCGGTCATCTGTCGTCGTTGGCCGCGCTCACCGCGAACGACCCTGGGTTCCAGCCCGGCTTCGAAAGCGCTGACACCAGCGTGCGGGCGGCGGTCCCGTTCTACGGCAACTACGATTTCACCGGCAACCACAGCACGATCCACCCGCTGTTGGTGCCAACGCTGGCCAAATATGTGTTCAAACTGAGGCGGCCCGAAATTATCCAAGCTTTCCATGCCGCCTCACCCATCACCTATGTGTCTGCCGACGCGCCCCCGTTTTTCGTGCTGCACGGGACAAATGACTCGCTGATCCCGGTCGAACAGGCCCGCGCGTTCACCGCGCGGCTCCGTGAAGTCAGCCGCCAGCCGGTCGCCTACGCTGAACTGCCGTTCGCGCAGCACGCCTTTGACATCTTCGGGTCGGCACGTGCCGCCCATGCGGCGGTGGCCGTCGAGCAGTTCCTCGCCGAGATCTACGCAAAGACTCAGGTATCGGTCTAGCGCGACTGCGGACGCGGGCTGCGCTCGTCAAGCAGAGCAATGACCTGCGCGGCCAGCTCTTCGGTATCGGCGCCGGCGGTGTCGAGCACGAGGTCCGCGTTCTCGGGCGGCTCGTAGGGTGCGTCAACGCCGGTCAGCCCCGTGAGCTCGCCTCTTCGTGCACGCGCGTAAAGGCCCTTGGGGTCGCGCTTTTCGCATTCAGCCAGTGACGTGGCGACGTGCACCTCGATGAAAGGCAGGTTGGCGGCAGCGTTGAGGGCGCGCGCGGTCTCGCGGTCCGATTTCAGCGGCGACACCAGCGACGCCAACGCCACCACGCCCGCGTCGGCCAGCAGCCGAGTCAAATGCCCTACCCGCCTGATGTTTTCAGTGCGGTCACCGGGGGAGAAGCCCAGATCGTCGGACAAGCCGTGCCGCAGGTTGTCACCGTCGAGGAGGTACGCGGTCCGTCCCGATTCAACAAGTGCGCGCTCCACGGCGACCGCGATCGTCGACTTCCCGGACGCGGGCAGACCGGTGAACCAGATGGTCGCGCCCGCCTGCGCGGTGGACAACCAACGGTGTTTGCGGTCCAGAGCTGATGGATGCCAACGGATGTCGGTGCGTGGATGTGAGCCCGGGTTGACCTCTCGCGCCTCGATGATGGTTCCGGCGCCGATGGTGTCGTTGGTGCTCTCGTCGATCAGGATGAACGCACCGGTGTCCCGATTGTCGGTGTAGCTGTCGGCGATGACGATGGAGCTGGTTCGCAGGGTCACGGTGCCGATGTCGTTCAGCGTCAGTTCAACCGGCTGGTCGAGCTCGCCCAGGGTCTCCGGGTCGAGTCGCGAATGCAGCTCCTGCACGGTTGCCCGCACCGTGTTGGTGGTCTGCTTGAGGGCCAGTCGGTCGCCGGCCCGCAGCGGGGAGTCGACGAACCAGCAGACGGTCGCATCAAGCTCGCGGGCCAGTACCGGCCGAACCGCTTCCTCGGCTCCGCTGACCAGTACGTCGCCGCGACCCACGTCGATGTCGTCGGCGAGCTCGATCGAAACCGACAGTGGCGCAACGCCTGTCGTGCGTTCGTCGTCGAGGGTGTCCAGTGCGGTGACCGTCGACTCGGTTCCGGCGGGCAGGGATACCACCGGATCGCCGACCCGGAGCGTTCCAGCCGCAAGCCGCCCGGTGTAGCGACGGCGCACATCGGAGGTCGGTCGCGACACCCACTGCACGGGCAGCCGCAGCCGGGCCGGCTCGGCCTGCGGCGCGCCCAATTCCACGGCTTCCAGGTACTCCAGCAACGTGGGGCCGCTGTACCACGCGGTGCGCTCGGAGCGGTGCACGACGTTGTCCCCGTGCTTGGCTGCGATCGGGATCACGTTGATGTCCAGGCCGCCGAGGCGCGTCCCCAGCTGCCGCAGCTCATCCTCCACCTCGGTGAACCGGCCCTGGTCGAAGTCGACCAGGTCGATCTTGTTCACCGTCGCGACAAAGTGCTTGATGCCCAGAAGTTTTGCGATGCGGGCATGCCTGCGGGTCTGGCGCAGCACCCCGGCGCGCGCGTCGACCAGCAAGATGGCCACATGGGCATTGGAGGCGCCGGTGAACATGTTGCGGGTGTAGCGCTCGTGGCCGGGAGTGTCGGCCAGGATGTAACTGCGGTCGGCGGTGGAAAAGAAGCGGTACGCGACGTCGATGGTGATGCCCTGTTCGCGTTCGGCACGCAGACCGTCGGAGAGTGCCGCCAGGTCGGCGACGCCTTCCTCATCGGTGACGGCTTCCAGGTGGTCCAGCGGCAGGCTGTCGGTGTCGTGCAGAAGGCGCCCGATCAGGGTGCTCTTGCCGTCGTCCACCGAACCCGCAGTGGTGATCCGCAGCAGCTGGCGTGTGATACCTTCGGCCGCCTGAATTTTCGCGGCGTCCTCGGTGTATTCGGTGTGTTCGCTGACGCTCATCAGCTCAGGCCCTTTCGTTCTTCTTCGCTGACGCTCATCAGCTCAGGCCCTTTCGTTCTTCTTCGCTGACGCTCATCAGCTCAGGCCCTTTCGTTCTTCTTCGCTGACGCTCATCAGAAGTAGCCCTCTCGCTTTCGGTCTTCCATCGCGGCGGCCGAGGTGCGGTCGTCGGCGCGGGTTTCCCCGCGCTCGGACACCGTCGCCGCCGAGATCTCGTCGATGACCCCGCTGATTTCGGTGGCCTGCGAGCGCACCGCGCCGGTGATGGTCAGGTCACCGACGGTGCGGTAGCGCACCCACTCCACCGCGGCGGTTTCGCCGTCTTGCGGTTCCGTGTACTCCGACACCGCCAGCAGGATGCCGTCGCGCTCGAACACCTCGCGTTCGTGGGCGTAGTAAATCGACGGTATTTCCAGGTCTTCCAGCTCGATATAGCGCCAGACGTCGAGCTCGGTCCAGTTGCTCAGCGGGAACACCCGCACCTGCTCGCCTTTTTTGATCCGGCCGTTGTAAAGCGACCACGGCTCGGGGCGCTGAGCACGAGGATCCCACTGGCCGAACTCGTCGCGGAAACTCAGGATCCGTTCCTTGGCGCGGGCCCGCTCCTCGTCGCGGCGAGCCCCGCCGAAGGCAGCGTCGAAGCCACCGGCCTCCAGGGCGTCGAGCAGGGTGCGGGTCTGCGCCCGGTTACGCGACGCCGTGGGGCCGGGATCCGGCACCCGCCCATTGTCGATGGATCCCTGAACCGACGCGACGATCAGCTTGTGTCCTTCGCCGGTGACCCGGCGGTCCCGGAACTCGATCACCTCGGGAAAGTTGTGTCCGGTGTCGACATGCATTATCGGAAATGGCAGCGGAATAGGCCGAAAAGCCTTCTCCGCCAGCCGAAGTAGCACGATGGAGTCCTTGCCGGCGGAAAACAGCAGCACCGGCCGCTCCAACTCGGCAACCACTTCGCGGATGATGTGCACCGCTTCGGCCTCCAGCAGCCGCAGTTCGTCGACGCGCTTTGTCTCGGTGCCAGCGCGAGTCATGTCGGTAGTCCCTCTCTCTCGGCGTCGGCCCGGTAGCGCTCCACCCACTCGTCGGAACGCTGGTCGGCCTGGCGCTCCAGCACCGGCCGGGGTGCCAGTTGCGGGTCCAGCCCGAGCGATTCGAGAATGTCGCCAACCACCTGAGTCAGGTTGCGCCACAACACCGGGTACGGAATCTCCATGGGTTTGACGTCTTCTTCGGCGAACCAGTTTCGCCAGCCCTCTTCCTGGCCGCGCAGCATGGTGATGACGTGCGCGATGGCCCCTGCGTGGTACGTGGCGCGTGCGTCTCGGACGGGATCGGGCCGGCCTCGCCAGACCCGCGTCTGCACCGCCCGCCAGAACGACACCGCCTGTGACACCACGTCCGGCCGGTAGACATAGACAAGCAGCGGTTCTTCGCCGACGACGTCGCGGATCGCGGCCAGCAGGCCGTCTCCGGATCGATCCGGCAGTCCGCCGGCGCGATCCAGCAGCAGCGGCGTCTGGTTCCACATCAGCTTGCCGCCCCAGATGCCGTTGGGTGTCCTGCCCACCGTACGGATGTAGTCGCGCCAGATCTCGGGCGGCGCCAGGTCCGGCTTCCCGGCGTCGAGTGGATCCAGCAGGCTCAGAATCGACTCATCCTCTACACCGGCGAACCACTCACGCGGCTGGGGGGACTGGCTGGTGGTCGGCAGATACTGGAAGAACTCCTGTGGCTCGCCGGCGACGCCGGTCGCGCGTAGCGATTCGACCAGCAGCGTGCTGCCGCTGCGCTGGGAAGCGAGCACCAAATAGGACGACGGACGAGCTGTCACCCAAGAAGCCTAACCGCACGGAAAATTGCTGCACGACTAGAAGTTACGTTCATACTGAACATAACTGTTGCGGAATAGACTTCTGCTTGGGACAAGGGTGCGCGACGTGGCAGCTAGATCCGCTCCAGTGCCCGCAGTCCCAGCGAGAACAGCAGTCGCACATCGGGATCGGCCAGCGACGTAGACAGCAACGTTTCTATCCGGCGCGTCCGGTAGCGCACGGTATTGGGGTGGACGTGCAGCTGCCCAGCCGCAGCCGCGACGTCACCGAAGCTGTCCAGGTAAGCCCGCAGCGTCTGCACCAGCACCGGGTCGTGGGCGTACAGGTCGCGTAACCGCGGGTCCACCAGCCGCTGGTCTGCGCCGACCATCGTGACGATCTCCTCGAGCAGCACAGTGGTGCGGGCTTCGGCCAGTGATGTCACCTTGCCGAACGAATCCGGATGGCGCGCAGCGCTATCCAGCACGCGGTCCACTTCTGCGCGCACCGCGGGCAGGCCGGCCAGTCCGGGCAGCGGCGCGGCAACCACCGCCCGCAGCTGCAGTCCCAGCTCGGTGTGCAGGGCGCTGATGGTCCCGCGAATCCAGGAGTGCACCGACGAGCGCTTGGTCGTCTGGGGAAGCAGCACGTATACCCGCGAGCCGCGTGATCCGACCTGAGCGTCGAAGCGAAAGGCGCTGGCACTCAACGCGAGTACATCGGCCAGCCGGTCATGATGGTCCGGACTGTGGAAACCGATCAACGCGGCGCTACCGTCGGCGACGATGCCCAACTCTTTGGTGATGGCCTCCACATCCACCGGCCCGCGGTCGGCCAGGCCGAGGAGCTGGCGGGCCCGCATCGCGTGTGTCGACGGCCTGGCCGACAGCCGGGACATGATGCGGGCCGCCAGCACCGCCGCTCCCCGCAGCACCTCCTCGGCGTCGTCCGCCAGGTCCCGGGAGCCCTGCTGCACCCAGATGGTGCCGGCGAAGCCCGGAGCCCGTCGGGCGTCGAGTCCTTGCTGGTGGATGCCGACGGCCAGCCGGGGTCGCAGGCCCAACTCCGGCCGCTCGGCGACCCGGACCACGTCGCCGCCGGCCCGCAGCGCGTCGAAGATGCCCCACTGGCCGATCCACTTGAGGTGCTCGGGCGGACCGGCGCGACCCAGTATCGACAGCCGCCGCAATTCGTCGGCCTCGTCGTTGGATGCCGAATAGGCCAACACGTGGGACTGCTCATCTTCGATGCTGACCATGCCGTGAATACGGTCGGCCAGCGACTGGGCCAGGCCGAACAGGTCAGTGCCCGAGTCATAGCCGGGGTCGGCCCGGTCTCCGGCCCGCTCCCCGAAGCTGGGCGAGTGGTGTTCGAGGACGTGATTGACCAACCGGTAGAGCCGTTCCCAGCGGGCCCGCGGTTCCACGGCCACCACCGCGATCCCGCTCGCGACGGCCCGGTCGACCAACGCACCGGAGGGCTCCTTGGCGAAGATTGCCACCGGTGCGCGCCCGGCCGGACCGCTGTTGAGCCATCGTCGTGCCTCGTCATCGGCGACGCCGAGCAGGAAGAAGACGTCGGCCGAATCCGCGCCCGTCGCCAGACCCAGCCGCACATCGTCGGAATCGATCAGGGCCGCCGACGCAACGGCCTGGTCGAGGCCACGAGGCGCCTCGACCAGGCGCGCCATCGTTGTGTCCAGGGCCAGGAGCAGTTGCCCCAGTCCGACCCCGGCAGCACGCATGTTATCCGATACTACTAGGCCATCGATCAAGTCTTGTCCGATCAGCCAAGCCGACGGAGAGTCGTGACTGCGATCCTGAGATATGGACGCGATTACCGATGTTCCGTCTCCCGCAAACGAACCGATCCACGACTACGCGCCGAATTCCCCCGAGCGCGCCCGACTCCAGGTCGAGCTGGCCGCGCTGGCCGGTAATCCGATCGACCTCCCGCATGTCATCGGCGGCACCCATCGAATGGGCGACGGTGAACGGATCGACGTCGTGCAACCGCATCGGCATGCCTCGACGCTCGGCACGCTCACCAATGCCCAAGCCGCCGATGCCGCCGCCGCCGTCGACGCCGCGATGGCGGCCCGCACACATTGGGCGGCAACGCCGTTCGATGAACGCGCCGCAATCTTCCTGCGCGCAGCCGAGCTGCTCGCCGGCCCGTGGCGGGAGAAGATCGCGGCGGCGACCATGCTGGGTCAATCCAAGACCGCCTACCAGGCCGAGATCGACGCGCCCTGCGAACTGGCCGACTTCTGGCGATTCAATGTCGGGTTCGCGCGTCAGATCCTGGAGCAGCAGCCAATGAGTGTGCGGGGGGAGTGGAACCGCGTCGACTACCGCCCGCTGGACGGATTCGTCTATGCGATCACGCCGTTCAACTTCACCGCGATCGCGGCGAATCTGCCTACCGCGCCGGCGCTGATGGGCAACACCGTGGTCTGGAAGCCGTCGATCACCCAGACATTGTCGGCGTACTTGACCATGCAACTGCTGGAGGCGGCCGGGTTGCCGCCCGGTGTGGTCAACCTGGTCACCGGCGACGGGTACGCGATGTCGGATGTGGCGCTGGCCGATCCGCGGCTGGCCGGCATCCACTTCACCGGGTCGACGGCGACCTTCCAGCGGCTGTGGCAACAGGTCGGCGCGAACATCGAGCACTACCACAGCTATCCGCGACTGGTGGGGGAGATCGGCGGCAAAGACTTCGTGCTCGCCCACCGTTCGGCGCAACCGGATGTGCTGCGCACGGCGCTGATCCGCGGCGCGTTCGACTACCAGGGCCAGAAGTGCTCGGCGGCGTCGCGGGCATTCGTCGCGCACTCGGTGTGGCAGCAGATGGGTGACGACTTCTTGGCCGCCACCGCCGAGTTGCCGTTCGGTGATATCACCGACCTGACCAATTTCGGCGGCGCGCTGATCGACGAGCGGGCCTTCGTCAAGAACGTTAACGCCATCGAGCGCGCGAAAAGCGCGGCCGGCATGACGATCGCCGTCGGAGGTGAATACGACGACAGCGAAGGCTATTTCGTGCGACCGACGGTCCTGCTGTCCGACGACCCGACCGACGAGGCGTTCGCCACCGAGTACTTCGGTCCGTTGCTGTCGGTGTACGTCTACCCCGACGACGAGTTCGAGCGGGTGCTCGACATCATCGACGCCGGTTCGCGTTACGCGCTGACCGGGGCGGTCATCGCGGACGACCGCGATGCGGTGCTCGCCGCGCAGAACCGGCTGCGGTTCGCCGCGGGCAACTTCTACGTGAACGACAAGCCGACCGGGGCGGTGGTGGGCCGCCAGCCGTTCGGCGGTTCTCGCGGATCGGGAACCAACGACAAGGCCGGCTCCGCCCAGAATCTGTTGCGCTGGACGTCGGCCCGTTCCATCAAGGAGACGTTCGTCCCCGCCACCGACCACAACTACCCACACATGGCGGCGCAGTGATGACGGGGCGATCGCCAGCGCGGCGAAGCCGGGCGCAGCGGGTCGGCCCAAGATGACGGGGCGATCGCCAGCGCGGCGAAGCCGGGCGCAGTGATGTCCGGGCTGTTCGCCAAAACCCTTCGGCCGGCCATTCTTTCGGCCAGCCGTTCCGACGGGTTGCGGCGCACCGCAGAACGGCTGCCGGTCACGGCTGCGGTGGTACACCGGTTCGTTCCGGGTGCGACGCTCGATCGGGTGCTGGACAGCGCAGGCGCACTGCGGGATTCGGATCGACTGGTCAGTATCGACTATCTGGGTGAGGATGTCACCGACGTCGACGGCGCGAGCCAGACCGTGCGTGCCTACCTGCAGCTGCTCGACGCGCTGGGCCGGCGGCCGGATGCAACCCGCGACGGCGTGCGTCCGCTGGAAGTGTCGCTCAAGCTGTCGGCGTTGGGACAGGCGCTGGCTCGCGACGGCGAGAAGATCGCGTTTGCGAACGCGCACGTCATCTGCGAGCGCGCTGAACAGATCGGCGCGTGGGTGACCGTGGACGCCGAGGACCACACCAGCACGGATTCCACGCTGTCGATCGCCGCCGAATTGCGGTCCGATTTCCCATGGCTGGGCGTGGTCCTGCAGGCCTACCTGCGGCGCACGCACGCCGACTGCGAACAGCTTGGCGCGGCCGGCGCCCGGATCCGGCTGTGTAAAGGTGCCTACGATGAACCCGCATCGGTGGCCTACCGGGACGCCACGGCGATCACCGACTCCTACCTCCGCTGCCTCGAGGTGCTGATGGCGGGGTCGGGGTACCCGATGGTGGCCTCGCACGATCCCGTCGTCATCGACGCGGTTCCCTTACTGGCACACCAATCGGGCAGAGGTGCAGGTGATTTCGAGTATCAGATGCTGTACGGCATCCGCGACGACGAACAGCTGCGCCTCGCGTCGGCCGGAAACCGCGTTCGGGTGTACGTGCCGTTCGGCACGCAGTGGTACGGGTACTTCATGCGGCGGCTCGCCGAGCGACCGGCCAACCTGGCGTTCTTCATGAGGGCGCTGGCGCAGCGGGCCGTCACGACAGAGGCGGCCCTGACCGCGCCGTCCGCGCGGGCGTTTCGGCACAGCTGAGACGGGTACGCCTCGTGGATGAAGGCTGTCACATGGCAGGGCAAGCGGGACGTCCGCGTCGAGTCGGTGCCCGACCCGAAGATCGAAGAGCCCACCGATGCCATCATCGAGGTCACCTCGACGAACATCTGCGGATCCGACCTGCATCTGTACGAAGTGCTCGGTGCGTTCATGAAGCCCGGCGACATTTTGGGCCACGAACCGATGGGGATCGTGCGCGAGGTCGGTCGCGACGTCACCAACCTGGCGGTCGGTGACCGGGTGGTGATCCCGTTCCAGATTTCCTGCGGCAGTTGCTACATGTGTGACCAGCAGCTCTACACGCAGTGCGAGACGACACAGGTTCGCGACCAGGGGATGGGCGCGGCGTTGTTCGGCTACTCCGAGCTCTACGGCGAGGTCCCAGGCGGGCAGGCCGAGCTGCTTCGCGTACCACAGGCTCAGTTCACCCACATCAAAGTGCCGGAAGGACCACCGGACTCGCGATACGTCTATTTGTCCGACGTGCTCCCGACGGCATGGCAGGCCGTCGCCTACGCCGGTATCCCCGACGGCGGATCGGTGACCGTGCTCGGCCTTGGGCCGATCGGCGACATGGCTGCCCGCATCGCCGCCCACCTCGGCTACGACGTCATCGCGGTCGATCGGGTCCAGGAACGACTGGCCCGAGCCGAGGCCCGCGGGATCCGGACCGTCGATGTGGAGGATGCCGGCGACAAGCTCGGCGACCTGATCCGCGATCTCACCGACGGTCGCGGCACCGACTCGGTGATTGACGCCGTCGGGATGGAGGCGCACGGATCACCGGTGGCCAAGCTTGCTCACCAAGTCACCGGCCTGCTGCCCGACGCGCTGGCCAAGCCGATGATGCAGAAGGCCGGCGTGGACCGCCTCGGTGCGCTGTACTCCGCCATCGACATCGTGCGGCGCGGTGGAACGATCTCGTTGATCGGCGTCTACGGCGGGATGGCCGACCCATTGCCGATGCTCACGCTGTTCGACAAGCAGATCCAGCTGCGGATGGGTCAGGCCAACGTCAAGAAGTGGGTCGACGACATCGTGCCGCTATTGGTTGATGACGACCCGCTCGGCGTCGACACCTTCGCCAGTCACGTGCTGCCGCTCGACGATGCTCCGCACGCTTACGACATCTTTCAGAAGAAGCAGGACGGTGCCGTGAAGGTCATTCTGGAGCCGTAAAGTCTGGCGCTATGTCGCCCGTCGTGGCCGCGCGTTGGCGAAGCCTTGGCCCACGTGCGCGCACACGAAGTCGCGACGACACCGGGGTCGTCCATGTCTAATGTCGACGATGGTGTGCTGAACGGCGAGAACAGAATTCGGGCGAACCATTCCCCGCTCGCCTGGATGTCGAGGTCGTTGCGTACCTCGCCGGTCAGTTTGGCTGCGGGCTCACGACGGACGCGCCACGATCACCGGCCTCTGGACGGCTTGAACGACTGCGTTGCTGACCGAACCCAGAAACATGCCGGCGAGAGCACCACTTCCGTGACTCCCGACGACGACAAGCTGGGCGGATTCCGATGCGTCGACGAGCGCATGCGCTGCTCGCCCAGACACGAGTTGCTTGTGCACTGAGACGTCGGGATAGCGTTCTTGCCAACCCGCCAGAGCCTTGGCCAGAAGGTGACCTTCTTTGGCCGTTGTCGGTGACCAGTCGTAACCGGGAATTGCGTTCATATCGATGTCATTCCACGCGTGCAGCGCTATCAAGTCGACGTGTCGAAGCGACGCTTCCTCGAACGCGATTGCGGTAGCGAGGTCTGAGGTTGAGCCGTCGATTCCCACGAGCACGGGAGCATTTTCGGGATATGGCATCTGCGGATCCTCATCGCGGATCAGCGCGACGGGACAATGTGCATGCCGAATCAACCCAGAACTGACCGAGCCGAGAAAACCGCGAGACAATGCCCCGCGCCCACTAGAGCCGACGACGATGAGCTCGGCGTCCTTGGATTGGTCGACAAGCGCCGGGGCGATGGCCGAAGACAACAATTCACCATTGATGTGTATCCGCGCGGTATCGCCGATGGCGTCACGGGCGATCTTCGATGCGTTTGCGAGAAGGCTGCGACCCTCGGCTACTTGCTCTGCTGGCGATTCTTCGAGGATCGGGGCTTGCGACCACGTCGGAGCGGCGGGATTCTCCACGTGCACAATGGTGAGCGGGAGGCCGCGGATGGCCGCATCGTGCGCGGCCCAACTAACGGCGAAATCTGATGCCGACGATCCGTCTATGCCGACGATGATCCCGTAACGCTTTGTTGTCGAGACCATTTTGATCTCCTTTCGTCAAGGAGAACGTTAATGCAGCGTGGACCCGTGGGCCATGAGTCTAAAGTCCCGATCCGGGCGCCATCACGCCCGCCCGACGTCAGCGGGCGTCGGTCGTTCGGCGTGTCCGTGGGCGCTCGTTGGCGAAACCCTGGACCACGTGTGCGCGCACGAAATCGGCGACGACCTCGGGGTCGTCCATGTCCAGGGTCGACGACGGCGTGCTGAACAGCGAGAACAGGATTCGGGCGAACCATTCGCCCGCCGACTGGATCTCCAGGTCTTTGCGCACCTCGCCGGTGATCTTGGCGGCGGCGAGGTGCGGCGCGAGGAAGTCGACGCAGTCGCGTAGCAAGACGGCGGCATCCTTGGTGAGCAGCAGGCTGATTGCTTCTTCGTCGAAGTACTTCTCGGAGGCGATCACCTGTCGGGCCTGGGTCACGAATACCGCTGCGCGGCTGAGCTTGTCCTCCAGCGAGCGACCCCGGTCCATGGCCAGGGACATCTGCCGATAGAACTGCTCGGAGGTGTGTTCGGCGCACGCTTCGACGATGGCGGCTTTGTCGCGGAAATACTCGTAGATGGTGCTGCGGGAAACGCCCGCCGCTTTGGCGATGTCGACAATCGTCACTTTCTGCAGTCCCTGCTTGCGGAAGCAGGCGTACGCGGACTCGACGATCAGTTCGCGGGTATCGGCTGAGGTGGCCTGGGTCATCACGGCTTTGATTACCCGCCGGCGAGGATCAATCCGCTGGTCGGCACGCCGGTCCCCGAAGTGACCAGGACGTGCTCGACGTTGTCGACCTGGTTGTGCGAGGTTCCGCGCACCTGGCGCACCCCCTCGGTGATGCCGTTCATCCCGTGGATGTAGGCCTCGCCGAGCAGTCCACCGTTGGTGTTGATCGGCAGCTCGCCGCCCAGCGACAGCCGCTCGATGGTGGCGAAGTCCTTGGCCTCGCCGGGCCCGCAGAATCCGAGTTCCTCGAACTGGGCGAACACGAACGGCGTGAAATGGTCGTAGATGAACGCCGTCTGGATATCCTGCGGCTTCAGGCCGGAGTCACGCCAGAGCTTTTCGGCGACCACGCCCATCTCGGGAAGTCCGGTGATGTCGTCGCGGTAGTAGCTGGTCATCATCTCGCCGTTGTACGCCGCTCCCTGGGCAGCCGCGGCGATGACCGCCGGTGGCTGGCGCAGGTCGCGGGCGCGCTCGGCGCTGGTGACCACCAGCGCGACCCCGCCGTCGCTTTCCTGACAGCAATCCAGCAGTCGCAGAACCGGTTCGATGATCCACCGCGAACTCTGGTGGTCTTCCAGCGTGATCGGACGCTGGAAGAACCACGCATCGGGATTGGTGGCCGCATGCTTGCGGTCGACGACGGCGATGCGACCGAAATCCTCGTTGGTCACTCCGTAGGTCGACATGTACCGCTGCGCGTGCAGGGCGACCCATGCTGCGGGAGTGAGCAATCCGAACGGGGCATAGTGCGCCATGAACAACGGCGTCTCGGCGCTGGTGCGGCCGCTGCCACCGAAACGAAAACCCGAACGTTCGTTGAAGGCGCGCCAGCACACCACCACGTCGGCGACTCCGGCGGCCACCGCCATGGCGGCGTGCGCGACCGTTCCGGCTGCCGCCCCGCCGCCGTGCGGAACGCGGGAGAAGAACGTCAGATCGCCGATACCGACGTTGCGGGCTACGTCGATCTCGTCGCTGGAGTCCATGGTGAACGTGACCATGCCGTCGACGTCGCTGGGCGAAAGGCCGGCGTCGTCGAGTGCGGCGCTGACCGCTTCGCACGCCAATTGCAGCTCACTACGGCCGGATTCCTTGGAGAACTCGGTCTGACCGATACCGGCAATCGCGGTGGTGCCCGCCAGCGAGCCGCTCATGCGCGCGCCCCGTCCAGCAGGCTCAGCACGGCGGTGCCCGACACGTGATCGCCAAGGCTGTTGGATGCCTTGAAGGTCACCTCGACGAAATTCTCACCGTCGGTACCCCTGGTTTTGCCGGTGACGCTGCCGGTGAAACGCAACGGATCGTCGGGAAAGCACGGCACGCCAAGGCGAATCGACAGCTTGGTGACCATCGCTTCCGGCCCGGCCCAGTCGGTCAGGAAACGCACGCAGTAGCCATTAGACGTCAAGATATTCATGAACAGATTGGGCGAGCCCTGTTTGTTGGCGTAGTCGCGGTCGTGGTGTACCGGCATGAAGTCGCGCGACGCGATCGCGCCGGCGACAATCATCGTGGTGGTGACCGGGATCTCCATGGGGGTCACCTCGTCGGCGACGTCGATGTCGGCCCAGCGCAGGGTTGCGGTGTGGGATTTGGCGGTCGTCATGGCCGTCCTTCCGGGTATGTGCTGCCGAGGTGAGCCAGCTGTGGTGCAGCCGGACCCAAGCTGAGCTCGTTGTGCTTGGCCCACAGGAAATAGCGATGCAGGGGATAGGTGGTGTCGATCCCGATGCCACCGTGCACGTGCTGAGCGGTGGCGGCGACCCGGGCACCCGCTTCGGCGGCCCAGAACTTCGCGATCCGTGCCGACCGCCCTGCAGGACGGCCTTCTGCGATCAGCCAGGCCGCATGCCAGGTGGTCCAGCGGATCGCTTCCACATCGATGAAGCCGTCGGCCATCCGCTGCTGCACCGCCTGGAAACTGCCGATCGGACGCCCGAATTGCTCACGCCCACTGGTGTATTCAGCGGCCATGCGCAGCGCGCGGTCGCAAACGCCAACCTGGATCGCGCACAGCCCAACCAGGGCGCGGATGTAGAGCGCTTCGACCAGATCGCCGGGCCCGTCGAGCCGCTCGGCGGCTGAAGCGGTTGCGCCGTCGAGGAATATATCGGCGTGCGGCTCGCGGTTGGTGGTCGCCACCGGCTGGATATCGACGCCGCGGGCGTCGGCCGCCAGCAGGAACAGGCCGGGATCGCCGTCATCGACGCGGGCGGAGATTAACACGGTGTCGGCGATTTGGCCGGCCGGCACCAGCTCTTTGGCGCCGTCCAGCCGCCACGTCGCGCCGTCGCGACGGGCCGTGGTGGCGGGCCTCGTCGGGTCCGAGCGGCCGGGTTCCTGCAGGCCGGCGGACAGGATGCGGGTTCCGCCGATGACGCCGGGCAGATAGCGTTGTTGCTGCTCGGGACTTCCGTGCCGCGCGATCGGGTCGGCGCCCAGCAGCAGCGTCGGATAGGCCGGAACCGGAGCCACGGCGGCTCCCACTTCGGCCAGCAGCACCCCGAGCTCGACGAAGCCACCACCGTTGCCGCCCAACGACTCCGGCAATGCGGTACCCAGCAGATCGGCGGCGGCCAGTTCCTTCCACAGGTCGGCGTCGTGGCGGGTGTGGCCGGCTTCGAGTTCGGTCAGCCGCTCACGCGTGGCACGCCGGTCGAAGACGTCGCGGGCCAGCTTGCTGATCGTCTCCTGCTCTTCGGTGAAGGTGAAGTCCATGTCAGCCGGCCGGCCGGAACTGGTGCAGCACCAGGTCTGGATCGAACTCCCGGTAATAGACCTCGACCGGCATTCCGACCCGAACGTCGCCCGGGTCGATGTCAGTCAGGTTGGACACCAGCCGAACGCCTTCGGCGAGTTCTATCAGGGCGACGATGTAGGGATAGTCGAAGAATGGGAATTTGGGTTGGTGCGGCATCACGTAGCTGTAGACGGTGCCCCGCCCCGACGACGCGATTGCTTCCCACTGCAGCGAACGACATTTCGGGCACATCGGCTGCGGTGGGTTGCGCAAGGCTTCGCACCCTCGGCAGCGCTGGATCAACAGCTTGTGTTCGCGCAGCCCGTTCCAGAAGAACTCGGTGTCCGGGCTGATCGTGGGTGCCAGACGGGACGCCATCAGCGGGCCGGCCTGAATCGCAGCACCCGAAAGCGCTGGCGCCCGAGTACCTCACCGTTCTGATCGGTGTAGGTGAGCACCCAGGTCAGGAAAAACCCGGTGCCCAAGGCCGTCGTCTTCTCGTCGGAAACCTCTTCGTACACCGACGTCGCGCTGATGACATCCCCCAGCCGTGGATAGCGGTTGATTTCAAATTCCGAGTTGGTCGCCACGATGCTGGTGTATCCGGCCTCGTCGAGGAACGCCGTGGGGTTGCTCGTGATTTCGACGGGGGAGCCACCACGCTCGCCGATTCCTTCGAGTTTCGGCGCGGGCATGGTCCACGTCTGCAGCATCACCGGCGGAGACACGATACCGCCGAATCGGGACGCGGCCGCGAACTCCGGGTCGAGATAGACCGGATTCATGTCGTCGAGCGCGTGCGCCCAGTGCCGGATCATCGGCTGATTGACCGGATCCGGTGCCAACGCGGGTTTTCCGGTGCCGCCGGTGTGCTGTCCGATTAGTGCCCTAAGCTTGGCTTGAACTTGAGAGTGCACGTCGGTGTCTGAGTCGGTCACTGAGTTGATCCTCCTGACTTGGCGGTGGCACGAAGGTCACGTGGTGCTCGTGGCATGCCCAATCCGGCCATCGCGATGATGTCTCGTTGAATCTCGTTGGCGCCGCCGCCGAAGGTGCTAATGACGGCGACCCGGTAAGCCGATTCCAGCGCACCGCGCAACGGCGCGTCAGCGCCACGGCGTAACCCGTTGTGGTCAAGCACTTCCAGCAGCTGGCGGGCGACCTGCGGGGCCAGTTCGGTACCGAAAACCTTGGCCGCCGATGCATGTCCCATCTGGAGCCCATCGGCTCCCACACCCTTGGTCATTGCGGCGTTGACCCGTAGGTTGATCAGCTTGTATGCCGCGACCTCTGCCTCGACCCGGGCCAGCGCCAGCTGCACCCAGGGCTTGTCGATGACGCGGGCGCCGTCCAGCTCGGTCTCGCGCGCCCACTGCAGCGTCTGTTCGAACAATGGCTCGAGCGCACCGAGGTTGCCCAGCGCTGCGCGTTCGAAGTTCAGCTGGGTGGTGATCAGTTGCCAGCCCTGGTTTTCGCCCGCCACGATCGCGCTTGTCGGCACCCGCACGTTGTCGTAGAAGGTGTAGAAGGTGGAGATGCCGGGCATGGTGTGCAGCGGCTGCCAGGAGAACCCGGGTGACGAGGTGGGCACGATGAAGATCGAAATGCCTTTGTGCTTCTTGGCATCCGGGTCGGTGCGCGCGGCCAGCCAGATGTAATCGGCATAGCCGGCGCCGCTGGTGAACATTTTCTGGCCGTTGATCACGTACTGATCGCCGTCGCGGACCGCGGTGGTGCGCAGCGACGCCAAATCGCTGCCTGCCTCCGGCTCGGAATAGCCGATGGCGAACTCTACGCTGCCCTGCAGAATCGCCGGCAGGAACGTTTGCTTTTGCTCCTCGCTGCCGTACTGCATCAGGGTCGGCCCGACGGTGTTGAGGGTCACCAGCGGGATCGGCGCGTTGACCCGTCTGGCCTCTTCGGCGAAGATGAACTGCTCGACGGCCGAGAAACCGCGCCCACCAAACTCTTTGGGCCAACCGACACCGAGCAGATCGGCGGCGGCTAACGCCCGAACGCATTCGCGTATAGCCGGACCCCCCTCCACGCGTTCGCTGACGGCGGCCTGCCGCTCCGGCGTCATCACCTGTTCCATCGTTGCGCGGATCTCGTCGCGCAGCAGCTCCTGCTCGGGCGTGTAGTCGAGTCGCACCAGTCAGGCCCCCAGCCGTACCGGCATCCGCTTGACCCCGGGAACCATCGTGGCCCGCATCCGGTCCACCTGGCCGACCAGCTCGATATCGGGGAAGCGGCGCAGCAACTCCTCGAACATCACCGTGGCCTCCAGGCGGGCCAGTTGTGCTCCGACACAAGAATGTTCACCGCAGCCGAACGCGATGTGCGGGTTCGGGTGGCGAGTCACATTGAACTCCTCGGAGTCGGCGCCGAAGATGTCCTCGTCTCGGTTGGCCGATTGGTACAGCATCACCACCACGTCGCCTGCGGCGATCCGCTGACCGCGGATCTCGACGTCGACGTTGGCGGTGCGGGCCATGTGCACCACCGGGCTGTTCCACCGCAGCATCTCTTCGACGGCGCCGGGGATCAGCGACGGATCGTTGACCAGCAGGCGGCACTGGTCGGGATGGGTGATCAGCGCGAGCGTGCCCAGCGCGATCAGATTGCGAGTGGTCTCGTTGCCGGCCACCAGCAACAGGAACGCGAAGTTGAGCAGGTCTTCGTCGGTGAGCCGAACGCCGTCGATCTCGGCACCGGCCAGCACCGATAGCAGGTCGTCGCGCGGCTCGACTCGCCTTACCGCGATCAGCTTCTGAAAATATTCGAACAGCTGGCCGGCGGCCACCATCGGGTCGAGATCGATCTCCGGGTCGGCCGTCCCCGTCGCGGCGTCGGACCAGGTCCGGAACTGTTCCCAGTCATCGGGCGGCGCTCCGATCAACTCGGCGATCATTCGGGTGGGCAACGGAGCGGCGATCTCTTCGGCGAACTCGCGAACGGAACCCGGCTCGACACCGTCGAGGATGCCGCGCACGATCTCGCGGATCTTCGGTTCGAGCACGGCGACCCGGCGCCGGGTGAAACCGGAGTTGATCAGCTTGCGCATCTGCCGGTGCCGCGGCGGATCGGTGAAAATCAGGCTGCCAGGTTGTACCGGATTCGGCAGTTCGGGGTCCGGAATGGTGATGCCCCTGGTCGAACTGAACGTGGCCGGGTTGCTCGACACAAACCGGACGTCCTCGTATTTGAGCAACGCCCAGAAGTTGGTGACGCCGTTCCAGCACACCGGCGTCGTCGCCCGCAGTTGTCGGTAGGCCGGATAGGGATCGCCGGCGTAGAAGTCCGGTGAATGCAGCGGGACGTTCAAGCGGTCGGTTGTGCGGGACGGTGCGTGCACCCTGGCCTCCCTCGACGACCGCGATCGTACATTTGCACATGATCTGTCCGGTGCACTCTGTTTACTCCGGTGGCGCCGACAATGTCAATATGCTTGGCACTGCACCGAAATAGCCGCATATCACCAATGCTGTAAAGCCGAGCATTGACGACCACGTCCCGACAGGTGTAGACCGAACGTTGAGCCGCCGGACCGTCCAAAGGCCCCGGATCCCTCAAGGAATGGACATGGCTGACCCACGCTCATTGATCGACACCTACGCGGTCTACATCGACGGCCAGTGGCTTGACCCCGGGAACGGCCGCTACGACGACATCAACCCGGCCACCGAAGCGGTCATCGCATCGGCTCCCGACCCGAGCCGCGCTCAGGTGGACAGCGCGATCGCGGCCGCCAGGGTCGCGTTCGACTCGGGACCGTGGGGTGACGCCGGACCCGAGCAGCGCGCCGCCGTCCTCAACCAGCTCGGCGAGGCGCTGCTGGCGCACGCCGACGAGTTCTTCGAACTGGCTCAACTGGAGTGGGGGTGCACGGCCAACGAGCGGGCGATCCACGTCGACGGGCCGGCGTTCGTGGCGCTGAACGCGGCCGAATTAGCCACCCGTCCTGTCGAGGAGCCCATCGACGCATACGGTGCGGCGGGAACCACGCTGTTGCGCTACGAGCCGCTCGGCGTGGTGTCGATCCTGACACCGTGGAATTTCCCGCACACCCTCAACGTGATGAAAGTCTGCGCCGCGCTTGCCGCGGGCAACACCGTGGTACTCAAGCCGTCGCCGCTGGCGCCGCTTGCGGGACTGGCGCTGGCGCGAGTCATCCACGAGCACACCGATATTCCGGCGGGTGTGGTCAACGTTGTCACGCCAACCGACATCGAATCCAGCAAGCTGCTGACCGTCGACCCGCGGATCGACATGGTCAGCTTCACCGGGAGTTCGGTCGTCGGCCGCGAAGTCATGGCCGCAGCCGGCGCGACGATGAAGCGGCTGCTCCTCGAGTGCGGGGGCAAGTCGGCCAGCATTGTGCTCGACGACGTCACACTGAATGACGAACTGCTGCAGCGGATGCTGTTCGAGTCCTGTTCGTTCCACGCCGGACAGGCCTGCATTCTGCACAGCAGGCTGTTGCTTCCCGACGCCATCCACGACGATGTCGTCGATCGGCTGGTCGCGCTGGCCCAGGCCGTGCAGGTCGGCGACCCCACCGATCCGGACGTGCAGATGGGCCCGCTGATCAGCGCCGCACAGTGCGAACGCGTTCAGGCACATGTGGACCGGGCTCTCGACGACGGCGCCAAGCTGGTGACCGGTGGTGGGCGGCCCGCCGGCCTGGATAGCGGCTTCTACTTCGAGCCGACGATCCTCACCGAGGTGACGCCGGACGCGACGATCGCCCAGGAAGAGGTGTTCGGACCGGTGTTGTCGGTGCTGCGCTACAGCGACGACGATGACGCGGTGCGGATCGCGAACAACTCGCCGTACGGGCTGTCCGGCGCGGTGTGGGGCAGCGACGTCGACCGTGCGCTGGCCGTTGCCCGCCGAGTTCGCACCGGACAGATCGCGGTGAACGGGTTCGGTCCCGGCGGTGCGCCGTTCGGTGGGTTCAAGCAGAGCGGGATCGGCCGGGAGAGCGGCGGGATCATCGGGATTCGCCAGTACATGGAGCCGAAGGCCATGGGACTGCCGCCCTCGTGACGCGCGCCGGCGCTCTGGACGGGCTCCAGGTGGTCGAGATCGCCCACGAGATCTCCGGCCCCTACTGCGGCAAGCTGTTCGTCGACCTCGGCGCTGATGTCACGAAAATCGAAGCATCAGAGGGAGATTCGCTGCGTCGGTGGGGGCCCTTCCCCGGCGGCGCACCCGACCCTGATCGCGCCGGGCTGTTCGAATATCTCAACGCCGGAAAGCGCGGCACCGTCCTGGACATCACGAGTGCACGCGGCGCAGTGGCCGCCCGTCGGCTCATCCGCGAAGCCGATGTCCTGATCGACGGCGCAGCGCCCGGAACGCTGGATAAATCCGGGCTGGACGCCTCGAGGCTGCAAGATGCCGATTCACGTCTGGTCGTCGTGCGGATCTCAAACTTCGGACGGCACGGACCTTTTCGTGCTTCGGCGGCGAGCCCGCTGACGATGCAAGCGGTGTCGGGATGGATCAGCGCGCGCGACCCCGCCCGCCCGCCCGTGCAGGCAGGCGCCCGGATCGCCGAATACGTCGCGGGTGTCTACGCGGCTCTGGGCGCGCTGACGGCGCTGCGGATCGCACGTATCGGGCAGGTGACCGAGGTCGATGTCTCGGTGCTGGAGGCACTGCTGTCGACGCTGCCGTACCCGATGCTGATGGCCGAACGGACGCGTGCCCTCGGCCTGGCGTCAAACACGCGGCAGGCGCCAATGCTGGGTGTGGTCCGGGCTTGCGACGGCTGGGTCGGAATCAACTGTCTGACCGGGCAGCATTGGCTCGACGTGTGCGCGATGCTGGGCCTGCCGGAGTTCGGCGAGCAGCAAATCGCGATCATGATGGGCGGCCCCGAGCGCGCGGAGTTCTTCGCTGCCGCGCAGCCGTGGCTGAGCGAGCGAACCGTCGCGGAAATCGTCGATCTCAGCCAGGCACTGCGCATCCCGGCGGCGCCGATCGCCGATGGTGCCGCGGCGCTGGAATGTCCGCAGTACGCCAAGCGTGGCTTCTTCGTCGACGGCGGCGCGCCAGATTGGTCGTTTCGACGCCCGGGGCCGCCTTTTCGGCTGTCGAAGACGCCGGCGGCACCCGTCCGGCCTGCGCCGCGTCTGGGCGATCCGCCCACAGCCGGTCAACGGTCGCGGAGCAGACCACAGGCCGAACCCCTCGCCGATCCTTCCTTGCCGTTTGCCGGACTCAAAGTCCTTGACCTGACCACGTTTTGGGCGGGCGGATATCTGACCTGCTACCTCGGTGCTTTTGGCGCCGACGTGGTCAAGCTCGAGTCGATCCAGCGGCCCGACGGTTTCCGCTTTTCCGGCGCGTATCCGCACGAGGGTGAGGATTGGTACGAGCGCAGCGTGCTGTGGCAGGCCACCAACCTCAACAAGAGAGATATCACGCTGGACTTGACGTCAGCGCGGGGTCGCGACCTCGCCTGCCGACTCGCCGCGCAGGCTGACGTCGTGGTCGAGAACTTCTCGCCGCGGGTGGTGGAGCAGTTCGGGCTGGACTATCCGTCGCTGATTGCGTTGCGCCCCGACGTCATCGCGGTCCGCATGCCAGGGTTCGGCCTCGACGGCCCGTGGCGGGATTGGGTGGGCTGGGCGCTGAACATCGAACAGGTCTCGGGGATGTCGGCGGTGACCGGATACGCCGACGGCCCCCCGTGCAACGTGCAGGGCCCCGCTGACCCCATCGTCGGTGTGCACGCCGGTGTGGCGCTGCTCGCCGCGCTCGACCATCGCCGCCGCACCGGCGAAGGCCAGCTGATCGAGGTTGCGCAGATCGAAGTCGGTGCTGCCGTCACCGCTGAACCGGTGATCGGGTACTCGATGAACGGGATCGTCCCGCCGCGCGACGGCAACCGTCAGCGGGGCTGCTGCCAGGGCGTCTATCCGACCGACAGCGACGATGCGTGGGTGGCATTGTCGGTGCGCGACGACACCGATTTCACCCGGCTGGCCGACGCGATCGGTCGACCCGGCCTGCCGAAGGACGACCACGACATGTTCGATCAGGCCGTCGCGGCTTGGACTCGAACGCAGTCAGTCGCCAATATCGTTGCCGCCCTGCGGGAATGCGGCCTCCCCGTCGAGGAGGTAACTACACCCGAGCGGATGTACGACCTGCCGGGGCTTGACGCCCGCGGTTACTACGAGGAGTTCGACCATGCCGTCACCGGCCGGCACCGCTACCCCGGGTGGCCGTTCCGGATCACTCCCGGCCCGGTTCGCCATCACCGCTTCGCCCCGCCCACTCTCGGTCAACACAACGACGAGATCCTCAGCGGCCTCGGACTATCCGGCGATGAACTGGCTGCCCTGCGCCGAGACCGGGTGATCGGCGAACGAGTGGCCGACGCATAACGCCGGTGCGGTGAGGCCGGCCGAGAGTTGTCTGCTCGTCACAACACCCGCTCGGGAGGCCGCGTCACGTCAAGCCCGCGGACGTCGATCAATCTGCTGACGTCGCTTGCGGTCACGATGCCCACTACCTCGCCGTGATCCACCACCAGCGCGCGATTCCCCTTATGTGACGCCAGCCGGTCGAGCACGACGGTAAGCGGCTCGTGTGGGGCGGCGGTGACGACTCGGTCCATCGGCATTGCGGCATCGCGCACCAGGGTGAATCTGCGTTCCTCGGGGGGTACCAGCCGCAGTTGCGCCAGCGTGATCAGTCCTACGACGGTGCCGTTCGGGCCTTCTACGGGATAGGCCGAGTGTCGGTCGCCGAGCAGATAGGAGTGGATGAAGTCCTCCACGGAGATCCCCCCGGGAGCCGTACGCGGGTGAGCGGTCATTGCATCTGCGACGCGTACTCCGGCAAGAGACTGGCGAGTCAGAATCCGCCGTTCCTCGCTATGGGCGGCAGTCAGCAGAAACCAACCGATGAACACGGTCCATACGCCCGTCACGATCGAGGCGACCATGAACTCGAACAAACCGAGCGCGATGAGCACGTATCCGACGATGCTTCCGCCACGCGTAGCACCGATTTCGCCGCGGACCTTGTCTCCGTGGCGGCTCCACAAGTAAGCGCTGAGGACCCGGCCGCCGTCCAGCGGCGCACCGGGCAACAGGTTGAACAGGCCCAATAGCAGGTTGATGCCTGATAGCCACCATGCCACGCCCACAGCGACATTCGCCGCACCGACGTTGCGGAGTACCGCACCCAGTGCGGCAAAGATTCCCGCTAATGCCACGGAGGTCAGCGGACCGGATATCGCGATGCGGAATTCCGTGCGTGCGGTTTGTGCTTCGCCGCCCAAGCGCGTCACGCCCCCGAACAGCCACAGCGTGACGTCCGACACCGGTATGCCGGCGCGGCGCGCGACGACGGCATGCATCAACTCGTGTGCCAGCAGGGAGGCCAGCAGCACCACCGCGCCGATGACCCCGGCCACCCAGTACGTCAGTGTCGAACGACCGGGGGCACTGCTGGGCAGCGTGCTGGCTAGGCTCCAGGTGAACAGCCACAGGATCACCAAAACGCTCCAGTGGACGCTCAGGCGGAAACCCGCCACCGTCCCCAGACGCATGTGCTCGCTCACGGCCAACCTCCAAACATTATGCAATTAGGTCAATGTCGCGCTAATGACCGCGGGCGACGATCACCGGCGTACAGGATGCGTGTGCGACCGCGCTGCTGACCGATCCGAGCACCATTCCGGCGAACCCGCCCCGGCCATGGCTGCCGACGACGACCAGCTGGGCTGCCTCGGCGTGGTCGAGAAGGTGAGTGGCCGGCCGGTCTTCCACCACGACCCGGTGGACGCTGACGCCGGGGTAACGCTGCTGCCAGCCGGCCAAGCGCTCGCCCAGGATTTCTCCGGCACGAGAGAGATCTGCCGGCCCTTCCTTTCTCGGTATGCGCGTGATGTCGGCGTCGCTTACGGCATGCAAGGCCACCAATCCCGTACCGCGCAATGACGCTTCCTCGAAGGCGATCGCGGTGGCCAATTCTGATGCCGGTGTTCCGTCGAAGCCGAGGAGCACCGGCGCACCGGCGGCCGAAGGGGAAGAAGCCTGGTCTGGAATCACCGCTACCGGGCAATGAGCATGATGGATCAGCCCGGTGCTGACTGATCCCAGTAGCAACCGGCGCACGGTGCCCAGCCCGCGAGCTCCAACCACCACCATGTCGGCGTCTTTGGACATGTCGACCAACGTCGGTACCGGCCCGGAAAAGAACACTTGGCACTTGACGTCAGCCGGTCTCCGATCCTTGGTGGCGTCTTCGACGATCTGGACGGCATCATCGAGGATGGCGCGCGCATCGGCCACGTAGAGGTCGTGCAACTCCGCGGCTATGGGTGCCGCGGGCCAGGCGGAGACTGGAATGGTGACGGCCTGCACGAGCGTGAGCCGCCGTTCGCGCATTGCGGCCTCACGCGCAGCCCACCGCACCGCCTGATCGGAATACCCGGAGCCGTCGACTCCGACTACGAGGCCGAAATGCCTGTCCATGTCAGCCATGTGTCTGTCTCTCCTTTTGGGCCAAGTCCGGCACGCAATGTGGCACCCACATTGCTCTTGACGCTAGGACCCGAAGCGGTTGTCGGGCAGGAGGCATTGGTCCCTACGCAGATGGCCATACGGCCTTTGGCGAAAGGCGCTGCTCCAGACCGGGCGATCATGAATTCTTTTGTGCGCAGTGCAATAACGACTATTCCGCGATCAGTGGCCCGGGGGATTGCCTGCGAGTGCCGTCGATCTCACTCAGAAATCCACCAGCGGTGCGGTCCAGTGCACCAGGGTGCCGCCTGCCGGCGGTGAGGAGATGCGGCAGGCGCCGCCCACCTGCTCGGCGCGCCGACGCAGATTCGCCAGTCCGCTGCGCCGCTGGTTATCGTCGGGAATGCCGCACCCGTCATCGGTGACGTCGATGGTGAGCTCGTCGGCGACCGCTACCTCGATGCTCAAGTGGGCCGCGCCAGAGTGTCGAACAGCGTTGCTGACCGCCTCCGTGACGGCAGCTTCGGCGTGCTGAGCCAGATCGGAACCCACAGCGGTCATCGGGCCGGACATGTGCAGCGTCGTGACAATGCCGCGGTTTTCCGTGAGATCGGCGACCACCTGCTGTATCCGACGACGAAACCCGCCACCAGTCGTGGTCGGAGACTGCAATTCGAAGATCGTCGTGCGGATGTCCTCGATCGTGGTCTGCAGATTATCGATCGTGCGGTTAAGCCGGCTGACGACTTCCGGTGACCGCGTGCGCGCGATGGTCCCCTGCACATCCATACCGATGGCGAACAGCCGTTGGATGACGTAGTCGTGCAGATCATGCGCGATGCGTTCACGGTCGGCCAGGACCGAGAGCTCGCGAGCGTCTTCCCGGTTTGCGGCGAGGACCAGCGAA
The DNA here is from genome assembly GCA_963833935.1 of uncultured Actinomycetota bacterium. Lineage (GTDB taxonomy): Bacteria > Actinomycetota > Actinomycetes > Mycobacteriales > Mycobacteriaceae > Mycobacterium. The sequence continues at coordinate 82,695 of CAWIAC010000003.1, read as the reverse complement.
AGGGCGGCCTGGCTGGCGAAGTCACCCACCAACTCGAGATAGCCGGCGTCGAACGGTATCCCCTCCCTGCTGCGGGCCACCGCAATGACCCCGATGACGGTTCCTTCGTAGCACAGCGGCATCGCGATCGCGGAGCGTTCACCCGCGTCGGTGAACGCCTGGATCGGGTACCGGAACGACTCGGTGATAAGCGGTGCCCCGGAGCGGAAGACATCGCCGGTCGTCGAGCCCTCTACCGGAACCTCTTGCCCGACAACCTCGTTGGCGTGCACCCCAACCGCGGCGGACACGATCAGCGTGTCGATTTCCTCGATCGGTAGGTCCGCGTTGGTCGGGGTGAGCACGATCGCCTGCTCGGCGTCGGTCAGCTTCTGCACCTGCTCGGCTATCAGCTGCAGGGGCCGCCGCGGCGAGTCGTTGCCCGTGAGCAACTCGGTGATGATCTCGCGGCTGGCTTTCATCCAATTTGCCCGCCGCTCACTGTGTTCGAAGAGCTGTGACTTGTCGATCGCCACCGCAGCGGCGGACACCAGGGCCCGGACGGCGACCTCATCGGAGTCGCCGAATGTCCATGCCGGCCGGTCGTCGGTCAGATAGAGGCCGCCAAACATGCTGCCCCGCAGGATGATCGGCACGCCCAGGAACGCACGCATCGCAGGGTAGTTCTCGGGAAACCCGACCGCCGCCGGGTGCGCGGTGAGATCGTCCAGGCGTAGCGCGGTTGCCTGGTCTAACAGTGCTCCGAGGATGCCTTTGCCCGCCGGGTGATTGCCGATCCGCCGCACCGTGTCGGTGTCCATTCCGGCGTGCACGAACGACGTCAAGTTGCCGTCCGGGTCGCACGTGGCCAACGCGCCGTAGCGGCACCCGGTCAACTCCAGCGCCGCGGTGACGACGTGATGCAGCGTCTCGTCGAGGTCGAGATCCGAACCGATCTTGACGATGGCGCGCAGTAACTGTTCCATCTGATCGCGCCCGGCCAGCACCTTGTCGAGCGCCTCATGCATCTGGCCGATCAGCGCCCGCTGGCCCAAATCCGCAAACGTCGCTTCACTCTTATCGCTAGCCAAGGCGCAAAACCTCCGCGACCCCCGTTACCGCCCCTCCCACCATACGCGCGGAAGAAGCCAACGCCGCCAACCATGAGTGAACTCTGACCGCCGCCGTGCGGGTCAAAACCCTGCTGGTCCTGCGGTGTGACGGACCTTGACCATCGGCAGCCGTCGCGGTGACCTTCGGCCCTACGCCGGGAATCAGCCGCGGCGTAACACCGAGTTATGCAACCTGAAGCTGATTTGCCCGCTGCTCCCATTGTCGAGGTGACGACGCGGGGCCAGCTGCCCGGTATCGACGATTACGCGCGGGAAAAGATCGGTGGGCTCACCCGGCTTACGCGGCAACCCGTGCTCCATGCGCGGGTCCGGGTGAGCAAACATGCTGATCCAGCGGTGGTCTGCCCGGTGGTCGCGCAGGCGAACCTTGATATCAACGGACGGCTGCTGCGGGCGCAGGTTCAGGGCGCGACCCCGCGGGAGGCCATCGACCGACTCGAGGCACGCCTTCGGCATCGGCTCGAACGCTTTGCTACCCACTGGGAAGCTCGACGGGGCCAGATCCCGTCTGCCGATCCACACGAATGGCGCCACCAGTCCGAGCCCACGCACCGACCGAGCTATTTCCCGCGGCCGCACGATCAACGACGGATCATCCGGCGCAAGTCGTTTTCCCTGGGACCCCGCTCGGTGGACGCGGCCGCGCACGAGATGGAGTTGCTCGACTACGACTTCCACCTCTTCACCGAGGAGCGCACCCTGCAGGCCAGTGTGCTCTACCGGTCGGGTCCAACCGGCTACCGCCTCACACAGGTCAAACCCGCGTCGCTGGAGGAACTGGCGCCGTTCGACTTGCCCTTGACCATCAGCCCGCAGCCGGCACCGCGACTGACTCTCGGGCGGGCCGCCGAGCGGCTCTCTCTACTGGGCCTGCCGTTCCTTTTTTTCATCGACGTGGCCGAAGGTCGCGCCGGCGTGCTTTATCACCGCTACGACGGGCATTACGGGCTGATCTCGCCTGCCGGCTGATGCGGGGATGCTTGGAATCGGGCTGAATTGCGATGACGATGAGCGCGACCGACAACTCCCGTCTTGCCGGCGGAAACTCCTTGATTCCTTCTATGCGTGACGACCGACGTGCTGGCACGGTCTACGGCACCCTGGCCATCCCCGCGTTCAGCGATGTTGTGACTTTGGGCCATCGGCCCGGTGACTTGCTGCCCTGACCAGCCGCGACCCGGCAACCGATCATTAAAGACGGAACCGGCGGCGCTCACGCCGAAGGTTGGAGACAAAACCGCACGAAGCGACGCTGAAGACCAAGACCCAGATGGTCGTTCACCGTGGTGGTTGTGTCGCTGCGCACGGCCTATGCACAAGAATTCAAGGGAGACAACGTGAATCATCACCGTTCTGCGAGATCGGTCGTTGTAGGTATTGATGGCTCCCAGGCGGCGGTGGCGGCTGCCGTGTGGGGCGCCGGCGAGGCGCTCCGCCACGATGCGGTCCTGAAGTTGCTCTATGTGATTGACCGTAATCGGGCCTTCACGTCGGGCGTTGTCCAAGCGCAGCACCTGGTGGCAGAGGCCGCCCTGCAGGACGCGCACGCCGCGGTTGAGGCGACGCACATGCCCGTCAAAGTCGAATTGGAAACCGTCAGTGGCGATCCAGGTACAACTCTGATTGAGGAGTCATACTCAGCGGCACTGCTGTGCGTCGGTGCTCCGAAAGTGGCTCCACACGGACCAGGTGATTCATTGGCAGCCAACATGTCCGCCTCGGCACACTGCTCGGTGGCTGTCGTCCCCGCAGCGCAGTGCTCGGCGCCTCCGGGAAACGCCTGGGTGGCAGCTTTCCTGAACTCCTCGACCGTCGACTACGACGTTCTTCAGCAATCCATGGAAGAAGCGCAGCTGCGTGAGCTTCCGCTGCGGGTGGTCAGGACGACCCACCCCGACGCAACCGATCTTGGGCACCGCCGCGCAGGCGACGAACACCTGCAGGCGGATTCCGGGGTCGATGAGGCACTGGTGAACTGGGCTCGACGCTATCCCGGCATCGACATCCGCGTCGTGCACACCGACCAGCTCCTCCGGTATGTGGTAGCGCACGAATCGTCTATTCGATCGGTGGTTTTGGGCGCTGAGCATCATAAGGAGGTTGCGCAGTTGGTTGAATTGACCAGGTCCAGGGCGCCGCTCGATGCCAGCCCGTCGGTACTTGTCATACGCGGTGAACACCTGTGAGCATGCAACAGGTCCTGCGGGACGGCGGCACGGCAATGAACCCTCCCGAAGAGCCGCAGAGCAGGACGCGCATCTTTGCTCGCGTGCTCGGCCCGTTTTTTGTTGTCGTCCCCGTCGCAGATCTGGTGCGCGGCACGGATATGCAACGACTCGTGTCGGATTTCGGAGCGAATATGGTGTGGCCATGGGTGACGGGCGCGTTCATGTTGCTGGGTGGGCTGGTCATCATCACGTTGCATCAGTACTGGCGAGGCGCAGCGGCTGTCATCGTGTCCGTGCTGGGTTGGGTTCTCGCGCTGCGGGGGCTGTTCTTATTGGCGTTTCCCCAGACATTCATGTCTGCCGTCAAATACACGATCAACGCGGGTGGCCTGTGGGAGGCGGTCTACGTCTGCCTGGCCGTGATGGGACTGTACTTAGCCTACGCAGGGTGGCGCCCCGCGGCGACCTCCGAATCCAATGCACGCCAGAAGGTTTGAGCGCTGCAGTACACGTGATCCGGCCGATAACGCGGCCGCCATGAGAGAAGTCGCTTGTGTTCGATGGATGCTGTGAATTGCGATGAACCTTCAGGGACCAATGGCCCTGGAGACGGCGGCGCCCGATCGCAGATACTGACGTTATGGCTCCTGCAACGAAACGAATCGTCCAAATCGCAACCGGCGTTGCAGCGCTGTATGCGGCGCGACGGTATTACCGAAATTGGGGCACGACCAAGGAGGAGTGCCAAAGCCGGTTGCCGGGCGACCAGCTGATCGGCGACCCCGCCATCCAGGCGACCGAGGCAGTGTGGATCGACGCGCCGACGTCCGCCGTCTGGCCATGCCTGTCACGACTGGGCCAAGACCGCGGCAACTTCCATGGTGAGGCGCTGACCAGCCTGATCGACTTCGGCTTTCACAGCGCCGATGGAGCGGATCTGGAAGGGCAGCAACTCGCAATGGGCGATGTCCTACGCCTGGCCCCGCAAGGCTGGTTCGGTGCTGGGCTCACTTTCAGCGTCGTTGCCACCACGCCCGAACGGAGCATCGTGCTGCGGGCTATGTCACCGAATCTGCCACCGGCGGTGTGGTCATTCCATCTCGAGCCGCACTGGGACGACCGCAGCCGGCTCATTGCGCGGGCCCGGGTTGGCTTGCGGCATCCCGGCGAGGTGTTTGCCTTGGAGCTCGCGAGACCGGCGATCGTCTTGACGACGCGGAGTGTGTTGCGCGATATCAAACGCCGCGCGCAGCGCGGCCTTGCGCTTTCGCAGTCAATCTCGAGCCCGGGCTAGCACCGTTGGCCGGTGTCGTTCACGGCTCCGGCCGCAAAGCCCGCGGGCGCGGCATGAATTCCAGCGACAGCAGGACCACCAACGCGGCCGGTATGTGTCGCATCGACAGGAGCACGTAGCGGTGCTGGCCGAATGCGTGGAACTTGCGGAGGTAACGGTAGAGAGACTCAAGTCTGATCAGAGAATCGCCCAGGTGGACGAGCATGTAGTAGGTGCCTTCGATCAGTCCGCGGTTCTTGTTGTCAAAGAGCTCCGGAAACGGGGCGAAAGCCAACGAAAGCCGTTGGCCACCAAGTTCTCTGCAGTCATCGATCATGTCGACGGTCAGCCGCTCGTCGATCCCGTTCGGTGCTCCGGGACGACGCCAGGGCACGTCGAGAGTCACGTCGCTGCCCTCGCCCGAGGTTGCGTACCGGTGGAATCCTTGCACCGTGCCGGACCGGTCCCGCGCGATAATCAGCTTGATACCGGGGTAGCGGCCCTCGAGCACGTGATCGAGGATCATCGAATATCCGCGCTCGACATGGGCCCCGCGGTGTGAGGCGTACAGCACCTTTGCCAATTCGTCCCTCAACGCACCGTCGAGTCCCTGCTCGGGCACCACCTCAGTGGTCATCCCGACGTTATGCGTGCGCTGTACCGCCTGGCGCAGATTGCGGTATTTCCGCCCAGCCATAGTGAAGCGACCAACATCGATCACCACGTCGCGCCCAATCGGTATGGGGCGCAGCGATTGACCGGTCACGTCGGCATCACGCCACAGTCCAAGCCACTGCTCGGCGCAGCCGAGGACGATGATGCGCCAGCCGCGGCGGTGACACATCACCGCGAACCCGCGCACTAACTCCGGGAACCGGTCACGTTGACCGATGGGGTCGCCACTGACGACCGCAAAGCCCAGCCGCGCGCGATAGGCGATCGCCGCGTCGGCGGCAGCGTCGAAGTAGTAGCTCTTGGTTGATTGCATCGCGAAAGGGGCAAGAGGGTCGCCATAGGTCGCCTGGATGAGTGCCCATACTCGCGGCAGCGCACTGGCATCCGGCCGAGACGCCATCGGCCACGTCAGTACCGCGCCGGCGCCCACGACCAGCCCGTCGCCGAGCAGTTCGAGCGAAGCCGAATGCGCACCCAGGCCGGTCAGAAGCATCACCAGGGCGATCGCGGCGTGCGAAACAGTCACCGGCCGACCCAGCAGGCCACCGCGGGCTGCCAGGAGCACGGCCGCCAACAGTGACAGCGACCACGTCAGTCGGCCAGCGGTGCGCCAATCGGCGGCGTGATGGTCGCCGGCCACCAACAGGATCAGCCAACCCAACGTGGCAGCGACCGCCAGCATGCTGATCCGGCGGACCTGGCGGGGCTCAACGCTGAGCATCACGCGGTCGCCCGCGCCGACTTTGGCCGGGCTCGTCGCGTTCATCGCAACTCCCCACTCGGGTCGGCGAATCCGTGATCCCGGGGCCTCGGTCAGAGCGCTGTCGCGGCCTGGCTGAGCGCCTCGCCGGACCGACCGTTGGGCTGGGTGTTGCGTGATGCCGTCGACTCGCGCGTCAGGAAGCCGGTGAGTTCCCCGATCGCGCTCATCAGTGGGGCAGGGAAGATCACAGTCGTGTTCTTCTCCACGCCGAGTTCGGCCAGTGTCTGCAGATTTCGCAGCTGCAAGGCCAGCGGGTGCTGCATCATGGTGTCAGATGCGTCACCCAGTGCCGCCGCGGCGCGTGCTTCGCCCTCGGCCGCAATGATTTTGGCCCGCTTCTCGCGCTCGGCCTCGGCCTCACGCGCCATCGCGCGTTTCATGCTGTCGGGAAGTTGGATGTCCTTGAGCTCGACCAAAGTCACTTCCACGCCCCATTCCACCGTGGTGGTGTCGAGAATCTGACGGATGCTGGCGTTGATCTTCTCGGTCTTGGCGAGCACCTCGTCGAGGGAGTGTTGCCCGACAACGTTGCGAAGGGTGGTCTGGGCGATTTGATCAATTGCGGCATGGACGTTTTCGATGACGACGACCGATTTGCGGGCATCGATGACCCGGAAGTAGGCGACGGCGGCGATGTCCACGCTGACGTTGTCGCGAGTGATGATGCCCTGGGACTGAATCGGCATGGTGACGATGCGCATCGACACCCGCCAGAGGCGATCGATGACCGGGATGATCAACCGGAGCCCGGGTTCGCGAACCGCGACGACCCGACCGAGACGAAAGTGGACTCCGCGCTCGTACTGCCACACCACCCGTATCGAGGCGATGATCAACAGCACCACCAGCATCACCGTGAAAGCCGCAATAAGTGCAGCGTTTTGGCCCATCACGACCACTCCAATCTGTTCGTTCGACGGCCGAATCTTTGCAGCAGCAACGTCAGCGATCGGGTACGCCAATGACGCTAGAAGATGCGACGTCGCTGTTCAGCGGCCAGAAGTCCCCGGCCGTCCGGCCGAAAGTCCTCTGTGAACCGTAGGCACGCGGCGTCGGACGGCACAGCGGGACCATCGGCAATCCGGCGGATGACCAATGGCCCTGAGCGCGGCCGCGGGAGAGTCGATACCGTCAAGGTCAAGGCCGATGAAGCGCCATCGTTCGGCTACATGAAGGAGCCCCGCATGCAGCGTTTTGACCCGCCGACCGCCGTTGTCGTCGGTATCGACGGCTCGAACGCCGCGGTGAGAGCGGCCCTGTGGGCCATCGATGAAGCCGTTGATCGCGATATCCCGCTGCGCTTGATCTATGCGATCGATCCCTGCGAGACCTTCCGTCGAAATGCCGAGAGCGTCGCCCACCGGCTCTTCACCGCGGAGATCGCTGTTCGCTACGCGCTCATGGCCGTTGAGGCATGTCACGAGCTGGTCAAAGTCGAAGTTGAGATTGTGCAAGAACAGCCGCTGACCGCGCTGACTCGGGCTTCCCGATCGGCAGCGATGGTGTGCATCGGTGCGGTCGGGTTGAACCAATGTATGCCGACGCGGGTTGGCTCGGTGGCGTTGGCGTTGATGTCCGCTTCGCACTCCCCACTGGCGATCGTGCGCGGACATGACAGCGTCGACAAGGGAACCGCTGGGTGGATCGCGGTTGACGTGGACGAGTCATCACCAAACGACGAGTTGGTCGAGCAAGCGATGAGCGAGGCGCGGCTACGCCGGGTGCCGCTGCGGGCCCTTGCCACCGGTCAACCCGAAAGCAGCGTCGGCGACCGTAGTACGGCCGAGGGCCCGGATCTGACCGAGCACTTGGAATGTCAGTTGGCGGCGTGGATTCGGCGCTACCCCGATGTCGATATTCGTTCGGTCGCACTGCGCGGCACCATTCTCGACTACTTGGCCGAGCACCGTGGCTCCGTCAGACTCGTCGTAGCCGGCGCCAACGGTTCGGCTGTCCACAAGGTGTTGCACGACACCGACTGCTCCCTTTTGGTCGTTCCGGCGCGGCCTTGACGCTCACGACGGCCGCGCAACAATAATCGGCACCCGAACGGCCTGCACGACAGCGTTGCTGACCGAACCCAACAGCGCGCCGGTGAAGCGACCTCGTCCGTGGCTGCCGAGCACGACAAGCTGGGCGGACTCAGACTTTTCGACGAGCGCACGAGCTGGTCGATCACACACCAGGAGCCGGTGCACCGTCACATCGGGATAGCGCTCTTGCCAACCAGCCAGACGTTCGGCCAAACTTCGCTCGGCGTCAGTCTTGACGGACGCCCAGTCCAAGCCCGGGAATTCAGAAATTTCGGCGTCGCTCCATGCGTGCACGACCATCACCTCGACTCGGCGCCGCGAGGCTTCGTCGAACGCGATGGCGGTGGCAAGCTCCGATGCCGGTGAGCCATCGATGCCGAGGAGGACCGGAGCCCGGTTGAGGTCGACGGCCCGCGGACCCTCCTCGGGAACAACTGCGACGGGGCAGTGTGCGCAGCGCACCAGGCCGGCACTCACAGAACCGAGCCACTCGCGCCCTAGTAATCCGCGCCCGTAGTTACCCACGACCATCAACTCGGCCCTTTTGGATAGATCGACGAGCATCGGAACTGTGGCCGAAAACATCAGTTCCGCATCAATCGGGATCGGCCGACTACCTTCAGGGCTGTCTTGGGCGATCTTCAACGCATCGCCGAGTACTCGGCGGCCCTCGTTTTGTCGCCATAGCGTGAACCCACCCGCCACTGACGTCTGTGGCCAGGTCGCAGCAAAGGGATCGACCCCGTGGACCAGTGTCAGCGGCAGATGACGCGTGACAGCATCACGTGCCGCCCAACGGACGGCGGCGTCTGACGCAGGCGATCCATCGACACCGACGACGATGCCGTAATCCTTTGTGGCGAATGACATTTTGCTTCTCCTGTGCACCGGCGAACGGTAGGGTCCCTGGTGACTCTCGGATCGACGGCTTCAGTGGCCCAAGGCCGAACCGGTGTTGTGCCAGAGCTTTTCAGCTTGGTCGACGCAGTCCGGTAGCGCTTGCGCGGTGTCGACCAGATGGGCGGTGTCCCAAGCGTCGTCGCGAAGAATCAATTCCCTGGCGATCAGCGGGGTTGCCTCGGAGGCGTTTGGCCCTCTGCTCTTCACCCGCTCGACCGCGGTGTCGACCGACGTCCAGCAGACGAACTCGAGAAGTGGTGACGCCATCTTGGCGGCCAACTCTTCGGCCAGGCGGCGCTGTCGAGGATCTCGCCACGTTCCGTCCAGGATCACTGACCTTCCGCCGGCCAGGGACTTGAGCGCACGGCGCATGACGTCGCGGTAGACGGCGGCCACCTTCTCGGGGATGTAGAGGCCGACGTCGAGGGCCCCGGCCTCGCCGTCGATCTTTCCAGACTGTTTCAGCGCGCGCCGCACGTCGTCGGTGGAGATGACCACTGCGCCAACCCGATCGGCGAGGGCGTGGGCGAGGGTGGTCTTCCCGGTCCCCGGTGCGCCGCCGATCAGGGCAAGCCGAACGGCCCCGGCGTTGAGGTGTTCGAGTGCCAGCGAGAGGTGACGTGCGGCGTTCGCTGATGCTTCGAAGTCTCCCTGCGTGAAGCGCACGCAATCGACCTTGGCCCGTACGACCGCCCGATAGGCGATATAGAAGTGCTTCAGGGAGGCCGGCGCCTCGTCGTCGGCAAACTCGCAATAGGTGTCGAAGAAGTAGTCGGCGAGATCTCTGCGTCCGAGGAACTCCAAGTCCATCGCCAGGAACGCAGCATCGTCGATGCCGTCGACGTAGCGCAGATGATCGTCGAACTCCAGGCAATCCAGCAGCAGCGGACCGTCTGTCATGCAGAAAATATCGTCCGCCAGCAAGTCGCCGTGCCCGTCCACGATCCGCTCGTCGCGGATCCGTCGCGCGAACAGCTCCGAACGGCCCGCGATGTAGTTGGTTGCCGCCGTCTGGACTTGATCGATCATTTCGGCCGGCAACGCAGCTTCGGTGAATCGTGCCAGCTCCACGAGGTTTTCCTGCCAGCGAGCGGTGATAGCGGCTGGCTCTGCCTGCGAGTCCACCGCCCGAGCGTGCTGCCCACGAGCGTGAAACCGCGCCAGCACGTCCGCGATGTGTCGGAGCTCATCCTGCACGCCGGTGCCTGTTGTCACCAGCGTGGTCAGCCGGCTCGAATCGGGGTAGCGGCGCATGACGACGACAGGTTCAGCGGCCGCTGCGGCGGGGTCGCTGAAATGTGCGACGCCCAGGTAGGCCTGCGGCGCCAGCCGACTGTTGAGCAGGACCTCGCGGGCGCAGGCTTGCTCGCGGCGATCGGCGGTGCTGAAGTCCAGGAAGTCGGTCACGACGGGCTTCTTCGCTTTGTACGCCTTGTCGGCGACGAGGACCACGACCCCGGTATGTGTTTCGTGTACCTCGGCGTAAGGGCTCGTCGTCATCGAGACCTGCTCCATGGTTTGATCCTGCGTCGTCGAGAGCGCTAAGTGTAGCGGCGGAGGACCACTGTCGTTTCGGTGAAAGTCACAAGCTGCGAGGGCCAAAGGTCCCTGGCGGCTCAGTGTCCCAGCGGCAGGGCCGGTGGGACTAAGGGCCCTAGTACCGCTCGATGCACTCCGTAGTGTCGTTCACAGATCGGAATTGGAGTACGCGTTATGCCCCAAACGATGGTGGATGTCGAGGTCATCAGCAGTGCGCTGCGGCTGGCATGCCGGGCACCGTCGGTGCACAATAGCCAGCCGTGGCGTTGGGTGTCCGAGAATGCGGCGCTGCACCTGTTCGTGGACCGCCGCCGGCGGGTGGACGTCGCTGATCGTTCCGGACGAGAAGCGATCATCAGTTGCGGGGCCGTGCTTGATCACCTTCGCGTCGCCATGGTGGCGGCCGGTTGGCAGGCTGACATCGCTCGGTTCCCCAACCCGAATGACAAAGATCATGTGGCGTCAGTCGAATTCAGCCCGCTCGCATTCGTCACCGACACTCAGCGCGAGCGCGCCGAGGCGATATTGCAGCGTCGAACGGACCGACTTCCGCTGGACCGTCCGACGTACTGGGAGACGTTCGAACCGGTATTACGCAGCAGCGTCGACGAAACCGTCGTGATGCTCGACGTGCTCTCCGATCAGATGCGGCCACAACTCGCCCAGGCCACCCGAATCACCGAGTACCTGCGTCGTGACGATGCTTCATACCAGGCCGAACTACAGTGGTGGACCGCACCTTTCGCGCTCTTCGGGGGTGTGCCTCCTGACGCGTTGCCATCCGGGTCGCAACGTCAGCGGGTCGATGTGGCTCGGGATTTCGGTTCCCGCGGCCATGAGCACCGCCGCGGCGAGGTCGCGGCGGATTGGTCGAAGGTCGTTGTGCTGTCCACGGTGCAAGACTCCCGGGCGGAGGTCTTGCGCTCCGGCGAGGCCCTGTCAACTGTACTGCTGGAGTGCACGATGGCCGGCATGGCGACCTGCACCCTGACCCATTTGATCGAGTTCGACGAGAGCCGCGACATCGTTCGGAGGATGGTCGCCGAAGGTGGCGAGCCTCAAGTGCTGATCCGCGTCGGCATAGCACCACCGATGGAAGATCTTCCGGCGGCAACACCGCGGCGGCCACTGGCTGATGTGCTGGAAATCCGCCAGCCGCCCGCGGCCTACGCGCTCTGATTTTTCTTGGCGCGTCCGGTTGTGCGTCCGCGCGTGCGGCTGATAGCTGACAGCTGCGCGACACCTCGCTCGATGCCCGCCGCGAGCAGGTCGATGTCAGGGGCAGTGTCGTGATCGGCGGTGATACCGAAGACGAACCTATCGGCGTAACTCACCATGGCGATGCCGGTGCGCAGCTGAAGTGCAATCGGTGGCACCGGAAGGACTTCCAGCACCTCACGGCCCATCAGCTTCTGCCGCGTACGAGGACCCGGCACGTTGGTCGCCAAAGCGGCCACGGCATGTTGCGGTAGTCGGGTCAGCAGTCGAATCGTCAACGCGGACAGGGCGAACGGGATGAGATTGGACGCCGAAAGGAATGCGTTTGCGCCCTCGCGCTGACCGCTGCCCTTGGCGTTCGTCAGCCGGTGGTGCACGAGTTCCAATTGCCTGACCGGGTCCGGCTCGTCCACAGGCAGCAGCGGCAGCATTGCCGACACCCGGTTGTCGGCGTGCTGCAGGTCTTTCATCGACCGGACCGACACCGGGACCAGGGTGCGCAGCGAATCGTGGTGGGGATGTTCGCCGCGGTCGAGCAGAAGTTTGCGGTAGCTGTCGGTGATCGCGGCCAGCGCCACGTCGTTGAGGGTTACATCGAAGGCCCGGGCCACCTTCTGCATCGTGGCGAGCTTGACGGTGGCCGCGCGGTAGCGCCGCATCGTCGTGACCGGACCGGTCAGCGACGATTCGCGCGGTGAGCTCAGTAGGCCGGACATCAGCTCAGCCACGCCCACCGCGGTGTGTTCGGCGGCGCCGGCGGCGGCGACCGCCGTGTGCCACATACCGCCCAGCCAGGTCATGGGGTTCACACTGATCTCGGGCAGCCGTAGCGCGGGCCGGTCCGGCTCCTTGCCGGCACGAATATCTTTCGCGAATGTGTCGCCGCCACCGTCGTCGCTCAGCTGCGCCATCATCTGGGTAGCAGCGATGCCGTCGGCCATGCAGTGGTGGAGTTTGATCAGGATTGCCCATCGATCGTCGGTGAGCCCCTCGATGACCCAGCACTCCCAGAGCGGGCGCTCCCGGTCGAGCCGATGCTGCATGACAGTTGCGATCAGCTGATACAGCTCGGCGTCATCACCGGGTTGGGGCAGCGCGACGCGGTACAGGTGGCGCGAGATGTCGAAGTGCGGGTCGTCCACCCACTCGGGAGAGCCGAGGTCGAGCGGATGGGTTCGAAGTATCTGAGTGCAGCGGGGAACTTTCGACATCCGGTCGGCGAATTCCGAGACCAAGTCGTCGTACCGTGGCACCGGGCCCGCCACAATCGACACGCTGCCGATCGCCAGACTCACATGAGGATCGGAGTCTTCAGCCTCGAGGAAACTGGCATCCAAAGCTGTCAAACGCTCCATGACGCCACTGTCCGCCCTGAGCGGGCCCATAAGCAGGGTCGGAAGTCCTTCGCTTGAAGGACGAACGACGCTACGTCGCCGTTCACGGCCGCCCTATCGTGAATCAGATGACAAGCGTTGAACCCGTCACCATCCTTTCGGCAAGCGAAAGCTGGGATCTGCTGGCAAGCGTTCCGATAGGGCGTCTTGTCACGAGCGTGGACAGCCAGCCCGAGATTTTTCCGGTCAACTTCGTTGTCCTACGGCACTCGGTGATTTTCCGCACCGCCGAAGGCACGAAGTTGGTCAGCGCGGCGATCAACAATCATGTTCTTTTCGAGGCCGACGACCACGGTGCCGACGAAGGCTGGAGCGTCATCGTGAAGGGCACGGCGCGCACGCTCCGTACTACTGAGGAACTCGAGGAGGCCGATCGGGCGCAGTTGCTGCCCTGGACTGCGACGTTGAAGCAACATTACGTTCGCATTCACCCGATCTCGATCACCGGCCGTCGGTTCCGCTTCGGTCCCGCACCCAGCCCGGAAGCCACTTTCGCCTGAGTCGCACTCAATCGTTCGGTTGGCGCCACAATCGAAGCGGTGCACCGCCCGACGAGCCCCGCAACCACCACAGTAATTCGACGATCGCGGCTCCGAACAAGCCGATCGCCAACGCGATGGAGGTCAACGCGATGTTCGAGGGATCGAGCATGAATTGTTCTCGCGCGAAGGGAATGCTGAAGATCACCACGTACGCGGTGCCGGACAGCGCGACCAGCACCACCCGCCACCACGAATACGGTCGCGCCACCACCGCGAGCACCCACACCGCGATCACCAAAAGGGTGATCAAGGCCGATGTCGACGCCTGCATCTGCTGCGCCCCGGTGCCCGCGGCGCCCCGGAAGGCCAGCACATAGCAGGCGAAGGTGGCGACGCCGACGACCGCACCGTTCGGCACCGCGGCCGTCATCACCCGCCGCGCGAATCCGGCCTGCGCACGTTCGTTGTTGGGTGCCAGCGACAGGATGAACGAGGGGACGCCGATGGTGAACCAGGCGGCTGTGGTGACTTGGATCGGCTGGAACGGGAACATCAATGCGTTGACGCCCAACGCCTTCGCGCCTAAACCGGTGACGCCGATGAGGAGCGCCAGCAGCACCGAGTAGACGGTCTTGGTCAAGAACAGGTTCGATACCCGTTCGATGTTGCCGATGACGCGACGGCCTTCCCCGACTACGTAGGGCAGTGTGGCGAACTTGTTGTCCAGCAGCACAATCTGGGCGACTGCCCGCGATGCCGAACTGCCCGCGCCCATCGCCACGCCGATGTCGGCATCCTTGAGTGCCAACACGTCGTTGACGCCGTCGCCGGTCATCGCGACGGTATCTCCACGTAATTGCAAGGCGCGCACCATCTCACGTTTCTGGTCGGGGCGGACGCGACCAAAAGCTGTGTAGTTCTCCAGAGCTTCGGCCAGTTCAGTGGGCTCGGCAGGTAACTTCCGCGCGTCGAGCACCTCCCCGGGCAGTCCTAGTGCTGACGCGACCGCACCCACCGACACCGCATTGTCGCCCGAGATCACCTTGACCGAAACCTTTTGCGCAGCAAAATACTCCAATGTCGCTCGGGCGTCGGGCCGAACCCTTTGCTCGAGCATGATCAGGGCAGCGGGGATGACGTCGCCCGGCGCATCGGGATGGTCGACCGGCAGGTCGGTGGACCCCAGCAGCAGTACGCGCAACCCGCGGGATCCGGCCTGCTCGGCCTGCTCGGCGACGCTTGTCGACGGCGCCAGCAGCACATCCGCCGCTCCGAGGACCCAGTTGCCCTGCGCGGAATAGGAGACGCCGCTCCATTTGGTCGCCGACTTGAACGGGGCGGTCGCCGTGGCGGTCCAGCCTGGTGGGTTGCGGTAGGCCTCGGCGATGGCCTGGATGCTGGCGTTGGGGCGGGCGTCGTCGGCTGCCATCGACGCCAGCACATTGACGATGGTGTCCATCGCGGGTGCGGAGTCGAGGCGCCGCACGTCGGCGACCTGCATCCGGTTCTCGGTCAGAGTGCCGGTCTTGTCTGCGCATACCACGTTGACGCGGGCCAGGCCTTCGATCGCGGGCAGTTCCTGCACCAAGCACTGGCGCCGCCCTAGGCGCACGACCCCGACCGCGAACGCGATCGACGTCATCAACACCAGGCCTTCGGGCACCATCGGGACCAGCGCCCCCACCGTGCGCAACAGCGACTGCTGCCAGCCTGCGTGCGTCGTGAACAGCTGCGTGTAGATGATCAATAGCCCGGCGGGAACCATCAGGTAGGTGATGAACGCCAAGATCTTATTGATCCCGGTGCGCAATTCGGAGTGTGCCAGGGTGAATCGGCTGGCCTCGTGCGCCAGCCGGGAGGCGTAGGCGTCGCGTCCGACTTTCGTGGCCCGGTAGGCGCCGGTGCCGGCGACGACAAAGGTGCCCGACATCACCGCGTCACCGACGCCCTTCAGGACTGAGTCGGCCTCGCCGGTGAGCAGCGACTCGTCGACTTCGAGGCCGGCCTCCTCGACCACCACTCCGTCGACGATGATCTGGTCGCCCGGGCCGAGGTCGATGACGTCATCGAGCACCACCTCGTTCGGCGGGAGTTCACGTGTCCCGTTTGCGCGGCGGACCAGTGGTTTGGCCTGCCCGACGATCGCGAGTTCGTCGAGTGTCCGTTTGGCCCGTAGTTCCTGCACTATGCCGATCACGCTGTTGGCGATGATCAAGACCCCGAACAGACCGTTGATCAGCGAACCGGTCGCCAGCACCACGGCCAGCAGCACACCGAGGATCGCGTTGATCGGGGTGAACACGTTGGTCCGCACGATGTCCGCGACGCTGCGGGTCGCCCGGCCCGGCACGTCGTTGGTCTTCCCCTGTGCCACCCGCCGGGCCACCTCGACGTCGGTGAGCCCAGTGGCGAGCGACGACGTCATGGGGCGCAAGCCTAGCGATCCCGCCCAGGAATGCGTCGATTCCCGGGACGAAAGTCACTCGAGATTGCTGCCAACGACCCTCTGGCCGACCAGCCTGCGATGGGCAGGATAGCGGAATGCGAAGCCAACGCCACGAGTGGGCTTCGTCGTCCGAGTTGGACCCGGAAGAGGCTGCCGGTCTGCTACTGCGTGACCTGCGCAGCACCCGAAAGGGACTATCGGAGACTGAAGCAAAGCGGCGGCTGCTGCAGTACGGGCCGAATGAGTTGCTGCAGCGCGGCGGTCGGGAGTGGCCGAAGGCGTTGGGGCGCCAGTTGACTCATCCGCTGGCGCTGCTGCTGTGGCTGGCGGCCGGGCTATTGGTGGTTGTCGGCTCGCATGTGGTGGCATCAGCAGTGGTGTTGATCATCGTTTTGAACGCCGCGTTCTCCTTTGTGCAGGAACTGCAGGCCGAGCGGGCGGTGGAAGCACTCGCTAAATATCTGCCGCAACGGGCCAAGGTCGTCCGTGACGGCGGCGTCACCGAGATTGACGCGAGCCGACTGGTGCCCGGCGACATGGTGGTCATCCAGGAAGGGGATCGCATCGCGGCCGACATCCGCCTGTTGACCGGTGCCATCGAGGTGGATATGTCGGCCCTGAACGGCGAATCGGTGCCTGCGGCGCGCTCGGCGGGGATGGTTGACGTCAACGTGCCCTTGCTGAGCGCCCACGAATTGGTGTTCAGCGGAACCAACTGCACCGGCGGGGAGGCCCGGGGGGTCGCGTTCGCCACCGGCATGGCCACCGAGATCGGTCGTATCGCAGCACTATCCGAACGCATCAAACCCGATCCCAGCCCGTTGGAGCGTCAAGTCCGGCGGGCGGCGTGGCTGATCGCCGCGGTCTCCGTCATGCTCGGTCTGTCGTTCATCCCGGTGGCCACGCTGGGTGCTCATCTGAGCTTGATCAACTCGCTGGTGTTCGCCGCGGGGTTGTTGGCCGGCATGGTGCCCGAAGGTTTGTTGCCGGTAATCACCCTCGCCTTGGCGGTCGCGGTGCGGGCGTTGGCAAGGCGCGGTGCGCTGGTGAAACGGCTCTCGGCGGTGGAGACACTGGGCTCCACCGACGTGATCTGCACCGACAAAACCGGCACGCTGACCCAAAACCGCATGACGCCGGTGGCGCTGTGGACCGCTGCCGGCCGAATAAACTTGGACGCCGAAAATCCAGCTGCCGCGACGAGTTTGCTGCGACTGAATCCGCCGCTTAAGTCGCTGGGCCGCATTGCAGCCAGCTGCAACAACGCTCGGATGGACGACGCGACGGGCCCGGTCGGCGACCCAACCGAGATCGCACTACTGTCGGCGGCCCACATCCTGGGCGCTGAGACAGCTGCGACGGCACGAGAAGCGCACCGCCGCTGGCAGTTTCACTTCGAACCAGAACTGAAGCTGATGTCGACGATCGATCGATCCGTCGACGGGACATCTGTCGTGCAGACCAAGGGCGCTCCAGAAGCGCTGTTGCCGCGGTGCAGCCACATTCTTGACATTGACGGCCAACAGCTACCGCTCGATGAACCCCAACGACGCCGTATCGAAGATGCCGTCAACGCCTTTGCCGCGGAGGGGTTGCGGGTGCTCGCGTTCGCCGAGAGACGATTGCCGGCGAATAAACGGCCGCCGCATCGGCGAGCCAACGCTGAAGAGGATCTGTCTTTTGCCGGTTTGATCGCGATGCTTGATCCACCCAGGCCCGGCGTCGCCGAGGCGGTTGCGCGATGCCGGACCGCGGGTATCCGCATCATTGTGATCACCGGCGATCATCCCCTGACTGCCGCGGCCATTGCACAACGCATCGGCATCACGGGCCCACGACCAACCGTCGTGACCGACGAGCAATTTGAGCAGCTCGATGAAACTCAATTAGCCGCGCTCATGCGGGAAAAGCCAGAGGTGATCTTCGCCCGTGCCTCACCGGAGGCCAAGCTGCACATTGCCGAGGCCCTGCGCGGCGATGGCCATGTGGTCGCGATGACCGGAGACGGCGTCAACGATGCGCCCGCTCTACGCCGTGCCGATATCGGAATTGCTATGGGGCTTTCGGGCACCGACGTTGCGCGAGAAGCCGCAACAATGGTGCTCACCGACGACGACTTCAGCTCGATTGTCAGCGCGGTGGAGGCCGGCCGCCGCATTTACGATAACGTCCGGAAATTCATCGTCTACATTTTCGCGCACGCCGTCCCGGAGGTAGTTCCGTTTCTGTTGTTTGCGCTCAGCGGCGGCGCGATCCCGCTACCTCTTACCATCCTGCAACTGCTGGCGTTCGACGTGGGTAGCGAGACACTCCCGGCGTTATCGCTCAGTCGCGATCCTGCTGAGCCGGGGACTATGGAGCGCCCACCTCGGCCGCGCGATGAGGGCGTGATCAGCGCGCCTATGCTTTTTCGCGCCTGGTTGTTTCTCGGTGTGATGGTCAGCGCGCTGGCAGCAGGTGGGTTCTTCTTCATTTTGCTCAGAGCAGGTTGGCATCCCGGCGCGCCGGTCGGCATCAGCACACCCCTGCATCACGCCTATCAGCAAGCCACGAGCATGACACTGCTCGGCATGATCACCGGGCAGATCGGCACAGCGTTCGCGGTGCGCACCCAGCGGGCCTCGCTCTGGTCGGTGGGGGTTTTCAGCAATAAATATCTCATCGGCGGTGTTGCCGCCGAGCTCGTCCTGGCAGCCATATTGGTCTATGCCCCGCCGTTGCAATCTGTGCTGGAAACGGCAGCGCTGCCACCCACCGATCTGCTTGTGCTGCTGCCATTTCCCTTTATCGTGTGGGGTGCCGACGAATTTCGCCGCTTCTTGCTGCGCCGCTTTCGAAAGTAGCTGCACGGCTCCAGCGCTGCGGCTCGCAAAGGGTGATGGTGCGAATATCGTCGGTCGGGCTAATCGTCACCGGGCCGGGCGGTGGTTGATGGCCGCCTGGACAGACGCCAGTCGCGCCCGCGCCCGCTCGTCGGCTGCCGCCTGCTCGGCCGGTGTGACGACGAGTGCATCCGGCCCGGGGAACATCAACGCCTCGTGGCCGTCCTCCAGCCACCGCACCGTATAGGGAGGCGAACCGTCGGCGTGGCCCACTTCGGTGATCATCCCGCGGTGCTCCGACTGTTCGTTGGTTCTGCCCTTGACCACTAACCAATCGCCTACGTTAGCCTTCATCATCCGTCCCTTTGCGTCGATTGGCTTCAATCCTGCTGGCGGAGTGAATATGTGCGTAGGGCAGTTCGCCATCAGCCGGAAGGGTCGAAAGTCCATCGGGACCTTTGCGTGAGGTCTCGACGGCAGGCATTCCCGAGCGGGAGGGCCATTAGTCCCTCAGGATATGGGCCTTGTACCCCAGCTTCCGGCAGGCGGTCGCCAATACGCTCCGACCATGACTTACGTGATCGGCGGCGCGTGTGTTGACGTGATGGACAAGTCGTGTGTGGGGGACTGCCCGGCCGACTGCATTTACGAAGGAGCTCGTTCGCTCTATATCAACCCGGACGAGTGCGTGGATTGCGGCGCTTGCGCGTCGATTTGCCGCATGGAAGCGATCTATTACGAAACAGATCTGCCAGAGGATCAACAGCAGCACCTCGCCGACAACGCCGCGTTCTTCCACGACACGTTGCCCGGACGCGATGGCCCGCTCGGATCACCCGGCGGTGCTGCCGATCTCGGCCCGGTGGGCGTGGACACACCATTGGTCGCGTCGTTGCCTCAGAATGATTGTGGTCACCCGGCCTGATTACGGTCGCAGTCGAAAGGACGAAAATGTCTGCGTCAGAAGCGAAATACGGAATATTGGTCGGCGTCGACGGCTCCGCCCAGTCCGACGCCGCCATCCGCTTCGCCACCCGTGAAGCGGTGTTGCGTGATGTGCCGCTCACCGTTATGCACGTTATCGGCCCGGTACCCGAGTGGGCTACCCGCTCCGAACAAGCAAGGATCGCAAAGGCATGGGCGCAGGACGCTCGCGACATCATCGAGCAGGCGCGCAAGACCTCCTTGGCCGTAGTGGATGTATCCGCGTCACCCGAGCTACGCACGGAGGTCGTGCATTCAAGCGTCGTGCCCACGCTCATCGATGCTTCTTCGCGGGCTGACATGTTCGTTGTGGGTAGCCGAGGTATGACGCCGCTGGGCCGGCTTCTGCTGGGGTCCGTCAGCAGCACTGTGGTGCAACACGCGCACGGACCAGTTGCAGTCATCCATGACGATGACGGGTCGGCCGACGATACGGCCCCGGTTGTGGTCGGCGTCGATGGCTCGCCGGGTTCGGAAGGGGCTGTCGAGTTGGCCTTTGACGAAGCGTCGCGTCGCGGGGTGCACCTGGTGGCCCTGCATGCGTGGAGTGATGTCGGGATCTTCCCGATCCTCGGCATGGATTGGCGTGATTATGAAGCCAAAGGCGGGGAGGTCCTGGACGAAAGCCTGGCGGGTGTGCAACGGAAATATCCCGATGTGCGGGTAGAGCGGCGACTCGACTGCGATAAGCCGGCCCACTGGCTTATCGAGGAATCCCAACATGCGCAGCTCGTGGTGGTCGGCAGCCACGGCCGTGGTGGATTCCCCGGCTTGCTGCTGGGCTCGGTGAGCTCTGCCCTTGCGCATTCGGCCAAGTCCCCCTTGATCATTCACCGAACTGCCTGAAACAGCGTTGCCAGCTCACGCGGCGCCGGCATACAAGGCCCGGAGTTTCCGATGGACGGTTCGCATACTCAGCCAGCGGTCGTGATTGGCGTCGACGGTTCGGCCGTTGCCCTGCGTGCCGCCATGTGGGCGGTCGATGAGGCAATAAGCCGGGATGTTCCGCTGCGCCTCGTTCATGTAATCGATAGCGAGGATGTGAAACCCGACGACATCGCCCGCAGGCGCGCCGCTGCCGAGAGCGCTGTCTGCCGCGTCGCCGCCGCGATTGAGGCCACCGGCAGACCGGTGGACATCGAAGTCGACATCGTCGGGGGACGAGCCGCCCCCGCGCTGATCCGCGCGTCCCGCGGCGCGGCGATGGTGTGTCTCGGCGCCGTCGGATCCCAGCACTTCCAGCCCGAGCGGATTGGCTCGACCGCCGCCGCGGTGGCGGGCGCGGCGCACTGCCCGGTCGCCATCGTCCACGGACATCGGAACCCAAACCGACCCCAGGCCAATTGGATCGTCGTCGAAACTGACAAATCGCCGGCCGGCGGAGCCGTGTTGGAGACCGCGATCACCGAAGCACATCTGCGCAGCGCCCCGTTGCGCGTGATCACCTGCTGGCAGCCGCCCCAGGCAGACGCGGAGGCGGTTGCCGAGGGTGATCGGCGGATACGCGCACAGCTGGATCGCCGATTGGCCCGGTGGCGGCGACGCTATCCCGACCTTCGGGTGGAGGTGGTTGCCGTGCACGGCAGCATTTCAGACTATGTGGCGACACACGCTGCGGAGCTGCAGTTGCTGGTCACCCGAGCACGCCCCGGTGTTGTGCGCGAGGTTGCCGGACCGGCAGGCAATGCTGCTCTGGGCCGCTCCGACTGCGTGGTGTTGGTCGTCGATCACCGACACCTGTGAAGAGCAGCGAGCATGATAAGGGTCTACACGCCGACGCCCGGTGCGCAGCGACAACGATCTCGTGGAGGGTTCGCCATGGTTGTGAGAGTCTTTCTGGTCGATGATCACGAGGTGGTCCGCCGCGGAATCGGTGACCTGCTGGGATCGGATCCCGAACTCGACGTCGTCGGCGAAGCCGGGTCGGTCGCCGAAGCGATGGCGCGGATACCGGCGGTGCGGCCCGACGTCGCCGTCCTGGACGTCCGCCTGCCCGATGGCAGCGGAATCGAATTATGCCGCGATTTGCTGTCGGACATCCCCGACCTGCGTTGTCTGATGCTGACCTCGTTCACCTCCGACGAGGCGATGCTCGACGCGGTGTTGGCCGGCGCCAGCGGATACGTCGTCAAAGACATCAAGGGCATGGAGCTGGCGCAGGCCATCAAAGACGTCGGTGCCGGGAAGTCGTTGCTGGACAACAGGGCTGCTGCGGCATTGATGGCGAAGCTTCGGGGCGCTGCCGAACGTACCGATCCGCTGCTGGGGCTCACCGACCAGGAGCGAACGCTGCTAGGGCTACTCAGTGAAGGGTTGACCAACAAGCAGATCGCCGCCCGTATGTTCCTCGCCGAAAAAACGGTGAAAAACTATGTCTCGCGGTTGCTGGCCAAGCTCGGAATGGAGCGGCGGACCCAAGCGGCGGTGTTCGCGTCCAAACTGGACACCACAAAGCGGCCGCAGCCCCCGGAGGGATCACGAGACGGGAGTTCGGGCTGATGCCACGATGGTCGTGTGACCGAGGCAGTTGACGCGGTAGGCGGCGCGCATCCCCTTCGCGGTACGTTGTCGCAATTGCGGCTGCGGGAGCTGCTGGCCGAGGTCCAAGAGCGCATCACGCACATCGTCGAGGAACGCGACCGGCTCGACGGCCTGGTCGAGGCCATGCTGGTGGTGACATCGGATCTCGACTTGGACACCACGTTGCGTACGATCGTCCACACTGCCATCGATTTGGTCGACGCCCGTTACGGGGCACTCGGGGTGCGGGGGAGTGGACACGATCTGGTGGCGTTTGTCTACCGGGGAATCGACGACGCGGAGCGTGAGCGCATCGGGCACTTGCCCGAGGGTCGCGGCGTGCTCGGCGTGTTGATCGACGACCCGAAGCCGATCCGATTGGACGACATCGCGCAGCACCCCGCTTCGGTCGGTTTCCCCCGGAACCACCCGCCTATGCGGGGGTTCCTGGGTGTGCCCGTCCGCATCCGCGACGAGGTGTTCGGCAACCTGTATCTGACGGAGAAAGCCAACGGGCAACCGTTCAGCGAAGACGACGAGGTGATTGTTGAAGCTCTGGCGGCCGCCGCGGGCATCGCAATAGAGAATGCCCGTCTCTACGAGCAATCCAGGGCCCGCCAATCCTGGATCGAGGCGACCCGCGACATCGCAACGAAGCTGTTGTCTGGTGTCGACCCGGGGACCGTCTTTCGGCTCATCGCCGACGTGGCCCTGAAACTGTCTGACGCCCAAGCGACTTTTGTCGCGGTGCCGGTCGACGGCGACACGCCGTCCTCCGACGTGGATGAACTGCTGGTGACCGAAATAGCCGGCGAACTGGCCGAATTCACTCGGGCACCGACGATATCCGTTCGCGGGACGCCGGTCGGAGACGTTTTCCTGGACGGTGCTCCGCGGCAATTCGACAACCTCGAACTCGAGATCGGCGAAGTGCAAATTCGTTCCAGTTCTGCGCTGGCGCTGCCCCTGCGCGCCGCCGACAGGGTCGCCGGTGTTCTGGTCACGCTGCGGCACAACCACGCAACGCCGTTCAGCCAAAACCAGAAAGAGATGATGGGTGCTTTTGCCGACCAGGCCGCGCTCGCTTGGCAGCTGGCCACCTCGCAGCGCCTGGCGCGCGAACTCGATGTTCTGGCAGACCGCGACCGCATCGCTCGAGACCTGCACGACCACGTCATTCAACGTCTGTTCGCCGTCGGGCTCGGTCTGCAGGGCACCATCCCGCGGGCACGAGCGCCCGAAGTACAACAACGGCTGTCGCAATATGTCGACGAACTGCAATCGGTCATTCAAGAAATCCGCACGACGATATTCGATCTGCATGGACCGGCCACCGGAATGACCCGGCTGCGCCAGCGGCTCGACGAAGCGATCGCCCAGTACTCGGACGGAGCACTGCATATCACGACGCAGTTCATCGGACCCCTGTCGGTGGTGAACGCCATGTTGGCTGGTCACGCCGAAGCCGTTGTGCGCGAGGCGGTCAGCAATGCCGTGCGGCACGCGCAGGCGACCGAGCTCACTGTCACCGTCAAAGTTGACGACGACTTGTCCATCGAAGTGGAAGACAACGGCCGCGGCATGTCCGAACGCACCCAACGCAGCGGTCTGACGAACATGCGTTACCGCGCCGAAAAGGTGGGCGGCACACTGACAATTGACACCCCCTCAACCGGAGGCACGCTGCTGCGGTGGAGCGCTCCGTTGCTCTGACCGAGGTGTCCGGCGGACTCACCCGAGCGGCTGGCGGGCAACGATCACCGGTGTCCGCGCCAATTGCGCAACCGTTTCGCTCACGGAACCCACCAGCATTTCCGCGAACCCGCCACGGCCCCGGCTGCCGACCACCAGCAGCTGGGCATCTTCCGAGTGCTCGACGAGCTGACGTGCCGGCCGGTCGCGCGCGACGACGCGCCGCACGTCCACATCGGGGTACTGCTCCTGCCACCCCGCGAGCCGCTCAGCCAGCACCTGTTCGGCCATCGATTGCGTTGCCGGCCAGTCGGCGTCGGGCGACTCCGACATGTCATCATCGCTCCAGGCGTGCATCGCGATCAACCCCACGTTTCGGCGCGCGGCCTCGTCAAATGCGATCGCGGTCGCCGACTCGGATGCCGACGAGCCGTCAATGCCGACCAACACCGGTGCCTGAGCTGGTTGCGCCATCACCGGATCATCATCGTGGATGACCGCGACCGGGCAATGCGCATGACGCACCAGCGCGGATGCGACGGAACCGAGAAGCCGGCCGCGCCACCCGTCGCCGCTGCGGGAGCCGGTCACTAACAGCACGGCGCCTTTGGACAAGTCAACCAGCGTGGGAATAGCCGCAGAGGAGAAGAGCTCAGTGTGGATCCGGACGGGACCTGCACTGCCACAGGCGGCTTCAGCGACCTTGACGGCGTCATCGAGGAGTCGGCGTCCGTGTTCTTTCTGCCATTGCGCCAGGCCTGGTGGCAGCGGTGTCTCCCACCAGGTCGCCAGCGTCGGCGAAATCGCGTGCACAAGCGTCAGCGGGACGCTTCGCAGCTCCGCATCGCGCGCCGCCCACTCGACCGCTAATGTGGCGGCCGGTGAGTCGTCGACTCCGACAACAATTCCTGACGTCGTGTTGCGCGGCGCCATGGCAGCTCCTCAGAATGTTGGCTCTTTAATTGACAGCCGTAGCAACGGTATCGGCGTCGCACACGCCGGGGCAGGAGGCGTTCGTCATCAGCCCTATGGCCGTAGGACCCTACTTCCGACGTCGAACGTTGCAGCCGTCGGTAAGTCCTTAAGAAGAGGAGTCTTTTGGCTCTTTTTGCCCCACGCGTGCGAGGCGATGCTGAATTAACTTCGTTAGTTTAGAAAGCGGTTCCCGATGAGCACGTACTTCCCGGATCACGAGACCATCCGCACAGCCTTGTCGCTGGCAACTCGTGCGCCGTCGGTGCACAACACGCAGCCATGGCGCTGGCGGATCGGGTCGGACAGTCTGCACCTCTATGCCGAACGCGACCTGCACCTGCCGAAAACCGACCCCGACGGTCGCGATCTTATTTTGAGTTGCGGTATTGCCCTGCATCACTGCGTCGTCGCGCTGGCCGCGCTCGGGTGGCAGGCGAAAGTTCACCGGCTGCCCAATCGTGATGAACCTGAACACCTGGCCGCTGTGCAGGTTTACCGTCATCCAGCCACGGAAGTCGACATCACGCTGGCGGCGGCGATACCGCGGCGGCGCACCGACCGTCGCCACTACAGTTCGTGGGACGTACCCGCCAACTACATCGCGCAGATGGGTGCGCGCGCAGCACGCGCGGGGGTGATGCTGCGCCAAATCGAGTCGTTGCCCCGACTGGAAGAACTCGTGGCGCAAGCTGCGTGGCGACACGCCACGGACAATGATTACCTGACCGAACTCACCACCTGGAGTGGTCGATACGCATCGGTGGCAGGCGTGCCTGCTCGCAATACGCCGGGTTCCGACCCTGCCGCACCGTTACCGCCACGGTTGTTCGCCGGTCCGCTGCTGGAGCAACCGGCCGAGACGGAGTCGGTCCCAGATAATGCCGCCGTGCTGGCCCTCGGCACCAAAGACGACAGCACGCTGGCGCGGTTGCGCGCCGGCGAAGCGACCAGCCTGGTGTTGCTGAGCGCAACCGCGCTCGGTTTGGCGAGTTGCCCGGTGACCGAACCGCTGGAGATCGTCGAGACACGCGATGCAGTGCAGGTCGAGGTTTTCGGGATCAGCGGGTTTCCGCAGATGTTGCTGCGTGTCGGGTGGGCACCGGTCAATGCCGACCCGTTGCCGGCGACTCCGCGCCGCCCACTAGCGGACGTAGTTCAAAACTTGAACGGATCAAGCTTCGACTAAGCGGTGCCTTCAATAAGTTTGTCAGCCAACGTCTTCCGTCTTCATCAAGATTCCATTGGGGCGCCGCGCTGCGCCCGTCTAAGAACGCAGACGACCTGCCACTCGTCAACTATCGAAGCGCAAGACGTCGGAGAGCGGCCGCCGCGGTGTGGGTGGCGGCGCCTTTTCGGTGACCGGGGCCACGCCCACCCGGATCAGGACCTGTGGAACGGCGTCATACTCGATCAGCGACCGGATGAGGTCCCGGGTGACGTGGACCTCGGTGAGGTGCGTCACCGGGCAGGTGGCGAGGCCGGCCAAAGTGCATTCCAGCAGGACCTCCGACAGTGCCTCGCCGGAAGCCAACGCGGCGGCGTGACTATCGTCGTCGGTAGTCAGCAGCAGGATTTTGGCGTGGTCTTGGGGCACCTGGATGCGGCGTTCGGGCTGATGGGTGGCGGGAAAAACGCGGTCCATGCCGACGCGATCGTTCTCCGCTGACGAAACGAGAGCACTGTACGGGATACCCTCTGATGCCTCGAATGGGGCTGTCCACCAGTTCAATTCGTTCTTATAAGGTATGTCATAGAACCGCAACGATTCTGCGATCTGGGCTGCTTGCACGATTCGCGGACGTAGATCGTCGGCGAGGACGGCCAGGCGCACGGCGAAGTCGCTCACACGGTGGGTCACCACCGGTTCGAACTTCGTCCAATCCGTCGGCCCGGTGAACGGCAACCGGTCGCTGCGACGTGCCCAGATTGCTTTGGCGCGAAGCCGATCTCGCTCTGTCACCGAATCCAAAGGAGAGAATTGGATCGACGCGAGGTGGTTCGAGTTGGTGGGGTCAGGAAACCGGTCGACATTCGCGTGCCACCCGGCAGCGGCCGTCGCCACCCGAACATGGTCGAGGGTTGCGCCGCAACCGATCAGCGCTTCTCGTGCGGACTGGTCGGTGTCGGTTACTCGACTCGGATCCAGGAATAACCGAAGTTCGCCGCCGCTGAACAGCCACCGCCACGGCTGGCTGTTGTGCAGTGACGGGGCGCGACACGCGGACAACACCGCATCCTCGATGACTTCGGTTTCTACCGTACCGGCACGCATGTGTTGACCTTCCGATCCCTACCTGCCTCCAGTGTTCCCCGATAGCACTGCGATTGACAGGGCCTTTGGTCACCGATCCGGATGCCCTCAGCCCGTGCCGGTCTCGCGGTGACAAACGGCCCGGGCGGACAGGACTTCGGTCCCTGTCGCAGGCTGAGGGCTTAATGATCTGATAAACACGCGAGATCAAAGTATCTCCGGCACGGCTATACGGTTGTCATCGCCGATGGCGGCCCGATACGGAGGCAATGCAATGAGTTCTTCACAGCAATCTCAGCGCAGGACGCGCATGCTGGCCCGCGTAGTCGGGCCCTATCTGGTCATCATCGCCGCTACGGTCGCACTGCGCCCCACGGATATGCGGACATTGACCTTACAGTTCGAATCGAATCCGTTGTGGGCCTGGATTGTTGGGGCGTTCATTCTGCTGATCGGACTTGTGGCCATCGCACTTCACCCGTACTGGCGGGGTGCGGCGGCGATCCTGGTGTCGGCCGTGAGCTGGCTCGTGGCGATCAAGGGGTTTTTTCTGGTGGCCTTCCCCCTCACGTACTTTTCGATGACCGACTCGGCACTTGATGCGGTGGGCTGGTGGCGAGGTGGCGCCGTCGTCGAAGTTCTGATCGGGCTGTATCTGGGGTATGTCGGTTGGATGCCCTCGCGGACACGTCCGGAACCCGAAGCGGTGGACTCAACGCAAGACCTGCCACGCGCCGCCTGATTGCCTGCCGAACAGCAAGACGCGAAGGCGACGATCCCTCGGTGGGGTCGTCGCCTTCGACATTCTCGTTCACCGTCTCAGTTCTCGCGAACGATGAGCACCGAGGCCTCTGCGTGTCGGAAGGCGCTGTGGCCGTGCGCTCCGACGATCTGTGCAAGTTGGCCGGCGTCGGTGCCGCCGATAACTGCCAGCGGAACCCAGTCGTCGTTGTCTTCAAGAAAATTCGCGACGTCGGCTTCCGTTGTGACGCCGTAGATGTGGACCTCCGGATACCACCGGCGCCATGGCTGCAGACGGTCGTCGAGTGTACTGCGCGCGGTATCCGCTGGCGTCGATCCGATGGCCAGCACCGGCAGCTTGCGCAGCTGTGCTTCCCTCAGTGCCTGGTCGAGAACGATATCGCGGTCAGGCGTGTCGTTCACCGTCACGACGACCCAGTCAATGTCCTGTCGCGGATGGTCGGGTCGCAAGCGGATTACCGCGACTGGACAATGTGACCTTTCCGCGACTTCGGTTGCTGTCGAACCGATCAAAGCGCGGGTGTAGCGATCGATCCCCACGGAGCCGACGCAGACCATCTCAGCGTGGGCGGATTCGGAAATCAGAATGGCGCCCGGCTGCCCACGCTGAATCTCGGTTTCAACCTTCACCGGTCTGCCGGTCGCTTGAATTGCGACGTGCGCGGCCCGAAGCGATGTCTCGGCTTGTTCGATATCGCGGTGGTAGTCCTCAGCAGAGGGATGCGTGGTCTTGATAACCGCAATCAACACCAGCGGGACACTTCGGCCGAAGGCCTCCTCAACGGCCCACTCAGCGGCACGGATCGCCGCTTTCGAACCGTCTATGCCGACGATGACCGCAGAAACTTTGTTATGCATGATCCATAGTCGCTTTGTTGGGGTTTAGCGTTGTGGGGCAACGATCACGGGGACGCCGATCCAGCGGACCGCCGCTTTCGACGACGGCGACCCGTCGCCGCCGGCCAGGATTCCCTGATGTGCTGCGCGATGGGACATTCCCGTCTTTCTATCGGTGGTCTGCTTTTATGGCCTTACTGAAGCTGACGCTAAGAGCTCGACCGTCATCGGACAGGAGTCATAAGTCCCGACACGTCTGGCCGTAGGACCCTTCTCATGCCGACGAGTCCTTTCGTCGATTTCGCGGGTCGATTAGGACGGCGTCCGGCTGGTCCGACGCAGCTGCCGACAAAGGACCCGGCGGCGCGGGACTTCGGTCCCTACTGCGCCGGCGGGCTGAGTGATCGAATGGTTCCCACTAGTTACCCGATCTGTTGGCAGGAGACTATTATGAGCACCCTTCCCGTTCGACGTCAGTCGCGCTCGCTGTTCCCGGAGTTCTCAGAGCTGTTCGCCGCGTTCCCATCGTTTTCGGGGCTTCGCCCGGCCATCGATACCCGGTTGATGCGGCTCGAAGACGAGATGAAGGACGGCCGCTACAACGTGCGCGCCGAGATCCCCGGTGTCGACCCGGCGAAGGACATCGACATCACCCTGCGGGATGGGCAGCTGACGATCAAGGCTGAGCGCAGCGAAAAGAAGGAATTCGACGGACGGTCCGAGTTTTCTTACGGTTCGTTCGTTCGCGCCGTGTCGCTGCCGGCCGGCGCTGACGAAGACGACGTCAAGGCGACGTATGAGAATGGCATTTTGACGGTCTCAGTGGCCGTCGGCGATTCCAAGGCCGCCGAAAAACACGTGCCGATCGCATCCGCGAACTGACGAGATCCGCAGCGGGCCCGCAGCACCAAAGCCGTTGCTGCGGGCCCGCATTTTCAAGAGTCCTCCACCGCTGCGCTTTACGAAAGTTAGTGAGCACGACCATGACCAAGGCAATCAGCACCGGCAGGGATACGCCGGACCGGCTGTTCCGCGACCGACGTGAAGCGGGGCAAACTTTGGCTGGTCTGCTGCAGGCATACCGCGACAAGCCCGACGTCGTCGTCTTGGGACTCGCCAGGGGCGGAGTGCCTGTCGCCTGGGAGGTCGCGGCGGCGCTGCACGCGCCCCTCGATGCGTTTGTCGTGCGCAAACTCGGCGTCCCCGGCCACGAAGAATTCGCGGCCGGCGCACTGGCCAGTGGCGGTCGCGTCGTGATCAACGACGACGTCGTGCGTGGCCTGCGGATCACGCCTCAACAGCTGCGGGATGTCGCCGAACGCGAAGGGCGCGAGCTGATCAGGCGGGAGGCAACCTACCGGGACGGCCGCCCACCGACTGACGTCACTGGGAAGACGGTCATCCTGGTCGATGACGGCCTGGCCACCGGTGCCAGCATGTTCGCAGCGGTACAAGCCTTGCGCGAAGCGGAGCCGGCACAGATCGTGATCGCGGTGCCCGCGGCGCCCGAGTCCACCTGCCGACAATTCGCCGGCCTGGTGGACGACATGGTCTGCGCGTCGATGCCTACTCCGTTCTTGGCGGTCGGCGCATCATTCTGGGATTTTCGCCAAGTCAGCGACGAAGAGGTTCGCACCCTACTTGCCACGCCGACCACCGGTCCGGTGGTGACCCCGGCCGCGGACACAGCGGCCGACGTCATCCGCCGTGTCGCCGTCGACGCACCCGGCGGCCTGCCGCCGCGAGAGTTGTTGTCGGAGTGGATCGGTGACGCTCGGATCGTGCTGATCGGCGAAAGTTCGCACGGCACTCATGAGTTCTATCAAGCCCGGGCCGAAATGACGAAGTGGCTGATCGAGGAGAAGGGGTTCTGCGCGGTGGCCGCGGAGGCGGACTGGCCCGACGCATACCGGGTGAACCGGTACGTGCGCGGGCAGGGCGATGACACTACCGCCGAAGAGGCGCTACGGGGATTCGAGCGCTTCCCGTCATGGATGTGGCGCAACGTCGTAGTCCGCGACTTCGTGGACTGGCTGCGGGCCAACAATCGCCGATGCGAAGCACACCAGCGTCGCCAAACCGGTTTCTACGGCTTGGATCTCTACAGCCTGCATCGGTCGATGCAGGAGGTGGTGGCTTACCTCGACAAGGTCGATCCGCTGGCCGCCACTCGTGCGCGGGCTCGCTATGCATGCTTCGACCATGCGGCGGCCGACGACGGCCAGGCTTATGGGTTCGGCGCTGCGTTCGGCGCCGGCCCGTCCTGCGAGCAGGACGTCATCGATCAGCTCGTCGACATCCAGCGCAGCGCAGTCGAGTACGCGCGCCTTGACGGGCTGCTGGCTGAGGACGAGCTGTTCTATGCCGAGCAGAACGCAAACGTTGTGTGCAATGCGGAGCGCTACTACCGCGCGATGTTCGGCGGACGCGTCACGTCCTGGAACCTGCGAGACCAGCACATGGCCCAAACGCTGCAGGCGCTGCTGGCGCAGTTGGACCAGCGCCACGAAACACCACCAGCGCGAATCGTGGTGTGGGCGCACAACTCCCATGTCGGTGACGCACGAGCGACCGAAGTCTCCGGAGACGGCCAGCTCACGCTGGGTCAACTTGTTCGGCAACACCACCGCAGCGACTGTCGGCTGATCGGTTTCAGCACTTACACCGGCACGGTGACCGCTGCCAGCGAATGGGGAGGCGTCGCCGAGCGGAAGGTGGTTCGGCCGGCGTTAGCGGGCAGCCTAGAGGAGCTGTTCCATGAGACAGGCAATCCCGCATTCGCCGTGTCATCCGGCGGTGCCGCGGCGGCCGCGTTGGACGTGGTCAGATTGAGCCGCGCAATCGGGGTGATCTATCTGCCGGCAACCGAGAGGCAAAGCCACTACTTCCACGTCCGCCCGGCAGGACAGTTCGACGCCATGATTCACATCGAGAACACCCACGCCCTGCAACCACTCGAACCGACCAGCCAATGGGTGGCGGGCGAAAACCCAGAAACCTATCCGACTGGCCTCTGAGGCGGGCCGGCTACGACGGACGTGTGACGATGACGGGCACCCGGGCCGAGTGAGCCACGGCCGCACTGACCGACCCCAGCAGCATCCCGGCGAATCCGCCTCGGCCATGACTGCCGACCACCACTAGTTGCGCGGATTCGGCCAGCCGGATCAGGTGATACGTCGGATGATCACACTCGACCACACGCCGCACCGTCACGTCGGGGCAGCGCTCCTGCCAACCGGCCAGGCGCTCGGCGAGGGTTTCCTCCGCCGCCGGTTTTATCGCCGGCCAATCGATTGTGGGATAGTCGTTCACCTCGACATCGCTCCACACGTGCAACGCGATGAGCTCGACACCTCGCCGCGATGCCTCGTCGAAAGCGATCTCGATCGCCAACTCCGACACCGGCGAACCGTCAATGCCGACAAGTACCGGCGCCCGAACCGGTCGAGGCACCAACGGATCTTCGTGATGGATTACGGCCACAGGGCAGTGCGAGTGGCGGATCAGGTTGGAACTCACTGAGCCCAACATGCTGCGGGCCAAGGGCCTTCGCCCGCGTGATCCCACCACAACCATCTGGAACTCCTTGGACAGGTCGACCAGGCTCGGAACGACCGGCGAGAACAGTGTCTCGGTTTCGACATGGGCCGGGCCACCTTCGGAGGTGCTTTCCTTCGCGATCTTGACGGCGTCGTCGAGAAACTGCTGTCCCTGCTCTACTTGCCACCGCCCGAAGGCCGTCGGCGCCGGTAGATGCGGCAGGGTTGTCCCGATGGGCCGGACGACGTGCAAAAGTGTGAGCCGGACATTGCGCATGGCGGCGTCACGCGCCGCCCAATCGACTGCAGACCTGGATGCTGGAGATCCGTCGACACCTACCAAGATGCCCATTTGATTCTCCTCATGGTGCGGCTCGCATACAGTGTCGAAGTTGAGAAATCCGGCTCGTAGAGTCCAACGTCCACAGCTGAAAGGTCCTCCGGCACCTGTGGTGCGGCCGATTTCCGCATAGCGTCATCCTTCTAGATTTCCGTGTCGGATCAGGAGCAGGCGATGACTGATGCAGAGTCACCCGGACCGGTTGTCGTTGCAGTCGACGGCTCGAAGGCGGCCATTGGAGCCGCTGAATGGGCCGTCAAAGAAGCGGTTCATCAAGATGTTCCGCTTCGACTCGTCTACGTTATCAAGGTCGCAGACAGGCCGACGAACTCCGCTGATGCATCGTCAGCCGACCAAAGCTATGCCGAAAGTTGCTTGAGTGCAGCTTGTTTGGCTGTGGAGGCGACGGGTCTGCCCGTGAAGATAGACACCGCGGTGCGCCGTGGAGACGTCGATTCCGTCCTGATCGCCGAGTCGAGCAGCGCGACCCTGATCTGCGTGGGTTCCGTGGGCATCGGCAGGGTGGCAAACATGGTGCTCGGATCGACCGCGGCGACACTCGCCGAAGAAGCGCATTGCCCGGTGGCGATCATTCGGCGCGAAGGGAATTCGCCTCCGCTGGAGGCCGGGTTCGTCGCGGTGGTCGTCGATGACCAGCCCGACAACGATGAGGTCATGTATTGGGCAATGGAGGAAGCCCGGGTGCGTCGCGCTCCCGTGCTCGCCTTGGGAGTGTGGCGCTGGGCGCTGTTCGAGAATAGCCACGAAGAGTTCTACCGGCGTCTCGACGGCTGGCTGGGGCGTTATCCCGACGTGCAGGTTGAAATCGCCACCACGCGATTGAGTGTGACTCGATATCTCGAGGCCATGGTGGGCGCAGTTCAGTTGGTCGTTATTGGCAGCGAGGATGCCAAAAGGGTGGTGCAGCTGGTGGGCCCGCACGGCCTACCGATCCTCGCCCACGCCGACTGCTCGGTGCTCGTCGTGCGGGGCACGGACCACTGAACGCCTCGTGCCTGGACCGGGCCGGGTAACCTGCTCACGTGCTGCTGACCTCGCTGAATCCTGCCACGGTTGCCGGCGGCCACGACCTCGCTGACGCGGTCCGCTTCGGTGACGTCACGCTCAGCCGCAGCGACGTGGTCGGGGCCGCCACTTCGGTGGCCGAACGGGTCGGTGGTGCCGACCGGATCGCGGTGCTGGCCACACCGACGGCGCCGACCGCGCTGGCCATCGTCGGATGCCTGATCGCCGGGGTGCCGGTCGTTCCGGTGCCCGCCGACGTCGGGCAGGCCGAGCGTCGCCACATCCTCACCGACTCCGGGGCGCAGGCCTGGCTGGGCCCGGTGCCCGACCAGCCGGAGGGGCTGCCGCACATCCCGGTGCGGATGCACGCCCGGTCCTGGCACCGCCTGCCCGAGCCGTCCCCGCAGGACACCGCGCTGATCATCTACACATCGGGCACCACCGGCCCGCCCAAAGGCGTGCAGCTGAGCAGTCAGGCGATCGCCGCCGACCTCGACGCGCTCGCCGAGGCGTGGCAGTGGACCGCCGAAGACACGCTGGTGCACGGCTTGCCGCTGTTTCATGTGCACGGCCTGGTGTTGGGCCTACTTGGGTCGCTGCGGGTGGGAAACCGCTTCGTGCACACCGGAAAACCAACACCGGAGGCATACGCGGCGGCACGAGGCACGCTGTATTTCGGCGTGCCGACGGTGTGGTCGCGGGCGGTCGGTGACACGGCGGCCGCCGAGGCGCTGCGGCCGGCGCGGCTGCTGGTGTCCGGCAGTGCCGGGCTGCCGGTGCCGGTTTTCGACCAGCTGGTCCGTCTCACCGGGCACGCGCCCGTCGAGCGGTACGGCGCCACTGAGTCGTTGATCACGCTGTCCACCCGTGCCGATGGCGAGCGCCGTCCCGGCTGGGTCGGCCTGCCGCTGGCCGGAATCCAGACCCGCTTGGTCGACGACGAAGGCAGCCCCGTCCTGCACGACGCGGAAACCATTGGGCGACTGCAGGTTCGCGGCCCCACTCTGTTCACCGGCTACCTGAACCGGCCGGACGCCACCGCGGACGCATTCGACGCCGACGGCTGGTATCGCACCGGCGACGCCGCGGTCATCGACAGCGAGGGTATGCATCGCATCGTCGGCCGCGAGTCGGTAGACCTGATCAAGTCGGGTGGCTACCGGGTCGGGGCCGGTGAAATCGAGACGGCGCTGCTCGGGCATCCCGGTGTGGCCGAGGCGGCGGTGGTTGGGCTGCCCGACGACGACCTGGGTCAGCGCATCGTCGCGTTCGTCGTTGGCGATGCGGAGCCGCAGGAGCTGATCGACTATGTGGCCCAAGAGCTTTCAGTTCACAAGCGGCCTCGTGAGGTCCGAATCGTGGCTGAGCTGCCGCGTAATGCGATGGGCAAGGTGCTCAAGAAGAAATTGCTGACGTAACGTTGCTCACGTTTGCTGCTCGATTGAGCGCATATTCAGCTGAATACACCAGATCCACTGTGCAATCAGGGACTTGAGTGCGTACTGAGGAAGGTCTGAGCGCCAAGATCCCGCCCTGGACTCACACTCGACGCCGTGGATTCACACTCGATGGGGCGGGTGCGCCACGCCGCGAACGGCCGGCATTTTGGGTCCTCCCGACGCCATCGGAAGACCGGCGATCGGCTTGAACACTGAAGTGAGCCGAGTCGAGGTTTGCTCAACCAGCACTGACGGCGCGTGCCAGGTGTGACACCGGCGTCCTTTTCTCCTACCGTCGTAGCCGTGCACGGAAGCAGCCGACCGGTGGCGCCGCTGTGACGATTGCAGCGACGACCCCGGTCACTCCGATGAGAAGGGTTGCTGCCGCGTGTCTCGTCGGCTCGGCGATCGAGTTCTACGACTTCCTGATCTACGGCACCGCAGCGGCCCTGGTGTTTCCCACCGTGTTCTTCCCGCATCTCAGTCCGGCGCTGGGGACGATCGCCTCCATGGGCACCTTCGCCAGCGCGTTCGTGTCGCGGCCGATCGGCGGGGCCGCCTTCGGCTACTTCGGGGATCGGCTGGGCCGCAAGAAGACCCTGATCGCCACGTTGCTGATCATGGCCGTCGCCACCATGTCCGTCGGTGCGGTGCCCAGTACGGCGTCCATCGGGGTGGCGGCCCCGTTGATCCTGGTCGCGCTGCGGCTGCTGCAAGGGTTCGCCGTCGGCGGCGAATGGGCGGGCTCAGCGCTGCTGAGCGCCGAATACGCCCCGGAGGGCAAACGCGGCCGCTACGGCATGTTCACCCTGCTCGGCGGCGGAACCGCGGGAGTGTTGTCGAGCCTGACATTTTTGGGCGTGAGCTTCACCATCGGCGAAGACAGCCCCGCTTTTCTGCAGTGGGGCT
Source organism: uncultured Actinomycetota bacterium (assembly GCA_963833935.1). Taxonomy (GTDB): domain Bacteria; phylum Actinomycetota; class Actinomycetes; order Mycobacteriales; family Mycobacteriaceae; genus Mycobacterium. The sequence continues at coordinate 46,593 of CAWIAC010000003.1, read as the reverse complement.
GGCGGATACCGTTTCTGATCAGCGCCGGGTTGATCGCCATCGCGCTGTATGTGCGGTTTCGAATCGACGAGACGCCGGTGTTCGTCGCGGAGAAGGCCCGAAACTCAGTCCCCGCTGCTCCGCTCGCGGAGTTGCTCAGGTCGCAGCGCCGAAAGGTAGTCCTGGCCGGCGGCAGCATCCTGGGCGGTATGTGCTTCGTCTACATGGCGAACACCTACCTCACCAGGTATGCCCACTCGAATCTGGGATACACCCGCAGCTTCATCTGGGAAGTCGGTGCGCTGGGCGGGCTGGTGAGCATCACCTTTGTCGCGCTCTCGGCCACGCTGTGCGATCGCGTCGGACGACGCCGGATGATGTTGCTGGGCTGGGCGGGATGTGTGCCCTGGGCGCTGGTGGTGATCCCCCTGCTCGACACCGGCAAGCCGGTGCTGTACGCGGTGGCGATTCTCGGCATGTCCGCGCTCGGCGCGATCGGCTCCGGGCCCACCGGAGCCTTCATTCCCGAGCTGTTTGCCACCCGCTACCGCTACAGCGGATCGGCGCTGGCGATCAACCTGGCCGGCGTCCTCGGCGGCGCGCTGCCGCCGTTGATCGCCGGATCTTTGCAAGCGACGTACGGTAGCTGGGCCATCGGTCCGATGATCGGGGTCCTCGCCTTGACCAGCTTGGTGTGCACCTATCTGCTGCCCGAAACCAGGGAAACGTCGCTGTACTCCAGCGAATGACTCAGTTGGCGTGCAGATCCTCGTTGAGTGCGATGCCGCGACCGTCGCGGGACACCACCTCGACGGCACCGGTCACCGAGTTGCGCCGGAACAGTAGGTTGCTGCTGCCGGACAGCTCGCGGGCCTTGACCGAGTTTCCTTCGGGCAAAAGAACTTTCGTGCCTGCGGTGACGTAGAGGCCGGCTTCGACGACGCAATCGTCGCCCAGCGAGATCCCCAGCCCGGAGTTGGCGCCGAGCAGGCAGTGCTTGCCGACCGAGATCACCTCGGCGCCGCCGCCGGACAATGTGCCCATGATCGACGCACCGCCGCCGACGTCGGAGCCGTCGCCGACCACCACACCGGCCGAGATGCGGCCCTCGACCATCGAGGCGCCCAGGGTTCCGGCATTGAAGTTGACGAATCCCTCATGCATCACCGTCGTGCCGGACGCCAGATGCGCGCCCAGTCGCACCCGATCGGCGTCGGCGATCCGCACGCCGCTCGGCACCACGTAGTCGGCCATGCGGGGAAACTTGTCCACGCCGTAGACCGCGACCGCGCCGCGCCGGCGCAGTCGCGCGCGCACGATCTCGAAATCCTCGACCGCGCAGGGCCCGTGGTTGGTCCACACCACATTGGTCAACACCCCGAAGAGGCCGTCGGCGTTCAGCCCGTGCGGCGCGACCAGTCGATGCGAGAGAAGGTGCAGTCGCAGATAGGCGTCGTAGGCGTCGGCGGCCTTGTCCTCCAGCGAGCCGATCACTGTACGCACCACGACGGTCTCGGTATCGCGCTCGTCGTCGCGGCCGGCCAGCGCCGCCAGCTCGCCGGGCACCTCGGCGACCGACAGTCGCACGGTGCCGCTCTGGCCCGATTCGATGAGTTCCGGTGCGGGGAACCAGGTGTCGAGGACCGATCCGTTTGCGGCCAGCGTCGCCAGCCCAATACCCGAAGCTGCAGTCACGCGTCCCACGCTACCCACCCACTACGCTGGCATCGTGTTGGACCTACGCGGTGACCCGATCGAGCTGACGGCGGCTTTGGTCGACATCCCCAGCGAGTCGCGGCGCGAAGAACGTATCGCCGACGAGGTCGAGGCCGCGCTGCGGGCGCAGACATCCGGTTTCCAGATCATCCGCAACGGCAACGCGGTGCTGGCGCGCACTGAACTGGGCCACCCAACGCGGGTGCTGCTGGCCGGGCATCTCGACACCGTCCCGGTAGCCGACAACCTGCCGAGTCGCCGAGACGGCGACGCGCTGTATGGCTGCGGCACCACCGACATGAAATCGGGCGACGCGGTCTTTCTGCATCTGGCCGCCACGGTTGCGACGCCAGCGCACGATCTGACCCTGGTGTTCTACGACTGCGAGGAAATCGAGTCAGCGGCAAACGGTTTGGGACGCATCGAACGCGAGCTACCCGACTGGCTGGCGGCCGACGTGGCGATTCTGGGCGAGCCGACCGGCGGCTACATCGAGGCGGGCTGTCAGGGCACGCTGCGGGTGGTCGTCCACGCCACCGGCACGCGGGCGCACTCGGCGCGATCGTGGTTGGGCGACAACGCTATTCACAAGCTGGGCGAGGTGCTGGACCGGCTGGCCGATTATCGGGCGCGCAGCGTCGAGATTGACGGCTGCACCTACCGCGAGGGCTTATCGGCGGTGCGCATCGACGGCGGCGTGGCCGGCAACGTGATCCCCGACGCCGCATCACTGACGGTGAACTTCCGGTTCGCGCCCGACCGTTCGCCGGACGCCGCACTGCGGCACGTCCAGGAGGTTTTCGACGGCCTCGACGTACGGATCGAGCAGACCGACCGGGCCGCCGGCGCGCTGCCCGGGCTGGGCAAGCCCGCCGCGAAGGCCCTCGTCGATGCCGCCGGGGGCCAGGTGCGGGCCAAATACGGGTGGACCGACGTGTCGCGGTTCGCGGCCAGGGGCATCGCCGCGGTCAATTACGGCCCGGGCGATCCCAACCTCGCGCACACCCGCGACGAGTTGGTGCCGGTCAACCAGATCACCGAAGCGGCGACGATGCTGCGGGGCTACCTGAGCGGCTAGACGGAGCTAGGCGCGCTGTGCCTGGGCGGCCGCATCGGCGGCCGCGGGATGCAGTCCCCGATCGGCCAAGTCGGCGGCCACTTCGGTCAGCGCGGTCGCGTCGCCGTCGGCCAGCGCCCGCGCATGCGCCAGTGTCAGCCGTCCCAGTACGCAGTTCACCTCGACCGCCAGCCGGCCGGCCCGGTGCACGGCGCGCGCATCTCCGAGTCGCGTCGCATCCTGCAGCGCGCGCAGCGCGATCGCCGATTGCCCGCCGCGTTCTGCGGTCTGCACCGCCTCGCGGGCGGCTTCGATCGCGCCCGTCGCGTCGCCGCGCGCCGCCTTCGACCACGCCTTCGCCAGGGCCAGCTCGGGAGCGAACAGCGTCGATTTCAGGCCGTGCCGCGACTCGGCCCGGCTGAGAACCTTGGCTGCCTGGAGTTGGTCGCCCTGTTGGCCGAACGCCTGGGCCAGCAGGATCAGCGACAGCGGACCCCAGGAGTAGCCGGTGCGTGCCAGCGGGTCGGCGGCCCGGCCGAGCAGCGTCACGGCGGCGTCGAAATCGCCCTGGGCGATCGCCACGTAGCCCACCAACGTCTCGCCGATCGCCCGGCCGGGCTGTTGCAATTCGGCGAAGTCCGTGTAGCGCTGGGCCAGCGCGCGGGCATCGGTCAGCCGCCCCGCCATCAGCAGCGCGGTGATCCGGCCGAAGCCGCTGGTGAACCGCAGCAAGCCGGGATGGTCGGCGGCGGTCGCACGCCGGGCCAACGCCTCGACATCGTCGAATCGACCGGTGCGGGCAGAGCTCAGCGCCGCCGCCGAAGCCGCCCATCCCACCGCCACCTCGTCGGCGTACGGTGACGCCAGTACTTCGCCCGCGATCCGCAGCGCGCGCAACGGCGTGCCGGCGTTCATCGCAAAGGTCGCCGCCAGCGCGTCGAGGGTGGCCTGTGCGCTCGGCGCCGAGATCCGGCTGCGAGTCGTCTGCAGAAATGCCGTGGCCCGCTCCGGCTCGCTCAGCATCCAGAACTGGTTGGCCGCCCGTGGGAGTGCCCATGCGATCAGCTCGGACGGTGACAGGTGTTCGGGGTCCACCTCGGCCAGCACCGCGTCGGCCGGTCGTCCCCGGCCCTGCCAGGCCAGCGCGTAGGCCAGCGCCAGTCGCGCGGCCAGCCCGCCCGAGCGACCCAGCGCGGCCTTTGCGAGCTGCTCAGCGAGCGACAGCTCGCCCAGCCGCAGCGCATCCTGGGCCGCGGCCACCTCGTCGACGACGGCAGCGGGGGCGTCGCTGTCGGTGGCCAGCGCTGCGAGCCGTAGCCGACCGAAGAGTTCGGCGGACGCACGGGTCCCCAGTTGTTCGACCAGCGAGCTGCGCAGCGCCCGTCCGGCGCCCGGCGTCAGTGCGGCGCGGGCGCGGTCGGTGTGCAGCGGATGGGCCGGGTAGACCATTGCGCCGAAGTCACCGACGGTGACGGCGCCGGCAGCCTCGGCCTGGCCGACGGCGTCTTCTCCGGCGAGTGCCGCCAGGTCGTCACGGCGCAAAGGTTGTGCCACCGCCAACAGGTCCAGCGCCGTGCGCACCGGCGACGGCAGGCCGGACAGATAGCCGTCGATCAACTCGGTGAGCGATCCGCGATCCTGCGCCGGCGCGCCGTCGCCGACCAGATGTCGCAGGGAAAGCGGGTTGCCTTTGCTGCGCGCAAATGCCTCGTCGATCATCGCGGCATCCGGCGGCGACCCCAGGGCTGATTCCAGCACCGCCGCCGTCGCCACCTTGTCCAATGGCTCGACCTCGATGCGGGTCAACAGCTCATCGGTCCACAAAGCCGCGACGGCGTCCGGCAGCTCGGCGCCGTCCCGGACCGTGACGATCAGCCGCGCCGAGCCGCGCAGCGCTAACTGGTAGACCAGGGTGGCGGACAGGTGATCGAGGTGGTGTGCGTCGTCGACGACGAACAGCTGCCGGGCGCCGTCACCGGTCAGGTAATCATGTGCGGCACGCAGCAGCTCGGGCGGTCGACCGGTCTCGGTGATGTCGGCGCCCGCCAGCAGGGCGCGGAACGCTCCGAACGGAATCACCCGTTCCGTCGCGGTGCCCACCACCCAGCGAACCACGGTCGAGGGCGCGGCCGCGGCGAATGACTCCGCGGCGTGGCGTGCGACCAACGTCTTGCCGACTCCGTCGGCTCCGGTCAGCGCCACGCCGGAACAGTGCGGATCGTCCAAGGTCGCCGTGACCTGATGCAGAACGGTGTCCTGCGGCGCGGCAACCCAAGCACTCGGCACCGCCGGATTTTATGGCGCGCGCCCCTGACCGCATGCGGTTAGGCCCAAATGCGCACGGCGGCAAGGTTGGTCTGGATCCGATTGCCCGGCTTCTCCTCCCGCCGCTACGCGGCGCGCATCGTCGCCGAGCTGGGTCTACTACGGTTCGACTGTGCCCCCCAAACGCGATGCACCCGACCCGCGGGCGGTCTGTGTGTACTGCGCGTCCGGACCCACCCACCCCGAGTTGTTGGCATTGGCCGCCGAACTGGGCGAGGCGATCGCCGACCGCGGCTGGACCCTGGTCTGGGGCGGAGGCAACGTCTCGGCGATGGGCGCACTGGCCACCGCCGCGCGGGCCCGCGGCGGCTGGACCGTCGGCGTCATCCCCAAGATGCTGGTGCGCCGCGAAGTCGCCGATCACGACGCCGACGAGCTGATCGTCACCGACACCATGCGCGAGCGCAAACAGATCATGGAGGACCGCGCCGACGCGTTCATCACGTTGCCGGGCGGCATCGGCACGTTGGAAGAGCTGTTCGAGGCCTGGACCGGCGGGTATCTGGGAATGCACGACAAGCCGGTGGTGATGCTGGACCCCGGCGGACATTTCGACGGGCTGCGCGCCTGGTTGTGCGGGCTGGTCGACAGCGGGTACGTATCGCAAGCTGCCATGGACCGGCTGGTGGTCGTCGACCGGGTCGATGCGGCGATCGCGGCCTGCGCACCCGACTGAGCGGTTTCGCGCGGCGCACTCGGGCTGATTGACCCCGCAAGCGGGTGGGGGTACCCCCAGGCGCGTACCGGCTAGGGGGCGTACCCCCTCCTCAAACCGCGCGTGGTATGCATCGTCGCAGCGCTAGGCTGGCCGCCATCTGCCGTAGCGCGAAACGAGGGTTAGCCGTGTCAAAAAACAACTCCGCTGCTGACACGTCGGTCGGGCTGGTCGATATCGCGACCCGGGTGCCCGGCTTGTTGGCCGACGCTCCGGTGATCGTCCGCGGGTTGCTCACCGGGCTGCTGGCGCAGCCGACCTCGAAGACGTCGATCGGCAAAGTGTTCCAGGACCGCGCCGCCCGCTACGGCGACCGGGTGTTCATCCGGTTCGGCGAGCAGCAGCTGAGCTACCGCGAGGCCAATGCGACCGCCAACCGCTACGCGGCCGTGCTGGCGGCCCGTGGTGTCGGCCGCGGCGACGTCGTCGGCATCATGCTTCGGAACTCACCCAACGCCGTGCTGATGATGCTGGCCGCGGTCAAGTGCGGTGCGATCGCCGGGATGCTGAACTACCACCAGCGCGGCGAGGTGCTCGCCCACAGCCTGGGTCTGTTGGACGCTAAGGCGCTGATCGTCGAATCCGATCTGCTCGACGCGGTGGATGAATGCGGCGGCGCCACGGTCACGCCGACGACGATCGAGGAGATGGAACGGCTGTCGGCCACTGCGCCCACCGCCAATCCGCAGTCGGCGTCGGCGGTCCTGGCCAAAGACACGGCGTTCTACATCTTCACCTCTGGCACCACTGGTCACCCCAAGGCCAGCGTGATGACCCACAAGCGGTGGCTGTCCGCGCTGGCCATTTTCGGTGGGCTGGGGTTGCGGCTAAAGGGCTCCGACACGCTGTACAGCTGCCTGCCGCTGTATCACAACAACGCGCTGACTGTTGCAATCGGATCGGTGATCAACTCCGGGGCGACCCTGGCCCTGGGCAAGTCTTTCTCGGCGTCGAAATTCTGGGACGAGGTGATCGCCGCCGAGGCCACCGCCTTCATCTACATCGGCGAAGTCTGCCGGTATCTGCTGAACCAGCCCGCCAAGCCGACCGACCGCGCCCACCAGGTGCGGCTCATCTCCGGCAACGGATTGCGTCCAGAGATCTGGGACGAGTTCACCTCGCGGTTCGGCATCGCGCGTGTCTGCGAGTTCTACGCGGCCAGCGAAGGAAATATCGCCTTCATCAACGTCTTCAACGTGCCACGGTCGACCGGCTGGGCGGCGTTGCCACTGGCCTACGTCCAATACGACCCCGACACCGGCGCCCCGCTGCGCGGCGAGGACGGCTGGGTGCAGCGGGTGCCCGCCGGCGAGCCCGGCCTGTTGCTCAGCCCGGTCAACAAGCTGCAGCCGTTCGACGGCTACACCGATCCGAGCGCGAGCGAGAAGAAGCTGGTGCGCGACGCTTTCCGCAAGGGTGACTGCTGGTTCAACACCGGCGACGTGATGAGCCCGCAGGGGATGGGCCATGCCGCTTTCGTCGACCGGCTCGGCGACACCTTCCGCTGGAAGGGTGAGAACGTCGCCACCACCCAGGTGGAGCGGGCGCTGGGCGCCGACAAGTCCGTCGAGGAGTGCACGGTGTTCGGGGTGGAAGTCCCACGCACCGGCGGTCGCGCCGGGATGGCCGCAGTCAAGCTGCGCGATGGCGCCGACTTCGACGGGAAAGCTCTCGCCGACACCGTCTACAAGCAGCTGCCGGCCTACGCGTTGCCGCTGTTCTTACGGATCGTCGAATCCATGGAGCACACCACCACGTTCAAGAGCCGCAAGGTGGTTCTGCGCGAGCAGGCCTACGGCCCCGGCATCGAAGATCCGGTCTACGTGCTGGCCGGCCGCGACGAGGGCTATGTGCCGTTTTACGACGGCTATACCGACGAGGTGGCTGCGGGTAAACGGCCCAAGGGCTGAAGCTGGGATCCCGCACTCGCGCGTTCCTAGTTTGTGTCGATCTCATCGTGCTCGATGAGACGACTTTCGGTGGACGTCCCGAGTCGCTCGCGGAATGCCTGCACGGTGTAGCCAACCACGGTTGCGTCGGTGCGGGCGCGCACGGTGGCCGAGCGGGGCATGCGGAACAACGGTCCGATCTCGCCGAAGTAGTCGCCGGGGGTGGCGATCCTGAGGAGTTCTTCGCCTCCACCTGCGGGTTCACGCAGGATGTCCAGTTCGCCTTCGGAGACGACGTAGATCAAGTCTCCAAAGCTGCCCTGTTCAAACAGTACGGAGCCGGCCGTGAGGCGGACCGTTTCCGGCTCTTGGTCGGTGGAGGCGAAAGGCGGCACGAGGGAGACCACGCGGTCTGCGAGTGCCAGGATCCTGGTGTCGTGGGTCGCCACCACGACGATGCGCTCACCTGTCGCCAATTCCCGGAGCAACCGCAGCACCTCTTCCACCTGGACGAAGTCCAAGTGGGCCGTGGGTTCGTCGGCCAAGATCAGCGTTGGATCCAACGCGATCGCGCGGGCAAACGCCACCCGTTGTTGCTGACCGCCGCTCAGGTCCCCCGGTCGGTGCCTCGTGCGGTCCTGCAGTCCGACGCGTGTCAGCAACTCGTGGGCGCGTTCGCGCGCCGCCCTCTGCGACCACCCCGCTGCCCACATCGGCACCATCACGTTCTCGAGTGCGGTGAGACTTGGCACCAGATTGAACATCTGAAAGACGATGCCTACGGAGTGGCGCCGGTAGGCGGGGAGCTCGCGGCGATCCAGGGCGGTGACCTCGACATCGCCCAACTCGATGCAACCGCTGGTCGGGCTGAGGATGCCGCCCAGGCACGACAACAAGGTGGTTTTTCCACATCCACTGGGGCCCAACACGATCACCAGCGATCCGCCCGTGATCTTCAGATCCAGACCGTCGATCGCGCGGATCGCGTCGCTGCCGTCGGAGTACTCGACGACGAGATCTTTGATGCGCAGATCAACCACGACTTACGGACCTCCGAACGCCAGCGCCGGGTCGACAGCTACCGCGTGGCGCAAGCCTGCCAAGCTCGCCAACAGACCGATCAGCACCGCCGTCACGACCAACGACAGGAAGGCCGAGGTGGTCACGACCACGAGCATGGGAAACAGCGGACCGAGCACTACCGCGAGCAGCCCACCGAGCACCGCGGCAACCAGCGCGACGAGCACCGCCTGTAGCGCTAGCCCGGCCAGCATCGACTGAGTCGTGACGCCGAGAGCTTTGAACACCGCAAAGTCGCGGGTGCGCTCCAACGCAGAGAGATAGATCAGCGATCCCACGATCAGGCCCGCCACCGCCCACAGCAGAATCGCCATGTACGACATCGCCAGGCGGGCCCCCTGCAGCGGGCGCACCATGTCATCTACTGCAGCGTGGCGATCCACGGTGCGGTAGCCGTGGGGTATCTGGGTGGGTGCGCCGCGCACGCCGACGGCGGAAATCACCGGTTGACCGGAAAACATCAACCGCTGGGCTCCCGCCACGGTAAGAAATGCGTTGGCTTGGCCCGCGAGCGTAGTGGATTTGCCGACGAGGCCGACGATCCGCAGCATGTTCGCGCCGATCTCGACTTGGTCGCCAATGGATCGCCCCAGGGTGCTCGACATGGCAACCTCGCCGGGGCTCGACGGTGCCCGCCCCGCTGCGATCGGCGGCATCCCGGATCCGTGTTCGGGCACGCCGTACACGTTGACGTTTTGCGGCGATCGACGATCTTGCAGGATGGTGTTGCCGTAGACCACCGGGATCGCCGATTGGACGCCCGGGAGCCGGGCGATCACCCCCGTTTCTGCCTCCGGGAACCTTGACGAGCCCATGAACGGACCTACGGCGCCCGCCTGGATGACGTAGGTGTCGATGCCCAGCGAGTCGACCACATGCTGGGCCTCGACACGAAAACCGTGCGTCAGCCCGGTGATGATGAAGGTCAGCGCGAATACCATTCCGGTGCCGACGGCCGCGGTGATGAAGCGTCGTCGTCGCCACTGCAGGTCCCGCAACGCGGTGATCAACATTCGCATGCGCGCCGGCTCTCGCAGTCCACCGATGTATTCAGCATTGGAAGCAAAGCCGCCGCCTGTTCGGCGGCGGCAAGATCTGGGATCGGGTGTTCAATTCTTTGTAGCACGGAAGGCGGGTTCGCGTGGTGATTCCCTCGCTGCCTTCGTAATACGCAGATGATCTCGGGCGACCAATGGGTCATGCGGCGTCGGTCATGGCAAACTTCCGGACTGTGCCACGCCGGCCGACATCCACTACTGCAATGCTCTTGTGAACGGAAAGCCCGATGGCACACACCGTAGTAACCGGAGCAAGCGGGCTGCTGGGGGCCAACCTGGCCGCCGAGCTGATCGCGCAGGGGCACACCGTGACCGCGACACGACGCCCGAGCACCGATACGAGTTCGCTGGCCGACCTACCGATCCAGTGGGTATGCGCCGACATCGGTTCGGTGGCGGAACTCTGCACAGTGTTCGCCGGCGCCGACGTTGTCTTCCATTGCGCTGCATGCGTTTCGAGCAGGCGAACGATCACGCCTGAGATCTCGGCCGTCAATGTTGATGCCACGCGAGCTGTTGTCGAAGCCGCGATTGCCGTCAGAACGCCGCGGGTCGTCCACACCTCGACCGCCAACACGATCGGACCCACGCCCGATGGCACACCCGCCGACGAGCACACACCGTGGGCGTGGGACAGAGCCGGGCTGGCATCGGCCTACGCAGTCACCAAGCGGCGTGCCGAAATCCTCGTGCAGCGGGCCTGCGACAGGTTGGATGCAGTCATCGTAAACCCCACCTATCTGGTAGGCCCGCTCGATGCCAGACCCAGTTCCGGCCGTCTCATCGTCGAAGTCGCCAACCGCAGAATTCCTTATTGGACAACGGGATACAACAACTTCGTGGATGTCCGCGAGGTGGCGCGTGGGATGATCGCTGCCTGGCTGCACGGGAAACGCGGCGAACGCTACATCCTGGGCGGCCAGGAGCTGACGTATCGCGACTACCTGGAGTCGGTGGCACGGGTGGTCGGGGTCGAGCCGCCGCGTAAACGGCTGCCCTATCCAGTCGCATGGACCGCGGGTAAGGCCGGCGACCTGTTCGAGGTCGTCACCGGTCGGGAAACCACAGTGAACTCGATGTCGGTCGGATACGCGTTCACCGACCGCTACCGGTACCGGTGCGATAAGGCGGCGCGAGAACTGCACTATGTGGTGGGACCCGTCGAGCCTGCAATCCGCAACGCGGTCATATGGTTTCGCTCTCGGGGCATGATCCCGCCTGGGGAGATTCCGTGATGCCACAGCAGAGTGCGAGGTGTGGTCATCGGTGCGGGCTTCGGCGTCCGGGCTCACGTATCCGTTGCGGGTTCGATGTTTTGGTTGAGGGCGAAGCGGTTGTCCGGGTCGAGGCGAGCCTTCAGCCTGGCGAGGCGCCGGTAGGTGACTTCACCGAAGCTGGCCCGGATGCGGGCCTGCCCTTCATCGCCGACGAAGTTGAGATACGCGCTTGCCGGGCCGAGGGGACGCAAGCATTCGTATGCTTCGTTGGTCCACGACGTGCATCGTTGGGTGTCGGCGGGGTCGGTCCACGTGGTGATCAGATGGACGATGTAGGGATGGTTGCGGGCCGAAAAGGCTGCGGCCTGGGGCGGAACCCGGCTGGAAAAGCCGCCGAGTCTGATCACGTGTAGACGTGTCTGCGGCGTGGGTCGAGCCCGTCCGAGCAGCGCGATGCGTCGGATGGCCTCGTCCGATAACTCCGTCAGGAAGACCGACTTCCAATAGTTCAGCCGACCGAACGGGGCCGTGTGGTCGAGTATCTGCTGCCAGGTGGGATAGGAGAGTTCGCGCTGCAGCGCCACCACCGGTTCGGTGGTGACCCCACCCACGTCAAGCAGTGCAGCGATACCGGCCTGACCGATCGCATCGGATCCGGTCGAGCAGCCGAGAATCGTGACCAGGCGGCGTCCTGAACTGTCCTCGGTCCCGAAGTCCACGATTGACGCGAGGTGGTCGCCGGCGTTGTCCATCTGGGCGCGGAAGTGTTCGAGCACGGCGTCGGCGTCGGAGTCGTCGTAGGCTCGCATGCCTGCAATGACGTGGTCGACCGGGTGCAGGTCGAGCACGAAGTGTGCGACCACCCCGAAGTTGCCACCGCCACCGCGCAGTCCCCACAGCACCTCCGGGTTCTGCGACTCGCTGGCGTACAGCACCTCCCCGCTGGCCAGTACCAGATTTGCGGCGGTCAGGTTGTCGCAGGTCAAACCGTATGCCCGGGATAACCAGCCGACGCCGCCGCCGAGGGTGAACCCGCCGACACCCGTCGTCGACACCACCCCGCCGGGGCAGGCGAGTCCGTAACGGGAGGTGGCCTCGTCGATGTCGCGCCAGGTCGCACCGGGCTCGACGACTGCGATACGGTGCTGGGCGTCGACAACGACGCCGCGCATCAAAGAGAGGTCGATGACGACTCCGCCATCGGTCGAGGAGTGTCCTGCCACGCTGTGCCCGCTGCAACGCACCGCGATCTCGGCTCCGGAGCTGACGGCGTAGCGAACGGCGGCGACAATATCGGCGCGGGAGCGGCAGCGGAGCACGACGCTCGGCCGCTTGTCGATCAGGCCGTTGAAGACCTCCCGCGCCGAATCGTAGGCGGCGCCGTCGGGAAGAACCACGTCGCCGGTGAAGTCGGGCACCGCGTGGATCGTGAAGGTCATCGCTGTCTCCGTGTCTCGGGGATGGTGGCCGACCCCCGGCGGTAATCGGTGTCGAGATACCACGCGTACACGCTCTCCGCCGCCGCGCGCATCAGAAGCGATAGGTGGTGCAACCGACCTCGACACCCGAGCCGACAGCCACGATGAGCGCGAGGTCGCCCGGCCGTGACAGCCCGTGTTGGCGGGCATGCTCCAGCGCATACGGCAGCGATGAGGTGAAGGAGTCGGTGTCGACGGCGAGGTTGACGAATCGTGATCTCGGGATACCGATTCGGGCGGCGAGTTCGCGCAGCGCCCCCGGGGACAGGTACGGCGGAAACATGACTGCGATGTCGGCGGGGTCCAGTCCCTCTAGCGTCAAAAGTTCCTTGACGCTGGAGGGGATGCAGTCGACGTAGATGGCGTCCAGGCTGGGGTCACGGTCGATCTGCAACCAGGTCCGCCCGTCCCGGTGTTGGGTGTAGCTGGCCAGCGCACCGCCATATTCGGGATGGTGCTGGAAGACGAACCGGCCGAACCCCGTCGAGCCATCGCTGCGGCCCAGCAACACGGCCGAGCCGGTCTGGCTGATGCCGTTCAACGGGTAGCCGCTTTCGGGGGTGTTGTTTTCGATCTCCGCGGCCAGCACCATCGCGTGGTCGGTCTTTCCCGCCCCGATCATCCCGGCGGCGACGTGGCAGCCGGTGAGGAAGCCGACTGCACCGTTGAGGACGTCGAAGGTGAAGGTCTTTGGCCCGTCAGCGGAGTCCACTTCGTCGTTGATCCCGAGTTCACCGGCGACAAGCGCGGCCACCGCAGGCTCACTGAGGAATTCGTCGCGATAGACGCCGGCGTGGATGATCAGACCGAGTTTGCTCCTATCCAAACCACTACGGTCGAGGCAGGCCGCTGCCGCCTGCACCGCGAGCTCCAGCGACTGCGGCGGAGAAGATTGCGAAGCCGGGGCGATGCCGACGCTGTCGATGCACACCCGAGGGGCGGCCGGCACCGTTTTGCGGTGGTTGCTGGCCCGAACGACGTGGCGGTGACGTCCGTCTTTCCCCCTGCGCACCCGGTCGGGCAGGTCGTCGAAGGTGTACAGCGCGGCGCCCACCGTCTGTCCGGATCCGGTGATGGAAAAGACCACGTTGTCACCCGAACTGATCCGACCGCTGCGGATGTTGTCCATCAGGGCGACGAAGTGTGTCGTGGTGGCGGTGTTGCCCCGCTCCGCCAGGTTGTTGATCACGTTGCCGCCGCTTACCGCAGTGTGCCCGAACACCCGGTTGATGGCGGTGACCGCGTCGTTGATCGACGCCGCCGACGTCTGGTGCATCAGCAGGTGGTCGCAGTACTCCGGTCGCCACCCGTGTCGCCGCATGACGGCAGCGACGTAGGGCACCGAATGCTTGACGGCGACCGCGGTCTGCGTGACGGAGTCGGTGACCATGATTGCACCGCCATGCGGGCCGTCGGTCACCTTGGCGATGCACAGCTTGCTGTACCGGCTCAAGGTGGCCATGTCGATGTCGTGGAAGCCGACCCGGCTGTTGGGACCGCGCTCCAGGATCACCGCCGCACCGGCATCACCGAGGGTCAGGCAGGCAAGCCGTGGGTCCATCGGCCCGTCGATTTCGTTCTGCGCTGTCTCGGTGAGGTGGCTGATGTATTCGCCGCTGACCACCATGGCGGAACGGACCAGCCCGGCCTTCAGGAATGCATCCGCCACCGCGACGCCGGTGAACATTCCCGCACACGCGTTGGAGATGTCGAAGGTCAGCGCGTTGACCAGGCCGCATTGATCACGCAGCCGCGAGGCGGTGCTGGGTTCGAAGGTGAACTTGTGCCCGGGTCCGTCGCAGCGGGAGATGTTGCAGGCGACGACCAGGTCGATCTCTTCCGGTCGATAGCTCGACCGGGCCAGGCAGTCGGTCGCTGCCTGCCTGGCGAGGTCGATGGAGAACTCGCCGTCTGCGACCATCCGTCGGTTCTTGATGCCGGTGAGGCGTTCCAACGGTATGCGGATCTCGTTGGCGCACTGCGCCAGGACCGTCTCGGTCGACACCGTCCGCGCCGGCAGGTACACACCGAGGCTTTCGATCACCGTGTTCTGCGTCTCGGCACCGTTGGATTTCACCGGGTGCTCGGGTTCCGGCGCCCACACGCTCGCCTCAACACCCCGGTCCCCGCTGGATTCCGCGCCTTCCTGATGGCCCGGGTCGTCGTCGGTGAGCGGTCCGTATTCGGCGGCCAGATCGGCGATTGTGCCGTAGACGAACATCGACTCCGGCCGAAGGGCCAGGCCGACCGCGTTCGCCCGCACCGCGACCTCCAGGCTCTGGGTCGAGGCGCCGCCCAGCGCGAAGAAGTCGTCGGTGACCCCGACCCGCTCCACACCGAGCACCTCACACCAGATCTGGGCGAGAATCCGCTCGGTGCGGGTGCGCGGAGCCACATGCGCCGCCGGCGGGGATCCCAGCTCCGCATCCGCCGTCAAGGCTCGGCGGTTCACCTTTCCGCTCGACGTGAGCGGGAGCGCAGCGGTCACCTGAAAGACGGCAGGCACCATCGCCGCCGGGAGCAACTCCAGCAGGAAGCGGCGCAACTCGGCTGTCGACGGCGCGAGTCCATCGGCTGGCACGACGTGGGCGACAAGCAGAGTGTTGCCGTGGTCATCGGTTCTGGCCGCCACCACGTTCTGGCGCACTGCGGGGTGTTTCGCCAGTGCGGCCTCCACCTCGCCCGGCTCGATGCGGAAACCGCGGATCTTCACCTGGTGGTCGCGGCGTCCCAGGTATTCGATGTTGCCGTCCCGCAGATACCTGGCCAGGTCGCCGGTGCGGTAGAGCAGTCGGCCGGGCTCGTCGGCAAACGGGTCGGCGACAAAGCTGGCAGCCGTCAGGTCGGGCCGGCCGAGGTAGCCCCGCCCCACCCCAGCGCCGCCGATGAACAGCTCACCGGTCACCCCCACCGGCACCGGTTGGAGATGGGCGTCCAGAAGGTGAATGCGGACGTTGGCAATCGGTCGCCCGATCGGGACCACCGGGCCGGTTCCGGCTTCACAGCGGAAGTGCGTGACGTCGATCGCGGCCTCGGTGGGCCCGTACAGGTTGTACAGCTCGGCGTCCAGTCTGGCCAGGAAATCATCCCGCAGGTCAGCGAGCAGCGCCTCACCGCTGCAGAACACCCTGCGCAGCCCGGCACAGCGGGCCACCCCGGGTTCGGCGAGGAAGCGGCGCAGCATCGACGGCACGAAATGCGCTGTGGTCACGGCCTGTTCGGTGATGGTCCGGACCAGGTAGGAGGCGTCCTTGTGGCCCTCAGGTTGTGCAATGACAACCCGCGCGCCGACGATCAGCGGCCAGAAGATCTCCCAGACGGCGGGATCGAAGCTGATCGGCGTCTTGTGCAGCACCCTGTCGTCGGGGGTCAGTCCGTAGGCGTCCTGCATCCAGCGCAGCCGGTTGCAAATCCCGGCATGGGTGTTGAGTGCTCCCTTCGGCACCCCGGTGGAGCCAGACGTGTGGATAACGTAGGCGAGGTTTGTCGCCGTCGTGTCGATGGCTGCGGGGACGGCGTCCTCGACCGATGCCGTCGACGGCAGGTCGAGGCACAGCCGGTCACCGGTGAAGCCTGCCGGCAAGCGGTGCAGGTGGCACCGGTGTGTGACGCAGACCGGTGCGTCCGGCACGTCTGCCAGCATCGTGGCCATCCGGTCGACGGGCTGGGCCAGATCCAGCGGCATGAAGGCACCGCCTGCTTTCAGGACGCCCAGCAGCGCCACCACCAGATCCTCGGAGCGGTCCAGCAGGACAGGCACCACAATGTCGGGACCGACACCGAGGTGCCGCAGCCGCTGCGCCAGCGTCTCGGCCCGGCGGTCGAGCTCCGCGTACCCCAACTCATGGTCCTCACACGTCACGGCCACGGCGTCCGGGTTGCGCCGAACTGCTGCCGCTACCAGTTCGTGAAGGCAGGACTCGCCGTCGTAAGGGACCCCGGTTCGGTTCCATGCTGCCTGCTGACGATGCTCCTCCGCGGACAGCAACGGCAGCTGCGAAACGTGCGTGCCGGGCTCGGTGATGATCCCGTCGACGAGCGTCGCAAAGTGCCCGGCCATCCGCTCGATCGTCACCGCGTCGAAGAGGTCGGTGTTGTACTGCAGCGCACCGCACAGCTGCCCGCCCTGTTCGGACATCTCCATCATCACGTCGAACGGGGCGCCGCCCTGCCCGATGTGGATGGTTTCCAGGTGAAGACCCCCGCTTTCCAGACCAGGCCCGTCGGAAAAGCGGCGCGGTTGTTCCCAGGCGAACGACACCTGGAACAGTGGCGTTCGGCTCCCGTCGCGAGCGGCCCGAAGCCGCTCGACGAGCAACGGGAAGGGATAGTCCTGATGTGCGATTGCGCCCAGCACGGTGTCCTTGACGCGACCGAGTAGGACCGTAAACGTCGGGTCGTCGCGCAGGTCGGCGCGTAGGGCAACCGGATTGGCCAGGTAGCCGACCAGGTCCTCCAGCGCCGCCCGATCACGACACGCAAACGGTGAGCCGACGACCAGGTCGTCCTGGCCGCTGTAACGATGCAGCAACGTGACGTAGGCCGCCAGCAGTGTCATGTAGGGCGTCGCACCAACCGTCCGGCCAACCTGCTTGAGCCCAGCCGTCAGCGCACCGTCGAGGGTGAAGCGGTGAACGGCGCCCCGGTAGGTCTGCACAGCCGGTCGCGGCCGGTCGGTCGGCAATCGAAGGACCGGCAACTCGCCGGCTAACTGCTCACGCCAGTAACGCCAGAGGTGCTCGCCTTCGGCACCGGCGAGCATTCGCGACTGCCTGTCGGCGTAGTCAACGTAGCGCTCCGCGGGTGGTGCAGGCGGCTTCGCCCCATGCTGAGCGGCATACAGCAGGCGAAGCTCGTCGAGAACGACGTCGATTGACCAGAAGTCGACCGCAATGTGGTGCACCACGAGCAGCAGTACATGTTGGTCGGGTGTGCGTTGGAGCAGCGTGAGCCGCACCACCGGGCCGGTGTACAGGTCGAACGGACGATCGGTTTCCCGGCGGATCCACTCGTCGAGCTCGGGCTCGCTGGGGCCGAGGTGGTGCTGGGCGATCCGCACGGGCCATTTCGGATGAACGAGTTGCACCGGTTGCCCGTCGCGCTCGGCGAACGTGGTCCGCAACATCGGGTGCCGGTCAACGAGCGCCTGGACGGCGCGTTCCAACGCCGGCACATCGAGGTCACCGCGGATCAGCCCGGCGTAGGTGATGCTGTAGGCGGCGCTGCTGGGCGCAAGTTTATGGACGAACCACAGGGATCGCTGCCCATGCGACAGCGGATACACCGAGGCCGAGTTCTCCGCTTCCGCCATGAGTAGCCGGGACAGCAGCGCGCGTTTTTCCTCCGGTGAGAGGCCGGAGATGTCGATGGGCTTATCCGTCATCGCTACCTTCCTTCACAGCAAGCTCTCGTTCGGCGATGACCTTCTGCAGCAGCTCTTCCACGGCATCGTCGGAAAGCTCAGGTACCCGGGTGAGCAGGTCGATCTCGCGCGATGAGGCCTCGTCAGTCGGCGGCGGCGGTGGTGCCGCGTCTACCGCCGGGGCCGGACTGGTGGCGGACAGCTGGTCGGCCAGCCAGCGCGAGAGGCTGGTCACGCTGGGCTCATCCAGTAGCCGCGCGACCGGTACGACGATGCCGAAGTCGCGCTCAATCTGCAGGCGCAGCTCCAACGTGATGAGCGAGTCGACGCCGAGCTGGCTCAGTGGCGAGGCAGTGTCGAGGCTCGATGGGGACAGACCGAGTTTGCCGGCAGTGAGATCTCGCAAGTACGCCTCGAGCAGCCGGCGGCGCTCCAACGGTGCGGCTCCCCGCAGTTCGTCATTGAGGCTGCTACCCCGCCAGGACGCGGTGCCCGTTTCCGGGCCGCCGGGGAGTTCAGGGTCAAGATTCGTGAGCAGTGGCGGGTTCGTGCCCGGGCGTAATCCCGAGCGCCACCGCGCCCAGTCGACGTCGATGACCGCGGCCTGCGTAACGGACCGGGTCAACAAATACGACAGCGCTGCAAGGCATTCCGCTGCCGGCATGGCCTCAACGCCGTGATGGGCGAAGTGACCGCGATGCTGAGCGGAAAAACCGAGCCCGGCCCATGGCCCCCAGTCGATGCTCAGCGCCGGCCTGCCTTCGGCATGTCGATGCCACGCCAACGAGTCGAGAAAAGCGTTCGCTGCCGCATAGTTCGCCGCCCCCGGCGAGCCCAGGAGCGTCGCCGCCGACGAGAAGAGCACGAAGAAGTCCAGCGCCGCGTTGCGGGTCAACGCGTGCAGATTCCACGCACCCGCAACCTTGGGCGCCATGACGTTGCGCAGCTGTCGCTCGTCGAGGAGTTGCAGGATGCCATCATCGAGAACCCCGGCCGCGTGCACCACCCCGCGCAGCGGTGGCATCGACGCGCCGATCGACCCCAGCATGGCCGCGAGCTGGTCCGATCTGGCGACGTCGCCGCGCGCGACGAGCACCTCGGCGCCAGCCGCCCGCAACTCGTCCAACGTCGCGTGCGCCGACGCTGACGCCGCACCACGCCCCATGAGGACCAGGTGCCGGGCCCCCTGCTCCACCATCCACGTGGCCACCGCACGTCCCAGCGCGCCCAGCCCGCCGGTGATGAGGTAGGTGGCATCAGCCTTGAGGGCCTCTAGCACCGTGGCGTCAACCGGCGTTTCCGCTGGTTCGACCTCGTCCCACCTGCTCAACCGCGCGACGCAGCGGCGGCTGCCACGCAGCGCCACGTCAACCTCGCGATGATCCGTCCACACCTCCTGGAACAGAGCCCGGAGTTCTTCGGGGCCGCCGCCCGCGGACAAGTCGACGCGAGTGCAGCGCAGCTCCGGATACTCGTGGTCGATGGTGCGACCCAACCCCCACACCGGACCCCCGGCGACCGACACGGGTTCGGCGCCGGCACCTGTCACCTGCGCCCCCCGCGTCACCAGCCACAGGCGCGGCGGATCCGACCAGCCGGCCATCGCCAGCGCCTGCACGAGATGCAACACGCTCACCGGGCCCAGGGCAGCCGCGGACTCCAGCGCGCCGGGCGACGTGTCGGCTGGCGGCGCGGCCAGCAGATCCCACAGATGCACCACGCCGCGGCACGGCAGCCGTTGGCCCCCGAACGCCTCTTCGAGAAGCCGCCGAAAATGCTCGGGCTGCGCCGGGTCAAGACGGTAACCGCCGGACGCCAGACGCTCGAAGTCGACGCCTGGCTCGACCAGAACACATGTCTGAGAATGCGATTCGAGGTGGTCTCGGAGCGTGTCCGCGGTGACCCCCCCGTCGCTGAGGATGAGCCAGCTTCCCGCTTCGATCGGCCGGTCTGACCCGTCCCGATCCGGCGGGATGGATGCGGGAAGCCACTGCAGCTGGTAGATCCGATCACGCAGATCCGCTGGCTCCGCGGCGCGGTGCGGGGGCGTGGCGACGGCAGGGATGTCCAACCAAGAATGCACGCGCTGCCACGGGTAGGTCGGTGCGGCTACACAATCGCCACCCGAGGGGTGCAGGTGTTCCCACTCAACTGGCTGACCGAGGGTGTACAGAGCGCCCAGCGATGCGAGCGCGGTCCCGCGCCCTCCGTCGTCACGGTGCATGGACGGCAGCAAGGTGCAGGTCCGGCCTAGCTCCTCGGCGTCCTCGCGGATGGCGCTCAGCAGGATCGGATGCGGGCTGATCTCAAGGAACGCGTCATGGCCGGTTGCCAGCAACCGGCGTAGTGCAGTGGAGAAGTGGACCGGCGACCGAAGGTTCTGGCCCCAGTAGTCGGCGTCGAGCGGACGGTCGGCCAGCAGGTCGCCTGTCACTGTGGAATACAGCGGTAGCAGCGGCGCCGTCGGCTGCAGCCCGGCGAGCATGTCTCGCAGATCGGCGCTCAGCGCGTCCATCTGCGGACTGTGCGAGGCGACGTCGACCTCGATCCACCGGCAGAAACGCTCGCGCCGCTGCAACACTGCCAGGAGATCGGTCAACACCGCCCGATCACCCGAGAGCACCGTCGATCGACAGCTGTTGTTCGCGGCGATCGCGACACGACCCTCTTTGCCCGCGATGAGCTCATGTGCTTCGGCCAGCGAAACCTCCGCCGCCATCATCGCCCCCTGGCCGCGTGCCCGTCGGAGCAGCCGGGCTCGGGAACAGATGACCCGCGCAGCGTCTTCCAGGCTCAGCGCTCCCGCGATGTGCGCCGCTGCGGCTTCGCCCAGGCTGTGTCCCACCACCGCGGCGGGCTTGACTCCCCACGAGCTCCACAGCGCGGCCAGCGCAACCTGGACGGCGAAGATTGTCGGTTGGACCACGCCGATGTCGGTGAGCCGGGAATAGTCCTGCCCCGCAGCGAGTATTGCGAGCACGGACTCGCCCAGATATGGGCTCATCGCGCGGTCACACGCCGCTAATGCGTCCTGGAACGCCGGCTCGTCCACCTGTAACCGCTGCCCCATGCCGTACCACTGCGAGCCCTGCCCGGAGCAGACGAAGATCACCGCGGGCCGACGGCCGGGACCGCACCGTCCCACCGAGAGCCCGGGGCGGGTTTCCGCCCGTCGCCAGGCGGCGAGAGACTCCGACATCGTGTCGGGGGAGTCTGCGACGGCGGACAGCCGGTGATCATGGTGGCCGCGACGCGCACCGGCGGTGTAGCAGAGGTCGGCAAGCGCCGGCCCGCCGGCAAGCGCCAGCTCGTACCGGCGGGCCAGCTCAGTCAGCGCCTCCGGTGAGCGGGCGGACAGCACCAGCAGTTCCGCTCGATCCGCTGCGGGATCGTGCGGCGGTGGCGTGACTCGAACCTGCGGAGCCTCGGCGAGCACGACGTGCGCATTGGTGCCGCCAAAGCCGAACGAGCTCACCCCCGCGATCGCACGTCCCCCGTTGTCCGGCCAACTGGTAGGGGTCTGCACCACGTGCAACGGCAGGCTGTCGAAGGGGATGTGAGGATTGGGCGTAGTGAAATTCAGGCTCGGTGGGATCGACCGGTGCCGCAGAGCCAGCGCTACTTTGATGAGCCCGGCCACTCCGGCGGCGGCCTCCAGGTGGCCGATGTTGGTCTTGACCGAGCCGATCAGGCACCGGTTGCCCGGCGCGCGACCGTTGGCCAGAATCGCGCCCAGGGCCTTCGCCTCGATCGAGTCGCCGAGAACCGTTCCGGTGCCGTGCGCTTCGACGTATTGGACCGCACCGGGCGAAACACCTGCACGCCGGTAGGCGTCGGCCAGCACGGCTTCCTGGGATTGCCGACTGGGCGCCATCAGTCCGTTGGTGCGGCCATCCTGGTTGGTGGCGGTGCCGCGGATCACCGCGTAGATCGGGTCTCCATCGGCCAACGCCAGACCCAGCGGCTTGAGGACGACGATCCCGGCCCCCTCACCGCGCACGTAGCCATCCGCGCCTGCATCGAAGGTCTTGCAACGGCCATCCGGGGCCAGCACCCTGGCTTTGGTGAAGTTGATCGAGATCGTCGGCGACAGCATGATATTCACGCCTCCGGCCAGGGCCAGCGTGCACTCGCCGTCGCGGAGGCTGCGGCACGCCAGGTGGACGGCGACCAACGACGACGAACACGCGGTGTCGATCGCCATGCTCGGCCCGCGGAAGTCGTAGGCGTACGAGAGCCGGTTGGCGGCGATGCTCAACGCGTTTCCGGTGGCGCTGTAGGCGTCGACGAGCCCCGGCTGACCGGACCGGAGATATCCGTAATCGTTGGTGGAAATACCGACGAACACGCCGGTGCTGCTGCCGACGAGCCGGTCCGGCACCTGTCCGGCGTCTTCCATCGCCTCCCACGCCACCTCCAGGAGCAGACGCTGCTGTGGGTCCATTTGCGCCGACTCCCGCGGCGAGATGCCGAAGAACGAAAAGTCGAAACCGTCGACCTCGGGCAAGAAACCGCCCCGCCGGCTGACCGCGGTGCCCGGCACGGACGGATCGGGGTTGTAGAAGGCGTCGGCGTCCCAGCGGTCCGCCGGTACATCGGTGATCGCGTCCATGCCGTTCGACAGCAGCCGCCAGAAAGCCGCAGGCCCGTCGGCGCCCGGAAACCGGCAACCGATGCCGACGATCGCGATCGGCTCATCCGCGTTGCTGGTCCGCGCGCCGCCGCTATCCCCGGCTGCTGTCGCGCTGCGGTCGACGGTCGGGGCCTCGCCGGCCAAGTATCTGGAAAGACTGTCGATCGTGGGGTATTCGTACGCCAGCGTCGGCGAGAGCTCGCGTTCCAGCCATGTCTCCAACGCAGCCGTCAGCCGGACGGCATGCACGGAGTCAAGGCCGTAGTAGGCGAACGGACGGGACGGGTCGATATCGGCTGCCGGAATATGCAGGTGCTGGGAAAGCCACGAGACGAACCAGTCAGCGATTTCGGCAGCAGTGTGCCCGCTGCGTTGGCCGGTCACTTGAGCCGTTGGCGCGGCGCCGGCAGATGCCGCGTGCCAGTCGACGACTGCCGCGAGCTCGCCGTCGAGGAATCGCTGTCGGCACTGGCCCCGCTGGATCTTGCCGCTCGACGTCGTGGGAATCGACAGCGGCTCGACCAGGACGACGGCGTGCACCGCAATCCCGTGGTGCGCGGTGATGGCCGCCCTGATTGCGTGCATGATCTCGGTGAGGTCGGCCTCGCCGACCTGATGGTGGTTCACCTCCTGCACGACGACGAGCTGTTCGTCGGCATCCGACTCCGGCGTAGTCGAGAAGACCGCACCGCGGCCTGGCAGCAGCGCCGGATGGCAGTCCTGCACGGTTAGCTCAATGTCGTTGGGGTAGTAATTGCCGCCGCGGACGATGATGACGTCCTTGCAGCGTCCGGTGATGAACAGCTCGCCGGAGCGCAGGAAACCCAGGTCGCCGGTGCGCAGGAAGGGGCCGCCAGCCGACTCCGAAAGAAACGCCGAGAACGTCTTTTCGGTCTCTTCCGGCTTTCCCCAGTAACCCTGGGCCACGCTGGGCCCGGCGACCCAGATCTCACCGACCTGGTCAGGCCCGCATGGCCGGCGGGTCACCGAATCGACGATGATGACTTGCTGGCCGCCTCGGGGCCGACCGCAGCCGACCGCAGCCGCCGCGGTGGGATCATCCGGCGCGACGTCGACAACGCGGTCCTGCCGCAGCGCGGTGCGGTCTATCTGTCGAACCACCGGCACGGCGGAATCCGACCCACCGGACACCAGCAGGGTCGCCTCCGCCAACCCATACACGGGATAAAACGCCTCCGGCCGAAAACCGGCCGGAGCGAAGGCGTCAGCGAAACGCTGCAGACTTGCGGCACGCACTGGCTCGGCACCGCACATGGCGGTGGACCAGTTGGAAAGATCGAGCGCCGCACGCTCAGCCGCGCTGCTGAGTTCGACGCACATGTCGTAGGCGAAGTTCGGCGCGGCGGTGATGGTGGCGCGGTGCCGGGAAATGGCTTCCAGCCACCGCATTGGCCGTTTGATGAAGGCGGTCGGCGGGATGAGCACGGATGTTCCCCCGACGTAGATCGTTTCGAGGATTCCGCCGATGAGGCCCATGTCGTGATACGGCGGCAGCCAGAACACGCCGGTTGCGTGGCTGTCACCGTTCCACGCCTCACAGATGGCCGCCAGATTGTGGAGCAGGTTGCGGTGCGTCAGCACAACGCCTTTCGGCAAGCTGGTAGAGCCCGAGGTGTACTGCACGATGACGGCCGTGCTCGCGTCGACGGCTGGCGCCGCCCACTTTTCGGCTTCCCCGACGACGTCGTCCGCGACGCACCACCGCAACGGACGTCCCTCCACCACACCGTCCAGCGTGGACTTGATTTTCGCTTGTGTCTCAGCGGTGGTGAGCGCGAAGTCGGCTCGCACATCGGCGGCGATGGACGCGACGCGCGGAACCAACCGATCGTGCATCGGCGGATGCACCGGCACCGCGATGGCTCCCGCGTAGATACACCCGAACAGGCCGGCGACAAAGTCCAGGCCTGCGGGGCACAGCACCAGTACTCGCTGGCCCGCAGCGCCCTGGTGTTGCAGAATCGCCGCGATTCCTTGCGCCCTGCGGTCCAACTCGTGATAGGTCAACCGGCTGCTGTGTTCTCCTTCTTCACCGTTGCGCGAGAAGCTGAACACAACTTTGTCTCGATGGCGTTCAGCTCTTTGCCCCAGAAGGTCCAGCAGGGTGCCCGCGATCGGCGCTGTGTCCTCAGGCATCTCGTCACCTAAACCGTAGGGCTGATCGCTGTGATTGCTGCCACTCGGCCGTACGACCGTTCAGGCTGAACCTAACATCGCGGATGCAGCAAACGACTTCGATTGCGTCGACGGCCCCAATTTCGGTCGCGCGTTGGCGACAGGTGAGTGTGGGCGAACCGGCGCACGCTCGAAGGCATCACCGATGCGGTGGTCGCGTAAGCCCTCTCTGCCGATCACCGAAGTAACCGTAGGATGCGCCCCCGGCGGCCGCGGTCTGCATCAGCCCCACGCCTGCCGCTTATCATCTCGACACGCCGGCCGACGCGGGAATTCTCGCCGTGGTTCACGGCCGGGCACTCGGGCGGTCAGGCGCCGGGACTGGACGCCCGGCGAAGCGGTAATCCTTTGCGCAGCAGCAGCTCTCGGTGAACATACTGCCGCCTGACTGTGGCTCGCTGGCCACGCCGCCGGCGGAAGCCGTGGCCTCCCACGATTCGGGAACTCTCGGCTTACAGTGGCGGAGGTGGCACGTCAGGCTGGGCAGCACAGCGGGTCGGGCACCGGCGTCGTCGATGCGTTGTGGCGGTGCGGGTATCGGCCCGCCCAGAGCCCATCGGCGGCATCGGATTGCGTAACTGCCCATTCCATTCAGCTCGCGCCAAAATCCCGAGTTGGTGTGCAGCGTGTGCCTGCAACTGATCCAGGGCATCTGCGAAGCCACCGGTGACCAACCTTTGCGAGCGGTGCCGCGCAGTGACGCCGCAGCCTGCGACACAGCGGATGGAGACATCGATGAACCTGTTGGGTTGCAGCCGGCGGCGGCAAACCCTGTCGGTGCCGTTCATCCGCAAAGCGCACATCCACGCGTGCGTCCTCGCGGAGGCCGGAAATCGATGGCGCTGTTCTTCCCCGCGATCGGGGCAGCTACCCCCAGCCGTTCCGGCGGCATCGTCCTAGGGCGAACCGCGCGGCTCCCGGCGACCAGGCACCATGGAAGGGTGCAGCCCACCCTGTGCGGTCGCCCGGTCAGCGCCGATCGGCCGCTGATCATGGCGATCGTGAACCGCACGCCGGATTCGTTTTACGACCGCGGCGCGAACTTCAGCGACGAGGCGGCCAGAGCCGCCGCGCATCGCCTCATCGCCGAAGGCGCCGACGTGATCGACGTGGGCGGCGTCAAGGCGGGCCCCGGGGAGGTCATCGACACCGAAGCCGAGATCGCCCGCGTCGTGCCCTTCATCGAGTGGTTGCGCGACAGCTATCCCGACCAGTTGATCAGCATCGACACCTGGCGTTCGGACGTGGCCAGGCACGCATGCCGGGCTGGCGCGGACCTGATCAACGACACCTGGGGCGGCTATGATCCCGCGATGCCCGAGGTGGCCGCCGAATACGGAGCCGGCCTGGTGTGCTCGCACACCGGGGGAGCGCGGCCGCGCACCCGCCCGTTCCGGGTCAGCTATGGCATCAGCACGCACGGCGTGGTCGACGACGTGATCAGCGAGGTCACGACGGCGGCCGAACGCGCCGTCGCCGCCGGAGTTGCCCGCGACCGCGTGCTGGTCGATCCGACCCACGACTTCGGCAAGAACACGTTCCACGGACTGGCGCTGTTGCGCCACGTGGAAGATCTTGTAAATACCGGGTGGCCGATATTGATGGCCTTGAGCAACAAAGATTTTGTCGGGGAGACTCTTGGCGTGGACCTGACGCAGCGGCTGGAAGGCACCCTGGCAGCAACCGCGCTGGCCGCCGCGGCGGGCGCGCGGGTGTTCCGGGTGCATGAAGTCGGGCCCACCCGACGGGTGCTGGAAATGGTGGCGTCGATCCAGGGACAGCGACGGCCGACGCGCACGGTGAGAGGACTCGCATGACGGCATCAGAGCTGGTCGATCTCACCGCTCAGGGGGCTTTGGCCGCCCTGCCCGGCGATGTGTGGCTAACCGACCGTAGTTGGACCCGTCCACTGTGGACGGTCGAGGCGTTGGAGGCGGCCAAAGCGGGCCGAACCATCTCAGTGGTGCTGCCTGCCCTCAACGAAGAGGACACCGTCGAATCGGTGATCGAGAGCATCTCACCGCTGGTCGGCGGGCTGGTCGACGAGCTGATCGTGCTCGACTCGGGATCCACCGACGACACTGAGATCCGGGCGATCGCCGCGGGCGCGCGCGTCATCACCCGGGAGCAAGCCCTCCCCGAGATCGCGCCGCGGCCCGGCAAAGGCGAGGTGCTGTGGCGCTCACTGGCGGCCACCAGCGGCGACATCGTGGTTTTCGTCGACTCGGATTTGATCGACCCGCACCCGATGTTCGTGCCACGACTGCTCGGACCGCTGCTCACCGACGACGACATTCACTTGGTCAAGAGTTTCTACCGGCGTCCGTTGAATGTGAGCGACGCCAGTGTCCGCGAGGGCGCCACCGGCGGTGGCCGGGTCACCGAATTGGTGGCACGGCCGCTGCTCGCCGCGCTGCGACCCGAACTGGGCTGTGTGCTGCAGCCGCTGGGTGGCGAGTATGCGGCCACCCGCGAACTGCTGATGTCGGTGCCGTTCGCGCCGGGTTACGGCGTCGAGATCGGCCTGCTGGTCGACACCTACGATCGGCTGGGCCTGGACGCGATCGCCCAGGTCAATCTCGGGGTGCGGGCACACCGCAACCGGCCGCTGGCCGAGTTGGGCCCGATGAGCCGTCAGGTCGTCGCGACGCTGCTGTCGCGCTGTGGCATCCCAGACTCCGGCGTGGGTTTGACCCAGTTTTTCGTCGACGGAGACGGCTACACGCCGCGCACTTCGGCGGTGTCGCTGGCCGACCGGCCGCCGATGAACGCCGTGGCGATCGCTAGCCCGGCGGAGCCGGGCGCAGCGGGTCGCCACTAGAGACCGCCGCGATCGCTAGCCCGGCGGAGCCGGGCGCAGCGGGTCGCCACTAGAGACCGCCGCGATCGCTAGCCCGGCGGAGCCGGGCGCAGCGGGTCGCCACTAGAGGACCTGTACGTCGCCGTCGGACCCATAAGGCAATATCGGTCCCGTGGCGTTGGTATTGCTGTACCTGGTGGTGCTGGTCCTGGTGGCGATCGTGCTGTTCGGTGTGGCCAGCCTGCTGTTCGGCCGTGGGGAGCCGCTGCCACCGCTGCCGCGCGGAACGACGCCCACGGTGCTTCCCGCATCCGGTGTCACCGGCGCTGACGTCGACGCGGTCAAGTTCACTCAGACGCTGCGCGGATACAAGACCAGCGAGGTGGACTGGGTGCTCGACCGGCTCGGTCAGGAGCTCGACCTACTGCGCGGCCAACTGTCGTCGGTGCACGCCGCGTCCGCCGTCGAAGCCGACGACGCGGCCGCAGACGTCGAGGACAATCAGGAGCCGACATGACCGAGCCCGACGACGGGCTGGTTCGCTGCGACTGGGCGGTTGGCCGGCCCGGCCCGGACTTCGTGCTGTACCGCGACTACCACGACCGGGAATGGGGCCAACCGCTGCACGGTCTGGTGCCGCTGTTCGAGCGGATGAGCCTGGAGGCCTTCCAGAGCGGCTTGTCCTGGCTGATCATTCTGCGCAAGCGGGACAATTTCCGCCGCGCCTTCGACGGCTTCGACGTCGAGAAGGTCGCCCGCTACACCGATGCCGACGTGGACCGGCTGATGGCCGACCAGGGGATCGTCCGCAACCGGGCCAAGATCGAAGCGACCATCGCCAACGCACGGGCCGCCGCCGACGTCGATGACCTCTCGGAGTTGCTGTGGTCGTTTGCGCCGCCGTCGCGGCCCCGGCCCGCGACGCTCGCTGACGTCCCCGCTACGACGACTGAATCCACTGCCATGGCACGCGAATTGAAGCGCCGTGGGTTCCGCTTCGTCGGCCCCACCACTGCCTACGCCCTGATGCAAGCGACCGGGATGGTCGACGACCACCTGCGGGCGTGCTGGGTGTCTCCGCGGGCTGACGACGAGGGCCGTCGAGCCGCCCTGCGGTAGGGCGGGATGGTCAGTGGAAACGCCGACCCGGAGGGTGTGTACACCTACCGGTGCCGATAGGGAACAATGGAAGGGTGAATGTGCAGTTCAATGCCGGGGATGGCTGGCCCAGTATTAAAAAATATGCGGCGGCCACGCTCGGGGCATGTCCAGCGCTGATCATGTCCGCGACGACGGGCCACTCTGGAGGGAGCACTCGATGGCGGCGATGAAGCCCCGGACCGGAGACGGTCCACTGGAAGCGACCAAGGAGGGGCGCGGCATCGTGATGCGGGTACCGCTGGAAGGCGGTGGCCGACTCGTTGTCGAGCTGACACCCGCCGAGGCCGCTGCTCTGGGCGACGAGCTCAAAGGCGTCACCAGCTGAACCCCGCCGCAACACCCGCGCGCGGCGCCCCGCGTCACGTGCACACCTTCCGGTAGATCTCCAGAGTCTGTTGGGCTATCTCCGCCCAGGAGAACCTCGCAATGCAGCGCTGCCGCCCCTCCTTGCCGTAACGCCCCGCCCGTTCCCGATCGGCGACCAGTGCATTGACCGCCTCGGCGATTCCGGCCTGGTAACCGGCCGGATCGTCGGGGTCGTAGTGGACCAGCGAACCGGTGACCCCGTCGTCGACTACCTCGGGTATACCCCCGACGTCGGAGGCCACCACCGCGGTGCCGCATGCCATCGCTTCGAGGTTGACGATGCCCAACGGCTCGTATACCGACGGGCATACGAAAACGTTTGCAGCCGATAGTATTTCGCGAATATCTCCGATCGGCAGCATTTCCCTGACCCAGAACACACCGGTACGCGTGCTTGCCAGCTCGGCGACTCCAGCGCTCACCTCGGCGGCGATTTCCGGTGTGTCCGGCGCTCCGGCGCACAGTACCAATTGCACGTCCGGACCGAATTCATGTGCGGCTGCCAGCAGATGGGCAACGCCTTTCTGGCGGGTGATCCGCCCGACGAATGCAACGATGGGCCGGCTGCGGTCGACGCCCAAGTCGTCCAGTACCGACTCGCCCGGCAGCGGTTCGGCCGGGTACCACACCTCGGTGTCGATCCCGTTGCGAACGACGTGCACGCGGCTGGGATCCAGGGTCGGGTAGACCCGCAAGACGTCGTCACGCATACCCGAGCTGACGGCGATCACTGCGTCGGCGGCGGTCACCGCGGTCTGTTCAACCCATGATGAGATCCGGTAGCCGCCGCCGAGCTGCTCGGCCTTCCACGGCCGCAACGGCTCCAGCGAATGCGCGGTCAACACGTGGGGGATGTCGTAGAGCAAGGACGCCAGGTGCCCGGCCAGGCCGGCGTACCACGTATGGGAGTGGACGACGGCGGCCTCGGCGGCGGCGTTGGCCATCACCAGATCGGACGACAGCGTCGAGAGCGCCTGGTTGGCGCCGCGCAGTTGATTGTCGGGGTGGTACGCGAACGCCCCCGGCCGCGGCGCCCCCATGCAATGCACGTCGACCTGGCACAACGCGCGCAGCTGCGCGACGAGTTCGGTCACGTGCACCCCGGCCCCGCCGTAGACCTCCGGCGGATACTCCCGAGTCATCATCGCCACCCGCATACCCGGCACCGTAGTAGCCCGCTGCGGGTGGTGCAGGCCACACCCGTCCGACCACCGTTGTGCGGCCCGATCCACAATGATTGATGGACAATCCGTCCGCGTGGGTATTCACCTGGTTGATCTGGCAGGGGTTCGCAGCGGCCGATAGGTTTGATCCATGAGGGAAGCGCCACACGTGCTGGGCATCGTCCTGGCCGGCGGGGAGGGCAAACGGTTGTATCCGTTGACCGCCGACCGGGCCAAGCCCGCGGTTCCCTTCGGTGGCGCGTATCGGCTGATCGATTTCGTGCTCTCCAACCTCGTCAACGCCCGCTATCTGAGGATCTGCGTTCTCACCCAATACAAGTCGCATTCGTTGGACCGTCATATTTCGCAGAACTGGCGGTTGTCCGGGTTGGCCGGTGAGTACATCACCCCGGTCCCGGCCCAGCAGCGGCTCGGCCCACGTTGGTACACCGGCTCCGCTGATGCGATCTATCAGTCGCTCAACCTGATCTACGACGAGGATCCGGACTACATCGTGGTTTTCGGCGCCGACCACGTCTACCGGATGGACCCCGAGCAGATGCTTGGCTTCCACATCGACAGCGCCGCCGGGGCGACAGTGGCCGGGATCCGGGTGCCCCGCGCCGAGGCCAGTGCATTTGGGTGCCTGGACGCCGACGATTCCGGCCGCATCCGCAGCTTCGTCGAGAAGCCGGGTAAACCGCCCGGCACCCCAGACGACCCGGAAGCCACGTTCGTGTCGATGGGCAACTACATCTTCACCACCAAGGTGCTGGTCGACGCCATCCGTGCCGACGCCGACGAAGACCAGTCGGATCACGACATGGGCGGCGACATCATCCCGCGGCTGGTCTCCGACGGTATGGCCGCCGTCTACGACTTCAACAACAACGAGGTGCCCGGTGCCACCGAGCGCGATCACGGCTACTGGCGCGACGTCGGGACACTCGACGCGTTCTACGACGCGCACATGGATCTGGTCTCGGTGCACCCGGTGTTCAATCTCTACAATCGGCGCTGGCCGATCCGCGGCGAGCCGGAGAACCTCGCGCCGGCCAAGTTCGTCAACGGCGGCTCTGCCCAAGAGTCGGTGGTGGGCGCGGGCAGCATCATCTCGGCCTCCTCGGTCCGCAACTCGGTGGTGTCGTCCAACGTCGTCGTCGACGACGGCGCGATCGTGGAAGGCAGCGTGATCATGCCGGGTGTCCGGGTCGGCCGTGGCGCGGTGGTGCGGCACGCGATCCTCGACAAGAACGTCGTCGTCGGACCCGGTGAGATGGTCGGCGTGGACCTGGAGAGGGACCGCGAGCGTTTTGCGATCAGCGCCGGCGGCGTTGTCGCCGTGGGCAAGGGCGTGTGGGTTTAACCCGCTTTCGGTGCCTCACCAGACGTGCGGCACCAGCCGGTAGTGCACCTTCTGCTCGTAGTCCCGGTACCCGCTCAACTCCTGCTCGAGCAGGAGTTCCTCGTCGCGGATGCGAAGCGCGAGCACAACCAACTCCGGCAGCACGAAGATCAGCCCCCAGTACGAGCCGAGCGCCGGCGGGATGCCCATCATCAAAATCACGTTGCCGGTGTACATCGGGTGGCGAACCAGCCCGTAAAGACCGGTGGAGACCAGCCTCTGATCCGACTCGACGGTGACGTTGGCTGCCGCATAAGCGTTTTGGATGACCACCAGCATCGCGACACCGAGCCCGGCCGCGACCAGGACGTCGCCCAGCACGGACACCGCCGCGGGTGCCGGCGCCCAGCCGAATCGATGGTCCAAAGCGCTGACGATGAACATGGCCGGAAAGCAGACGAACAAGAAGGTGACAAGAATCCGCTGCAGCGTTCGTGTCTCCGCGAACGGGCCGACGCGCATCCGCCGCTCGAGCGCGGCCGGGTTCGTCCGCATCAGGTAAACGCTGGGAATCCACGTGGACAGCGCGAACACCGCCAGGAAAACCCAAGCCTGCCAGTAATGCAACGTCCCCGCCGGCAGGAACAGCATCAACCCGAACGCAACCAGACCCAATGCGGCTGAAATTATCCCTTTGCCAAAAGTGTTCATGAGAACTCCCTCAGGACTGGATGTCGCGACGACGGAATGCCGCCACGCCCAGCGTGATCAGCGCGATGTCGATGACCAGCAACCACAGCAGCGGAGTCGCCGTGAAATCCCCGCCCGTGACGCGGGGAATGTGTGCGAAGGGTTCGAGGTCGAGCACCCACTGCGGAAAGCCCGATAGCGAACCGATCAGATACAGCGCAATGAATCCGACCAGCACACCCCACGCCACCGGGCTGAACCTCGGTGCAATCCCGAACAAAGCGAAGGCCACCGCGGCAGGCAGCCACACAGCCGGAAGCTGGACGGCCGCGGTGCCCAGGACCATGGATAATTTGCCGGCGACGTCGTGGGCGGCAACTCCGTACGTCAGCCCAGTGGCCACCCCGGCGATCAGGATCGCGACAGCCGAACCCATCAGCGCGATCACGAGATGACTTGCCAGCCAACGACTTCGGCCTAACGCCCCGCTGAGCAGGGTCTCGGCGTGTTGCCCGGCCTCCTCCTGGTGCAGTCGCAGCGTCAACGAGATGGCGAATGCGGCCGCGATCATGCCCAGCATGCAAAAGGCGACTGCGACGAACGCCTGCTCCAAGGCACTGGTGCCGCCCATGCGCACGACGATGTCTCGTGCCGTCGCGCCGCCCAGCTCGTCGCCGATGCCGTGAACGACGCTGCCGATCAGCAGTCCGTAGAGACACAGCCCAGCGGTCCACAGCAGCACAGCGCCGCGATCCAGCCGCCATGCCAACCCGAAAGCGTTCCGCAGCAATGGTGTTGCGGTGGCGGGGCCGGGACGTTCGGCGATCAGCCCCGCGCCGACATCACGACCGGCGAGTAGCCGGTACGCCAGCGCGGTGAGCAGCGCCGTCGTCGCCAGATGCAGCAGCAGCACCCACCACCGGTCACCCGCGTAGGGCCGGACCTGCAGTGACCAGCCCAGCGGCGAGAGCCACGACAAAGTGCCCGAGCCCGCGTCGCCGACCGCGCGCAGCGTGAACGCTGTTGCCAGCGTGGCGAACGCGGCACCTCGCGCGAACCGCGCGCTCGCCGACAGTTGGGCGGCCACCGCGGCCACCGCGGTGAACACCAGACCGGAGCAGGCCAGCGCGGCCCCGAACGCCAGCGACCCGTCCCGCGGGACACTGGTGCCCAGCAGGCCGGCCGCGCCCAGCGCACCGGTGGCCACCGACGCCCCGAATGACAACAGCAAGGCCGCGGTCAGGCTGGCGTATCGGCCCACCGCCGTGGATTCCAGCAGTTCGGTGCGGCCGGTTTCTTCATCGGCGCGGGTGTGACGGATGACGGTGAGGATGACCGCCACCGCGATCAGCAGGTGGAACATCCCGGCTTTCCAGATGCCGGTCGCACCGAGGCTGTCGTTGTAGATCTGCCCGTAGAGCGCCCGCTGCGCCGGGCTGGCCGTGATCGATGCGGCGAAGGCGGCACGGGCCGCTTGGTCGGGATAGACCTTCGCGATGCTGCCGACATAGACGGTGGCCAGTGGTAGTGACAGCAGAAGTACCCAGAGCGGCAAGACGATCCGGTCGCGACGCAAATAAAGCCGGAGCAACACGCGCGTCCCGGTGAAGGCCGAACCGTGTGATGGCGCTTCGTGCACCGGATGGTGGGGCCGATCGAGCATGCTGGTGCTCATGCCCGCACCTGGTTTCCACGTTGCTCGCGCTGGCCTTCGGTGCCGACGCCGTAATGGCGCAAGAAGAGTTCTTCCAGGCTGGGCGGCTGGCTGACCAGGCTCCGCACGCCTGTGTCGCCGAGCACCCGGATGAGCTCGCCGAGTCCCTCGCTGTCGACGTGAGCCCGCAGCGTGGTGCCCTGGATGCTGACGTCCTCGACGCCGCGAATTCGGGTGAGATCGCCGGGATTTGACAGCAGTTCGGCGGTGATCGACGTTCGGCTGAGGTGTCGCATCGAAGCCAGCGAGCCGCTTTCGACGGTCTTGCCGGCGCGGATGATCGTCACCCGCTCACATAGGGTCTCGGTCTCGGCCAGGATGTGACTGGACAGCAGGACCGTCGCTCCTCGATCGCGTGCTTCTGCCACACACTGCTGAAAGACGTTCTCCATCAATGGGTCCAGGCCGCTGCTCGGCTCATCGAGCAGCAGTAGCCGTGCCCGCGACGAGAATGCGGAGATCAGTGAAACCTTCTGGCGGTTGCCCTTGGAGTAGGTTCGCGCCTTCTTCTGAGGGTCGAGCTCGAAGCGCTCGATCAGCTCGACGCGACGCTTTTCGTCGATGCCGCCGCGCATCCGGGCCAACAGGTCGATGGTTTCGCCGCCGGTCAGGTTGGGCCACAGCGTCACATCGCCTGGAACATAGGCGATGTGACGGTGCAACTCGACGGCATTGGTCCACGGGTCACCGCCGAGTAGGCGGGCCCTCCCCGCGTCGGCCTTCACGACGCCCAGCAGTATCCGGATCGTCGTCGACTTTCCAGCCCCGTTGGGTCCGAGGAAGCCGTGCACCTCGCCCTCGCGCACCGTCAGCTCCAAGCCGTCGAGCGCTCGGACAGTTCCGAAATTCTTTGTCAGGTCATGAATTTCGATCGATGTGCCTTTGTCGTCAACTGACATCTGAGTCTCCTTCTTCTTGAGCGAGAAAGGCGTCGTACATGTGGCTGTCAGTCATCAGGCCCTCGGTGTAGAGCTCCAGGGCGGGCAGCATCATGTCGCGGGCGTAATCGCGCAGCACCGCCCGTAAATCAGTTGGGGTTTCGTGCATTTGGATGTACAGCAGGAAACCGCCGCCGCCGGTGATGGCCAGATACCTCGCCCGGGCAGCGGAATCGCGGCTGGCCTTCAGTATGCCGGTCCTGACGCCCTCGTCCAGGTAACTCTCGGCATTGTCGATCATGTTGCGCCACAATGTTTTCGCGAGTTCACCACCGGTCTGCATACTGCGCACCAAATAGGCCATCATCGGGGCGTACGATTCGATCTCGGCCATCGCGGCAAACCAGGTTGCCGGGTCGCTGGAACGCATCGCCTCGGACTTGTCGCTGCGAATCACTTCGGCGACGTAGTCGTCGCATGCTTTGCGCAGACCGTCCTTGGAGCCGAAGTGGTGGATGACGAGCGCCGCGCTCACGCCGGCCGCTTCGGCGATCGCCCGCAGTCCGACCCCGAAGCCATGCTCGCCGAACTGCTCGATCGCCGCGTCGCGGATCCGCGCCGAGGCCGTCAAGTCATCGACTGAACGCATGTTCAGAACACTAAACGGTTGTTCAGCCGCGCGTCAAGGATCTAGCTGGTCACGAATCCGTAAAACTGGTCACGAATCCGTAAAAAGGGTGGGCTCAGTCGCGAACGGCGGCCAACAGGCCGTCGCCGAGCGGTACCAAGGCCGGGGTGAGCAGCTCGTTCTCGGCGATGAGGCGTGCGGCCTCACGCACCGCCGCGACCTCTGCGTCGCGTGCGGCCGGGTCGCCCGCCCGCCCGCCCAACGCCGCCCCGTGCACAACGATCGCCCCTCCCGAGCGCAGCAGTCGCACGCCCTCGACCACATAATCCGGCTGGTCGAGCGGTTCGGCGTCGATGAACACCAAGTCGTAAGAGTCGTCGGCAAGCCGGGTCAGCACGTCCTGGGCCCGGCCGCTGATCAGCCGGGTCCGCGACGGGCCGATGCCTGCGTCGGAAAACGCCTCCTTGGCGATCCGCTGGTGTTCGGGCTCGATGTCGATCGTGGTCAGCACGCCGTCTTCGCTCATGCCCGACAACAGCCACAGGCTGCTCACACCGGCACCCGTACCCACCTCGACGACGGCTTTGCCGCCGCTGAGTTTGGTCAGCAGGCTCAGCAACGCTCCGACCGCCGGTGTGACCGCCCCTGCGCCGATGTCGGCCGCACGCTCGCGTGCTGCCAACAGCACCGCGTCTTCGGAGATCGACCCCTCGGCATGCGCCGAAAGAGACTCTGCTCGAGTCGGCGCCGGCTGGCCCGGTGCGTGGTCGCTGCTGGCCATGCCCGCAGCGTAAGTCCAACCCATGTCGCGTGCAGTCAGGCGCGCCCGGTGCCGGCGCCGCGACACGCCCGGATCGGCGCAGCGATCCATGTCACATCCGAAGGCGATATGACCAGCACAACGCGGTGGAAGCCGCCATTCTCAGTGAAAGCACAGTGCGGTCATATACCGCGCATACGCCGGTAGGCGACGGTATCCCCATGGAGCGTGCGGGTCGCTGGTCCGGGAATACATCTCGGTATCTTCGCGTTGCGCGCGGTGACGAGTTGCCAACCCTCGACGGCAGTCTGAACCCGGAGGATTTGAACATCACCACACTGATGAGCCCGGCTAGCATGTCGCACCCCGACCGGTACCGCGACATCGACTGGGTTGAACCCGCTGAGGAGCCTTACGGCACTGCGGTGTTTGACGCGACCGGAGACAAGACGGCGATGCCGTCCTGGGACGAGCTTGTGCGTCAGCATGCCGACCGGGTCTACCGGTTGGCTTACCGCCTTTCCGGCAATCAGCACGATGCCGAGGACTTGACCCAAGAGACCTTCATCCGGGTTTTCCGGTCCGTGCAGAACTACCAACCCGGAACATTCGAAGGCTGGTTGCACCGCATCACCACCAACCTGTTCCTGGACATGGTGCGCCGCCGTGGCCGGGTCCGGATGGAGGCGCTGCCCGACGACTACGACCGGGTGCCCGCCGACGAGCCGAACCCCGAGGAGATCTACCACGAGTCGCGGCTGGGCCCTGACCTGCAGGCGGCGTTGGATTCCTTGCCGCCCGAGTTCCGAGCGGCGGTGGTGCTGTGCGACATCGAAGGACTGTCCTACGAGGAGATCGGGGCAACGCTGGGTGTCAAGCTCGGGACTGTCCGCAGCCGCATCCACCGGGGACGACAAGCGCTGCGTGATCACCTGGCGGCGCACTCGGAGACTGCCAGGCAGTCGGCGACCGGCGCGATGTCGGACCTCGCTGACTAAGACACGAGTCGCCTGATCGGCTTTTCGTTGGTGTTCTGTATCGGGCAGCGCGCTACATTCGAGGTAGTGCCGCATAGCCCGACGCGATACCGAGAGGAGCTGGTGATGACCGAGCGGGGTCATGTGTTCCGCCGCGCGTTCTCCTGGCTCCCGGCCCAATTCGCCTCCCAGAGCGACGCGCCGGTTGGTGCTCCGCGGCAGTTCGGTTCCACCGAGCATCTGTCGACCGAGGCTATCGCAGCATTTGTCGACGGTGAGTTACGGATGAATGCGCACCTGCGGGCCGCGCACCACATCTCCCTGTGTCCGGAATGTGCCGCCGAAGTGGACGGTCATCGCCGGGCCCGCGCCGCGCTGCGCGACTCGCACCCGATCAGGATCCCCAGCACGCTGCTGGGATTGCTGTCGCAGATTCCGCACTGCCCGCCCGACGACGATGCTGGTCATCACCACAGCCGCCCGTGGGAGCCGCCACGAACCCCAGGACACAGTGGTCCACCCCCGCCAGGCCGCACTTCCACCGGATCATCCGGGCGAGTCGGGCCATCGAAGCCGCCCAGGCGATTCACCGACGGCAGCACACCTGACCGGCCGGAACCTCGGTAGGGTGGACACCAGTTTGGTCAAGCCGGTGCACGGCGCCGTGCTCGATTCCACAGCGCGTGTGTGCTTCAGCGCCCGGAAGAGGATGACGTGAGCTCCGATCAAGAGAACAACGGCGCCCCCCGGCTGGCGCCGCGACCCATTTCCCGGCCGCCGGTTGACTCAGCGTCGCGGCAGGCCTTCGCCCGGCCCGACGGCGTGCAGGGCTCGTTCGTCGCCGAGCGGGTGCGGCCGACCAAATATCGCGACCAGAGCGAGTTCAGCCCACACGACGAACCCGCCGACCCGGTTCTGTCGGAGGCATTCGGTCGCCCGTTCCCGGGAGCCGATTCCCTACAGCGTCACCCCACCGATGCGGGTGCGCTCGCCGACGGCAAAGACAAGGACCGGCTGGAGGACCCCGAGGACCCCTGGCGCGATCCCGGCGCAGCCGCAGCTCTCGGCGAGCCGGCGGTGGCGCCGTCGGCGGCTCACGGCGCGGGCTTGGCGGGCGGCAAGCTCGGCGTGCGCGATGTGCTGTTCGGCGGGCGGGTGTCGTATCCGGCGCTCGGGGTGCTCGCCGTGCTGGCGCTGTTGATCGGCTTGATCGGGGGGGTGGTCGGACGTAAGACGGCTGAGGTCGTCGAGGCGTTCACCACTTCCAAGGTGACGTTGTCGACCAGCGGCAACAGCGAGGCCCCCGCCGGCCGTTTCGCCAAAGTGGCTGCCGCGGTGGCTGATTCGGTAGTCACGATCCAATCGGTCAGCGATCAAGAGGGTATGCAGGGATCCGGGTTCGTCGTCGACGGCCGCGGCTACATCGTCACCAACAACCACGTCATCTCCGAAGCGGCCAACAATCCGAGCCAATTCAAGACCACCGTGGTGTTCAACGACGGCAAGGAAGTGCCTGCCAACCTGGTCGGCCGCGACCCCAGAACCGACTTGGCCGTGCTCAAGGTGGACAACGTCAACAACCTGACGGTGGCCAAGCTCGGCGATTCCGACAAAGTTCGGGTGGGCGACGAAGTCCTCGCCGCCGGCGCACCGCTGGGTCTGCGCAGCACGGTGACACACGGCATCGTCAGCGCACTGCACCGTCCCATCCCGTTGTCGGGGGAGGGTTCGGACACCGACACGGTGATCGACGCGATCCAGACTGACGCCTCGATCAACCACGGCAACTCCGGTGGCCCGCTGATCAACATGGACTCTCAGGTCATCGGCGTCAACACCGCCGGCAAGTCGTTGTCCGACAGCGCAAGCGGGCTCGGGTTCGCAATACCGGTCAACGAGGTGAAGCTAGTTGCCCAGACGCTGATCAAAGACGGCAAGATCGTGCACCCGACGTTGGGCGTGAGCACCCGGTCGGTGAGCAATGCGATCGCACAGGGTGCACAGGTCGCCAACGTGAAGGCAGGCAGCCCCGCAGAAAAGGGCGGCATGCTGGAAAACGATGTCGTGGTCAAGGTCGGCAACCGCGGTGTGGCCGACGCCGACGAGTTCGTTGTCGCCGTGCGGCAGTTGACGATCGGGCAGCCCGCGCCGATCGAGGTGGTCCGCGACGGCCGCCACGTCACGCTCACGGTGACCCCAGGACCGGACGGCGGCGGCTAGTGTTCGCCAACGTCGGTTGGGGCGAAATTCTCGTGCTGATCGTGGTCGGGCTGGTTGTCCTGGGCCCCGAGCGCCTTCCCGGCGCGGTCCGGTGGAGTAGCACCGCGCTGCGGCAGGCCCGCGACTACCTCAGCGGAATGACGACCCAGCTGCGCGAGGACATCGGCCCGGACTTCGACCACTTGCGCGAGCCGCTGGCCGAGTTGCAGAAGCTGCGCGGCATGACGCCGCGGGCGGTACTGACAAAGCACCTGCTCGACGGCGACGACTCGATTTTCACCGGCAACTTCGACAGGCCGGCGGTCAGCACACCGGATAGCGTTGTGGCACCGCCGGTTACGCCACTGCCGTCCACGCCGTCGGAGCGCGCCGGGCCAGCGCCGTTCGACACCGACGCCACCTGACCTAGCGTCGAGTGGTATCCAGTCCCAACGACATCCCCGCCAGTCCACGGCGCCGGGCTGACAATGTGTCGGCGACCTTGCGCAACTCCTTGCCGACGGGCGAGTCAGGAGCACTGAGCACGATCGGCACCCCCGTGTCACCGGCGGCGACCAGCGCCGGGTCGAGCGGGATCTGTCCGAGCAACGGCACGTCGGCGCCCACTGCGCGCGACAGACGTTCGGCGACCTGCGCGCCGCCGCCCTCGCCGAACACCTGCATCGTCGAGCCGTCCGGCAGCAACAGCCCCGACATGTTCTCGACCACACCGGCGACGCGTTGGCGGGTCTGTATCGCGATGCTGCCGGCCCGTTCGGCGACCTCGGCTGCCGCAAGCTGAGGAGTGGTCACCACCAGTATCTCCGCGTTCGGGATCAGCTGAGCGACTGAAATCGCGATGTCGCCGGTGCCCGGCGGCAGGTCGAGCAGCAGCACGTCCAAGTCGCCCCAGTACACGTCGGCCAGAAACTGCTGCAAAGCCCGATGCAGCATCGGGCCACGCCACACCACCGGCGTGTTGCCCTCGACGAACTGGGCGATGGAGATGACCTTCACCTCGTGCGCGATCGGCGGCAGAATCATCGACTCCACCTGGGTAGGCCGATCGGTGGTCCCCATCATCCGCGGGATCGAGTGGCCGTGGATGTCGGCGTCGAGCAGCCCGACCGATATTCCGCGGGCGGCCATCGCCGCGGCCAGGTTGACCGTCACCGTCGACTTACCCACGCCCCCTTTGCCAGAGGCGACCGCGTACACCCGAGTCAGCGATCCCGACTGGGCGAAGGGGATGACGGGCTCGCGGGAGTCGCCGCGCAACTGCTTACGCAACTCGGTGCGCTGTTCGTCATTCATCACGTCCAGGCTGACCTGGACGGCGCCGGTACCCGGCACGTCGGCGACGGCCTGGCGCACACGGTCGCTGATTTCGGTCTTCTTCGGGCATGCGGAGGTGGTCAGGTAGATCTCGACGTGCACGTCACCGCCGGGGCCGACCTCGATACCCTTGACCATCCCGAGTTCGGTGATGGGACGCCGCAGTTCGGGGTCGATCACCTTGGCCAGCGCGGCGCGAATGCTTGCAGTCGTATCGGACATCACCACCGAGTCTAGTTCGGCGACGATGCGGGCCGGGACGGCCCGCTGAGAAGCCGGACCGTTGGGCTTGAGTCGGCGACGATGCGGGCCGGGACGGCGACTGTTAGCCGGCAGGAGCGGCTGTCGGCGGGGCCGGTGCCGCGGGTGGCAGTGGAGCGACCGGCGCCACGGCGGCCGGCGGAGCGGCCGGTGGCAACGGGACCGCCGGCACGGGAGCGAAGGGAGCCGCCGGCACCGGGGCGAACGGAGCCGCCGGCACCATGGCGGCCGGCAGGCCCGCCGGCGTTGGCGGTGCTGACGCGTCGGGCGGCGGCGTATTGAACGTCTGCTGGGGTGGTCCGGCTTCCTCGCCGATACAGATCACCGTGCACGCCGGCGTG
The DNA here is from genome assembly GCA_963833935.1 of uncultured Actinomycetota bacterium. Lineage (GTDB taxonomy): Bacteria > Actinomycetota > Actinomycetes > Mycobacteriales > Mycobacteriaceae > Mycobacterium. The sequence continues at coordinate 5,270 of CAWIAC010000003.1, read as the reverse complement.
CGGGGGCCTGGCCGCTGCCACGGCTGCAGGCTGGTGCTTGGGGCCCCGCCGAGGTCGATCAGCGGCATCTGCGCCAACGGGTCGGTGGACGGCAGGCCGTGAATGTTGAGCGGCAGGTTCGGGCCGATGCCCTCAGGGTTCTCCAGATGCATGTCGCCCAGCGGCGGTGCGGGTCCGGTCAGCGGCGGCAGATCCACTGGGACGACCCCGGTGGCGTAGGCCGCCGCCCAGCCCAGCACGTTGCGGGCGTACGGCATGGAGTTGTTGTAGCGCAGGATCGAAGACAAGACCTGCGACTGGTCGCGCAAGTTCAGCCCGCCGCTGCACAGGTATCGGGCGGCGGCCAATGTGGCGTCGTACAGGTTCTGCGGGTCGGCCACGCCGTCGCCGTCGCCGTCGGAGGCGTAGCGCGCCCAGGTGCCCGGCAGGAACTGCATTGGACCCATCGCGCGGGCATAGCTGACGCGTCCATCGCCGGCGCTTTGGACGATGACCTCGTTGCCGGGCAGTGTCCCGTCCAAGGTCGGTCCGTAGATCGGTCGAATCGCGGTGCCGCGTGCGTCGGTGGCGCCGCCGTTGGCGTGCTGCGATTCGATACGCCCGATCCCGGCGAGCAGGTTCCAGCTGATGCCGCAGCCCGGGTCGGCGCCGGCCATCATCCGCTCGGCGTTGCGGTAAGCCGCCAGAGCCATCGTTGGTATGCCGAGGGCTCCTGGTGTATTCACCACCACCGTCGGCGGGGGAGCCGACACCGTGGCCGCCCCGATGTGGAAGCCGGTCTTCGGGTGCACGACGGAGATGACCAGAGGGCCGGTTGGGTCGGTGGAGGCGCGCGCGACCGCGGCGACCGGGGTGATGGCGGCATCGCGCAACGTCGACTTCGGCGCGGGGAATGGCGGCGCAGCAGCGCCTACGACGCCGGCGAGCACCAGGCAGGCGATCATTGCCACACCGAACGCCGGGCTGCGGGCCGTACTGGTCAGCGTCTGCTGGACGGTCCTCGACACCGTCGTGAATGCGGCCGGAATCTTCGAGGCGTCTGCCGCGTGAACCACGGCTCGCCGCGCCGTTGAAGCGGCGGTGACCACGGCGCCAGGGACTTTTGGGGTTTTGGGCGCGCGAAGAATTCGCTGCCGCATCGTTGCAAGGGCCGAACGTGCGCCCATGCGTCCCCCTACCCGCACTGGACCTGCCTCAATATTGAAGTGTTTTCTCAAGCACGCGACGACCGCCTACACCTTTGAGCCCTCGTGAACTACGTCACCATACATAACACGGGTGACGGGAGTGACAACATTCACGGAGTCTATGCCTGTGAAAACAGTGCCCATGGGCCCTTCGGGTCAGTTAGGACTGGCCGGCGCGCTGATCCACCTCGTCACCAGCGCCTGTCAGCTCTTTTCGAGCCTCGCTCAGATAACGGTCCTCCAGCAGGCCGCGGAGATCTTCTAATTCGCGGCGCAGGTGTTCACGGGTCTTTGCGACGTCGCCGATCGCCAGCCGCAGCGCAGCCAGCTCTCGCGCCAGATATTCGGTGTCGGCCTTGGTCTCCCGGGCTCGTCGGCGATCCTCGTCGAGCGCAACACGGTCGCGGTTCTCCTGGCGGTTCTGGGCCAGCAGGATCAGCGGCGCCGCGTAGGCGGCCTGGGTGGAAAACGCCAGGTTGAGCAGGATGAACGGGTAAGGGTCCCAACGCAGACTGACTGCGCTGATGTTCAGCGCGATCCAGACGATCACCACGATGGTCTGGATGAGCAAATAGCTGCCGGTGCCGAAGAAGCGGGCGATCGATTCGGTGAACTTCCCGACCGCGTCGGCGTCCACCCGAGGCGTGGGCACCCGCGAGATGCGTGGGGTGTACAGCCGCGGCCGCGACGCCGATTTGCTCATCGTTGCCCCAGGGCGGCGTCCAGCACCGGCTCGACGTTGGTTGCCCGCCAGTCGTGCGGCAGCAGATGGTCGAGCACGTCATCGACGCTCACCGCGCCCAGCAGATGATGCTGCGCGTCGAGCACCGGACCGCAGACCAGGTTGTAGGCGGCGAAATAGCGGGTCAGCGCCGCCAGCGAGGTGCTGGGTTCCAGCCACGGCAGGTCAGCGTCGACGATCCCGCCGACCAGCATGGACGGTGGCTCGCGCAGCAGCCGCTGCAGCGGTACGCACCCCAGGTACTGACCGGTCGGGGTGGCGGTCGGCGGACGGACCACCAACACCAGCGACGCCAACGCCGGAGTCAGGTCGGGATCGCGGACGCGGGCCAGTGCCTCGGCGACCGACGTGTCCGGGGTCAACACCACCGGGCGCGACGTCATCAAGCCGCCCGCAGTATCGGGTGCGTGTTTCAGCAACCGCCGAACCGGGTCGGATTCTTCGGGATCCATCTGACGCAGCAGCCCCTCGGCAAGAGCCGGGTTCATCGTGCCGAGCAGGTCGGCGGCGTCGTCGGGGTCCATCTCTTCGAGAACGTCGGCCGCGCGCTCGTCGCCCAGTTGCATCAACAACTCTGCCTGTTCCTCTTCCGACAGCTCCTGCAAAATGTCGGCGAGCCGGTCGTTATCCAGCGCGCTGGCCACTTCGTGGCGCCGCTTGGGGGGCAGGTCGCGCACCGCGTCGGCGACCTCGATCGGTCGCCATCTTTCGAACCGGTGCAGCAACTGCGCCACGTCCTGGCCCGGCATCGCCAGCGCCGACGGGGTCAGTCCCTGCACGCTGCGCCAGCCCACGATGTGCGTGGCGCTGCGCCGGCCCAGCCGCCGCGGGACGCGCACCGCCACCCGCGTCACCATCCAGTCGCGGGTTCGGGTCTGCTCCAAACCCAAGTCAGTGACAATGACATCGGTGTCGGTGAGCTGTGGCAACTCTGGGTCCGTGACCCGCACCTTGGTGTCGACGATCTGACCCAGGACCAGCACTTCGCCGGGTCGTTGGTCGAACCGGCGCAGCGAGACGCTGTCGCTGTTGAGCGTCACCGCGTCGGGCTCGATCGAAGAAACCTGCAGGATCGGTACGAAAATCCTGCGGCGCGAGACCATTTCGACGACGAGTCCGAGCACGCGAGGTTGCTGGCGGACGATGCTGATGCTGACCACGACGTCGCGCACTCGACCGAGTGACTCGCCCATCGACCCCAGCACCTGCATGCGCGCCAGCCGCGCCGCGTACACCCTGTTGATCGAGGCCATGGTGCACAGGGTATTCAAGACATGTGAGTGAAGTGTGAACAACGCCTATCGGCCCCGGCGCACCTGCCTATCAGTGCCGGGCAGCAGCCAGAAGATGATCGACAAGTCCAAAGGCCTTCCCGCCGACGAGGTCTTCCTCGATCTCGAAGACGCCGTCGCGCCTGACGCCAAGGCCGCCGCTCGCAGCCGGGTGGCCGCCGCACTTGCCGGGCCCGGGTGGGCCGGACAGCTGCGTGGCGTTCGGGTCAACGACTGGACCACGCAGTGGACGCACGCCGACATCATCGAGGTGGTGTCCGCCGTGGGCGCCGCGCCCGATGCCAGGCTCGATGTGGTGGTGCTGCCCAAGGTTTCCGACGTCTCACATGTTCAGGCGCTCGATCTGCTGCTGACCCAGTTGGAGACGGTCCACGGACTCCCGGTGGGGGAGATCGGTATCGACGCGCAGATCGAAGACGCCCGCGGTCTGACCAATGTCGCCGCGATCGCGGCCGTGCCGCGGGTACAGGCTCTGGTGCTCGGTCCCGCAGACCTGATGGCGAACCTGAACACGCGCACGCTGGTGGTCGGCGAGCAGCCCGAGGGCTACGACGTCGGCGACGCCTACCACCACGTGCTGATGACCATCCTGGTGGCTGCGCGTGCCCACGGCATCGCGGCTGTCGACGGCCCCTACCTCAAGGTCCGTGACGTCGAGGCGTTCCGGCGGGTAGCGGGCCGATCGGCGGCGCTGGGCTACGACGGCAAATGGGTACTACATCCCGACCAGATCGCCGCCGGCAACGAAATCTTCAGTCCACGCCAATCCGACTACGACCACGCGGAGCTGATCCTGGAGGCTTACGAGTGGCACACCTCCGCGGCCGGTGGCGCCCGGGGAGCGGTGATGCTCGGCGACGAGATGCTCGACGAAGCCAGCCGCAAGATGGCCCTGGTGGTCGCCGCGAAAGGCCGTGCCGCGGGCATGCAGCGCCAGTCCGATCCTTTCGTGCCGCCGACCAGATAACGCCGGTCAGCGCCCGATCATCGGGGAGCGCAGCGCCGCCGTGAACACCATCATGCCGATCAGGCTCAGCGTCACCACGGCCGAGCCGACGGCAATGCCGGCGATGGCCAACCCACGACCCTGCTGATAGGTCTGCTTGATCTGGTTGAGCGCCACGACGCCGAGCACGATCGCGACGATGGCGACCAATAGCCCGATGAAGCAGAAGAACGTCAGTGGCCCACTGACGATCGATGTGACCAGCGATGCGATCGCCAGCCCGTTGGTCTGATGCGGATAGCCAGCGCCGGGACCAGCCGGATAGGGCTGGTAGGGGTCGTAGGGGCCGGCCGGATAACCCGGTGGCGGTCCGCCGTATCCGGTCGGGCCGGCGTGCGGCGGCGAGTATCCATACGGCGGCGCCGGCGGCGGCTGCGGAGGCAGCTGAGGTGGATATGGGGGCGGCGGGTAAGCGGGATAGTTCACCGGCGCCTGCGGGTCCATCGGCGGATGCGGATACTGCTGCCACGGCGGGGGCCGATCTGGCCGGGGCTGGTCTGGATGGGGCTGGTCTGGATGGGGGAACGGCGCCGGCTCGTCGCGGGATTCCTCGCGGTGGTCACCGCCGTGTGCTGTCATGGTGTTCAACCTAGCGCGGCGGCGTCAAGCCGACGGTCGGTCCACTTGACTGCGCGCGACGGCGCACAATGAAAACCATGAGCAGCCCTTTTCACTCTGGACAGGTTCCCGGTGCCGCACCCGGCACCCCGGCCGGGAGCAGGCGTGCCCCTGGATTGCCGACACCGCCGAAAGGCTGGCCGGTCGGTTCGTACCCCACCTACGCCGAAGCGCAGCGAGCGGTCGACTATCTGTCTGATCAGGAGTTCCCGGTGCAGCAGGTGACGATCGTCGGGGTGGACTTGATGCAGGTCGAGCGGGTCACCGGGCGGCTGACATGGCCGAAAGTGTTGGGCGGCGGCGTGATCAGCGGTGCTTGGCTGGGCCTATTCATCGGGTTGGTGCTGACGCTGTTGTTCTCCAGCCCGCACCCGTTGGAGGCGTTGAGCACGGGTCTGGTCGCCGGGGTGTTCTTCGGCTTGATC
>CAWIAC010000002.1:0-163151 GCA_963833935.1 uncultured Actinomycetota bacterium | reverse complement strand
CTCGGCGACCGCGAACGAGTCCAGCGCGACCTGAGCCATCTGTTCGGCCGTCCACGTGCCGGCGTCCAGACCGAACCGGGCCTGTAACCCCGCCATCGACACCGCGTCCGGCCACAGCGGTGCGACCGTGTACGGGTCGGTCTGCAGCGCGAGCACCCGGCGTAGGGTGCCGGCCGAGGACTTACCGAAGCCGTAGACCAACGCGGTGTCGATCTCACCGGTCAGCAGCTTGATGTAGGCCTCATAGAGCGCCCAGGCGGCGTCCATCTCGACGTGCGACTCGTTGATCGGCGGCACCGCGCCGATCGAGTCGATCGCGGATATGAACGAAAATGCCCTTCCGGCAAGGTAATCCGATGATCCGGAGCACCAGAAGCCGATGTCGGTCTGCTGGAGCCCGAGCTCGTCGTACAGCGCGTGGAAACACGGCATCAGCATTTCGACGCCGTTGGTGGTGCCGTCGGTGCGGCGCACATGCGGTGCATGGGCGAATCCGACGACAGCTACATCGCGATCAGTCACGTCTATCCCTTTACAGGTGATGCTTGTAGGTGTCGTAGTCGGCGTCGGGCTCGCCGGTCGGCTTGAAGTACTCGATGTTGTCGATGCCCAGGCCCCACTCCTCACGGGGCTTCCAGACCGCTTCGACCCGCATGCCCATCCGGACATCTGTCGCGTCGATCTCTTGAATCAGGTGCAGGAATGCGATATCCGCGCCGTCGAGCAGCACGTAGGCCGCCACGTAGGGCGGCTTGATGCGCTGGCCGGCGAACGGGATGTTGATGATCGCGAACGTGGTCACCGTGCCCCGGTCGGGCAACTCGATGTAGGTATCGAGTTCGAGACCGGTCGCCGGGTCGGCTTCCTTCGGAGGGAAGTACACCTTCCCGCTCTCGCCAGTGCGCGCACCGAGCAGCTTGCCCTCTTCCAGACCGCGCAGAAACGCGCTCTCGGGAAGCGAAGCGGTGTGCTGGATTTCGATGCTGCTCGGTACCACCTGCACGGTCACCGGCTCACGTTCATCGGTCGTTTCGGGCACCGGTTCGGCTACCTCGCCGAGCCCGAAGTAGGCGATGTCGGTGATCGCGCCCGCCGGTTCGTCGACCCAGTGCGCATGCACCCGCGCGCCGGTGCTGATCGCCTCCGACGATCCGGCGTCGACAGCGTGCAGCAGCGGAACGTCGGCGCCGTCGAGCTTGATCAGCGCCCAGGCGAATGGCCGGTCCAGCGGCTGGCCCTCGAGAGGTTCGGGCTGCCAGGTCCACGACACCACGGTCCCGACACTGGCCACCGGTACCATTTCGGTCAATCGTTCATAGGTCACCGGGTCGAACTCGGCGGGCGGGACGTAGACCCGGCCATCCGAGCCCCGGACACCGACGATGCGTCGTTCGCGCAGAGCGGTGAAGAACTTGCTGAGGGTAGGTCCGACTGAACGGGTGTAGTCGAATGACAGCCTCAGAGGCGCCGAGAGTGGCTTCTGATGGGTATCGATCTGCACCGGGCTGCTTTGGCTGGTGGTCACAGCAACGAGTAGAACAGGTTCTAAGAATGGATTCAAGATACGGTTCGGACCTGCAGGAAAGGTGGCTGTCATGAAGCTCGGACTCCAGCTGGGATATTGGGGCGCTCAGCCGCCGGAGAACCATGCCGAACTCGTCGCCGCGGCCGAGGCGGCTAATTTCGACGCGGTATTCACCGCGGAGGCCTGGGGATCGGATGCATACACGACGCTGGCGTGGTGGGGATCGTCGACGCATCGGCTGCGGCTGGGCACCTCGGTGATCCAGCTGTCGGCGCGGACCCCGACGGCGTGCGCGATGGCGGCCTTGACCCTCGATCACCTCAGCGGCGGCCGGCACATGCTTGGTCTTGGCGTCTCAGGGCCGCAGGTCGTAGAGGGCTGGTACGGCCAGTCATTCCCCAAGCCGCTGGCCCGCACCCGGGAGTACGTCGACATCATCCGGCAGGTCTGGGCCCGGGAAAAACCGGTGACCAGCGACGGCCCGCACTATCCGCTACCGCTGACCGGTGCGGGGGCGAGCGGGCTGGGCAAGCCGCTCAAGTCCATCACTCACCCGCTGCGCGCCGACATCCCGATTCTGCTGGGTGCCGAAGGTCCGAAGAACGTCGCGCTGGCCGCCGAGATCTGCGACGGGTGGTTGCCCATCTTCTACACACCGCGGATGGCCGACACATACAACGAATGGCTCGACGAGGGATTCGCGCGGCCCGGCGCTCGGCGCAGCCGCGAGGACTTCGAGATCTGCGCGACGGCCAACATCGTCATCACCGAGGACCGCAGTGCCGCCTTCGCGGCCATGAAGCCCTATATCGCCCTCTACATGGGCGGGATGGGCGCCGAGGACACCAACTTCCACGCCGACGTGTACCGCCGGATGGGGTACGCCGAGGTGGTCGACGACGTGACGAAGCTTTTCCGCAGTGGACACAAGGACGGCAAAGAACGAGCCGCCGAAATCATCCCTGACGAGGTGATCGATGACGCCGCGATTGTCGGCGACGTGGACTACGTCCGTAAGCAGATCAAGGTCTGGGAGGCCGCCGGCGTCACCATGATGGTGGTGTCCGGCCGGAATGCTGAGCAGGTCCGTGAGGTAGCGGCGCTTGTGTAGCCAGCCCGTGAGGGTATTGCCTGGGCAGTAGAACGCGTTCTAGATTGACCGGATGACAGCCTCGCAGCACACCATCGCCGGTACGGTACTCACGATGCCGGTGGAGATCCGCAAGGCAAACCAGCACATGGCGATGTTCTCCGTCGACGCCGACGCTGCGCAGCAGCTGATCGACTACAGTGGCCTGCACGTCTGCCGGTACCTGCCCAGGCGCGCGATCGTCGTCCTGATGCTGATGCACTACATCGACGGCGACCTGGGCCAGTACTTCGAGTTCGGCACCAGCGTGATGGTGAACCCGCCCGGCGCTCCTGCTGACTCCAAGTGGGGTGGCCTACGAGCTCTGCAGTCGGCAGGAGCCTTCATCCATCACCTGCCGGTCGACCAGGCATTCACGCTGGAAGCGGGAACCACGATCTGGGGCTACCCAAAAGTCATGGCGGACTTCACCATTCGCGACGGCGCTCAGTTCGGCTTCGACTGCGTTGTCGATGGGCAACTGGTGATTGGCATGGACTTTCGCCGCGGTCTCCCGATCCGGCTGACCCCGCGCCAGCAGGAGCAGCGCAGCTACTCGCACCGCGACGGGATCACCCGTGAGACCGGCTTCGAACACACGCTGGACGGTGTGCGTACTCGACTTGGCGGAGTTCGCGTCCGGCTCGGCGACCACCCGTACTCGAAAGAATTGGCGTCGCTGGGCCTACCCAAGCGCGCGATACTGTCTAGCTCCGCTGACCAGGTACGAATGACATTCGGCGACGCCCAGGAGATCTCATGACGATGACCAGACCAGACGTCGACCTGACCGACGGCGCTTTTTACGCGGGCGACTCGCGGTCGATCTATCGCTGGATGCGGGAGAACGAGCCGGTCTTCCGGGACCGCAACGGGCTGGCCGCCGCGGCGACGTACCAGGCTGTCATCGAAGCCGAGCGCAAACCCGAGCTGTTTTCCAACGCCGGCGGCATCCGGCCCGACCAGCCCGGCGTCGAGATGATGATCGAGATGGACGACCCCCAACACCTGTTGCGGCGCAAGCTCGTCAACTACGGCTTCACTCGCAAGCGCGTGAAAGATCTGGAATCCAAGATCAATTCGCTGTGCGACACGCTGATCGACGCGGTGTGCGAACGCGGCGAGTGTGACTTCGTCTGGGACCTCGCGGCGCCGCTGCCGATGGCGGTCATCGGCGACATGCTCGGGGTGCGTCCAGAAGAACGCGAGATGTTCCTCAAGTGGTCCGACGATCTGGTCAGTTCGTTGAGCAGCACTGCGGCCGAAGCGGATATCCAGGTCACCATGGATGCCTTCGCCGCCTACAGCGGATACATGATGGGGATGATCGAGGCCCGCAAGGCAGAACCGACCGATGATCTGGTCAGCGTCCTGGTGCATGCGGAGGTCGAAGGGGCGCAGCTGGAGGACCACCAGATCGTCACCGAGGTGCTGCTGCTGCTGATCGGCGGCGACGAGACCACCCGTCACACGCTGTCCGGGGGAACGCGACAGTTGCTGCTGCACCCCGATCAGCATCGGCGGCTGGTGGGCGACCTGTCGTTGCTGCCCAACGCGATCGAAGAGATGTTGCGCTGGACTGCGCCGGTGAAGAACATGGCCCGCACGATCACCGCTGACACCGAGTTCCACGGCACCCAGCTGCACAAAGACGAGAAGATCATCCTGCTGTTCGAGTCGGCGAACTTCGACGAGAAAGTCTTCGAGGAGCCAGAGCGCTTCAACATCGAGCGCTACCCGAACAACCACCTCGCGTTCGGCTTCGGCACGCACTTCTGCCTCGGTAATCAGCTCGCCCGCCTGGAGCTGTCGATCATGCAGACGCGCTTGCTGCAGCGTTTGCCGGATATGCGGCTGGCGTCTCCAGATGCGCTTCTGCCGTTGCGACCGGCGAACTTCGTGTCCGGCCTCGAGAAGATGCCGGTGGCATTCACGCCGACCGCACCTCTGGGGTAAAGCCTCTTTCCCCGCCTTTCGCCGAACTGGGGGCACCTCCCGCTTGCGGGGGAGAACTCACTGCGAAAAATCCGTTGAAAACTCGCAGTCACTTCACGCTCGGCGTGCCCATGCCTCGGCCACCCTACGCAGGATGCCGCCCGGCACGTCTTCGACCGTGACGCGCACGATGATCCAACCGAGTTCCGTCAGCCCTTCGAAGCGCGCGATGTCTCGATTGAATTGTCTGCGATCGGTCCGATGGTGATCACCTTCATACTCCACCGCGACTTTGATGCGCTCCCAACCCATGTCGAGCACGGCTACGAGGTCGCCGTATTCGCCATAGACCGGTATCTGCGTTTGGGGCCGCGGGTAGCCAGCCCCGACAAGAAGGAGTCGCAGCCACGTTTCGCGTGAGGATTCTGCTCCGGAGTCCACTAGTTGCAGCGCATTTCGCGCGCGTCTGATATTGCGATGTCCTTTGTAGCGTTCGGCGATTAGCTCGGCGTCGGCGATATCGAGCCTGGTCGCTCGCGCCAACGCGTCTATTGCTGTGACCGCTTTGCCAACCGGGTTGCGGCAAGCGAGGTCGAACGCGGTGCGTGCCGGCGTTGTCGTGCGCATAGTGTCCATCAGCTGGATCTCGTCGTCGGCAATTCGATCCGACCAGGTACGAATCCCATTCGGGGGCCGACGGTGCTGGTAAAGCAACTGGGCCGGCGCCCTATCGTCGACCCACTTGGGGCCTGTTGACGCCGGTCGAAAAGGGGACCAGTAACGCCGGTTGAAAAGTAGGCCACCCAACCACGATCGGATGGGTGATCTCCTTGCAAGACTGGGCGTTGATCCTGCCCTTGCATCACAGCGAGAAGTTGTCGCAGCGGGCGATTGCCAAGCAGCTGGGTGTGGCCCGGAAGACTGTGCGGCCGCGTTGGCCAGCGATGGGCCACCGAAGTATGAGCGGCATTCCTACCCGGCCGTACGTTTGAGTCGCCGGCTGATTTCAATGAGCAACTGGCCCAATGGCTTCCGGTTGCCAACAGCCGCAAGGTGCGCCGCATCGAGGGACGCCCGATCGATCTCGTGGGCCCGGACACCGCGGCCATGCTGTCTCTGCCGCCGATCTCACCGACCGTCGAGGCGGTCACTGCGGTGCGGCTGGGCCGCGACTACTACTCCGGTCCATCGAGGCGGTCCGTGAGGGCATCGTGATCCCGAACCGAGTCATGAGCCGCTTCCGCGCCCGGTGTCGGCGAATGGGATGACAGTCGGCGGAGCGACGCCGGTGGCGGGCACGAGCTCTCCGTGGGGCCCAGGCGGGCAGAATCGTTGCCACGCAGCACCCGACGAACATCGTCGCCTGAGTGACGCCGATGACTGCGAGTACCCGCACCAGGTGGCGCCGCCACGGAACCGACATCTTGGCCGCCCCGCGCTCGACGAAAGTCGCGAATCGGCCTTACCGTTATCAGGCGGTGTGACTTCTCGAGACCTCGAAGTTGGCTGTGGTGTTGAACGTAGACAACGGGCGATAGGCAACCTCTCGAGCCCGCGCGCCATTAATACCGAAGGACCGGAGCACCCATTCGGCATATGCGCTGTCGGAGTCCGCGGGGTACTCGCCATCGAGGATGCGCCGCATGACCGCCAACATCCCGCCGATAACGCCCGTCACAGCAAGTCCGACGTCGGCGATCTCGAAGCATCCTTCGGCGACCCCGCGTTCTAGCTCCCGGACGGCGTACGGGAACACAGCGCGCAGGAACGTCGCATCGGCCTTGTCCAAATTGACCAGCAAACCGGCCAGCTGTGGATCCTCGTTTGTGAGTCGGATGATGTGACGCAGCGGGGCAACGCTGGCCTCTTCCGGATCCGGAAGATTGGTGCTTGATGCGGTGATCCCGACAAGCAGGCCCTCAATGGCCTCTTCGACCACCGCCTCAACAACCTGCTCCTTGGAATCGAAGTGGTTGTAGAACGAACCCTGCGCGACGTCGGCACGTTCGGTGATCTGGTCGATGCGCAGCCCGTCGACGCCCTTCTCGGCAATCAGCGAGCGCGCGGCGGCAATGAGAACCTCGCGGGTGCGGGCACGGCGGCGCGCCCAGCGACTGAGGGCCTGCGGGGCAACCTCTGGCGATGACACGTCGCTCAGTCTAAACGTCACCAGAGGTCGGCACCTGCCCGACAGGCGCGTGCACGGCGGGGCTCCTGGTCCCTAACCTCCTGGTCAACCATAAATGACAATCTCTTCACAAATGAGAAAGAAGTCATTAATATCTCTCGTGCACCCGGTTTCGGCTGGGTCGTGCTGAGCGTCACCCCCGGTCCGAGTCGAACCAATCGCTCACATGAGGAGGCGGACATGCCCGCGAACGTCGAGACAGCTGTCGCCTACTGGGCCAATCGATGGTTGCCTTCCAAGCTGGCAGCCTCCTATGCCCATGACATGGAGCAGTCAGGTGTTGTGGACGGCATGGTGGTGTGGGACTTCGCGACCAATTGGTGGCCACGAGTGTTGTGGAACACCGATGTGTCACCGATGGCTGCACAGATCCCCGACCTTGACTCGATGCCTGACGGTTTTCTGGTGTCGGCCGCCGCCCAGGCGGGTACAGAACATTTCAATGTGGGGGTCAGCTCCGACGCGATCCGTCGCGATCCTCCCGAACTCATGCAGGCGATGCTCACACTCGCGGCGGCCACCGCCGGCGGTGCTCGACTGCTGCTCGGTGCCGGAGAAACACGCAACATCACTCCGTTCGGTCGCAAGCGCAGCGTGGGGTTGAAACGCCTAGAGGATGCGCTGCGGCTGTTCCGGATCTGGATGCAATCCGACGGGCCCATCGATTTCGAAGGTCGCTACTGGAGCATGCAAGACGCCTGGTTGGGCCGCGCCGGCATGGACAACCCGCCGAAGTTCTTCGCCATGGGGGGTGGGCCCAAGCTGATATCGATCGCCGCGGAATTCGCCGACGGCCTCGTGACGGGCTCACCGTTCGTGTTCCCACGTCCGGCGGAGTACGCCGCGTTTGTTGAGGAGGTCGGGTCCACGGTGACCGCGCACGGCAGGTCATTGGACGACTTCACTTTTGGCCTCTACCACGTATTGTTCTTGGTCGACGACAATTCGGAGTTCCTCGACAATCTGGAGCACCCGCTGCTGAAGTGGTGGGCGGTAACCGGTGGTCGCTTCAATCAAACCGACTGGAAGCTCGAGGGGATCGATCCGGTTCTCCCGCTCGACTGGCATTACGCCAACGACATGCTCCCGGCCCGTATGACGCGAGAGGAAACCTACGAGATCCTCGACCAGGTCCCGCCGGAGATGGTCGAGAAGTCCTTCGTTTGGGGCACTCCAGACGAAGTGGCAACCCACCTCAACGAGTTCACCGCCGGAGGTTGTCGGTACCACTTGTTGGCCGACCTATCCCCCGGGTTGATCCCAACCGATCCAGAGCGGGTCAAGCAGCGCTACATCGAACTGTGCGCGCGCCTTAAGGAATAGGCACACACGGCTCCTCGATCAGCGACCTACTACACGGAGGACAACCACCATGACGTGGACCGATCGCATCAACCCGGCCGACCACAACTTTCACCCCCGCACAGACGATCCATGGTGGAACGAGAGTTCGTTTATCACCTTCAAACTTCCGGAACGCAACATGATGGGCATGATCTACCACTACTTCCGACCCAACGAGGGCACGGCGACCGGCGGTCCATGGTTATGGGACGGCAACGGTGCGGATATGTCGGTCATCATGCACTACGGCTGGGATGTTCACATGCCGATCCCCCAGGGCGCCAACATGTTCGACGTCGCACTGCCGAACGGCCTGACCATGCATACTATCGAGCCGCAGAAATCGGTGCGCTACACCTATCGAAGTGTGGGATGCGAGTTTGACCTTACCTACGTCGCGGCGCGCGAACCGTACTACTCGAAACTCACCCGTCACGGAGAGGTGATTCCGGGGGTGTCGGACCTCGTGAAGCAAATTCCGGGCGAGCTCACGACCGGACACTACGAGCAGTTCGGATATGTCAACGGCCACATCGTCGTCAACGGCGAGGAGATCGACGTCGTCGACTCGTTGACGATGAAAGACCGCTCCTGGGGTCCCCGCCCCATGCTCGGCCACATGCATAAGGCTCGCGTCGGATACTCCTCGGCAGCCGTGTCGCCCGATCACGCCTTCCACATCTGGGCGGCCAGTGATCTGCCCTGGGACGAGGATCCGGTCCAAGGCACCACTGAGACGATCCGCGGTGGCTTCTATGTCAAGGACGGGATCCTTGGGGAACTCGTTGGCGGCACCCGCCGGGTGACCGAGCGCGGCGACGACGGCCGTCCCCTACGCGAGATCATCGAGGGGCACGACCATCTCGGTCGCACCATGCACGCGGAGGGTGTCGGCTCGAATGCGTTGCGGTGGCCGGGTGTCTACGGTAACTACATCTTCTTCGCCGCCGGCGCCACGTGGACGCTGGACGGAGTTGCAGGCACCGTCGGCGAGTTCCAGGACTACATGATGTTCCGGACCTACCGCCTGTACATGCAGCAATTTCGTTCACTTGAGTCGGTTCAGGTCTGAACCGGTCTACCGGAAGCGCCGAACAGGAGACAGACCATGGCAATGGCCAACACGCTCGACCCCGCGAAACTTCAAAAGAGTCTGCAGAAATGGCTATCGTCGACAATCGGCGACGATAAACACGTCCGTATCGACCACCTCGAGGTTCAGAGCACGAGCGGCATGTCGAACAACACCGTCCTTTTCGACGCCGCATGGGTCGAGCACGGGTCTGAACACAGCCATCCGCTGGTCGCACGAATCCAGCCCACAGGACAAGGTGTCTTTCTCACCTACGATCTGGAACGCGAGTACCGGATCATGAAGGTCCTCCGAGAGTCCACAGCGATCCCACTTCCGATGGTGCGATGGTTCGAGACCGACCGAGACGTCGTCGGCGCGCCGTTCATGATCATGGACCGGGTGGCGGGTCAGATCGCCGCCGACGACCCGCCGTTTACCACGATCGGCTGGACGACTGAACTCACCCCGTCACGACGGGCGAAGATGTACGACAACGGGTTACGAGTGCTCGCCCACATCCACGCCCTGGACTGGAAGCACCTGGGGCTCCAGTTCGTCGACCGCGCCGATCTGGGCGCCACCGGCGTCGAGCAGAAACTGACCCATTACCAGCAGACCTACGCCTGGGCGGCCGGTGACAGACGTTATCCAACGATCGACGCGGCGCTGCAATGGGCTTCGGAGAATCTGCCCGCGGGCGAACCCACCGTGCTTTGTCACGGCGACGCCAGACTCGCCAACCTCGTCTATTCTGAAGACCTTTCGATCGCCGCAGTCCTTGACTGGGAACTGGCGACCCTCGGGAGTCCCGAATTCGATTTGGGATGGTGGCTTTTCGTGATGCGTCACCACACAGACGGGATCGGCGTGCCTCTGCCGGAAGGGTTTCCTACCGCCCGGCAGACCATCAGCCGGTACGAGGAGCTGACCGGCCACATGGTCAGGCACTTCGAGTTCTACGAAGTCTTCGCGGCGATTTTCCTATCGGTCACGATGATCCAGGTCGCCAATGTCCTGACGGCGGCCGGGCTACTTCCGGCCGAGTCCACGATGGCAGAAAGCAACCCCGCCACGCACATCCTCGCGTCCCTCCTCGGGCTTCCAGCCCCTGACGCAATCCCTTCCACGTTCATCGGCAAGCGCTGAAAGTCGTTATCTAGGTGAGCAATCGAGACGAAATAGACGTGGTCGTCGTGGGTGCCGGTCACAACGGCCTGGTATCGGCCTGCTACCTCGCGCAGGCGGGGCTAAGGGTGGAGGTACTGGAAGCTTCGCCGACAATCGGCGGGATGACCTCTACCAACCCCACCCTGGCCGACGCGCCGAACCACATGATCAACGAGGGGTCGATCCAAGGATCCTTATGGCGAGCCACCTCCATTAAACGCGATCTCAGGCTCGAGCGATACGGTCTGCGAGAGTTCATCCTTCCTGCCACGCACGCTCAGGTCGACCCCGAGGGAGCGTCGCTGGCCATCTGGTGCGATCCAGTTAGGACCGCCGACGAGATCCGACGTTTCTCGCCTCGGGATGCGACGGCGTGGCTGCAGCTGGCGCGGGACCTGGATGTGGCGATGGATTTCGTCCTTCCCTACATGCTCTCGCACCCGACCAGACTCTCCCGGGAGGTGATCGGCGCTGCGATCCGCAAGAGCCCCAAAGCGTTACGACATATCGACCCGCTCGTGCGGCTCATGAGCGCCTCCCACGCCGAACTCATCGCCGAGCGGTTCGAGCACCCACTGACGCGCGGCGCGCTCGCTGCCATGCCGCCATTCTCCTGGATGACACAGGACGGTACCGGGTGGGCTCTGATCTACGTCGGTCTGTTGCACCGCATCGGAGGCGTCGCGATGTTCGGCGGCGGTACCGGTGGGCTTCCCAAGGCGTTGCATAATCATCTGCTCGACTACCGAGGGCGAGTCCGTACCGGCGCCGCCGTCGAGTCGTTGACGACGAAGGCGGGCCGGGTCACCGGTGTGCGGCTCGCAACCGGCGAGGAGATCGGGGCACGGGCTGTGCTGACCGCCTGCAGCCCCAAGACCACCCTGACGAGACTGCTTCCCCGCGGGATGCTCCCCGAGCATCTCGCCCGCCGCGCCGAGCACCTCCCAACCAGACTCACCGAAGGTGGCTCTCTAAAGATCAATATCGCTCTACGCGGCCGACTGACCATGCCGCGCCACAATCTCAAACGGTCCGACGGATTCGACCTGCGGGTGCCGGTCACCGCGTGGAACACGCTAGAGGAACACATCTCAGCCTGGGAGGCGGTGGTCGCACGCCGATGGCCCGACCCCATCCCGGTCATCTTCACCGTCCCCACCGCAACCGACCCGAGCCAGGCCCCCGAGGGCCAGGACACCGCGTGGATCTGGAGTGGAATCGCACCTGTTCGAGCCCATGAACCCTGGGACGACGTCCGAGACAAGATCGGCCAACGGGTTATCGACGCGGCCTCCCACTACTACGACGGCATCGAGGAACTTGAGATCAGCCGTTCGGTACTCGCGGCGCCCGATATCGAGACACGGTTCAACGTGCCGGACGGTAACATCTATCACCTTGACGCACTGTTTCAGCGTTTTGGTCCGCTGCGTCCCGCGCTCGGCCTCGGTGGTTACCGCACCCCCGTCCCGGGCCTGTTCCTGACCGGTTCAGGAACCCACCCCAGTGGTGGCATATCGGGGATCCCAGGCCAACTGGCTGCACAGACCGTAATTCGGAGCCTGCGCGCCGGGAACCCGATCCGATCCCGGCTTCTCAAAAACAGCTTCCGATGAGCACGCAGCGGTATGCCCGGTCGGCGTTGGGTGCCTCATGGGGGCGCCGGATTCGCCACGTTCGGCGTCCAAGCGTTGGGCTCGGAAGGCCATGTCGCATACAGCTCTGCGCACGAGACGTGATGCGACTAGGGATTGAGCTCTCGATGGACGGCGCTCGCCTCGGACGGCGCAACTCAGGCGGGGTGTGATCGGTGACGATGTCTGATATAGGTCTGGACGGCCTCATCGAGCCGAGCCGGGTACACGGTTCGCTCTACACGGACCCGCGTATCTATGCCGAAGAGCTAAGACGCATCTGGCACTGGGGCTGGGTCTTCGTCGGCCACGACAGCGAGATTCCGAATCCTGGTGATGCGATCCGGCGGACGCTCGGAGCGCGGCCCGTCACGATGCTGCGTCGGTCGGACGGCTCGATCGACATCGACGGTGCGGCGCGGGTCGACGCTATCCACGGCTTCGTGTTCGGGTCAGTCGGCGCCGACGGTCCCGGGCTCGACGATCACCTCGGTGATGCGACAGCGGTGTTCGACCGTTTGACGCGGTTGTCGCCGAACGGCCGTGTGCGGCTGGACTGTGGCTGGCTCGCACACGAAGTCACCGCGAACTGGAAGATGTTGGTGGAGAACGAGGTCGACGGGTATCACCCCAACTTCGTGCACGGCTCGATCTTCTCGGTCGCCCCGGGGCCGCTCACCGGGCTGTTCGGCGGGAAATCCGTCGCGGGTGCGCGCGAACTCGACTGCGGCCACAGCGAGCTGTTGGTGGCTCCGCAGTTCCGCCGTGCCGGACCGCTGTCTTGGGTCAGCTCGTCACCGGAGCGGATGCCCGAGTACGTGCGGCGGATGCGGGAGTCGTATGGGGACCAGGGCGACGAGTACATCCTCGACGGGCCCCCGCACGCAATGATCTTCCCCAACCTGTTCCTCGCCGAAATCCAGGTGTTTGTGATCTCACCGCGCGCGGTCGACCGCACGGTGCAATACGTCACGGCGCTGCAGCTCGACGGAGCCGCCGAGCTCAACTCAAAGCTGTTTCGCAACACGATGGGTTCCGTCGGTCCCGCCGGGCTGCTGCTGGCCGACGACGCGGAAATATACGAGCGTAACCAACGCGGGATGGACGCACGATCCCCTGAGTGGCTTGATCTGAGCCGCGGGCTTAGTCGCGAATATCGAGACGCGGACGGGCACCTGACGAGCCACGTCACCGATGAAGTCACGCAGCGCGCGATCTGGCGCCACTACCGACAGGTGATGGCAGTTGACGCCGGTCGAAAAGGGGACCAGTAACGCCGGTTGAAAAATAGGCCACCCAACCACGATCGGATGGGTGATCTCCTTGGAAGACTGGGCGTTGATCCTGCACTTGCATCACAGCGAGAAGTTGTCGCAGCGGGCGATTGCCAAGCAGCTGGGTGTGGCCCGGAAGACTGTCGCGGCCGCGTTGGCCAGCGACGGGCCACCGAAGTATGAGCGGCCGCCGGTGGAGTCGGCGATGAGTGCGGCCGAACCGAGGATCCGGGCGTTGTTATCGGTGTATCCGCAGCTGTCGGACCGCGACGCATCGGCTTCGCAGCCGATAGGCCGTCAACGCGCCCGATTTGATGGCTTCACTGCCGAGGAATGGCTCTCCCACATACGAAGTGTCACGTTGGGCTCTGACAAGGACGCCGAGTGTGAACTCACTGCGAAAAAGCGGCCGAAATCTCGCAGTGAGTTCTCCCCCGCAAGCGGGAGGTGCCCCCAGCTCGGCGAAGGAGGGTAGGCGCTCGCCCAGCGCTAGCGGTTCTGGAAGTTGGGCTTGCGCTTCTCGGCGAACGCCCGGGGGCCTTCCTTGGCGTCGTCGGACAGGAACACCTTGATACCGATCTGGGTGTCGATCTTGAATGCGTCGTTCTCGTGCATGCCTTCAGTCTCGCGAATCGCCCGCAGGATGGCCTGCACGGCCAGCGGGCCGTTGTTCTCGATGAGCTCGGCGATCTCGAGCGCCTTGGTCAGGGCCTGGCCGTCAGGCACCAGGTGCCCGATCAAGCCAATCTCCTTGGCCTCGGCGGCAGTGATGTGCCGGCCGGTGAGCAGTAGGTCGCAGGCCACCGTGTAGGGGATCTGCCGCACCAGGCGCACGGCCGAGCCGCCCATCGGGTACAGGCTCCACTTGGCCTCGGAGATGCCGAACTTGGCGCTTTCCCCGGCGACCCGGATGTCGGTGCCCTGCAAAATCTCGGTGCCCCCGGCGATCGCGGGCCCTTCGACGGCGGCGATCAGTGGCTTGGTCAGCCGGCGGCCCTTCAGCAGCGCGTCGATGCGCGACGGGTCGTAGCTGCCGTCCTTGAACGAATCGCCCGGCGGCTTCTTGGTTGCTGACTTGAGGTCCATGCCCGCGCAGAAGTAGCCACCGGCCCCGGTCAGGATGCAACAACGGATGTCGTCGTCGTTGTCGACGCGGTCCCAGGCCTGGACCATGATTTCCATCATTTCCGTGCTCAGGGCATTGCGGGCGTGTGGCCGGTTCAGGGTGACGATGAGGGTGTGACCGCGCTGCTCGACCAGCGCGTCGGGACCCGATTGTTCGTTTGCTGGAGCCTCGGCCACTGCTATCGCCTTTCCCTCGTCAATGAGCATCAGCTTGTCAAGAAATGTAACACGTTCTAATTTGGTGGCCGTGGCCCTGAATATTGCGGATCTGGCTGAGCATGCCATCGACGCCGTCCCCGACCGTGTTGCCCTGATCTGCGGTGACGAGCAACTGACCTACGCCCAACTCGAGGAGAAGGCTAACCGCCTCGCGCACTACCTGCTCGACCACGGTGTGCAGAAGGACGACAAGGTCGGCCTCTACTGCCGCAATCGCATCGAGATCGTTATTGCGATGCTGGGCATCGTCAAGGCGGGCGCGATCCTGGTTAACGTCAACTATCGCTACGTCGAGGGCGAACTTCGCTACCTGTTCGACAACTCTGACATGGTTGCGCTGGTCCACGAGCGCCAGTACTCCGACCGGGTTGCCAATGTACTACCGGATACCCCAAACGTGAAGACGGTCCTGGTGATCGAGGACGGCAGCGACGCCGCCTATGAGAGCTATGGCGGTGTCGAGTTCTATGCTGCGATCGCCGACAGCTCACCCGAGCGCGATTTCGGCGGGCGCAGCGCCGACGACATCTACCTGCTCTACACCGGCGGCACCACCGGGTTTCCCAAGGGTGTGATGTGGCGCCACGAGGACATCTACCGGGTGCTGTTCGGCGGAACTGACTTCGCCACGGGCGAATTCATCAAAGACGAGCACGACCTGGCCAAGGCCGCGGCGGCGAACCCGCCGATGATTCGATACCCGATTCCACCAATGATCCACGGCGCCACCCAGTCGGCCACTTGGATGTCGATCTTCTCGGGCCAAACCACGGTCCTCGCCCCGGAATTCAACGCCGACGAGGTGTGGCGCAGAATCCACGACCACAAGGTGAACCTGCTGTTCTTCACCGGCGACGCGATGGCGCGCCCGCTGCTCGACGCGCTGCTGGCGCACCAGGAAAAGGGAACCGAGTACGACCTGTCTTCGCTGTTCCTGCTCGCCTCCACCGCGGCACTGTTCTCACCGAGCATCAAGGACAAGTTCCTTGAGCTGCTACCCAACCGGGTCATCACCGACTCAATTGGCTCTTCGGAGACCGGGTTCGGGGGCACCAGCATCGTTGCCAAGGACGCGCCGCACAGCGGAGGTCCGCGGGTGACGATCGACCACCGCACCGTCGTCCTCGACGACGACGGCAACGAAGTGGTGCCCGGCTCAGGTGTGCGCGGCTTCATCGCGAAGAAGGGCAACATCCCGGTCGGCTACTACAAAGACGAGAAGAAGACCGCCGAGACGTTCAAGACGATCAACGGTGTCCGCTATGCCATTCCGGGCGACTACGCCCAGGTCGAGCAGGACGGCACCGTCACGATGCTCGGTCGCGGCTCGGTGTCGATCAACAGCGGCGGCGAGAAGATCTACCCCGAGGAGGTCGAGGCTGCGCTCAAGGGCCATCCCGACGTCTTCGACGCGCTGGTGGTCGGCGTCCCCGACCCGCGTTACGGCCAGCACGTGGCGGCCGTGGTGCAGGCCCGTCCCGGGTCGAGGCCGAAGCTTTCTGAGCTCGACACTTTTGTGCGGGCCGAGATCGCGGGATACAAAGTGCCGCGCAGCCTTTGGCTGGTTGACGAAGTCAAGCGTTCACCGGCAGGTAAACCCGACTACCGGTGGGCCAAGGAGCAGACCGAGGCCAGACCGGCCGACGACGTGCATGCCGCTCACGTGACTGCGTGAGCTGCCCGGTCATGTGACCGACTTCGTCAAGCGCCGCCTGGGTGCACCCGCAGGCTTCTTCGCGTGTGAAGCCGCTGGGCTGCAATGGCTTTCGGCGGTCGAGGGCGGCGTGCCCTGTGTTCCGGTGGTGTCGGTGGACGCGACGAGCCTGACAATGCAGCGGCTTGATCCGGTGAATCCGAGCCCGCAAGCGGCGATCGAGTTCGGTGGCCGACTGGCCGTAACCCACGACGCGGGGGCCGCGGGCTTCGGTGCCGGTCCCGACGGATGGGACGGGCCCGGATTCTTCGGGCCGCTGTCACAGCCGTTGCCGATGTCGCTGCGCGCGCACCGGCATTGGGGCGAGTTTTACGCCGACGAGCGGTTGGCCCCGATGGGCGCGCTTGCGACACAGCGCCTGGACGCTTCGACTTCTGCCGCGGTCGACGCGGTCGCGGCTCGTTGCCGAGCCGGCGATTTCGACGACGACGACTCGCCGGCCAGGCTGCACGGCGATCTGTGGGGCGGCAACGTGATGTGGACGACGGCCGGGGTGGTGCTCATCGATCCGGCTGCGCACGGCGGTCACCGTGAGAGCGACCTGGCGATGCTCGCGCTATTCGGCTGCCCGCACTATGACGACATTCTCGACGGCTACCAGCGGGTGCGCCCGCTGAGACCGGGCTGGCGCACCCGCGTCGGGCTGCACCAGCTCTTTGCCCTGCTCGCGCATGTTGTGCTGTTCGGTGGCGGGTACGTACGGCGGACGGAAGTGGTCGCCCGCGTCGCGTTGGACATTTGAGGAGCATCTACAGTCGAAGCGTGAACGGCGCGCAGGCTCTGATCAATACCCTCGTCGACGGGGGTGTCGACGTGTGCTTCGCCAACCCCGGCACCTCCGAGATGCACTTCGTCGCGGCCTTGGACACGGTGCCGCAGATGCGCGGCGTGCTGACCCTCTTCGAGGGCATCGCCACCGGCGCGGCCGACGGCTACGCGCGTATCACCGACCGGCCGGCGGCGGTACTGCTGCATCTGGGCCCCGGCCTGGGTAACGGACTGGCCAACCTGCACAACGCCCGGCGCGCCCGGGTGCCGATGGTGGTCGTCGTCGGCGATCACGCCACCTACCACAAGAAGTACGACGCCCCACTGGAATCCGACATCGACGCGCTCGCCGGTAGTGTCTCAGGTTGGGTGCATCGCACCGGTGACACCAGCGATGTCGCAGCCGATGCCACCGAGGCGATCACCAAAGCCCGCTCCGACAAGCGGATTTCGACCCTGATTCTGCCGGCAGACGTTTCCTGGACCGAGGGCGCCCAAACCGGTGTGGTGTCGCCGCGGCAGCTTAAGCCGGTGGACATCGACACCGACGCGGTCGAACTGGTTGCCAAGGCGTTGCGGACAGACGAACCCACGGTGCTTCTGATCGGCGGCGACGCCACCCACGGCGCAGGGTTGGCCGCGGCTGCCCGGATCGCCGCAGCCACCGGGACCCGTTGCTACTGTGAGACATTCCCGACGCGGCTAGAACGCGGCGCCGGGGTTCCGGTAGTCGAGCGGATCCCTTATTTCGGCGAGGCCGTGGTGGCCCAACTCGAGGGCACCAAACACCTGGTGCTGGCCGGGGCGACGGCGCCGGTGTCATTCTTCGCCTATCCCGGAAAGCCGAGCGATCTGGTGCCGGAGGGATGCAGCGTCCAGGTGCTTGCCGGTCCCACCGGCGCAGCCGCCGCATTGGCGGCGCTGGCTGACGACGTGGCACCCGGTACGGCAGCTGCTGTTGCGTCGCCGTCTCGCCCACAACTGCCCTCCGGTGCGCTGACCGCCGCGTCAGTGGCCGACGTGGTCGGCGCGCTGATGCCCGAACACGCGATCGTCGTCGACGAGTCCAACACCTCCGGTGTGCCACTGACGGCCGCGACCGCCGGTGCACCGGCGCACGATTGGCTGACCTTGACCGGCGGGGCCATCGGCTACGGAATCCCCGCTGCGGTTGGAGCCGCGGTCGCCGCGCCCGACCGGCCGGTGCTCTGTCTGGAATCCGATGGCTCTGCGATGTATACGATTTCGGGCCTGTGGACCCAGGCACGGGAAAACCTCGATGTCACCACCGTCATTTACGACAACGGCGCCTATGACATCCTGCGCATTGAGCTACAACGAGTGGGAGCCGGATCGGCGCCCGGTCCCAAGGCGCTGAATCTGCTCGATTTATCCAATCCCACAATCGATTTCGTCAAGATCGCCGAAGGTCTGGGCGTTCCGGCCCGGCGGGCTACTACCGCCGAGGAATTCGCCGACGCACTGCGCACGGCGTTCGCCGAGCCCGGCCCGCACCTGATCGACGCGATCGTGCCGTCACTGCTGGGTTAGCTCGGAAAGATAGTCGACAACCCAATCGGTCAATGTGTTGACGACGTCGACCCCCGCCTCGTATCCGCCGTCGTGGGTTTCGGCCGCGACTGCAACGCCGACGGTCCCGGATACGATCGCGAACTGGCGGACAAGGTAGTCGGCGGCGATCCCCGGGCCCCAACCACCTTTTGCGGCAAAGCCTTTGGCGGCCAAACCCCAACAGTGCTCGGTACTGAGGTTGCGCATCAGGTCGATGACCTCGGAGGCGCCCGATACCTCTGCCAGCCCGGCGGCGAACCGGGCCTGGTCGGTCAGCGACCATTGCGTTTGGCCGAACGGCGTGTATTCGGCACGCAGTCGCCGTGATTCGACGACGGTCGTTGCGTCGCCCGCTTCACGGATGACGGATTGCACAAGCTGTGCGGCGGGATCGCCCAGTCGTGACCACAGCTCCTCGGCGGCGGTGTTGTCGGATTGGGTGATCGTCTTCAGTACCAGGTCGGTGCTGTCCGGTCGTGCGCGCAGGGCCGCAATCGCCAAGGGCACCTTGATCGTCGACCATGCGACGCCGGACGACCACGCCCCCAGCGAAACCGGTTTGGCCCCGACGACGGCGACAGCGACTCCGATGGTCGCCGGGAGGTTATCTGACAGTTCGCGAAAGCTGGTGTCAACCGGGCGGTTCACGACACCTACCGGCGGATGGGCGATACCGGATCGGCGCAGTCGAGGCCCTCGGCCGACAGCTGCCGCTTGAGCACTTTGAAGGTCGCGGTTCGTGGCAGACTCGCGCTGACCCGCACGTACGACGGCCACTGCTTGGGCCCGAGGTCGGTCTGTTCGGCGAGGAACGCACGAAATTTGCCGGCGTCGAATTCAGCGCCGGGCGCCAATACCAGCGCGGCCATCACCTGGTCGCCGACGGCGGGGTCCGGCACCGCGTACACCGCCACCTCAGTCACGTCCGGATAGCGCGCCAGCACCCGCTCGATAGGCGCGGTCCCCAGATTCTCGCCGTCGACCCGCAACCAGTCGCCGAGCCGACCGGCGAAATACGCATACCCGGCCTCATCGCGGTAGGCCAGGTCGCCACTGTGGTAGACGCCACCGGCCATCCGCTGCGCGTTGGCCTCGGGATCGTTGTAGTAGCCCTCGAAACGCCCTGGGCCGCCCGCGTTCACCAGCTCGCCGACCACTCCGACCGCGCAGGGCAGACCGGTGTCGACGTCGATGATCTCGATGCCGTCGGGCAGCGGGCCCAGGGCGCCGGGCGGGGTGTCCGGTGTGCGGCCGATCGCCACCCCGCCCTCCGTCGACCCGAACCCGTCGATGACCAGGCAGCCGAATCTGGAGGCGAAACGCTCGATGTCCCCCGGCGCGCCCTCGTTGCCGTACACCGCACGCAGCGGATTGTCGGCGTCGTCCGGTCGCTCGGGTGTGGCGAGCACGTACGACAACGGCTTGCCCACGTAGTTGGCGTAAGTCGCGCCGTACCGGCGGACATCGGGCAGAAATTGCGACGCAGAGAACTTGCGCCGCAACACCATTGAACCGCGGCAGGCTAGCGATACCGCCCATCCGACCAGGACCGCGTTCGAGTGGAACAACGGCATCGATGCATAGCACACGTCGTTGCGGCCGAGGCTGAACCGATCGGTCATCGTCACCCCGGCGATCGCGACCTTGCCGTGACTGCACTTGACCGCCTTGGGCTCACCGCTGGTACCTGATGTGAAGATCAACATGAACAGGTCGTCGGCCCCGGCGGACTGGAAGCGCATCTCGGCGTCGCGGTGTGCGGCCACCTCGTCGGCCCACACCGCGGAGTCGACGTTGATGTGGTCGGTGTCGCCGAGTGTTGCCGCCGAATTCGTGTCCGCCAGCACCAGCTGGCAGTCGGCATGGTCGATGTCGCGATGCAGCGCCGCGCCTCGGCGCACTGGGTTGAGGCCCACCGGCACGATGCCCGACATTCCCGCGGCGACCAGCACCGCGGAGAAGAACGGGGTGTTCTCCAACAGCACCCCGACGTGCGGGGGCCGGTCCGGGTCGAGTCGTTCGCGCAGCGTCGCTGCCACCGCGGCGCCGTGTCTCAGGTGGTCGCGCCAGTTGACGAACGAATCCTCGAAGTAGACCCCCCGATCGTCGACCTCGGCCAGGCGCCTCAGCAGGTCGGTGACGGTAGGAAGGTCGGTCACAGCTAGGCGGGGGTGTCCGCCAGCTCGCGGCCGATCTTGAGCAGTTGCCCGGTGGCGCCGCCCAGCGCGAATTCGGTTTGCTTGGCGGCCAGGAAATAGCGGTGTACCGGGTGGTCGATATCGATGCCAACGCCGCCATGCACGTGAACGATGCTGTGCGCCACTCGATGTCCGGCATCCGCCGCCCAGAACGCCGCGGTGGCGACGTCGATCTCAGCGGGCCGGGGGTCCCTCCCGCTTGCGGGGGCATCCTCACTGAGTCGCCACGCTGCCTGGGTCAACGTCAGCCGCAGTCCCTTGACGTCGATGTAGCCGTCCGCCAGCCGTTGCCCCACCGCTTGGAAGCTGCCGATCGGCCGGTCGAACTGCTCGCGGGTACGCGCGTATTCGGCGGTCAAGTGCAAGCCGCGGTCCAGCACGCCAAGCTGGAACGCGGTGCGGCCCAACACACCCAACGTCGTTGCCCAGCTGACGACGTCGTCGCCGCCGACGATCCGCTTCCGATCCACCTCGACACCGTTCAGTCGGAGGTGTCCGACGCTGCCATGCCCGGTGGTGTCCAGCGCGGTCACCGCAACACCGGGGTCGTCGGCAGCGATCAGGAAAACGGAAGTACCGGAATCGGTTTCGGCGGGGACCAAGAAGCCGTCGGCGACCGGCCCGTAATCGATCTGGGTGCGGGTCCCCGACAGCCGGAAGCCGTCGCCGGAACTCACGGCCTGCACCGGCCCGTCACCCATTTCGCCGTTCAGCGCGACGGTAAGGATCTTCTTGCCGCTCACCGCGGGCACGCCCCACTCCTGCTGAAGTTCCGTGGAACCGAACCGGGCCAGCGCGCCGGCCGCCAGCACTACCGATTCCAGGTAGGGCACAGCGGCCAGCTGGCGACCCAGGCTGACCAACACGGCGACCTCCTCGAGCACGCCGAAACCACCTCCGCCCAACGATTCTGGTGCGGCAGTGGACAGGATGTCGGCGTCGGCAAGCTTGCCCCACAGCTCGCGGTCGAACCGTTGGTCGAGGCCGTCCAGTTTGCGCTGATGTTCGGGTGTGCACACCGCGTCCACGATTGTGTCGACCAGACCGCCGAGATCCTGCGCGGCTTCGGTTGATGAGAAGTCCATGGGTTCTCCAGAATTCGTTAGCGGCTGGCTCGGGGCAGGCCGAGCGCCACCATGCCGATGATGTCGCGCTGCACTTCGTTGGTGCCGCCGCCGAAGGTCAGGATCAAGCACGCCCGGTGCATCCGCTCAACCCGGCCCCGCAGCAATGCGCCCGGTGAATCCTGTCGCACGGTTGCCGCGGTGCCCAGCACCTCCATCAGCAGCCGGTAAGCCTCGGTGGCCAGCTCGGTGCCGAACACCTTGGCCGCCGAAGCGTCCGCAGGCGACGGCGCGGCCGACTCCGAAGACGCCAACTCCCAGTTGATCAGCTTGAGGACCTCGACCTTGGCGTGCACCCGGGCCAGGTTGAGCTGTACCCACTCCGAATCGATCAGTCGGGTGCCGGCCGCATCCTTGGTGTTCTGCGCCCACTCCCGAACCTGGTTGAGCGCCATGATGATCGGCATCGGCGATACCAGCGCGACGCGCTCGTGGTTGAGCTGGTTGGTGACCAGCTTCCAGCCGGCGTTCTCCTCGCCCACCCGGTTGGCCACCGGAACGCGGACGTCCTGGTAATAGGTGGCGCTGGTGTCCACGCCTGACATCGTGTGCACGGGTGTCCAGGAGAAACCCTCAGCGCTGGTCGGGACGATCAGCATCGAGATCCCGCGGTGCTTCTTGGCTTCGGTGTTGGTGCGCGCAGCCAGCCAGACGTAGTCGGCGTACGCGATCAGGCTGGTCCACATCTTCTGGCCGTTGATCACATAGTCGTCGCCGTCGCGAACCGCGGTGGTTCTCAGGTTGGCCAGGTCGGTGCCGGCACCGGGTTCGGAGTAGCCGATGGAGAAGTGCAGGTTGCCGGCAGCGATCTTGGGCAGGAAGAACTTCTTCTGCTCCTCGCTGCCGAAGGACATGATGGTCGGCGCGACGCTGTTGATGGTCAGGAACGGGACGGGGGCTCCGGCGATCGCGGCCTCGTCGGTGAAAATCAGCGAGTCCATCGGGGAGCGGTCCTGGCCGCCGTATTCCTTGGGCCAGTTCAGGGTGAGCCACCCGTCCTTGCCCATCTGAGCCACCGTCTCGCGGTAGACGTTGCCTTCGCCGACCTCACCGGACGTCGAGCTCAGCGCCTCACGGCGTTCCGGGGTGATCAGCTTGGCGAAGTACGACCGCAGTTCGCGACGCAACTCCTCCTGCTCCGGGGTGTAACTGATGCGCATTCCGGCCGCCCTTCAGTCGTCGGTGAGTTGCGCGGCGGCCTGCGTCAACGGCCACCCATTCGCTTCCCTGGTTGTAACACGTTCTAGTCTGAGGGTCCAGCGACCGCTCTCCCGGACCCGTGCGGGACTCGTCGTATGGTGGGCCTACCGAATTGAAAGCCATGTCCAAGGAGGGTGTCGTGCGGGTGATAGTCGACCACGACCGGTGTGAGGGCAACGCGGTGTGCTTGGGAATCGCGCCGGATATCTTCGACCTCGATGACGAGGACTACGCGGTGGTGAAGACCGACCCGATCCCGGCCGATCAGGCGGCGCTGGCGGAGCAGGCGATCGCCGAATGCCCGCGTGCTGCGCTACTGCGCAGCGAATAACACTGACTAGAGGTATTCATAAAATTGACTAGCAGCACGAATGCGGCCGATCTGTCCGGAAAGGTCGCGGTGGTGACGGGTGCGGCCGCGGGACTGGGCCGCGCGGAGGCGATCGGCTTGGCCCGCGCCGGCGCGACCGTCGTCGTCAACGACATCGCCGCCGCCCTGGATGCCTCCGATGTCATCGACGAGATCACCGCCGCCGGCTCCAAAGCGGTGGCGGTCACAGGCGACATCAGCCAGCGCGCGACCGCCGACGAAATGGTCAGCTGCGCCGACGAATTGGGCGGACTGAGCATTGTGGTGAACAACGCCGGGATCACCCGCGACCGGATGTTGTTCAACATGTCCGATGAAGAGTGGGACGCGGTGATCGCCGTGCACCTGCGTGGCCATTTCCTGCTGACGCGAAACGCCGCCACCTACTGGCGGTCCAAAGCCAAAGAAGCCGGCGGATCGGTCTACGGCCGCATCATCAACACCTCGTCAGAGGCGGGGTTGGTCGGCCCGGTCGGGCAGGCGAACTACGGCGCAGCGAAGGCGGGCATCACCGCGCTCACCCTGACAGCGGCGCGCGCGCTCGGCCAGTACGGCGTTTGCGCGAATGCGATCGCGCCGCGGGCCAGGACCGCGATGACCGTCGGCGTCTTCGGCGATGCGCCCGAGGCCGCCGACGGCAAGATCGATCCGCTCTCGCCCGAGCACGTGGTGACCCTCGTGCGATTCCTGGCGTCTCCGACGGCCAAAGACATCAACGGCCAGGTTTTCATCGTCTACGGCCCGCAGGTGACGCTGATGGCAGCGCCCACCGTCGAGCACCGATTCGCCACGGATGCACAGGCGTGGGATCCCGACGACCTCGGCCACGCGCTGCAGAACTACTTTGCTGGACGCGATCCGAAACGCACCTTCGCGGCGACCGGATTAGTGGACTGACGCTCCGGGCCGCGAGGCGCGTCAGATCGTCTGGGCAAACTAGAACACGTTCCAGGATGACCTGCACCACAATGGCTCTGACCTGGCCAAACTCGCTGAAGGTGTACATGCCGTCCGGTGGTGGTCCGAGTGCTTTGGCGGGGCCTGCAGCCACACCACGGATTTAGCGGTTTGGTGGACTACCCTCGGCTAGCGCATCCAGGAACGCCTGGGCCCACCGGTCGACATCGTGGACCAGTACCTGACGCCGCAGGGCACGCATCCGACGTCGCCCGTCCTCGGCGGATTGGTTGAGCGCGGCTTCGATGGCATCTTTGACGCCTTCGGTGTCATGCGGGTTGACCAGGTAGGCCTGCCGGAGTTCGGCTGCGGCGCCGGTGAATTCGCTGAGTACCAGTGCGCCGCCGAGGTCGCTGCGGCAAGCGACGTATTCCTTGGCCACCAGGTTCATCCCGTCGCGCAGCGGGGTGACGAGCATGACATCGGCGGCCACGAAGAACGCAATGAGCTCGTCGCGGGGAATCGGGCGGTGCAGGTAACTCACGACGGCGTGGCCGACTTCGCCGTATTCGCCGTTGATGTGGCCCACCTGGCGCTCGATGTCCTCGCGCAGCTTCTGGTAGCTCTCCACGCGTTCACGGCTGGGCGTGGCGAGCTGGACCAGCACGGTGTCGTCGTGCTTGACGCGGCCCTCGGCGAGCAGTTCGGAAAAGGCCGTGAGCCGCACGTCGATGCCCTTGGTGTAATCCAGCCGGTCGACGCCGAGCAGAATCTTGTGGGGATTACCGATCTCGGCACGGATCTGTTTGGCCCGTCGGCGGATGTTGCGATCCCGGCCCTTGTGGTCGAGTTCGGCCGAGTCGATCGAGATGGGGAAGGCGCCCACCCGAACATCGCGCCCCTCCAGCTCCACATGGCCGAATCGCGACCGCACCCCCACCGACGCGCGGGAGGTGTTCGCTCCGATCAGGCGTCGCGCCAGAATCAGGAAGTTCTGGGCACCCCCGGGAAGATGGAACCCCACCAGGTCCGCGCCGAGCAGTCCTTCCACGATCTCGGTGCGCCAGGGCATCTGCATGAACAGCTCTACGGGTGGGAACGGGATGTGCAGAAAGAATCCGATCGTCAGGTCGGGCCGTAGTTCGCGCAGCATTTTGGGCACCAGTTGCAGCTGGTAATCCTGCACCCAGACAGTCGCGCCCCGGGCGGCCGCGCGTGACGCTGCTTTGGCAAACCTGCGGTTGACGTCGACGTACCGATCCCACCATTGGCGGTGGTAGATCGGTTTGACGATGACGTCGTGATACAACGGCCACAGGGCGGCGTTGGAAAAGCCTTCGTAGTACTCGGCGACATCGGCGGCGGACAGGCGCACCGGGTGCAGTCGAAGCTCGTCTTGGACGAGGGGCTCATCCTCGACGTCGACATCGTCGTCGACGATTCCCGGCCACCCGATCCAGGCGCCGTGGCGGCGCCGCAATATCGGCTCCAGCGCGGTGACCAAACCGCCGGGGCTGCGTTTCCAATTGGTAGTGCCGTCGGGCAATCGCTCCATGTCGACCGGCAGTCGGTTGGCGACCACGACGAAGTCGGACTCCCCGGAGGCAGGGTCCTTCGAACCCGGGCCTCCCGCGCGGGGCATTTACACCTCGATTTTCGCCGGCCCGATACCGAGCATCGACAAGAAGATGCGGCATTCGTCGGCATCGGTCGCATAGGCCGCTACGACGCGCCTGGCCTGGCTGGCCGTGCTGTCAGCCAGCGGCTGCACGTCGTCGATTTCATGCTGGTCAGATTTGGCGGGCATGACATAACTCTATGCGAAGTGCGTATTCCGCCGCATACGGTGCCACAACCCCGCGACGGGAACGTTACGGGCGGGCCGTAATGTGTAAGCGTCTAACTCCAGCGAGCGAGGTGGCCTATGGCAGTCCCGGTTGACGCGAAGTCCGAACAGTTGGTGGCCTACGAAACCCTCGACGAGGGCCGCATCGCCCGGATCTGGCTCAACCGGCCCGAGGCGCACAACGCCCAGAGTCGCGGCCTGCTGGTCCAACTCGACGAGGCGTTCCTGCGCGCAGAGGCCGACGACACCGTCCGGGTGGTGATCCTGGCGGCGCGCGGCAAGAACTTCTCTGCTGGTCATGACCTGGGCTCGGAGTTGGCCCTGGCGGAGCGGGCACCGGGTGCCGAACAGCTTCCAAGCTTTCGGATCAACGGCGCCAACCGTGAGGCCGTCGCGGAAAAGACCTACCTGCAGGAGTGGCACTACTTCTTCCAGAACACGTGCCGTTGGCGCGATCTGCGCAAGATCACCATCGCCCAGGTGCAGGGCAACGCGATCTCGGCGGGCCTGATGTTGATCTGGGCGTGCGACCTGATCGTCGCCGCCGACAATGCCAAGTTCAGCGACGTGGTGGGCGTCCGGATGGGCATGCCCGGCGTCGAATACTATGCGCACCCTTGGGAATTCGGACCGCGTAAGGCCAAAGAGCTTCTGCTGACCGGTGATTTTCTGGACGCCGACGAGGCCTACCGGCTTGGCATGGTGTCCAAGGTCTTTCCGCTGGATGAACTAGGCGACAAGACCCTGGAGTTCGCCAAGCGCATCGCCGAGCGGCCCACGATGGCGGCGCTGCTGATCAAAGACTCGGTCAACGCGGCATCCGATGCGATGGGCTTCACTGAGGCACTGCGCCACGCGTTTCATATTCACGAACTGGGCCACGCGCACTGGGCGGCGCACAACGAGAACAGGTACCCCATCGGCCTTCCGCCCGATGTCGAGGACTGGCGCAAGCCGAAGCCGTCGAAGCCGGCACGTCGCGATACGCCGTAGTTCAGCTTTCCCATAGGTCACAGCAGCCCCGTTGCGCAAGGGTCCGCGCCGCTCGGCGACTGCTGTGGTGGGTGTGATTTTCGACCGCCTGACTGGCGACGACGGCGGCGTGGTTCGATAGGTAGAACCTGTTTCAGTTTCGGCGTGAAGGGGCTGGCATGCAGCTGTCGTTCGAAGACCGGACCTACCTGATCACCGGCGGTGGCAGTGGAATCGGCAAGGGGGTGGCCGCCGGACTGTTCGCCGCCGGGGCCGCGGTCATGATCGTCGGACGCAATGCCGATCGGCTGGCCGCCGCCGTCGAGGAGATCGAGGCGGAAAAGGGGAGCGGCGGCGAGATCCGATACGAACCCACCGATGTCACCGTCGAAGATGAAGTTGCGCATGCCGTCGACGCCGCGACGGCATGGCACGGCCGGTTACACGGGGTGGTGCACTGTGCGGGCGGATCGCAGACCATCGGCCCTATCACCCAGATCGACTCCGAGGCCTGGCGACGCACCGTCGACCTCAATGTCAACGGCACTATGTACGTGCTCAAGCACTCCGCCCGTGAACTGGTGCGCGGCGGTGGCGGATCGTTCGTCGGCATCTCGTCGATCGCATCCAGCAACACCCACCGCTGGTTCGGCGCCTACGGAGTCACCAAGGCGGCGCTCGATCACATGATGATGTTGGCCGCCGACGAACTCGGCCCATCCTGGGTGCGGGTCAACAGCATCCGGCCGGGCCTCATCCGCACCGACATGGTTGCCCCGATCACCGATTCGCCGGAACTGTCCGAGGACTACCGCATCTGCACGCCGCTGCCACGGGTGGGCGAGGCCGAGGACATCGCCAACATGGCGATGTTCTTGCTCAGCGACGCGGCCGGCTGGGTCACCGGCCAGGTCATCAACGTCGACGGCGGGCACCTGCTGCGACGAGGCCCGGACTTCACCGCGATGCTGAAACCGGTGTTCGGCGCCGATGGCCTACGCGGAGTGGTCTGACCGCGAACCCGGATTCCGATGGTCCACTCAGTGAGATGGAGATATACCGGTCGTCGCCTCATTCGGAACGCTAACCTCGTATAGCGACAACGACGGAGGACGCGATGCCTACGACTTGGGACACGATCGATCGCTACGTCGTCATCTCGACGGACACTCACGCCGGAGCCGATCTCTACGACTACAAGCCATATCTGCCAGCGCGTCTGCACGACGAGTTCGATGCATGGGCCAAGACCTACGTCAGCCCGTTTGATGACCTGATCATCGCTACCGCCAACCGGAATTGGGACAACAAGCTCCGGATTGACGAAATGGACGCCGACGGAGTGGCCGCGGAGGTGTTGCTGCCCAACACTGTTCCGCCGTTCTTTCCGACTACTCCCAACATCACCATCAGCCTGCCCCGCACTCGCGACGAGTTCGAGAAGCGTTGGGCCGGCGTGCAAGCCCACAACCGCTGGCAGGTCGATTTCTGTTCGCTGGCCCCGACTCGCCGCCGCGGATTGATTCAAATTTTTCCCAACGACGTACAGTTGGCCTTACGGGAAATTCGCTGGGGTGCCGAACAGGATTGTTTCGGGGGCGTGCTCATCCCGCCTGTCTCGCCCGGCGATCCGCAGGTCGCCCCCCTTTTTCACACCCGCTACGAACCGATCTGGGCGCTCTGTACGGAGTTGGACCTGACAGTGGTACAGCATGCGGGGGCCGGTAGCCCTGAGATGCCGATGGACCAGCCGGCGTCTAACGCGGTGCTGGTCACCGAAATGGCGTTGTGGGCTCAGCGCACGCTGGGGCATCTGATTCTCGCCGGCGTCTTCGAGCGGTACCCGGCGTTGCGGTTCGTGCCGACCGAACAAGGCACCCTCTGGGTGCAGCCGCAACTGGCGGTGCTCGATGCCATGGTGCCAACCATGAAATCGGCGGCCGGTAACCGCACCTACGGAATGTTCGGCGGGTCCTCCGTCGATGCTTTGACCTTGTCTCCGAGCGAATACACAAGGCGGAACTGCTATTTGGCTAGCGAGCTGACGCCGTATGAGTCTGCGATGATCGATTTCATGGGGGCCGACCACATCATGTGGGGCAGTGACTATCCTCACGAGGAGGGTTTCACACCCCACTCTAAGCTGGCCATCCGCTGGGCCCTCCATGACCAATCTGACGAGACGTGCAGAAAGATACTGGGTGGCAACGCGGGTCGTTTATACCGTTTCGACCTCGATGCGCTGGCACGTGTTGCCGCCAAGATCGGGCCGACGGTCGCCGAGGTGCACACGCCGCTCGAGGACACCGGCTATCTCGCCCCGGCCGCTTTCGCGTATCGGCCGTTCGAAGGTGGGCTGGCCCTGAAGCGTCTGGCTCCAGCCCGCGCCTAGCCGTCACGGCTTTTACTCACGCGGGTGCAAGAACACGCCTTCGGCCTGGACGGTGATGCCCCGTGCATCGGCGAGATGGCCGATGGCGAAGGTTTTGACGCCCTCCACGCGGTCGACGCGCGCCTCCGCGCGTAGCGGGCCAAGCGGCGTGCCCCGCAGAAAGCGGATGCGGAGAGTACCTGTATAGGCGGGCTTTCCCGGCTTATGCGCGGTCGCACCCAGGACATGATCGAGCACCATCGCGCAAACCCCGCCATGCACATGGCCGGGCGGACCTTCGTAGGGTGCGCCGAGCGCGAATTCGCTCCACACCTCGCCGTCGGCGCCGTGGCTTATCGACAAGGGAGGGGCGACTGGATTGCGCAGGCCGATCACCACGTTGCCCCATGGCATCGGGTGACCGTCGCAAGTGTGTCGTACACCGAAGGAACCCGGCATCAGTGCTGCGCTCAATTCTTCAGCGGCACGATCGATCTTCTCTTTCGCCACGGCTAAAGCCGTGGCATCGACCTGCGTTCTGATGGTCGCATCGATGAGGCGGCGCACCGATTCGGCCAGCGGCCGATATACCGACTCCAGCTCTGCCAGTTCGTCGTCGCCGGCCATGGCACCTCCGTCGCCGTCGCCTTGAACCACAGCGTCCGCCGCGGCTCGCCCGTTGCGCAATGCCATCTCCCGGCCAGTGGTCAGTTACCGAAAGGCCACTGGCCCCGGTTGTTAACCTGGCCACATGGAAGGCAGCAATCCGCCGGGCAAGCAGAATCTCGCGGCGACCAGCTGGGCGCTGCTGGGCATGCTGTCATACGAGCACGAGCTTTCCGGTTATGACATCCGCAAATGGATCGACTGGAGCATGCGGTTCTTTTACGGCAGTCCGGCTTACAGCCAGATCTACTCCGAGCTGAAGAAACTGGAGAAGCTGGGCTTGGTGACTTCACGCGTCGAGAACGCCGGCGGCGTCCGCAACCGCAGGCTGTACAAGATCACTGGCGACGGGCTGGACGCGGTGACACGTTGGGCAAACGAGGCGCCGGTCGACCCGCCAACGCTCAAGCATGGCCCGCTGCTGCGGGTGACCCTGGGGCATCTCATGAGTCCGGAACGGCTCAAAGATGCGCTGCAACAACACGTGGCGTATGCCGACGAGATGCACCGCAAGGCCGCGAAAGACGCACGGTGGGCCGGCGCCGACCCGTCCTGGGCCTACGCGCGCGTCGCATTGCAATGGGCGGAGCGGTATTACGCCAACGAGCGGGAACTCGCGTGCAAGATGATTAAAGAACTCGACGAGGCGGAAGCCGCATTTCCCCAGCCAGGGAAAGGCGGCCCTGTCAAGATCCCTTGGCCCACACCGGATTTTTGGTACGAAATCGAAAAGAAGGCCGACGCTGAGGAGCCGGACTGATCAGCGGCCTGCGGCGTCACGTGCCGCGATGTAGCCGTACACCAGTCCCTGCGCGATGGTCGCGCCCGCACCGGGATACGTGGTCCCGAATGCGTTGGCCGCGGTATTGCCGATCGCGTACAAACCGTCCATGACACTGCCGTCTTCGCGTAGCACTCGACCGCGATCGTCGGCCCGCAGACCACCGCAGGTGCCCAGGTCGCTGAGCACCATCTTCACCGCGTAGAACGGCCGCCTGTCGAGGGCGCGCAGGTTGGTGTTCGGCTTGACGGTGGGATCACCGTAATAGCGGTCGTAGGCGCTGCTGCCGCGCTCGAAATCGGCGTCGTGTCCGGCCCGCGACATCTCGTTGAACCGCGTCACGGTGGTCACGAACCGCGCTTCGGGAACACCCATCTTGCCGGCGAGTTCAGCTATGTCATCGGACCGATGGGCGATGCCGGCTTCGTACCACGAGTGCGGAATCGGCATACGCGGAAACAGGTCGCCGGCAAAGACATAGCTGTTGCGGTACTGCTGGTCGAAGATGATCCACATGGACTCCACCGGATTGCCGGAGCGTTCCCGCTCCAGCACGCGCTGTCCGAAAGACATGTAATCGGTTGCCTCGTTGGTGAACCGGCTGCCGTTCTGGTCGACGATCAGCGAACCGGGTAGAGAGCGTTCTGCCAGCAGCACCGATGGCGCCGCTCCCGGCAGCGCCGCCACGGCCGGAAACCACCATGCCTGGTCCATCAGATCGATTGCGGCACCGAGATCTTGAGCGGCGTGGATCGCGTCACCGGTGTTGGTCTCGGCTCCCAGACTCGCATGCTCGCCAAGGGATTCGGACTGAAACTTCCACCGCATAGCCATGCTGTGATCGAAACCGCCGGCGGCCAGCACCACGCCGCGCCGCACGGTGATGGTGACCTCGCTCCCGTCATGGCCGACAACTGCGCCGGTGACCCGCCCAGCGTCGGTGGTCAACCGCTGCAGCGCGGTGTCCGTCCAGATCGGAATACCCGCGCGCACAACACCGGCGAAGAGTCCCGCGGCGAGTGCCTGACCGCCCGCGACATAGCGCCGGCCGATCAGCAGTCCGCCAACTCCTTGGCCGAGGCGCTTGGCGATGGTCGGCAAGCCCCTGCGTGGAACCCGTGTCATCAGGTTCATCCACCGGTAATCGGCTGTGGTTGTCGGCATGGGGATTTTGACCTCCATCACGCCGGGGCGCAGCCGGGTCCGGTACTCACCGAGGATTGCTGAGTTCAGCGGCCGGCACTCGCAGGTGCGGCCGGCCGCGGTCCCACCCGGCTCTTCGGGGTGGTAGTCGGAGTAGTCCTTGGCCCAAGCCAACCGAATAGGGGTTGTGCGTTGCAGCATCTCGACGGTTGCGGTGATGTTCCGTAAGTAGCCCGTGGACCGGTCGGCCGGCGCACTGCCGGCCACCACAGACCGCAGGTAGGTTTCCGCACGCTCGGCGTTGTCCCCAGCTCGCTTTTTTTCGAGGATCTGGCTCGCCGGCAACCACAGCGCGCCGCCCGAGCGTGCAGTCGAGCCGCCGACATAGGACGACTTCTCCACGATCAACACCGTCAATCCGCATTCGCGTGCGGCCAACGCCGCCGCCATGCCCGTACCCGAGCCCACGACGAGGAGGTCGACCGACGTGTCGTGCACCGGTATGCCGGCAGGGATCGTGGCCGGTTGAGCAGTCGTCACGGAGTTCACATTAGGTCGGGGAGCGGGCGCGTGACCGCTTTATCCCTGCCAGCGGGACGGTCGCCGCCATGGTCGTGACAGCAGTTGTACAACAGCGACATGACGTTGCAGTCGAACACTGACGAAATTCGGGCGATCGAAGCCGCGGCGGCCCCGACCCGATTCGCTCGCGGCTGGCACTGCCTGGGCCTGACGGAGGCATTCGGCGACGGGAAGCCGCACGCCGTCAACGTGTTCGGGCAGAAGCTGGTGGTCTTCCGCAGCGACGACGGCGCGATCAACGCCCTCGATGGTCATTGCCGCCACATGGGCGGCGATCTGACCCAGGGCGAGGTGAAGGGCAATGAGATCGCGTGCCCATTCCACGATTGGCGCTGGGGCGGTGACGGCCGGTGCAAGCGCGTGCCCTATGCCAAGCGGGTGCCCAGGCTGGCCCGCACCGCGAAGTGGATCACCTCCGAGCAAGACGGAATGCTGTTCGTGTGGAACGATCCGGAAGGTCATCCGCCGCCACCAGAGGTGACGATTCCGCGGATCGAGGGCGCGACCAGTGACGAGTGGACCGACTGGCACTGGTACACGACGATCGTCAACACCAATTGCCGTGAGATTGTCGACAACGTCGTCGACATGGCGCACTTCTTCTACATCCATGGATCGTTGCCCACGTATTTCAAGAACATCTTCGAAGGCCACGTGGCGACCCAGTACATGACCAGTGCGGGCCGTCCCGATCTCGGCGGCACCGAAGGTGAACGGATGCTCGGCACGACATCGGTCGCGTCCTACTACGGCCCCTCCTTCATGATCGACGACCTGACGTATCACTATGAGGACGCCGATCACAAAACCGTACTGATCAACTGCCACTATCCGATCGACGCCAATTCCTTTGTCTTGCAGTACGGCATCATCGTGAAGAAGTCTGAGGCGCTACCATCCGAACTCGCAATTCAGACCGCGATCGGGCTCGGTGACTTCGTCAAGATGGGATTCGAGCAGGATGTCGCGATCTGGAAGAACAAGGCGCGCATCGACAATCCGCTACTCTGCGAGGAGGACGGTCCCGTCTATCAGCTTCGACGTTGGTATGAGCAGTTTTACGTCAACGTCGCCGATGTGACGCCGGACATGGTGGATCGTTTCGAGCATGAACTCGACACCACCAGCCCACGCGAGGAGTGGATGAAGGTGGTCGAAGCGAACCTCGCCGGGAGGTCGGTGGCGGAGGCCCTCAGATGACCGTCCGGATCGACGACCGGCTGTCCGACGTCCCGATGGTGCCGGTGAAGTGTGGGCGCTGCAGCGCTGCGGTGCTCGCGCGAAAAAGCAGCTGGAATCAAACCAGCGTGCAATGGACGGCCCGAGCGTTGGCTACGTGCTTGCAGCGCCGATACCTCGACATTTCGGTTGATCACTCAGGACGAAGTGTGTTCCTGGGCTGTTCGGCGTTGACTGACTCGATTGTCGGCGCTGTCGGCGACGGTGACTTGCCGGTGGTCGATGAAACGGTATCCACAGCAACCTAGCTGGCAGCTCAGACCAGTTGGAAGGCGCTGATCGGCGCCTGTTCGGGATAGACCGACGGTCCGCCGATGTCGTAGGCAGCGTTGAGCGCATTGATGAACGCCGGATCGTGCAGCGGTTCGCTGGGTATATCGATCTTGATGCCCCTGGCGTGGGCGTCGTCGACCATGATGTCGATGACCTTATCGACGGTCAGGTCGTCTGAGCCCTCCATGTTCTTCTTCAATTCGTCGAAGTCGGAGAACACCTCGGCCGACCAGTGCACCAGGAATCGCAGTTGGTTGGTGTGATGGCGGGCTATCACCTCGTCGCCGTTCATCAACAGCCAGTGGTCGCGGTCTTCGGGATCACCGGTGAACATTGTGTCGAAGGCCAAGTCAGCCGGAATCTGTTGGTCGAGGGGTCCGTTCGCCTCGCCGCGGTGCACCATCATCTCGTTCTGAACCACGACGCCGCGGTTGTAAATCGGCGGCAGGATTCGCTTGGGCGCTTTGAGCGGCCCGTCGGGCCAATAGGTGAATCCGCTGCCCGAATCCAGCGAGAACCAGGTGATCACCTGCGCCATCTTGATCAGGTAGTCACCGAACAGCCCTGACTTTCCCATCACGCTGGTCAGCCAGGTCGGCGCATTCTCATGCCGAACGCCGCGGAAGCTGGGTGAATCCAGGTGTCCCGGATCGCGATTGGCGCACGGCCCGTTGATGTTGAACAGCATCAGCTGTGGCTTGGCGTATTCGGCGTTCCAGTAGCTCTTGGCCATCTGTAAGAAGCGCTCGTTGTAGAAGCACTCGTGCAGCTGCGGATGGAGAACCGCGCCGTAGTTTGCGAGGTAGCCACGGAAGGTAGGGGTGAGGAACAGGTCCAGCGACGGCGTGAATCCTTCGGGGAAAAGGCCGCTCATGGTGGCGATCAGTTCATCGGCCGACGCGAAGTGTTGGGCGATGATCAGTTTCCACGGCCCCTCGGTGCGCACTACGTCAAGCAGACGCTCGCGTTGGTCGTCGGTGTAGACGTTGTCGATCTCGTGAGGCGGTGCTGCCGGCCGCAGCACGTTGGAAAGCTCGATCCGCCGTTCGTCGGTGAGCATCAGCCATCTCCTTCTGCGCGGTTGGTGAGATTGTCGGCGCTCGTGACTGCTCAGCGGCTCCGCGATGTCCGGTGACCGGGAGGTCAAAACCGAACCGGATGAGCGAACTTGGCTCGCAGTAGCGCGCCGATCTCGGCGATGGCCAACCGACCCCGCGCGGTGGCGTCACAGCGCATCAAAAAGCCGTGGTACATCCCGGGGTAGCGGGTGCAGGTGGTCTGCACGCCGGCGTCGCGCAGCCGGTCCGCGTAGCGCTCACCCCAGTCGCGGATCGGGTCGCAGCCCGCGGTCACCACGATGGCTGGCGGCAGACCGGACAGGTCGGCGGCGTAGGCCGGAACCAGGTAGGGGTCGCTGGGCGGCCCGGCATCGCCGTCGGCGAGGGTGTGCATGTAGTCGATGTCGTCGCGGGCGAGCAACGGCCCGTCGGCCAGCGCGCGGATCGACGGGGCCGACATGTCGCGATCCAGACCGGGATACAGCAGCACCTGCGCGCAGATCGTCGGCCCACCGCGGTCGCGCGCGGCCAGCGCCACGGCCGCCGCCAGCGATCCGCCGGCGCTGTCGCCGATCACCGCGAGTCGGCTTGCGTCGACGCCCAACTCTTCGGCGCTTCGTGACACCCACTCCGTCGCCGCGTAGCCGTCGTCGAATTGCGCGGGTGGCGGCGACTCCGGGGCCAGGCGGTAGTCGACGGCCACGACGGTGGCCGCCGACGCCGATGCCAGCTCACGTGCTAGCGGTTCGAACGAATGGTTGGAGCCCATGACCAGGCCGCCGCCGTGCAGGTACACCAGCACGGGACCGCCGATGTCGTTGCAGGGACGGTAGATCCGGGCCGGGATGTCGCCACCGGGGCCGGGTATGACGGTGTCGGTGATCCCGGCCATCACGGGCATGTCATCTGGCAGCGGGGCGGATTCGAGCGCGGCCCGCACCGCGGCCAAACCTCGTTGGCGCATCGGAGCCACGTCGCCGAACGAGGCGACTCGGGCGGCCGCGTCGGGGTCCAGCGGAGTTGCCGTCACGTCATGGCGGACGGATTGGAATCGTCTCTTGCTGCGCAGTACCGGAGATTGCTGCGAGGCAAGCACATTCGCCCGTTCGGTCATCGCCGCGCCGACGGAGTCGGGCTGGGTGAGCAGGTAGAAACGACCCTCGGCCGCCTGCTCGAATACCGCCGCAGCGGCCGCCAACGGATCCATCGCAGCGGCCTTGACGTCGAGCATGGCTGCGCGCTGGGCCTCGGCGGCCGCGGCGTCGCCGGCCTCGTCAGGGTCGACGCCGCCGGCTGACTCGAAGATGTTGGACACCACCGCGCCGGGCAGCACGGCCTGCACGTGGATGTGGTGGCCATGCCCGGCCGCCTGAACCTCCAGGTAAAGACATTCGGTCAACGCCAGCACCGCGTGCTTGCTCATGATGTAGGGCGCCTGCAAGGGAATTGCCACCACGCCGCCAACCGAAGACAGGTTCCACACCCACGCCTGCTCGCCGGTGGCCATCATCTTCGGGAGGAAAGCCCGTATGCCGTAGAAGACTCCGCTGACGTTGATGTCGAGGATGCGTTGCCAGTTGGTCACCGGGGTGTCCCACAGGTAGCCGAACTGCTCGATGCCGGCGTTGTTCACCAGCAGCCGCACCGCCCCGACGTCGCGGTAGGTGCTTTCGGCGAGGTCCTGCATGGCGCGCGGGTCGCGCACGTCGCAGACGACATCGCGAGCCGAACCTCCCGCCGCGCAGAGCTCGTCACGCAGGGCGGCGACGGCGCCGGCGTCGATATCGGCCAGCACCACCGTCATGCCCAATTGGCTGGCGTGACGCGCTATTCCGGCACCGATGCCGGACCCGGCACCGGT
The DNA here is from genome assembly GCA_963833935.1 of uncultured Actinomycetota bacterium. Lineage (GTDB taxonomy): Bacteria > Actinomycetota > Actinomycetes > Mycobacteriales > Mycobacteriaceae > Mycobacterium. The sequence continues at coordinate 125,901 of CAWIAC010000002.1, read as the reverse complement.
GATGACGGCGACGCCGCCCGCGAATGTTTCGCGTTCGCTCACGAACCAGCAGTGCTCTCGGCGTGCAGCTCGGACAACAGAACCGAGTTCTGGGTGTCCAGCACGACGTCCATCTCGGTGAAGACGAGGCCGGAAGCTTCACGCCGGATGCCGCCGTCGACCACGCCGCTGGATACCGCGAACGGCACAAAGTTGGCGATTTGGTTGACGAAGATGTAGAACCGCACGCGGGTGACCTCACCGTCGGCGCCGATGCGGTGAACATTCGTCGCGTGGTGGCGCAAGGGATACGGGCTCTGCTCGCGGTGCTCAGACAGCCATTCCATGACGGCGTCGCGGCCGTGCAGCTCTGGCGACATCAACTCTTCGAAGGGGCTTGCGCCGCTGTCGCTTCGGCTTACATAGTGGACGTCTTCGGCGTAACGAGCGGCCAACTCGTCGTAGTGCGCCTCGTCGTAGTGGTACCAGAAACCCGCGATGAACTCCTGCAGTTCGGGCAGCGTGATGTCGTTGCTCATGCCAGCGAGTCAACCCTGGCGTGGTCCAGCTTTCTCCACGGATGCCCGGTCAGTGGAACATTGTCTGGCGGCAGCCGGAGCGCGCCCTTTTGCATGTGCCGACTTGCTTCCCGCTGAGTAGACAGACCACTGCCTAACTTGCCTGTCCGCCTCGATACTCGACATCATGACCGCCGCCACGGAATCGACCTCGCCCACCGGCCCTGCCCCTCCTGACCCCGACGAACTGCGGGATAACCTGCAACAGGCTGATCCCGGCGTCCTGGTGGCGGTGCTGGCGCAGCTCACCGGCGACCCGTCGGTGATCGACAGCTACGGGCCCAAGATCTCGCACATTCCTGACCCGCCCGAGCGGGCCGGTGTCACCGACCCCGATACGGCGGGGGCGCTGGTCAACGCCATCCTCGATTCCCTGAGTGGGCCTCGGCGCCCCGACGCCGTGCCCGCCGACGATCGCGAGTTCTTCGCCCGACTGCTGCCGATAGCGCTGGGCACCGAGGTCGACGACGAACAGGTGGACCTGCTGCTCGAGCAGGGTGGCTTCCAGCGTCCACAGCCCACGCTGCCGCGTACCGTGTCGATCCCCGACACAGTGAAAATCGCCATCGTCGGTGCCGGTATCGCCGGGATCAGCGTCGCGCTGGCGGCCGCTGAAGAGGGCGTGCGCTACGAGATCTTCGACCGCAACGTTGAAGTCGGCGGTACGTGGCTGACCACCAACTACCCCGGCATCGGTGTCGACACGCCGTCGGCGTACTACTCGTTGTCGCGTGAGGTGAACCCGGACTGGAGCAGCTACTATCCGCAGGGCGCCGAATACCAGGCGTATTTGGTGGCGCTTGCCGACAAACACAACCTCCGCGAACATACCCGGTTCCGCACCGAGGTCGAGGCGCTGTGGTGGGACGACGAACGCAACGAGTGGCAGATCCACTGGGTCACCGCCGACGGACAGCGTGACATCAGCTATGCCAACGTCGTGGTCGCTGCGGCCGGTTACCTCAACCGCCCACGCTGGCCCGATGTCAAGGGCCGAGAAACGTTCGCGGGCAGCAGCATTCACTCCGCGGTGTGGGATCCGTCCCTTGACCTCGCCGGTAAGAAGGTGGCGATCATCGGGGCTGGCTGCACCGCCGTGCAGATCATCGACTCGTGTGTCGATGAGGTGGAGCGCCTGACCGTATTCCAGCGTCAGCCGCACTGGGTGGCGCCCCGTAAACGCCTGACCGACGACGTGCCGGCGCATCGCCGCTACCTGGGGCGGCACCTGCCGTATTACGCGAAATGGAATCGGCTGAAGTCGTATTGGGGCACGGCGGACAACAACTACCCGGTCATTTTGCAGGACCCGGAGTGGGCCAGGGACCATCTGTCTATCTCTCCGGCCAACGACGTGCTGCTGCAGATGTGTCTGCGCTACATCGATGAGACATTCGGCAGGGACACCGAGCTGGCCAAAAAGGTCACCCCGGACTTCGCGCCGTACGGCAAGCGGATCATCCGCGATCCGGGCGGGTACTACGCGGCGTTGACACGGGATCACATCGACGTGGAGGCCGCCGAACCGGCTGAGGTCAACGCGAAAGGCATTGTCACCCAGGATGGTAGGCAGATCGACCTCGACGTCATCATCTATGCCACCGGCTACCACCTGGACTTCTTGTCCACTGTCGATATCCGTGGCCGCGGCGGAAGGAAGCTGGCCGACGAGTGGGGCGACAGCCCGCGTGCCTACCGCGGCGGAACGGTGCCCGGGTTCCCCAACCTATTCACCATGTCGGCGCCTAACTACAGCCCGGGACATGGCGCGGGCGCCAACTTCTCGATGGAGGTGCTCGCGCACTACATTATGGAGTGCCTGCAGTTGATGGCGCTGCGGGGGGCCACCACGATGGAGGTCACCCAACAGGCCTATGACGAATACGTGGCCGAGATCGACGAGGCGATGAACCGCACGGTGTGGTGCCACACACCGAATGCGCACACCTACTACCGGTCCGGTTCGGGCCGGGTGGTGGTCGCCACACCGTATCGCTTGGTCGACGTCTGGCAGCAGCACCGAGCGCCGATCGAAGAAGATTTCGCACTGCGATGAACCGAAAGCTCAGCGGCAAAACAGCCTTGGTGACCGGTAGCAGTCGCGGAATCGGACGCGCGATCGCCCAGCGGTTGGCCGCCGAGGGCGCGACGGTCGCGGTGACCGCGCGCGCCCATACAGCGTCACGATCAACCCGGAGCGGGAGTACCGTGGCGCTGCCCGGCACTATCGACGAGACCATCGCGCTGATCGAGGAGGCCGGCGGATCTGCGTTTGGGCTTACGGCCGACATCGAGGACGCCGAGGCGCGCGGCGGTTTGGTGGACGCGGTGCTGGACCGTGCGGGCCGCATCGACATCCTGGTCAACAACGCCGGTTTCGCTGACTACTCGGTGGTCGAAGCGATGCCGCTGGAGACCTTCGACCGGACCGTCGGGCATTATCTGCGGACACCGTTCGTCCTGACCAAAGCTGCTGTCCCGCATATGCGCAAACAGGGTGGCGGGTGGATCGTCAACATCGGCTCGGTCACCGGTGTGGCCCCGGTGCGGCCCTACCGCGAGTACAACAAGACCTCAGGCGATGTCATCTACGCGTCGTGCAAAGCCGCGCTGCATCGCTTCACCCAAGGGCTGGCCGCCGAGCTGCTCGACGACAATATCGCGGTGAACTGTGTGGGCCCGTCGACGGCTGTCCGTACTCCCGGTGCAGCCCAACTGATTCCAGACACCTTTGTGACGGAGCCGGTCGAGTACCTGGCCGAGACCGTGCTTGCGATGTGTCATCTGCCCGCCGCCGAGCGCACCGGCCTGGTGGCGTTCAGCCTGCACTACCCGTGGTCGCAGCAGCTGCCGGTGCACACCCTGGACGGCACGTCGTTACTGCGACCACTGGAACCGCCCCCAACCGCCAATCCGAATATCCTGCCTGCCGGACTCTAGTTCTCGCGATGTGTGGTCAGCCCACTACTGCGCCGTCGCAGTGGCAGAAGCTGTGGCACACCCGATCTCGGACGATGACCTCCGGACATTCCGGGTCGAACCAGCGGTCCACGACCGCCCAATGGATTGGATGCATGAGGTAGGGACCCATCAGTCCATCCGCGTCGCCGAATTCCTGCTCGAATACATGAGTCCATTGAGATGTCCCGATCGCTTCGTCGACACGACTCAGCTGCCATGCGCTGATGGCCGGCACGTAGCGCGGCATCAAGGACAACTCGTCTTCGAAGCGCGCGACGGTGTCGGGGTCCGTATCGGGCAGCACCCGCAACAGCAAGGCGCGGTAGACGGTGCCCGCGCCGCTGTCGTTGCGCGTCGGGGCGCCCGGGTAAGTCGCTCCGTTGACCCGGGTGATCGCCGGGTCTGCCAGGATCTCAGCGAAACCGCCCGCCGCCGAGAGCCATTGATCCTTGTCGTCGAACCTCAAGTGGACCAGGACGTCGCCGCCGTTGCGCGCCCCGGGCAGCGTCGGCTCGACGAGCTGGCGACGTGATTGGGTCGCTTTCGCCCCCGAACGCACTGAAGCCAGCACGCGATCCTGATGTCCGTCGGCGACGTCGAGGAGTCGGGTGACGCTATACATCGCACAATGTGTCGACATCGTCGACGGCAGCCGCGACCGACCGGGACCGCTCAGCGACCAGTTCGCTTATCGCGGACCACCATTCACCCAGCGCCGGGTCCGGCCGGCCCTTCCACGTCATCTCCCACCATGCCTGCACGCTGGGCAGCGTCCAGGTGATGGTGACGGTATTGGATTGATTCTCGAACCAGATCGGGGGACTGACGAGGACTTCGCACAGCGTCATGCCGCGAGAGACGGCACCGGGCGCGTACTCGGCAAGATACGTCTCGACGAACTTCCTGGTGCATCCGGGCCGGGTCAGCACCCTATCGATGACGAATACCCGACCGTCAGCCATAACCTGACCATAGCTACCCGGCCAGACCTCAGACGGGTGCACTCCCGTCCATCGGGAGGACTCGTTGACCCCGACCTGGATGCGGGCGACGGTAATCAGATGAGCGATCCGTTCAGCCCCGTTCAACTCGGCCCCGTCACGCTGCGCAACAGGATCATCAAGGCCGCGACATCCGAAGGGCGATCGCCTGAAGGCCTGGTCACTGACGATCTGATCGCGTTTCATCGGTCCTTCGCCGACGGAGGGGTCGGCATGACGACGGTCGCCTACTGCTGTGTGTCGCCCAAGGGCGCCAGCGCTCCCGGCCAGATCTTGATGAGCCCACCAGCACTGCCAGGGTTACGCAGGCTCACCGATGCCGTCCACGGGTCCGGCGCCGCGATCTCCGCCCAGCTCGGCCACGCCGGGGTAGTCGCCCCGAAGGCGTTGACCGGTGTCACGGCGGTCGCTCCGAGCCGGTTCGTCAACCCGATATCGTTCGCGTACTGCCGCGCCATCACACGTGACGAGATCAGGGTGGTGGTCGATCAGTTCGGTGCTGCGGCCCAGGTGGCGATCGATGCCGGATTCGACGCAGTCGAATTGCATTTCGGGCACCTCTACCTGCCGAGCTCTTTCCTGAGTCCGCTGATGAACCGCCGTAAGGACGAGTACGGCGGGTCCATCGACAACCGATCCCGGTTCGCGCGTGAGATCGTCGAACGTGTCCGCGATGTGGCTGGGAGCCAGTTCGCCGTCATCGCCAAGCTGGATATGGACGACGGACTGCCGGGCGGCATCTGGATCGATGAGGCGCTTCGCACCGCGCAGCTGCTGGACGCCGACGGTACGCTCGACGCGATCGAGCTGACCCAGGGCTCTTCGGTTTACAAGCCGATGTACCTATTCCGAGGGGACGTCCCGGTGCGGGAGTTCGCCCGCGTCGCCCCGGCCGCTCTGCGGCCCGGCATCAGGCTGGCCGGCAAGCGGATCATGGGCAGCTACCCGTATACCGACCTCTACATGCTTGAGGCCGCGCGACAGTTCATACCGGTCGTGCGCAACACCAAGCTGATTCTGCTGGGCGGCATCACCAACCGCGACCATCTCGAGACTGGGATGCGCGAGGGATTCGACTTCATGGCGATGGGCCGAGCACTGCTGCGCGAGCCTGATCTGGTGAACAAGATGACGGCAGATCCCGCCACACGCAGCCGGTGCACCCACAACAACAAGTGCATGGTCACCGTTTTTGGGCGCACGCACTGCGTTCTCGACCCCGAACAACGCTACGGGCCGGCGCTCGCAAGGCCAAAGGACTCCGCGGCAACTCCAGCTGCCTCGCTGCCGATCAACCCCTGACCACTTGAGCGGGCGGCCTCCGAAACCCGCCTCTCTCAGCAGAGCAGTTGAGCCAGCTCCAGGCACGCCCGCTGCCGGGCCTCGTGTGCAAGGTCGAGCATCGGCATCGTCATGAATCCGTGGATGCCGCCCTCGAAAAAGCATCGCACCGTGACCACGCCCGCCGCCTCGAGCGCCTCAGCGTAGGCGATGCCCTCGTCACGAAGTGGATCGTGGCCGGCGGCAACGACAATCGCAGGCGGCAGTCCCTGCAGGTTCGCGCGCAGCGGCGAGGCGTACGGATGTTCTCGGTCGGTCAGCGAAGGCACATACTGGTCCCAATACCACTGCAGTGCCGGCTTCGGATTGTAGAAGCCGTTGCCGAATAGACGATAGGACTCGTTGTCGAAATCGGCCGCGATCACCGGATAGAGCAGCAACTGAGCCGCGATCGCTGGACCGCCGCTATCACGTGCCATCAATGCCGTCACCGCGGCCAGGTTCCCTCCTGCGCTGTCACCACCGACCGCGACGCGCGCTGCGTCGCCGCCTAGATTCCAGGCGTTGTCGGCGACCCATTGGGTGGCGGCCGCGACGTCGTAAGCAGCTGCGGGCCAGGGGTTTTCCGGCGCAAGCCGATAGTCGACCGATACCACCACAGCGGCAAGACGGTTGGCGAAGTCGCGGCACAGCCCGTCATGGCTGTCCAGATCACAGAACACGAAACCGCCGCCATGCGCGTACACCAGCATCGGTAGGTCGCCGAACCGGGCGGGTCGGTAGATCCGAACCGGGATGTCGCCACCGGGTCCCGGGATGGTCTCGTTCCGGACCTCGGCTACGTGTTCGGGCTCGGCCGGCGGCACGAATCGCGACCGAATGGTCGCCCTGGCTTGCGCACCGGTCATGGTGTGGACGGGCGGGAACCCGGCGTCCAGCGCCTCGATCAGTGTCGCGATCTGTGGATCGAGGTTCACGCGTACTGCAAGGCCCGTCGCGACCCGGGCGCCGGCCGCCGGGGCAGCAGTGGCCGCAGCGGCTGCAGGGTCGGCGCCACCCGCTGGGGGCCGCCCTCGACGTTGCGCCAGATGCCCATCGCGGTCATGCGTACCGGAGCGGCCAGCCGCTGATCGAACATCATTCGAGTCATCGGACCGCACACCGAGACGGCGGCGACAGCCTCGCCGGGGCTTCCGATAGGCGCCGCGACACAACCGAATCCGAGCAGCGACTCCTCGCGCTCGAACGCGACGCCGTGGGCTCGAACCTTGGCCAATTCGGCTACCAGCTGATAGCTGGTCGAGATCGAGTATTTGGTCTTGCGGGCCCGCAGATCCATTTCAGCCGCCGCGTCGCAGTAGGCCAGGATCGCTTTGCCGGCGGCGGTGCAGTGCGCGGGCTGGCGACCGCCGACCCGGGTGGGGATTGCGGACATCATCCGGTCGCCGATCTTCTCGAGGTAGACCACATCGGGCCCGTCCAGAATCGCGAGGTGTACGACGAGCCCCGTGGCGCGGTGTAATTCGCCCAGCAGCGGGCTCGCCGCGCGCACCAGGCGGTCCTGGTGCACCGCGAGTGAGCCCAGCTCCACCAAGCGCATGCCGAGCTCATAATCGCGACCGCTGCGGCGCAGCCAGCGCAGTTGGACCAGGCGCTCGAGCATCCGATGCGCCGATGAGCGCGGCAGCCCGGTGCGGCGGACGATCTGGGCCAGTGTCAGCCGTCCCGGTCCCTCAAATGCATCGAGGACCAGGGAGATGCGGTCGATGACGGCGCTGGGGGTGGCTGGTTCAACGGTCTGAACGGCGTCTGCGCTCTGTGACATCGGTTCTCCAGCCCTATATGTCTAAGTGGTATATGACTATTAGTCATAGATACGTTTTAGCACAGTGCTGTGACCGCTGTCACTAGGTACACAGAAATTACCGTGGAACAAGGTCCGGCGTTCGACGGCGAAGACGGATCAGCCCAGCTCAGCCCCTGCTTGCCGACCGGCCGGCGCGCCGACCGTAAAAGCTGCCGTCGCCGAGCGAGATGCCGCTGGCATAGCCCCAGGCGGCCAGTCCGGCTGTGGACCGGCCCGCGGCGAACAGCCCCGGGATGGGCTCTCCGTTGACGTGCAGCACCTCGCCATCCAAGGTCGTCCACAGCCCACCCAAGGTGAAGCCGCCGGTGCTTTCCCGCAGAGTCGATCGCCCCGACCGGCGTGCCGATCGGCTTGCACCACTCGGGCTTCTTGTGCAGCAGCGGATCTTCGCCGCGCGCCGCGCTGTCGTTGTAGGCGGCCACCGTCGCTTGCAGTGAGCCGGGCGCCAGGCCGATGTCTCGCTCCAGTTCGGCAACGCTGTCGGCTACCCACGTCGGCGGCCGCAGCATGAGTTGCGGCGACAACGAGGCCATCGCCTCGTCCTGGGCATCGCCGTCGATGATCAGGTAGGCGGTGTTGTCTTGGTGGTACAGCGTGAGCTGCCCGACCCGGCCCGGGTAGGTGTCCTCGGCGACGTAGCGTTGACCACGCGCGTTGACCAGGATGCCGCGTACCAGTTGCTGGGGGTCGATGAAGATCGCAACTTCGGTGGCGTCCATGTGGGCCAGATCGGCACCCAGCGCCTGCGCCATCTGGATCCCGCGGCCGTCATGCTGCTCGACCGAAGCGGCCGGGCGTCCGGCGATCCGCGGCGCGTACTGCGCCACCATGGCCTCGTTGTAGGCGAAGCTGCCCATGGCCAGCATCACGCCCTTGCGCGCCCGGATGGTCAGGTCGGTGCCGTAGCGGCGGGCGCGAATACCAACCACCCTGCCGTCGGACTCGACGATGAGGCTGCCGACCCGCACGTCGTAGAGCGCCCGCACGCCAGCCGCCATCGCCGTCTCGACGAGCGGCTTCATCAGCATGTAGCCGGCGCTTGCTTCGCCCTGCTTCTTGTTGGACATCTGCGGGACATGCCCGCGCGGAGCCGGGGAGGCGATCGTATTGAAGGGGTAGGAGTTTTCTCCGCCGCTGTACATCAGGCCTTGATCGCCCATCGGTTCCCAGCCGGGCTCGGAGAAGAACTCCGCTTTGAACGGAACCCCACAGTCGACGAGCCAGTCGAAATGAGCGACGCTGCCTGCGCAGTAGTCGGCAATTCGCTTCTCGTCGGCGCCCGGCCCCATCGCGGCGTTGAGGAAGGCCGCCATGTTGTCCACGGAATCGGTGAAACCGCAGGCCTTTTGCAGTGCGGTGCCGCCACCGAGATAGATGAACCCTCCGGCCATCGCGGCCGCCCCACCCCAGGACCCGGTGCGTTCGACGACCAGGACATCGGCGCCGGCGCGGGCCGCTTCGACCGCTGCTGCGGCACCGGCGATTCCGTACCCGCTGATGACGACGTCGGCCTCGTCGTCCCACGAGCTGACCGAGGAGGCCGGGACCGGCGTGACGTCAAAATCGGCGCTCATGGCTGCATCGCCGCGGGCATCTCACCGACCCAGTGATGGCCCCAGTAGCTGTCCGCCGTGATTTCCTCTGCGGTGTAATAGGTTTCGTCGACGCGCATGCCATCGGTGCCGAATTCGATGTCCCAGTCACCGGGCGCGCGGACATAGAACGACACCATCTTGTCATTGGTGTGGCGCCCCAGGGTGGACGACAACTGGAAACCCTCAGCGTTCACCCGGTCCAATGCCTGACCCACGGCGTCCAGGGTGTCGGCCTCGACCATGATGTGGACCAGCCGCGGGTCGCGCTGGTGCGCGGCGGGGACGATCGCCAGGCTGTGATGTCGCTCGTTGATCCCGAGGAAGCGAACCCGCACCGCGCCGAACTCTTTCGGCAATGGCACCCGAAACGTACCGCGGGAACGGAAACCCATTACGTCGGTGTAGAAGTCGAAGAGTCCGTCGGGGTCCGTGGCCGGCACGACGACATGGCCCATACCCTGATCGCCGGTGATGAATCTCGCGCCGAACGGGGTGACTACCGGACTGTGGTCGAGCACCGCTCCGTGGAAGACCTCTACTGCGGTGCCGGCCGGGTCTTCGAATGTGATCACCTCTTCCACCCGCCGCGTCTCGGCCTCGTCGACGGACAGCTGCTTGAACGGGACCCCTGCACCGTCGAGGGCTGTTTTGACGCGCTGCAGTGCAGGGTGGTCGCGCACTTCCCAGCCCACGGTGAGTACTCGATCGGTCTCACCGGGTACCACGATGAGCCGGGCCGCCCGCTCATCCATCCGCAGATAGAGCGCCGACGGGTCAGGCCCCTTGCCTTCGGCGAATCCCAGGACGCCGAACGCGAATCGCCGCCAGCGGTCGATGTCATTTGTCGAAATGGTGATGTAGCCAAGGCTTTTGAGGTCGCTCATGAAAGCGTTCTCCTAGATCAGGGCCCGCAGCGGACCTTCCGGCGGGTCGATGCCCAGTGAACTCAGCGCCGATGCGTGATAGGTAGTGCCGGGGACGTGGATGGCATGCAAATGGCCGACGTGCACGTCACGCCAGTACCGCTGCAGCGGCTTGTCCATCCGCGCCGCGTTGCCACCCGAGCGGGCAAAGATCTCGTCGACCGCCGACACCGCGCGCCACACCGCGCGAACCTGGGTACGGCGACCAGCAGCGCGGTCCTCAAACGACACTTCCTTGCCCGCAGCGACCATGTCGTAGATGCGGTCGGCGTTAGCCAGTAGCTCCTGGCGGGCAGCGTTGATGTCGGCCGCGGCCTCGCCGACGGCGTACATGACGTAGGGGTCGTCCTTGATCGCAGTTCCGGTGGCGCCCACGCGCGCCCGCTGATAGTCCAGGTGCGCGGCCAGCGCGCCCTCGGCGATGCCGATGGTCGCCGCGGAGATACCCAACGGGAACATCGTCGACCACGGCATCAGATACAGCGGCTCAGTCATGCCGGCCTCCCGTTGGGCGGTGCCGTCCATCACCTTCGTCGCGTCCATTGTCCGGTACTCCGGAACGAAAGCATCTTTGACGATCACGTCTTTGGAGCCGGTTCCCCGCAGGCCCACCACATTCCACGAGTCTTCGACGATCTCGTAATCCTTGCGAGGGAGGATCATATGCAACATCCGAGGCGGCATCACCGGTATGCCCTGGTCGTTACCGAGCATTGCGCCCAGAATGATCCAGTCGCAATGGTCGGTGCCGGAGCTGAACTGCCAGCGACCGTTGAAGATGTAGCCGCCGTCGACGGGCTTGGCCACTCCCTGTGGTGCATACGGGGAGGCCATCCAGGTGTCGACGTCGTCGGCCCAGACCTCGGCAGGCACTCTGGGGTCCGCGTAGGCCAGTTGGTAAGGATGGACCCCGACGACGCCCACGATCCAGCCGGCGGCCGGGTCCAGCGCCGCGGTGGCCATGACGGTCTCGGCAAACTCGCGTGGATGGACTTCGAACCCTTGGTAACTCTTGGGCTGCAGCAGCCGGATGAGCGCCGGCTGCCTTCATCAACTTCACGGTGTCGTCGGTGAGTCGTCCGATCTGTTCGGCTTCGGCAGCCTGATCGCGAAGCTGGTCGGCCAGATCCGTCACTCGGTCAAGTACACGTTCGCTCATGTTGTCGTCCTCAAGTATTTGGGCCTATTGATGGTCTACCGCAGTCGACGGTCGACACGCTGCCGATCCCGGTGAGCGGACGGAAATACTTCAAGAAATAATCGCAGCGTCCGATGACCGGGAAAGCACGATGACAGCAAGTCGGCCTTACCTACAGTGGACGGTTGTGAAGCAAGATGAACCCCTGGACGCACTGGTGGTGGGCGCCGGGTTCGCCGGTCTGTATGCCCTGCACAAACTGCGCACGCAAGGGCTCTCGGTCCGGGTTATCGAGGCTGCGCCCGAGCTGGGTGGCACCTGGTACTACAACCGGTACCCGGGCGCCCGCTGCGATGTAGAGAGCGTCGACTACTCGTACTCGTTCTCCGACGAACTCCAGCAGGAGTGGGACTGGACGGAAAAGTACGCGACCCAGGCTGAGATCCTGCGCTACCTGAACTGGGTCGCCGACAAGCTCGACCTTCGTCGCGACATCACCTTCAATGCCCGGGCGGTCTCGGCGGTGCTCGACGAGTCGGCGCTGTGTTGGACGGTCACCACCGAAAGCGGTGAGGTGCTGAAGGCCCGCTTCTGCCTGATGGCGACCGGACCGTTGTCGGCCGCGATGACCCCGAAGTTCCCCGGCCTGAACACTTTCGCGGGCGAAATTTACCATACCGCGCACTGGCCCCATGATCCCGTCGACTTCACCGGTAAGCAGGTGGCGGTCATCGGCACCGGATCGTCTGGTATTCAATCGATTCCGATTATTGCCGAGCAGGCAGCGCACCTGTATGTCTTTCAGCGCAGCGCCAATTTCAGCGTCCCAGCAGGCAACAGCCCGCTGTCGGCCCGGGATCTCGACGAGATCAAGGCGACTTATGCCGAACGTCGTCGGTTGTCGTGGCGCAGCGGCGGCGGGTCGCCGCATATCACTGCGCCCAGGCCGACACTCGAGGTCGACCCGCAGCGAACGTCGGGCGGCATTCGAGAAGCGTTGGCAACTCGGTGGTGTCTTGTATTCCAAGACCTTTCCCGATCAGATGACCGACGTGGCCGCCAACGACGAGGCTCGCAAGTTTTACGAGGAGAAGGTGCGGGCGGTCATTGACGATCCTGCTCTCGCCGATCTGCTGATTCCCAACGACCATCCGATCGGAACTAAACGAATCTGCACAGACAGCAATTACTTTGAGACCTTCAACAGGCCCAACGTCACTCTGGTCAGCGTGCGCGCCACACCGATCGAATCCGTCGACGACGCGGGAATCAACACCACCGAAGCCCACTACGACCTGGATGTGATCGTATTCGCAACGGGTTTCGATGCTATGACTGGAGCGTTGGCCCAGGTCGACATCGTCGGCCGCGACGGCGCGACGCTACGGGACGACTGGGAGCACGGCCCTCGGACCTACCTCGGGCTGGGTGTCGACGGATTCCCCAACCTGTTCGTGATTTCGGGGCCGGGGGCGCCCGCAGTATTGGCGAACATGGTGCTGCACGCCGAGGCGCACGTGAACTGGATCGCGGACGCCATCGCCTACCTCGACGACCACGGCTACGTCGCAATGGAACCGACGCGGGACGCTGTGGAGGGCTGGGGCGCGGAATTGGCGCGGCGGGCCGACGAGTCACTGTTCACCAAAGCCGACTCTTGGTACATGGGCGCGAACATCGCTGGCAAACCGAGGGTATTCATGCTGTTTGTCGGCGGGTTCGCTGCGTACAACGATATTTGCGCCGAGGTCGCCGAGGCCGGCTATAAGGGATTCGCCATGATCAAGGTTTTGTGAGACGGGGTTGCAGCAGAAAGTGATTGCCATGCAGAATGATTCAGGCCAGCTTGCGGGAAAGGTCGTCGTGATCACCGGTGGCGCCGGGGGTCTCGGCGCAGCGTTCGCGCGCCTCATCATCGGGCGAGGCGGTAGCGTCGTGGTCGCCGACCTGCTCGACGACGCAGGGTAAGCAACTGGCCGACGAACTCGGCGCGCAGGCCCGTTACACGCATCTCGACGTCACCGATCCGGAGCAGTGGTCGGCGGCGGTGCAGTTCACGCTCGACGAGTTCGGTTCGCTTACCGGCCTGGTGAACAACGCCGGCGTATCGACCGGGCAATACCTCGAGCACGAACCGCTTGCACACTTCCGGATGGTCGTGGAGATCAACCTGGTCGGGGTGTTCAACGGTCTGCAGGCGGTGATCAAGCCGCTGCGATCGGCAGGCGGCGGGTCGATCGTCAACATCTCTTCTGCCGCCGGCCTGTTCGGCTTGGCGTTCACCGCGGGCTACGGCGCCTCGAAGTGGGGCGTGCGAGGACTGTCGAAGATCGCCGCCGTGGAACTGGCACCCGACCGCATCCGGGTCAATTCGGTGCACCCGGGCATGACCTACACCCCGATGACTGCCAATATCGGTATTCAGGTCGGTGAAGGTAACTACCCCAACACCCCGATGGGACGAATCGGTGTGCCGGGGGACATCGCCGGCGCCGTGGGCTACCTGCTGTCGGATGATGCCGCCTACGTGACCGGTGCCGAGATCGCCGTCGACGGTGGGTGGACCGCCGGACCAACCATGAAATACCTTATGGGCCAATAGAACCTGACAGGAGCACAGATGAAGCGACTTGAACGCAACCGGATCCTGGTGACCGGCGCCGCCTCGGGCATCGGGCAGGCGACCGCGCTGCGAGTGCTTGATGAGGGGGCCGTCGTCGTCGTCGCCGACGTCGCCGCTGACGGACTGGACAAGACTCGCGCCAAGGCCGAGGAAGCCGGTGTCGGTCAACGTCTGACAACGTTGGAGATGAACATCGGCGACGAGAAATCAGTGGTCGACGGTGTGCGCTCGGCGGTGGACACGTTGGGCGGGCTGGATTCGCTGGTGAACGCCGCCGGGATTCTGCGCGCCGCGCACACCGATCAGATGGGGCTGGATCAGTGGAATCAGATCATCGGGATCAATCTGACCGGGACGTTTCTGGTGGTCCGAGAGGCGCTGCCGAGTCTGCTGCAGAACCCGCGCAGCGCGATTGTCAACTTCAGCTCGACGTCGGCCTCATTCGCGCACCCCTACATGGCGGCGTACGCGGCGAGCAAAGGCGGGGTCCAGTCGTTCACCCACGCGCTGGCGCTGGAATATGCGAGTAAAGGATTACGCGCGGTTTGCGTGGCACCAGGAAGCATCAAGTCCGGAATCACCGATGCCACAGCCGGATACATTCCGCAAGACGCGGACTGGGCGCTGTTTACCAGGCTGATGCCGATCATGCCGACCACAGAGGAATCCAGCGGCGCCGGCATGGCAGCCCCTTCGGCGGTCGCCGGCGTCATCGCCATGCTGGTGTCTGACGACGGTGCGTTCATCACCGGCACCGAGATTCGCATCGACGGTGGAACGCACGCGTGACAACAGATTTCACTTACGAAAGCACGCTTCGTGAAATCACCACCGATGCTGGCGTTCTGCGCTATCACGAAGCCGGCCCGATCGACGGGCCCCCGCTGCTACTTCTGCACGGCTCCGGCCCAGGCGTGACGGGGTGGCGTAACTTTCGCGGCGTGCTGGGCACGTTCGCCGAATTCTTCCGCTGTCTGATCCTGGAGTTTCCCGGCTTCGGGGTCAGTGATGATTTCGGCGGCCACCCGATGGTCACCGCGCTGGATGCGGCAGTGCGCTTCGTGGACGCCCTCGGTCTGGACACCTTCGACATCGTCGGCAATTCGATGGGCGGCGGTGTGGCGCTCAACTTCGCGATCGCCCACCCCGAACGGGTACGCCGGTTGGTGACGATCGGCGGCATCGGTCGCAACATCCTGACTCCCGCTCCGGCAGAAGGTATTCGGCTGTTGCAAGAGTTCACCGAGGAACCGACCCGGGACCGATTGGTCCGCTGGCTGCATTCGATGGTCTATGACCCGGCGATAGTGACCGAGGAATTGATCGAGGAGCGCTGGACCCACGCCACCGATCCGGACACGTTGGCCGGCGCGCGGCGGATGTACGGCAAAGAAGCGTTCGCGCAACTGATGAAGGTCATGGAGTCGTCTAAAGGGCCGCAGCCCTGGGCGGCGATGCACCGGGTTAAGGCGCCGACGCTGATCACCTGGGGCCGCGACGACCGGGTCAGTCCGCTGGACATGGCATTGATCCCGATGCGCACCATCCCCAACGCCGAACTGCACGTGTTTCCCAACTGCGGGCACTGGACGATGATCGAGGCCAAAGAGGCATTCGAGAGCGCTGTGTTGGCGTTCTTGCTGCGTGAAGACAGCAGCGAGATCAGTTGACGCAGGGCACGCCGCCGCCGTCGATCGGCGCGCCTCGATCAGGGGTTGGATCGGTGGTATCGGTGTCGGTGCTCGTGCTTGATTGATAGCCGTACTTCTGGTAAGTGGTTGATGGCGTGGTGGATTCATCCTGGGGGGATGTGGAGTCGTCCTGTGACGGCGCGGAGAAGTTGTCGTCGACGATGACCTCGATGTGCCCGAATTGCAGGGTGTGGTTTGGCTTGCCAGGCGCGTCGATACCCAGCAGGCTCGCGACTTCGCGTGCATCCGTGTCGGCGCCGGGTGCGTATTCGATTGTGGTGGAGGTGGGTTCACCGCGAACCCGGTCGCGTATCGCACCAGTGGTGTAGCCGTCGTGCTTCAGCGTCCGCGCCACTTTGGTGGCGAGGCCGCCGACGCTGCTGGCGTTGATCACGTCGACGACGGTCGACGGGTTGGGCACTCCCGTTTCAGTTGTCGACGTGGCCAGGGAGGTCCCGAAGGCGGCGGCCACTTCGGCCTTGATCGCGGCGGGGTCGACGATGTTGACGTCTTGACCGTTGATGTTGTCGTAGCGCACGACCGGCAAAGTCCGGTATTCGATCGAGCCGCCGGCGAGCGCACCCATGCGACGGAACTGGTCCTCGTCCCAGCCGGACGACAGGACGACGTCCTTGCGCGCCACCGCCATCAGGCTCTTGAGTTTGCCGATATTGGTGAACGTGCCCGCATCCTGAAGCTGGCGCATTACCGAGGAGAGGAAGGCCTGTTGGCGGTGAGTGCGGTCCAGGTCGCCGTTTTCCAGGCCGTGGCGCTGGCGGACGAACGCCAGCGCCTGCTCGGCATCCAGCGTTTGGCGTCCGGCGGGGAAGTCGGCCCCGGAATACGAGTCGTACACGGCGTGCTTCAGGCACACGTCCACGCCGCCCAGGCTCTTGGTCAGGTCGTAGAAACCGGCCAGATTGACCTCGGCGAAGTAGTCGATGGGCACCCCGGTGAGGTTGCGCACCGCTTTCAACGTCGCGGCGCGCGCGGCTTCGCGGCCCTTGGTCTCCAGCTCTTTCTGGTCGCTGACGCCCTTGTCGATGAGTTTCTGCTCGACGTACTGCTTGGTGAGCCCGTACGCCTCCTTGATCTTGATGTGGTTGTAGCCGGGTACACCGTTGAACGGCACCCAGTCGTCACGGGGGATGGAGAACGCGGACACCCGGTCGTCGGCGCCGACGTGAGCCAGGATCAACGTGTTGGTGTTGTAGCCGCCGTCGTCGGAGTCGCCGGCGTGCAAGTGCTTGAGCAGCGTCCACGGCAGGTCGTCGCCGTTCTGGTCCTTACGCGAGTCGAGCCCGATGAGCAGGATGTTCTGTCCGTCGCCGGTCGATTTCGGATCCTGGGCGCTCAGCGCCTGCGAGATCGTGATACCGCCCAGCCCGCCCAGCACGCCGTGGGCCATCCAGTAGCCCGATCCGGTCGCCAGCAGCGCGACCGCCGCTACCAGCGCCCCGGCGGCATGGCCGAGCGTGCGGCGCCGTGCTTTTGCCGGCGTCGCACGATGGCGATGGTGCTTCGGGTTGGATCGCTGCAGGTTTCCCACCACAATCTCGGATGAATTCGGGGTCCGCGCCTGACCCTGGTCGCAACGTGCGCGGGCAAGTGTTACTACTTGGCGTCCAGTATGCGGCAGTTTCCTGAGGAGCGCGTTGTGACCCAGATAACCGGCCGAGCCCCGCAACGATCGGCAAAACGCCCGCTAGCTGCGATAACGGGCTGCCGCACGGCCGTCTTGGTGACGGCCGGTACCGCCCGATTGTGGCCAAATCGTGCCGCTAAAGCTCCAGTACAGCCCCGTCGGTGGCCGACGCGGCCGAGGTGAACCGGGCCCGCGCGGCCGCCGCCGTGCGTTCGGGCACGCCTGGCAGGGGGTGATTGTGGGTGATCACCAGGCTCGACACCCCGGCCTCGACGGCGATGCCGCCGACCTCCTCGCCGGAGGTGTGGCCGCGCTCGGCGTTGGCGGGTTCCCACGCCTCGTGCAGCAACGTGGTCACGCCCGCCACCTGCCGAATGGTCTCCGGGTCGAACTCGGTGTCGGTGCAATAGGCAAGAGCGTTTCCGATCCGGAAGCCGGCCGACGGCAGTGGATGGCGGGTCTGCTCCCACGTCTGAATCTCGTGACCAGCGAAGCTCAACGTGTCCCAGCCCAGCTCCGCCCAGCGCGCCGACGCCAATGGCGACGTCGTCTGCAGCGGGGCAGCCAAGAGCTGAGCTTCCACGATGGCTCGGGTCGGCCTGCCGTAGGAAAGGGAGCCAGGTCCGGCGATCGTCAGCTCCCGACCGCCCAGCGCACGTGCGCTGACGAAGCTGAGGCCGGTCACATGATCGAGGTGGAAGTGGCTGAGCACCACGGTCACCGCGTCGACACCGTCGAGCAGCGACGGGTTGATGTGCAGTGCGCCCAGACCCGTTCCGGCATCGAGGATCAACGCCTCCGTGCCCGCGGTGATCAGGTAGCAGCTCGTCTGACGCGAGCTGGTGGGAATCCATCCGCCGCTGCCGAGAACCGTCATCCGCATGGTTAGACAACCTACGTCGCGGCTTGCCGACCGGCTATGACGAGGATTGCTTGAGCGCCGCCACGGTCTGCGCGTCGAACGCCTTCCAGCGCAATGGTTTCGTCCTGCATGCCGCCCATCCCGGCGGTGATCAGCGGTGCGCCATAGGCGTACAGCGCGCCCTGCCGATAGCGCAGCCAGAGATCGTCGGCGTCCAGGTTCGGGCCTCGCAGCCGATGCGTGCGTGGGATGGGAACATGGCAGGCTCTCGGTTATGGCATTCAAAGTGCGGTTCACCGAAGCGGGAAACGGGTTCAACGACTACGACACGGGCGACGTGTACGACTTCCTCGACGGTGGGGTGCTGTCCATCGTCTACGCCGCCAAGAAGTCGAAGTGGACCGAGTACCACGGGCCCGGTACGTGGGTGCGGGTTGCCGCCGAGCCGGACCACCTGCCCGGCAAAACGGGGTATTGAAATCTCGTTAAGACCGGCGCTGCCGTGGACCACGGTGCAGCCTGGCGGGCAGAATCACGAGTGTGTCCACGCCACCGAGCCGAGTGCTCCGCATGAGGGCCGTTGACCTGACCAACCGCAGCCCCGGCTACCTGTTCCGTGAGCACGGTGAGGGCGACGATGCCTGGAAGCGGGTTAAAGCACGGGTTGTCTGCGAGTCGCGGCCCCATGAAGGCGGATTGCTTCCTGAAGTGTGCACCGTGACCTTTACCGACGGCACAGAGCGCTACTTCAACCCTGACGACCAGGTGGAAATCAGACCCAGCTGATCACCCTGACGAATCCTTCTCGGCGACAACGATGTTGGCGGCGAGCTGGTCCAGGCAGGTGTTGTCGACGTCGGCCCGCAGCGGCGTTTGGGGCCGCGACCATTCCTTTCGGCCCTCCTGGGTGTAAGGTTGGCGGTGCTGGTGATCATCAGCACATCCGGAATGGCTCAGCTTCTTACGCTGATTGGCCCGAGCATCCGCTCACGCCGGACCAAACGTGGCAACCGCCAGTCGGGATAACCTTGAATGCTCCATCGTTGATTCAGCCGTTGATTGCTCCCTTTGGGATGCAACACTTTTCGTACATGCCGAGTTTCGGCATCCTCAGTACCTACTCGCCGACGGCATGCGGGCTGGCCACCTTCAGTGCTGCCCTCGCGGATGGATTGACAGCCAGAGGTGTCGACGTGAGCGTCGTGCGCGTCGCCGACGACGAGGCCTCCACAGACGCCGGCATCGTCGGCGAACTCGTCAACGGCGATCCCGCGTCCGCAACTGCCACCGCCGAAATGCTCAACCGCGGCGACATCGCGATCGTCCAGCATGAGTACGGCATCTACGGCGGCCCCGACGGTAACGAGGTCGTCCAGATCATGCAAGCGCTTCGCGTACCGTCCATCGTCGTCGCCCACACGGTTCTCAAATACCCGACAGTGCAACAACGTTCGGTGCTCGAATCGGTGATGGCACTGGCCGATCAGGTGGTCGTGATGTCGGAAGCGGCGCGCCAACGCCTGTGTGCCGGCTTCGCCGTCGACCATCACAAGGTCACCACGATCCCGCACGGCGCCGCCTTGCCTGCCACCAACGGTGTGCGGCATTCGCAGCGGCCCACCATCCTGACTTGGGGGCTGATCGGCCCGGGCAAGGGGATCGAGCGCGTCATCGAGGCCATGACGTCGCTGAAGAACCTTCCCAACGCGCCGCGGTACCTGATTGCCGGTCGCACCCACCCCAAGGTGCTCGCCGCGCAGGGTGAGGCTTACCGCGAAGCACTCTTCGCCCAGGCCCAGCGCCTCGGCGTCGCCGAATCGGTGTCCTTCGACGCCGAGTACCGCAGGCCCGCCGCCATTACCGAGCTCGTCCAGACCGCCGCGGTCGTCGTGCTGCCCTACGACTCGAAGGACCAGGTCACCTCGGGGGTGTTGGTCGACTCGGTCGCCAGCGGCCGACCCGTCGTCGCCACCGCTTTCCCGCACGCCGTCGAACTCCTCGGCGGCGGTGCAGGTACCGTCGTCGCCCACGACGATCCCGATGCCCTCGTCACCGCGCTGTCGCGGCTGCTGACCGATCCGCACGTCGCCGGTTCCATGGCCACGCACGCTCGCGGCCTGGCTCCGGCCATGGCCTGGCCGGTCGTCGCCCACGCCTACGTCGAGCTCGGTCAACGGCTCGTCGCCGAACGCTTGGCCGTGGCATGACCCGGCCCGCGCCCCAGCCGGTCTTCACGCATCTGCTGCGCATGACGGACCACCGCGCCACTTTCGAGCACGCCTGTATGACCGCACCCCGCCGCGAACACGGGTACTGCACCGACGACATGGCCAGGGTGCTGGTCGTAGCTACCCGTGAACCCGACGCGCCGGGCCCGCTGAACGGTCTCGCCGGCAAGGCCCTGCAGTTCCTCAACGACGCGCAGTCCTACGATGGCGCCTGCCGCAACCGGATGGACCGGGCAGGCAATTGGACCGATCAGCCCACAACGGGGGACCACTGGGGCCATTGCCTCTGGGGGCTCGGCACAGCCGCCTCCCACAGCGGCGTGAGCCTGGTTCGGCGGCTGGCCGTCATCCAGTTCGAGCGGGCCGCCAAGGCCAGGTCGCCGTGGCCGCGGGCGATGGCGCACGCCGCCATCGGCGCCGCCGAACTCCTGACCTTCGAGCCGGGGAACTCGGCCGCCTTGCGGCTGCTCACCGACTATGCCGCCACCGTCGCGTTACCCGGACTTGCGCCCGAATGGCCCTGGCCTGAGCCAAGACTCACATACGCAAACGCGATTCTTCCCGAGGCGATGATCGCCGCAGGCGTCGCGCTCGAGGACACCGACCTCAGGCAGCGTGGCCTCGATCTGCTGGAGTGGCTGCTCGACTGTGAAACCACCGAACGGCCGCCTGTCGCCCACCCCCGTCGGTGGCCGGGGACCGCTGGACACTAAGCCTGCCTTCGACCAGCAGCCCATCGAGGTGGCCACCCTCGCCGACGCTTGCGCACGCGCGGCGGCCGCCGATCCGCGCGCACTGTGGCCTGACGGCATCCGGTTGGCGGCCGACTGGTTCCAGGGCGTCAACGACTCCGGGTTGAAGATGTGGGACCCGGAGACCGGTGGGGGATACGACGGGTTGCTCGCCGACAGCGTCAACCTCAATCAGGGCGCGGAGTCGACGGTTTCGGTGATCTCAACCATGCAGCACGCGCAGCGTTTCTCGCCCGTCTCGCAATGACGTCGACGCATACCGGACTGGTCACTCGCAGCCCTGAACGGACTGCGGCTGACCCGGCGCGGGTGATCACCCGGCTGTTCGTGCCCGGCCAGGAGGGCTTCGAGCTTCAGGAGTCCCGAGCCGGCGTAGTGCTCCAGCGCATCCTCGCCCTGACTGACGACGACGTGCGCTCGGCCCTGGACGACGTCATCGTTCGCTTCGACGGACGTCACCGCGACCTCGCGGGCACGTTCCGTTGGCATGCCCACGAGCTCGCGGACCGGCTTGATCCCACCGTCAAGCTCTCTGAGGCGCGATTGCTGTTGCTGGGCGCCACCTTTACCAGCGAGTACGCCATTGAGGGGGCGGCGCTGTGCAACCCGAGCATCGTCGCTCATCCCGATCAGACCGGCACGGCCGCGGGCAGTGTGCGCTTCGTCATGAGCGTGCGGGGGATCGGGGAAGGCCATCGCTCGTCCATCGGATTCCGCAACGGCGTCGTCGACGCGGCGGGCCGGGCCAGGATCGACGAGCCCGCCCCATTCGCCGTCAAGGGCAACGCCTCGGGCACACTGCTGGACGTGGCGGTGTTCCGCGGCGAACTCGGGCGTCTCGGCTACGCCGGCGAGGCCGCGGACTACGTCTTCGACGCACTCGAGGACCGCTTCACGCGCTCCGATCTCGACGAGCGACTCGACAACCTGCGCGCTCACCTGAGCACCCGTGGACATGGGGAGCTTACGGTTGCTCAGATCCGCACCATCGCCGACCGCTTCTACGCCGTCGACTTCCCCAGCGAGGCAGCGCTTTCCGAGCGCGTGCTGTGGCCGGCGATGGAAGCCGAGCAGGCCGGCATGGAGGACGCCCGGTTCGTCCGCTTCGTCGACGACGACGGCTCGGTCAGCTACTACGCCACCTACACCGCCTACAGCGGATCCCAGATCAGCCAGCAGTTGCTCGAGACCAAGGACTTCCGGTCCTTCACCTCGGGGCCACTGGTTGGGAAGGCCGCCGCCAACAAGGGCCTGGCGCTATTCCCGCGGCGCATCAATGGTCGATACGCCGCCATGTCGCGTTCGGACCGCGAGACCAACACCGTCGCCTTCGCCGACCATCTCGGGGTCTGGAGCAGTGCGTCGCCGTGTCAACAGCCGACCGAATCGTGGGAGGCGCTGCAACTCGGAAACTGCGGTCCGCCCATCGAAACCGGCGCGGGCTGGCTGGTGCTCACCCACGGCGTCGGGCCGATGCGGACCTACAGCATCGGTGCGATCCTGCTCGACCTCGACGATCCGACCCGGGTGATCGGCCGACTGCGCCGCCCACTGCTCAGCCCCGCCCCCGACGAGCAGAACGGCTACGTGCCCAACGTCGTCTACTCCTGCGGCGCGCTCCTTCACGCCGACACCCTGGTGATCCCCTACGGAATCGCCGACGGTGCCATCGGCATCGCCACCGCGCCACTTCCAGAGTTGCTTGCCGAAATGAGGTCACCATGAGCACGACGAGAAGGACCACCGACCACACGGACAATCCGCTGGGAGAGTACGTCCTGCATTTGGGCGCGGGCTTCGTCGCCAGGGAACGTCCGCACGTGCTGGAGACGTTGGCCACCCTCGCACCGCATCTCGGCCGGTGGAGCCCGCTTGACGTCAGCCTGGAAGTCTCGCTGCAGGACCGCGGCCGCAGGGAGCAGCGCGTCACGCTGCGGACGACCTTGCCTGGGCTCAGTCCGCTCGTCGCGGTCGCCGATCACCCCGATGTCACGCGCGCGCTTCACGACGCCAAGCACGAGTTGATCCGGCAGCTAGAACATCAGAAGTCGATGCTGGCGCCCAAGCATCATCGTGACACCATCCGACACCCTGGCGCCTCGGCCGACCAACGCTCCAGTTAGCTCGTCAGCATCCGTTTCGTATGGAGCCCCCTTTCGGGCTCAACATGCCTTCACCGCGCGGGGTGCGGTACAGTCCCACTAAACTAAAATGGAACTCAAGTTCCGCCATAAGTGCGGTACGTAAGCCGACCTGGATCGACGTGCGTACCGGGGAGTCATCGGCGTCGTATGACGCCGGCAGCGGCCGGAAGGTGGGGATGGCGGGTGTTTCGACTCTTCAAAAAGGTGTGGATACCGCTGCTTCTGATCGTCACGGTGGCGCTCGGGTCTTATGTGGTCGTTCGTATCCGGGACACCTTCGGCGCCAACGCCTACGCGTCAGGCGGCGACGCAAACGGCGACGACACCAAGCCTTTCAACCCCAAACACATCACCTACGAGCTCACGGCGCAATCGGGTGGTGGCGTCAGCGTCAACTACCTGGACGAAAACGGTCAACCCCATTTGGTCGACAATGCCCCGCTGCCGTGGTCGTACACGATCGTGACGACGCTACCGTCGATGTCGGCCAATCTGGTTGCCCAAGGTCGAAAAGACATGCGCCATTTGCGCTGTCGGGTCATCGTCGACGGCCAGGTCCGTGACGATCGCAGCGTCGATGAATACGAACCCTTCATCTATTGCTTGGTGAAATCGGTATGAGCACCTCGCACGCGCAGCCTGCGCGTTCCCGCTTCGTTCGCATGATTCGCGTGCTGGCGGTGCCGATCATCCTGGTGTGGCTTATCGTCGCGCTCGGTACCACGCTGTTCGTCACCCGGACTTGGCGAGGTAGCAGGCAAGCACTCGGTGCCGATGACGCCGATGATGGCGCCGGCGTTCAAGGACATGATGAACATCGGCCATAAGTTCCAGGAGTTCGATACGGACTCTACGGCGATGGTCGTGTTGGAAGGCGACAACAAGCTCGGCGACAGCGCGCACGTGTTCTACAACAAGATCGTCGCCAAGCTCAAGACGGACAAGCATGTGCAGCACGTCCAGGATTTCTGGAGTGACCCGCTGACCGCTGCCGGCTCCCAGAGCCCGGACGGTAAGGCCGCCTACGTGCAGGTTTTCCTCGATGGCGCTCAGGGCACCAGCCCGAGCCACAAGTCGGTCGAAGAGGTCCGCAAGATCGTCAAGAGCGTGCCGCCGCCGCCGGGCGTCAAGGCCTATGTGGCCGGCAACACCGTGCTCAACACCGACACCCTCCTCGCCGCCCACCACAGCATGAACCTGATGACGTTGGTCTCGATCGGCGTCATCTTCGTGATGCTGCTGATCATCTACCGCTCGCTGCCGACCGCGATTGTCGGTCTGATCTTGGTCCGCTTCGAGCTCTATGCCGCAGAAGGCGTCGTGGCTTTCTGCGGCAATGAAGACATCATCGGTCTCACCCCGTACGCGGTCAGCATGGTCTCCATGCTGACCATCGCCGCGGGAACCGACTACCTCATTTTCTTGTTAGGCCGCTACCACGAAGCCCGGTCCCGCGGCCAAGATCGGGAAGAGGCGTTCTACACCGCCTACCACGGTGTGGCGCACGTCATCATCGGTTCGGGTCTGACGATCGTGGGCGCCTTCCTGTGCCTGAGCGCGACGCGGCTCCCGTATTTCCAGACCATGGGCGTGCCATGCGCCATCGCCCTGGTGGTGACAATGCTGGCAGGCTTGACCCTGGCGCCGGCCTTACTCGCGATCGTGTCCAAGTTCGGTATCTTCGATCCGAAACGTAAAGTCTCGGAAACGAACTGGCGCAAAATTGGTACCGCTGTCGTCAGGTGGCCGAAACCAATTATTGTCGTCACCACCTTCATCGCGGTAATCGGTTTCATCAGTCTGATGACTTACGTGCCGAGTTACAACGACAAAAAGTTCACCCCGCCCAACATCGCGGCGAACGTAGCTCAAACAGCGGCCGAGCGGCATTTCTCCCAAGCGCGCATGAATCCGGAATTGCTGATGGTCGAAGCCGACCATGATCTGCGAGACCCGTCGGACATGCTGATCATCGACAGGATCGCCAAGAGCGTCTTCCATGAGCGCGGCATCGGGCGGGTGCAGACGATCACCCGCCCCCTTGGGGCGCCGATCGAGCACAGTTCGCTGCCGTTCGTGATCGCCATGAATAGTTCCAGCACTTTGCAGACGGCGAAATTCATGAACGACAGTATGGCGTCGATGCTCCAGCAGGCAGACGAGCTGGGCAAAACGGTCGGCATCATGGAGCACATGTATGGCGTCATGAAGGACATCACTGCCACGACTCACAGCATGGTCGGCCAGACGCACGAACTGTTGGACACTACGAACGAGCTGCGGGACCGCATCGCAGACTTCGATGATTTCTGGAGACCGATTCGCAGCTATTTCTATTGGGAGAAGCACTGTTTCGACATACCGATGTGCTGGTCGTTGCGATCCATCTTTGACGCACTGGATGGCATCGACGAGATCTCCGAGAAATTTACCGGCCTCACAACCGATTTCGACCGCCTGGATCGGTTGATGCCTCAATTGCTGGCCGACTTTCCGCAGATGATCAACTCGATGAAGACAATGCGTGACTCCATCATGTCGACCCACAGCTCGATGGCCGGAATCCAATCTCATATGCAGGAAGCCGCCGAAGGCTCAACGATGATGGGAAATTACTTCGACCAAGCCAAAAACGACGATTCCTTTTATCTTCCGCCGGAAGTTTTCCAGAACCCCGACTTCAAGCGCGGACTGAAAATGTTCATGTCGCCCAACGGTCATGCCGTCCGGTACATCATCACGCACCAGGGCGACCCCGCCTCGGTGGAGGGGATCAAGCACGTCCAAGGAATCAAGCAGGCGGTCGCCGACGCCGTCAAGGGAACTCCGCTGGAATCCGCGAAGGTGTCGCTGGCCGGTACGGCATCGATGTACAGCGATATGCAAGACGGGGTCATCATCGACCTGATGATCGCCGGCATCGCCACACTGATCCTGATCTTCGCGATCATGCTGCTGATCACCCGTAGCCTGGTGGCCTCTCTGGTGATCGTCGGCACGGTACTCGCGTCGCTGGGCACTTCATGCGGTCTGTCCGTGCTGCTCTGGCAAGACATCCTTGGGCTGGGCCTGCAATGGATCGTGCTGCCGCTGACGGTGATCATCCTGTTGGCCGTGGGGTCCGACTACAACCTGCTGTTCGTCGCCCGTCTCAGAGAGGAAATTCCAGCCGGCCTCAACACCGGCATCATCCGGAGTATGGGCGCCACCGGCCGGGTGGTCACCGCGGCCGGCATGGTGTTCGCGGCGACCATGGCCTCGATGATGGTCAGCGACCTGCGCGTGATCGGACAGCTAGGCACCGCGATCGGGTTGGGACTATTGGTCGACACGTTCATCGTGCGGTCCTTCATGACGCCGTCCATCGCCGCAGTGCTGGGCCGCTGGTTCTGGTGGCCGCTCAACGTCTTCCGCATCAAACCGGTGGACGAACCTGTGCAGGAGGGCATGCACACCGCGCCGATCCGGCAACACGCGAGGTTGTAACGCGTGCAGCTCGCCTCGGCATCTGCCAGGCGTGGATTGGGAAGGAACTCATTTGTCGGATTGGGGCGTACGGCACATGCAAGAGACGGAATCTAAGCTTCGCCAACGCACGGTTGGGCGGCTGGACCGATCCCGTGATGCCGCCATTCTCAACGCCGCTCTCGCCGCACTGACCGAGCACGGTTACGAGGCCGCGTGCATGGATGACATCGCTGCGTGCGCCGGAGTCGGCAAGGCCGCGATTTACCGGCGGTGGTCATCAAAGGCAGCGCTGATGACCGACGCACTCGTCTACTGGCGGCCCGACCTACGCACCGACGACGCCCCCGACACCGGCAGCCTGGCCGGCGACATGGAAGCCCTCATCGAGCGCGCGGTGCGCAACGACAACGCTTTGATCACCAATGACTTGGTGCTGCGCGTGGCCCTGGAAGCCACCCGCGATCCCCAGCTGGCCACGGCGCTCGATGATCTGATGCTCGTCAGGGGCGGACGCATCATCTCTATCGTTCTGGCCCAGGCCGCGGCCCGCGGTGAAATCTCCGGTGACCGGGACTGGTCCCTGGTTGCTGACGTACTCACGGCGATGAGCCTGCTGCGAGTAATGAATGGTCAAACCGTCGACGCGAAGTTCATGCGGCAGGTCATCGACGTACTTGTCATGCCCGCCCTCTCCACCTAGCTGTCGCCTGGCTTCTGCCCGAAAGTGATTGGTCCGGTGATATCACTCTGCGACCAGCCCCAAACTTATTGCCAAGCAAAAGGATTGACAGCAGATGAACTGTCTTTCATAGTGGCGGTGCCAGAGCTTCTCTGCGTTGCTGCGCGTAGTAGGACCGATGAGTTCTGGATCGTCAACGCGATGCGCGGACCGCCGATGCACCACGGCTCGCGCGATGCCGGACTGCACCTTAGCGCTGGGGCGCGAGTCGACCGGCGCAACTCCAACAACGCCGTCTCCACCACCGCAGGCATCTGATGCGGGCAATGCGCCGGCCGATGCGACACCGGCGCCGAAGGGACAGCATCTCGGATTCGTCGTGAAGTTCTGGTGGCTGCTTTCGTTGGAGCACGCCACCCCTGGCGACCATGGCGGCAAGTGGCAGCTCTGCAAGATCGACAAGCAGCACCACGAGAGGTTGCTTTCCGACAAGCCTCTCCGCCGGCAAGACCTTTCTAGATGGTGATCCGAGTACGTCGGGGATCTGGTCAGGACCGATCGCGAGTGGGTTGTTGTGCCGCCGACGTCCTGCCCGGTCGGCCACGACTGTGGCGACGGAGGCTGATCGGTCAGCTCGGTGTGGTGTACCTGCAATGACCGGCACTTGGCCTGGCGTTGTTGGTGCGGCGCAGTGCTTTACGCGCCGCAGCCCGGGCCGCACTGTTGAATCCGCGACCGGGGTCCGGTGTCGATGCACGAAGACGAGTAACACTCGCCGGAAGACCGGCACGCTCCATAGGTCAGTCCCATAGTGCGAAAAGGCGCACCATCAGGGACGGTGGAGGCACCAGTGAAAGCGGGCCAACCGAAAACGCTTGAAGCCTTTAGCGCCCCTGCGTGACCGGTGGGCGCGTTGCTTGCAGGCAGGCAAGCAGTACGACGCTCGACTGCCGCCGATGAATCCATTCCCGCAGCTAGCGCGCGTTCGCTTGCCCGTCGTGGCGGGCGCCTTCGCAGTCACCGATCGCCGCCCTTCATGCCCGCCTCCGGCCGTTTCGGCGGTAACACAACGGTGCATTTCGGTGCAGCCTCACACCGAGCACCAGAGCGTCCCGGTGGCCGGCAGGGGGTGCCAGGGGAGGTCCGCCCCCCTACCGGCGGCCGCCGGCGACTCGCTGAACTGCGACGATGCCGACGGTCGACGTCTTCCGGCGGCGGCCGCGGATGGTCTGAAGTCATGCGCGGATAGTCACTGATCACCTGGGATGAATTCATTTGAGACGGTGCTTCCAGAGGAAGCCGTTTGGTATTGTTTCGCTTCCACGGCTGGCTTTGAAGTGGGGAGATAAGATGGGCTTCGGGCAAGCGATTTCGGCCGGGTTCATCAAATACGTGAATTTCCGCGATCGGGCTTGCCGGTCCGAATACTGGTATTGGACTCTCTTCACCATCATCGCCGGCAGCGTGGCGGGCATCATCGACTTGATGCTGAACGAACAGTTCGTTAGCGGACTTTTCGCTCTCGTCACCTTCATTCCCAGCCTCGCCATCGCCGTTCGGCGCCTGCATGATCTTGACCGCACGGGCTGGTGGATTCTGATCGGTTTTATCCCGCTGATCGGCTCCATCATTCTCTTGATCTGGTACATCACCGAAGGCACCGGTCCGAACCGGTTCGGACCGGATCCCTTGGCCGCGAATCCATTCCCGAACCAGCAATTCGGTGCTCCGGCTTAGGGCGGGGCGCAGCTTCAGTCCGGCGTCGATAGCCGCCGCGGCTTCATCTGTTGTTCTGCCAGGCCATGTGCTCTACCTTGTCGTCGGGATTGGCGGCTGGGGTTCGGCGGCGCGACGCAGGCGTACCCGGTGCAGGAGTCACCTTCACCGAGAAGCAGATCGTGACGCTCGGGGTGTACCAGCAAGACGCGCCGGTCCTCGTCGACTTCTCAGTAAGAGGCGGCTTTCGATACCGGACGGGTGAAGAGGTCCAGTCCTACCTGTTGTCCAGAGCCCGCGGGTATGCAAATCACAATCTTCTCCACAGGCTGGTTGGTCCGGTTGCGCTGCCAGCCGGCTTTGACTGGGCCTCCGATTGGGAGGAACGCGAGGACGGGAACCAGCCCTATCGCTTGGTTTTCGCCGATCGTCACTTCCTCGATGATGATCGCCGGTGTCTGTCGACGGCCGTTGTCCAGTTCCCTGACGGCACGATCGGCGATGACGCCATCGAAGTCCCGAGCATCGCTCTTGTATGGGACAAAAGCGACACCGGCGTCAAACTCGGCAGTGATGAGGCGCGCACGATGGCGGCGGTTCTTGTAGCCATGGCCGACCTCCTGGATGAGGCGACGCGTTAGTTCAACCCGTCGCAGGCGGGTGTGGCCGCACGTTGTCGCACCCGCCTGCAACACTCACCACAACAGGACTCGAAGGGACGCGAACACCGTGAGGAACATCGTTCTCGCCGCTGCGGCTGTGGCGGCCGCGGTGGCTGCGGCTGGTACGGCCGGCGCGGACCCGGACACCGACCCACCGGGCCCTGGATACGTCATACAGACGCCGGCAGGACCGACGGTCGGTGGTCTGCAAACCCTTCCACCCGTGTGCGCGGTACAGCCCCGAGCGTGCGCGATGAACTGGGACCCGTCAACGGGCGCTTGGGACGCGCCGCCGGGAACCGGATCGCCTTGATCCACGTCTGAACAGGTATCTGGTCCGCCCCGCTCTTTCCTCGGGGCGGACCTGCCGCTTTCCGGCTCAGCGTAGGAAAAGGGTAGACCGGCGAGCTATTCAGTCGGGATGAATCAAAGCAACCTATTACGCCGGCCCAGGATGCGGCCACGTCGACCTATCATGCCGGCGTCCCGACGCCGCCCCAGGATGCCGGTACGCCGACCCATCACGGATTCGTAGATCGCGATGAGCACGATGGCAGCGGCGACCCCGATGAACAGAGGAATCCATGCGATTCCACCATTGGCATTGTGGTATCCGAACTGGCTAGCCACCGCTGAGCCGATCAAGCCACCTAGGGCGCCGACTAGAACCGTCGCGACCATGCCGATGTCTTGCTTACCCGGCATGATGAGACGCGCCACCAGGCCGATGACCGCGCCCACGATAAGGGCGAGGATTATTGATTCGATCATTGCAGCTCCTCTGGTCAAAGCGCCCTGAGCGGACGCTATCTCCCGCTGCGGGTTCCCCGATCCGCCCGGCTTGTAACACACATGTCGAGCAAGAAATCGCCTACGGTCTGGACCTCGGCGACGTCCAGCGCAAACTATGTGGAAGCCGGCGCGGCTGATCCCATGTCTTAGTAAGAGATTCGGGCGCCCCGTCTCTCCGTGGGGCGGCCCGGGTTTAAAAGGTGGACCGATATCGCCAGCGTTGCGGCGAGATATCCATGAAGCTCATGGCCACATCACCCATCTGCAACGCCCCAACTTGGGTGGAGATTTGCAGGCATCTCAACCCGCTCGCCACGCCCGGTAGCACGGGTTCAAATCAGCCTGGCCGAATTCCCATCTTGCGGGCGGACGCAACTCGTCAGCATTGCCCACCCGTAGGGCATCTCTGCCGGGCATCGTCGCGGCCCGCACCTCGACGGCACTCAGATCAGTCACGTACCTCACGACGCGATTCACGACGCGCCTCGCGACGCGACTCACGTGGGTATCGACCCCAGCGCCGCGGGGCCCGACGTGTGTAGCTCTGTACGCGCACGGGGCCGCCGGCGCCGAACCCCTTGTCGAGCGCGTAGGCACCGGGCCCGGTGAACACCATCAGAAAAAATGCCCAGCAGAACATGACCGCGAGTTCACCGCCGTTGTTGATCGGCCAGAACCCGTGCGGAAGGTGTTGGGTGAAGAAGGCGACTGCCATCAGGCCCGAAGCGATGAAGGCTGCCGGACGCGTGAACAATCCCAGCGTGATCAGGATGCCTGTGATCACCTCGATCAAGGCCGCCAGCCACAGCAGCGAGCCTGTTGCCGCCGAAGCAGGAGCGGGCCAGCCAAAAAGACCTGATGTGCCGTGGCACAGGAACAGCAGGCCGAAGAAGATCCGGAACAAGCTAAGGACTACCGGCGCATGCGGGTTGAGTCGGGTTTCGAGGAGTTCGGGCATGGACGGTGAATAACCAAGATCAAGCCGGTACAAACACCCAGGCCTTGCGCACGCTGCGGCGGCGTCAAGTCGCGGATGGCCTCGAAGTACGTGGATCGGGCGCGCCGAGCCAAATACCTACCACCAACCAAACAGGGTAAAAAGAAGGCGTAACACGATGAGTCGGCAACTGTTACCACCGCAGATCAAGAAGATCGACGTCCTCGATCGTAAGACGGGGAAACCTTGCCGATCTGGTCAGGCAAGGTGCGCTTGCGCGCGACGTTGCCGCATTGGTCAAGAGGCTGAAACGACCGGAAGCCAAGCTGACTACCTTCACCGAGAAGGAAGTTCGGCAACTGCTCAAGCACGTCGAGAACGACCGCCTCGGTCACGCGTGGCACCTCGCACTCTCCGGACTGAGGCGAGGCGAGATCAGCGGATTGGAATGGTCCGACGTGCAACTCGACAACGACCGCGACGCGGGAACGCTGACCATCGCGCACAACCGAGTCTCGGTGGGCGGCAAGGTCCACGACACAGACCCCAAGAC
The DNA here is from genome assembly GCA_963833935.1 of uncultured Actinomycetota bacterium. GTDB lineage: Bacteria > Actinomycetota > Actinomycetes > Mycobacteriales > Mycobacteriaceae > Mycobacterium. Next base: position 93,826 of record CAWIAC010000002.1, on the reverse strand, counting down.
TGAGCGGTCGGCGCGGACGTTGCCGTTGACGCCGGCGCTTGCCAAGGCGCTCAAGCGCGCCAAGGCGCTCCAGGCCGCGGAGCGGCTGCGGCTCGGCCCCCACTACCTCGGCGAGGGACAGCACGTCGTTGTCGACGACACCGGACGCCCATACCATCCCGACACGCTGAGCGACTTCTGGCGAGACCTGTGCAGCGCCGCCAAGGTGAGGACGATTCGGTTGCACGACGCTCGGCATTCCTGCGCCAGCATCATGCACGCGCAAGCCGTCCCGATCGCGGTGATCTCCGCGTGGCTCGGGCACGCTGATCCAGCGTTCACGATGCGGACCTATGTGCACGCGCAGGACGGCAGCCTGAATGCGGCTGCGGCCACTTTGCAGAAGGTTGTGACACGCTCGTGACACCGAGACGCCTTCGAGCGCCCGTGCGCCGCGCAGCAGCGTTTGCGCAGCTAGACAGGGCCATTGCGTTGAGCCCCTGCGTTGAGCCCCCTGTCAGGATTGAACTGACGACCGCTCGCTTACAAGGCGAGTGCTCTACCACTGAGCTAAGGAGGCCGGTTTTAACCGGTGCCTAGCCTAACTGCTCACTCATCATCGAGGCCTGAGTGCTCGTGGTCGATGAGGCGCTGGGAGCGCACCGTCCGCGGCGGAGTGCGCCGTGAGGGACGACGGCCGGGCAGCGGAATCCGGTCGGCGATGTTGCTGAGCGGATTGACCACCATGGTCAGTGACATGACGGCGTCCTGCAGCGTCGCGATGGCCGGCTCCAGTGCCTCCATCCCGGGCGCCAGCCGGCTCAGGGTGTCGGCGACGGCGGCGAGCTGCTCAAGCGGTCCGTTGCGGGCGGTCAGCTTGTCGATCAGACCACCTTCGGCCAGGAGTCGGTCGGCCAGCCCGTCCTCGGCGAGCAGCCGATCGATCAGCCCGTCGTCGGCAACCAGCTGGTCCGCCAGTCCGCCCGGCTTGAGCGCGCGTTCCAGCCCACCGCCCTCGGCGGTCAGGCGGTCGAGCAGGCCACCGTCCTGTGTCAGCATGTCGACCACCCCGCCGGGGCGCAGCAACCGATCGACCGGGCCGTCACTGGCAAGGGCACGGCCCAGCGGTGCGTCGTCGTCCAGCAACCGGGCCAGCCGGTTGGCCCGGGTGACCGCATCGTCGATGCCCAGCATGTGCGCAACCGCATTGGACCCGCCCGTCGTGGCCGCGTCGCCCAGGGTGCGGTGCGCCACGCCGAGCGCTGACGCGGCAACACTCACGCCGGCGTCGGCGACGGCCAGTCCGACCCGCACGGGCGCGGTGGCGATGTTCGCCAGACTTGTGACGAGATTCATCCCCCGAGTCTATTCAGGCCAGCCGATTTCCCATGGTCGTTGGCCGTGATCAGGCCGGCGCCGAACTCTCAGCCTGCGCACAGGCGTCTTGGAGGATTACCTAAGCTAAGTAAGGGGGAATTGAACCCATGGCAGCAGGAGTCGCAGAAGTAATCGCACCGGAGGCTCGGGTACTCGTCGTCGACGACGAAGACAACATCGTCGAGTTGCTGTCGGTGAGCCTCAAATTCCAGGGCTTCGAGGTCCATACCGCCACCAATGGACAGGCGGCGCTGGATCTGGCCCGCGACGTCAAGCCGGATGTGGTGATCCTCGACGTGATGATGCCCGGGATGGACGGCTTCGGGGTGCTGCGCCGACTGCGTGCCGACGGCATCGACGCGCCTGCGCTGTTTCTCACCGCCCGAGACTCGCTGCAGGACAAGATCGCCGGGCTGACGCTCGGTGGCGACGACTATGTCACCAAACCGTTCAGCCTCGAAGAGGTCGTCGCCCGTTTGCGAGTCATCTTGCGGCGCACCGGTAGAGGCATCACCGAGGAGCACAACGCCCGCCTGGCGTTCGCCGACATCGAACTCGACGAGGAGACTCACGAGGTGTGGAAGGCCGGCGAGCCAGTTTCGTTGTCGCCCACCGAATTCACGCTGCTGCGGTACTTCGTGATCAACGCGGGCACCGTATTGAGTAAACCGAAAATCTTGGACCACGTCTGGCGCTACGACTTTGGCGGGGACGTCAACGTCGTCGAGTCTTATGTGTCCTATCTGCGTCGCAAGATCGACACCGGTGAGAAGCGGCTCCTGCACACGCTGCGTGGGGTGGGCTATGTGCTGCGCGAGCCGCGATGACAAGCATTCGCTTGTAGGCCGCGGGCCGCGCCTTGGGCGGATAATGAGCCGATGCTGAAACGGCTGCGCGCAACCGTGCCATTGCGGGTCAGCTTGGTCGCCGCGACCCTGCTGCTGGCGGCATGCGGGCTTGCGGTTTCGGGTATCGCGGTCACATCGATCCTCTACAACAGTCAGATACACCGAGTCGATCACAACCTGCTCGACGCGAGCCATGGCTGGGCCTTGGCAACCAGAACGACGTCGCCGGGGCTTCATCTCCCTTCGGCCGATCGCCCTCCCTCGAACTATTACATCCGCAGCACTACCCCGGATGGGCGCACCTGGTCAGTGGCCAACGACACCAGGCCAGAGCCTGCGTTGCCCGCGAACAACGACGTGGGTCCGACACCGACAACGGTTGGCTCGGTGGAGGATTCCAGCACCAAGTGGCGCGCGGTGTCGGTGCGAGGTCCGCGCGGCAGGTTCATCACTGTCGCCTACGACCTTTCCGATTTTCTGCAGACCGACCGCTCGCTGGCCTGGTTGCAGTCGGGCATTGGTGTTGCCGTCCTGCTTGCGCTGGGTTTGGCCAGCTATGCGGTGGTGTCCCAGAGCCTGCGACCGCTGGCTGAAGTCGAACACACCGCCGCCGCGATCGCCGGCGGTCAGCTGGATCGCCGTGTGCGCGAACGTGATGCACGAACCGAAGTGGGCCGGTTGTCGCTGGCGCTGAACGGGATGCTGGCGCAGATTCAAACAGCGGTGGCATCGTCGGAGGCGTCGGCAGAGTTGGCGCGCAGCTCGGCGGAACGCATGCGCAGGTTCATCACCGACGCCAGCCATGAGCTGCGCACCCCGCTGACCACCATCCGCGGATTTGCCGAGTTGTATCGGCAAGGGGCGGTCCGCGACATGGAGCAGGCGATGTCGCGGATAGAGAGCGAATCGCGCCGAATGGGCCTGCTGGTCGACGATCTGCTGCTGTTGGCACGGCTGGACGCCCACCGCCCGCTGGAGAGCCAACGGGTGGACTTGCTGGCACTGGCCTCCGATGCTGTGCATGACGCTCGCGCGATCGCCCCGCAGCGCACGATCACGCTGGATGTGGTTGACGGACCGGGGATTCCAGAGGTGATCGGTGACGAGGCCCGGCTACGCCAAGTGCTCGGTAACTTGATGATCAATGCCGTGCAGCACACTCCGGGTACCGCTGATATCGCGGTGCGCGTCGGCACAAAGGACGACGACGTGGTTCTGGAAGTCATCGACGACGGTCCTGGCATGTGCGAGCAGGACGCGCAGCGCGTATTCGAACGGTTCTATCGTGCGGATTCGTCGCGGGCGCGGACCAGCGGCGGTTCCGGCTTGGGCCTGTCCATCGTCGACTCTCTGGTCCGCGCTCACGGCGGCATCGTCACCGTGACCACGGCCCCCGGACATGGCTGCCGCTTTCACGTCAGTCTGCCGCGCATCGCCGACCTGCCGGTGCGGGCCGGTTAGCCAGGTATCAACTCGGCAAGCGCCGCCTTGATTTTGGACTGCGCCTCGTCGAGGGATTCCGCAGACGGGTTGCGATCGACATTGGCGAAGCCGAAATCGCTGAGGCTGCGCGTCGGGAAGACGTGCACATGCAGGTGGGGAACCTCGAGTCCGGCGATGATCACCCCCGCACGGTCGGCGTCGAACGCCTTGGTGACGGCCTTGCCGACTAACTGGGCGACGGACATGATCCGGCCGAACACGGCCGGGTCGATGTTCTGCCACTGATCGATCTCGGCTCGCGGCACCACCAACGTGTGTCCCTGGGTCATCGGCTCGATGGTCAAGAAAGCGACGACGTCGTCGTCCTCGTAGACGAACCGGCCCGGCAGTTCGCCACTGATGATTCTGCTGAAAATGGTGGCCATCGCTCCAGCATATGGGCCGCCTGTTCGGGCCTAGACAGCTCCGCCGTCGATCAGCGCGGAAAGCTCGGTCACCGACCACGGCGGTGAGTCGTGGTGATCCCGGTAGCCGATCAGAGCCGGCGCGGCTCTGGGAAATCGCCCGACGAAACCGCCTGCGGCGACAAAGATTTCGCCGGTGATCTGGTTGGCGAGGTTGCTGGCCAGGTAGACATAGGTCGGCGCGGCGTAGGTCGGCGCTGCGACGTCCAGTGCACCCTGCATCGAGACGTCGTCCAGCAGTCCCCTGCGGTTCAGGTCGGTGATGTGGCCGACGTAGTCCGCTCCGGTGGACAGCCGCGTTCTGGCGCCTGGGCACACCACATTGGCGCGCACGTCGTGCTCCTTGAGTTCGGCGGCGATCGCCAGTGTCAGGCTGTTGACCGCGCCCTTGCCGGCCGGATAACCGGTGCCGCCGTAGTCGCCGAGGAACGCAAACGAGCTGGTGTTGACGATGCTGCCGCCGCCCTGCGCGACCATCTTGGGTGCGGCGGCACGGCACGTCGCAAACACCGTGCCCAGGTGCGCGTCGAGCAACTCCGCGAACTGCGCCGGGCTGATGTCGAGGATGGACGAGCCCGGCGGTTCGGCGATGCCGGCGCAGTTGACCAGGATGTGGATGCCACCGAACTCGTCGATGCAGTTGTCCACCAACGATTCTGCGGCCGCCTGATCGGACGGCGACCCGGGGTGGGCGACCGCCCGCCCGCCCGCGGCGGTGATCGCATCGGTGGCGGACTGGGCAGCATCGGTGTCTCGGCCGTTGACCACCACGCCGGCCCCGTGCTGCGCCAACAACGCTGCGACGGCTCCGCCGATACCCCGCGACCCGCCGACCACGACAGCGCCGCGGCCGGCGAGCAGTGAGCTCACTCCTCGGTGCCGAAGGTCATCGCGTCGAGGTTCCAGTAGCCGCGCATGTTCGCGATCAGCCCGGCGTCGTTGACCCGGTAGGTGAACACGCCGCGTACGCTGCTGGTGAGTCCGTTGTCAAACTTGCTGCGCAGCACCAAGATATGCGCGATCTCGCACACGTCGCTGGACGGAAACGTCTCCTCGCAGGTGATGCTCAGCTGGTTGGCCGCGATGTTGGTGTCGTAAAACTCGGCGACCCCGTCTTTGCCCCGAACGCCGGTGCCGTCAGGGTTGGTGATGGACTTGCCGATCGGGTCCTCGACGACGACGTCGTCGGCCATCAGCGCGAGCCAGCCTTCGCGGTCGTGGGCTTGCACGCACCGCCATGATGACTGCGAGGCGGTCAGCGCGGGGGACTGCTGAACGGTTTCGGCGGACATGTGCACCCGGCTCAGCGGTCGGCGTCGGTGTAGCGGATGACGCCGCGAATGTTCTTGCCGTCCAGCATGTCCTGGTAGCCGTCGTTGATCTGCTCCAGTTTGTACTGACGGGTGATCATGTCGTCGAGGTTGAGCTTGCCGGCTTTGTACATCGACAACAGTTGGGGAATGTCGAACTGCGGGTTGCCGCCGCCGAAGATGGTGCCTTTGATTGTCTTCTGCATGAGGGTCAGCATCGCCAGGTTCAGGGTGACGTTGGTGTCCAGCAGGCTGCCGATGGCGGTCAGCACGCAGGTGCCGCCCTTCGCGGTCAAGATCATGTAGTTCTCCACGTCGGCCCCGAGCAGCTCGCCCACGGTGACCACCACTTTGTGGGCCATCAGGCCGTGCGTCACTTCCATGATTCCGCCCATGGCGGCGAAGATGTCCGGGTAGACGTGCGTCGCGCCGAACTTCAGGGCCTGGTCGCGCTTCCACTCGACCGGGTCGATCGCGAAGACGTTGCGGGCACCTGCGGTGACGGCGCCCTGCAGCGCCGCCATGCCGACGCCGCCGATACCGACGATCGCGACGTCCTCTCCCGGGCGGATGTCGGCGGTGCGAACCGCCGAGCCGTAGCCGGTGGTGACACCGCAGCCGACCAGCGCGGCGACCTCGAAGGGGACCGACTCGTCAATCTTCACCACCGAGCTGCGGTGCACCACCATGTACGGAGAGAAGGTGCCCAGCAGTGTCATCGGGAAGACGTTCTCGCCGCGGGCCTGGATGCGGAAGGTGCCGTCGGATACCGCGGCGCCGCCGAGCAGCCCGGCGCCCAGGTCGCACAGATTGCGCAGGCCGGCCTGACAGGTCGGACAGGTGCCGCAGGACGGAATGAACGACAGCACGACGTGGTCGCCCGGTTCGAGGTCCTCAACGCCCTCGCCCACTTCGGTGACGATTCCGGCGCCTTCGTGGCCGCCGAGAACTGGGAAGCCCCCCATCGGGATGCCACCGGTCACCAGGTGGTGGTCGGAGTGGCACATGCCGGCCGCTTCCATCTGGATCTTGACCTCGTGCTTCTGCGGGTCGCCGATTTCGATCTCCTCGATCGACCAGGGCTGGTTGAACTCCCAGATCAGCGCGCCTTTTGTTTTCATGAAAGACCTCCAACAGAATGCCCTGACCCGAGTGTCGGTGAAAGGGACCGGCCAGGGCCGGACGGCAATGTAGAACGTGTTCTCATTCGAAGCCCATTATGACCTGCGTCACCGTGTTGTAAACAGCGGGGATCACCAGATGGGTACCGGGGCCTGTCCCAGCGGGTAGTAGCCGGGCAGCTTCTCGCCGGCCACGCTGCGTTCGATGCGCTTTTGCATACCGGTGCTCAGGTCGCCGGACTGGATGAGGCTCGCGAACATAGTCGCTACGTGTCCGAAATCGAAGAAGTCGCGCTGCCATTCGATCTTCGCGTCCGCGTTGAGGCGGAACCAACTGCCGCCGATACCGTAGATCTCGTCCTGGGTGCCGTCGGTCTTGTTGACGATCTGCTTCCAGAAACCGACGATTTCACCCTGCTTGTCGTCGATCAGGACCTTCTGGTACTCGTACACCCAGTTCTCCAGTCCCTCCATCTCCATGCCGAGCGCGACGTCGCGGATCTCGTCGACTCCGACGCACATCACGTCTTCCTTGGGACCGATGTTCCAGCCGTAGGTGGCCTCCGGAGCGTAGAAGTCGGCCAGGGGCCGCCAGTCGCCGGCTTTTTCACAGTCCTTGTTGGCCTGCAGCCAGTGGTCGACCCATGACTCGAGTTGCTCCCGTGGGTGTGACGCCATTGTCAGTCTCCTTCGATCTCTTTGATGAATAGTGCGTGCGTTGGGCACATTTCGACGGCCCGCTCGACTTCGTCACGGGCCTCCTCGGGGGGTTCGGCGTCCAGAATCTCGACTTTTCCGCGTTTGGGCACCCGAAAGTAGTCGGGCGCCTCCAGCTCGCACATCGCATGGCCCTGACACAGATCCATGTCGGCTTCGACGCGGTAACCCACCGTCAGATCCCGTGACGCCGGCGGTAACGAACCCTGGCCGGCCGGGCCAGCTGCACGACCATCTTGGAGTGGTCGTTGTGGTAGCTGTCGGCGGGCTGGGCCATCTCGAACTCGTACTCGCGCAGCAGAACCGAGAAGATCGCTTTGATCTGCATCTGCGCGAACGCGGCTCCGACGCAACGGTGCCGGCCGGCGCCGAACGGGATCCAGGTCCACCGGTTGACGACGTCGGCCTGCTCGGGTTTGTTGTACCGGTCCGGGTTGAAGGCGTCAGGGTCGGGAAAGTCCTCAGGGATCCGGTTCGAGATCGCGGGGGACGCCGCGACGAAGTCGCCCTTGTGAATCGGGAAGCCTTCGACCTCGAATTCGCCCTGCGCCACCCGCATCAGGATGATCAGCGGCGGATGCAGCCGCAGCGTCTCCTTGACCACGTTGTCCAGCCTCGGGATCTGGCGCAGCGCATGGAAACTCACCTCCTGGCCGTCGGCGTAGAGCTCCTCCAGTTCGGCCAGCACCTCGGCGTAGACATCGGGGTGGCGGATCAACTCGATCAGCGTCCACGATGACGTACCGGCACTGGTGTGGTGCCCGGCGAACATCAGCGAGATGAACATGCCGGTGACTTCGTCAGCCGAGAACCGGGGATTGCCCTCCTCGTCTTTGATCGACACCAGCACATCGAGCATGTCGCGGTCTGCCTTGTCCTGCGGGGGATTGGCCAACCGCAGGTTCATGATCTCCTGAACCAGCGCAACCAGTTTCACTCGCGCCTCGTCACGGCGCCTGAAGCTCTCGATCGGAAGATACGGATCGACGTAGCACAGCGGATCCGTGCCGCGCTCCAACTCGTGGTAGTACTCGGCGAACCGGTGATCGAGCTGTTCGCGGAATTTCAGGCCGATCAGGCACGCCGTCGACGTGTAGATGGTCAACTCGGAGAAGAAGTCGAGCAGCTCGATCTCGCCCTCCTCTCCCCAGTTGGCGATCATCTTCTTGACCTCGCCCTCGATGGTGGCGGCGTGGCCCTTCATCTGTTCGCCACGCAGCGCGGAGTTGTGCAGCATCTCCTTACGCCGCTCGGGGCTGGCGTCGAACACCACACCCTTACCGAAGATCGGCGTCATGAACGGGTAAGCCTCGGCCTGGTCGAGATCCTCATCGGCGGCGCGGAAGAAGAACTCGTTGGCTTCGGCGCCCGACAGGAAGATGACGTGCTTGTCGACGAGCTGGAACCAGCCGACGTCCCCGCATTCTTCGCGGATGCGCTGCATCAGACCGATTGGATCGGTGCGGAATTCCTCGAGATGGCCGTGCTCTTCTTCGCCACCGGAAACCCGGGGCACAATCGCTGTCGTCATGTGCTCACTCCTCACCGGCGCGCGTGCCGCGCGCCGCATTGTCGTGTCGCGAAGTCACTGTGCTGGCATCCCCTCTTCGCCGAGTGCAAGCTTCTGGCGATGTGTGTTGTCGGCCAGTGGGGCTTCGGGCTGAAGTTCCATGTTCGCGATGAAGCCACCGCGCGGCGTCTCGGCAACGAATGTGATGGCCCGTCCCAGGTCCGCCGCGCGCAGGAAGTAGTCGTGTCGGGCCTGGCCCCATTTGGCCCAGTCCTCCAGGGCGGGGCCGATCTTCTCGGCGGGCAGGCTCCAACCCATCGACGTCTTAGTCGGGCCGGGGTGCACGATCGAGGCCCGCACGCCAGTGCCCTCCAGCTCCATCTGGAAATTGGTGACCATCGCGACGAGGGCTGCTTTGGCGGCGCCATAGGCACCCATGTGCGGGCGTTGGCGCAGCGCGACATCGGAGCCGACGAAGATCATGTCGCCGCGCTGCCGGTCGAGCATGCCGGGCAAAACTGCGGCGGCTAAACGGTTAGCGCCGATGAGGTGGATCTGCAGCTGCGACTCGAACTCGTCGGTGGTGATCTCCGAGAGCTTGCCGAAGTAGGTGTCGCCCGCGCCGGCCACCAGCACCTCGATCTCGCCAAGCGCGTCGACCGCCTGCGCGACAAAGGATTTCACCGATTTCGGGTCGGTGACGTCGAGATGGAATCCGACCGCCTCGCCGCCACCGGCGTTGATCTTGCCGACGATGTCGTCGAGCTTCTCGACCCGGCGTGCGCCCAGGGCGACCGGGAAGCCGTGGGCCGCGAGCTCGATGGCGGTGGCTTCTCCGATGCCGGAAGAGGCGCCGGCCACGATTGCGGGTCGACGTTCGGGCAGGGGAGCAAAGCGGGGCATCTAGGAGACCTCCAGGGTCATCGGCAGGTGGGCGAACCCGCGTACGTTACTGGAATGGACACGGACCGAATTGGCCTCGTCGACCTGGTAACCCTTGATTCGTTTGAATAATTCGGTGAGCGCCACCCGCGCTTCCATCCTGGCCAGGTGGGCACCCAGACAGAAGTGTGCACCGCTGCCGAAACTCAAGAGTTTAGAACCGATTTCGCGACCGATCACGAATTCATCAGGACTATCGAATGCGCGTTCGTCGCGGTGCCCCGAACCGGGCAGCAGCAACAGCACATCGCCGTCGGGGATTGTCGTGTCATAGATGGTCAGCTCGCCGGCGACGGTGCGGGCCAGGATCTGGCTGGAGGTGTCGTAGCGCAGGGTTTCCTCCACCCACAGCGGCACCCTCGACAGATCGGCGTAGACGGAGGTCAGCTGGTCCGGGTTTCTGTGACCCCAAAAGGCGGCATTGGCAAGGAGTTTGGTGGTGGTCTCGTTACCGGCGATCACCATCAGGAACATGAACCCGATGATTTCGTCATCGGTGAGCCGGTCGCCGTCGATCTCGGCCTCCAGCAGCGCCGTCGTCAAGTCGTCAGTCGGCTTCTTGCGACGTTCGGCGACCATCGCCTGGTAGTACACGATGAGATTGATCGAAGCCTCGACCGCCGCGGCCGGCACATCGGTGACACCATCTTCTCGGTGCATGACGCCGTCGGCCCAGGCGCGTACCTGCGCCCGATCCGGATCGGGGACACCCATTAGCTCGGAGATGACGTCCATCGGCAGCTTCCCGGCGAACTCGTCGACGTAGTCGACCGCGCCCGCGGCCGCCTTCTCCACCATGGTGTCGAGATGCTGCGTGGCAATCTCGGTGACACGTGGCTCGAGTTCACGAATCCGCCTGGGCGTGAAGCCTTTCGACACCAGAGTGCGCAACCGCAGGTGCCCCGGATCGTCCATCGCCAGAAACGACATGGTCTTGGAGGCGTGCGGTCCCCTGGAGGCGGGGTCCAGCGAGACGCCGAACCGGTTGGACAGGGTGGTGCTGTTACGGAAGCCCTGGTGCACGTCGGCGTGCCGGGACAGCGCCCAAAAGCCCAGTTCCTCGTTGCGATACAGCGGTGCCTCGTCCCGGAGTCGCCGGTAATACGGATACGGATCCTCGTGGAAGTCATAGCTGTACGGGTCCAGCAGCGGGCTGTCGATCTGACTGGTCATTGGTGTTCCCCCGGCTTGAGAATGAGGCCGACCGCATAGGCCAGGTGGTCGGCGATCTGGTGATAGCTGTAAGCCCCGCTGGCCGCGTTGACCAGCGCGCCGAAGAACGCCATTTCCAGTACCGACACGATGCGCGGATCGGCGCTGGGTCCGATCGCTGAGGTGATGCGACGGTGGATCTCGGCGCCGATGCGGTCGCGCACGGACTTAACCGCCGGGTCTCCGGCGCCGCCGAGCAGCGCCGTCGTGCACGCCGCCGCGACTTCGGGTTCGTCGGCGACGACGAGCGCGAGGTGGCGCAGGGCCTTGTCCACCCGAGTGGGCATGGGCTCGTTGACGTCGGTGAAGAAGGGGACCCGTCGCACAAGATCGAGGTAGACCTCGGCGATCAGGTGGTTTTTCGACGAGAAGTAGGTGTAGGCGGTCGCCGGGGCGACCTTGGCGCGGGCGGCCACCGCTCGCACAGTCAGGTCGGCATAGGACTTCTCCCGCAGGACCTCCACGCCCGCGGCAAGTACCTTGCGGAAGGTCTCTTCCTGTCGGCGGTTACGCGGCACGTCCCGGGCCGGACTGCCGGCGTCGGGAGTGATCGCAACCACTGGGTCGCTGGACACATGTCCAAGTTATCCGATACCTGTGACGCGGGGCAAGCCCGGCCTGCTCAACGGCAGCTAAACAGGATATTCATCTGATCGATGCTGACCCGCAGGTACCGGCTCTTGCACTTTCAGCGATGCGCCGACTATGTTCGACTGGATTATTCCGGACATGTGTCCATCCATACCAAGGGAAGAGGCAGAGATGGCATTGCTGGCCGACGGCGTGAGCTCGCTGCTCATCGACGGCAAGCTGACGAGCGGCAGTCGAGGCACCTTTCCCACGATCAACCCGGCCACCGAGGAAGTGCTGGGTGCCGCGGCTGATGCCGGCGTTGAGGACATGGACCGCGCCGTCGAGGCGGCGCGACGGGCCTTTGACGAAACAGGCTGGTCGCGCGACACCGAACTGCGGGTGCGGTGCGTCCGCCAACTGCGTACGGCGATGCAACAGCACCTCGAAGAACTGCGCGACTTGACCATCGCCGAAGTCGGGGCGCCGCGGATGCTGACCGCCATCGCTCAGCTCGAAGTCCCGGTCAACGACCTGGCTTTCGCGGCGGATACCGCCGAATCCTATGTTTACAGCCAGGATCTCGGCCAGGCGTCACCGATGGGCATCCCTACCCAGCGCACGATCGTCCGTGAGGCCGTCGGCGTCGTCGGCGCCATCACCCCGTGGAACTTTCCCCACCAGATCAATCTCGCCAAGATCGGGCCCGCGCTGGCCGCGGGAAACACTGTTGTCTTGAAGCCCGCGCCTGACACACCCTGGTGTGCGGCTGTGCTCGGTGAGCTCATCACCGAGCACACCGACTTTCCGCCCGGTGTGATCAACATCGTCACCTCGAGCGATCATGGCGTAGGCGCACTGTTGGCCAAAGACCCTCGGGTGGATATGGTTTCGTTCACCGGGTCGACGGCCACCGGCCGTAGCGTGATGGCAGACGGCGCCGCGACCATCAAGAAGGTCTTCCTGGAGTTGGGCGGCAAGTCGGCGTTCATCGTGCTCGACGACGCCGACTTGGCCGGTGCGGTGGGCGTGGCTGGGTTCTCGGTGTGTATGCACGCCGGTCAGGGATGCGCAATCACCACGCGACTGGTGGTGCCGCGCGCGCGGTACGACGAGGCCGTCTCCATCGCGGCCGCAACGGTGGGTGGCATCAAGGCCGGCGACCCGACCGACCCCGGAACTATCTGCGGCCCGGTGATTTCGGCGCGCCAGCGCGATCGGGTGCAGGGCTATCTCGACTTGGCCATCACCGAGGGCGGGACATTCGCGTGCGGAGGAGGCCGGCCGGCCGATCGCGACGTCGGCTTCTTCATCGAGCCCACTGTGATCGCGGGGCTGGGCAACGACGCTCGCTGCGCGCAGGAAGAGATCTTCGGGCCGGTCCTGACGGTGATTGCCCACGATGGCGACGACGACGCCGTCCGCATCGCCAACGACTCGCCATACGGCTTGTCCGGCACCGTGTTCGGCTCCGACCCGGACAGAGCGGCGCGGATTGCCGGTCGGGTCCGGGCGGGCACGATCAATGTCAACGGCGGCGTCTGGTACTCGGCCGACGCGCCCTTCGGCGGTTACAAGCAGTCCGGGAACGGCCGCGAGATGGGTCTGGCCGGTTTCGAGGAGTACTTGGAAACCAAAACCATTGCGACAGCGGTCTAGCGCGAGCCAGAGAGGACGAGCGTGAGGTTCGAAGACGGTCAGATCTTCAATGTCGATGGCGGGCAGGTGATTCGGTCATGACCGACCACGTGAAACTCGGCTATATCGGGCTGGGCAACATGGGCACTCCGATGGCCAAGCGAATGATCGAATGGCCCGGCGGTCTAACGGTTTACGACATTAGGGCGGAGGCGATGACACCGCTGGCCGAGCGGGGCGCCAGCGTGGCTGACAGTGTGGCCGACGTCGCCGGCGCCGATATCATCAGTGTCACCGTGCTCAACGACGAGCAGGTGCGCACCGTGGTCGGTGAGCTGGCGAGCAGCGCCAATCCCGGCACTGTCATTGCCATTCACTCCACGATCAGCGACACCACGGCTGAGGAACTGGCGCGCGAGCTGGAACCGCAGGGCATTCACGTCATCGACGCACCGGTCAGTGGCGGCGGACGGGCCGCGCGGTTCGGGCAACTGGCGACCATGGTGGGTGCCAGCGACGAAGTCTTCGCCCGTGTCAAAGGGCCGTTCTCGCATTGGGCCGAGTTGGTGGTGCACGCCGGCCCGCCCGGCGCGGGCACCCGGATGAAGCTGGCCCGCAATATGCTGTTCTTCACCTCCTACGCGGCAGTAGGGGAGGCGTGGAAGCTGGCCGAGGCGGCCGGACTGAACCTGCAAGACCTCGGTACCGTGGTCCGACATACCGACAAGCTGACCGGTGGCGCTGGGTCAATCATGTTCCGTGACGACACGAAAGACCTTGAGCCAGGCCACTTTCTCTATGACGGGTTCATGCATACCCGTGGTCTCGCCGAGAAGGATCTGGGCCTGGCGCTGGCGTTGGCCGATTCCGTCTCGGTGGATCTGCCCCTGGCTAAGTTGGCCCTCGAGCGGCTGGCCGAGAGCCTCGGCGTGCCGCACACAGAGAAAGAGACGTAGATGGACGAGCTGCGCCGTAAAGGCCTCGCGAAGATGAACGAGGTGTACGGCTGGGAGATGCCCAACATCGAGGGCGACGCGTACTTCGACCTGACCGTCGACCACCTGTTCGGCACCATTTGGAGCCGGCCGGGGTTGTCGATGCGCGACAAGCGCATCATGACGCTGACCGCGGTGACCGCAGTCGGCAATCGCGACTTGGCGGAGATTCAGATCAACGCCGCGCTGCTCAACGAGGAATTGACCGAGACCGAACTCAAGGAGATGGCTGTCTTCCTCACCCACTATCTGGGCTTTCCACTGGGTTCAGCGCTCAACGGCGCGGTCGACGCCGTGGTGAACAAGCGGAAGAAGGCCGCGGCGAGAGGCGCCGGCGAGGACAAGAAAGCCAACGTCGAGAGCGCGCTGAAGATGCACTCGGGCGAATAAGCCCGTCAATCTCAGTACGGCTGAGCGCCTTTCCGCATCACATACTCCGACGTCGGGGCCGACACACCGTTAACCGTCGTCCCGCCGTTGAGAATGCCCGGTGCCATTTCCAGCACGTTGTTCGGGAATCCGAAACTCGGTGCGGTGAGCGCATCAAGCCGGTCCAGTTCGTCGGCGGTGAGATGTACATCGACGGCCCGGATGTTGTCGTCGAGCTGCGAAAGCCTGCGCGCGCCGATGATGACGGATGAGACGCCGGATTGTGCGTGAACCCAAGCCAGTGCCACGCTCGCGACGTTCGTCTGATGCGCTTTGGCGATGGCCTCCAATTCGTCGATCAGCGCGTAGGTGTCCTCGTTGAGGAAGGAATCGACCATCGCTCCGCGGTCGGCGTTGTGTGCGCCGCTGTTGGCACGGGTGTACTTGCCGCTGAGCACGCCGCCCTTCAGCGGCGACCAGGGCGTGATGCCGAGGCCGAATTCACGGGCCATCGGCACCAGTTCTTGCTCGATGGCGCGTTCGAGCAACGAGTACTCGACCTGCAGGCCGATGAAACTGGACCAACCGCGGAAGCGTGCAATCAGGTTGGCTTCCACGATCTTCCACGCCGGGGTGTCCGAAACACCGATGTAGCGAACCTTGCCGGCCGCAACGAGGTCATCGAGTGCGGACATCGTTTCCTCGATGGGGGTGTTGGCGTCCCAGATGTGCAGCCAGTACAGGTCGATGTAGTCGGTCTGCAGCCGCCGCAGCGAGTTTTCGCAGGCGTTGATCAACGATTTGCGGCCCGAGCCGCCACCGTTGGGATCGTCCGGATAAAGGTTGCCGCTGAACTTGGTCCCGATCACCAGACGGTCTCGTCGGGCGGTGTGGCGGCCGATGTGGTCGCCGAGGATCTTCTCGGAGTGGCCGCGGGTATAGAAGTTGGCGGTGTCGATGAAGTTTCCGCCGAGTTCGGTGTACCGATCGATGATCTGTTGGGACTCTTCGACACTGGTACCCCAGCCGAGGTCTTCGCCGAACGTCATGGCGCCCAGGCACAGGGGGCTGACGCGCAGGCCGGACCGTCCGAGTGTCACGTATTGATCCAGAGTCATGATGGCGGCTTTCTGGTAGATTGTTCGATTATGCGTTTGTTCACATCTAAACTAGTTCATACCTGAACGATCTGGCAAGTCGATGTCTGCGGTTGATCCGGCGAAGATCTGGTCCCTGAATTACCGGGTGCTGCTATCGGTCATCTCCTGCGCCGAGGACGAGATCTGCTCATTGGGCCTGGAGTCGAAGGAGCTGTTCCTACTCGCCGAGATCGATGAGCACCCCTACCCAGCCGAACTGGCGACGACGTTGAACATGCCCAAGGCGACGGTCACCGTGTATCTCAAACGGCTGGAGGCGGCGGGCTTCGTGCGCCGCGAGATCGATCCGTCCGATCTCCGGCGCCATCGCCTGCTGCTCACTGTAACCGGGCGCAAGGTCGCCGCGGGCGGCATGTCAGCGTTGTCCGAGGAGTTCAACAAGCGTCTCGGTCGTCTCACTGCCGCGCAGCAGAAGGAACTGAAAAACCTGCTCGAAAAAATCATCTGACTGTCGCTTCACGGCGTGCATCGTCACCCCGACTGGACTGATTCGTCTGGCTTCTCCTCGCGCCGCTTCGCGGCGCGCATCGTCGCCAGACTAAAGTGACGTTTCGTGCGCGTTCTGGTGATCGGCTCCGGTGCCCGCGAACATGCCCTCTTGCTGGCGTTGCGCGCCGATCCGAAGGTCGAGGCGGTGGCCATCGCTCCCGGCAATGCCGGCACGGCGGCCATAGCCGACCAGCACGACGTCGATATCACCTCGGGCGACGATGTCGTCGCACTGGCCCGCGGGATTCGCGCCGACCTGGTTGTCATCGGCCCCGAAGTCCCGCTGGTGCTCGGGGTCGCCGACGCAGTCCGCGACGCGGGGATCGCCTGCTTCGGACCCAGCCAGGCCGCGGCGCAGATCGAGGGTTCCAAAGCCTTCGCCAAGGACGTGATGGCGGCCGCAGGTGTCCGTACCGCTTCCAGCGAAATCGTGGACAGCCCAGCATGTTTAGACGCGGCGCTGAACCGCTTCGGGCCGCCCGCCGGCCAGGTTGCCTGGGTGGTGAAAGATGACCGGCTTGCTGCCGGCAAGGGTGTGGTCGTCACATCGGACCCCGAAGTCGCGCGCGCCCACGCCGCGGCACTGCTCGAGTCCGGACATCCGGTGCTGCTGGAATCCTTTCTCGACGGCCCGGAGGTGTCGCTGTTCTGCGTCGTCGACGGTAAGACTGTGGTGCCGCTGCTTGCCGCGCAAGACTTCAAGCGCGTCGGTGACGGCGACACCGGCCCAAACACCGGCGGTATGGGCGCCTACGCTCCGCTGCCTTGGCTACCGGACGACGTCTACCACGCCATCGTCAGTGAGATCGTGGAACCTGTTGCCGCCGAATTGGTTCGGCGTAGCAGCGGATTCTCGGGTCTGCTGTACGCCGGGTTGGCAATCACCTCGAGTGGGCCGGCCGTCATCGAATTCAACTGCCGATTCGGCGACCCGGAGACGCAGTCGGTGCTCGCCCTGCTGGACTCGCCACTCGGCCAACTGCTCCACGCGGCGGCCACCGGCACCCTGTCGGACTTCGGTGAACTTCGATGGCGCTGCGGCGCAGCCGTGACCGTGGTGCTGGCGGCGCAGAACTACCCGGGGCGCCCGCGCGTCGGCGATGTCATCGTCGGATCGGAGGCTACCGGCGTACTGCATGCGGGTACGGCCCGCCGCGCCGACGGCGCGGTGGTCTCGTCTGGCGGTCGCGTTCTCTCGGTGGTGGGTACCGGCTCGGATCTGACCGCGGCACGCACAGCGGCCTACGGCATCCTGCAGTCGATCAAGTTGCCCGGGAGTCACTTTCGCACTGACATCGGTTCGGCCGCCGCCGAGGGCAAGATCCGCCTCTAGTGGTCTGTCTAGTTTTGGGCTCTGCTTCTTTATGCCTGCTGGCCCCACAAGGGGAAGAGGTACAAAGAGAGCCTCAAACCTCACCGCAACGACATCGTTATCCGGCGGCCCGAGCGGCCAAGGCGTCGAGTTCGGATCGCAGTCGGGCAAGCTCGGCTGCAATGGACGCCGTTCGCGAGGCGTGGTTAACAGGGAGGGCGCCTTCCTCCTCGATCTGGGTATCGACTGCCCTCGACAAGTAAAATGAGTTGAATAGTAAGAATGTCCCAAAGATTGCGACCGGAATGTAGAACGCTATCCATCCATTCCACGCCAGTGGACCGGTTTTGAAAAACACGTTGAAAGTCCCCGGCAGGAACATGAACGCACACCAGATGTTGTAGTAGCCGAGCCAGCGCGGAAACACCGGCCGCTGCCGTCTGTCGAGCAGGATGACGATGCCGTAGACCAGGACCTGTAAGAAGAGAGTGCCGGTGATGCCGATAAATGGGATCCAGGCCATGTCGTTGAGGAGTTGGATGAGTTCCGGTGCCCGGTCGGCCCGGAAAGTTGCAGCCTGCCAGAAGAAGATTATGTAGATGAACTCGAACGAAAACAGCGTGCCCAAAAGAACTTCGATGACGGCCAACACTGGTTGGCGCCCCTCGATGCGGCGCATCTGGAGGGCGATCGATGCAGCGAACGGCACCAGCAGCGTCGCCGCGACCATCGACAGGATCATCCCCCATCGAATTGTCGTGGCGTCCTCCACGAACAGTCGTCCGGTCTGAGCGGTAGTCATGTTGGGCGACGGGGTCGGGATGAACCGCGCCAGCCCGACGAAACCAATTCCCATGATTACTAAGCACATTGCGCCAGACCAGGCGCACAGTTTGTGGATTGTTCGATTCATTTGCCGGTCTCCGCCCTCGTTGCTGTTGCTGATGGCTCCGAACGTTAGCAGAAGAGAATAACGATCGTTTACAGGTTTGCTCGAGGGCAATGATCTTAGTGTCGTCCAGCGTTTCTGGCGAACCTTTTCGTTACGCCCGTTCTTGGAGTCTGAACTTCCATCGGGCAAGGGCGCGCTCGTAGGTGTCGAAGTCTCCGTCGAGGGCGTAGCGCAGGCCATAGCCGATGCTCGAGAAAACGAACTGCCCGGCTTGTGCGCTGATGTCGAGATCGGTCAGGACCTCTCCCTAGGCCTGGGCCGCGCAAAAGCAGCCTTTAGCTTCCTTGATGCACCGCACGAGCCGGTCCTGAGTCCACGCGCGAAGGCTCGGGACAGGGCCGGCCGCCTCGAAAATCAACGTGTAGAACGCCTTCATGAGCTTCTAGATACCGGCTGCTTGACCATCCCGGCGCGGGTCGCTGACCGCTAGATAGCCGTCGTCGAGCCGCCAGATCGCCTGGCAGCTCCCGAACTGGTAATAGTCGTCGGTGGTGATCAGTTGATGGCCACGTGACTGCAACTCGTCCAGCGTGGATGTCGGAAAACCGTTCTCGCAGCTGACTTGCAGGCCTTGCGCCCAGCGGAAGCGGGGGCCGTCGCAGGCCGCCTGCGGATTCTGACCGTGGTCGACGATGCGCCCGACCACCTGCACGTGACCCTGCGGTTGCATGGGACCGCCCATCACCCCGAAGCTCATCACCGGAGCGCCGTCCTTGGTCAGAAAACCCGGGATGATGGTGTGGTACGGCCGCTTGCCTGGTCCTACCTGGTTCGGATGCCCTTGTTGCACAGTAAAATCCGAACCGCGGTTTTGCAGCGCGATCCCGGTGCCGGGCACCACGACGCCTGAGCCGAAACCCATGTAGTTCGACTGGATCATCGACACCATGATTCCCGAGCCGTCCGCGGCGGCGAGATACACCGTGCCCCCATGCGGTGTGCCGGCTGAGGCCGGCCTGGCGCGGTCCCGATCGATCAGCCTCGCGCGCTCGCGCAGGTAATCCCTATCGAGGAGGGTCTGCGGGCTCACCGTCATGTGTTCGATGTCGGACACGTGGGCCTGCGCGTCGGCGAAGGCGAGCTTCACCGCTTCGATCTGCAGATGCACGCTGTCAGCGGAATCTACTGGAAGCGCGGCCATGTCGAACTGTTCGAGAATGCCGAGGGCGACCAACGCAACGATGCCCTGGCCGTTGGGCGGAATCTCGTGCACCGTGTACCCGCGGTAGTCCACAGAGATGGTGCCGACCCAGTCAGCGCGATGCGCGGCGAGATCATCGGCTCGCATGGCACCCCCGTTGGCCGACGAGTGGGCTTCGAGTTTGGCCGCCAGTTCTCCGCGGTAGAACGTCTCGCCCTGGGTTGCGGCGATCGCCTCGAGCGTGACGGCGTGGTCAGGCAATCGGACCAGCTCGCCCGGATATGGCGGCCGGCCGCCGGGCATGAACGCTTCGGCGAACCCCGGCTGGGACTCGAAAAGCGGCACTTGCGCTGCCCACTGGTCCGCGATGGTCGGTGACAGGAGAAAGCCGTTACGAGCGTAGGAGATTGCCGGCTCAAAGAGCCGCTGGAAAGGGAGCTTCCCGAACTTGGCGTGCAACTCCACCCACGCCGACACGGCGCCCGGGACCGTGACGGAATTCCAGCCGAGCGCCGGAACGCCGTTGTCGCCGAAATACTCCGGCGTCCATGCTGCGGGCGAGCGTCCCGACGCGTTCAGCCCGTGCAGTTGCCGACCATCCCACACCATGGCGAAGGCGTCTGAGCCGATGCCGTTGGAGACCGGTTCCACCACCGTCAAGGCGATCGCGGTGGCGATGGCCGCATCGACCGCGCTGCCGCCCTCGGCGAGCATCCGGAGACCCGCCTGGGCCGCGAGTGGCTGTGAGGTGCACACCACGTTGGCCGCCAGGACGGGCTTGCGTGGCCACGGGTAGGGCAGTTCCCATCCGAACGGCTGCACCGGCACAGTTTCTCAGCGCGCTCTGAGGTCGGCAAGCACCCTATATCGTTGGCGCTACGGTAGCTGTTACGATTGGCGTCTCGACGTATTTGTAGAGTCCCCTGAATCCTCGAAGGTTGACCACATGCCCAAGCCCGTCATCGTCAGCGCAGTCCGGACCGCAATCGGGACGTCGTTCAAGGGCTCACTGGTCAACACCACGCCCGAGTTCCTCGCCACCACGATCCTGCAAGAAGTAGTCCGGCGGTCCGGGGTCGACGTCGCCGATATCGACGACGTGATATTCGCCGAATCTCATTACGGTGGAGGCGATCTCGCTCGCTACGCTGCGGCGAACTCCGGTATGGTCACGGTGCCGGGCCAGGCGGTGAACAGGCATTGCGCAGGTAGCCTCACCGCGGTTGCGAACGCGGCTGCGCAGATCGGCTCCGGTGCCGAGAAGGTCATCGTCGCCGGTGGAGTGCAGTCGCTATCGATGACCCCGCTGATGAACCAGCGCATCCCGGGGCCGACGCTGGAATTCGAAGAGCGATGGATCCCGCCTACGCATGTCGAGTCGCCTGAAGCGCCGACTCGCGACATGTCGATCACGGTGGGGTGGAACACCGCCCAAGCTGCCGGGATCAGCCGCGAAGAAATGGACGCCTGGGCGCTACGTTCGCACCAACGTGCCATCGCGGCAATCGACAGCGGCGCCTTTGTCGACGAGATCGTCCCGCTGAAGATCAAGGGCCTCGACGAGGCACTGGTGGAGTTCAGTGTGGACGAGCATCCCCGCCGTGGGACCAGCATCGAGAAGCTCGCTTCGCTGAAGGTGCTGCACCCGGAGATCGAGGGGTTTTCCATCACCGCGGGCAACAGCAGCGGCACCAATGACGCGGCTGCCGCCCTGACATTGACCGATGACGCCTTCGCCCGATCCGCCGGGCTGACCGCGCTGGGCTCGGTGAAGGCGTGGGCTTCGGCCGCTGTCGAACCGAAGGACACCGGCCTGGGCGCGGTGAAGGTGATCGGCAAGGTGCTGGACCGGGCCGGCCTTGCTCCGGGCGACGTCACGCTGTGGGAGATCAACGAGGCATTTGCATCGGTGCCGATCGCCGCGTGCCGCGAGTACGGGCTCGACGACGAGCGGGTCAACATCTACGGCAGCGGGTGCAGCCTGGGCCACCCCATTGCCGCCAGTGGTGCGCGGATGCTGACCACGCTCGTGTATGAACTGCGCCGGCGCGGCGGCGGCATCGGCGTGGCCGCGATGTGCGCGGGCGGCGGTCAGGGCGGTGCCGTGGTGATCGAGGTCTAGCCGAGCCGGGCGATCATGCTTCGCCAGCTTCGATCAGCCGACTGGCGTGATCGAGGATGCACTTCAGGCCGTACTCGAAGTTGATGTCATCGGCCACGCCGATGCGGTGTCCCTTTTCGGTCAATTGTGCGATCAGCGGCATGGTCTCGGGATCGATGACCGACGTTCCGCTGCGGCGATAGGGTTCGGCTCCGCTGGATTGGTCCTGCAGCCGCTCCAGGATGGCCGCGCCCTGGGTGTGCACGGAGATGCTGGCGTAGGTGTCGAACGCGTCCTCGGGCGACAGGCCCGCCTCCACCAAGGTGGCCACCGCCTTCTCGAGCTTGAGGAAGGCCGCCTGCGTTGCCTCCCGGCCGAAGGTGCCGCGGATCAGGATGAGATCGCACAGGATCGGGTTGCTCCGGAAAGTCTGGCGCATTTTCCGAGCGTGATCGCGCAACGAATCTCGCCAGTCCTGGCCTTCGACGAACGGTGTCGCGAAGTCGTACTGGCCCAGCGCGCGGTCGGTCATCGCGTTGAGTAGATCGTCTTTTTTCCGGAAGTACCAGTAAATGCTCGTCACTCCGACGTCGAGGTGCTTGGCCAGTAGCGGCATGCTCAGGCCGGCGACCGACACTTCCTCGGCCACTTGGAAAGCGCCGTTGATGATTTCGTCGACGCTGATCGATCCGCGTTCACGGCGCTGCCGCTTGTCCGCGACGGGCTGCCTCGCCAATTCGGGTAACCTCCGTGCGCTCCGGGCGCGCTATGTGGGCGCATTATCGTATCAAATATCGTAAGCCTTCTGGTAGGGACCGTCGCCCGCGCGGCTGCGGAGCTACGCCGTCAGCAGCGGTGCCATCCAGGTCAGTTCGGCGGGCAGTTGCGAGCTCCAGAAGCCTGGGTCGTGACCGCCCGGGGGGAACCCGCCCGCCGGTGGTCTGGGGAGCTGAGCCACGAATTGTTTTGTCGCGCCATAGAACGGATCGCTGGTACCGCAATCCACTCTGATCGGGATCGACGCGAGCGTGGGCATCCCGAAGACCGAGTTCGCCGACCAGTCATCGGGACCGTCGAAGGCGCCCGGGGCTGCCGCTCCCGAAGACAGCCACAACGCCGGGCTCACCGCGCAGATCGCCGCGGTGCGAGCCGGCCCAAGTCGACCGCCGAGTAACAACGCGCCGTAGCCACCCATCGACCAGCCAAGAAAACCGACTCGGGTGGTATCGAGCCCCTGGGAGCTCAACATGGGGATGAGTTCGTTCAACACCATGGCGCCGGAATCTTCACCGGAAGCCCTTTTGTGCCAATAACTTCCGCCACCGTCGACGGCTACCACCGCGAACGGGGGCAGACCGGCGGCAACGGCTTGAGCCAACCCTTGTTCGACACCGCCGTCCATGACGGTGGCCGCGCTACTTCCCTTGCCGTGCAGCGCTATCACCGGTCGCAGCGGTCTGGTTTGACCTGGCGGGCGCGCGACTGCCCAGTTGGTCGGGACGCCGCCGCGGGCCGCGGACACGAACGAGCCGGTCACCATCGTAGGGGCCGGCGCGGATGGTGGTTCCAGCGGTGGCGGTGGCGCCAATGGCATCCCGGTGCCGGTCATCGCCACCGGCGTCGCCTGCGGGGGCCGCCCGGAGAGCAGTCGGTCCACGGTGTAGGCCCCGAATGCTCCGGCCGCAGCGCCGGTGCCCAGACGCAACACGGCGCGACGACTCAGCTCTGGCATGCGGGTCATCATAAAGTGCCGCTGGTTAGCTGCTCGCCGCTGCGCGGCCGCGGGTGTTTGTCCGAAAGGGCAATGCGGCGCCAGCCTGCCTGGCACCATGTCCTAGGTGACTGCAGCCGTGGCTCCCGAGGGAGCTGTCGCTCCCGAGGCGGCCGGGGCTGCGCCGGAAGTCGTCACCACCACGCCGGTCGTTGCTCCGAGAGCGGCTGTCATGCCGAAAGGTGCTGTCACCCCCAAGGGTGAACGTCGTCGGTACGCGCTGGTCAGCGCGGCCGCCGAGCTGCTGTGTGAAGGCGGATTCGAGGCGGTCCGTCACCGTGCCGTCGCGCGCCGCGCGGGCCTCCCGCTGGCGTCGACCACCTACTACTTCTCCAGCCTCGACGACCTGATCGCGAGTGCGGTCGCCCATATCGGGATGTTGGAGGTCGCACAGCTGCGCGCGGCGGTGGCGACGCTGTCCCGCCGGCGCCGTGGCGCCGACACCACCGCTGACCTACTGGTCGACTTGCTCGTCGGCAGCGAATCCGAACCCCGGTTGACCGAACAGTTGATTTCGCGCTACGAGCGTCACATCGCGTGTGCCCGCTTGCCCGCGTTGCGCGACATACAGCGCCGCAACTTGCGCCAGCGGGTCGACGCCATTGCCGATGTCATTGACAGGTCGGGACGCTCGGCGCGCTCGGAGCTCGTCTCGGCGTTGATCTGCACGGTCGACGGCGCAGTGGTGTCCGCCTTGGTCGACGACCGCCACGATCCGCGCACCGTCGCGCGTGCGACGGTGATTGACGTCATTGACGCGGTGGCGCCGTTCGACCGTCGACCCGTCGAGATTCGGCCACGCGCTGGCGCTGCGTCCGGCTAGCCCTCGAGCTGTCGTCGAATCGCGGTCAACCCGCGCTGCGCCTCGTCGAGGAGCGCCGCGACGTGCGCCACCCGCTCGCGTAGTTCCTCGATATCCGGTGGTGGGGCGGCGCGACGACGGCGGGCGGGCGCAGCATCGGGTGGCAGCGTCGGCGTGACGATGTAGCCGGTTGCGAAGTCGCCGTACACGGTCACGTCTTCGGGCCGGTGATGCCAATACAGCGCGACATACGCGCACACCACAGCGTCGACGGGATCCTCGTCCCTGTCGAGTTGTACCGGTCGAGTCGCCGCGGCAACCCGCTTGCGCAGTTCCACCCATGACACATTGTGGTTCACCCGCAGACGGGGAGTCGCCGTGTCGAGTCCCTCGATCAGCATCATCAACTGCAACAGCTCATGCCGGCGAACCTCGAAGGAACCCTTTTTGTACTTGAGGGTCTTCTGCAGACCGAACAACGCAATGGTCGCCGGGTGCGGGTACACCTCAATCGCTCGGCGCGGTGAGCTCGATGCGGGATCCATGTCCAGCGTGAGTGCGGTGGCTATGCGGGCGCCGCGGGGATCTTTGAAGGCGGGATTTGTGGTGTTGGCCGGATGCGTGCCCGCCTCGAACGCGTGGAAATCGCGGTTGAGCGCCGCCTCGCACGGTCGCGATCCGGTCGGGTTGCGCACAATCAGCGGCGCGTCGACGGCCACCAGGCAGTCGGCGCTGACATAGGGCGCCACCGCTGCCTCGATGCTCGCGTCGTCGTGCGCGGCACCGACGTACAGCAGCCGGCCGTCCGAATCGACAACCGCGACTCCGGTGTTGTTCCGCTCGCCCCAGGCCAGATCGAGCCCCACGAAGTACATGGGGCCACTGTGCCTGATCCGCGTGCCGCGCGGCGCCGTTAAGCTGTGTGTTTGTGACAATCCCGAACGTTCTGGCCCACCGTTACGCCAGTGCCGAGATGGTCGCCATCTGGTCGCCGGAGGCCAAGATCGTGGCCGAGCGGCGGCTCTGGCTGGCGGTGTTGCGGGCGCAGGCGGAATTGGGGGTCGAGGTTCCCGAGGCCGCCATCGGCGACTACGAGAGGGTGCTCGACGAGGTCGACCTGGCGTCGATCGCCGCCCGTGAGCGGGTGCTGCGCCACGACGTCAAGGCCCGGATCGAGGAATTCAACGCGCTGGCCGGCCACGAGCAGGTGCACAAGGGCATGACCAGTCGTGACCTGACCGAGAATGTCGAGCAGTTGCAGGTGCGCCGGTCACTGGAATTGGTGTTCTCCCATGGCGTGGCCGTAGTGGCTCGACTGGCCGAGCGCGCAGTGAGCTACCGCAACCTGGTGATGGCCGGACGCAGCCACAACGTTGCAGCGCAGGCCACCACGTTGGGCAAGCGGTTCGCGTCCGCGGCGCAGGAGACCCTGCTCGCATTGACCAGGCTGCGGGAATTGATCGACCGTTATCCCTTGCGCGGGATCAAAGGCCCGATGGGAACCGCCCAGGACATGCTGGACCTGCTCGGCGGCGACGCGGCGAAGCTGGCCCATGTGGAACGCCTCATCGCTGATTTCCTAGGTTTTTCAACCGTTTTGACCAGTGTCGGGCAGGTATATCCGCGTTCGCTGGACCACGATGTGGTGTCGGCTCTGGTGCAACTGGGCGCCGGGCCGTCGTCGCTGGCGCACACCATTCGGCTGATGGCCGGCCACGACCTGGTCACCGAGGGATTCGCGGCCGGGCAAGTCGGCTCGTCGGCGATGCCACACAAGATGAACACCCGCAGTTGCGAGCGGATCAACGGCCTGCAGGTGGTGCTTCGCGGCTATGCCTCGATGGCCGCCGAGCTGGCCGGGGCACAGTGGAACGAGGGGGACGTTTTCTGTTCGGTGGTGCGCCGAGTTACGTTGCCGGACAGCTTCTTTGCTGCCGACGGTCAGGTCGAGACGCTGCTGACCGTGCTCGACGAATTTGGCGCCTATCCCGCGGTGATCGAGCGCGAGCTGGACCGTTACTTGCCGTTCTTGGCCACCACCAAAGTGTTGATGGCCGCCGTGCGCGCCGGTGTGGGGCGGGAATCAGCGCACGAGGTGATCAAGGAGCACGCGGTCGCCGCGGCGCTGGCGATGCGCGAGCAGGGCGCCGAGCCCGATCTGCTGGACAGGCTCGCGGCTGACCCGCGCCTGCCGCTGGACCGGGCCGCGATCGACGCCGCGCTGGCTGACCGCAAGGCATTCGTCGGCGCGGCCGGCGACCAGGTCGACGCGGTGGTCGCGGAGGTCGATGCGCTGGTGGCCCGTTACCCGGACGCGGCCAAGTACACGCCGGGCGCCATTCTATGACGCTTGCCGGGACCCTCTCCGAGGTCGACTTCACCGATCTGAACAACTTCGCCAACGGTTTCCCGCACGAGTTGTTCGCTGTCCATCGTCGCGATGCACCGGTGTACTGGCACCGCCCGACCGAGCACACTCCCGACGGAGAGGGCTTCTGGTCCGTCGCCACCTACGCCGAAACACTTGCGGTGCTCAGAGATCCGCTGACCTTCTCCTCGGTCACCGGCGGCGACCGACCGTTCGGCGGCACGCTGCTACAGGATCTGGCTATCGCGGGCCAGGTGCTCAACATGATGGACGATCCGCGGCATTCGCAGATTCGGCGACTCGTCAGCTCTGGGCTGACGCCGCGGATGATCTCCTCTGTCGAAGACGACCTGCGCGCCCGGACCCGTCGGCTGCTGGATGCGGTGGTGGCCGGCGAGCCGTTCGACTTTCTCGTCGACATCGCCGCTGAACTTCCGATGCAGATGATCTGCATCCTGCTGGGAGTGCCGGAATCCGAACGGCACTGGCTTTTCGAGGCCATCGAGCCGCAGTTCGACTTCGGTGGAGCGCGTACGGCTTCGCTGACGCAGCTGTCGGCCGAAGAAGCGGGCTCACGGATGTATACCTACGGCTTGGAGTT
This sequence comes from uncultured Actinomycetota bacterium, assembly GCA_963833935.1. GTDB lineage: Bacteria > Actinomycetota > Actinomycetes > Mycobacteriales > Mycobacteriaceae > Mycobacterium. The sequence goes on along the minus strand of CAWIAC010000002.1, from coordinate 66,634 downwards.
GATCGCGTCGAAGCGTGCCGCGCCGACCGACGACATGTTGTCAGTTGTCGCCAACGCAAAGCCGGACGACTTCGATGGGGAAGCCGCGCCGGCGATGTCGGAGCTCGAGCTTTATCTGTTTTTCAGTCTGCTGTTCAGCGCGGGCGCCGAGACGACCCGCAACGCGGTCGCCGGTGGGCTGTTGGCGCTGGCGGAGCATCCGGAGCAATTGCGTTCGCTGCGCGCCGATCTGAAACTGTTGCCGACGGCGGTCGAGGAGATGGTGCGGTGGACGTCGCCGTCGCCGTCCAAGCGGCGCACCGCGACACGCCCTGTCACTCTCGCGGGAGCATCGATCGACGCGGGACAGAAGGTGCAGATCTGGGAAGGCTCGGCCAACCGCGACGCTCGGGTCTTCGATCGTGCCGATGAGTTCGATGTCACTCGAAAGCCGAATCCGCACTTAGGTTTCGGCCAGGGCGTGCATTACTGCCTGGGTGCCAACCTGGCGCGGCTCGAGCTGCGGGTGCTGTTCGAAGAACTGCTGTCGCGGTTTGGCACGGTGCGGGTGGTCCGCGATGTCGAATGGACCCGCAGCAACCGGCACACCGGTATCCGGCACTTGGTCGTGGAATTGCGGTGAGGTCAGCCGCGACTAGCGCAACCTGACGGATATTCCGGCTGAGCGCAGCTCCAGGGCGGCGAGCCCGCGAATGGCTCCAGGATCCGCGACACGCCAGGCACTGACCGGATCTGGACTCACGGCGGTCAACCGGCGCAACGGCCGATTGGCCAATGCGCGCAGCGCCAGCAGCTGTTCACCGGCCGGCGTGGCGGCCAGCGTGCTGACGGTCCACTTGCGCCGGAAGAAGCGGATGCGCAGCAGCAGCCACGGCACCGCCACTCCAAGAGTCGGTGGCGCCGCGACCGCAAGGGCGAGCACCACGGCCAGCCAGGTCGCGGTGGTGTCCAAGTTGTGGCCGGCGCCGGCGATATCGAGAGCGGCCTTGCTGGCCGCGGTGAGCGGCTTGCTGACGGCGTCACCGACCAGCGGTATGCGATCGGCGCTGTGGCCCGCTGATCCAAGGCTTTCGGCGACACCGTCTGCGCCCCCTTTGACCTGGCGGCCCACCTCGGCGATCGTTGACACCGCGCGGTGGACGGCCAGCCCGACCAGCACCCACACGAACGACCAGATGACGACGATGATGTCGCTGAACAACTGAGCCAGCAGTCGGCCGGGGGTTGTGGCGTAGGGGATAAACCGCGATTTCATACCCTGATCCCAGCACAGGGTTGCTCCGCAGGAGGGCTTTGAATAGTCCCGGCTAGGTAGGATTGCCCGGCTCTCCCCCGCAAGCGGGTGGGGGTACCCCCAGCCGCCCGGCGGCGAGGGGGCGTACCCCCTCCCCGGGCCTGATAGGCCCGCATCGTCGCCGGGCTAGGCTGTCCCGATGCGTCCCGCGCTGTCCGACTACCGCCATCTGGCCAGTGGCAAAGTCCGCGAGCTTTATCGCATCGACGACGATCATCTGTTATTCGTCGCGACCGACCGGATTTCAGCGTTCGACTACGTACTCGACAGTGTCATCCCCGACAAAGGGCGCATCCTGACCGCAATGAGTGTGTTCTTCTTCGACCTCGTCGAGGTGCCCAACCACGTGGCCGGTCCACCGGACGATCCACGTATCCCCGACGAGATGCTCGGCCGGGCGTTGGTGGTGCGAGAGCTTGAGATGGTCCCCGTTGAGTGCGTCGCCCGCGGGTATCTGACCGGCTCCGGGCTACTGGACTACCAGCAGACCGGCAAGGTCTGTGGCATCGCCTTACCGCCAGGCCTCGTCGAAGCCAGCAGGTTCGCCACACCGTTGTTCACCCCGGCGACGAAAGCCGAACTGGGACAACATGATGAGAATATTTCATTCGCCCAGGTGATCAAGATGGTTGGTGGTGTCCGCGCCAACCAATTGCGGGACCGCACCCTGCAGACCTACATTCAGGCCGCCGACCACGCGCTCCGAAAGGGAATCATCATCGCCGACACCAAATTCGAGTTCGGCATCGACGCCCATGACAACATGGTGCTGGCCGACGAAGTCTTCACCCCCGATTCCTCGCGGTACTGGCCAGCCGCCGATTACCGGGCCGGCGAGGTGCAAAGCAGTTTTGACAAGCAGTTTGTCCGCAATTGGCTGACCGGCCCCGAATCCGGCTGGGACCGCGCCGGATCACAGCCGCCACCCCCACTTCCCGACAGCATCATCGAGGCCACCCGCGCCCGTTACGTCGAGGCCTACCAGCGCATTTCCGGACTGAGCTTCGACGATTGGATCGGTCCGGGCGTATGACCGAGTCCGGATATGAGACCGACGGCGGCACACCGCCGACCGCCAAGCGAGTCGAGAAGCGGCGCGAGTTTCACGGCGAGGTGTTCATCGATCCGTACGAATGGCTGCGCGACAAGTCCAGCCCCGAGGTGCTCTCCTATCTGGAGGCGGAGAACGACTACGCCGACCAGGCGACCGCTCATCTCGAGCCGCTGCGCCAGCGAATTTTCGATGAGATCAAAGCCCGCACCAAGGAAACCGATCTATCCGTACCGGTCCGACGCGGCGACTGGTGGTATTACGCCCGCAGCTTTGAAGGCAAGCAGTACGGGGTTCAATGCCGTTGCGCGGTCAAAGATCCGGCCGACTGGGATCCGCCGATCTTCGACGAGCACACCGAGATTCCCGGCGAACAGGTGCTGCTCGACGAAAACGTCGAAGCCGAGGGACACGACTTCTTCTCGCTGGGTGCGGCCAGCGTGAGTCCGGACGGCAACGTGCTGGCCTATTCCGTCGACGTGGTCGGCGACGAGCGGTATACGTTGCGGTTCAGGGACCTGCGGACCGGAGAGCAGTATCCCGACGAAATTGTCGGCATCGGGGCGGGCGCGACCTGGGCCACCGACAACCGAACCGTCTACTACGTCACGCTCGACGCGGCGTGGCGTCCCGACACGGTCTGGCGGCACCGGTTGGATTCGGGTCTATCCGCCGAGAAGGTATATCACGAGGCCGATGAGCGGTATTGGCTCGCGGTAGGCCGGACCCGCAGCGATGCTTACGTGTTGATTGTTTCGGGGTCTGCGATTACCTCAGAGGTCCGTTACGCCGACGCCGCCGACCCGCGGGCCGAGTTCGTCGTCGTGTTGCCCCGCCGCGACGGTGTCGAATATTCGGTGGAGCACGCGATCGTCGATGGGCAGGACAGGTTCCTGATCCTGCACAACGAGGACGCGGTGAACTTCACCCTGGCGCAGGCGCCGGTCGACGACCCCACCGCGCAGCGGACGCTGATCGAGCACCGCGACGACGTCAGGCTGGACGCCGTGGACGCGTTCGCCGGCCACTTGGTGGTCAGCTACCGCGGCGAGGCTTTGCCGCGGATCCAGTTGTGGCCCCTCGACGGCGACGGGTACGGGCACCCTGAGGACATCTCGTTCGACTCCGAGTTGATGTCGGCCGGACTGGGCGCCAACCCGAATTGGGACTCACCAAAGCTGCGGATCGGCGCAGGATCGTTCGTCACGCCGGTGCGGATCTACGATCTGGACCTGGCTACCGGTCAGCGGAACCTGCTGCGCGAACAACCCGTGCTCGGGGATTACCGGCCTGAGGATTACGTCGAACGCCGCGATTGGGCGTCTGCCGCTGACGGAACCAGAATCCCCGTCTCAATCGTGCACCGCGCCGGTATTGAATTCCCTGCGCCGGCACTCGTTTACGGGTATGGAGCCTACGAGATCTGCGAGGACCCGCGCTTCTCCATCGCGCGGCTCTCGCTACTGGATCGGGGCATGGTGTTCGTCGTCGCCCATGTGCGCGGCGGCGGTGAGATGGGCCGCCTGTGGTACGAGCGTGGCAAGCTGCTGGAGAAGAAGAACACATTCACCGACTTTGTAGCGGTGGCAAACCATTTGGTGGAAACCGGGCTGACCCGCCCGGAGAAGTTGGTCGCGTTGGGCGGTAGCGCCGGTGGCCTGCTCATGGGCGCGGTGGCCAACTTGGCACCCGACCTGTTCGCCGGAATCCTCGCGCAGGTACCGTTCGTCGACCCGCTGACGACGATCCTGGACCCGTCGTTGCCGCTGACCGTCACTGAGTGGGACGAATGGGGAAACCCGTTGAGCGACAGCGATGTCTACCACTACATGAAATCGTATTCGCCGTACGAGAATGTCGTCGCTCAAAAGTATCCGGCTATCCTGGCGATGACGTCGCTGCACGACACCCGGGTGTACTACGTTGAGCCTGCGAAATGGGTAGCGGCGTTGCGGCACACCAAGACCGACGGCAACCCGGTGCTGTTGAAGACTCAGATGACCGCAGGCCACGGTGGTATCAGCGGGCGCTACGAACGATGGAAAGAAGTGGCTTACCAATACGCTTGGCTGCTGGCTACCGCCGACAGCGACCATCACGGCAGCGGCCAGGTAGACGATCTCCTCAGCGGCGCGCAGGGGTAACTGCGCGGCCAGGGCCGAGTTCGCCGCATCGTGCTACGTCGTCCGGCGGGCGTTCGCTGCTGGGCCATGCCGGCTCCCATGTCGCTCGGCTAGTAAACCGGCAGCGGCGTTTCGCGCTTGCCTGCCGGCGGCGGCCTGTTGGGCAAGAAAGCGACCGGCGCAAGTGTCAACGCGACAATGACGATCGACACCACCAAAACGAGTGTGTAGGCGTGGGTGAGGTCATGCATCAGCCGGATGGTGAACTCAGCGGAGACCTCGTGGTGGGATGGGACCGGTGGACCGTGCTTCCCGAATTTGCCGCGGAGGATCCCGAGTTTCTCCGCGGTGCTGATCGTCTCGCTGCGATTGAACTGACTGGTCAATATCACCGACATCAACGCGGTGCCGACCGCAACGGCGACGTGTTGATTGACACTGAGCAATGTCGAACCGCGCGCCACCTCGTGGGGAGCCAACGTCTGTACCGCCGCTCCCGACAGCGGTGTCAGGGTGCACCCCAGGCCGATGCCGGTGATGACCAATCCCACCATCAGGATCGGCAGATATTCCGCTTGTTGCCATGCGCCATAGGCGAATACTGTCAGGCCGGCGGCGATCGCCGTGATACCGACCAACAGGACGTTGCGGGGTCCGCGCTTGTCCATCAAGGTGCCGGCCAGCGGCATGGTCAGCATCGCGCCGAGTCCCTGCGGGATCAGCTGCAGTCCGGACTGCAGCGGCGTCTCGTGCAGCAGCTGCTGAAGATAACTGGGAATAACGAGGACGGCGCCGAAAAACCCAACGGAGAACGCGAACATCGCGGAGTTGGACAGCGTCACCGCCCGATTCTTGAACAGCGCCAAGTCGATGAGCGGGTGATCGGCGCGGTGCAGCGCGTGCACAACAAACGCCGTGATCAAAGTGATTCCGATGAGCCCCGGTATCCACACATGATTGTCGGTGAAGCTGTCACGCCGCGGCACCGAGGAGATCCCGAACAGCAGTGTCGCCAATCCCGGTGACAGCAAGAGGATCCCGACGAAGTCGAACGCCTCCGACGGGCGCGGACGATCTCGCGGAAAGATCAATGCCGCGAGCACCAGCAGGATCACGCCGATCGGCAGATTGATCCGGAAGATCCATTGCCAGCCGTAGGCGCTGATCAGCCAGCCTCCGAGGACTGGCCCGCACATCGGGGCAAGCAGCATCGGGATACCGAGCACCGCCATCAACCTGCCGAGCCGTCTCGGGCCGGCCTCGCGCGTCAAGATGATCAGGGTCAGCGGCACCAGCATCCCGCCGCCAAAGCCTTGGATTACTCGAAATGCGATGAGCTGGGTAATGTTTGAAGCCATCGAGCACAGCAGCGATGCCAAGGTGAACCACAAAGCAGCGCCGATGAAAAGCCGCTTGGTGCCGAATCGGTCTGATGCCCAACCGGCCAGCGGAATCACGGTGGCCTGCCCGAGTGTGTAGCCAGTGATCGTCCACGCGACGACGGCCTGGGTGGATGCGAACTCCGCGATGAACGTGCGCTGCGCGACGCTGACGACCGTGCCGTCCAGAATCGCCATCACTGAGGCGAGAATGCACACACCGGCGATGCGCAGGAGGCTGGCATCCAGCGAATCTGGGTAGTCGTGGAGATCGTCGGCGGCGGATTCGGCGTTGGTCGTCGGTACCGCGCGAGAAGCCATGGTCACCAGCCTAACGAGAAACTAGATAGCTGATCAAATAATTTGTCCTGGGGTAGCCTGCGGCTATGACTGTGACCGAGATCGCTTTGACCGGACTTGATGGCAATTCGATGTCGCTGGCCGACTACAACGACCGTGCCGTGCTGGTTGTCAACGTCGCCTCGAAATGTGGATTGACGCCGCAATACGCCGCGCTGGAGCAGCTTGCGCGCGATTACGGCGACCGCGGGCTAACCGTTCTCGGGGTGCCGTGCAATCAATTCATGGGTCAAGAGCCCGGCACCGCAGAAGAAATCCAAACCTTCTGCTCCACCACCTACGGTGTGACCTTTCCGTTGTTAGCCAAGACCGAGGTCAACGGCCCGCGCCGGCACCCGCTCTACGCGGAACTGACCAAGACGCCCGATGCCGCCGGCGAGGCCGGTGACGTGCAATGGAACTTCGAGAAGTTCTTGATCGCTCCTGGCGGAGAGGTGGTCAACCGTTTTCGTCCGCGAACGGTGCCTGACGCTCCGGAGGTGATCTCGGCCGTCGAGGCTGTGCTGCCGAATTAGCTGGTCGCTGGGGTTCGATGGACGCTTGCCGTCCGCGTGTACGTCACCATTTGGACACTTGGCATCGTCAAAATTGTGGTGTGTCTGGGAAGTTGATCGTCTCGGTCTCCGGGATCTGTGAACGCACGTTGGACGACGTCGCTGAGTTCTGCGAAAGAATGGACGCCCGGGCGGTACCGGTTTCGTTGCTGGTCGCGCCGCGGCTGAAGGGCGGCTACCGGCTGGATCGTGACCCGGCCACGGTCGAGTGGCTGGCCGGCCGACGCTCCGCCGGTGACGCGATCCTGCTGAACGGATACGACGCCGCGGCCACCAAGAAGCGCCGCGGCGAGTTCGCGACGCTTCCGGCGCACGAGGCCAACCTGCGTCTGATGGCCGCCGACCGAGTGCTCGAACACCTCGGGCTGCGCACCCGGCTCTTCGCGCCGCCGCGTTGGACGGTGTCGCCGGGGACGATAAATGCGTTGCCGCACAACGGGTTCCGTCTGTTGGCCGATCTGCACGGAATCACTGATCTGGTGCGGCACACGACGGTGCGGGCACGGGTGCTGGGCATCGGAGAAGGGTTTCTGTCCGAGCCGTGGTGGTGCCGGATGCTGGTGTTGTCGGCCGAGCGGGTGGCGCGCCGTGACGGCATCGTGCGGGTAGCGGTCGCCGCCAGTCACCTGCGCAAGCCCGGGCCGCTGCAAGCGATGATGGACGCGGTTGATCTGGCGCTGCTGCAAGGATGCGAACCCACCGTGTATGAGTGGCGTGCCTATCAGGCGGTTCTCGACGCGGCGTGACCGTTCAGGTCGCTACTGTGTAGCGCCATGAGCGATACCCAAGCTGATGTCATCGTCGTGGGGGCGGGCCTGGCCGGCCTGGTAGCGGCCTGCGAAGTGGTCGATCGCGGCAAGCGGGTGCTGATCGTCGACCAGGAGAACAGCGCCAATCTCGGCGGGCAGGCTTTCTGGTCGTTCGGCGGCTTGTTCTTCGTCGACAGCCCCGAGCAGCGTCGGCTGGGTGTCCACGACAGTCACGAACTCGCGCTGCAGGATTGGCTCGGAACCGCGGCTTTCGACCGGCAAGAGGACTACTGGCCGAGGCAATGGGCGCATGCCTACGTCGATTTCGCGGCAGGGGAGAAACGCAGTTGGCTGCGGGCCAGGGGCTTGCAGATCTTCCCGCTGGTGGGATGGGCCGAGCGCGGCGGCTACGGCGCGCAGGGGCACGGCAACTCGGTGCCTCGCTTTCACATCACCTGGGGTACCGGGCCGGCCATCGTCGACATCTTCGCGCGGCGGCTGCGCGACCACCCGAATGTGCGTTTCGCGCATCGGCATCAAGTCGACGAGCTGATCGTCGAGGGTGACGCGGTGACCGGGATCCTTGGCAGCGTGCTGGAGCCGTCGGTGGAGCAGCGTGGTGTTCCGTCGTCGCGAACACCGGTTGGGCAGTTCGAGTTTCGTGCTCCAGCGGTGATCGTCACCAGCGGCGGTATCGGCGGTAATCACGATCTGGTGCGGGCGAACTGGCCCAAGCGGATGGGTCGGGTGCCCGAGCAACTGCTCGCGGGCGTGCCCGCCCACGTCGACGGCCGGATGATCGGCATCACCGAGAAGGCCGGCGCCCGAGTGATCAACCGGGACCGGATGTGGCACTACACCGAGGGCATCACCAACTACGACCCGATCTGGCCATTGCACGGCATCCGGATCATCCCGGGGCCCTCGTCGCTGTGGCTCGACGCTACGGGCAAGCGGCTGCCGGTGCCGTTGTATCCCGGCTTCGACACGCTCGGAACGCTGGAGTACATCGCGAAGTCTGGCTACGACTACACCTGGTTTGTGTTGAATGCCAGGATCATCGGCAAAGAATTCGGGCTGTCTGGTCAGGAGCAGAACCCCGATCTGACCGGTCGCAGCGTGCGCCAGTTGCTGGCATCGCGAGCGGGCTCGGGTGCGCCAGGCCCGGTGCAGGCCTTCCTCGACCGCGGCGTGGACTTCGTCAGCGCGAATTCGCTGCGCGACTTGGTCACGGCGATGAACAAGCTGCCGGATGTGCTGGCGCTGGACTATGCGACGGTCGAGGCGGAAGTGACCGCACGCGACCGCGAGGTGGCGAACCACTTCACCAAAGACGGTCAGATCACCGCGATCCGCGCTGCCCGCGGATTTCTTGGTGACCGGCTGGGACGAGTCGTCGCGCCGCACCGCCTTGCGGATCCGAAGGCTGGACCGTTGATCGCGGTCAAGCTGCACATCCTGACGCGAAAGACGTTGGGCGGGTTGGAAACCGACCTGGATTCACGGGTACTCAAAGCTGACGGAACGCCGCTTGACGGGCTCTACGCGGCCGGCGAGGTGGCCGGTTTCGGCGGCGGAGGTGTGCACGGCTACCGGGCGCTGGAGGGAACGTTTCTGGGTGGCTGCATCTTCTCCGGTCGTGCCGCGGGCCGCGGCGCGGCGAGCGACATCGCCTAGGCTAGGCGGTCTGCTCGCGCACTAGAAGGTGACCGCGCTTTCCTCCGGCAGCACCTGGAAGTCGGCGTCGGTCATTTCGGTGAGCCGGCCGTAGTAGATGCCGCGGCCCTCTGGCGCGATGATGCCCTGGTGGATGGGCACCGCGTGCGCCGGCGCCACGGCCCGCAGGTAGTCGACCGCCTCGGAGATCTTCATCCACGGCGCCGCCGCCGGAGTGGCTAACACGTCGACCGGTTCGTCCGGAACGAACAGCGCATCGCCGGGATGCATGAAGCGTGCGGGATGCTCCCCGTCGCCGACGAGATACGAGATGTTGTCGATCACTGGGATCTCCGGGTGGATGACGGCATGCCGGCCGCCGAGCGCGCGGATGGTCAGCTCGCCGACCGACAGCTCGTCGCCGACATGCACCGCGTGGCACGGCACCTCAAGCTGCGCCGCCGTCTGCGGATCGGCGTACAGCGTGGCGCCCGGATTGGCGTCGATCAGTGCGGGCAGTCGCTCCTGATCCACGTGGTCGGGGTGCTGATGGGTGATCACGATCGCGGAAAGGCCGGTGATGCCTTCAAAGCCGTGCGAGAAATTGCCCGGGTCGAACAGCACCGTGGTGTGGCCGAAGTCGGCCAGTACACAGGAATGGCCGAAATGCGTGAGTTGCATGTCTACGATTGTGCGCTCATGGGGTGTATCGCATGCGGTTAGTCCTTGCGGCGATGCTGACCGCGGGCGGCCTGCTGCTGACATGCGTGTCGTCGCCGGCCAACGCCCAGGCGGACCCGGAAACCTGCCCACCGGTGTGCGACCGGATTCCCGACACGGCCTGGATCGCGCCCTCCGCGATACCGCTGAATTCGGCGTACCACTGGCCGGCGCTGGCCGCGTCGGCCGTGCCGTTGACCGGTACGGCGACGCCCCGGTTCCGGTTCGAGGAGGTGTGCGCGACTCCCACCTTCCCGCAGGACACCCGCAACTCCGCGGTCGCCAGCCGGGTGACGGTGGGCAACCCGCAGGGCCAGTGGCAACTGCGGGCCCAGGTGGTGCACTGGCGGGGAGACACCGCGCGCGGCGGCCAAAATGCAACGTCGGTGTTCGACATCGCCGCGGCGGCGCTGCGCGACTGCCAACTGGGGGTGGCAGCAGAGTCGCCGTCGATCACCATCGACGAGACCAATCGGCTGGCCGCGGTGATCAGCGGGCCGACGATTGTGCACACCTATCTCGTCGCGCACCCGGAAAACAGCACGATCGGCGAGCTGACGCTGTGGGCATCGGATCCGCCGCAGCTGCCCTGGCCGATAATCTCGGACAGCCAGGTGCTGGATGCGATGAGCTCGCCGGTATGCGCGGCGTATATCAGCTCGTGCTAGCACGCCGGTCGGGATGTCGACCGGTAGAGTTGGCGCCGAGCAGCCAAATCAGCAGGAGGAGTGCGGGTGGCCCGGGTGGTTGTGCACGTAATGCCCAAGGCTGAGATTCTCGACCCGCAGGGTCAGGCGATCGTCGGCGCATTGGGCCGGCTCGGCCATGCTGGTATCTCAAATGTGCGGCAGGGCAAGCGGTTCGAGCTCGACGTGGACGACAGTATCAGCGACTCGGCCCTTGCCGAGATTGCCGAATCGCTGTTGGCCAACACGGTGATCGAAGACTGGACCGTCAGCCGAGAACCGCAGTGACGGCGCGCATCGGCGTCATCACCTTCCCCGGAACGCTCGATGACGTGGACGCTGCCCGGGCGGCGCGTGCGGTCGGAGCGGACTCCGTCAGCCTCTGGCACGCCGACGCCGACCTCAAGGGTGTCGACGCGGTGGTGGTGCCCGGCGGGTTCTCCTACGGTGACTATCTGCGGGCGGGCGCGATCGCCCGGTTCGCCCCGGTGATGGGGGAAGTCATCGCCGCTGCTGGCCGCGGACTACCAGTCCTAGGCATTTGCAACGGCTTTCAGGTGCTCTGCGAGGCCGGGCTATTACCGGGTGCGCTCACCCGAAACGCCGGCTTGCATTTCGTCTGCCGCGACGTGTGGCTGCGGGTGGCGTCGACGTCGACGGCGTGGACGTCGCGCTACGATTCCGATGCCGACCTGTTGATCCCGTTGAAGTCCGGCGAAGGCCGCTACGTGGCCTCCACCGAAGTACTCGACGAGCTGGAAGGCGAAGGCCGCGTGGTGTTTCGCTACCACGACAACCCTAACGGCTCGCTGCGCGACATCGCCGGTGTCAGCTCAGCCAACGGTCGTGTCGTCGGGCTGATGCCGCACCCGGAGCACGCCACCGAGGCATTGACCGGGCCGTCCGACCACGGGCTGGGTCTATTCTATTCGGCGATGGACGCCGTGCTGGCCGCCTGAACCGGTCAATGCATTAGGCGTGCGTCGAGTCAACAAGTCGACCGGATTGTTCTGTCGATGTCACCTGGCCCCTTCCAAATCCAGCAGGGCGCGTTTGGCGACGGGTCCACCGCGGTAGCCGCCCAAGGTGCCGTCGGAGCGGACGACGCGATGGCACGGCACCACGACCGGGATGGGATTGGTCGCACAGGTTGTTCCCACGGCGCGAACGGCATTGGGCGAACCTGAAAGTCGCGCCAAGGTGCCATAGCTGGCAGTCGTGCCGTAGGCGATGTCGACCGCTAGGTGGCCTAAGACCACACGCCGAAATCCTTTGGACAGCTGCCAATCCAGCGCCACATCGAAGCTGTGACGGCGTCCGGCGAAATACTCGTCCAGTTGCCGCGCGACATCATCCAGGCGCTTGGGGGCGTGCAGCAGTCGGGGGCTGACGCGGTCGGACAGGTTCTGCAGCACCACGTCGTGCCCTTCGCTGCCGAATGCCAACCGGACCAACCCGGCCGGTGTCGCGGCGATCAGCAGCGAGCCAACGGGTGAGTCGACTGCCCGGTAAGCGACATCGAGAAGGTCGTCGCGGTCGGCGTCCGCCGCCAGCCGCGCGTGCAGGCGGGCGATGTCGTCGTCGTCGACCGGATAGGACTCGGCAAGGTCGATTATGGCCATGATCGGACTCCGTCTTTTCTGTCAGCGGTGTAACTGCGCCGCAGCGTGGCGATACCGTCGGCGGCTGCTCGGCGGGCGGCGGCCGCGCTGCTGTCAAGGAGGGTGGCGATCTCGGCGTAGGGCAGCCCGGCCAGGTAGTGATAGGCCACCGCTTGACGTTGCTTGGCCGGCAGCGCGGCGACCGCTTCGGTCAGCCCGTGGTGATCTCCCTGCGCGTAATGAGGCGACGGCCGCTCCGGCGTGTCCGGGACGGGTGTCGCCCGTCGGGACGTGGCGCGGACGACGTCGATCGCCTTGCGGTGGGCGATGGTGACCAGCCACGCCTCGACGTTGGCATCGTCGGGCAGGTCGGGGTAGGCCTTCATCGCGGCCAAAAAAGTTTCGGACCACGCGTCGTCGGCGTCAGCGTGGCCGAGGACCGCGCGCGCCACCCGCAGCACGGTGGCCCCGTGCTGTGCGACCACCTTCTCGAATGGCTGCTTCACGCCTATTACCGGAGTGCTTGCGGTGCAGCGGGTATCGCCTTCTCCAACTCGAGCCGATACGGTTCGATCGGGAAGTCGACATCGATGTGGCGCGTCGAGGTCGTCACAGTGGTCATGGGAGCCTCCGAAGGTCGTCGGAACTGCTATCTACTCGGTAGACGTCTGACGCGCCGTGTTTGTGAGTTGGCGCGCCAAATCGCGCAGATCGCTGGCGACGACCGCCGGCTGCGGCAGGTCGGGGATGGGTAACGGCGCATTGCCGGGCCGGGTGATCAGCGCGCCGCTGAATCCGGCGGCCTGCGCACCGATGGTGTCCCAGACGTGCGCAGCTACCATCATGCATTCGGTCGGCGCGACCCCGAGCTGCTCGCAGACATATCGATAGACAGTCGCCGCGGGCTTGTAGGCCCGGCGGGCATCGACGCTGAGCCGCCGCTCGAAGAAATGGGCGAGCCCGGCGTGTTCCAGAGCGGTCCGGCCGTCGGGATTGGGCGGTGAATTCGTTAACGTAACGAGTCGAAAGCCGTTGTCGCGCAGCGTTTGTAGCCCATCACCGACATCCGGGTGGGTCGGCATCGTCAACATAGCGTGCTTGAGGCGGGTTAGGTCATCGTCGGCGATGTCTACGCCGTGAATGTCTGCAAGCATCTGCAGAAGTCCCTGGCCCAGCGTGAAAAAATCGGTGTAGAGCCCCGACAGTGTTGTGGTCATCGAATACATGACCAACTGTGCGAACCACTCGCGCAACACCCGCGGATCACCAAACATTCGCGTGAAAAGTGGTGTCATGGAATCGATGTCAATGAGCGTCTCATTGACATCGAACACCAGAACAGACGGCGCGGCGGTCATCGTTTGACCATCTTCTACTAGGCCGAACTCACGGCATGACGACGACCATTTTCCCACCGGCTTCACCGGCCTCCATGACGCGGTGTGCTTCGCGGATCTCGTCGAAGGGAAACACGCGTTCCGGGGTGGCTTCGAGTTGGCCGGCGGAAACTTGCGCTGCGATGTCTTGCAGCGGGACATCGGACAGCGGGAAGCCCGGGCTGCCAAATACGAAGCTGCCAAAGAAGGACCAATTCACCCCGCTGGCCATCCGCAGCAACGGATTGAAGTCGCCGATCGGGTCCAGGCCGCCCAACCATCCCGCCAGGCAGGCGGTGCCGTCGCGACGCAGCATGTCCAACGAGTCGAGGATGGTGCTGTTGCCGACGAGGTCCAGGATCGCGTCGATCTGCTTGGCTTCCGCGATGCTGGCGGCCAGCGTTCGCGACTCCAGCTCGACACGCGCTGCACCGAGTCTCTCCAGCATGGCAAACCGTTTGTCGCTGCGGGTGGTGGCTATCACGCGTGCACCGGCGGCGACTGCCATCTTGACTGCGGCCTGGCCAAACGATGAAGTCGCGCCGCGGATGACGACGGTTTGTCCCGCCGACAATTTGAGGTTGCGGAACAGACACGTCCAAGCGGTCGCGTAGGTTTCCGGCAGCGCGGCCAATTGCGACCAGGGCAGTTCGGAGTCGATAAGGGCGACGTTGGCCGCGCGCACTCGGGTGAATTCGGCGTAGCTGCCATTGATCGTTCGGCCGAGGCCACCCATGAGTGCGGCCACCTTGGCTCCGACCGGGAACTCGCCGCCCGGACAGGAGTCGACGATGCCAACGCATTCGATGCCGCTGACTTCGGCGGCTTCGGCCCATTCCCCGCGACGCATGTGCAGCTCGGCGTGGTTGATGCCGAACCCCCGAACTTTGATGACGACCTCGCCGTCCTTGGGCAGCGGTTTGGGGATGTCGGTGTAGACCAGGCTGTCGAGTCCGCCGAACTTCTCCATGACGATGGCCCGCATGGTTTCGCCGCCCGGTCGTTCGCGGACCACCGCGGGCGCGGTGGGAAGCGCGGGCTGTGTGGATTCCGCGACCGACATGGCCTGTTCCTCTCCCCGGGTGTGCATATTGGGGCGCATCACCCATTATTATGGGTCAGACAACCCATAGCTGTCTACCCGGGTCGTCGTTGGTGTTCAGTCCTTGGGCTTGCGGCGAGCGGCCCCGCGGGATTTGCGGGCCGTCGAAGTCGGTACGAACGACCGCACATACTCGACGGCAGCATTGAGCGCTAGGCGCAGCGGTTCCCGGTCGTCAAGGGCATAAGTGAGCATGGCGCCCCCCTGATGCGCCGCGACCAGCGAGACGGCGAGGTGTCGCGGGTCGGCGTCGGGACGCAGATCGCCGCGGCGGCGCATCTCGGTGAGTCCGGCGCGAAACACGTCAATCCATTGGTCGTAGCCGGTGGCGAGATCGCCGTGGATTTGGGCGTCAGCTTCCACCAGCTCACCTGCCAGCGAACCGAAAACGCAGCCACCCTGGCGGTAGACGGCGTCGACGTCGGCAATGTTCGCGTCGGCCCACGCCTGTAGTGCTTCGAGGCTGTCCAGGGCGCCCAGCTGTGGCTGACTGTGAAACTCCCGCACATGGTCCCGGCGCGCGCTGATGACCTCGCGGGTCAAATCCCGTTTGTCACGGAAGTAGTGCGAGATCTGCGATCCGCTGACGGCTGCCGTGTTGCGCACTTCGTCGATGCTGGTGCCGGCAACACCACGCTGGAACATGAGCTTGGCGGCGACGTCGACGATGCGCGCCCGAGTCGCGCGTCCCTTGCGGGTGAACCGCCCTGTGGCGTCGTCAGACACGTGGCCGCCCCTTTCGCCGCTGGTCAGGCGGCTTCGTCGACTTTGCGCCTAGCGCGGGGACGCCGCGGCGGGCGGGGGACACGTTCGGTGGGGTCAGTGGCGAACATGCGCAAGTAGTTCACCGCGAATCGCACGGCATCGGCGTGCGGCCATTCCGCTCGATAGGTGAAGGTCAACGTCGCGCCGCCCTGGTGGGCACTGACGATGACCAACGCCAACTTCCGCGGGTCGGCGTGGGCGACCAGAACGCGGTGCTCTTTCATCCGCTGGATCGCTTGCTCCAGCAACTCGATCCACTGCCGGTAACCCGCTGCCAATATGTCACGTGTTGCAGCATCGGACTTCAGGAGTTGGCCGGCGAGTGCGTGGTAGGTGGGGGTGCCGGAGTAGCCGATGCGTCGCAGGTAACGCATGTTCAGATCGATCCAGCGCTCGAAGTCGTCGAACGTGTCAAGCGTCCGAAGCTTGGGCTGGCGGTGAAATTCCAGCACCACGTTGATCTGGCGCGCGACGACCGCGCGGATCAGCTCCCGCTTGTCGGTGAAATAGTGTGCGAGTTGCGAGCCACTCACCGACGCGGCTTTGCGCAGAGCGTCCATGTTCAACGCCGAGAGACCGTCGCTGAGGATCAACTCGGCGGCGACCTGCACGATCCGGTCGCGCGTAGCGCGACCCTTGGCGGTCAAACGCCGGTCATCTCCCAGATCGGCATCAACCATAACGTCAGGTTAACGCGCATGAACCACCGTTTATGGGATGTTCAACCCATACGATTGCGTCGTGTTTCGTCAGGCGGCGGGGTGCACTTTGGCCAAGAAGGACCGGATCAGTCGGGTCACGTCGTCCAGCGCTGACTCCAGCAAGAAATGTCCGCCGTCGAGCAGATGGATTTCGGCATCGGGTAAGTCCTCAGCGAAAGCCTGCGCACCGGCAGGGCCGAAGATCTCGTCGCCGCGACCCCACACCGCCAGCAGTGGCACCTTGCTGGCGCGGAAGTAGTCATGGACGCGGGGATATAGCGGTGAGTTGCTGGCATAGTCGCGCAACAACGTGAGTTGCACTTCGTCGTTGCCTGGTCGGGATATCAGTGCATAGTCGTGATGCCAGGACTCGGGATTGACCAGCGTCTCGTCCGGCACCCCAGTGACGTATTGCCAGCGGGTGGCGTCCAGAGTGAGGAACTGTCTTACCGGGCCCTCGGTCTCGGCGGTCTGCTCAGCCTGATAGGCCGTCACGACCTTCCAAAAGCTCTCCACAAAACCGGCGTCGTAAGCGTTTCCATTCTGGCTGATGATCGCCGTAATCGCGGCTGGGTCGCCGAGTGCCAGCCGCCATCCGATCGGGGCACCGTAGTCCTGCACGTACATCGCGTACCGATCGATCTTCAACGCGCGCAGCAGGCCTCGCGTCAACCCGGTCAGAGCATCGAAGGTGTAGTCGAACTGCTCCACCGGTGGTGCGTCTGATAGGCCGAATCCCAAATGGTCCGGCGCGATGACGTGGTAGCGATCAGCCAGCGCGGGAACCAAATTCCGGAACATGTACGAGCTGGTCGGAAAGCCGTGCAGGAGCACCAGCGCGGGCGCGTGCGGATCGCCGGCTTCCCGGAAGAACAGCTGGTGACCGTCGACGGTCAGGTAGCGGTGATGAACGGTCGGCATGAGTGGTTCCTCCCATTTTGGGTTGCATATCCCATTATGGTCTTCACGCAACCGCGGCACAAGGCTTCGGTGGTTGACCCGCGCGGCACCGTATGGATATTCTGGGTTATCTAACCCATTCCCGGCAACCACGCCAAAGGAGTAGCTGTCGATGGCTAGCGCGTTGCGGGAGAAGACAGTGCTGGTAGTCGGCCGCGGTAGCGGCATCGCGCGCGCGGTTACCCTGCTGGCGCGATCGGAGGGAGCCCGAGTCGTCGTCGCAGGACGAGACGCAGCCAAACTGGCCGATGCCTATAACGACGTCGCCGACCCGGGGATCAGCGCCGAGGTCGTCGACATCACCCACGACGCGTCGATCGCCGGTCTGGCTGAACGTCTCGGCCCTATCGACCACGTGGTGTCAACCGCCTCGGCCCGTGCCCGCGGAAAGTTGAAAGACCTGCAGCGCGAGAATTTGCAGATGTCCTTCGACACCAAGGTCATCGGCCCCACCATGCTGGCCAAATGCTTTTCGGGACAGATCAACCCGGGTGGCTCGTTCGTCCTCTTCTCCGGTGTGCACGCCTTCAAACACAACGTCGGCTACCTCGGCGTCGGCATCACCAACGGCGCGGTGGATTTCCTCACCCGATGGCTCGCGGTCGAGCTTGCCCCGATCCGGGTCAATGCCGTCTCGCCGGGTGTCATCGACACCGGCGCATGGGATGCCCTTGGCGCAGAAGGCAAGCGGGACTACTTCGAGCACATCGCCGCCGGCAATCCGGCGCGGCGTATCGGGACGCCGGATGATATCGCCGACGCCGTGTTGTTCGCGATGACCAATACCTTCATGACCGGCATGACCCTGAAGGTCGATGGTGGCGAACCTCTGATCTAGCCCAATGCGACGGCCTCAGTGTTCGTCGTAGTGCTCGCCGTGCGAGGCGTGCCGGCACCCGTCGTGCACGTAGTCGACATGGTCGCCGTGTGGCACGGCCGCATGACCACAGCCGTCACCGTGGACGTGGTCATGGTCCTCATGCACGGCGTGGCCCGTCGGTTCGCATTCGTCGTAGTGACCGTCGTGCTGTCGGTGAAGGTGACCGTCGTGCACGTAGTCGACATGGTCGCCGTGCGGGATCGCGACGTGGCCGCATCCGTCACCGTGGACATGGTCGTGATCAACGTGTTGGCTGTGAGCTGTGGTGGTCATTGTTTTCTCGCCGCCGTTCCGACCGAATTTCGACTCGTAAGTCGCTGGCACGTCGTAATTTTAGCCGCGGCCGGCGTTCCTGAAAATATGCACGCGGGTGAATACGGGGTGCTAGGAGCTGAGGCAGACCGATGCTTCGGCGGTGTAGCACAGGAAAGTCAGGGTCTCCTGCAGATACAGCTGCACCGTCTCCGCATCGTGGTCGGTGTAGCCGATTGAGACATCGGTGCCCAGCTGCAGATCGAAATCGCCGCCCCGGGTGGTCAGTACGAACGCGCCGTCGATGGCGGGCGCCCAGATGATGTCGCCGTTGACCAGCCGGTTGATGTGCTCGAGAATCGGATATCCGTGCTCGGTGGTCTCGCTCACCTTGGTATAGATGTCGGCGGACAGCAGAACCGAGTACGGGCCGTCGACACCGGCCAACCGCAGTTCGGACAGCGCTTGGGTGATGATGTCGGGAATGGCGCGAGGGTCATCGGGCAGGGTCAGCGGTTTGTTCGAGCTGGAGTTGCGGATGCCCTCGATCGATGCGGCGGCGTAGCCCTCGAAGATCGCGCGGTCCTCGACGAAGGCCAGCTTCTTGGCGGCTCCCTTGACCGGATCCCAATCGGAGTCCTGCGAGCCACGTTCGACGTCGTCGATCTCCGAACGTGACAACGTGAACGGAACCCGAAGGCGCACGAGCGGTTTGCTGGCGCGCAGATGGGCGACCACGCCGTCGCCGGGTGCTGTGACATCGAGCAGTCGCCCGGTGCTGATCGCCGCCGTCACCGGTCCGCCCGGCTCGCTGACGTCGACCACGCGTCGGCCGGCGATGTGGCGCTTGAAGGTCCGCGTCGCCTCCAATTCGATTTCTGCCCAGGCTTCTTCGGTGACCGGTGCAAGGTCGCGGTAGAGGTTGTTCATTGCGGGATTCCTTTCAAACTGCCGATCGACAGCGAGCCATCTGGGGGCACGGTGATTATCGCCGGAGCCGCTGCCGGTGAACGTCGGCAGTGGCGGTGGATCGTCGAGAAAGTCGGTGGTGGGGGAGAAGAACAGTCCGCCGGTGATGGCCGTGGAGAAGTCCAGGATCCGGTCGGTGTTGCCCGGCGGGTCGCCGAGGAACATGTTGCGCAGCAGCCGCTCGGTGACCGTCGGAGTGCGCGAGTAGCCGATGAAGTATGTGCCGAATTCGCTCTTGCCGAGCTCGCCGAAGGGCATGTTGTGTCGCACGATCTTCAGCTCGGTGCCGTCATCGTCGGTGATGACGTTCAGCGCAATGTGCGCGTCGGCCGGTTTCTCGTCGTCGTCGAGTTCGAGGTCTTCCAATTTGGTCCGCCCGATCACGAGCTCCTGCTCGTTGACCGACAGCGCATCCCACGCCGCCATGTCATGCACGTACTTCTGTACGTGCACGTAGCACGAGCCGGCGAAATCCGGATCCTCGTCGCCGATGGTAGTCGCTGAGACCGCCAGCGCCCCGTCCGGGTTCTCGGTCCCGTCGACAAAACCGAGCAGATCGCGATTGTCGAAAAAACGGAAACCGTGCACCTCGTCGACCACGGTCACCGCGGCGGCCATCGATCGCAGAATGTGATTCGCCAACTCGAAGCAAACGTCCAGCGTCTCGGCCCGAATATGCAACAACAGGTCGCCGGGCGTGGCCGGGGCCTTGTGCCGCGGGCCGTCCAGCGCGACGAATGGATGCAGCTGCGCCGGTCGCAGACCCTCGAACAACCGGTCCCACGCCTGCGAGCCGACCGAGGTGATCACCGACAAGTTCTTGGCAGGATCGCGGAATCCGGTTGCCCGCACCAGCCCGGAGATTCCCGGCAGCGCGTCGTGCACGACCTGTTCTCCACCCTGGTCAATGGTGACGACCAGGAAGATCGCGGCCGGCGTCAGCGGCGCGAGCACCGGTTGCGGCTGCACGGGGGGCACGGATTCGACCCTAACGTTTCGGGTGGGCCTGTGATGAAAAGATGTGTTGCATGGCGGCCACAGCATGGGGTTTGGGCGAGTTCATCGACGCGTCCCCGTCGCCGTTTCATGTCTGCGCCACCGTGGCGTCTCGGCTGCGCTCCGCCGGCTACACCGAGCTTGCCGAGGCGGACCAGTGGCCACGCGCCGGGAAGTTCTTCATCGTGCGAGCCGGGTCACTGGTGGCCTGGGACACCGGCAACGACGCCGGCGGTCGACCGTTCCGGGTCATCGGTGGCCACACCGACAGCCCCAACCTGCGGGTCAAGCAACATCCCGACCGTGAGGTCGTCGGTTGGCACGTGGTCGCGCTGGAGGCCTACGGCGGTGCCTGGCTGAACTCCTGGCTGGACCGCGATCTGGGCGTCAGCGGGCGGCTGTCGGTGCGCGACGGCGCCGGTATCGCGCACCGATTGGTGCGAATCGACGACCCGATCCTGCGGGTGCCGCAGCTGGCGATCCACCTGGCCGAGGACCGCAATTCGCTCACGCTGGATCCGCAGCGCCACGTCAACGCGGTGTGGGGCGCCGGCGGCGTAGCTCGATCGTTCATCGGCTATGTCGCAGAGCAGGCCGGCGTCGATCCTGATGAGGTGCTGGGCGCCGATCTGATGACCCACGACCTGACTCCGTCGCGGCTGACGGGCGTCGACGACCAGTTCGTCAGCGCGCCGCGGCTGGACAACCAAGCATCCTGCTACGCGGGCCTGGAGGCGTTTCTGGACGTCCCTCCTGCGCAATACCTGCCCGTGCTGGCTCTATTCGACCACGAAGAGGTCGGATCGACCTCGGATCACGGCGCCAACTCGGAGCTGCTGCTGGTCACGCTGGAACGCATCGAGCTGGCCAGCGGCGGCGGGCGCGCAGACTTTCTGCGCAGACTGCCGGGATCCATGGTGGCCTCCGCCGACATGGCCCACGCCACCCATCCCAACTATCCGGAGCGCCATGAGCCCGGGCACCTCATCGCGATCAACGGCGGTCCGGTGCTCAAAGTGCACCCGAACCTGCGTTATGCCACCGACGGCCGCACCGCCGCGGCCTTCGCGCTGGCCTGCCGGCAGGCCGGCGTGCCGCTGCAGCGTTACGAGCACCGCGCCGACCTGCCGTGCGGCTCCACCATC
Organism: uncultured Actinomycetota bacterium; assembly: GCA_963833935.1. GTDB lineage: Bacteria > Actinomycetota > Actinomycetes > Mycobacteriales > Mycobacteriaceae > Mycobacterium. The sequence goes on along the minus strand of CAWIAC010000002.1, from coordinate 45,315 downwards.
GGCCCGATGACGTCGGCCCGAACCGGCATCCCGACGGTCGATGTCGGTGCGCCCCAGCTGGCGATGCACTCCGCGCGGGAATTGATGGGCGCCAACGACGTTGCGGCTTACGCGGCGGCATTACGCGCATTCTTGTCGCCGGCCTGACCTAGCATCGGGGTATGGCACTGAAAGTGGAGATGGTCACGTTCGACTGCAGTGAACCCGCGACGCTGGCCGGCTGGTGGGCGCAGCAGTTCGACGGCAAGACAGAGGAATTGATTCCCGGGGAGTTCATCGCGGTCATCCGTCCGGACGGCCCACGGCTGGGCTTCCAGAAGGTGGACGACCCCACCCCGGGTAAGAACCGGGTGCACCTGGATTTCGGCGCTGCCGACGTCGACGCCGAAGTCGGCCGGCTCACGGCTGCGGGAGCTACCGAAGTCGGGCGGCACAGCATCGGCGAGAACTTCCGCTGGGTGGTGCTGGCCGACCCTGCCGGCAACGCCTTCTGCGTCGCCGGCACGGGGTAGCTCACCCCGGTTGGGTGGTTGTGTCGTCGATGCTCGCGGCGTCGCCAACTTAGACTGTCCCCGTGACGTCCGCGCCCACCCACGTGATCGACACCGTCGAACACGCCGCGACCACCCCTGAACAGCCGCAACCGTTCCGCGAACTGGGTCTCAAAGAAGACGAGTATCAGCGGATCCGCGACATCCTGGGGCGCCGGCCGACCGACGCCGAGTTGGCCATGTACTCGGTGATGTGGAGCGAACACTGCTCCTACAAGTCGTCCAAGGTGCATCTGCGATATTTCGGCGAGACCACCACTGAGGAGATGCGGGCCGGCATGCTGGCCGGCATCGGCGAGAACGCCGGCGTCGTCGACATCGGCGACGGCTGGGCCGTCACCTTCAAAGTCGAGTCGCACAACCACCCCTCCTACGTCGAGCCCTACCAGGGTGCGGCCACCGGCGTCGGTGGCATCGTCCGCGACATCATGGCCATGGGCGCCCGGCCGGTCGCGGTGATGGACCAGCTAAGGTTCGGCGCCGCGGACGCCCCCGACACCCGCCGCGTGCTCGACGGCGTCGTGCGGGGCATCGGCGGCTACGGCAATTCACTGGGCCTGCCCAACATCGGCGGCGAAACCATCTTTGACCCCTGTTACGCCGGTAATCCGTTGGTCAACGCGCTGTGCGTCGGCGTGCTCCGACAGGAGGATCTGCACCTGGCGTTCGCCTCCGGTGTCGGCAACAAGATCATCCTGTTCGGCGCGCGGACCGGCCTCGACGGCATCGGCGGTGTGTCGGTGCTGGCGTCGGAAACCTTCGGCGGCGACGAGCCTGGAGCCGGTCGCAAAAAACTGCCGTCGGTGCAGGTGGGCGACCCCTTCATGGAGAAGGTGCTCATCGAGTGCTGCCTCGAGTTGTACGCGGCCGGCCTGGTGATCGGCATCCAGGATCTCGGCGGTGCTGGAATATCTTGTGCAACTTCGGAATTGGCTTCAGCCGGTGACGGCGGCATGGTCATTGACCTGGATACCGTTCCGCTGCGCACCACGAACATGACGCCGGCCGAAGTGCTCTGCAGCGAGTCGCAAGAGCGGATGTGCGCGGTCGTGGCACCGGAGAACGTGGACGCCTTCCTGGCGGTCTGCCGCAAGTGGGAGGTGCTGGCCACCACGATCGGTGAGGTCACCGACGGCGACCGATTACGCATCACCTGGCACGGCGAAACCGTCGTCGACGTGCCGCCCAGAACCGTGGCCCACGAGGGTCCGGTCTACCAGCGCCCGGTCGTGCGCCCGGACTCGCAAGATGCGCTCAACGCCGACCGCTCCAGCGGCCTGCCGCGTCCGGCCACCGGCGGCGAACTGCGCGCGACTTTGCTTGCGTTGCTGGGCAGTCCGCATTTGTGCAGCCGCGCGTTCATCACCGAGCAATACGACCGCTATGTCCGCGGCAATACGGTACTGGCCGAGCACGCCGACGGCGGGGTGCTGCGGGTCGACGAGGCGACCGGTCGCGGTATCGCGTTGTCGACAGATGCGTCGGGCCGCTACACACTGCTTGACCCGTACGTCGGTGCCCAACTCGCGCTGGCCGAGGCCTACCGCAACGTTGCGGTCACCGGCGCCACCCCGGTCGCGGTGACCAACTGCCTCAACTTCGGTTCGCCGGAGGATCCCGGGGTGATGTGGCAGTTCGCTCAAGCGGTCCGTGGTTTGGCGGATGGTTGCGCGGCACTGGGCATTCCGGTGACCGGCGGCAACGTCAGCTTCTACAACCAAACCGGGACGACGGCGATCATGCCCACTCCGGTCGTAGGGGTTCTGGGCGTCATCGACGATGTCGCCCGTCGCATCCCGACCGCGATGGGCACCGAACCGGGCGAGACGCTGATCCTGCTCGGCGACACCCGCGACGAATTCGACGGCTCGATCTGGGCGCAGGTCACGGGTGATCATCTGGGCGGGTTGCCACCCGCCGTGGACCTGGCCCGCGAGCGACTGCTGGCCGACGTGCTGAGCGCGGCCTCCCGCGACGGGCTGGTATCTGCAGCGCATGACTTGTCCGAAGGCGGTCTGGCGCAGGCGGTGGTGGAATCGGCGCTGGCCGGCGAAACCGGTTGCCGCATCGTGCTTCCCGAGGACGCCGACCCGTTTGTGGCGTTGTTCTCCGAGTCGGCGGGCCGGGTGCTGGTCGCCGTGCCCACGACCGAAGAGAGTCGCTTCACCTCGATTTGCGAGGCGGGCGGCCTGCCGGCCACCCGCATCGGTGTCGTCGACCAAGGCTCGGACACCGTGGAGGTCGAGGGTCTGTTCACCGTGTCACTTGCGGCGTTGCGTAGCACTTCCGAGGGAGTGCTGGCCGCGCTTCTCCGATGAGCGTCGGCACCGGCGACTGAACAGCCCGTCGAAAAGCTGAGCTATGGCAGCCCGTCACAGAGCCGACCCGGTCAAGACCCGCGACGCCGTCCGCGTCGTCGAGGACTGGTTGCGCGACGACACATGTCCGGCGCCCGGGCGTGTGGACCTGGCGGCCGCGGTTCGGCTGACCGCGCGCTCGTTGGCCGACGCGGCGCCCGGTGCCAGCGTCGAGGTTCGAATTCCGCCGTTCGTTGCGGTGCAGTGTGTCTCCGGGCCCAGACATACCCGCGGCACGCCGCCCAATGTCGTCGAGACCGATCCCCGGACCTGGCTGCTGCTGGCCACCGGCCTGCTGCGGGTGACAGACGCCACCGCGGCGGGGTTGCTACGGCTATCCGGTTCGCGGGCCGGCGAGATCGCGGCGTGGCTTCCGGTGGTGAGGTTGGTCAATCCGAATCCTGCCGAGCCGTGACCCTTGTGGCATGTGCGATCTCTGAGCCTTATGGGGCTGTTGAGCTGCGAAAACCACTCGTCGGGTGCGGCAACACGCAAGGTCAATTCGCTGTTAAGCCCGTCGTTTCCGTAGACTCCAAGATGTCACCATCCGCCCCCCAGGGAGCCGCCGCACCGTGACCGCCCAGCAGCCAGTGCCCGACGAGAATCCGCCCGGCGAAGAGTGCGGCGTATTCGGCGTATGGGCCCCCGGTGAAGAAGTCGCCAAACTGACCTACTACGGGCTTTATGCGCTGCAGCACCGCGGCCAGGAGGCCGCCGGCATCGCCGTCGCAGACGGATCGCAAGTGCTGGTGTTCAAGGATCTCGGTCTGGTCAGTCAGGTATTCGACGAGCAGACGCTGGCGGCGATGGAAGGCCACGTCGCTGTCGGGCATTGTCGGTATTCCACCAGCGGCCAGCCCACCTGGGAGAACGCCCAGCCGGTTTTTCGTAACACCGCGGCCGGCACTGGAGTGGCGTTAGGGCACAACGGCAATCTGGTCAACAGCGCCGAACTCGTCTCCCGTGCCCGTGCCGCCGGACTGATCAACCCCAGAGCACCCGGTGCGGCCAACACCGACTCCGACGTGCTGGGTGCATTGCTGGCGCACGGCGCAGCCGATTCCAGCCTGGAGCAGGCGGCGCTGCAATTGTTGCCGACCGTGCGGGGTGCGTTCTGTCTGACCTTCATGGACGAGAACACCCTGTACGCCGCGCGTGACCCCTACGGAGTGCGGCCGTTGTGTTTGGGGCGGCTGGACCGCGGTTGGGTGGTGGCGTCAGAGACCGCCGCTCTGGACATCGTCGGCGCCTCGTTCGTCCGCGACATCGAGCCCGGAGAACTGCTGGCGATCGACGCCGATGGCGTGCGGTCGACCCGCTTTGCCAACCCCGAACCCAAGGGCTGCATCTTCGAATACGTTTACCTGGCGCGCCCGGACAGCACGATCGCGGGCCGGTCGGTGCACGGCGCCCGGCTGGACATCGGTCGCCGACTGGCCCGTGAATGTCCGATCGACGCCGATCTGGTGATCGGTGTTCCGGAATCCGGCATCCCGGCCGCGGTCGGCTACGCACAGGAATCCGGCATTCCCTACGGGCAAGGCCTGATGAAGAACGCCTACGTCGGGCGCACGTTCATCCAGCCGTCGCAGACCATCCGGCAGCTCGGAATCCGGTTGAAGCTCAATCCCCTCAAGGAAGTCATCCGCGGCAAACGCCTTGTCGTCGTTGACGACTCGATCGTGCGCGGCAATACCCAGCGTGCTCTGGTCAGGATGCTGCGGGAGGCCGGCGCTGTCGAAGTGCATGTGCGGATCGCGTCGCCGCCGGTGAAGTGGCCCTGCTTCTACGGCATCGACTTCCCATCGCCGGCCGAGTTGATCGCGAACGCCGTCGAAGACGAGGGCGAGATGCTCGAAGCGGTACGGCATGCCATCAATGCCGACACGCTGGGATATATCTCGCCCCGAGGTTTGATCGCCGCCACCGAGCAACCCGCCTCCCGGCTCTGCGCAGCCTGCTTCGACGGCAAGTATCCGATCGAGCTGCCTAGCGAAACCGCGCTGGGGAAAAACGTCATCGAACATATGCTCGCCAACGCCGCGCGTGGATCCGACATCGCGGTCCGCGACGTATCGCCGGAGGCGGAACAAGCCTCCGTGTTGCGCCATCCCTAGTCGCGCGGTGCCGTGGCACGAGTGGGAGATACCCGCGCCGAGCATCGACCGGTAGCCTTTATCGCGATGACCGACCGCGGAAAAGACCCGGCCGCCCCGGGCGTTACCTACGCGTCCGCCGGAGTGAATATCGAAGCTGGCGATCGCGCCGTCGAATTGTTCAAGCCGCTCGCCTCCAAAGCCACCAGGCCCGAGGTGCGTAGCAAGCTGGGCGGATTTGCCGGACTGTTCGCGCTGCGCAGCGACTACCGCGAACCGCTGCTGGCGGCGTCCAGTGACGGGGTGGGCACCAAACTGGCCGTCGCTCAAGCGATGGACAAGCACGACACCGTCGGCCTGGACCTGGTGGCGATGGTGGTCGACGACCTCGTGGTGTGCGGCGCCGAGCCGCTGTTCCTGCTGGACTACATCGCCCTTGGCCGCATCGTGCCGGAACGGCTCAACGCGATCGTCGGCGGTATCGCCGAGGGGTGCGTGCGTGCGGGCTGTGCGCTGCTCGGCGGCGAAACCGCTGAGCACCCCGGTCTGATCGAGCCGGACCACTACGACATCTCGGCCACCGGCGTCGGCGTGGTCGAAGCCGACGATGTGCTCGGGCCTGACCGAGTCAAGCCCGGTGACATCATCATCGCGATGGGGTCGTCAGGCCTGCACTCCAACGGATACTCGCTGGCCCGCAAGGTCCTCCTGGAAATCGACCGGGGGAATCTGGCCGGTTATGTCGAGGAGTTCGGCCGCACGCTCGGCGAAGAGTTGCTGGAGCCGACCATCATTTACGCCAAAGACTGCCTGGCGCTGACCGCCGAAACCCAGGTCCGTACGTTCTGCCATGTCACCGGTGGTGGCCTGGCGGGCAACCTGGAACGCGTCATCCCAAACGGGTTGGTGGCCGAGGTGGACCGCGGCACCTGGACGCCGGCACCGATTTTCGCGATGATCGCCCAGCGTGGCCGGGTTTCGCGCGTCGAGATGGAAAAAACTTTCAACATGGGCGTCGGCATGATCGCCGTCGTGGCACCGGAGGACACCGACCGGGCGCTGGCAATACTGACCGCCCGCCATTTGAACTGCTGGGTGTTGGGTGCCGTCAACAAGGGCGGGAAAGCGGGCCCCCGGGCAAGGCTCGTCGGGCAGCATCCAAGGTTCTAGAATTCGGCCAGACCACCCGGGTGCTAGCCGACAACGGCTCTAGCGGTGCTCGTCGCTCCAGGGATCGTCGCCCTCCGACTGGTCGCCATCGTCGTCGCCCGACCCCGACAGCTCCTGCCGAAGCCGATCGAAATCGGTCTGCGGTGAGCTGTATTTGAGTTCTCGAGCAACCTTGGTCTGCTTCGCCTTAGCCCGGCCGCGGCCCATGGGGGGACCCCCTCGCGCAATAACGGAGCGGCCTAACGAGTAGGCGGCTCCGATCGTTTGGTCTTTATTGTCCTGCCGACAGTCTAGCGTGCCCGATGGTTGTCTGCTGTTGCGCCCCGCACCCCGTGTAGACGGTTATCGAACTGTTCCCCGCAGCCGTTCGACGGCCACCCGACCGGCGCCGGGCGCGTCGAGTGCCGGCAGTGACGTGGGGTCGATCATCGCAGCCACGTCGGCGTCGCCGCCGGTGTTCAGGGCGGTGTCGGCCGGTATCCCTCGCTTGAGCAGCGCCAGGGCCACCGGGCCCAGATCGACGTGATCGACCACGGTTCCCAGTCGGCCCACCGCGCGGCCGTTGGCCAGTACCGCATCGCCGGTGGCCGGTCGGTCCGCCGACCCGTCCAGATGCAACAACGCCAGCATGCGCGGCGGTTTGCCCAGGTTGTGCACCCGCGCAACGGTTTCCTGCCCGCGATAGCAGCCTTTGTCGAGGTGGACGGCTCCCTGGCCCGGGCCGCCGATCCAGCCCACTTCGTGCGGGATGGTCCGTTCGTCGGTGTCGACGCCGAGCCGTGCGCGTACCGCCCCCACCCGATGGGCTTCGTACGCCCAGACCCCGCCCGGGCGCACCCCGGCCTGCGTTAGCCGACGCTGCAGGTCAGCGGCGTCGCGGCGGTCGATCAGCACATCCAGCTCGACGAGGCCCTGCGCCGCCGAGGCCATTCGGCGCACGAAACCGCCACCGATCATCGGCGTCGCAGCCATCTCGGCGGGCAGCGCGTCCAGCCCGAGTGCGGCGAGCGCTGGTTGTTCGCCGAGCTGTGGACCCAGCAGCGACAGCACGGCCAGATCGGCCGGCGCGACGGTCACCTCCGACCAGAACACCATCTTGCGGAGGTATTCCAGCAGCGGCTCGGCCCGCCATGGCTCGGTGTCGAGGTAGGTGACGCCGGCGAGCTCGGTTTGAACCCAGTGATCTTCAACCCGGCCCTGCCCGTCAAGACTGAGATTGTGCGTGCTCGCGCCGTCCGGGAGTTCGCTGACGTGCTGCGTCGAGATGCTGTGCAACCAGGTTTGACGGTTCGTGCCGGTCAGAGTCAGCACACCGCGATGTGACCGGTCCACCAGCACAGCGCCGATTTCGGCGGCGCGCTGCTCGCCCAGCGGATCACCGTAGTGCCAGATCGCGCCGGCGTCGGGTCCGGTTTCGGGAGCGGGAACGGCAGACACACACCAACTCTACGGGTCACGTCGCTCTAGTCATTCGGTGGCGACCCGCGGCGACCGGCTCCGCCGGCCTTGCGGTGGCGCTGGGTTTGTCGGTGGCGACCCGCGGCGACCGGCTCCGCCGGCCTTGCGGTGGCGCTGGGTTTGTCGGTGGCGACCCGCGGCGACCGGCTCCGCCGGCCTTGCGGTGGCGCTGGGTTTGTCGGTGGCGACCCGCGGCGACCGGCTCCGCCGGCCTTGCGGTGGCCACTAGACTTCTGGGCCATGACAGGGCACCCGGGCGTGATCGTCACGCTCGACGGCGAGGTGCACCCCCCGGGGACGCCGCTGTTGTTCGCCGACGACCTCGCCGCGGTACGTGGCGACGGGGTATTCGAAACACTGCTGGTCCGTGACGGCGGCGCCTGTCTGGTGGAGGCGCACTTGGGTCGGCTGAGCCATTCCGCCAAACTGCTCGACCTGCCAGAGCCGGACTTGTCGGCCTGGCGGCGGGCGATCGGTCTGGCAGCCCGGCAGTGGGCGGCCGATACCAGCGACGAGGGTGCGATGCGCTTGGTCTTCAGCCGTGGCCGGGAACGTGGCTCGCCGCCCACCGCCTACGTGACAGTGAACCCGGTTGCCGCCCGGGTCGCCGAGGCCCGGCGCAACGGGGTGGCGGCGGTGACTCTGCCCCGTGAGTTGCCGTCGACCGGTGTCGAGGCGATGCCCTGGCTGCTGGCCGGGGCCAAGACGCTGTCCTACGCCATCAACATGGCCGCGCTGCGGCACGCCGACCGGCAGGGCGCGGGCGATGTCATATTCGTCAGCTCGGACGGCTTCGTGCTGGAAGGCCCACGTTCGACGGTGGTGATCGCCATCGGCGGCGAAGGAGCCGGTAGCAATCTTTGCCTGCTGACTCCGCCGCCCTGGTATCCGATCTTGCGGGGCACCACGCAGCAGGCGCTGTTCGGTATTGCTCGCGCCAAGGGGTACGACTGCGACTACCGCGCCCTTCGTGTCGCTGATCTGTTTGCCGCGCAGGGAATTTGGTTGGTATCGAGCATGACGTTGGCCGCGCGCGTGCACACCCTGGACGGCCGCGCGCTGCCCAGCACGCCGATCGCGTCGGAATTCGCCGGATTGGTCGACGCCGCCATTGTCAGCGATCGCTGAAATCAGTTGTCTGCGTGGCGCGCAGCGGGTACGTTCGTCGGTACACAGGGAAGGAGGTGGTCCGAGAAATTGATAGCTTATTGGACATGTGAGGTGGCTGCCCGCTAGCTGCACCAGGCGAGGAATCACCTGCGCGCGCTGGCGAATTCCCCGCAGTCACCCGGCCCCCGAGCCTCCGGTTCGTCCAACCTGGAACTACGGCTCGGGGGCTGCCCATTTTCTGGGTCAGCTTCAAACACCCTCTGCGGCAACCGAAGCGGGGCTGACTGGCCGTTACGGCGCCACCCTCGCGGCCAGCATGGCGGCGACCTGGCTGCCTTCGTCGGTGATGCCAGGCCCGCATGCAACGACGTCGATAACCACATGCGTTATCGCGTTCAGCACGTGCTGGCAAGCCCGACCATCAGCAATCGCCTGCGTGTGTCGCTGCACAATCCGCGGCGTTGCGCCTTGGAGCTCCGCAAAGGTCCACGGGGTTGTCTGACTCCCTTCGGTCACCGTCACGGCTTGCCCCGCACACGCGTTCCAGCTTCTTGCGGATGCCCCTACGAACGCGTGCGCGCTTTCGGCGGAGGGAAACGCGACCACGGCTTCGTAGACACGCCTGGGAGGGTTGGTCGAGTGCATCCCTTGGCCGCGCACCGCGGTATAGCCACTGCCTTGATACGCCGCGGCCTGGACCGGCTCGAATGCACCGAGGCAAGCCGGGTTGGACAGCGTCGACGATGAGTTGATCATCTCGCTGGTTTGGGTGGTGGGCGCCATATTCGCGCCCATGGCGGTGCTCAGCTCCGGGGCGCCAAGCAGAACCTGGCTCAAGTCGCCGGGCGGTGGGCCGGCTGGAGCCGACGATGGCGCAGTGCTCGGCTTCTGGCTGAAGAACAGCACAGCCGCGACGATTGCGACGACCACCGCCAACGCCGCGGCGCCCGCGATCAGCCACCGCTGGTGGGATGGCTGGGCGCCATCGGCCGGCGGGATGCTCGGCCGGGTGGGTCGGGGCTGCGGCGGCGGCGTTGCCGAGCTGGTGGCCCACGCCACCGGGTGCTCGTGCTGCGGTCGGGGTGGCACGGGCGAGGGACTCGGTGCGGCCGAATTCGTATCGGCCGCCGTCAGCAGTTCCTCGATTTCGGTTCGCGTGCGGTAGGTGACATCGCTTCGGTCGCGCAGCATGCGCAGCAGACGGGCGATGTCGTTGCGAGCGGTGGGATCGTCGCCGTCTTCTTCGAGCCCGGATTTGAGCTCGGTCAGCAAGTGAGCTTGTTGACGCGGGTCAAGATCTTGCTCCGCCAGAGTGGTGCTGAGCCGCATCAGGTAGGCAAACGGCACCGGCGGTTCGTCGGGCAGTGGCGAAGGCAGAGGCCGTTGCTGGACTGCTAACGCGTGCACCGCGGTGACCAGCTGGATACCGGCGTCAACGCTTGGGTTCTGGTAATCAATAACCTGCAGTGCGCCAACGGGATTGGCCCGCATGCTGTCGACTGGGCCGATCCGAACGGGAAGGATCGGTCGTTCCAGTGCCTTCGCATAGCGCAATTCGGCCTGGCAGGGCTTGGACTCCAGCGCGTGATTCGACAATGCGACGATGAAGACCTCGCACGAGCGGATTTGCTCGAGGATCTCGTTCCACCAGGCTTCGCCGCCGCCGAGGTCTTCGTCCAACCAAATCTGCTGGCGTGCCCGCCTGAGCGCTGTCGTTAGGGGCTCGATCGCCGCCCTGTCGTGACTGGAGTAGCTCAGAAATAGCCCCATAGCACTCTCCTCGGGCACGGGGGTGAACCGGCAAACTGCGATGCGACGATAACTTATCGACGCTGCGGTGGGGCAGCGTTCAGATGTAGCTGCCGGCGCCTGCTACCCGGCGAACCTGGCGAGCCGCGCCGACAGATGCGGTATCAGCCCGCCGTCGGCGTCCACCCGTTCTTCGACGTAGGCCAGGTCGCCGCCCTCGATGATTCCGTAGAGCCGTTTGGCTCCGCCGACCAGCACTCCCGACCGGCTGCGAGCCAGGGCGTCAGTGGCCAATTCCCACGATGACTGGTTGAGCGGCCGTCCATAGAACAGCTCGACATAACCGGCCGAGTGCGCCAGCAGCAACTCGATGGCCTGTGACTCGGTCGGGTCGTCGGGTTCGTTGACGAAACGCCAATAACCGGCTTCACGCAGGCCGGGGCCCTGGTAGTCGCCGATATCGGTGATCCGCCACGACCGGGCATCCCAGTTCAGGTAGTCACCGCCGTCATGGGAGACTACGATCTGCTGCCCGAACCGGTAGTCACCGTCGGCACCGCGGCCCTCGCCTTCGCCGCGCCACACCCCGACCAGCGGCAGCAACGCCAGCAAGGCGTCATTCAGGTTGGCGCCTTCGCGCAGGTTGGCGGTGTCCGCAGGGACGGGCAGGTCGTCGAAGACAGGGATGTTGCGGGTCGCGGTCAGCCTTGCGCGTTCGGCCGCAGCGGCCACCGCACGGTCGGCGGAACCGGGCTGACGGACCGACTCCGCATCGTCGCCGGCGCGCGTCACGGTTCTTCGGTGATAAGCCGATACAGCGTGTACAAGGCGAACCAGCTGATGACGAGGACCGCCGCGACGAGCAGGATCTCGAAGAACAACACCACGACGACGAGTCTAGTTCGGCGGACCGGTCAAGCGATTTTGATGTCAACCTCGTGGATGCCCGCGCCCTTGGGCTCGACAACCGCGTCGCCGTTGCCGGCGGCCGACAGCGCCCGCAGTGTCCAGGATCCGGGTGCGGCGAAGAACCGGAAGTCACCGGTGGCCGAAGCGACCACCTCGGCGGTGAACTCGCCCGAAGAGTCCAGCAGTCGCACGAACGAACCGCCGACGGCCTGACCGGAGCTGTCCACTACCCGGCCGGTGATGACCGTTTCCTTCTCCAGGTCGACGCTGGCCGGCAGAGTCTGTCCTTGCTTCGGCGCAGAGCACATATCAGCTTCCCAACTCGATTGGGGCTCCCACGAGAGAGCCGTATTCTGTCCAACTACCGTCGTAGTTCTTGACGTTCTGATGCCCGAGAAGTTCCTGCAAGACGAACCACGTGTGCGACGACCGCTCACCGATCCGGCAATACGCGATGGTTTCCTTCGACCCGTCCAAACCGGCACTGGCGTACAGCTTGGCCAGGTCGTCGTCGGACTTGAAGGTGCCGTCGTCGTTCGCCGCCTTGCTCCACGGGACGTTGATCGCCCCCGGGATGTGGCCGGGCCGTTGGCTTTGCTCCTGCGGCAGATGGGCCGGCGCGAGGATCTTGCCGGAGAACTCGTCGGGGGAGCGCACGTCGACCAGGTTCTTGTCGTTGATCGCGGCCAGCACCTCGTCGCGGAACGCCCGGATCGAGTTGTCCGCGGACTTGGCGGTGTAGCTGGTGGCGGGCCGGCTCACCGTCTCGCTCGACAACGGTCGCCCGTCGAGCTCCCACTTCTTGCGGCCACCGTCGAGCAGCTTCACATCCTCGTGGCCGTACAGCTTGAAGTACCAGTAGGCGTAGGCGGCGAACCAGTTGTTGTTGCCGCCGTAGAGGATCACGGTGTCGTCGTTGGCGATGCCGCGATCGGACAGCAGCTTGGAGAACTGCTGGGCATCGACGAAATCACGTCGGACGGGGTCTTGCAGATCGGTACGCCAGTCCAGCTTCACCGCCCCGGCGATGTGGCAACGGTCGTAGGCGCTGGTATCTTCGTCGACCTCGACGAAGACGGTGTGATCGGCATCGAGATTGTTCTCGGCCCACTCGGTGGAGACCAGGACGTCGGCGCGTGCCATGGTGGGGATCCTTTCGGTCGCTAGGACTTCGGCCGTTAAGACGTAGTGCCGTGGGCCGGCCTCAGGCGCGCCACGAACGGGTACAGCTGGCAGCCCAGGCAGATACCGAAGGCTGCGTTGAGGAATGCGGCGACGAGCGCCGCGCCGGTGGCGATGACGCCGAGCAGCGGAGCGCCCACGGCAAACCCGGCGAAGGCCAACACCGCGAAGATCAGGCCAACCAGCTGGGCGAATTTCAGCGGGGGTACCGGCTCACGCTCACGGACCGGGCCCAACTGCGGCGCTACCAGTTTGGCGAATGCCAGCCCGTAGGGATGACCGCGCGGCCCGGCCACGGCGCCGATCGCGAAGACCACGGCCTGAACGCCAAGAATGACCGCGGCGCCCAGCGTGCTGATACCGGAGATGATCAGCGCGGCCACCAGCACGGCGGTGGTGATCCAGGCGACGAATCGGGGTCCTCGGACGTCGACCTGATCGGGGGTCTGGGTGTTCGACATGATGCTGCTCCTACTTACTTGGTGCATGGACTGACGAGCGGCGCGCCATGGGGTTTGTTCCTGGCAGCTCCGAGCGCGGCGCGAGAAGGCGCGGCGACTCAGCTACAACAACAACAGCAGCAGCCTGCGACGCGGCACAGATCAATTGCGCGGCGATTGGTGAGCAGAAGCTCAACGCGGGCGGACACGGCCGTCAGCTTACCCAATGGCGGCACCATCAAGCCAACAGCGGGGCCAGCGCCGACCGCAGGTCATCGGCTTTCGGAACACCTGCGGCGCGGTAGCGCTGCCGGCCGTCGGCATCGAAGATGAACGTGGTCGGCAGCGACAGAACCGAAAGACGCCCCGCAGCACGTGGATTTTCGTCCATGTCGATCTCCACGTGTGCCACGTCGGGAAGGTCGTCGCAGACCTGGTCGACCACCCGGCGCACCTGGGTGCACGGTCCGCACCATGATGCGCTGAAATGCACGACAGTCGGTCCGGTACGGGACAGGCCCAGGTCGCTGATGTCTACGTCGCCCGACGCTTTGGAATCGGTCGCCCGGACGTCACCGGCCCGACGGGTCAGCAGCCACCCGATGACGGCGGCCAGCACCAGCGCCGCCACCAGCGCCACCATTGCGGTAATCAACGGCACTCCTCGTTCCCGGGCCCGTGCCCGCACCGCCCCATGGTCAAGGTCATTGGCGCCGCTCTCCCCCGCAAGCGGGAGGTGCCCCCACCTCATCGCTGCGTCCCCCTCGCCGCTCCGCGGCTGGGGGCACCCCCACTGCATCGTCGCCGGCGCGGGTCATGCCCGGTTGAACCCGTCGAGGGTGATCGTTAATCCCGACGTGATGCCCTCGATGATCACGTCCGATCCGCGCGCGCCCTGGCTCGTCGGCGCCACCGCGAACGGAAGCTTTTGGTCGGGCAACTCGCCGGCGAATGCGGCCAGCACCGCCTCGCGCTTGTCAGCGGGAACCTGCTGGTTGGCGGTGTTGGGGCCGGTGAGCACGTCGGTGGGGGTGAACACCAGCGTGGTCTTGTCGTCACCGGCCATCGACAGGTCGATGGCGACGCTGACCCGTTTGTCGAAGTGGGCTGCCCGGGGGGTGCCGGTGAACACCAGGCCGCGGCTGCCGGAGATACCGGATTCAGTCGTGCCGCCGGAGGCGTTGTTGGTGTCCTGCGCGGGCGCTTCGACGATCAAGTCGCGGACGCCCAGATAGCGGCCAAGGTGCAGCGAGTCGATGATGATTCGGCTCTCCAGCTTGCCGACCGGCAGCTTGGCGTTGGGCCTGATCAGCCACGACGCGTCGGTCAGGTCGATCGAGTGCATGGTGGATTCCAGCGTGGCCTTGCCGATCACTGGACGCTCGACCGTGGTGGCCTTGATCTCCAGATCGTCATACCTGTGTCGCATCATCTGGGGGATGAGCGGGAAGCCGATGATCGCGATGAACGGGTCGAAGCCCAGGTGGGCTGTCTCACGCACCGAGCGCGCCAGCCGATACTCCGCGTAGATGCCGGTCCCGAAGTCGACGCCGGCGGCTCCGACCAGCACGATCACGAAGGCCAGCAGCACCGCTGCGACCCAGACCAGCACCTTGCGCATCCGGATATTGTGGCGCACCGGACGGTGCCAGTCTGCAACGTCACCGCGCTGAACAACAGACAGCACGCTATCGTTTAGTGACCTGGCCGTAAACTTCACCATCTCGCCATGAATTTGGGAGACGCCTTTCCCACGACGCTGGAGGGGCTTGCTTGGACCTGTTGCTGTTGACCGCTGAGCCGCACTCAGATGTGGTTCTGCCGTCGCTGTCGCTGCTCGCTCACACCGTACGTTCGGCGCCGCCGGACGTATCTTCGCTGCTCGAAGCGGGCAGCGCGGACATCCTGATCATCGATGCGCGGCTCGATCTGCCGGCAGCGCGCGGCCTGTGCCGGTTGCTGGGGTCGACGGGCCGCTCGATCCCCGCGGTGGTCGTGGTGAACGAGGGCGGACTGGTGGCCGTCAACGCCGACTGGGGCCTGGACGAGATCCTGCTGCCCAACACCGGGCCCGCCGAGATCGATGCCCGGCTGCGACTGCTCATCGGCCGTCGGGGCAACCTGCAGGACCAGGAGGGCGTCGGCAAGATCAGCCTCGGCGAACTCAGCATCGACGAGAGCACCTACACCGCCAGATTGCGTGGGCGCCCCCTCGATCTCACCTACAAGGAGTTCGAGCTGCTGAAGTACCTGGCCCAGCACGCCGGTCGGGTGTTCACCCGAGCTCAGCTGTTGCACGAGGTCTGGGGCTACGACTTCTTCGGCGGCACCCGCACGGTCGACGTGCACGTGCGCCGGCTGCGCGCCAAACTCGGCCCGGAGTACGAATCGTTGATCGGCACGGTCCGCAACGTGGGTTATAAGGCGGTCCGCCCGACCCGTCGGTTGCCCAGCGGTGAGACGGACGCCGCCAACCTCGCTGAGTCCGACGTCGATCACCAGCGGGAGCCATTGGTCGATCCCTTGCACAGCCAGTGACGGTGCCCCAGTGGCGAGCCACGCTCGACGACGGCGAGCAACAGCACATACGCGAACTCATCACCGCGGCCAGTAATTTCGATAAAGTGGCACCCGTCGGTGAGCAAGTTTTGCGGGAGTTGGCGCATGAACGTACCGACCACTTGCTGGTCACCGGTGCGTACCCGGACGGGACCGGCGAGAAGGCCATCGGTTACCTGAATCTCGCTCCAGGGCCAGAAGATGGATCCGGCATGGCGGAGCTGGTGGTGCATCCGCAGTTTCGTCGACACGGTGTCGGTGCCGCAATGATTCGTGCCGCCTTGTCCAAAACTTCTGGGCAGAACCAGTTTTGGGCACACGGAACACTTGAGTCGGCGCGGGCCACCGCCTCGGCGCTGGGTCTGGAGCCGGTTCGCGAGCTCATTCAGATGCGCCGCTCGTTGCATGGCATCACAGCGCCTGCGCCGCCCGACGGCGTGCGCATCCGGACCTACGCAGGCACGGCTGACGACGCCGAACTGCTGCGGGTCAACAACGCGGCATTCGCAACGCATCCAGAACAGGGCGGTTGGACTGGAGCTGACATCGCGGAGCGACGAGCCGAACGGTGGTTCGACCCCGAAGGACTATTCCTGGCTTTCGACGCGCAGACGGACAAGCTGCTGGGCTTGCACTGGACAAAGGTGCACTCCGAGCAAGCCGGCGTCGGCGAGGTCTACGTCGTCGGCGTCGATCCCGCCGCGCAGGGCAGCGGTCTAGGAGCCCTGTTGACATCGGTGGGCATCGCGTTTCTGGCGCGACGGCTGATCGGCGCGCCGCAGCCCACGGTGCTGCTCTACGTCGAGTCGGACAACACCGCCGCGCTGCGGACTTATCAGCGCCTGGGCTTCACCCAGCACAGCGTCGACACCGCCTACGCGCCCAAAAACGCAGGCGGCGGCGCGGTCGTTCACGCAACGGATGGGTGAATGCCGTCTACGCCCGACGTCTACGTTGCCGCGATAACCCTGCGAGTGGCCGCGGCGCGCTGCCCTGACGCTGATTTTGGCCATCGCCGTCACTAATGTGGGGGCCAGGGTGGTCTCGAAAGTGTTGGCGTCCGAAAGGCTAGGCAGGAGCTGCAGTGGCTAAGCGGTTGGACCTCAAGGACGTCAACATCTTCTACGGCTCGTTCCACGCCGTCGCTGACGTTTCGCTGTCGGTTCTGCCCCGCAGTGTGACGGCGTTCATCGGGCCGTCGGGCTGCGGGAAGACGACGGTGCTCCGCACACTCAACCGAATGCATGAAGTCACTCCCGGCGCTCGTATGCAGGGCACCGTGCTACTCGACGACGACGACATCTACGGCCCGGCAATTGACCCGGTGGGGGTGCGGCGCGCAATCGGAATGGTGTTCCAACGTCCAAATCCGTTCCCTACCATGTCAATTCGTGACAATGTACTCGCCGGGCTGAAGTTGCAGGGCGTGCGAAACCGAAAGGTTCTCGACGACACCGCCGAATCCGCGCTGCGGGGGGCCAACCTGTGGGACGAGGTCAGGGACCGGTTGGACCGGCCGGGCGGCGGATTGTCCGGTGGTCAGCAGCAGCGGTTGTGCATCGCGCGGGCCATCGCCGTACAGCCCGATGTGCTGCTCATGGACGAGCCGTGCTCGTCGCTGGACCCGATTTCGACGATGGCGATCGAGGATCTCATCGCCGAGTTGAAGCAGGAGTACACCATCGTCATCGTCACCCATAACATGCAGCAAGCGGCGCGGGTCAGCGACCACACCGCGTTCTTCAACCTGGAAGCTGTCGGAAAGCCGGGCCGGCTCGTCGAGATCGACGACACCGAGAAGATCTTCTCCAACCCGACGCAGAAGGCCACCGAGGATTACATCTCGGGTCGGTTCGGCTAGCCCGGCGACGGAGGTCAGCCGGACTGGGCGACGGTCTCTTCGTCGGGAAAACGGCCGGTCGCCTGGAAGATGACCCGGCGCGCCACCTCGACGGCGTGGTCGGCAAACCTCTCGTAAAAACGACCAAGCAAAGTCACGTCGACGGCTGCGGCCACGCCGTGCTTCCACTCCCGGTCCATCAACACGGTGAACAGGTGGCGGTGCAGGTCGTCCATCGCATCGTCTTCTTCGCGGATGCGTGCGGCCTTCTCCGGGTCCCGAGTCGACAGCACTTCCTGCGCACTGTTGCCCAATTCCACAGCGACTCTTCCCATTTCGGCGAAGTAGCCATTGACTTCCTCGGGTAACGCATGCTGCGGGTGGCGCCGGCGAGCGATCTTGGCGACGTGCAGGGCCAGCGCCCCCATCCGGTCGATGTCGGCGACCATCTGGATTGCGCTCACGATTGATCGAAGGTCGCCGGCGACGGGCGCTTGCAACGCCAGCAAGACGAAGGCGCTCTCCTCGGCCTGGGTGCTCAGCTCCGCGATGTTCTCGTGGTCGGTGATGACCTGCTCGGCCAGCACCAGGTCGGCCTGCAGCAGCGCCTGAGTTGCGTGCTCCATCGCGGCGCCGGCCAACCCGCACATCTGTCCGAGCTGCTCCGAGAGTTCAGAGAGCTGTTCATGGTACGCGGTGCGCATGTAGCCAGCCTACGTGCTCGATCTTCGGTCAGGAATGAACCGGCGCGAAGTGAGGCATGAACTCGCGGTGAATGCCGGTTTCCGAACGACCCCGACGGTGGCGGCTATTCGCAGGTGGTGTCGGCGGCATTGGTGACCGACAAATCCTCCGGAAGACTGGTCGGTGGGCTGTTGGTATTGCGGTCGACCTGCACGCTGATCGACGAGCCGGCTGGCGGGGGCGTCCCGACCGAAGCGAAGTCCGAGCCGAGTACGACCTGCACCACCGGCCCAATCCCGGTGATCCGCTCGACTTTTGAGTTCGCAAATGTCGCCGCGACCGTGGCGGCGGCCCGCTCGTTGCCTCGGGAGAAGAACACCGTGGTGGTTTTGATCGACTTCGGGTAATCGTCGGGTGATTTGACTCGGAATCCCTCGCGTTTCAACTGGCTGCTGGCCTTGGTGGCCAGCCCCTCCTTGGCAGTCGAATTGGACACCTGCACCGTGACGTCACGGGGTGCGGCCGTCAAGGCCTGGACACGCTCGGGGCGCGGGTCAACCGACGTGCTGGTCTGGGGCTGGGCCGCCTTGCTAGTCGGAGACTTGGTCGGTGGGCTCGTCGTCGCGTTCAAGTCGTTTTCGCCTGGCAGCGGATCGTCGTTGATGATGGCGTCGAAAAGCGCGCGCATGTCAGAGGTACGCGGCGGCTCGTCGCCGTTCTCGTCGGTGATGCCGGTCGGCACGGTTACGAACGACACATGGCCGGCATTCATGCCCTGTATAGACTGGCCCAGCTGGACGAGGTCTTTGGTCTTGACGTTGTCGACGTAGCTGTCGCTGATGAACATGTTCACGACGTTGTTGAGCTTGTTCATCGACAAGAAAGTGTCCTTGGAGATCAGCGACCGCAGCAGCGAAGACAAAAACAGCTGCTGACGCTTGATGCGTCCGTAGTCGCCGTTGTTCTCGGTGGTGACATTGCGGGCCCGCACATAATTCAGCGCTGTTTCCGAGTTGATCAGTTGACGTCCGGCGTGAGCCAGCACCGTGCCCAGTTCGTAGTCCTTCATGGGGCTGGTGGTGCACACCTCTACACCGCCGATCGCATCGACCATCTTGGCGAAGCCGGCGAAGTCGACGGCGATGAAGCGGTTGATGCTCAGCCCGGACAGCTTCTGAATCTCCTTGACCAAACACTTCGGCCCGCCGAACGCGAACGTAGAGTTCAGCTTCGTCTCGGTGTAGACGTTCTTGGGCCCGTACTTCTTGGTGTCCGGGTCAAACAGTGGACCGTATTCCCAGGTATCGGGATTCCACGCTTCACACTGGATTGGGCTAATTGCCAGGTCACGCGGAAACGACACTGCGACAACGCGTTTCCGGTTGGCGGGGATGTTGACCAACATGATGGTGTCCGAGCGCGCGCCACCGGCGTCTTCGGTGCCGCCGGCGCCCATGCTGCCGTTGGCGCCCGCCCGTGAGTCGATACCCACGATCAAGAAGTCTTCGTCGCCGTATTGCGCATTCGGGTCGACCACATCCCGTGACTGTGGATCCAGAGCACTGACCGTGTTGAGCCGGTGGTTTTTGGCCGTGCTCCATTGCCAAGCGCCGCCGGTCATGGCCAGCGCCGCCGCCGCGATGGTGGCAGCCGCCAAACGGCCGGCAAGCAACAGCGCGCCCCGCCGGCGCCGCCGTTTCGGCGGGGGGTCTTCGTCAGCCGGGTCGGCAGCGACATCGTCGACCGGCCGCGCCGGTCGCGGCCGGGCCGGCGTTTTAGGCAGCACCGTGGTGCGCTCAACGTCGGCCTCGGCGATCAGCGGCTCGAGGCGGTCGGCGTCCAGGTCGGGCAGATCGTAGGCGTATTCCGAGGCGGCCAACGGCGCGTAGGCATGGTATCCGTTGTCCCGCCTGTCGACGGGCAGCGGAGATTCGGGTTGTGCCGGCTCGGCTTCGGGAGCCGCGTGGTGGTGGCGCCGCCGACCGGCCGCTGGAGCGCCGACCTTGGCGATGAGATCGGCGACGGTGAGCCCACCGTCGGTGTGACTTCCACCGGTCTCGTGGTGGTAGCCGTCGGTGGCGGACTCGGCCGGCGTGGACGTGGCCGGCGTCGCCGACCATCGATGGGCGACGGCGACCGCATGAGACGGGGCCCCGAACCGTTCCCACGGCGCGGCGCCTCGCGATCCTGGCGGGGTTCCGGTAAGACCTAGGTCGTCGCCGTCATGGCCCTGAGTGGCTGCATCGGCGCCAGCGTCGCCGTCACTCATGTCCTACCGGCCTCCGCATCTGATGATGTGCCCCCGTGCTCGTGCGCGCACATCAGGGCGGTGCTGCTGATGCAGCCCTGAAAATCCGCGCGACCGGTGCGGTCGCTTCGTTCTTGGCAAGCCGTGCCGCGTTGGTGGCAACGGGCTCGGCCACTAGGCGCGTGATGCAACAAGTTCCACATGGTACTGAGACAGGTCCAGAAACGCGATCTCGGGACGTGCTTGATGGTCCAGCTCCTCTTCAGGCCGTTCCGGCCTGCATCGGTCGATGAACGGTCTCCGGTCAGCCGCCGGAGTGCATCATGTCGGCCCCGAACGGAACCGTGCAATCGTCGGGGTCTGCCAGCCAGCCCTCCGGCAAAGTCACCCGCGCCGGCGACCCCTGGCGCCCGCGCGGCCCACCGGCGGCGGCCGGGAACGGCGCGGTTGCATCGAGTTGGTCCAGCAACCTGTTGAGCTCGTCGCGCGTTTTCACCAGCGCCAGCGCCCGCCGCAACTCCGATCCGGCCGGGAAACCGTGCAGGTACCAGCCGATGTGTTTGCGAATGTCACGCATGCCCTTGTCCTCGCCGAAATGCGCGCTCAGCAGCTCGCCGTGTCGGCGGATGATGTGGGCGACCTCGCCAAGAGTGGGTGGCATGGGTGGCGGGCTGTCGGTGAAGGCCGCCGAGAGCTCGGCGAAGAGCCACGGCCGGCCCAGGCAGCCGCGACCGATGACGACGCCGTCGCAGCCGGTGACGGCCATCATGGTCAGCGCGTCGCGGGCTTCGAAGATGTCGCCGTTGCCCAGCACCGGGATGGTCTGCACGTGCTGCTTGAGCCGGGCGATCTGTTCCCAGTCCGCGGTTCCGGAGTAGCGCTGCGCCGCCGTGCGGGCATGCAGGGCGACCGCTGCCGCGCCTTCGGATTCCGCGATCCGGCCCGCGTCGAGGTGGGTGTGATGGTCGTCGTCGATGCCGATCCTGAACTTGACGGTCACCGGGATGTCGGTGCCCTCGGTAGCGCGCACGGCCGCGGCGACGATCTGGCCGAACAGCCGCCGCTTGAACGGCAGCGCGGCCCCGCCGCCACGGCGGGTGACCTTGGGCACCGGGCAACCGAAATTCATGTCGACGTGATCGGTGAGTCCCTCGTCGGCGATCATTTTCACCGCCGCATACGTGGTGGCCGGGTCGACGGTGTAGAGCTGCAGCGATCGCGGCGACTCATCGGCGGCGAATGTCGTCATGTGCATGGTGACCGGGTGCCGCTCGACGAGGGCGCGTGCCGTCACCATCTCGCACACGTAGAGCCCGCTGACCGTTCCGACCCGTGCCTGCTCGAGTTCGCGGCACAGAGTACGGAATGCGACGTTGGTGACACCGGCCATCGGGGCCAACACCACCGGACTGGCCAGCGAGATGGGGCCGATCCGCATCGCCGGCTACCGCCGGCTCAAGGACAGCTTGCCCTTGGTGGTGTGCAGCTGTTGTGCGGTGAGCCGCAGCTCGCCCCTGCGGGCTTCCCGCTCGAGCTGGCGCTGCTTGGACACCTCGAACTTGTCGCAGGCCACCTCGAGCTCCTTGATCAGCACGGCGAGGTCGTCGCGCTCCCGGGCGGCCTGACCGGTGAAGTCGTCGCGCTCGAAAATGCGCCACTTCTTCAACACCGGCATCACCACCTCGTCGAGGTGGATGCGCGGGTCGTACACGCCGCCGACGGCGATCATCACGGCTTTGCGACGAAACTCCGGCACGCTGAATCCAGGCATCTTGAAGTTGCGCAGCACCCGGTGTAACGCGTGCATCGCCTTGTTCGGCGCGATCTCCAGGCCAGCCTCGCTGACGTCGCGGTAGAAGATCATGTGCAGGTTCTCGTCGAACGAGATCTTGGCCAGTAGCTGATCGGCGATCGTCTCATTGCACGCCTTGCCCGTGTTGCGGTGTGAGACGCGGGTGGCCAGTTCCTGGAACGTGACGTACATGACCGAGTCGAACAGGTTATCGGCCAACAAGTCGCCCTGCAGGTTCTGGCCCGGGCTGAAACCTCTGTTCACCACCTCTAAACGCAACTTCTCCAACTCGACTGGGTCGACGGCGCGGGTCACCACCAGGTAGTCGCGCAGCGCAATCCCGTGCCGGTTCTCCTCGGCGGTCCAGCGGTTGATCCACTGACCCCACGCGCCGTCCATGCCGAAGCTCATCGCGATCTCGCGGTGATACGACGGCAGGTTGTCCTCGGTCATTAGGTTCTGGACCATCGCGACCTGCGCGACGTCGGTCAACTGGGACTGCCCGGGCTCCCAGTCCTGGCCGCCGAGCGCGTAGAAGTTCTTGCCGTCCGACCACGGAATGTAGTCGTGCGGGTTCCAAGCCTTGTGCATGCTCAGATGCCGGTTCATGTTCTTCTCGACGACCGGCTCGAGTTCGCGCAGCAGGTCCAGGTCTTGCGGGTCCGGCACGGTGTCTCCCCGTTATCTGTGTATGTCGGTTTCAGTCAATATATCTGTGTACGCCGGTAGCATTCAAGTTCCGTCGCGGTGCAGTTATCCCGTGGCGTGCTGGTCGTGGCCGGTCAATGGGTTGTGGCCCTGCTGAGCAGCATTTCGACGCAGTAATCGATGAACTGCTCACGGGTGGCCGCCAATCGCCCGTTCAGATACGCGGTGAACAGTGCGGTGAGGCCACCGATCAGGCTGGTGGCGATCATTTTCTGCCGCACCGGATCGGCGATCTGGGTCAGCTTGTGCTGCAGGAGGTCGATGAAGCTGGGCATCCACTCCGCACCGGATGCGACCAACACCGGTTCGACCGCCGGGGCCAGTAAGAGCACGCGCCCGCGGACCGGGTCGTCGACCATCAACGCGACGAATCGTTCGACGGCCTCGCGCGGCGTCGTCGCCGACATCAGCGCCGTCATCGCCCGCGAGCAGACGTCATCGTAGACGGCGCGAACGAACTCGTCCCGGTCGGCGAAGCTCTCGTAGAAGTAGCGTTCGGTCAGCCCGGCCTGCCGGCATGCCGCCCGCACGGTCACCGCCGGCCCGCTCTCCCCGCCCAGCAGTTGGGTGCCGGCAGCGACGAGTTCATCGCGGCGCAGGGCCTGGCGATCCTCCAATGGGACACCGGACCAGCGGCCTCGACGTTTGTCTCGTCCGATTGAAGATTGCGAGTGATACTCCCCGCTTGGTGGGGTTCGCAATATAGGTGTGGACGATTCCGGTCTAGGTCGTCCAGATTTACTTTGCATTTTCGGTGGGGTGCTCATGGTCGGATGGCGGTAACAACCTTGAGGGCACGTCGGCGGGGCGTGTGTGTCTCGATGCGCACATCGTTGAACCCGGCCGCGCGGCACTGAGCCGCAAAGGACTCGGCCTGTTGGTCGGTCCACCCGTGACTCGCGAGCCCGGTGGCGCCGGGACGCGCCCTTCGCTCGATGGCGAGGAATCGCCCTCCAGGGGACAGCACGCGCTGGACTTCGGCGAGTCCCGCGGTGACATCCTTCCAGTGGTGCACAGTCGCCAGCGACCACACGACTGTCGCTGAACCGTCCGGCAGCCGCAGGTCTTCCGCGGCGCCCTGGGGCCAAGTGATGCCGGATCGGTCGCGCGTCAGCGCCCGGGCGAGCCGCAGCATCACCGGTGCCGGATCCACGCCAGTCACCCGCGCTCCACGACGGGCGGCTGCTCTGACCGCGTTGCCCGGGCCGCAACCGATGTCGACAACCCGGTCTGCCTCCGACACCGACGCCAGGTCGGCCGCCAGGCCTGCAGCAGCGCGCCCAGAGACGAGCATGGCGAGCCCGGCGACCAGTCCGATCGGCCCGGCAAAGCCGGGCTGACCGGCATGATGGTTGACCGGGGTTGACGAAGTGCTCATTGGTGATCCCTTCCAACCGGGCGTCGCTTCCGGTGGTCATCTCTACCCTTGCAGGTTCCAGTCGGTTTGACGTCAAATGGGGGGATGGATCTGGTTCCGATCGGCCAGGCGGCGACTCGGCTCGGGCTAAGCCCCTCGACGTTGCGGTATTACGACGAACGTGGGTTGGTGTGCACGCCGGACAGACGAGCCAGACGGCGAATGTATGGATCCGAGGAGCTACGCCGGCGGGCGTTCGCGTCACGCCGCGGGATAGCTTTCTGCGCCCTGGCCAGCCCGATTGCGGTCCGCAGGGCGTCGGGCGCCTGAGGATGGGCGCAGTGATTCGTTCGGTGTGGCCTTTCCCGACGGGGGGCCTCGACTAGCAGTGGGCTTCTACAACGACCAGGTCCTGCCCCGTCTCATTGATGTGGCTCTGGGGAAACCGTTCGAACAAATCCGCGCCCGCGTCGCATCAGAACTCAGCGGTGAGGTTCTAGAGGTGGGGTTTGGCTCTGGGCGTAACGTCCCGCACTACCCTTGTGCTGTCACCCACGTGCAGGCGGTGGAGCCTGCGTCCGTCGGCCGTAGACTTGCTGACCGGCGGATCGCGGCCAGTCCGGTGCCGGTGTACTACGTCGGACTGGACGGCCAAGACCTGCCGTTGCCCGATGAGTCTGTCGATCATGTGCTCGTCACCTGGACGCTGTGCACGATCCCGGACGTGGACCTGGCATTGCGCGAGATCAACCGTGTGCTGCGCGTCGGCGGGCGTCTGCATTTCGCCGAACACGGCAGGTCGCCCAATCCGAAGGTTGCCCACTGGCAGGACAGGGTCACACCCGCCTGGGGGAAGGTGTTCGGCGGCTGCCACCTCAACCGGTCGATCCTTAATCTGGTGACGGCGTCCGGACTCACCATGACACGACTGCAGACCTACCCGATGCCAGGACCGCCACTGTTCGGCTTGGCCTTTGAAGGGGTCGCCACTAAGAACTGAGCGCTGATCAGGGCTTAATCGAGAGCCGGTCAGTTCACCCGCTCCGGGGGAGGAACTCGCCCGGCTGGCCACCGGCATGCAATGTCGGGCGCCGGGCGTAGCGGCATCCAGACACAGCGGGCACAGCGTTGGTGATCGGTCCGGTTGTCGGGTCTTCAGTCCGGCCTGTGCTGCGACTGTGGGCACCAGAGGCGGTGTAGTGCAAGGGCTTTGAATACCGGGATCTTGATGAGGTCGGCGGTGAGCGCGCCGGCGAGCAGTGTCCCGAGCACCAGGAGTGCGACGGCCCACGGTATGGGGGCCATGAGTGTTCCGGTGAGGGCGAACGTGAGGGCGACGGTGAGGTTGGCGACGGTCGCGGCGATCAGGGGAGTGCTGGGGCGGCTGGTCCAGGCGTGGTTACGGGTGCGGACCAGGTAGATGGTGGCTTGGCTGCTGGCGAGCAGGGTGAGGTAGCTCAGGGTGCGCAGGTGATCGAGATCCAGTCCCGGCCAGACGTCGCGGGTGAACCACAGCAACCCGATCGACACCATGAGCAGCGGGGCCGCGACGACGCTCGCCCCGGTGATGATGTTGCGCACTGCCCACCGGTCGGGGCGGCGGGCGTAGTCGGTGCGGTCGGTGGTGATGGCCATGCTGACCACGTCGTTGCCCAGCAGCAGCAGCGCCATCAGCAGCGGGGTGAACACGAATTGGCCCCAGGCGAACACCCCGACGGTGAGCAGGACCGG
The DNA here is from genome assembly GCA_963833935.1 of uncultured Actinomycetota bacterium. Lineage (GTDB taxonomy): Bacteria > Actinomycetota > Actinomycetes > Mycobacteriales > Mycobacteriaceae > Mycobacterium. Next base: position 19,374 of record CAWIAC010000002.1, on the reverse strand, counting down.
CACTTCGAGTTTCTTGACGCTGACATTGAGGGCGTAGGTGAGGGAACGCTGGTGGATGCGGCGGCTCTCTTGGATGAGGCCGACGATGTCGGTGAGTCCCTCGCGGGTCAGCACGACCCCGGCGGCGGACTTAGCGACGTCGGTGCCGCCGGCCACCGCGATGCCGACATCGGCTTGGCGCAGGGCGGGGGCGTCATTGACGCCGTCGCCGGTCATGCCGACGGTGTGCCCGGCGTCCTGCAGCTGCTTGACGAGGCGGTGTTTGTCTTCGGGCAGAACCTCGGGGGCTTGTCAAGATAACTGTGTAAGTTGTTGTGGCCGTTGATTGTTGGTTGGTTGTCATAGTGGCAGTCGGTCGGGGAACTGGATGGCGAAGCTGTTGAGCGCTTCGGTCCAGCGGTAGGTTCCTTGTCCTTGGTTTCCTCGCTTGTGGTTGATGTTTCGGATGGCCAGATAGAGCAGCTTCATCGCCGCGGCGTCGGACGGAAACGAGCCGCGGGCCTTGGTGACTTTGCGCAGTTGGTAGTTCAACGATTCGATGGCGTTGGTGGTGTAGATGATCTTGCGGATCTCGACCGGGAACGCCAGGAACGGGACGAACTCGGCCCAGGCCCGGTCCCATACCGCGACCGCTCCGGGTGACTTGGTTTTCCACTCGGCGCGGAAGTCCTCGAGGGCCAGCGCGGCGGCATCTTCGGTGGCCGCGGTATAGATCGGGCGCAGCGCCGCGGCCATCTTCCTGCGGTCAGTGTAGGAGGCATACCGCATGGATGCCCGCAGCAGATGCACCACGCAGGTCTGGATGATCGCTTGGGGCCACACCGCCGCAATCGATTCCGGCAGACCGGTCAGCCCGTCACAACAGACGAACAGCGCATCGCGGCAACCCCGGTTGCGCAGCTCGGTGAGCACCCCGTGCCAGAACTTGGCGCCCTCGCTCTGCTGGATCCAGAGCCCCAGAACCTGCTTGATCCCGTCGATATCGACCCCGATCACGACGTGGGCGGCCTTGTTGGCGACCACGCCGCCGTCGCGGATTTTGAGGCGGATCGCGTCGATGTAGAGGATCGGATAGACCGGATCGACCGGGCGCGATTGCCAGGCGGTGATCTCATCGGCCACCGCATCGGTGACCCGTGAGATCGTGGCCGCTGACACCGTGGCGCCATAGATCTCGTCGAGATGCTCGCTGATGTCGCGCGTGCTCATCCCACGCGCGTACAGCGACAAGATCATGTCCTCGACACTGCCCAAGCGCCGCTTGCGTTTCGGCACGATCACCGGCTCGAAGGTGCCGTTGCGGTCGCGGGGCACCTCGAGCTCGAGCGGGCCGGCGGTGGTCAGCACGTTCTTGCGGCCGTGCCCGTTGCGGGAATTGCCTGAGCCGTTACCGGCCGGGTCCCTGTGCTCATAGCCCAGATGATCAGCGATCTCGACATCCAAGGCACGTTCCAGCACGGACTTGGTGATCTGGGCCAGCAGCCCCTCTGGGCCGTCGATCGGCGTGCCCGAGGCCTCGGCATCGGCCAGTAGAGCATCCACAGCCGCTGGCGGCAGAACCCGCGCCAACTTCTGCGCGGCCTCATCCTGCGACGAATCAGATCGAGACAAAGTGCATCACTCCTGTCCGGTAGCCAGCATGCCTGACCACCATTCAGGCCCAACCCCTTACACAGTCAATAAGACACGCCCAACCTCTCGGCGACAACGCCGGTGGTGATCGGGGCGGCGTCACAGCCCCATCGTGCCCGCCGACGCCGCGACTACCACAGAGCACATGGTCACTTCCACACGTGCTGGCGCCTCGCCCTGCGAAGCGCGGCGGCGAGTTACACGCCTTCTGATTGTCTTGTCGATGCAGGGTGAATGGGGCTTCGCGCAGCCCAGTGCTTAGGCAGTGCGAGCCCGTCACCGTTGATGACTCGTGGGCCTAATTCCCCAGAGTGGGCCACCAGCAGCCCGACCCGACGCGCCACAACTTCACCGAACTTGCCCCCAACCGCACCGACATCCCCGACAACCCCACCACCAGGTGCTCGTCAGCGTCGAAAACCACCCGATCGCCCACCAGCGAGGCATCGACATCACGCGTCAATATCCCAAACCATCGATCAATGAGATCACGCAGGCAGCTTGCAGTGATGGTCGTGCGCACATACCCTTAGGCATATACCCCCAGGGGTGTCCATTATTGCGGCTTCACTCCGGCCACGGAAGGATCACCACGATGACCGTCACCGAGAGTCTTGCCCCCGTCCCTGTCACCGGCATGCCCCGCATCGGCGACCCGGCTCCGGCCTTCACTGCCGTCACCACTCAGGGCGAGATCAACTTTCCTGCCGACTACGCCGGCAAATGGGTTATCTTCTTTTCCCATCCGGCGGACTTCACACCGGTGTGCACGAGTGAATTCATGACGTTCGCCTCGATGCAAAAGGAGTTCGCCTCCTACAACACCGAGCTGGTGGGTTTGTCCGTCGACGGGCTCTACAGCCACATCGCCTGGCTGCGCACGATCAAGGACAAGATCGCCTTCCGCGACATGCACGACGTCGAGATCACGTTCCCGCTCATCGACGACGTGTCGATGGCGATCGCCCAGAAGTACGGGATGATCATGCCGGCCGAGGACACGACCAAGGCGGTGCGGGCGGTGTTCGTCATCGACCCCAAGGGTGTGATCCGGACCGTCATCTATTACCCGCAGAGCCTCGGCCGCAACTTCGACGAGCTGCTGCGCATTGTCAAGGCGCTGCAGACGGCCGATCACTTCCACGTCGCAACGCCGGCCGACTGGCGCCCCGGCGAGCCGGTGATCGTGCCCCCGGCAGGCTCGTGCGGCACCGCGAAGCAACGAATGGAGGGCCACGTCGAAGGCGTCGAATGCGAAGACTGGTTCTTCTGCACTAAACAGATCCCCGCCGACGAGGTCGAATCCGCTATCCGGGTTAAGGACGGTGCGTAGCGAAGCTGGGCCTTGACACCTCACTGCTATTCGATGGCTCCTTGGCCGCTTCCAGCACCGCGGATCGTGGCCACCCACCACACGTCCGGATGCCGACGCCAATCACCGCGTAGGTTCAAGCGTTGGGGGAAACCCAATGTGTTATCCGGTACGGCGCCCGAAATGCGGTAGGGCCGGCTGGGCCGGCTGTGGCCAGCACATTGACACCTTCATGATGTACGTGCCGACAGCACAAGGGTGCGTTTGCAAAGAGACGCAAACGCTGTCAACGCATTTAACGTGGCTGATTAGATAAATCCGATCCCCAACACACAGAACGCCGGCGGCTGGTGGTCGTATGCGCGATGCTCAATTGTGTTCCATCCCGGCGGCGGCCGCCTCGCGCAGCGCCGCAACGCGGTCGGCCATCGTGCCCGGCCCGTTGAACAACGCCGAGCCCGCGCAGAAGACTGTTGCGCCGGCGCGCGCGGCGGCCCCGATCGTCGCAGCGTTGATTCCGCCGTCGACCTCGAGCTCGACTTCCAAACCGCGGCGGTCGATTTCGGCGCGGGCCGCGGCGATCTTTGGTTCCATCGCCGCTAGATACTGCCGGCCGCCGAAGCCCGGCTCGACCGTCATCACCAGTAGCAGGTCGGTCAGGTGCAGCACGTTTGTCACCGCCTGCAACGGTGTGGCGGGATTCAGTGCTACACCGGTCCGCGCGCCCAGATCGCGAATTGCAGAAAGTGTGTGAACCGGGTGCCGAGTCGCCTCGGCGTGCACGATGACGATTCCGCAGCCTGCTCCGACCCATCTCGGCAGCATCGGGTCGGGATCGTCGACCATCAGGTGCGCTTCAAAGCAGAGGCTCACATGCCTGCGATTGGCGGCGACAACGTCAGGCCCGAATGTCAAGTTGGGCACAAATCGGCCGTCCATCACGTCCCATTGGATCCGGTCGACGCCTGCCTTCTCCAGTTGCTTGACTTGCTGGCCGAGCTCTGAAAAGTCCGCCGGTAGAACCGAGGCGACGAGTATCGGCGCGCGCATTCATCCCACCTCCCGGTGGTCACCAGCACTGCTGGGATTGACTCACACCTTAGATCGGTGCGCGGTCTCACGTCGGTCTGTCGATGATGAGGACCTGGACGGCGCCCAGGCACGCGGCGGTGCGTCCGAGCAGTGCGGCGAGCGGCTCGAGGCGTCGCCACAGCACGCTGGTTGGCAGCGCCCTGGCTGGGATGATGGCGTGCCGCCACGTATTGCCGTCCCGGGGTCGAACGGCACGATTAAGTCAATGTCTGCGTGTTGGTGTCCGATGAACGAGGTGTCGTCCTCGGTGTTGAGTGTGTCGGCGACAGTGGTGGGCAGCGTTCGGCCCAGGACCAGTGGGCCAACCTTGGGTGTGGCGGCCAGTGATGCGGCAGTGGCCTGCCGGTGGTCGGGGTGCCCGGTGACCCCGGTCGGGTCGAACACCAGCACGCCCGGCGCGCCGGACTGTTCCGCGAGGCGGATGACCGGGATGGCCAGCTCGTGGGTGGGCTTGTCGGCCACGTGCCCGTCGGGGTAACCCAACAGCTGCAGCGTCGGCACGCCGAGCACCTCGGCCGCGGCAGCAAGCTGACCGGCCTGGATATCGCCCAGCTCTTCGACGACGCCGTGCAGCATCGACGCCTCGCCGGGTGTCAGCACGGCACGGCCAGCTTTGCCCCTGATCGGCGAAGGCGAACAGGATCGCGCCCAGCCCGAAAGGATCTCGTCGTCGGGGTGGGCGACGACGGGGAGAACGGATCGCCAGGTGGGCAGCCTGCCGCCGCGGTTCACGCGGGAGCTCCCACCCCCCTAAGGGCGAACTTGAAGGCAAGCCGGGGCGTCGGGCGCGCGAGGACCATAGCACCGGGCTCACGACGGTGTCTGCGCCTTGGATGGCGTCGTCGCACACCCGTCGTGGGTTTGAAGACGTGCTTAACCCGTCTCGGTTCGCCGAGTTGATGGTCACCGCCCGATGCCGGCTGGTCGGTTCGGTGTGGCCGACCGCGGGGTGGTGGGCAGGCAATACTTCGAGCACGCGATCGGCTGCGAACGAGCTATTTACGTAGACCCGTAGCGGTGTCGGACTCACTAACTACTTCGGGGTGGCGGCCGACATGGGCTTCGGCGTGAAGCCGTTCCACCATGTGCGGGTAGTGCAGTTCGAAAGCCGGACGCTCCGAACGGATCCGGGGCAGCTCGGTGAAGTTGTGCCGCGGCGGCGGGCAACTGGTCACCCACTCCAGCGAATTGCCGTACCCCCACGGGTCGTCAACGGTAACCAGCTCGCCATAGCGCCAGCTCTTGAACACGTTCCACACGAACGGCAACATCGACGCGCCCAAAATGAACGCCCCGATCGTCGAGACGATATTTAACGTGGTGAAGCCGTCGGTGGGCAGGTAATCGGCATAGCGGCGAGGCATCCCCTTGTTGCCCAGCCAATGCTGCACCAAAAACGTGGTGTTGAACCCGATGAACGTCAACCAGAAATGCAGCTTGCCCAGCCGCTCATCCAGCAGCCGGCCGGTCATCTTCGGGAACCAGAAATAGGTGCCGGCAAAGGTGGCGAACACGATGGTGCCGAACAGTGTGTAGTGGAAATGCGCGACCACGAAATAGGAGTCGGTGACGTGGAAGTCCAACGGCGGGCTGGCCAGCAGCACACCAGACAGCCCGCCCAGCAGGAACGTGACGAGAAAGCCGACCGAGAACAGCATCGGTGTCTCAAACGTCAACTGGCCCTTCCACATGGTGCCGATCCAGTTGAAGAACTTGATCCCGGTCGGTATGGCGATCAAATATGAGGTGAAGGAGAAAAAAGGCAACAGCACCGCGCCAGTGGCGAACATGTGATGCGCCCATACCGCAACCGACAACCCCCCGATGGCGAGGGTGGCATACACCAGCGTGGTGTAACCGAAGACCGGTTTGCGGGAGAACACCGGAAGGATCTCGGTGACGATGCCAAAAAATGGCAGCGCCACGATGTAGACCTCGGGGTGGCCGAAGAACCAGAAGAGGTGCTGCCACAACAGGACTCCGCCGTTGGCCGGGTCATAAACGTGGGCACCCAAGTGGCGGTCGGCGGCCAGCCCGAACAGTGCCGCAGTCAGGATCGGGAACGCGATCAGCACCAGGATGGACGTCACCAGGATGTTCCAGGTGAAGATCGGCATCCGGAACATTGTCATCCCCGGGGCGCGCATGCACACCAAGGTGGTGATCATGTTGACCGCGCCCAAGATCGTGCCCAGCCCGGCGACAATCAGGCCCATGATCCACAGGTCGCCCCCGGCGCCCGGTGAGTGGATGGCATCGGTCAGCGGGGTGTACGCGGTCCAGCCGAAGTCGGCGGCCCCCCCGGGCGTGATGAAACCCGCGATGGCGATCAGGGCACCGAACAGGAACAGCCAGAACGAGAAGGCGTTCAGCCGCGGGAATGCTACGTCGGGGGCGCCGATCTGCAGCGGCAGCACCAGGTTGGCGAAACCGAACACGATCGGGGTGGCATAAAGCAGCAGCATGATGGTGCCGTGCATGGTGAACAGCTGGTTGTACTGCTCGTTCGACAAGAACTGCAGTCCGGGCGCGGCCAATTCGGTGCGCATCAGCAGCGCCATCAGGCCGCCTATGAAGAACATGCCGAAGCAGGTAACGACGTACATGATGCCGATCATCTTGTGATCGGTGGTGGTGATCAGCTTGTAGACCAGCGTGCCCTTCGGGCCCGTCCGGGCCGGGTACGGGCGGCGCGCCGTCAACGGCGCGACAGAGGTTGCTTCAGCAGTCATGGCGTCGCCGGTCCTTCCAGCACGGGTGGGTCTTAAGCGGGTAACTTCTCTTCCGGGACGGCCACCCACGACCGTACCTCGAAGGCCGCCGAGCCGAAGCGCGAGGCGCGCAACTATCGGTGCCAAGGCTTGGGAACTGGCGAATCCCAGTCCCCAAGATCGAATGCTTCACGCCCTACCTACCTAATCCACTACGCGGGACGGCACATGGCGGCTGTAGCTTGTGCACACCACTTTGGATCGCTGTTATGGAATGGCGTTGGCATGTGCTCTTTGAGCTCCGCCAGGTTCATCGCGTCACCGATCAGCGTTGCGTAGGCCTCGGTGAGACTGTTGACCCGCTCCTGCAGCTCATCGTTGGCCGCCACGAGGTGCTCGTTGCGTTCCTGGGCTTCCCGCACTTCGGCGATCAGTTCCTACTGTTTGTGATATATCGCGGAGAAACGTAGTTGGTATGGCACGCGTTTTCCGCGATCAACCACTGCGCCAGCTTGATCACATCCTGTTTGGTGTAGTCGCTGGCAATGCTGCTCAGCATGTCGCTTCCTCCTCAATCTCTTACCTGTGGCACCCAGATGACCAGACCTGCCGTTGCGGTACCAACGTTGCTCGGCGCGGCGGCAATGCCTGAGTGGCTACCTGGCCGCGGCGTTTTGGCAGCTGCATCGTTGGCTGGCCGGCACGGGTCTCATGACGCTGTCGGCGTGCTGGCCACAGCCCGCCCAGGTGGTTTTACCGCAGCGAGGGCAGCGCACGGGGTAACACATGGTGACTCCAGTTGTGGTGAGAGTGGTTGGGCCGCTAGGTCTTGGCGGCGGCTTTGCGGTCGGCGATCTTGGCGCGCACGGTAGTCATGTCGAGGGCCTTGATCTGGCGGATCAGGTCCGCCAGCGCCGCCGGGGGCATCGCCCCGGGTTGGCTGTAGACCAGGACGCCGTCGCGAAATGCCATGGTGGTGGGAACGGATCGGATCCCGGCCATTGCCGCGAGTTCCCGCTCAGCGTCGGTGTCGACCTTGGCGTGGACGATGTCGGGGTGATCCCGGGCAGACCGTTCAAAAACTGGTGCGAACCCCCGGCATGGGCCACACCACGGGGCCCAGAAGTCGACGAGCACGATCGGGTTGTCGCTGATCGTCGATTCGAAATCGGCCAGGGTGAGGACTCTTACGGCCATTGCTCACATCCTTTCGGTCATGCAGGTGCAGATGATTAGGCGCCCGGATGGGCCAGGTCCGCTGGGTACAGCCGCCAGTTAGGAAGGAAGGGTGTTCATATCCGCGCTATCGCGGCGCGATGTGCCGGCGATGCAAGCGCCGCCACGAGCCCACCGGACCAGGATTCACCGCTCATCTGGGCGATCCCGCTGTGGCGCTGACGTCGGTGTCGGCGAATTCACAGAACGCGTCGTATGCGCGAGCACCGTAGATGGTGGCCGGTCCACCATGCATGAAGATACTGACGCCAATGGCTTCGGCGGCTTCTTCCCTGGAGGCCCCGGCACGGGCCGCCCCTTGGGCGTGCGAGGCAATGCAGCCGTCGCACCCGTGCACCACCCCGATAGCCAGCGCAATGAGCTCTTTGACTTTCTTGTCCAACGCGCCGGAGGTCAGCGCGGCGCTGCTCATCTCGGCGAACCCCCGGTAGACCCCTGGGATCATCTGGCGCAGGGCGCGGTGTTGGGGGCTGAGGTCGTTGAGTACGTCGTGGTGATGGTTGTGTTCGCTCATGACCGTTACAATACCAATACCCGTACGGGTATTCCAGACAAGGTTGACGGTTTTTTCACTGCTCGGCGGAATCTCTAACGACTCGCCCCGGAATACCCCTAGGGGTGACATGCGTATGTGAGGATATGGAGGGACCCATGATTGGTGACAACGACAGCATCACCGCCGTGCTCAATCGGTTGCGGCGCGCACAGGGACAACTCGCGGGGGTGATCGCCATGATCGAGCAGGGCCGCGACTGCAAGGACGTCGTGACGCAGCTCGCGGCGGTGTCCCGCGCCCTTGACCGGGCCGGGTTCAAGATCGTCGCATCCGGTCTTCGCGACTGTATTAGCGGTAACAGCCCGGGCGGCGCGCCACCGCTTACGGAGGCCGAGCTGGAAAGGCTGTTCCTGGCGCTGGCCTGATTCACGGGCGCGGAATCGACAAGCGGCAAGGTAATTTGACATTCAGGGAGTACTAGCAATGACATTGGGTCTGAGCACCAATGTGCATACCTCGTTTGCGGAAGCGGTTGAGCAGACCACTCAGGCTCTGGCTGATCAGGGCTTCGGCGTGCTGACGAAGATCGACGTCAAAGCCACGCTGAAACAAAAGCTTGGGCACGACATGGAGGACTACCTGATCCTCGGCGCCTGCAACCCGTCGCTGGCGCACCGCGCCCTGGATGTGGACCGCCAGATTGGCCAGTTACTGCCGTGCAACGTCGTGGTGCGAGCCGACGTTGCCAGCCAGGGCGACACGGTCATCGTCGAGGCGATGGACCCGCAAATAATGGTCCGGGTGGCCGACCAGCGGGGTCTGCAGGAAATCGCCGATGAAGCCGCGGCCAAACTGCACGCCGCCATCAGCGCACTCGGCAAACCGCCCAGGCCAGGTAGTGCCCGACCGCGCTGCGGCGCCCAGGATGGTCTCCGGCACGTCAAACCCTGACCATGACCGCGAAATCCCTTAAGCCATCGACGGGGCACATTAACGACGTGTATCCAAAACTGACAGGTCGTTAATGTGCCCCTGCCCCTGCCCCTGCCCCTGCCCGTAGAGCCAAGGAGGCGGGTTTCGGTTCCAGCAACGACTTGGGCGGTTGGCTAGGGGAGTTGGTCGCGTGCTCGCCGATTTTGCGGCGCACCTCCGGCGATGCTGCCGCGCTCCCCTTGGGAGACACTGGCCAAACTGCTGGTTGGCCGCCCATGGGACGCGATCGCGGTTGCGGCCTCGCCATTCACCGACAACTTCCTGGCAAAGACACAATGTCCAGAACTTCGCGCCGGTCGCCGAGCGTGCCACATAGTGTCGCGGGGGGCTTCGAATTGGCCTCAGTCCCAGCTGCTAATGCTACCGGGTACACATCCGACCCGACAGCACCAGGTCGGAATCGCCGTTGAGGATAGATTCAGCGGCCCGGTGATCGCCGTGTACGTTGCCAGGAGCCGGCGCAGTGCATCGAGGTCGGCGACAGCTGCCTGGCAATCCGGTCGCGGGTCAGCCGTGCCCGCTGAAGATGATCCGCATCATCCTGAGATTGATGCGGGCGAAACGCCAGGACTGGATGAGGAGGTTCTGGCGCATCCGCAGCCTCCTGCGGGTGGGCAGCGGTGCGTCGCCGATGCTTTCGGCGGTCCGGACGTTTACCTCCGAGTAGATGCTGTCGTCGTCCATGGATGAGCCTTTCATTCGGGGATCAGCCACCAGAACGGCTTGGCCTTGGCCTTGTAGATGAACAGGTGGTGCAGGAGCACCTTGATCCAGTGGCCGGCCAGACCGAGCTCGCCGGACGTGCCGGCGATGTCACGGCCGGTCTGCGGGTACCTCACCGGATCAGGCACGACCGGGAACATCGTCATCGCAGCTGCCGAGCCCTCGCGCAAGCCGGCACCGGCCGAGGCGACGCACGCGGCGCCCATCGTCGCCATGGAGGCGCGGTGGGCGGGAGCTGCGTGGTTTTTGATGCGGTCGCGGATGGTCTCCGCGACCGTCTTGGCCATGACCCCCGACGGCATGCCGGTGCGCGGCGGGCTGGGAGTGATGACCGTCCCGTTGGCACTCTTGCGCGGCCGGGAGATCGGGTGCGGGGGCGCGAACGCGATGCCCGGAGCGAAGATGTTCGGGTACGCGGGGGACTCATAAGTGTGTGGCCAGTCCTCGGCGGACCACTCGTCGTAGGGCTTACCCGAGTAGTCGGCGTCGACTTTGAGGAAGCCCGACGGCGCGAACAGGGTGGACGTGATGTCGTTGCCGTCCTTGTCGTAGGCAGCGAGCGTGACGCCCTTGAACGGCGGCAGCAGCATCGCGAAGTCGAAGTCCAGGTCGTGCTCATTGCCGTCGAGCTGCTCGTAGCGCAGCTTGCCTTCCATGACCTCGTGCACAGCACCCTGTGTTATGGCCTTGACGCCGCGCTCGCGGAACAGCGATTCGGTCCACAGCCGGCTGGACTGCACGAAGCCCTGGTCGACGAAGCTCATGCCGTCGACGCCGAAGTCGCCCAGTTCGTACTCGTTAGTGAGGTAGACGATCTCGGCGAGGTCGCGCACGCCGGCGGTGCGCACCACGTGCTCGACATTGAAGGTGTACTCGAACGCCGCTCCCTCGCAGGTGCAGGTGCCATGTCCGACGCCGATGACCAGGCGCTGCTTCTCGCCGGCCTTGAGCTTGGCGATGACCTGATCGAGCGCCTTGGCCGCCTCGACGGCATGGGCTGCGGTGCACACCGAGTACGAGTGGCCGTCGGGACCGAGGCCGGGCGTGGCCGCGAAGTTCAGCTGCGGGCCGGTGGCATTGATGAGGTAGTCGTAGGTGATAGAGCCGGTCTCTCCACGGCGCTCCTCGTCGGTATAGGTGAAGTCCACCGACGGCCACGACTGATCGCCCGTGCCCTCGGGGCGGATCGCGGTAGCGAGCGCCTGGTAGAAGACGATGCCCTTGCGCTTGTAGATCGGCCTGAGCGGAATCAGCACCTTGCTTGCGTCCATCCGACCGACACCGACCCAGATGTTCGACGGGATCCAGTTCCAGTCGGCGTTGGGGGAAATTACGACGACTTCGTGTGCGCGGGGTAGCCATCGGCGCAGGTGCAGCGCCGCAGTGTGTCCGGCGATACCAGCGCCGAGGATAACGATTCGTGCCATTGGCGCTCCTCGGTGAAACCATGCCACAGGATTATGTGGCTCACCACTACATTATACCCTCAGGGGTATATGTAAGTAATCGGGGCACAACTCGTGAAGTCCGCAGAGGTTGCCGCGAGGCGGCCCGCGCCCGGATCGCTGCCGTTTTCGGTGTTAGCGTCGACGTGCGCGGGCAGCGCCGGATGCGTTCAACGGCGCCGCAACAACATCCGTGGTCTTCGTCGGCGGCGGCCTCAGCCAGCCCGGTGTGCTCGATGCCTGCCTCGACAATCTGGCCGCACCAGGAGGCCTGGTCGCCAACGCGGCCATGGTGGAGTCGGACGCCGTTCTGGCGCAATCATATTCGCGCTGAAGCGGTACGTTGCAACGCTTCCAGCACTATCACGGCGTTGTAGCGGTGCGTAACGGGATATACCCCATGGGGTACTGTATGCTGCGATCAGCGTGCTCTGGATAAGGGTCGCGGCACCCGATGAGGAGGGAGACAACCCGGTAGCAGGGAGTTTGGCAGCAGGCCAGCGATAGCAGCCCGTGTGTCGCAAAGTCATCTAGTACAGGGCCAAATAGCCCTGTCCGGCGTAGCGGCGCGGGCGTGGAACTGCGTACCAACAGAACCGGGCCACGAGTGAAGGGAAACTGCAATGTTGACCGTTCTCAAACGGACCTGGGTGCCGCTCGTCGTCGTGGTGGCGGTTGTCCTCGGTGGTGTCACCGTCGTTCGGCTCCGCAGCGTTTTCGGCTCTGAGGAAATCTTTGCCGCGACCGAAAGCAGCGCCGAACCGCTCGAACCGACCCATCTCAAGCAGGTGACATACGAGGTTTACGGTCCAAACGACACAACAGGAAGCGTGAGCTACTTGGACAAGAACGCCAAGCCGGAACAGGCGACCTTCACCGGCTTGCCCTGGACCTTCACGATCACCACGACGGTGCCCGCCGTGATCGCCAACGTTGTGGCGCAGAGCAATAGCGACAACATCGGCTGCCGCATCACCGTCAACGGCGTGGTCAAAGACGAGCAATCCTCGGCCGGGCACCACGCCCAAACGTCCTGTCTGGTCAAGGCCGCATGAACACCGACAACGCCGACAACGAAAACCGTCCGAAATTCATGCGGTTCGTCCGCAGGTTCGCCGTGCCGATACTCATTGCATGGCTACTGCTGACCGTGGCTTTGAATGTGCTTGTGCCGCCGATCGAATCGGTCGCTCGAAACCACGCGGTGACGATGTCACCGCAAGATGCGCCGGCCATGATCGCCGCGAAACGCATCGGCGAGAAATATCACGAGTCGGACTCCGACAGCATCGCGATGATCCTCCTGGAGAGCGATAAACAACTCGGCGACCAAGCGCACCGTTACTACGACGGCTTGGTGAAAAAGCTGCAGGCGGACCCCAAGCACGTGCAGCACATCCAAAACGTGTGGGGAGATCCGCTCACCGCCGCCGGCGTCCAGAGCCGGGATGGCAAAGCCGCTTATGTCGAACTCAACCTGGCCGGCAACCAGGGCAGCAGCCTGGGAAACGAATCCGTAAGAGCGGTACGCGAAATCGTCGACAGGTCAGCGCCGCCCAAAGGGCTCAAGGTCTACGAGACCGGCCCGGCGGCGCTCAACACGGACATGAACGAGGCCGCCGATAAAAGCATGTTCACCATGATGGGCGTCACGGGCGTGGTCATCATGATCATGCTCTTCATCACCTACCGCTCCATCAGCACAATGCTTCTGGTTCTCGTCATGGTCGGTGTCGAGATGGGCACGGCCAGAGGACTTGTCGCGCTTCTTGGGAACTACAACCTCTTGGGGTTCTCGACATTCGTCGTCGCGATGCTGTCCTCGTTGGCGATCGCGGCGGGAACCGATTACGCGATATTCCTGATAGGCCGGTATCAAGAGGCCCGGCAGGCCGGGCAGGATCGAGAAACGGCCTACTACGCGATGTTCCGCGGAACCTTTCACATCATCCTGGGTTCGGGGTTGACCATCGCCGGAGCCTCTTTTTGCCTGCACTTCGCGCGCCTGTCGTATTTCAAGGCGCTGGGCATTCCGTCGGCTGTGGGGTTGCTCGTCGTCGTCGCAGGAGCGTTGACCGCCGCGCCCGCCGTCGTCGCGGTGGCCACTCGGTTTGGCCTGCTCGACCCCAGACGGATGATCAAGACGCGTGGGTGGCGGCGAATCGGCACCGCCACCGTGCGCTGGCCCGGTCCGGTGTTCGCGGCCTCACTGGTCATCGCCATCCTCGGCATCCTCATCATGCCGAGCATGAAGATCAGCTACAACGACCGCTTCTACATACCCCCCACCCTGCCGGCGAATGTCGGATATACAGCCGCGGAGCGCCATTTCAGTCCCGCGACAATGAATCCCGATATCCTCATGATCGAGAGCGATCACGACATGCGGAATAGCAGCGACATGATCATCCTGGACAAGCTCGCCAAAGACATCTTCCGTTCGCCGGGAATCGCCATGGTGCAAAGCATCACCCGCCCACTGGGCGGCCCGATCCAGCACACCTCGATACCCTTCCAGATCAGCGCCCAGTCGATCCCGATCCGCGAGAACCTTCAATTCATGAAGGACCGCACGGCTGACATGCTCACCATGAGCGACGACCTCGGTGCCATGATCGGGTCGATGGAGCGCATGCGAGGCTTGGTGGCGCAGATGAGCAAGACGACTCATCACATCGTCGGCGATATGCACGATATGCAGTCCACGCTGGACGAGATGCGAGACCATCTGGCGGACTTCGACGATTTCGCGAGACCGTTCCGCAGCTATCTGTACTGGGAACAACACTGCTTCGACATCCCAGTCTGCTCGGCGGCCAAGTCGGTGTTCGAGGCGATGGACGGTGTGGACAAGTTCAGCGAGAACATGAGCACGCTGATCAACGACATGCACAATGTCGACGCGATATTGCCGCAAATGCTCTCCCAGTTCCCGCCCATCATCGCCGTCGCGGAGTCCATGCAGGGGACCCTGCTCACCATGCACAGCAGCTTCTCGGGTCTGGTCAAGCAGATGGACCAGATGACTGATACCGCAAGCGCTATGGGCCGGGCGTTCGACGCTTCCAGGAGTGGCGATTACTTCTACCTGCCGCCGGAAGCGTTCCAAAATCCAGACTTCCAGCGCGGTCTGAAACTGTTCCTATCGGCGGACGGCAAAGCCGCGCGGTTCATCATTACCCACGACGCGGATCCGGCGACTGTCGAGGGCATTTCCGCCGTTGAACCCGAGTTGGCCGCCGCGCATCAAGCGGTGAAGGGAACAGCGCTCACCGACGCAAAGTTCTACCTCGCCGGGACAGCGGCGATATACCGCGATATCCAATCGGGGTCTCACTACGACCTGCTTATCGTGGGAATCGCGGCGTTGACATTGATTTTCGCCGTCATGCTGATCATCACCCGGGCTCTGGTGGCTTCCCTGGTGATCGTCGGAACGGTGTTGCTCTCGCTGGGCGCTGCCTTCGGGCTGTCAGTGCTTGTGTGGCAGCACATTTTCGGCCTGGATTTGAACTGGATCGCGCCCGTCTTCGGGTTGATCATTCTGCTGGCCGTCGGATCTGACTACAACCTGCTGCTGGTTTCGCGATTCCAGGAGGAAATACGCGCAGGATTGAACACCGGCATCATCCGCTCGATGGGCGAAACCGGCGGTGTTGTCACCGCGGCGGGGCTGGTGTTCGCCTTCACCATGATGTCCATGGTCGCCAGTGACTTAGGCTCCATCGGCCAGGCCGGCAGCACGATCGGCCTTGGGCTGCTGTTCGACACCCTGATTGTGCGCTCGCTGATGACGCCGTCGATCGCCGCGCTACTGGGACGCTGGTTCTGGTGGCCTCACCGCGTCCAGCCTCACCCGGCCAGTCGTGGGCCCCGGCCCCTGGGACAGCATCGGCCGGTGCGTTCACCGCTGCTAGGCGAGGACACCGATGCGGGAACCGCCAAGCGGCAGACACCACCCGCTTCGGCTCGTGGTACATCGTGACGTAGCCGAGGAGCCAAGCGGGATGATGGCTGTGATCAGCACTTCAGCCAGAGTCAGCGGCGTCGAAGCACGATTGTGGGTCACCAATCCCGCGAACTACACACGTCGCTGCCGCACAGCAGACAAACAGCGACGAGCAACCGCTTCTCACCCGTTTTCATCTTGATACCTTTTCACTCGCGTTAGCCATCGCAGATGCTCGACATCACCGAGCAGTTCCAGGCGACGCCACAACACGCTGGTAGGGATGGCCTGGCTCACATGAGCCGCGCACGCAGCCACCTGCCGCGTGCGAGTCACTGGCAATTCGATATCGATGGCAAACGGCGGGTGTCCCACGAACCCGGTGCCGCATTCCCGATTGAGCTGCGTGACAACCGAGTTGGGGAGGGTCCAGCCTAGAACCGGGATGTTCAGATCCGCCGCGGCAAGCAGCACCGCGGCGGACGCGGCGGCGTGGTCGTGATGACCGGTCACGCTGCTCGAGTCAAAGACTAGGAGACCGGCGGCGCGGGCGGCAGCTGCCGCGTCGATCACTTCGCCGACCAGGCGGCTGCGATGTACCTGGATGAGGCCACCGTCGGGGTAATCGCGCAACGTGAGGTCAGAAACACCCAACATCCGGGCAGCGGCCGCGAATTCCTGACCACGCAGCTCGGCGAGGTTGCCCGCAACGCCCCGCACCGTTGAAGCCTCGCCATGAGTCAAGCACAGCACCGCGGTCCGGGTCGCCGCCTGGTTGAATGCGTCAAGGATCGCTCCCAGACCGAAAGATTCGTCATCCGGGTGGGCGACGACGGCCAGCACCGAACTCCACGCCGGCAGCGCTCTGGACGTCGGCTCGGGCCGAGGGTCGCCGCTCATCACGTACTCCTACCGCGGATCCGTGCACAAGAAATGCCGATGCCGGGGCCGCCCATCCAACACACCGGAGTCATAGCGTCCTGTACCTCTTCAGGTTTATCAGGTGTGCACTCGGGGGCCGGTCGGGTCATGCCGCCCCTCACTGACCGAGATCGGGCAACGCTTCGGTCCGGATCCCGCGGTTTAATTCGATGACCTCGATCTCGACCAATTTCACGCCTACCCTCGGTGCTGTGAATGAGCCCGGGCCCTTAGATACCCCGCTGCTACGGCGGATCCGTGACTCTGTGATCGGTGAGGATCAGGTGATGCCCGGTCCGTATGGGCCGCGTCGGGTGACCTATGCCGACTACACCGCGTCGGGTCGGGCGTTGAGCTTCCTAGAGGACTTTATCCGCGACGAGGTACTGCCCCGCTACGCCAACACACACACTGAGTCCAGCGGAACCGGTCTGCAGACCACCAGGCTGCGCGAAGACGCCCGTTCCAACATCCTCGACGCTGTCGGCGGCGACGCCGAAACCGTCGTGATCTTTGCGGGATCGGGCTGCACCGGTGCGATCGACAAACTGATCGGCGTCCTCGGGCTGCGTATCCCGGCGGCATTGGAAGACCGTTACCATCTGAGCGACGCCATCCCCGCCGATGAACGCCCGGTGGTCTTCATCGGTCCGTTCGAGCATCACTCCAACGAGCTGCCCTGGCGGGAGTCGATCGCTGATGTCGTCGTGATTCCGGAGGACGTGGACGGCCACATCGACGCCGCGATCCTGGTGAAAGAGCTCGCACGCCACCATACGCGGCCGTTGAAGATCGGCTCGTTCTCCGCAGCCAGCAACGTGACCGGGATCGTCACCGAAACCCACCGCATCTCGGCGCTGCTGCACGCGCACGGCGCATTATCCTTCTGGGACTTCGCCGCGGCCGGACCCTACGTCGACATCCAGATGTACGGCGACCAAAACAAGAATCGCCTCGACTACAAGGACGCGATCTTCCTGAGTCCGCACAAGTTCATCGGGGGGCCGGGCACCCCGGGGATTCTGGTGGTCCGTCGGGAGTTGCTACGCAACCGGGTGCCAGATGTGCCTGGCGGCGGCACCGTCGCCTACGTCAATCCGACCGAGCACCGCTACCTGGAAGATCCCACCCAACGTGAGGAGGGCGGCACACCGGCCATCATCGAATCGATCCGGGCCGGCCTGGTGTTCCAACTCAAACAAGCGGTCGGCGTCGACGTGATCCGCGCCCACGAGGAGCACTACCTGCGCCGCGCGATCGCGGCCTGGCAACACGAGCCGAACATCGAGATCCTCGGTAACCTCGGCGCCGAACGGCTGTCGATCGTGTCTTTCGTGGTGCGGGCCCCCAGCGGCCGCTACCTGCACCACAACTTCGTAGTAGCCGTCCTCAACGACCTCTTCGGGATCCAGTCCCGCGGCGGCTGCTCATGCGCGGGCCCCTACGGACATCGCCTGCTGGGCATCGACCTGGACCGTTCACATGCGTTCGAACGCGAGATCACCCACGGCTGCGAGGGCATCAAACCGGGCTGGGTCCGCATCAACTTCAACTATTTCATCTCCGACCCGGTCTTCTCCTACCTCGTTGAGGCCGTCCGGCTCGTCGCCGCAGACGGCTGGCGACTGCTCGAGGACTACCGCTTTGACCCGGCCAGTGGAATGTGGCGACACCACCTCGGCCCCGTCGAGCCCCCGCTGCGGCTGCGCCAAATCTCCTACGACGAGAACGGGGCGATGCAATACCCGCACCACGAAAACCGCGCCCCCGAAACAGACCTCGAACGCTACCTAAAGGAGGCCATCACGATTCTGACAGTTCCACGGGCACAGCCCGACCACTCGATCGCCCAGCATCCGCTGACCCTGTCCGAGGACTTTGAACACCTGCGATGGTTCGACCTACCGACGGCCTGCCTATCCCCGCTACACCAGGCTAACCGCCCGACTCGTAACCGGCGGTAGTAAATGTGCGGACTTACGAAGCTGTGGTCATGTCGTGATGAGGTCAGCGGTTTGCACCGGCGCAAGGTCGGGCGCCGGGGTGGAAAACCTGCGTCAGCGTCACCGCTGACCCGCTGGCGGGCTCACCAGCGTGCCTTGATGCAGCGGCGTCGGCACGTCGATCCTGAGTTCGTGGCACCACAGCAGGTGGAACATCATCGGCAAGACTGCGATCGGGTCGCCTGCGGCTTCCGCACCGCACATCGATGATGTTGGAGTGGCGAACATGTGGCGTAGCACCTCGACCGTCTCAGGTAGATAGTGGCGGGGATGCCGGTAGCCGGCCAACCACCGCAGGTTCGCCGTCACGAGCGCTTCCGCCGCACCGAGCAGCCGGTAATCCCACCCGACAAGCGCACAGGCCCGCGCGGTCGCGTCGAACTTCGCCACGTCCCGAGGTTTGCGGCGCTCCACAGGGCGGCAGTCGACCACCACCGCCGATCCGTCCCTGCGGCGGGCAAAGAAGTCCGGCACATGCGAGGCCGTCGTGCCCGCCGCATCAGACCAGTGCAGCCAAAACGGCTGGGACGCGATGCCCACCACGGAGGGATCGAAATCCAGATGCAGCAACCAATCGCGCTCCAACCAGGACTCAAACCCCACATGGCCACCGGTGGTCGCCGACCACCACGACCCGCTCAAATGCCGCTGCCCCTTTCGAGACCGGAACCGGCGAACTGGAATGCCCCGCTCGAATGGCACCGCCCATGCGAGTGCCAGCGGCACCCGGTGCTCGGCGCCGTCGCCGGACACATAACTGACCGCGAAACCATCGTCGGCCGGCCGGTCAACCGGTCGACGCGTCTCGACAAGTAGCGCCGTCATAGATCAACAGTCTGTGCCGTAGACCGAGCCAATCCC
>CAWIAC010000001.1:0-296128 GCA_963833935.1 uncultured Actinomycetota bacterium | reverse complement strand
CCAACGCGTTGACGGTGTTCCTGGTGCCGTCGACCAACAGCGTGGCGCCGTTGCAGTCGATCGTCTGCTCGAGGCCCTCACCGGTGATGTGGGTGTCACCGTTCTTGGCGTGCCCGGCCGGCACGCCGGCGGCGGAGGTGAACGCGATGGCGGTCGCGCAGGCCGCCGCGGCTCGGCAAGGGGTCGACCATCTCACCGCAGGCTCCTCTCGCGATGGCGCGCGAACTGCTCGAAAAGAGCCTACGTGCTGTGGACCAGTGTCAACTAGAGTTCTTCGTTCCAGGGAGGCCTCAACTAGAGTTCGTTGACCAGTCACCGACAAGGACGCGCGGTCAACGCAAACGAAGGGCGACCACATGCCAGCTGAGCCTGAGGCGTCGGCTGGTCGGTCGGGCGCCGGGACGAAGTCGGCGACCCGCGCGGCCAGACTGAGCCGCGAGATCATCGTCAACGCCGCGCTGACCTTTCTGGACCGGGAAGGCTGGGACACCCTGACGATCAACGCTTTGGCAAGTCAGCTCGGCACCAAAGGCCCGTCGTTGTACAACCACGTCGACAGCCTGGAGGACTTGCGCCGCACGGTGCGAATCCGGGTCATCGACGACATCATCGCGATGCTCAACAGGGTCGGGGAGGGCCGAACGCGCGACGACGCGGTGTTGGTCATGGCCAGCGCCTACCGCAGCTACGCTCATCACCATCCGGGCCGGTATTCCGCCTTCACGCGCATGCCGCTGGGCGGGGACGACCCCGAATACACCGCGGCTACCAGGGGCGCCGCTGCGCCGGTGATCGCCGTGCTGTCCTCCTACGGGCTCGATCTCGAGCAGGCCTTCTATGCGGCATTGGAATTCTGGTCAGCGCTGCACGGGTTCGTGCTGTTGGAGATGACCGGCGTGATGGACGACATCGACACCGACTCGGTGTTCTCGGACATGGTGCTGCGGCTGGCGGCCGGGATGGAACGTCGCAGCGAATCGGGCATATTGACGCCGGACAACCCGCTCGGTGGCCGAGCCAGGTAGGTTGGTACAGGAGCTCGATGTTGCCGCTTTGACCTGCCCGACCAGCGGCGGGTATTGTTGATGCTCGTGCCTGGCGGCCTTGGGCATTTGACCCCAAGGCGCACACGCCGGGCCAATTCGCATGTCCACTACGCCACGGATTCGCTCCGCGGCGGGCGCCTGCGACACACCCGGCCGCGGGGGACCGCTAAAGGGCATAACTGCACTACAGAGACTTAGAAGCACCAGAATCGAACAGCAACACTAGAAAGCCGGTAGATGCCAACCATTCAGCAGCTGGTCCGCAAGGGTCGTCGCGACAAGATCGCCAAGGTCAAAACCGCGGCCCTCAAGGGCAGCCCGCAGCGCCGCGGCGTGTGCACCCGCGTGTACACCACTACTCCGAAGAAGCCGAACTCGGCGCTTCGGAAGGTGGCGCGTGTCAAGCTGACCAGCCAGGTTGAGGTGACGGCCTACATCCCGGGCGAGGGGCACAACCTGCAGGAGCACTCGATGGTGCTGGTGCGTGGTGGCCGTGTGAAGGACCTGCCGGGTGTGCGGTACAAGATCATCCGCGGCTCGCTGGACACCCAGGGCGTCAAGAACCGCAAGCAGGCCCGCAGCCGCTACGGCGCCAAGAAGGAGAAGAGCTAATGCCGCGCAAGGGGCCCGCGCCGAAGCGTCCACTGGTCAACGACCCGGTCTACGGGTCGCAGCTGGTCACGCAGCTGGTGAATAAAATTCTCATGCAAGGGAAGAAATCGCTCGCCGAGCGCATTGTTTATGCTGCGCTCGAACAAGCCCGCGACAAGACCGGCACCGATCCGGTGATCACGCTCAAGCGGGCTCTGGACAACGTCAAGCCGGCCCTGGAAGTGCGCAGCCGCCGCGTCGGTGGGGCCACCTACCAGGTGCCTGTCGAGGTGCGTCCCGAACGGTCCACGACGCTGGCGCTGCGGTGGCTGGTCAGCTTCTCTCGCCAGCGTCGGGAGAAGACCATGACCGAGCGCCTGGCAAACGAGATTCTGGATGCCAGCAACGGCCTGGGAGCTGCCGTCAAGCGACGCGAGGACACCCACAAGATGGCCGAGGCGAACCGCGCCTTTGCGCACTACCGCTGGTAGGAGCCGTTTGGCGGCGAAATCGGCAATGTCGCCGGGGCGAAAGACAGCTAACTAACGTAATCGAAAGAGTGGGAAGACTTCTGTGGCACAGAAGGACGTGCTGACCGACCTCACGAAGGTCCGCAACATCGGCATCATGGCGCATATCGACGCCGGCAAGACCACGACGACGGAGCGCATCCTCTACTACACCGGCATCAGCTACAAGATCGGTGAGGTGCACGACGGCGCCGCAACCATGGACTGGATGGAGCAGGAGCAGGAACGCGGGATCACCATCACCTCCGCGGCCACCACCTGCTTCTGGAACGACAACCAGATCAACATCATCGATACCCCCGGGCACGTCGACTTCACCGTCGAGGTGGAGCGCAGCCTGCGCGTGCTCGACGGTGCCGTTGCCGTCTTCGACGGCAAAGAAGGTGTCGAGCCGCAGTCCGAGCAGGTCTGGCGGCAGGCCGACAAGTACGACGTCCCGCGGATCTGCTTCGTCAACAAGATGGACAAGATCGGCGCCGACTTCTACTTCTCGGTGAAGACCATGCAGGATCGGCTGGGCGCCAACGTCATCCCGATCCAGCTGCCTGTCGGCTCCGAGGGCGACTTCGAAGGCATCGTGGACCTGGTCGAGATGAAGGCCAAGGTGTGGCGGGGCGAGACCAAGCTCGGCGAAACCTACGAGACCATCGACATCCCGGCCGAGCTGCAAGAGAAGGCCGACGAGTACCGCACCAAGCTGCTCGAGGCCGTCGCGGAGACCGACGAAACGCTCCTGGAGAAGTATTTCGGGGGCGAGGAACTGTCGGTCGAGGAGATCAAGGGTGCGCTGCGCAAGCTCACCATCAGCTCCACGGCCTACCTGGTACTGTGCGGCAGCGCGTTCAAGAACAAGGGCGTACAGCCCATGCTCGACGCCGTCATCGACTACCTGCCCTCCCCGCTGGACGTGCCGCCTGCTGTGGGCCATGCCCCCGGCAAGGAGGATCAGGAGATCACTCGCAAGCCGTCGACGGACGAGCCGTTCTCCGCGCTGGCGTTCAAGGTCGCGACGCACCCGTTCTTCGGCAAGCTCACCTACGTGCGGGTGTATTCCGGCAAGGTCGATTCCGGCTCGCAGGTCATCAACTCCACCAAGGGCAAGAAGGAGCGGCTGGGCAAGCTGTTCCAGATGCACGCCAACAAGGAGAACCCGGTGGAAACGGCCTCGGCGGGCCACATCTACGCGGTGATCGGGCTGAAGGACACCACCACTGGCGACACCTTGAGCGACCCGAACAACCAGGTCGTGCTGGAGTCGATGACCTTCCCCGACCCGGTCATCGAGGTGGCGATCGAGCCGAAGACCAAGAGCGACCAGGAGAAGCTGAGCCTGTCGATCCAGAAGCTCGCCGAAGAGGATCCCACCTTCAAGGTGCACCAGGACAACGAGACCGGCCAGACCGTGATCGGCGGCATGGGCGAGTTGCACCTGGACATCCTGGTCGACCGCATGCGCCGCGAGTTCAAAGTCGAAGCCAACGTCGGCAAGCCGCAGGTCGCCTACAAGGAGACCATCAAGCGGACGGTGGACAAGGTCGAGTACACCCACAAGAAGCAGACCGGCGGTTCGGGCCAGTTCGCGAAGGTGCTGATCAGCCTCGAGCCGTTCCACGGCGAGGACGGCGCCACCTACGAGTTCGAGAACAAGGTCACCGGTGGGCGCATCCCGCGGGAGTACATCCCATCGGTCGACGCAGGCGCCCAGGACGCTATGCAGTACGGCGTGTTGGCCGGCTACCCGCTGGTGAACGTGAAGGTCATCCTGCTCGACGGCGCGTACCACGATGTCGACTCGTCCGAGATGGCGTTCAAGATCGCTGGTTCCCAGGCGCTGAAAAAGGCTGCGCACCAAGCGCAGCCGGTCATCCTGGAACCCATCATGGCTGTCGAGGTCACCACACCCGAGGACTACATGGGTGACGTGATCGGCGACCTGAACTCCCGCCGTGGCCAGATTCAGGCTATGGAGGAGCGCAGTGGTGCGCGCGTGGTCAAGGCGCATGTGCCGCTGTCGGAGATGTTCGGCTACGTCGGCGACCTGCGGTCCAAGACTCAAGGCCGGGCGAACTACTCCATGGTGTTCGACTCCTACGCCGAAGTTCCGGCGAACGTGTCGAAGGAGATCATCGCGAAGGCGACGGGCGAGTGAATCGCGACGGAGAGTAACCTTGCCCGGTCACAACCGCGGCACAACTGTAATAACAACACTGCTTTAACAAGCACCAACAAGTCCAGGAGGACACAGAAGTGGCGAAGGCGAAGTTCGAGCGGACGAAGCCGCACGTCAACATTGGGACCATTGGTCACGTTGACCACGGCAAGACCACGTTGACCGCGGCTATCACCAAGGTCCTGCATGACAAATACCCCACGCTGAACGAGTCGCGTGCGTTCGACCAGATCGACAACGCACCCGAAGAGCGTCAGCGCGGTATCACCATCAACATCTCCCACGTGGAGTACCAGACCGAGAAGCGTCACTACGCGCACGTCGACGCCCCCGGCCACGCTGACTACATCAAGAACATGATCACCGGCGCCGCTCAGATGGACGGCGCGATCCTGGTGGTCGCCGCCACCGACGGCCCGATGCCGCAGACCCGCGAGCACGTGCTGCTGGCCCGCCAGGTCGGCGTGCCTTACATCTTGGTGGCGCTGAACAAGGCCGACATGGTCGACGACGAGGAGCTGCTCGAGCTCGTCGAGCTCGAGGTTCGCGAACTGCTGGCCGCTCAGGATTTCGACGAGGACGCCCCGGTCATCCAGGTCTCGGCGCTGAAGGCACTCGAGGGCGACGAGAAGTGGGTCAAGTCCGTCGAGGAGCTCATGGACGCGGTCGACGAGTCGATTCCGGACCCGGTCCGCGAGACCGAGCTGCCGTTCCTGATGCCCGTCGAGGACGTCTTCACGATCACCGGCCGCGGCACCGTGGTCACCGGTCGTGTGGAGCGCGGCGTGATCAACGTCAATGAAGAGGTCGAGATCGTCGGCATCAAGCCGAACAGCACCAAGACCACCGTCACCGGTGTGGAGATGTTCCGCAAGCTGCTCGACCAGGGTCAGGCCGGCGACAACGTCGGGCTGCTGCTGCGTGGTATCAAGCGTGAAGATGTCGAACGCGGTCAGGTCGTCGTGAAGCCCGGCACCACCACGCCGCACACCGACTTCGAGGGCAGCGTCTACATCCTGTCCAAGGACGAGGGCGGGCGGCACACGCCGTTCTTCAACAACTACCGTCCGCAGTTCTACTTCCGCACCACCGACGTGACCGGTGTGGTGACGTTGCCGGAGGGCACCGAAATGGTGATGCCCGGCGACAACACCGAAATCTCGGTCAAGCTGATCCAGCCCGTCGCCATGGACGAGGGCCTGCGGTTCGCGATCCGCGAGGGCGGCCGCACCGTCGGCGCCGGCCGGGTCGTCAAGATCAACAAGTAGTTCGACAGCAAGGCGGCGCTCACCCCGCAAGGGTGGGCGCCGCTTTTGCATGGCGCCGCGGTTGCGCGCAAACGACGACTCCGCGCAGACCAGCACATTTCGTTCCGCCTGCCGATACGCTGACCCGCGTCATCGCTCGGCAGACGACAGGAGCTTCCATGCTGGCGCGCTACGTCAAAGCTCAGATCCTCGTCCTGCTGTGTGGCGGGGCGGTCGGGCCAATCTTTCTTATCGGCTACTTCGTGCTCCCCGGCCTGTTCAACTCTCAGTTCGGTTCTTTCGGCTCCTCGGTGTCCTCGACGCAGCAGCTCATTGGGTGGATGCTCTGGGTCGGGCTGCTGATCACGGTCGCCGACGTGCTCGTCGCAGTGTGGCTGGCCAACCGCGGCGCCAAGGCCTCGGCCAAGAGTGCGGCCCTGCACCAGACAGGGGTGCTGACGATCGCCCAGATTCAGGGACTCGGTGAGACTGGCATGCGCATCAACGAACGTCCGGTGGTCAACCTGGACCTGCGCATCGCCGGACCCGGGTTCGACTTCACCAGTGGCAAGCGGGTGACCGTCGACATCTCCAAGCAGGCGATCGTCACGGCCCGCAGGCTCGTCGTGCTGGTGGACCCGAATACGCGCGATTACGAGATCGATTGGCAGGCAAGCGGATTGATTGCCGGCGTGGTACCGGCCACCTTCGTGATCGCGGAGGACAACAAGACCTACGACCTGAGCGGACAGGCCGGCCCGCTGATGGAGATCCTGCAGATCTACAAGGCCAACAACCTGCCGATCAGTGGTTCAGTGGACCTGCGCTCATACCCGTCGGTGCGGCAACAGATCTTGGCCGTGGTCCGGCGAGCCGGTTCCCAAGAGCAGCCTGCGCCGGTGGCGTCCGGCGGGTTGGCCGCGCCACCGCAGGCTCCCGTTGCCCAGCGGCTCGCGGAGTTGGAGAAACTGCACGACGGCGGCGCGATCTCGGAGGCGGAGTACAGCGCGGCACGGCAGAAAATCATCGCCGAACTCTGACTTAGTGCCCGCGGCCGGGCGAGGAGAAGCCCGATTGCCCGGGTTTCCCCCGAGGGGGCGTGCCCCCACTGCATCGTCGCCGGGTTAGAACACGTTTCAGTTTCGCTGTAGCCTGATCGGCAGTCAGCGAAAGGGGCTAGTGTGACCGGTCCGTCTGGACCCCTGCAGGGTCGGGTGGCTTTCATCACCGGTGCCGCGCGGGGCCAGGGACGGGCTCATGCGGCCCGGCTGGCCCGCGACGGTGCTGACATCATCGCCCTGGACATCTGCGCGCCGGTGTCCGACAGCATCGGCTACGCCGCGGCCACGCCTGCGGATCTGGCCGAGACCGTCCGGGCGGTGGAAGCCGAAGGACGCAAGGTGCTGGCCCGAGAGGTCGACATCCGTGACGACGACGCGTTGCGGCAGCTGGTGGCCGACGGCGTCGAGCAGTTCGGCCGCCTCGACATCCTGGTCGCGAACGCGGGTGTGCTCAGTTGGGGACGGGTGTGGGAGCTCACCGACGAGCAATGGGACACCGTGGTCGGGGTGAACCTGACGGGCACGTTCCGCACCCTGCGTGCTGCGCTGCCCGCGATGATCGAGGCCGACAACGGCGGCTCGGTTGTCGTGGTGAGCTCGTCGGCCGGGCTGAAGGCCACGCCGGGCAACGGACACTACTCGGCGTCCAAGCACGGGCTCGTTGCGCTGACCAACTCGCTGGCAATCGAGCTCAGCGAGTTCGGCATCCGGGTCAACTCCATCCATCCCTACTCGGTCGACACGCCGATGATCGAGCCGGATTTGATGATGCAGGTGTTCGCCAAGCATCCCCATTTTGTACACAGTTTCGGGCCAATGCTTTTGCAGCCCCATGGGTTCATGGCCGCCAGTGAAGTGTCCGACGTGGTGGCGTGGCTCGCCGGGGACGGGTCGGGCACGTTGACCGGGGCGCAGATCCCAGTCGACAAGGGTGTGTTGAAGTACTAGCTCGCCATCTCTGCCAGAGTATCGGCGAAACGGTCGACGGCCCAATCGATTTCCGTCGCGGTGATCACCAGCGGGGGTGCGATACGCAGCGTCGATGCGTGGGTGTCCTTGACCAGAACTCCACGCTCGGCGAGTCGTAGGCTCAGCTGTTTTGCGCTGCCCAGTGCCGGGTCGATATCGACGCCCGCCCACAATCCGCGACCGCGCACCGCGAGCACCCCGTGGCCGATCAACGTTCTCAGCCGCCAATGCAGGCGTGCGCCCATGCGTGCGGCGCGGTCCTGGAATTCGCCGCGAGCCAGCATCGACACCACAGTGCTGCCGATCGCTGCTGCAAACGGGTTGCCGCCGAACGTGGAGCCGTGCTCGCCGGGGTGCAGCACCCCTAAAATGTCGCGATCGGCCACCACCGCGGACAGCGGCACCACGCCGCCGCCCAATGCCTTGCCGAGCAGGTAGACATCGGGCACGACGTCCCAATGGTCGCAGGCGAAGGTGCGGCCGGTGCGGGCCAGGCCGGACTGGATCTCGTCGATGATCATCAGAACGTTTCGTGCTGTGCAGATTTCGCGCACCGCAGGCAGATAGCGGTCCGGTGGCACGATGACGCCGGCCTCACCTTGTATCGGCTCCAGCAGCACTGCGACGGTGTGTTCGTCGATCGCGTCGGCCAGCGCGTCGGCGTCACCGAACGGGACCGAACGGAAGCCCGGTGTGAAGGGGCCGAAGCCGGCACGCGCCGTCTCATCCGACGAGAAGCTGACGATACTGATAGTCCGGCCGTGAAAGTTGTTGTCGGCCACAACGATGTTCGCCTGCCCTGTGGGTACGCCTTTGACGTCGGATCCCCATTTGCGTGCGACCTTGATCGCGCTTTCGACCGCTTCGGCGCCGCTGTTCATCGGTAACACCATGTCTTTGTCACACAGCCTCGCCAGTCCCGCGCAGAACCGTCCCAGTGCTTCGGCGTGAAAGGCACGGCTGACCAGGGTGACCGTGTCGAGTTGGGCGTGTGCGGTCGCGGTGATCTCAGGGTTGCGATGTCCGAAATTCACTGCCGAATACGCTGCCAGGCAGTCCAGGTAGTGGCGTCCCTCGACGTCGGTGATCCATGCTCCCTCGGCACTGGCGGCCACCACCGGCAGCGGCGAATAGTTGTGTGCTGTGTAGCGCTCATCGATCGCGATCGCCGACTTGGTCAGCTCGCCGTTGCCGGCGGTCGCAGTGCTCTCAGCGGCCAGGACGGTCATGAATACACCTCCAGTGTGCAGCATTTGACGGATCCGCCGCCCTTGAGCAGCTCGGACATCTCGACACCGACCGGTTCGAAACCGGCGTCGGACAACTGCTGGGCGAATCCGACCGCCGCGGCCGGGTGCACAACATGGCGTCCGTCCGAAACGGCATTCAGGCCGAACGCGTAAGCGTCGGCACTGTCCACCACGATCGCATCGGGAAACAGTGTCTCCAGTCGTGCCCGTGAGATGTCGGTGAAGGCCGGGGGGTAGTAGGCGATGGTCGTCTCGTCGAGGACCGCCAGCGCGGTATCGAGATGGTAGAAGCGCGGATCAACGAGTTGCAGGCTGACAAGCGGGCGACCGAAGATTCTGGCGATCTCGGCGTGCGCCCGCGGGTCGGTTCGAAAACCCGTGCCGGCCAGGATCATGTCACCCACCGGTAGCAGGTCGCCTTGGCCCTCGTTGACGTGCTGAGTGTGTACGGGGTGGTATCCACACGATCGCAGCCAGTTGGCATAGGCGACCGACTCGGGTTGGCGCTGAGGGTATTTGAAGCGGGCGACCACCGCCGTGCCGTTGAGGATCAACCCGCCGTTGGCGGCATAGACCATGTCGGGCAGGCCGGGCACCGGATCGACCAGATCAACGATGTGTCCCAGCTGCAGGTAGATGTCGCGGAGATGCTGCCACTGAGCCAGAGCAACGGTCGTGTCGACCGGGTTGGCCGTGTCCATCCACGGGTTGATCGCGTAGTCGACCGCGAAGAAGCGCGGAGGCGTCATGGCGTAGTGCCGTATCCGCGCGCGGCGTTCGGTCGGGGTTACGGCTTTCGACGCGGTCGCCCTAAGTGCTGGTTCCGCGAAAGGCGTCATAATTCGACGGTATGGAAGAATCCTGACGCAATCAATCAACATTTATTGCGCGTAGACGCCATAATTATTGTGCCAAATGCGATAATACGGCAGTCTGTTGTGGCAGGAGGGTGATGGGCCTGTTGGATGGCGTCGACGAGCAGATTCTGGCCGAGCTCGCCCAGCATGCGCGGGCGACCTTCGCCGAGATCGGTGAGCGGGTGAATCTGTCGGCTCCGGCGGTCAAGCGCCGCGTCGACCGGATGCTCGACAGCGGGGTGATCCGGGGGTTCACCACCGTCATCGACCGCAATGCGGTGGGCTGGAACACCGAGGCCTACGTACAGGTGTTCTGCCATGGCAGGATCTCGCCCGATGTGTTGAGGCTGGCCTGGACGGACATTCCCGAAGTGGTCAGTGCCGCAACGGTTACCGGCACCGCCGATGCAATCCTGCGTGTGTTGGCGCATGACATGCAGCATCTGGAAGACGCCTTGGAGCGGATACGCACAGCCGCCGACATCGACCGCACCGAGAGCATCGTGGTGTTGTCGAATCTCATCGACCGTTCACGGGCCGAAGACACTGCTTCGCTGGATCGGCATCGACGGCTATAAGACAAGGGGCGAGCAACCATTCGCCACCGTGATCGTGTATGAACGCCAGGTGACCAGTAGCGCAGGCGCCAAGGGAATTGTGATCGTCGGCGGAGGCCTCGCCGCGACCCGGACCGCCGAACAATTGCGTCGGGCGGGCTTCACCGGTTCCGTCACCATCGTCAGCGACGAGGTGCATCTGCCATACGACCGTCCTCCGCTGTCCAAGGAGGTGTTGCGCAGCGAAGTCGACGACGTGACGCTCAAGCCGCGCGAGTTCTACGACGAGCAGAACATCACGTTGCGGCTGGGCTCGGCGGCCACCAGCCTCGACACCGCGGCGCAGACGGTGACGCTCGACGACGGATCAACGCTCGGCTACGAGGAACTCGTCATCGCGACGGGATTGGTGCCGCGGCGCATACCGTCTTTCCCCGACCTGGCCGGCATCCGGGTGCTGCGTTCGTTCGATGAAAGCCTTGCGCTACGTCGACACGCATCCGAAGCGCGGCACGCTGTGGTGGTCGGCGCCGGCTTCATCGGCTGTGAGGTGGCGGCCAGCCTGCGCGGATTGGGAGTCGACGTCGTGTTGGTCGAGCCGCAGCCCGCGCCGTTGGCATCGGTTCTCGGTGAGCAGATCGGTGGGCTGGTGGCTCGGCTGCATCGTGCCGAGGGCGTCGACGTGCGCACCGACGTCGGCGTGGCCGATGTCCGGGGCGGTGATCATGTCGAGACCGTGCAGCTGACCGACGGCACTGAGGTCAGCGCCGACCTGGTCGTCGTGGGCATCGGGTCGCGGCCCGCGACCGAGTGGCTCGACGGCAGCGGCGTCGAGGTCGACAACGGCGTGATCTGCGACGCGGCCGGCCGGACGAGCGCGCCGAACGTGTGGGCGCTCGGTGATGTAGCGTCCTGGCGGGATCCGAAGGGACATCAAGTGCGCGTTGAGCATTGGAGCAACGTCGCCGAACAGGCCCGGGTCGTCGTGCCTGCGATGCTCGGCCAGGACGCGCCAGCAGGCGTCGTCGTCCCGTACTTCTGGAGCGATCAGTACGACGTCAAGATCCAATGTCTGGGTGAGCCGATCGCCACCGACACCGTGCATCTCGTCGAGGACGACGGTCGTAAATTCCTCGCTTATTACGAGCGTGACGGCTTGGTGGCCGGTGTTGTTGGCGGCGGTATGCCCGGCAAAGTCATGAAGTCGCGATCGAAGATCGCTGCGGCGGTACCGATTTCCGAAGTGCTGGGCTGAGGCGAGGTCAGCTCAGGAACTGCTCAACGGCCGCGCGGAGGCCGGGAAGCGCTTTCGCGGCCTGGTGTTCGATGAGCGCGGCCTCGGCGACCATGCCAACCCATAATTGCGCGCATTCGTAGGGGTGCGGGCGTCGCAGTGCGGCGAAGTCGAATCGGCACAACTCGGCGCTCGCGTTGTTGCGGCGGGTGATTTCGTCGGTGACCGCGCGCTCGGCGCGCGCCTCCAGCAGCAGGGCCCGCACGCCGCGGTCGCGCAGGCACCCGTCGAGGTAGGTGTTTGCGACGGCGATCAGGCGATCGCGCCCCGGCGGCATGCCGGCGATGACGGCTTCTACCTGAGCGGTCAAACGGTCATGGAATTCACGGTGCAGCGCAAGCAGATACGAGGCGCGGTCGCCGAAATGGTGAAAGAAGGTGCCTTTTGCCACGCCGGCGTCGGCGACGATGAGATTGACGCTCAAGCCGCTAAGGCCGGTCCGCTCGGCCAGCCGCAGTCCCGCGTCGATGAGCGCTTCTCGGGTTCTGGCCATCGACTCCTTGCGCCTGCCCTTCGGCCTGGCGGGCGGAGTCGAAGTCATGCTGGCACTCTAACCGCCGGTCTGCGTGCGGCTTTTCGCTGACTGCGTCGTGCGAGCAGCTCGCCGTACTGTTCGCACACGTGAATCACCCCGGTGAGCTGATAGGTGATCCAGCCTTTGTGCGTCGAGGGCATGTTGTCCTCGAACAATCGGTGCCCCGCGATTTGCAAGAGCCACCCCCCGACAAACATTGGCGCTCCGACTCGGGGTTTGGCCAACAGCAGCGGGATTCCGGCTGCGATCACCGGCGTGCCGACCATATGCGTGAATCGCACGCCGCGGCTGGTGTGCTGCGTTCGGTAGTAGGCCATCTTGGCGGAAAACGGGGCATCGGCTGCGGGAGCAGGCATCGGTCACTCCTTGAGATCGGGATCCTTGCGATGTTATCGTTGACTGACCGGCCGGTCAATGAAAGGACGCGAAATGGTCAATATGGTCGAGACGCGGGTGGGGAAGGTTGCGTACGGCGATTGCGGGGAAGGACCCGTGGTGGTGCTGCTGCACGCCACTTTGCATGACCGCCGGGATTTCGACCCGATCGTGCCGAGCATCGCTCGTGACCACCGCGTCATCGCGCTGGACTGGCCGGGCCACGGCGAGTCGCCGGCTCCGGAGCCGGATTACCGACCCACCGCGGCTTCGTTCGCCGATGTACTCACCGATGTCGTTGCCGCACTTGACTTGCCGAGTGCCGCATTCATCGGTAACTCCGTCGGTGGCTTTGCTGCGGCACGGTTGGCGATCACCGACCCGCAACGGGTTTCACGCCTAGTGTTGGTCAACTCCGGCGGATTCATCGCCGGGCCGGTCACCAACCTCTACTGCCGGACACTGGGGACGCCGGCGGTGATGAAGCGCCTCCTGCCATGGTCGATCCGCAGCTACATGAAGGCGAGCAGCGACAGCGACTACGCCGTTCAGGAACGCGCACTGGCACGGGCGAGGACCCGCGCCGGCGTCGCTCTCACGGCTGCGATGTGGCGCAGCTTCGCTGAGCCCGACTACGACCTTCGCCCACACGCCGACCGCATCAGCGCGCCGTGCCTGGTGGTCTGGGGCTCGAAAGATACCGCAATCCCAATGCGATTGGGCCGATCTACCGCAGCCGCGATACCCGGATCGCAGCTGGAAATGCTGCCAACGGGTCACGTGCCGTTCTCATCGGACCCGGGCGGATTCTTGGCCATCGTCGCGCCGTTCCTGGCCGCCGCACGGTCGATCTAGAACATTTCTGCCCGCGTTATTCCCAGGTGACGGGCGGACCGTGCGGCGAGCAGACGGCCAGCACCCGGTCGTCCCCGCTTGGCCAGTGGCGGGCACGGACCGCGAACTCGACCGGCGACTGCGGTGTCCGCCGTTGCGGCTCCAGTGCCACATGGGCGAACTGTGCATCGGACCGGGCTCGTGCACCCAGTGCGTCGATCTTGGCCGCGACGGCCTCCTGCTCGGTCGTCGAGAGGTACTGCCACATGATGGAATGCCACAGCACGGTGAGCATGCCGGACGCGACATCCAGGCCGGCGACGGCGTCGATGGCGTTGCGGCGGTGCAGTGGAGCCGGGACCCGCCGGGCGATCCTGATCGCTCCGCGCAATCGATCGAGCCGTGCCTGCTGGTCGGGCCAGACGTAGCTGAGCAGCGTCAATTCGCCGTCGGAGCTGGTGGCGTCCAGCGGCGCGATGTCATAGCCGCGACGTTCGACGATCTGCAGGTGGGCGGCGGGAGGCAGTTGGCCCCGCCAGGCGTCGTCGATCATCACCGGTGAGTCGGCCGGACCCCACTGGCCACCCGAATAGCGGTAACAGTGATGGTCGGCGCGCAGGTTTAGCCCGGCACTACATCCGATCTCGAAAAGTCTTATCGGGCAGGCGAATCGGGCGGCGAGATGCAGTAGACCGCCGATCAGGGCGGCGGACCGGCCCACCTCGTTGGTCTGCGGCGGCGACTCCAGGGCGGCACGCAGATAATCGGCATGCCCGACGGCGACCCGCCTGATCTCGGGCCACCCGGCGTCGGCATCCCATCGCCCGCCGGTACTCGGATACCAGCGGCGCAACTCCGGCGCGCGGCCGTCGAGCGTCAACCGGTGCAATCCGCCGAGCAGTCTCAACGGCAACGCCGCGCGGCCGGAGACGTTTTCGTATCCGGACAGGATTGCGGCGAAGATCCCGCCGGCTTCGACGTCGGCGGCCACCTGTTGCAGCACATCGCCGTACATCGCCGAGCCCATGCCCGCGCATACCTCGCTCTGCACCCGAATGGACCGCAGCAGGCGGCTCTCGCCCTCTGTACTCATCGATCGAGGTCTTCCAGTCCAGCGCGGACGACGTCGAAAGCATCCCCGAGAGCCTCTGGCAGCGAGACGGATTCGTCGTCCAGCCAGTGCTCATAGGCGCTCAACGCGACGCCGAGCATCATCCATGCGACAGTTTGAGATCGCAGGTCGCTGGTCTTGACACCGGTTCGGCGCGCGACGAAATCCGCGATGACCTCGCGCCAGCCGGCGTACATGGTCATCGAATATGCCTGTAGCTCGGCGGTTTGCAGGATCACGCGCATCCGCGCCCGATGCCGTGGGGTCTCGGATTCGTCGAACGTATTGAAGGACAGCAGAGCGGTCCGCAGCGCCTCACCGAGCGGCATGTTCGGATCGACATCGTCCAGTAGCTCGCGCAGGTGCTGTAGGTGAGCGTCGAAGTCTCCCCAGGGAATTGCGTTTTTCGAGGCGTAGTAGCGAAACACGCTCCGGCGGGCGATACCTGCGGCTTGCGCGACGTCGTCCACGCTTACCTCCGAGAATCCGCGGTCGGCGAACAGCCCCAGCGCGACGTCCGCGATGTGCTGCGGGGTGGTGGAACGGCGGCGACCGAGGCGGGGCTGCTGAACCATGCGAACCGCCCCTTCCATTCCGGCACTCGATGCCATATTCTGACCAGGCCGACGCGACTTGTCGAGCCCCTACTGAACGAAAGGCCACGCAATGGAGCCCAACCAGAAGATTGATGGCGACGCCGACACTGAGCTCGTTACCGAGTCCTTGGTGGAAGAGGTATCCATCGACGGGATGTGCGGGGTCTACTGATCGTGAGCGCTCCCGCGCAGTCGCGCGCCGCGACTCGATCTGATGGCCCGGCTCCTCAGCGGGCCGTGCATCGGCCCGCATCGTCACCGGGCGAGTTCGATGCCGATCGCGCGTGGCGGTTGCACCCGCAAGTTGCGGTGCGACCCGAACCCTTTGGGGCACTGCTGTATCACTTCGGCACCCGCAAGTTGTCATTCCTGAAGAACCGCACCATCCTTGCGGTGGTGCGATCGCTGGCCGACCACTGCGACGCTCGAGCCGCCCTTCGCGCTGCCGGAGTCGAGGATGCTGCGCTCGGGCCCTATCTGTACGCGCTCGGCGTGCTGGCCAGGTCCAACATGCTGGTACCGGCAAGCCCTGAGGAGGCTGCATGACATCGACCGTGCCACGGCTGATCGAGCAGTTCGAACATGGGTTGGATGCCCCCATCTGCCTGACCTGGGAGCTGACGTACGCGTGCAATCTGGCGTGCGTGCATTGCTTGTCCTCGTCGGGCAAACGCGATCCGGGTGAACTGTCCACCCAGGAGTGCAAAGACATCATCGACGAGCTGGAACGCATGCAGGTGTTCTACGTCAACATCGGCGGCGGGGAACCAACTGTACGGCCGGACTTTTGGGAGCTGGTGGACTACGCCACGGCTCACCATGTCGGGGTGAAGTTCTCCACCAACGGCGTGCGCATCACCCCGGAGGTCGCTGCCCGGCTGGCCGCCAGTGACTACGTCGACGTTCAGATCTCGCTGGACGGCGCGACCGCTGAGGTCAATGACGCCGTGCGCGGGCCCGGGTCCTATGCGATGGCTATCCGCGCCTTGGAGAACCTGGCTGCCGCCGGATTCTGCGACGCCAAGATCTCGGTCGTCGTGACCCGCCAGAACGTCGACCAACTCGACGAATTCGCCGCGTTGGCAAGCCGGTACGGGGCGACACTGCGCATCACCCGGTTGCGTCCCTCCGGCCGCGGCGCCGATGTGTGGGACGACCTTCACCCAACCGCCGAGCAGCAGGTCCAGCTGTACGACTGGCTGGTCGCCAACGGCGACCGGGTGTTGACCGGCGACTCGTTCTTCCACCTGTCCGGGCTCGGCGAGCCCGGAGCACTGGCCGGCCTGAACATGTGCGGCGCCGGCCGGGTGGTGTGCCTGATCGACCCGGTGGGTGACGTGTACGCCTGCCCATTCGCCATCCACGACCGCTTCCTTGCCGGAAACATTCTGTCGGACGGCGGTTTTGACAAGGTCTGGAAGGATGCGCCGCTGTTCCGGGAACTGCGTGAGCCGCAATCGGCCGGCGCGTGTGGCAGCTGCGGGCACTACGACAGCTGCCGCGGCGGCTGCATGGCGGCCAAGTTCTTCACCGGCCTGCCGATGGACGGCCCCGACCCGGAGTGCGTCCAGGGTTACGGCACACCGGCCCTGGCTGCCGAACGCGACAAGCCACGTCCCTCGGGCGACCATTCGCACGGACGGCGACGCAGCGGTCCGGTGCCATTGACGCTCACGGTGCACCCCCCGACGCCGCCGCAGCGGTTGTGCAACGAAAGTCCGGTATAGCCGTGGCCCGTGACGTCTGGTTCGAGACGGTCGCCATCGCGCAGCAACGCGCGAAGAAGCGGCTGCCGAAGTCGTCTTATGCGGCGCTGGTGGCCGCCAGCGAAAAGGGGCTGACCGTCTCCGACAATGTCGAAGCGTTCGGTGAGCTTGGTTTTGCGCCGCATGTAGTCGGTGCGATTGAGAAACGTGACTTGTCGACAACCGTTATGGCGCAACATATTTCCCTGCCTGTAATCATCTCGCCTACCGGTGTCCAGGCAGTCGATCCGGATGGCGAAGTGGCCGTTGCGCGCGCAGCCGCGGCGCGCGGCACCGCGATGGGATTGTCGTCATTCGCCAGCAAGCCGATCGAGGAAGTGATCGCCGCCAATCCCCAGCTGTTCTTCCAGGTCTACTGGTCGGGCGGACGCGACGTGATCGCGCAGCGTGTCGAGCGGGCCCGGCAGGCCGGCGCGGTGGGTCTGATCGTCACCACCGACTGGTCGTTCTCGCACGGGCGCGACTGGGGTAGCCCGAAGATCCCCGAGCAGATGGACCTGCGGACCATGCTGCGGATGTCGCCGGAGGTGATCACCCGTCCAGGGTGGCTGTGGAGGTTTGGCAAGACGCTGCGCCCGCCGGACCTGCGGGTGCCTAACCTGGCCGGCCGAGGCGAGGCCGGGCCGCCGTTCTTCGCTGCCTACGGGGAGTGGATGGGAACGCCGCCGCCGACCTGGGCGGACATCGCCTGGTTGCGCGAACTCTGGGGCGGTCCGTTCATGCTCAAGGGCGTGATGCGCGTGGACGACGCGAAAAGAGCTGTGGATGCCGGTGTTTCGGCAATCTCGGTGTCGAACCATGGCGGCAATAACCTGGACGGCACCCCGGCGTCGATCCGCGCACTACCCGCCGTGGTCGACGCGGTCGGCGACCAGATCGAGGTTTTACTGGACGGCGGCATCCGGCGCGGCAGTGACGTCGTCAAGGCGCTGGCGCTGGGTGCGCGCGCGGTCATGATCGGCCGCGCCTACCTGTGGGGTCTGGCCGCTGCCGGTCAAGCGGGTGTGGAGAACGTGCTTGACATTCTTCGCGGCGGCATCGACTCCGCCTTGATGGGCCTCGCGCGCGCTTCGATTCACGACCTCAATCCGGACGACATTCTGGTACCGTTTGGCTTTGCTCGCGCATTAGGAACTGCCGCCACCGACGGCGACGGTCCTTCGTCTGCGGCGACAGTTCGGTAGGTCGCGCGACCGCGGGACCAGCGAGCTTCCTGATACTGACGGGGCGGGCGTGGCTGCGGTGGTCCTCGTTAGTGAACGTTGACCCGCAATTATTTTTTCCGGTGCGCCAACAACCGATGCACTGCAGGTGAATTCGGCTTACCATCACCGAGTGTATCCGCACGCCGAACTTGGCCGCTCGACGTCGAGCCAGCTGCGAGGTGTGCCGTCGGGCCTGACGATACCGGTCGGATCCACCGAGCAGCATGGCCCCCACCTGCCACTGGACACTGACACGCGAATCGCCACCGCCGTCGCCGGCGCGGTCACGGCCCGACTCAGCGGCGCCCCGCAGCTGCGCTGGATGATGGCGCCGGCGGTGGCGTACGGCGCCAGCGGTGAGCACCAGAGCTTCGCCGGAACAA
Source organism: uncultured Actinomycetota bacterium (assembly GCA_963833935.1). Lineage (GTDB taxonomy): Bacteria > Actinomycetota > Actinomycetes > Mycobacteriales > Mycobacteriaceae > Mycobacterium. The sequence continues at coordinate 277,751 of CAWIAC010000001.1, read as the reverse complement.
TCTCCATCGGCACCGAAGCGCTGGCCACCCTGCTGCTGGAATACGGCAGGTCGGCCGCCTGCTGGGCACAGCGCCTGGTCTTCGTCAACGGCCACGGCGGCAACATCGCGGCGCTGAGCCGGGCGGTGGGCCGGCTGCGATTCGAAGGACGCGACGTCGCGTGGTGTCCGTGTGTGGTGGCTGGCGGCGACGCTCATGCCGGTCACGCAGAAACTTCACTATTGCTGCGTATTTCGCCCACCGACGTGCTCACCGACCGGTGGCGAGCCGGCAACGGCGCGCCGCTGCCGGAACTGTTGCCGTCGATGCGAAGCGGGGGAGTCGCGGCGGTCAGCGAGGTCGGGGTGCTAGGCGATCCGACGACGGCGACCGCCGCCGACGGCGAGCGGATGCTGGCCGAGATGGTCGACGACAACCTGCGCCGGATCGGACGCTGGGCGCCCGCGACCGACGGGATGCTCACATGACCCGCGTCCACGACGACGGTGCCGGCGCAGCCGGCGCTGTGGGGGTCCGCCCCCTCGCCGCTAGGCGCCTGGGGGGACCCCCACCCGCTTGCGGGGGAGAGTGGCGCTCATGACCCAGGCGCGATTACCGGACGGATTTGCTGTGCAAGTCGACCGGCGGGTACGGGTGCTGGGCCAGGGTGCCGCATTGCTGGGTGGGTCTCCGACCCGGCTACTGCGATTGGCGCCGGCCGCCCAGGACATGCTTGGTGACGGCCGGCTCAAAGTCCGCGACGCGGTGAGCGCCGAGCTGGCGCGCACACTGCTGGACGCGACGGTGGCCCACCCGCGACCCGCAGGCGGCCCGTCGCACCGTGACGTCACCATCGTAATTCCTGTGCGAGACAACGTATGTGGCCTGCGACGGCTGGTTGCCTCGTTGCGAGACTTGCGGATCATCATCGTGGACGACGGCTCGTCGACGCCGGTCAAGCAAGAAGACTTCGCGGGGGCGCACGCCGGCATCGAGGTGATTCGGCATGCGCAGAGCCAGGGTCCTGCCGCGGCACGCAACAGTGGTCTGGCCGCGTGCAAGACGGGCTTCGTCGCCTTCCTGGACTCCGACGTCGTTCCGCGCCGCGGTTGGCTCGAAGCGCTGCTGGGTCACTTCTGCGATCCCACGGTGGCACTGGTTGCCCCGCGAATCATCGGCCTGGCGAAGACCGGCCATATGGTGGCTCGCTACGAGGCGGTGCGGTCGTCGTTGGACCTTGGGCAGCGGGAAGCTCCGGTGATTCCTTACACCAGCGTCTCCTACGTGCCCAGCGCGGCAATCGTTTGTCGCACTTCGACATTGCACGACGTCGGCGGGTTCGACGAGACCCTGCGCTCCGGCGAGGATGTCGATCTGTGCTGGCGACTCGTCGAGGCCGGTGCCCGGCTGCGCTATGAGCCGATCGCCCAAGTCGCGCACGATCATCGGACCGACCTACGCCATTGGATTGCGCGCAAAGCATTTTACGGTGGATCGGCGGCGCCGCTGTCGGTTCGGCACCCGGACAAGATTGCGCCGTTGATGATCCCCGGCTGGGCGCTGACGGCGTGGATCCTGATGGCTATCGGCTCGAGTTTCGGCTACCTCGCGTCGCTCTTCGTCGCTGCGTTGACGGGTCGCCGGATTGCGAAGGCCATGCAGGGCGCCGACACCCAGATGTGGGATGTGCTGGTGATAGCCACCCGCAGCCTCTGGTCCGCGGCGCTACAACTCGCGTCGGCGATATGCCGGCACTATTGGCCGGTCGCGTTGCTTGCGGCCCTCGTGTGCCGACCGTGCCGCCGGGTCGTGCTGGTCGCTGCCGTCCTCGACGGGGTGGTGGATTGGGCCAACCGCCGCCAATCCGGCGACGACGATGCACGGCCGATTGGGCTGCTGACCTACTTAGTGCTGAAGCGCCTCGATGACCTGGCCTACGGTCTCGGGCTGTGGTACGGCGTGGTGCGGGAACGCAATATCGGTCCGCTCAAACCGCAAATACGAGTCTGACTCCTGACTGCAGCGGCTCTGCACAGCGATGTGCTGATCATTGGTGCGGGCAGCGCTGGATCCATTGTCGCAAATCGCCTTTCGGCTGACCCGGGCTGCCTGGTAACCGTCCTGGAGGCCGGAGTCGGTCTGGCCGACCCGGCGTTACGTGCCGAGACGACCAACGGGTTGCGGCTGCCCATCGGCGCTGCCAGCCCGCTGGTGCAGCGGTACCAGACGCAACTGACCGATCGTCCGGCCCGCCGTAGTGCAATCATGCGTGGTGCAACCCTTGGCGGTTCCGGCTCCGTCAACGGCGGGTACTTCTGCCGGGGTCTGCGGCGCGACTTCGACGGCTACGCGGTTCCTGGGTGGGCGTGGTCTGACGTTGTCGATCACTTTCGCGCAATCGAGACCGATCTGGATTTCACCGGGCCCGCCCATGGTGACTCGGGACCCATCCTCGTTCGGCGGACACATGAAATCATCGGTAGCACACAAACTTTCGTGACAGCTGCGCGCCAGAATGGGTTCAGCTGGATTTCGGATCTCAATGACGTGGACAGCGGCGCCGGCCCGCCGTCGGGAGTGGGGGCCGTCCCGTTGAACATCGTCGACGGTCGACGGGTAGGTCCTGGCGCCGCGTATCTACTGCCCGCATTGGAACGCGCGAATCTCGCGCTGCTGGCCCAGACGCGCGCATTACGACTGCGCTTCTCGGGCGACCGCGTCGTCGGCGTCGATGCCGTCGGCCCGGGCGGGCCGGTCAGCGTCACGGCTGATCGCATCGTGCTGTCCGCCGGCGCTATCGAATCGGCGCATCTGCTGATGCTTTCCGGCGTCGGAGACGAGACAATGCTGCGCGCGGCCGGACTGGGCGTGGTGGCGCGGTTGCCGGTTGGAGTGGCATGCAGCGACCATCCGGAATGGGTGCTGCCGACGACTTGGGCGGTCGCACCCGGCCGACCCGTCCTCGAAGTAGTGCTCAGCACGCCCGACGACCTGGAGATCCGGCCCTACACCGGCGGGTTCGTGGCGATGGTCGGCGACGGGACGGCGGGCCATCCCGACTGGCCGCATATCGGGGTGGCGCTGATGCGACCGCTGTCCCGCGGGCGCATCACGCTGGTTTCCTCCGATCCTCTGGTGCCGCCGAAGATCGAGCATCGTTACGACAGCGAACCCGGCGACGTGGCCGCGTTGCAGAGGGGCACCGAGCTGGCTCGCGAATTAGCAAGGTCAACAACCACAATCGGTGCGCCGACATGGTCGACGTCGCAGCATTTGTGCGGCAGTGCACCGATGGGCGACGCGGCGGATCCGGCGGCGGTTGTTGATCACCGGTGCCGGCTGCACGGTATCGACGGTCTTTGGGTGATCGACGGGTCGGTGTTGCCGACGGTGCCCAGCCGCGGCCCGCACGCCAGCATCGCGATGCTCGCGCATCGGGCGGCCGAGTTCGTCAGCTGACGTCCGCCCCGTCGCGCTCCGCCGCCTCGCGACGGCCGGCAACGAGCCATCGCACCGGCCTCAGCTGTTGCCCGTCACGGCCCGGTGCCCACCCGCCGATCGCGAACGCCGCGACGGCGATGATCAGACCGAGCACCAGCAATGACGAGTCCATTGCTTGAAGGAATGCGGTTTGGCTGAGTTCGGCGAGCGGCCGGCCTTGTGGGCCAAGTGTTTTGGAGACCTCCAGCGCCTGAGCCAGCGAGCGCGAGGCCGGGGCTTGCAAAGCCACCGGGAAGGCTGCCAGATGCGGCGTGATGACGTGGCTATATTTCGCCGCCAGGATGGACCCCGCCAGGGCGATGCCAAGGGCCGCGCCGACCTCGCGGGTGGTGTCGTTCACTGCTGAGGCCACGCCCTGCTTCTCGTCGGGCACCGCAGCCATGATCGCGAACGTGCTTGGTGCCGTGCAGAATCCGATACCGGTGCTCAACACCAGAAGCGGCCACACCATATCCCAGTAGGGCGAGTGGATCTGCAGGACGCGCATCCAGAGGAACCCGACGGAGATCATCAGCAGGCCGACGAACATCACCAGCCGCAGCCCCATTCGCGGCAGATACCACTGCGACAGCGCCGACAACGTCAGCATCGGCACCATCAGTGGGCTCAACGCGAAGGCGGTCTGTATCGGGCTGTAGCCCATGACCAGCTGGATGTACTGCATGATCACGAAGAAGAAGCCGAACAGCGCCAGGAAGAAGACCGTGATCGCGGCCGATCCGGTGGCAAAGTCCGGCCGGCGGAACAACCGAACGTCGAGCAGTGGGTGGCGCCTTCGCATTTCGACGAATCCGAAGGCCACCGCCAGGGCGGCCCCAGCGGCCATCGACCCGTAGACCACCGGGTGAGTCCAGCCGCGCGCGGGTGCTTCGAGCACGCCGAACACGAAAACAGCGACAGCGCCGGCGATTAACCCCGCACCCGGCCAGTCCAGCGGGGTGGCCTCATCGTCGCGTGACGAGGACACCGTGCACGCCAACACAAAGATCAACGCGGCGAAAATTGCGAAGGCCCAGAAGATGGATCGCCACGACCAGAAATGCAGCAGGGTTCCAGATCCGAGCATGCCGATGACGGCACCGCATCCCGCGACGCCGGCCCAAATGCCAATAGCCCTGGCGCGTTCGTCTGGGCCGTGGGTCGCCGTCAGCAGCGAGAGCGTCGCGGGCATGATGAACGCCGCACCGGCGCCGGCGACGCCGCGAGCCGCGATGAGTTCCACCGGGCTGGTGAAGACGATCGACGCCATCGAGGCGATTGCGAAGAGCGCCAGCCCGAACTGGAGAGCGCCTCGTCGGCCGTAGCGGTCACCGATCGCGCCAGCGGGCAGCAGCAGGCAGGCCAAAACCACCGAGTAGCAGTCGACTATCCAGGTGAGCTGCGATTGCGTCGCCGATGTGGCCACGGCGATGTCTCCCAGCGCGGTGTTCAGTGCAACCATCGAGGCGATCACCACCGTGACCCCCACGCAGGCCACGATCATCGTCCAGATCCGTGCGCGGTTGGAAACGGGCGTGGTCACCGCTTGAGTACGCTGGGCAGGCCGGAGCAGGGTGCCGATGATGGTCATACATGTCCTTCGGCGACGACGGGAAGTTTCGAGACTAACAGTCTCGTACGTAGACGGATAGTCTTGTGCTTTGAGCAGGGAGGTGGTCTAGATCACCGACAAGACCGATCCACGGCCGGCGCGTTCCCGGGCTCGTTTGCTCGAAGCCGCCACCGCGCTGCTTCGCTCCGGTGGTCCCAGTGCAGTGACCGTCGATGCGGTCACCCGTGGTGCCAACGTAGCTCGCGCCACCCTGTACCGCCACTTCCCGAGTGGAAACGACTTGTTGGCAGCGGCTTTCAACAGCTTGATACCGCCGGCGCCGATGTCAGCCGAAGCTGGCACGCTGCGCGAGCGGCTGATCTCGGTGGTGCTGTCGTTTGGACAATCGATTGCCGAGGCCCCGGGCATGGTGACGGCGATGAGTTGGCTGGCACTCGGTCGGGACCTGGAGCAATTGCCGGAATCGCCGCGGACCCGCACTGCCGACAGCCCGGCCGTCAGCACGCTGCGCGAACGTATCGCCCAGCAGTACGCGGCGCCGTTCGATGCGATTTTCGACAGCCCGGAGGCCGCCGAGCTCGGCGATATCGACCGCTCGCGGGCGATCGCGTTGCTGGTGGGCCCGGTGGTGTTAGGACGGCTGTCCACCCTCCCCGACTTCGACTATCGCGAATGCGCGCGGGCCGCCGTGGATGGCTTCTTGTACGTGCAACGCGCCCAGAACACCACGCTCAGCGAAGCTCGTAACGAATCGGCAGATGCTTGAGACCCTCACGAGCGTCGTGGCGATGAGCTCCGGGTTTCTATCCAGCTCAATGGATTTCACTGCGGCACTGGCAAAAGCCTGCGCGACCTCGTCAATGATTCGTGTGCTCAACTGCCTTCTTGCCTGCTGGGTTGATGGCGACTCTCTTGACATATGTCACAGCGCTCCGTCTCCGCGATCGCTGATTGCGGGATGGGCGCTTTCCGGTAATCCGTAGGCTGTCGTTTCGTGCCGCTCCCATCAGCTCGCCTCCGACGGCCCTGGGCCGCCGCGGTGGTGACGGCTGTGCTGGCGGCGGCCTGCGGGCACGGCGCCACGATCACGTCGCGCAAGGCTGAGCCGCCGTATGCCGGCCCCCTGGATGCCGGCGTAGTGCGCACCTCGATGGGATCCCTGCGCGGCATGGTCGCCTCGGATTACCGCTTGTTTCAAGGTATTCCCTACGCGGCGCCACCGGTGGGACCGCTGCGGTGGCAGTTACCGCGACCGGCGGCGCGCTGGCCGGGGATGCTGGACGCCACCAAACCGAGGCCGCAGTGCATGCAGGACACCGGACGTGACCCGCGGGTGGGCAAGCCGACCAGTGAGAACTGCCTCACGCTCAACGTCTGGACTCCGGCGCGCGGAAAACACGGCGACAAGCGCCCGGTGATGGTGTGGATTCACGGCGGAGGCTTCGTCAACGGCAACAGCGACATCTACTACGCGCGCCAACTGACGGCTAAAGGCCGCATCGTGGTCGTCACGATCAACTACCGGTTGGGCGCGCTGGGATTTCTGGCCCATCCGTCGCTGGGACCGCCGGGCGACGTCGGGAATTACGGACTTGCCGACCAGCAGGCCGCGCTGCGTTGGGTCCGCGACAACATCGCCGCCTTCGGCGGGGATCCGCGAAAAGTGACCATCGCCGGGGAATCGGCGGGTGGCATGTCGGTATGCGATCACCTGGTGGCACCCGGGTCGGCGGGGCTGTTCCGGGCGGCGATCATCCAGAGCGCGCCGTGTCAGGCGCAAGCCGATCTGGCGACCGGGCAGCGCCGCAGCGTGGATTATGCGGTCGAAGCGGGCTGCCGCAATCCCGCCACCACCGCGGTGTGTTTGCGCGCGATGCCGGCGACACGGCTCGAACGTCCGCCCTGGTATTACTTCATCGGCGACTCAGATGCACTCTCTGGTCCGGTCACCGGGACAGCACTGCTGCCGGATAGCCCGATCGCGGAATCCGCTGCCGGTCGGGCGGCCCGCGTTCCGGTGTTGATGGGCATCAACCATGACGAATTCACCCTCTTCGCGGCGTTGCGGTATGCAAAGTTGGGACGGGGCGTCCGGTCCGCCGAGTATCCGCACCTGCTCGCGGACATCTTCGGCACCGACAGCGCCTCGGTGGTCGCGCACTACCCGCCCAATCGTTACGGCGGGGACGCCTCGCTCGCTTACTCCGCGGCGGTTACCGACGGCGTGTTTGCATGCGCTGCAGACCGATTGGCGGACTCGCTGAGCCGCAACGCCCCCGTCTACGCCTATGAATTCGACGATCCGCATGCGCCGGCACCGAAACCGCTGCGAGACGCGCCGTTTCCGGTCGGCGCGAGCCACTCGTTGGAACTGAGGTACCTGTTCAGCGTCGGCGGCGCGCGCGCCCTGGATCCCGCGCAGCAGATCCTGTCTGACCAGATGATCAGCTACTGGAGCCATTTTGTCGCCAATGGAGCACCCAAGGCCGCCGGTCTGCCCGGCTGGCCGGCTGAGGGCAGCGGCCCCGACCACAACACATGGATGTCGTTGCGTCCCGGAGGCGGCGGGGTCATCACCGATTTCGAGGCATCACACCAATGCCCGTTCTGGGCGTCGCTGAAGGGCAGGTCGTGAGTACATCCGAGCCTGCCATCTTCGCCGAAGAGTGGGCGGCGGCCTGGAACCGCCGTGATGTTGACGCCGTACTCGCGCACTTTCACGACGACGTCGTCTTCACCTCTCCGGTCGCGGCACCAATGGTGCCCGACTCGGGAGGAGTGGTGCGCGGTGAAGCGGCGCTGCGCGAATACTGGAGCGCCGCGTTGAAGACCGTGCCCGATCTGCATTTCGACATCGTCGGCGTCTACGAGGGCGCATCCGTTCTGGTCATCAATCACCGTAACCAGCGCGGCGCACTGGTGAACGAGGTGCTGGAGTTCGACGGCGCCCTCGTGCGCCGCGGGCACGGGACGTATCTGTCGGCTATCTAGCCGCTGGCCAGCGCGGGAACCCACCGCCGCGCCAATAATGCTGCGGCTGAAATCCCATGCTTGCGCGTGGATGCGGGTGGTGCGGAGGCGTTAGCCGATGCGAACCGGAAGCCGCAGTGGGCCGAGGACCCCGCCGAACACCTAAGCAATCTTAAGCCAAGGTAGCTATAACATGAACTATAGTGGCAACTCAGATGAATGGAAGATGAACAACGGAGCTATCATGATCGGAAAAGTCCTCGTCGGTGCCACTGCAGCCGTCATTTCCCTAGGTCTGGCCGCGCCAGCCGGCGCCAGCCCGGTACCCCAACCTTCCGTCCCGGACTTCCTGGCCGCCGCACGGGCGGCGGGCATCACCGGAACGGATCCAGCGATGCTGGCAGACGGCTACCAGGTGTGCAGGAGACTGTGGGTTCGGCTCATACCGGGTACTGAAATCGCCGCAGGCCTGGTGCAAGACTATCCACAACTGACCAGCGACCAAGCCGGACAATTCGTCCTGGCCGCCTACCACAACCTGTGCCCGGTAGCCGGCGGCACGTACGACTACTGGGCCTACAGCACCAGCTGAAATCGGCTGGTCCGCTACTACGACGCCGGACCCGGATCCGGTGACACACGGGACAATGTCGTAAAGCCCTTACCGTTGTGTTGCAACGGATTACAGGACTGGACAGCCACGCGCTGCACCTCGGCCAGGCCCGGCTCCATTCGCACGACATCCAGCCTCCCGGCGCCGCAGCCTCGCCCGCGGTTCCGGTGCTGATCAGGCTGACCGGTCACCCGGTCGAGAGGATTTGGCCGAGACTGGGATCTAGGGCATACTGTTCGGGTTGCCTTGCGCCAGGTTTGCGCCTGGTCGGGCATACGACCGGCGCCCAAACGGGCGCGTACGGTCCCATCCTTGGAGCGCGACTAATTTCGGTCGCGGACCAGGCTGCGTGAGGGCGACACACCCGACCGCGGGGGACCGTTGGACCAAGACAGGTAAACAGCGGCGCAACAACCGGGCGCACGGCCTGATCGGCCAGACCGATCAAGGTGATCGGCGCCCGGCAGAACACCGGGTCCGGACCTGGAGATTGAGGTAGGAGAAGCGTGGCGGGACAAAAGATCCGCATCAGGCTCAAGGCCTACGACCACGAGGCCATTGACGCCTCGGCGCGCAAAATCGTCGAGACCGTTGTCCGGACCGGAGCCAGCGTGGTGGGCCCAGTGCCGTTGCCCACTGAGAAGAACGTGTATTGCGTCATTCGCTCTCCGCACAAGTACAAGGATTCGCGGGAGCACTTCGAGATGCGCACCCACAAGCGGCTGATCGACATCCTTGATCCGACCCCGAAAACCGTTGACGCGCTGATGCGCATCGATCTGCCTGCCAGCGTCGACGTCAACATCCAGTAGGAGATCTGCGAGCAATGGCGAGACAGGGCATTCTGGGTACCAAACTTGGCATGACGCAGGTGTTCGACGAGAACAACCGCGTCGTCCCCGTGACGGTGGTCAAAGCCGGGCCGAACGTGGTGACCCGAATCCGCACGCCCGAGCGTGACGGATACAGCGCGGTGCAACTGGCCTACGGCGAGATCAGTCCGCGCAAGGTCAACAAGCCGGTGACCGGTCAGTACGCGGCCGCCGGTGTCAACCCGCGCCGGCACTTGGCCGAACTGCGTCTCGACGATGCCGAGGCGGCAGCCGGATACGAGGTCGGCCAGGAGCTGACGGCCGAGATCTTCGCTGCCGGAACCTATGTCGACGTGACCGGCACTTCGAAGGGCAAGGGTTTTGCCGGGACCATGAAGCGCCACGGTTTCAAGGGGCAGGGCGCCAGCCACGGCGCGCAGGCGGTCCACCGTCGTCCCGGTTCCATCGGCGGTTGCGCCACCCCGGCGCGGGTGTTCAAGGGCACCCGGATGGCCGGCCGGATGGGTAGCGACCGGGTGACCACCCAGAACCTCTTGGTGCACCAGGTCGATGCCGACAACGGCGTGCTGCTGATCAAGGGTGCGGTGCCCGGGCGCACAGGTGGGCTGGTCGTGGTCCGCAGCGCGATCAAACGAGGTGAGAAGTAATGGCTGCCCAGAAAGCGCAGAAGATCGACGTCAAGACGCCGGACGGTAAAACCGAAGGCTCCGTTGAGTTGCCGGCTGAGCTGTTCGACGCACCCGCGAATATCGCGCTGATGCACCAAGTGGTCACTGCGCAGCTGGCCGCGGCCCGGCAGGGAACACACTCGACCAAGACCCGGGGCGAGGTCCGTGGCGGTGGCCGGAAACCGTACCGGCAGAAGGGCACCGGTCGTGCCCGGCAGGGCTCGACGCGCGCTCCGCAGTTCACCGGCGGTGGTGTCGTGCACGGTCCGCAGCCGCGTGACTACAGCCAGCGCACTCCGAAGAAGATGATCGCCGCCGCGCTGCGCGGCGCGTTGTCTGATCGGGCGCGCAACGACCGCATCCACGCGGTCACCGAACTGGTGTCCGGGCAGGCCCCGTCAACCAAGAGCGCCAAGGCTTTTCTGGGCACGTTGACCGATCGCAAGCAGGTGCTGGTGGTCATCGGGCGCAGCGACGAGACGGCCGCCAAGAGTGTGCGCAACCTGCCCGGTGTGCACATCCTGACGCCGGACCAGCTCAACACCTACGACGTGCTGCGCGCCGACGATGTGGTGTTCTCCGTCGAGGCGCTCAACGCCTTCATCGCGGCTGCGGCACGCAATGCCGCAGAAGACACCGAGGAGGTTTCGGCCTGATGGCGACCGTCACTGACCCCCGCGACATCATTTTGGCCCCGGTCATCTCCGAGAAGTCCTACGGCCTGATCGATGACAACGTGTACACGTTCCTGGTTCACCCCGACTCGAACAAGACGCAGATCAAGATCGCGATCGAGAAGATCTTTTCGGTCAAGGTCGAGGCGGTGAACACGGCGAACCGCCAAGGAAAGCGCAAGCGCACCAGGAGCGGATACGGCCAACGGAAGAGCACCAAACGCGCCATCGTGACGTTGGCGCCCGGCAGCAAGCCGATCGACCTGTTCGGCGCACCAGCGTAGCCAGGAATAGGCGAGGATAGAGAGACTTAACAGACATGGGAATTCGCAAGTACAAGCCGACGACTCCGGGTCGCCGCGGTGCCAGCGTCTCCGATTTCGCCGAGATCACTCGCTCCACTCCGGAGAAGTCGTTGGTCCGGCCGTTGCACGGTCGCGGTGGACGCAATGCACACGGTCGGATCACCACCCGCCACAAGGGTGGGGGGCACAAGCGGGCCTACCGGGTGATCGACTTTCGTCGCAACGACAAAGACGGCGTCAACGCGAAGGTCGCGGAGATCGAGTACGACCCCAACCGCACGGCACGGATTGCACTCCTCCATTTCCTCGACGGCGAAAAGCGATACATCATTGCACCCCAGGGACTTTCCCAGGGCGATGTGGTGGAATCGGGCGCCAACGCCGACATCAAGCCGGGCAATAACCTGCCGCTGCGTAACATTCCGGCGGGTACGTTGGTCCACGCTGTCGAGCTGCGGCCGGGCGGTGGAGCCAAGCTGGCTCGTTCGGCGGGTTCCAGCATCCAATTGCTGGGCAAGGAAGGCTCCTACGCCTCGCTGCGGATGCCCAGCGGTGAGATCCGTCGTGTCGACGTGCGCTGCCGCGCCACCGTCGGCGAGGTGGGCAACGCCGAGCAGGCCAACATCAACTGGGGCAAGGCCGGGCGGATGCGCTGGAAGGGCAAGCGTCCGTCGGTGCGTGGTGTGGTGATGAACCCGGTCGACCACCCGCACGGTGGTGGTGAGGGCAAGACCTCGGGTGGTCGTCACCCGGTGAGCCCGTGGGGCAAGCCCGAGGGCCGGACCCGCAAGGGCAACAAGCCCAGTGACAAGCTCATCGTCCGGCGCCGACGCACCGGCAAGAAGCACGGGCGCTAGCGCCCGTGACCACGCAGAGCGCGCAGCGCGATGAGAAGGAGCCGGGCATGAGGAAGTCGAGGAGTAGCGAACTATGCCACGCAGCCTGAAGAAGGGTCCGTTCGTCGACGACCATCTGCTCAAGAAGGTCGACGTTCAGAACGAGAAGAACACCAAGCAGGTCATCAAGACCTGGTCGCGGCGCTCGACCATCATCCCCGACTTCATCGGTCACACCTTCGCCGTCCACGACGGGCGTAAGCATGTGCCGGTGTTCGTCACCGAGGCGATGGTGGGCCACAAACTGGGTGAATTCGCACCGACGCGCACCTTCAAGGGACACATCAAAGACGACCGGAAGGCCAAGCGGCGATGAGCACGGCTACTGAATTTCCTTCTGCGGTCGCCAAAGCGCGGTTCGTGCGGGTGTCGCCGAGCAAGGCACGCCGGGTGATCGACCTGGTGCGCGGCAAGTCGGTGGCCGACGCGCTGGACATTCTGCGCTGGGCGCCGCAGGCGGCGAGCGAGCCGGTGGCCAAGGTCATCGCGAGCGCCGCCGCCAACGCCCAGAACAACAACGGCCTGGACCCGGCGACTCTTGTGGTGGCCACCGTCTATGCCGACGACGGCCCGACCGCCAAGCGAATCCGTCCGCGCGCCCAAGGCCGCGCTTTCCGGATCCGTCGACGCACCAGCCACATCACCGTGGTGGTGGAAAGCCGGCCGGCCAAGGATGCCCGCGCCTCGCAATCGGCCAGTGCGACACGCGCCCGCCGCGCGCAGGCCAGCAAGGCCGCCGAAAAGAAAGCCCCTGCCAAGAAGACGACTGCAGCGAAGGCTGCTGCCAAGGCACCGGCCAAGAAAGCAACGGCCGAGAAAGTGCCGGCCAAGAAGGCGTCCCCCAAAAAGACAACTGAAGCGAAGGCATCCGCCGCGAAGTCCACTGGGACTGAAGCGACCTCGGACGCGAAGGGAGGCTCGCAATAGTGGGCCAAAAGATCAATCCGCACGGATTCCGGCTCGGTATCACCACCGACTGGAAGTCCCGCTGGTATGCGGACAAGCAGTACGCGGAGTACATCAAGGAAGACGTGGCGATCCGCAAGCTGCTGTCCACCGGCTTGGAACGCGCGGGAATCGCCGACGTGGAGATCGAACGCACCCGCGACCGGGTGCGGGTAGACATCCATACCGCTCGGCCGGGCATTGTCATCGGTCGCCGCGGCACTGAGGCCGACCGCATCCGCGCCGATCTGGAGAAGTTGACCGGCAAGCAGGTCCAGCTCAACATCCTTGAGGTGAAAAACCCTGAGGCGCAGGCCCAATTGGTGGCGCAGGGGGTCGCCGAGCAGTTGAGCAACCGGGTCGCGTTCCGTCGCGCCATGCGTAAAGCTATCCAGTCTGCGATGCGTCAGCCCAACGTCAAGGGCATCCGGGTGCAGTGCTCCGGGCGCCTTGGCGGCGCCGAAATGAGCCGCTCGGAGTTCTACCGCGAGGGCCGGGTGCCGCTGCACACGCTGCGCGCCGACATCGACTACGGCCTGTACGAGGCCAAGACGACCTTCGGGCGTATCGGCGTGAAGGTGTGGATCTACAAGGGCGACATCGTCGGCGGCAAACGCGAACTGGTTGCGCCGTCGGCGGCCGGTGCCGAACGTCCGCGCCGCGAGCGGCCGTCGGGCACCCGCCCGCGTCGGAGCGGTGCCGCCGGAACCACGGCGACCAGCACCGAGGCCGGGCGGGCCGCATCGAGCGCCGAGGAGACTTCAGCCCCGCCGGCTGACGCGCCGGCTGACGCGCCCGCCGTCGAGGCGACGAGTACGGAGAGTTGAGTCATGTTGATTCCCCGCAGGGTCAAGCACCGTAAGCAGCACCATCCGCGTCAACGCGGGATCGCCAGTGGCGGCACGTCGGTGAGTTTCGGCGACTACGGTATCCAAGCGCTGGAGCACGCCTACGTCACCAACCGCCAGATCGAGGCGGCACGTATCGCTATCAACCGGCACATCAAGCGTGGCGGGAAGGTCTGGATCAACATCTTCCCGGACCGTCCGCTGACCAAGAAGCCCGCCGAGACCCGGATGGGTTCCGGAAAGGGCTCGCCCGAGTGGTGGGTGTTCAACGTCAAGCCGGGCCGGGTGCTCTTCGAGCTCAGCTATCCCAACGAGCAGGTCGCACGTGAGGCGCTCACCCGGGCAATCCACAAGTTGCCGATCAAGGCACGCATCGTTACCCGAGAGGAGCAGTTCTGATGGCAGTGGGGACTTCGCCGGGCGAACTGCGTGAGCTGACTGACGACGAGCTGATCGGCAAGCTGCGCGAATCCAAGGAAGAGCTGTTCAACTTGCGCTTCCAGATGGCGACCGGCCAGCTCAACAACAACCGTCGGCTTCGCACGGTGCGGCAGGAAATCGCACGGATCTACACCGTGCTACGTGAACGTGAACTGGGCCTGGCTGCGGGCCCCAATGGTGCTGAAAACGAGGAATCGTAATGGCAGAGGCGAAGACCGGCGCACAGGCCGCCGCAAAGACAACCGTGTCCAAGTCCGCTCCGAAAGCTGCCGCTGCCAAAGAGGCTTCCGGCACCGCCAAAGGGCCCAAGCACACTCCGAGCACTCCGAAGCCCCGCGGTCAGCGTAAGACCCGCATCGGCTTCGTGGTAAGCGACAAGATGCAAAAGACCATCGTGGTCGAGCTCGAAGACCGTAGGCGGCACCCGCTCTACGGCAAGATCATTCGGACCACCAAGAAGGTCACGGCGCATGACGAGCACGGCGATGCCGGTATCGGCGACCGAGTCTCGCTGATGGAGACCCGCCCGCTGTCCGCGACGAAGCGCTGGCGGCTCGTCGAGATTCTGGAGAAGGCTAAGTAGCGTCTGCACTTTCCGTCACGCAGTTCGTCGCTGACGGGGAGACGCGGCGGTACGCAGGGTCCACTCGGCGCAGCGTGAAGACAAAAGCCACGTGGTCGCCGGCTGCGCCCGATGCGGATGGTACGGACAGCTGAGTGTCCGACTTTGTCTCGGCGACGGTGTGCTCATCCGTCAACGCCTTGTTGGCCGGCAGTTCGGCGCGGCGGTGTAATCTGCATCCGGGGTCCGGGGGGTCCACTACGAGAGTGAGGCCAGCGATGGCGACCGAATTCAACGGAAAGATCGAACTGGATATCCGGGATTCGGAACCGGATTGGGGTCCGTTCGCGGCGCCGACCGCACCGGAGGGTGCACCCAACGTCCTTTATCTGGTGTGGGACGACACCGGCATCGCGACCTGGGACTGCTTCGGCGGCTTGGTGGAGATGCCGACGATGACGCGCATCGCCGAGCGCGGTGTGCGGCTGTCGCAGTTCCACACGACGGCGCTGTGCTCACCGACCAGGGCGTCGCTGCTGACCGGTCGCAACGCCACCACTGTGGGTATGGCCATGATCGAAGAGTTCACCGAAGGTTTTCCCAACTCAAACGGGCGTATCCCCTTCGAAACCGCTTTGCTGCCTGAGGTTTTGGCAGAACGCGGCTACAACACCTACTGCGTCGGTAAGTGGCATCTGACTCCGCTCGAGGAGTCCAATGTAGCTGCAACCAGACGGCACTGGCCGACCTCACGCGGCTTCGAACGCTTCTACGGGTTCATGGGCGGCGAGACCGACCAGTGGTATCCGGACCTGGTGTACGACAACCATCCCGTGGACCCACCTGGTACCCCCGAAGATGGCTACCACCTTTCGAAAGACATCGCTGACAAGACGATCGAGTTCATTCGCGACGCGAAGGTGATCGCACCGGACAAACCATGGTTCAGTTACGTGTGCCCGGGCGCCGGCCATGCCCCGCATCACGTTTTCCAGGAGTGGGCCGACCGCTACGCGGGCAAGTTCGACATGGGCTACGAGCGTTACCGCGAGATCGTGCTGGACCGGCAGAAGTCGATGGGCATCGTGCCACCGGAAACCGAGCTGTCACCGGTCAATCCCTACCTCGATGTCAAGGGACCCGACGGCCAGCCGTGGCCACTGCAGGACACCGTTCGGCCGTGGGACTCGCTCAACGACGAAGAGAAGAAGCTGTTCAGCAGATTCGCCGAGGTGTTCGCCGGCTTTCTCAGCTACACCGATGCCCAAATCGGGCGGATCCTGGACTATCTCGAGGAATCCGGCCAGCTGGACAACACCATCATCGTGGTGATCTCCGACAACGGCGCCAGCGGTGAAGGCGGCCCGAACGGCTCGGTGAACGAGGGCAAGTTCTTCAACGGCTACATCGATACCGTCGAAGAGAGCATGAAGCTGTTCGATCACCTCGGCGGGCCCGAGACCTACAATCACTACCCGATCGGGTGGGCAATGGCTTTCAACACGCCCTACAAGCTCTACAAGCGGTATGCCTCCCACGAGGGCGGGATCGCCGACACCGCAATCATTTCATGGCCCAAAGGAATTGCCGCACATGGTGAGGTCCGTGACAACTATGTCAACGTTTCCGACATCACCCCGACCGTCTACGACCTGCTGAACATCGAACCGCCGGAAACGGTCAGGGGTATCCCGCAGAATCCGCTGGACGGCGTGAGCTTCAAAGCGGCCCTTGCGGATCCGGCCGCCAACACCGGTAAGCAGATCCAGTTCTACACCATGCTGGGGACCCGTGGGATCTGGCACAAGGGCTGGTTCGCCAACACCGTCCACGCCGCCACACCCGCGGGCTGGGGGCATTTCGATGCCGATCGCTGGGAGCTCTTCCACATCGATGCCGACCGCAGCCAGTGCCACGATCTGGCCGGCGAGCACCCCGACAAGCTCGAAGAGCTGAAGGCGCTGTGGTTCTCCGAGGCCGCTAAATACAACGGCCTGCCGTTGTCGGATCTGAACATGTTGGAAACGTTGACGCGGACGCGGCCCTACCTGGTGAGTGAACGGGACACCTATGTCTACTATCCCGATTCCGCAGAGGTGGCCACCGGCGCCGCGCCCGAGATTCGCGGCCGCTCGTTCGCGGTGCTGGCCGAGGTCACCATCGACACCACAGGCGCCGAAGGTGTGCTCTTCAAGCACGGCGGTGGCCACGGCGGGCATGTGCTGTTCATCCAAGACGGTCGGCTCCATTACGTCTATAACTTCCTCGGCGAGCGTCAACAGGAGGTTTCTTCGTCGGTCGCGGTGCCGCTGGGCAGGCACCTGTTCGGCGTCCGCTACGCCCGCACGGGCACGGTCCAAGGCAGCCATACGCCCCTCGGTGACGTGACGTTGTTCATCGACGACGCAACGGTCGGCACCCTGGCGGACGTGCAGTCGCACCCAGGAACTTTCGGGTTGGCCGGTGCGGGTATCACGGTGGGACGCAACGGCGGCTCGGCCGTGTCCAGCCGGTACAAGGCGCCGTTCGCATTCACCGGCGGCACCATCGCGCAAGTCAACGTCGACCTGTCGGGCCGGCCGTACGAAGACGTGGAAAAAGAACTGGCGCTGGCCTTTTCACGTGACTGAGCTGCCGCAGAGCGTTGTTCGGGCAGTGCTACAAGCGGGTTGCCTGGTGGCGATCACGGTGTTCTCGGGATGCGTGAAAACCACCGCGGGCGTCGCCCTTCCGGGGGGCGCACCGGTTGCGTCCGTTGCCCGCCCGCCGACAGCCCAACGGCCCTCTATGAACACCGGCACACCGGCTCCCGGGATCGAGGAAACACTGCCGGACCACATTCCCCCCAACGCATTTGCCTGTTTTCCGGAGCCGACCGGGATCGGCGCGGGCACCGTCGCTCAAGTCGCCGATCCGGCCGCGCCGAGGCTCACCGTGTCGGTGCCCGACGGCTGGACGAGTGAGCCGGGACAAGGCGATGTGGCGTTGGCGCTCAGCGGGCCTGACGGTGTGACAGGAGCGGTGACCATCGCCGCGACAACGCTCGACCCCGCCGCGGCCTTCGCCGACTACGCCGGCATGTTGGCGCGTTCGAGGCCTGACCTGAAGGTCGACACCGTGGGCGCCAAGTTCTGCGGATACAGCAGCCAGAAGTTGACCGGGACATTCCTCGGATCGTCGGGCAGCCTTGATTTCGCCGACCGCGTCACCCATATCTGGACCAACACCGACAAATACCTCGTCACCATTCACGCGGAAGGGCCGGCCGACGCGCCCGGGTTCGACGCAGCGAAAACCACGCTGATGCAAGACTTCGCGGTGGTCATACCCTGAACTCATGCGCACCGATCTGGTCGACCTGCCGTCCGGGTCATTCCGCATGGGGTCGACGAGCTTCTACCCCGAGGAAGCGCCGATCCACACAGTGACCGTCGACGCTTTCGCTGTCGAGCGCCATCCGGTGACCAATGCTCAATTCGCCGAATTCGTCGCCGCCACTGAATACGTGACGGTCGCTGAACAGCCCATCGACGCGGCGCTGTACCCGGGAGCCGATCCAGCCGAGCTGCAACCGGGCGCGATGGTCTTCCGGCCCACGGCAGGCCCGGTCGACTTGCGGGACTGGCGGCAATGGTGGGTCTGGGTGCCCGGCGCCAGCTGGCGGCATCCGTTCGGGCCGGACAGTGACGTCGGCGGCCGCACCGATCATCCGGTTGTACAAGTTGCCTACCCCGACGCGGCGGCGTATGCGCGCTGGGTCGGTCGCCGGCTGCCGACCGAAGCCGAATGGGAATACGCAGCGCGCGGTGGGGCCGCGACGATATATGCGTGGGGCGACGAGGAGAAGCCCGGTGGAAACCTCATGGCCAACACCTGGCAGGGCGCATTTCCCTATCGCAATGACGGCGCACTCGGTTGGGCCGGAACCTCGCCGGTGGCCGCATTCCCACCAAACGGCTTCGGTCTTTTCGACATGATCGGCAATGTCTGGGAATGGACGACCACCGAATTCTCCGCCCACCACCGGCCGCAGGAGCCGCCGAAATCCTGTTGTGCGCCAACGGGACCCGCCGACCCGGCCATCACGCAGACGCTCAAGGGTGGCTCGCATCTGTGCGCCCCCGATTACTGCCACCGGTATCGGCCGGCGGCGCGCTCACCGCAGTCGCAGGACACCGCGACCTCGCACATCGGGTTCAGGTGTGCGAGCGACCTGCCTGCCGGATCAGGTGATGGCGTCGACGGCGCTTGAAACCTTCGCCTGGAAGTCGGGCGGCAGCGGTATGTATCCGTTTTTGTCGAGGTCGATCTGGCCCGGGCCGAGCATGGCCTGGAGCGCGGCTTTGACGGCCTGACCGACCTGCGGGTCCGGATATTTCGAGCAGACGATCTCGTAGGTGGCCATCACGATCGGGTAGACGTCTTCTTGGGTGGGGTTGTAGAACGACGAAAGGTCGAGCACGAGGTCGTTGCCTTTGCCGACGATTTTGGCCCCGGCGATGGTCTTGCCGACGGAGTCGGTGCCGATGCGGACCGGTCGTCTGGACTTACGGCTTGCCGGCGTTTTGATCTCCGCGGCGAAAAGTCCTTCGTCCATCGCGAAGGACAACTCGTTGTAGGTGATCGCGCCCTCCGTGTTTTTCACCGCCGCCGAGGTGCCGTCGTTGCCTTTCGCGCCGGTTCCCACACCGCCCTTGAAAGCCTTACCGGTGCCCTGGGTCCAGGTTCCGCCGGCTGCGGCCTGCAGGTAGGCCTGGAAGTTGGCGGTGCTGCCGGAGTTGTCACTGCGGTAGATGACGTGGATGTCCTCGGACGGCATGGATGCGTTGAGCTCGGTGAGGGACGGGTCGTCCCAGCGCTTGATGCTGCCGTTGAAAATCCCGGCCAGCGTGGGCGCGTCGACCACCAAAAAGTCGACGGGGAGGTTGTAGGTGATGGCCAGCGGGCCAAACACCACGGGCAGGTCCCAAGCCTCCGCACCGCCGCAACGTTGCTTGGCGGCGGCATGTTGGTCATCGGACAGCGGAGTGTCCGATCCGGCGAAATCGGTCTTGCCGGCCAGGAAGTCATTGATTCCGTTACCCGAGCCGTTGGCGGTGTAACTCAGCGTGCGACCGGGGCAGGACTTGCCGTAGGCGCTGATGAACCGCTTCATCGCGTTGGCTTGCGCGGTCGAGCCACTGGCGGATATCTCCGACTTTCCGCCGCACGTGACGACCTCGCTGGCGTAGGCCATGCTGGAGTGCGGGCCCTGGCACCCCGACACGGCGATGACTCCCGCTGCCAGCAAACTTGTCGCAGCGACTAATCGACTGTGCTTCATGTTGACTGCCTCACCCCGGAATTCGACATATTGTTGAGACGTACCGCTAACGAATCGAGCACGCGAACCGATATCAGATTAGCGGGTCCATGGCCGAACTGTCCCGGGCCAGCGTCGAATTGACGGTTACCGTTAGTGATCCTTAACTGCGCGTGGCCGCTGGGTGGACGGCGAGTGACGAAATTTCGATACTGCTCTCACATCATTCTTTCGCCGCGCGACCGGCCCGCGTATTCGCTAACCTGACCCCGTGTTGCGCCCACAGGCTGACTTCCACCACGCAGTGCCAGTCCGCTCCAGGCGAGCAGTACAGGCTGGTGGCTACCGATGACCGTGGACGCCCCGCCCACGACGCCGTCGCCGCCGCCGAAGCACAAGCGGCCACACATCTCCATCGGCGTGATCCTTCTGCTGGGTTTCATCACCGCGTACGGACTTTCGCTGATCGGTGTTCATTTGCTCCAGAAGTCAGAGGGTCCGCTTCCGCCGCTGGACCTGAGCCAGGCCGGCCCCGACGAGACCGTCGTGCAGATCCGACTGGAGGAGCTCAAACCCACGACGAACCGCCTGACGGTGAATGTGCTCATCTACCCGGGCGAATCACTCGAGGACAAACGCTTCGAGGAGTTGAACACCGACATCGCGGTGCGGCTGTACCCGCCGAACGACCTGGGTGACCTGAGCTTCCCGAAGGGTAAGGCGCCGGCGCAAGTCAGCACGACGATCCAAGCGCACGGAAATCCCGGCAGCTGGCCGTTCGACTCCTATCACAGCGAGCCGCTGTCGGCCGACGTGTTCGTCGGGACAGGCGCCGATCGTAAACGGATACCCGCGTACGTCCAGGTGACGGGACAGATGGACGGTTGGGACGCCAGCGTCAGGCGCGCCGTCGACACCAGCGAGACCGGAAGCCACAACAGCAGCAGTGTGGTGGTCACCCTGCACCGGGCCAAGGGCCCGCTGATCTTCGACCTGGGCATCATCTTGGTCCTGATCAGCCTGCCCACGTTGGCGCTGCTGGTGGCCATCCCGATGGCGTTGGGCCGAAGAAAGTTCGTGCCTCCGTTCGCCACCTGGTATGCCGCGAACCTGTTCGCGATTGTTCCGCTGCGCAACATCCTGCCCGGCGCCCCGCCGCCCGGTTCGCTGATCGACCAAGCCCTCGTGCAGTGGGTGCTGCTGGCGCTGGCCACAGCGATGGCCTTGTACATCTTCGCCTGGGTGCGGCAAGGAGACTGACGCGTTCAAGACCCGCGGCACGTGAGCGCGGCGCGCACGATCACGCTGTCGGACGTCAACAGGCTGGTTTCCACATCGCCGTAGAAGTAGCTGTTGTCGGGGCTCCAATTGGCGGTCTGCACGACGGTCGCGTAAACCGTTTTGCGCCCAACGTCTTTGGCGTTGCCATCGGCGTTGAAATCGCTGAGTCGCTGCGGGTGTGAGCCGTCGGAGTTCATCGTCCACCAGTCGGTGCCGTGAGACGGGTTGTCGGCGTTGGTCATCCACAGCACCTGCCCGTCGGGGGTGTAGCGGGGATGTTCGTTGTAGCTGTCGCCTCGGGTAAGTCGAGTATTCACACCGGAATTGAGGTCGTAGCGGTAGATCTGGTTGCGCCAGAAATTGTGGGTTTCGAAGTCGCTGCTGAACACCAGAGATGACGAATCGGCTGAGAAGCCGCCGGTTTCGTTGAAGGCATCGCCGGTTGGGGACACGGTGCGAACGTTGGACAGCGATGGTGTGCCGTCCTGGCTGACGTTGAAGTCAGCCACCTTGATCACCCAGAATCCGGCGAACCGATCCGGCTTCAGAGCCTTGCCGGCCCTGGTGCGCTCGGTCCATTCGAGCAGCCTGCCGTCGGGTGAGAACTCCGGGATGATCGTGCCGTGGTCCTTGTCGGTCGGGACGTCAGTGAGCTGCCAGGCGTGTGAACCGTCGGCACTGGCGACCCACAGGTCGGAGTAGCTACCCCAGCCGGGTGTAGCGCCCACCGATTTGCCGGGGTGCACCGATTTCTCGGCGACAAAGGCGATGAACTGGCCCGATGGGCTCCAGACCGGCGTGCCGGTGGTGCGTTGCGGAAAACTCGCCGAACCCACCCCGAACTGCGCGGGATTCGATCCATCGGGCTTGACGGTATAGATGTGGTAGTCGCCGTCGCTGCCCTTGGCGTTGTATGCGAGCAGGCCCGCGACCTTCGACCAGTCGACGCCGTAGGCGTCCCGCTTGAATACTTGGTAGCTGATCGGCGGGGTGCAGCCGGGCCGCCCGACGGAATTTCCCGACGGGGGTTCGGCGCCGCGGCGCGGGGCCGGCAGATGCGCGCAGGAGGCGCAGAGAACGAAGGACAGCACGACGCAGGCACGCAGGACCATGGTCCGAACGCCGCCTCGGCTTGCGCAACCTGGGCCTCCTATTCGCCCCTACATCCCGCCAACAACGCCCGTTGACCAGGAATTTGGCTCTGAGCAGGTCTTCACCTAGACTCTAGGGGTTGCCGTGGGCAGACCTCGGCTGGCACCCAAGAGTATTACCCGTCAGCCCCGCGTGCCTTTCGGTGACAAAGACCATGCATGACAGGTCGGGTGGACCATGCACTCCAGCGCCCCCCGGTGTGCCCACGCGTGGGCGTGCATACGTGAACCAGGTCAGGAGATCTAGTGATTCAGCAGGAATCGCGGCTGAAGGTGGCCGACAACACCGGCGCCAAGGAGATCTTGTGTATCCGCGTGCTCGGCGGCTCGTCGCGGCGGTACGCCGGTATCGGCGACGTCATCGTGGCAACGGTCAAGGACGCCATACCGGGCGGCAACGTCAAGCGCGGTGATGTGGTCAAGGCCGTGGTGGTGCGCACCGTCAAGGAGCGCCGCCGTCCCGATGGCAGCTACATCAAATTCGACGAGAACGCTGCGGTGATCATCAAGCCCGACAACGACCCGCGTGGAACCCGCATCTTCGGGCCGGTTGGCCGCGAGCTGCGGGAAAAGCGCTTCATGAAGATCGTCTCGCTTGCCCCGGAGGTGTTGTAGATGAAGGTGCACAAGGGTGACACCGTCCTGGTCATCGCGGGCAAGGACAAAGGCGCCAAAGGCAAAGTGATTCAGGCTTATCCGACTCGCAACAAGGTGCTTGTCGAAGGCGTCAACCGGATCAAGAAGCACACCGCGATCTCGACCAACCAGCGTGGCGCGCAGTCAGGCGGGATCGTCACGCAGGAAGCCGCGATCCACGTCTCCAACGTGATGGTGGTCGACTCCGACGGCACGCCCACTCGGATCGGCTACCGAGTCGACGAGGAGACCGGCAAGCGGGTTCGCATCTCCAAGCGCAACGGCAAGGACATCTAGAGGCATGACTACGACAGAGCAAGCGAAGGTTCAGCCCAGGCTGAAGACGCGCTACCGCGAAGAGATCCGTGACGCGCTGAACAAGGAGTTCGCCTACACCAACGTCATGCAGATCCCGGGCGTGGTGAAGGTTGTGGTGAACATGGGCGTGGGCGACGCCGCCCGCGACGCCAAGCTGATCAACGGCGCGGTCCAGGACCTGGCACTGATCACCGGACAGCGGCCGGAGATCCGCAAGGCCCGCAAGTCGATCGCACAGTTCAAGCTGCGCGAGGGCATGCCGATCGGAGCGCGGGTAACCCTGCGCGGCGACCGGATGTGGGAGTTCCTCGACCGGCTGGTTTCGATCGCGTTGCCCCGTATCCGGGACTTCCGCGGGCTCTCACCCAAGCAGTTCGACGGTTCGGGCAACTACACGTTCGGGCTGAACGAGCAGTCGGTGTTCCACGAGATCGACGTGGACAAGATCGACCGGCCCCGCGGAATGGACATCACCGTCGTCACCTCGGCGACAACCGACGACGAAGGACGAGCGCTGTTGCGGGCCCTCGGCTTTCCGTTCAAGGAGAACTGAATAGATGGCTAAGAAGGCACTGGTCAACAAGGCCGCAAAGAAGCCCAAGTTCGCGGTGCGCGGCTACACCCGGTGCAACCGGTGCGGCCGCCCGCGCGCGGTGTTCCGCAAGTTCGGGTTGTGCAGGATCTGCCTGCGCGAAATGGCGCATGCGGGCGAGCTGCCCGGCGTGCAGAAGAGCAGCTGGTAACAGACCAAGCAGGACATAAACCACCCCAGGACAGGCGCGCGGCAGGCCCGAGCAGGGAACCGCCGCGAGGAAGGTGACAGACACTGTCATGACGATGACCGACCCGATCGCAGACTTTTTGACGCGTCTGCGCAACGCCAACTCGGCGTACCACGACGAGGTGACTTTGCCCCACTCCAAGATCAAGGCCAACATCGCCACGATCCTGAAGCGGGAGGGATACATCAGCGACTTCCGCACCGAGGATGCTCGGGTCGGCAAGTCGCTGGTAGTCCAGCTCAAGTATGGCCCCAGCCGGGAGCGCAGCATCGCCGGCTTGCGACGGGTGTCCAAGCCGGGGTTGCGGGTGTACGCGAAGTCCACCAGCCTGCCGCGGGTGCTGGGCGGCCTGGGTGTGGCGATCATCTCGACCTCCTCGGGCCTGCTGACCGACCGTCAGGCGGCCAGACAGGGCGTGGGCGGCGAAGTCCTCGCGTACGTGTGGTGAGAGGGGACTGACATGTCGCGCATTGGTAAGCAGCCGGTTCCGATTCCCACCGGAGTCGACGTAACGATCGACGGCCAGAACGTCTCGGTCAAAGGGCCCAAGGGCACCCTGGACCTCACCGTCGCGGAGCCGATCAGAGTCACACGCAACGACGACGGTGCGATCGTGGTCGCCCGTCCCGACGACGAGCGGCGCAACCGCTCGCTGCACGGGCTGTCACGCACCCTGGTGTCCAACTTGGTCACGGGTGTGACGCAGGGTTACACGACCAAGATGGAGATCTTCGGGGTCGGCTACCGGGTGCAGCTCAAGGGCTCCAACCTCGAGTTCGCGCTGGGCTACAGCCACCCCGTGGTGATCGAGGCCCCGGACGGCATCACATTCGCGGTGGAGACGCCGACGAAGTTCAGCGTCAGCGGTATCGACAAGCAGAAGGTCGGCCAGATCTCGGCGAACATCCGTCGTCTGCGCCGTCCCGACCCGTACAAGGGTAAGGGCGTGCGCTACGAGGGTGAGCAGATCCGCCGCAAGGTCGGAAAGACAGGTAAGTAGTCATGGCGCAATCACAAGCCGGCACCACCGCGCAGAAGCCGCCTGCGCAGAGCCCGTCCGCCGTTCGGCGGAAGTCGCGGCTGCGGCGGCACGCACGCCTGCGTAAGAAGATCTCCGGCACCGACCAGCGACCACGCCTGGTGGTGCACCGCTCGTCGCGCCACATTCACGTGCAGCTGGTCAACGATCTCGACGGCACAACCGTGGCCGCGGCCTCGTCGATCGAGGCGGACGTGCGCGGTGTGGAGGGCGACAAGAAGGCCCACAGTGTGCGGGTCGGTCAGTTGATCGCCGAGCGGGCCAAAGCCGCCGGAATCGAGACGGTGGTCTTCGACCGCGGCGGCTACACCTACGGCGGGCGGATCGCAGCACTGGCCGACGCCGCCCGTGAAGGCGGGTTGAAGTTCTGATGGCACGCATCGAGTTGCACGCCTCATACGAGTTTTCACACGACATTGGAAGGACCGCATAATGGCGGATCAACCGGCCGGAGCGGCCGGCCACACGCAGGGCGGCGCGGAAGGTCGCTCAGACGGCCGCGACTCTCGCGAGAGCCGGGGGCGCCGGGACGGTGGCCGCGGCGGCCGCGACCGTGACGGCGACAAGAGCAATTACCTGGAGCGGGTCGTCACCATCAACCGCGTCTCCAAAGTCGTCAAGGGCGGTCGGCGATTCAGTTTCACCGCGCTGGTGATCGTCGGCGACGGCAACGGGATGGTCGGTGTCGGCTATGGCAAGGCCAAGGAAGTTCCGGCTGCGATCGCCAAGGGCGTCGAGGAGGCCCGGAAGAGCTTTTTCCGTGTGTCGCTGATCGGCGGGACCATCACTCACCCCGTACAGGGCGAGGCCGCCGCCGGCGTGGTGCTGTTGCGCCCGGCCAGTCCCGGTACCGGTGTGATCGCCGGGGGTGCTGTCCGTGCGGTGTTGGAATGCGCAGGTGTACGCGACATTCTGGCCAAATCACTGGGCAGCGACAATGCGATCAACGTCGTGCACGCCACGGTTGCCGCACTCAAGCTGTTGCAGCGGCCCGAAGAGGTGGCCGCCCGGCGCGGACTGCCGATCGAGGATGTCGCCCCGGCCGGCATGTTGCGCGCTCGCCGCGAAAGTGAGGCGTTGGCCGCAAGCGCCGGCACCGCTCGTGAAGGAACGGCGTAACTATGGCCGCAGGAAAAGCAACACCGTCGACGCAGCTGAAGATCACCCAGGTGCGCAGCACGATCGGCACCCGCTGGAAGCAGCAGGAGAGCCTTCGCACACTGGGACTTCGACGAATTCGCCAATCGGTGGTTCGCGACGACAACGCTCAGACCCGCGGGCTGATCGCCGTCGTGCGGCACCTCGTTGAGGTCGAGCCGGCCGGCACAGCGGGAGGTAGCAAGTGACCATCAAACTGCATGACCTGCGCCCCGCGCCCGGGTCGAAGACCAAGCGCACCCGCGTCGGTCGTGGTGAGGGCTCCAAGGGTAAGACCGCGGGCCGCGGCACCAAGGGCACCAAGGCCCGTAAGAACGTGCCGGTTACCTTCGAGGGCGGGCAGATGCCGATCCACATGCGGCTGCCCAAACTGAAGGGCTTCCGCAACCGCTTCCGCACCGAATACGAAGTCGTCAATGTCGGCGACATCAATCGTCTTTTCCCGCAAGGCGGTTCGGTCGGGTTGGACGAGTTGGTGGCCAAGGGAGCGGTTCGAAAGAACTCGCTCGTCAAGGTTCTCGGTGACGGGAAGTTGGCCGTCAAGGTCGACGTCACCGCGCACAAGTTCAGCGGCAGCGCGCGGGAGAAGATCACCGCGGCCGGCGGCTCGGCGACCGAAACGTCCTGAGTCGAGCGCGCGGAACCTCGCTACGTCTGCGGGCGGTTGCCCAGTACGTCGCGGAACAACGCTTGGCGCAGGCCCAGTTCGCGCGGGTCGCTCCACAGGTGAAAACCCAACCTGTTCATCACGTATGCGAAGCCGACTCCGGTGTCGGGGTCGGCGAATCCGAACGATCCGCCGAATCCCGGAGTGCCGAACGCCTTGTCGGACGATCCAAAGCAGAAGTGTGACACCGGTTTGCAGTAGCCCAGTGAGAACACTGTATCGACATGCAGCACCTTGTCTCTGATCCCGCCGGTCGGTGTGACCGCTGATCGGGTCAGCGCGTCGAGAGTGTCTGCGGTCAAGCCGAGTTCGCTTCCACCAGTGGCCGCACAGCTGTAGGCCTTGGCGACCGCGCGGGCGTCGCCGATGCCATTGGCGGCGGGTATTTCGACGGTACGCACCTCTTCGCGGTTGAAGTCGCGCATCGCGTCGACGTCGTTGGGCAGATTGATGCTTCGCCCCGTCAGGCTGGAGGGATTCAGCAACGCCAGGGCGAATCGAGGCGGCATCACATTCAGGTGCAACAGCGCCTCGGCGCGTGGCCAGCCGTGCAAGTGTGCGACGCGACCGCGGTCCACCGATGTCGGCAACCCGATGTGCAGGTCCAGGTCGAGTGGGCGGGCGATCTCGTCGGCGAAGAATTGGCCCAGCGTCCGGCCTGCGGGGTCGGCGTGCCGGATCAGCTCGGATTCGTACCAGCCCAGAGTGAGGGTGTGATAACCGTGGCGGCTGCCCGGCGGCCAAGCCGGGGCCTGGGCTGACAGCACCGCGGATAATTTTTCCCGGTCGTTGAGGTCGGCCAGCCGAAGCGGTGCGTCCAGTGCGCAAAGTCCGGCTTGATGCGACAGCAGCTGCCGGACGGTCACGTCAGCTTTGCCGGCTTGCGCAAACTCCGGCCAGTAATCGGCGACCTTGGCGTCGTAGCTGATCAGTCCGCGCGACGCGGCTAACGTGACTGCAAGGGACGCAACACCTTTCGTTGTCGAAAACATGTTGACGACGGTGTCTTGCTGCCAGGGCGCTTTGGTGATGCCGTTGCGGTAGCCGCCCCACAGGTCGACCACTTTGACGCCGTCACGGTAGACCGCGAGCGCGGCGCCGACCTCGCGACCGGCCGCGAAGTTCGCGCGGAATGCGTCGGCGACCTTGCCGTAGCCCGCGTCGGCGTCTCCGCCGGTCAGGTCGGGTGATACGGCGACTTTGAGAACCATGGACTGGTTATACCGCGACTGGCCGGTCTGAACGGACACCTTGACCGAACTCGCTCGCCAACCGCCGGACATGGGGCAGTCCGGTCTGCGGCGTATTCAGCAGAGCTGCGGAATCACTTCTGCGGCGAGGCGTTCCATCTGCTCGTGGTCCTCGGCGACGTCGCGGCCAACCGGGTTGAGCAGGATCGTTTCGGCGCCCGCGTCGATGACCTCCCGCAAACCGGATGCGACGTCCTCAGCGGTGCCCGACACCGGCACCGCGTCGACGCCGGGCATCGCGCCGTAGATGCGGTGCAACCCGGTGAGCACGCGCTCGCGCGCCTTGGCCGGGTCGTCGTCGACCATCAGGTAGACCCGCTTGCCGATCGGGAACGTCGCCGGATCCTTGCCTTGCCCGGCCAGCTCGCGCTGCACGCTCTTCACCGCCTCGGCGAACTTCGCGGTGGTCGACGAACCTCCACCCATGAAGGCATCGCCATGGCGCACCGCGCGTGCCAGTGCCTTGGGTGCCTGGCCGCCGAACCAGATCGGTGGATGCGGCCGCTGTACGGGCTTGGGCTGAATCGGCAGGTCGTCGACACTACGGAACCGACCCTCAAACGTCACGCTCGGCGCATCGGACCATGCCGCCTTCATCAGCTCCAGGCCCTCGGTGAAACTGCTGATGTACGTCGACTTGTCCACGCCGAATGCGGCGAACCTGCGGGAGCCGCCGCCGGGGGCCACTCCGACATCGAGCCTGCCGTGGCTGAGCCGGTCGACCGCGGTGATCGACGACGCCAGCTGCAGCGGGTCGTGCAGTGACGAGACCAACACGGCCACCCCAAGGCGCAGCCGTTCGGTGCAGGCGGCCGCATAGGCAAGCAGCTCCAGCGGGGCAAGCAGCGGCGCCTCCCCGATGATCTGCTCGAGCACCCACCCGCCCTCGAACCCGAGTTGCTCGGCCCGCGTCAAGTAGGCGCGCAGGCCGGCCGCGTCGAATACTCCCGAATCGAATTGGTGGATCGAGATGGAGAACCGCACCCTGTCACCGTACGGTCCGGGCTGTGGCGCCGCGGCGTTGCCGTTGGCCATCGGTAGGCTCGGTAGATGTTCTCTTTCCTGCCCGACCCGCCGGGTATTGACGACGTGCGCGCGTTGGCCCGTCGGGTGGACACCGCCCGTCACCACGGTGTTCCAAGCGGCTGTGTGCTCGAACTCGACCTGCGCGTCGCGCCACCTGAAGCCGGCGGGATGGATCCGCTGGCAATCATCACCGGCGGCGGCCGCCCGTTGGTGCTGCGTGAAGCGGTGTCTGCGCTGCACCGGGCCGCCAAGGATCCCCGGATCGGCGGCCTGATTGCCCGTGTGGAGCTTACGGCCGCCGCGGCGGGACCGGTCCAGGAGCTGCGGGAGGCTGTCACAGCGTTTACCGCGGTCAAGCCGTCGCTGGCCTGGGCCGAGACGTATCCGGGAACGCTGTCCTACTACTTGGCGTCGGCATTCGGTGAGGTGTGGATGCAGCCGGCGGGGACCGTCGGCCTGATCGGCTTCGCCACCAATGCCTTGTTCCTGCGGGACGCACTGGACAAAGCCGGTATCGAAGCGCAGTTCGTCACGCGCGGTGAATACAAGTCGGCGGTAAACCTCTTCACCCAGGACCGCTACACCGACGCGCATCGCGAGGCCGACACCCGGCTGCTGGAGAGCCTGCGGGCCCAGGTCTGGCAGGCGATCGCCGAGTCGCGCAACGTCGACTATGACTCCCTCGACGGGCTGGCCGACCAGGCGCCGCTGCTGCGCGAGGCCGCTGTGCACTCGGGGCTGATCAATCGCGTCGGCTACCGCGACGAGGCATATGCGCGGATAGCGGAACTGGTTGGTGCCGAAGGGTTTTCGCCTGAGTCCGGGGATGCTGACGCCGACGACGCTCCGCCGCGGCTGTATCTGAGCCGCTACGCCCGGGCGACCGGCCCGGGCGGACCGCCGCGGCCGGCGATGCCGGGGCGCAAGCCCAAGTCCACGATCGCGATCGTGACCGTTGCCGGTCCGATCGTCAGCGGTCGCGGCGGGTCGCGGTTGCCTTTCGGCTCGTCCAACGCAGGAGGCGACACCATTGCGGCGGGTCTGCGCGAGGCGGCCGCCGACGATGCGGTGTCCGCGATCGTGCTGCGGGTCGACTCGCCGGGCGGCTCGGTCAGTGCGTCGGAAACCATCTGGCGGGAGGTCGCGCAAGCCCGCAAGCGCGGTAAGCCGGTGGTGGCGTCGATGGGTGCGGTCGCCGCCTCGGGCGGCTACTACGTGTCGATGGGCGCCGATGCGATCGTGGCCAACCCCGGGACGATCACGGGTTCGATCGGCGTGCTGGCCGGAAAGCTGGTCGCCCGCGACCTGAAGGATCGGCTGGGTGTCGGGTCGGATTCGGTGCGTACCAACGCCAATGCCGATGCCTGGTCGATCAATGCGCCGTTCACCCCCGAGCAGCACGCCCAGGTCGAGGCCGAGGCGGACCTGTTCTACAAAGACTTCGTGCAACGGGTCGCCGAGGGGCGCAACCTGAGCTTCGATGCGGTGGACGCGGTGGCCCGGGGCCGGGTATGGACCGGCGCGGACGCCCTCGAACACGGCCTGGTCGACGAACTCGGAGGCTTAAGAACCGCGGTGCGCCGCGCCAAGGTGCTGGCCGGCTTGGATCAAGACGACAAGGTCCGCTTGATCGGCTATCCGGGTTCGTCACTGTGGGAGTTCCTGCGGCCGCGGCCGTCCTCGCAGCCGGCGGCGGCGTCGCTGCCGGATGCGTTGGGCGCGTTGATCGCCCAGTCGGTGGTCGGGATCGTCGAGCAGGCCGAGCGGTCGTTGACCGGTGCCAGTGTGCTGTGGATGGGGGAGTCCCGCTTCTAGCTGCTGAGCGTTGCGCTGACGTAGATGATTTCGCCCAATGGATCGTCGTTGTCGGGGGAGGGAACCCGCAGCCCGTTCTCGATGAACAAGTCGGTGCGCGAGGTGTCGACGACATCCCATGCCTTGGCACGCAGGTAGTCGATGACGTGGCTGCGCTCGCCGGCGTAAATCAGCGACGGCATATCGATGTCGATACCCAGCTCGCGAAGCGGCGCGGACATCTCGCGAACGCGGTCGGCGTCGAAGTCCTTGATGCCCGGCACGTATTCGGTGGCGATCGCACTGCCGGGCGCGCTCAGCGCGGTGATGTTGTCGAACAACCGGTCCTGAGCTTCCGAGGGCAAGTAGATCAGCAGGCCCTCGGCCACCCAAGCCGTGGGTGCACCGGGGTCCAGGCCCGCGGCCTGCAACGCGGCCGGCCAGTCGGCACGCAGGTCTATGGCGACCGTTCGCCGCGTGGCGGCGGGCTTGGCACCGAGATCGGCCAGCGTCGTCGTCTTGAACGCGATCACCTCGGGCTGGTCGATCTCATAGACCACCGTCTCCGAAGGCCAGTCCAACCGGTAGGCGCGTGAGTCCAAACCCGATGCCAGGATCACCACCTGCCGCACGCCCGCACGCACGGCGGTCAGCAGGTAATCGTCAAAGTACTTGGTACGCACGGCAGTTCCGTCGACGATCGCCTGCACACGCTCCGGCGATGCGTTCGGGATCAGCGATAGGTCGAGTTCGCCGTCGATCATCCTGACGAAGAACTCCAGCCCGACGGCGCGGACCAGCGGGTCGGCGAACGGGTCGTTGATCAGTCGCCGAGGATCCCTGGTCGCCATCGCCCGGCCCGCGGCGATCATGGTCGCGGTGGCGCCCACGCTGGAGGCCAGATCCCAGCTGTCGTCATCGGTGCGTGCCATGCCTGCCCTATTTCAGGGTCGCGGCAACGTAGCTCATTTCTCTGAAGAGAGCCATCGTCTCATTTTCAGGGAACGCAAACCCGTTGCGGGCGTAAAGTTCTGTGGCGGGATGCGCGTTGACCTGCCAACCGTGCTCGGTCAGATAGTCGGCGACGATGCTGCGCTCGCCGATGTAGAACAGGTCGGCCGCGTTGAGGTTGAAACCGACACGGTGCCACCGCTCGCTGATGCTTTGCACGCGCTCATGGGAGAACGCGTTCGGATCGGCGACGTGCTCGGTGGCCAGCTGACTGCCCGGCGCGCTGAGCGCGGTGATGTTGTCGAACAATCGATCCTGAGCCTCGGACGGCAGGTAGGGCAGCAATCCCTCGGCGCTCCACGCAGTCGGTTGATCGACGTCGAAACCGCCGGCCCGCAAAGCGCTTGGCCAGTCGTCGCGGAGATCGATGGCGATGGTACGCAGTTCCGCGCCCGGTGTGGCGCCGAGGTCAGCCAGCGTGCTGGTTTTGAACTCGATCACCTGGGGCTGGTCGATCTCGTACACCGTGGTGCCGGCCGGCCACGTCAGCCGGTAGGCCCGAGTGTCCAACCCTGACGCCAGGATCACCGCCTGACGTACACCCGCCGCGGCGGCGCCGCTGAAGAAGTCGTCAAAAAACCTGGTGCGCACGGTCATTTGCTCGGTGCGCGTCTTGCGATTCAGCCACTCGTCATCCTCCAGGCTGATGTCCCCGTCGAGAATGCGCACGAATGGCGCAAGGCCCACCGCGCGCACCAGCGGAGCGGCGAAGGGATCGTCGAGCAGCGGCTCGGGTCCCTCCGACGCCAGCGCTCGTGAGGTCGCCACCATGGTCGCGGTCGCTCCCACACTGGAGGCCAGATCCCAGCTGTCGTCATGGGTACGTGGCATCGATGAACTCCTATTTCTTGTCGGTCAGCGTGCCGCTGACATAGAGACGGTCGGCGAACGGTAAGTCGTCGTCGGCGATGGGCTCAAGACCGTTGGCGGCGAACAATTCCCGGATGGTGCTGCCACCCATCTGCCATCCACGGTCGGATAGGTACGGCGAGGCCTCGTTGCGGTCGCCGAAATACACGAGCTGGGTCATGTCGAGGTCGAGTCCGTGTTTACGCCAGCGCTGCGACACCGTCCGGAAACGGTCCTTGATCCGCTCCTCGTGCGCGGGGTCGCGGGCGGGTCCGCTCTCGGTTGCGATCCGGCTACCCGGCGCGCTGAGTGCGGTGATGGTGTCCAGCAGGCGGTCCTGCGCATCGGGTGGCAGATAACCCAGCAGGCCCTCGGCGCTCCACGCGCTGGGCTGATCGGGGTCGAAACCTTCCGAGCGCAACGCAGCCGGCCAGTCGTCGCGCAGATCGATGGCGACCGTGCGCCGGTGGGCGGTGGGCTCGGCGCCCAACTCGGCGAGCGTGCGGGACTTGAATTCGATCACCTGCGGCTGGTCAATCTCAAACACCGTGGTGCCGGCCGGCCAAGGCAGCCGGTAAGCGCGCGCGTCCAGTCCGGACGCCAAGATCACCGCCTGCCTGATCCCCGCGTTGGTCGCGTCGACGAAGAACTCGTCGAAGAATTTGGTGCGGACCGCCATGTTGTCGGTCATCCGCTGCATTCCTGCCGGAGAGCCGTCGTTCTGGTCCTCGAGGTCTGCGGGGGTCAGCTCACCGGCAGCCAGCCGGGTGAACAGATCCAGGCCGACCGCCCGAACCAGCGGCTCGGCGTACGGGTCGTTGATCAGTGGCCGTTCGGCCCTGCTGGCCATCGCGCGGGATGCCGCGACCATGGTGGCGGTCGCCCCGACGCTCGATGCCAGGTCCCAGGTGTCGTCGTCGGTGCGTCCCATCGCTACCCCTCCGTCAAGCCCAGTTATTACTTAGCCAATATAACGAGCTTACCACGCCGTCGCACGGCCTTTATGCAGGCATATTGCCGAAACCCCTGTCGCGACCGGGCATTCGCGCGACGCTGTGGCCATGGTGGACGCGGCTGCAGGAAAGCGGGTGCTGATCACCGGCGCGGCGGTGGTGTTTTCCGGCGAGGCGCGCTGATGCGTGCGCTGGTTTTCGGGGTGCGGTCAGAGCCCTTCGAGATTCCCGACGGCGCCAACCTGCTGGCCAAGAACCTCGCGTCCAGCCCGGTCGCGCTACGACAGGTAGCGGATCCTCGACTGCTCCATGACGATTGGGTGATCACCCGGCCCCGGCTGACCGGTATCTGCGGCTCGGACTCCAAACAGATACTGCTGGACTTCGGCGAGGGTGACGCCGACAACGCGATGGCGGCGTTCTGTTCGTTTCCTCAGGTCATGGGCCACGAGGTGGTCGCCGACGTGGTCCAGTTGGGACCGCACGCCCGCGGTCTGGAGGTGGGCCAGCGCGTCGTGCTCAACCCGTGGCTGTCCTGTGGGCCGCGCGGCATCGAACCGCCCTGCCCGGCGTGCGAGGGTGGCGACTACAGCCTGTGCTGGAGCTTCTGCGACGGCGACATCAAACCCGGGATCCACACCGGCGTGTCGGCCGACGTGACCGGCGGCTACGCCGAATTGATGCCGGCCCACGACAGCATGCTGTTCGCGGTGCCCGATTCGATGCCCGACGAGTCGGCGGTGTTCGCCGACCCGTTTTCGGTGTCGCTGCATGCCATTACCCGCCACCCGCCCCCGCGCTCGGGTCGCGTGCTGGTGTACGGCTCCGGCTCATTGGGGTTGTGCGCGGTGGCGATCCTGCGGGCGCTCTATCCGGACGCGGCGGTCGCGGTGGTGGCCCGGTTCGATGCGCAGGCCGAGTTGGCTCGCCGGTTCGGCGCGGCGCTCGTGTTGGGGCACGAGCCCCGGCTGGCGGTCATCGAACAGTTGGTGAGCTGGGGCGGCGGCCGGCTGTGGCAACCACTGCAAGGGCTGCCGATGGCATACCCGGGCGCCGTCGACGTCGTCTACGACACCGTCGGGAAGCCGGAGACGTTTGAGGTCGGAGTGCGGGTCCTGGCCGCCAGGGGGACGCTGGTCAAGGCCGGCGTGCACGCCCCCGGCCGGTGGGAGTGGAGTCCGCTGTATTTCAAGGAAATCGCCCTCGTCGGCAGCAATGCCTTCGGCGTCGAGGAAGTCGACGGGCTTCGCCAGCACGCGATCGCGCACTACCTCGACCTGGTGGGGTCAGGCCGAGTGGATCTGCGTCCCATGCTGACGCACACCTTCGGGCTGTCGCAGTGGCGCGACGCTTTCCTGGCCATCGCCAACCAGGGTGACAGCGGTGCCGTGAAGGTGGCCTTCGACCAGCGCTGAGGGACGCGAGTGTGGGGGGCCGTCGACGTGCCGAATCGAGTGTGATTTCAGGTTCTTCAGTGTGCAGACAGGGCGGGAAAGTAGGCGAACATCCGCCCCACACTCACGTTCGGCACCGTCGATTCACACTCGATGTGAAGGTCCGCCCGCTAAGACGCGGCGCGGTCGCCGCAGAGCTACATCGGGTTGGCGCGCAAGTAGCTGTAAACGCCCGCGAAGTTGCGATTCACGTCTTCGGGAATGAGTACAGGTCCACCGAGAGCCCTGGCCCCCCACACGATTTGGGCGGTCCGCTCGACCAGTGCCGTGACGTGCAGGACTTTGTCCGGTCGGGGGCCGACCGCCACCAGGCCGTGATTGGCGATCAGCGCCGCGGCGCGGCCTTCCAGCGCCTTCACCGCATTGGCGCCCACCTCGGGCGTGGCCGATGCCGCGTAGTCGCTGCAGCGGATGTCGCCGCCGCAGTAGATGGCGAACTCGTCGATGCAGGCCGGAATCGGCTGATGCGCGATCGCGAACATGGTGGCCCACACCGGGTGACTGTGGATGACGCTGCCGATGTCGTCGAACGCCTGGTAGCAGGCCAGGTGCAACTTCATCTCCGTCGAGGGCGATCGGCCGTCGGCGGCCTGCAGCACCGCGCCTTCGGGATCGACCAGCACCAGGTCGTCCAGCGTCATGTCGGCGTAGTCGACCGACGAGGGGGTGATGACCAGGTTGCCGTCAACGCGGCGCGCCGAAATGTTGCCCGCGGTGCCCTCGACCAACCCGCGGCGCAGCATGTCCTTGGCCGCGGCCAGCACCGCGGCCTCGGGGTCGGCGACCGATCTCACGACCGTCACGGTCCTAGCACCTCCGGGTTGACGATATGGGCAGGCCGGTTGCCGGACAGCAGCGCGTCGAGGTCGTCGGCCACCATCTGCGCCTGGCGCGCCTCAGTGTTCCACGTCGCTCCGCCGATATGCGGCGTGAGCACCACGTTGGGCAGCGCAATCAAGGGGTGATCGGTCGGCAGCCATTCCCCGACGAAGTGGTCCAGGCCCGCGGCGGCCACCTTGCCGCTGCGCAGCGCGTCGACGAGCGCGTCGGTGTCATGCAGTTGGGCCCGCGCGCTATTGAGGAAGACGACGCCGTCGCGCATGGCCGCGAACTGCTTGGCACCGATCAGCCCCGCGGTATCGGCGGTGACCGGCGCGTGCAGCGAGACGATGTCCGCCTCGGCGAGCAAGTCCTCCAGGCTGTGCCGGGCCTCGTCGTTGTACGGGTCGTAAGCGATGACCCGCATGCCGAGGCCGGCCATGCGCCACTTGACCGCCCGCCCGACGGCACCGAGGCCGATCAGCCCGGCGGTTCGGCCGGCCACTTCCCACGCCCGGAAGCGCTGGTACGGAATGCTGCCGTCGCGGAACACCTCTCCGGCCCGCACGTCGGCGTCGGCGCCGAGCACCTGGCGGGTGGCGGCGAACAGCAGTGCCAGCGTCATCTCGGCGACCGCGTCGGCATTGCGGCCCGGAGTGTTCAGCACCGGGATCCCGGCCGCGGTCGCGCCCGCGACGTCGACGTTGTTGGGATCTCCACGGGTTGATGCGATGGCCCGCAAGCCCAACTCGAACACCGGTCCACTAACCGAATCGCTTTCCACCACAACGATATCGGCGGATTCCGACGAGATCCGGTCGGCCAGCTGCTCGGCGGAGTAGATCCGCAGCGGGGTCGCCTCGATCCACGGGTCGTAGATCACGTCGGCTAGCCGGCGCAGCTTGTCGAACCCCTCGCCACGTAGCGGGGCGGTCACCAAAGCACGCACTGTGCACCCTCCAAATCAGGCCTCACGATTACTGGTCGCGTGATCATGTTCCAAGTCTGCGCTAGTCCGGTTTGATGCCGGGTGAGCCGGGGGAAGATGGCGACGTCGCGGAGCTCTCCCGGTGACTTAAATGTCGGCGTTAGGGCCTAGAGTCGACGCGCGGAACGACCAAAGGAGAGGAGCGAGGAGACTATTCATGACGTCGCGAGACATGGCGAAGTACGCTGCGATGCGCCCCTACTTTGAGGTTGTGGCCAAGGGTCTGGAGGGCTTGGTCGACGGCGACGATTTCTTCGATATCCACGCCGAGGATGTGGTGGTCGAGTACATCATCACGGTCCCGGATTACCCGCGCAGAATTGTCGGGCGCGACGCGCTGGCTGAGTTGTATTCCGATTATGGGGATTCGATCATTCAGACCGGGAGCAGCGACGTGCATTCGTATTACGACGCCGCCAAATCCGTTGTGATTCTGGAGTACACCATGCACGGCACGGTGGTGCGTACCGGTGCGCCGTACGTCAACCGATTCATCTCGGTGATCACGGTCAAGGACCGCAAGATCGTGTACTGGCGCGACTACCTGGACCCCTTGGCGGTGTTCGCCGCATTCGGCAACACGCCGGGGCCCGGCGCGCCCAAGGTCTGACCGGTTCCCGGCTTAGCTGATCGAACGACCATGCCGTACACAAACATCGGAACGCTTCCGATGAGAGGCGTACGGTGACGCCCGTGTCACGCAAAGACGTCACACTCGGCATCGACATCGGTACCACCGCCGTCAAAGCGGTGGCTGCCGACGAGGACGGCCAGGTGGTGGCGCGGGCACGGATTCCGCACCAGTTGCGGGTGCCGGCACCGGACCGGTTGGAACACGACGCCGACGAAGCCTGGCGTGCGGGTCCGTTGGCGGCCCTGGACCAGCTGGCCCGGCCGGATGCGCTGGCCGTCGCCGTGTCCGCGATGGTCCCGTCGCTGACCGCGGTCGACTCCGGCGGGCGTCCGATCACGCCGGGGCTGCTGTACGGGGACGGTCGCGGCCGCGTTCGTGGTGCCGACGCTATCGAAGGCCCCTTCCCGGTGGGTGAGGCTGCCGAATTCGTGCGCTGGACGGCCGCCCAAGCGCCTGACGCGGCGGGATACTGGGCGGCTCCGGCGGTGGCCAATTATGCGTTGGCCGGCGAGGCGGTCGTCGACTTTCCCACTGCTTACACCGCCTCGCCGCTCTTCGACGGCGACGGCTGGAACGCCGAAGCCTGCGCCGAACGCGGCGCCACGGTCGAACAGATGCCACGCGTCGACGCGCCGGGCGCCGCCGTCGGGCGGGTGCACGGAACAGACACCGCGCTGGCGGTCGGGGCCATCGACGCGCTGTGCGAGCAAATGGTGGCCGCCGTTGACCACGACGGCGACGTGTTGGTGCTGTGCGGCACCACGTTGATCGTCTGGGTGACCATCCCCGAGGTGCGGCAGGTGCCCGGCCTGTGGACCATCCCGACGATGACCGGGAAGAGCCAGATCGGCGGGGCGAGCAATGCCGGCGGGCTGTTCCTCGGTTGGGTCGATCGTGTCCTGGGGCCGGGCGACTGCGCGGCGGCCGCTCCGCTGCGGGTGCCGGTGTGGTTGCCCTACCTGCGCGGCGAGCGCACACCGTTCCACGACCCCGATCGTCGCGGCATGCTCGACGGGCTGGATCTCAGCCACGATGCGGCGGCACTGCGGCGGGCCGCATACGAGGCGTCGGGCTTCGTCGTCCGCCAGCTCATCGACCTCAGCGGGACGCACGTATCGCGGATCGTGGCCGCAGGCGGCGGGACCCGGGTGCAGCCATGGATACAGGCCATCGCCGACGCCACCGGCCGGCCGGTGCAGGTGTCCGGGGTGGCCGAGGGGGCGGCGCTGGGCGCGGCATTCCTGGGTCGGATGGCGGTGGGTCTGGAGTCGACGATGACCGACGCCGCCCGCTGGGCCTGGATCGAGCGGGTGGTCGAGCCGCATCCGGCCTGGGTTGAGCCGGTGGCTGAACGCTACCGCCGGTTTTTGGAGCTGGCGTCGTTACGTTAGCTCCGCGGAGACGTACCTGATGTCCCCGAACGCGACCAGCGATGGGGCAGCCGGAAACTCAAAACCGTTGGCCGCATACAGCTCTGGGGTGGTCCGCACCGTGGTCTGCCAGCCGCGGCCGGCCAGGTACTCCGCGGCGTCGTTACGCTCGCCGTCGTACACCAGCTCGGCCCAGTTCATGTTCAGTCCGAGGCGGCGCCAACGCTCGCTGATCTCTTTGCCCCGTTTGGCGATGCGATCACGCATGTCCGGAACGTAGCCGGTGCCGATTCTGCTGCCGGCCGAACTGAGCGCGGTAATGTTGTCGAACAGCCGATCCTGCGCGTCCGGCGGCAGGTAACCCAGCAGTCCTTCGGCGATCCACGCCGTTGGGCTTTCGGCGTCGAA
Organism: uncultured Actinomycetota bacterium; assembly: GCA_963833935.1. GTDB lineage: Bacteria > Actinomycetota > Actinomycetes > Mycobacteriales > Mycobacteriaceae > Mycobacterium. The sequence goes on along the minus strand of CAWIAC010000001.1, from coordinate 238,074 downwards.
GCCGTTGTCCCGCAGGGCGCCCGGCCAGTCCTCGCGCAGATCGACGGCGACTGTCCTACGGTCGGCGGCCGGGGTCGCACCGAGATCAGCCAGAGTGCGGGTCTTGAATTCGATCACCTGCGGCTGGTCGACCTCGTACACCACAGTTCCCGGCGGCCACGTCAACCGGTAGGCGCGGGTGTCGAGCCCCGCGGCCAGGATGACGGCCTGGCGCACACCCGCCGCGGCGGCGTCGGCGAAGAAGTTGTCGAAGAACCGGGTCCGCACCGCCATTCCCTCGGCCAGCCGCTGCGAGGTGAACGCCGGATCGTCGTCGGTGAGCTCGATCTCGCCGTTCATCATCTTGATGAAGGCCTCGACCCCGACCGCGTTGACCAGTGGCTCGGCGAAGGGATCGTCGATCAGGGGATTCGGGCCTTTGGAAGCCATCGCGCGTCGAGCGGCCACCGCGGTGGCGGTGGCGCCCACGCTGGAAGCCAGGTCCCAGCTGTCGCCGTCATGTCGTCCGGTGTCGCCTGCGGTCATCTTCCGACCTCCTATCTGCGGGTTGCGGTCAGAGAGACGATGTCGCGGAACGCGGCCAGGGCGTCGTCGCCGGGGAAAACCCGACCGTATTCGCCGAACAGGTCCCGTCGTTTCCGGGCGTTCACCTGCCAACCCCGGTCGGTGAGGTAATCCGCGACGTTGTTGCGCTCGCCCTCGTAGAACAAGCCGGACAAATCGACGTCGCAACCGAGACTGGCCCACCGATCGTTCATCAGCCTGCTGCGCTCGGCCATCGTCGAACTGGTGTCGGGATGGTATTCGGTGGCCAGTTGGCTGCCGGGGGCGCTGAGCGCGGTGATGTAGTCGAAGAGCCGATCCTGGGCTTCGGGCGGCAGGTACATCAACAGCCCCTCGGCGCTCCACGCTGACGGCTTGGTCTCGTCAAAACCACTGTTGCGCAACTCAGCCGGCCAGTCGTCGCGCAGGTCGACGGCGACCGTGCGGCGCTGCGCCTTCGGTTCGGCGCCAAGCTGGGCCATGGTCTCGCTTTTGAACGCGACGACCCGGGGTTGGTCGACCTCGTACACGACGCTGCCGGCCGGCCATTCCAGCCGGTAGGCCCTGGCGTCCAGACCGGCGGCCAGGATCACGGCCTGACCGATCCCTGCCGCGGCCGCGCCCAAGAAGAATTCGTCGAAGAACCGGGTGCGAACCGCCAGCGAGTCGGTTTCGGTCTGCAGTTCGACGGTGCCGCCAGCGCCGGTGTCGGAGGGGTCGATCTCCCCGTCGACGACCCGGGTGAAGAAGTCGATGCCCGCCGCCCGTACCAGCGGGGCGGCGAACGGGTCGTTGATGATCGGATCGGCGTCCTCGGTGGCCAGCGCCCGGGCCGCCGCGACCATCGTCGCTGTGGCGCCCACGCTCGAGGCCAGATCCCAACTGTCGGTGTCGCTGCGTGCCATGCTTAACCTTTCCGCCACCTGCCGTTGACTTCATACTTAGCCAAGGTAAAGAGCCACCCAGACTCTACGCCTCGTCGCTGGGTGCAGCCCACCCGTTTGCGCGCGGACGCTTCGTGCGCTGTTAGTCTCGTAGACTGTCTGACGCGCGCCTGGACTCGTCCTAACCTGCAGGTGCTCGGCGCGTGACGCAGGACAATGCAAGACACTTCAGGGCTGGACACACCAGCCAGTTGACACGCCGCGACCGGAGCCCGGCTGCGCAGGAGGAAGAGTGCTTTCGGCTTTCATCTCATCGCTGCGAACAGTCGACCTGAGACGGAAGATCCTGGTCACGCTCGGCATCGTGATTCTCTATCGCCTAGGCGCGACGGTGCCGTCGCCTGGCGTCAACTACCCCAATGTGCAGAAATGCCTCGCGCAGATCAGCGGCGGGGCATCGGCGCAGATCTATTCGCTGATCAACTTGTTCTCCGGTGGCGCGCTGCTGCAGCTGACCGTGTTTGCGGTCGGGGTGATGCCCTACATCACCGCGAGCATCATCGTGCAGCTGCTCACCGTGGTGATCCCGCGGTTCGAAGAGCTGCGAAAAGAAGGCCAGTCCGGACAGGCCAAGATGACCCAGTACACGCGTTATCTGGCGATAGCGCTGGCCATCTTGCAAGCCACCAGCATCGTGGCGCTGGCCGCCAACGGCGGACTGCTGCAGGGCTGCAACCTGGACATCATCGCCAACCAGAGCATCTTCACCCTGGTCGTCATCGTGCTGGTGATGACCGCGGGCGCGGCGCTGGTGATGTGGATGGGCGAGCTGGTCACCGAGCGTGGCATCGGCAACGGCATGTCGCTGCTGATCTTCGCGGGTATCGCCGCCCGAATACCGGGCGAAGGCAAGAACATTCTGGACAGCCGTGGCGGGGTGGTGTTCGCCACGGTCTGTGTGGCTGCGCTGATCATCGTCGTCGGCGTGGTGTTCGTCGAGCAGGGTCAGCGCCGCATCCCGGTGCAGTACGCCAAGCGGATGGTCGGCCGCCGCATGTACGGCGGCACCTCGACGTATCTGCCGCTGAAGGTCAATCAGGCCGGCGTTATCCCGGTCATTTTCGCGTCGTCGCTGATTTATATTCCGCATCTGATCACCCAGTTGATCCGCAGCGGCAGCGGCGGCCTGGGTAACAGCTGGTGGGACAAGTTCGTCAGCAACTACTTGTCGAACCCCGGCAGCCCGGTATACATCGGCATCTATTTCTCGCTGATCATCTTCTTCACGTACTTCTATGTGTCGATCACGTTCAACCCTGATGAGCGCGCCGATGAGATGAAGAAGTTCGGTGGCTTCATCCCCGGCATTCGGCCGGGCAAGCCAACCGCCGATTATCTGCGTTACGTGCTGAGCAGGATCACCCTGCCGGGCTCGATCTACCTGGGTGTCATCGCGGTGCTGCCCAATGTGTTCCTCCAGATCGGCAGCACGGGGACGGTGCAAAACCTGCCGTTCGGTGGTACCGCAGTGCTGATCGCGATCGGTGTCGCGTTGGATACGGTAAAGCAAATCGAAAGTCAGCTCATGCAGCGCAATTACGAAGGGTTTCTCAAGTGAGACTGGTGTTGCTGGGACCGCCCGGAGCAGGTAAGGGCACGCAAGCCGAAAAGCTGGCCGAAAAGCTGGAGATACCGCACCTGTCCACCGGTGAACTCTTCCGGCAGAACATCGGCAACGGCACCAAGCTGGGACTGGAAGCCAAGCGCTACCTGGACGCCGGTGATCTGGTACCGGCCGAACTGACCAACGAGCTCGTCGACGACCGGCTGAGCGATCCTGATACCACCGGCGCGGGGTTCATCCTGGACGGCTACCCACGTTCGGTGCCTCAGGCCCAGGCCTTGCACGACATGCTCGAGCGCCGAGGCATCCAGCTCGACGCTGTACTGGAGTTCCGCGTTCCCGAAGACGCCTTGTTCGAACGGCTCAAGGCGCGCGGCCGCGCCGACGACACCGACGACGTCATCCACAATCGGATGAATGTCTACCGCGACGAAACCGCACCGCTGATCGAGTACTACAACAGCGAGTTGAAAACCGTCGACGCCGTCGGTTCGGTGGATGAGGTGTTCGCCCGCGCCCTGCGGGCCCTGGGGAAGTAGCGGTGATCGGCCTGGCGGGCCTGCGCAGTCGCAAAGTGGTTCCGCAGCGCAGCGCTGCCGAACTCGACGCGATGGCCGCTGCCGGGGCCGTGGTCGCCGCCGCGCTGCGGGCGGTGCGCGAAGCCGCGGTTCCCGGGGTTTCGACGCGGAGCCTCGACGAGATCGCCGAATCGGTGATTCGCGACGCCGGCGCAACGCCGTCGTTCCTCGGCTACCACGGCTTTCCGGCGTCCATCTGCTGCTCGGTCAACGACCGTGTCGTGCACGGCATCCCTGCCGCCGGTGAGGAACTCGGTGCGGGTGATCTGGTCTCCATCGATTGCGGCGCGATCCTGGACGGCTGGCACGGTGACGCCGCGATCACCTTCGGCGTCGGCCCACTCATCCCCGCCGACGAGCTGCTCTCCCAGGCGACCAAGGAGTCGATGGAGGCCGGGATCGCCGCGATGGTGCCCGGCAACCGGCTGACCGACGTCTCGCATGCCATCGAAACCGCGACTCACGCGGCCGAAGCCCGCTACGGGCGGAAGTTCGGCATCGTCGAGGGGTACGGCGGACACGGCATCGGCAGACAGATGCACATGGATCCGTTTCTGCCCAACGAGGGAGCTCCCGGCCGCGGTCCGCTGCTGGCCCCCGGGTCGGTGCTGGCCATCGAACCGATGCTGACCTTGGGAACGCGGCGGACTGTTGTGCTCGACGACCAGTGGACGGTCACTACCGCCGACGGTTCGCGTGCCGCACACTGGGAGCACACCGTCGCTGCCACCGACGATGGACCCCGCATCCTGACCCTCGGCTGATTTCGTCCGACGACCGATTGAACCGAACGGGCAGCGCAACCGTGTCACCACCGAAAGGCTGGTGATGGAGATACCGGACACCGGCGCGGACGCGAACGCTGTCAAGCGGCTGTGGGACCAACATGCCGCGGCTTTATGGCGCTATGTGTGGCGGTTGACCGGTGATCCCGCCCATGCCGAGGACGTGGTGCAAGAAACCTTGCTGCGGGCGTGGCAACACCCGCACGTCTTCACCAACGGGCAGTCACCACGTGCTTGGCTTTTCACCGTGGCCAGGAACATGGTCATCGATGACCGACGCAGCGCCCGGTTCCGCGACGAGGTGATCTCGTTCGACGGATCGGCGCCGTCGGAACCGGCCGGTCCCGACGAGGCAGGCGGGGCGCTGGACCGAGCATTGGTCGGCGACGCGATGGCGCAGCTGTCCGCAGACCACCGGGCGGTGGTCGGCCGCTCCTACTACCAGGGGTGGACCACGGCGCAGATCGCCGCCGATCTCGGGATCGCCGAAGGCACGGTGAAGTCGCGGCTGCACCATGCGCTGCGTTCACTTCGCCAAGCCTTGGTGGAGATGGGCCTGGAGACTGGGGGAGCGCAGTGACGGAATCTTGGAGCCCGGACCACGAACTCGCGACGTGGGATGCCGCGTACGTGTTGGGTGCACTCTCGGATGCCGACCGGAGCGAATTCGAGGAACACCTGGCCGGGTGTGTCTCGTGTCAGGAAGCCGTCGACGAGCTGACCGCCGTCGCGCCGTTGCTGTCGCTGCTCGACGACGACGCTGTCGCTAGGGACACGGTGCCGCCGTGCCCTGACCTACTGGCGTCGCTGCTGGCGAAGGCGGACCAGCGGTCGGCCGGGGAGCCGGAGCCGATGGAACTCCATTCGGTCTCGACGGCGGCCACGACCGTCGATGCGCACACTGTCTTCCCGATCTTTCGGACTGCCAACTATGCCCCCGTGCACGACGAGCTGACCGCCTTCGATTTACCGGTTGAAGGCAGCATCCCCGCCGAATTGAACGGCTGGTATCTGCGCAACGGGCCCAACCCTCGCGCGGGCGCGGGACATTGGTGCATCGGCGACGGGATGGTCCACGGAGTGCGGCTGGAAAACGGCCGTGCCGCCTGGTACCGCAACCGGTGGGTACGTACCGAGAGCTTCGAGCGCCCCGTCCCGCTCTACAACGGCGACGGCACCCGAAACCTGCACTCCAGCTTCGCCAATACCCACGTCGTCCGCCATGCGGGTAAAACCCTTGCGCTGATGGAGTTCTCGCTGCCGTATGAAATCAGCAACGACCTGAAGACATTGGGTGCCTATGACTTCGGCGGCAAGTTGACCAACTCGATGACGGCACATCCGAAGATCTGCCCGGCTACCGGGGAATTGCATTTCTTTGGGTCCGGCAACATCTTTGAGCCTCATGTCGTCTATCACCGCGCCGATGCGGACGGCCGACTGATGGTCAATCGCCCCATCGACGTGCCCGCGCTGACGCTGATGCACGACTTCGCCTTGACTGCCGAGTATGTGCTTTTCCTGGACCTGCCGCTGCTGTTCGACTTGAGCGTTGCGCTGACGCAACCGTCCGAACGGGACCTGCCGTACCGGTGGAATGACGACTATGGTGCCCGGGTGGGGGTGCTGCGCCGCGACGATCCCTACGGTCCGGTCCGGTGGTTCGATATCGACCCGTGCTTCGTCTTCCACATCGCCAATGCTTATGACGTGGCCTCTCCCGGCGGGAATTCCATTGTGCTGGACGTCGTCCGCTATCCCGAAATGTGGCGCGGCAGCAGCGAGTTCGGCGTCGATGCGGCGTTGTGGCGCTGGGCGATCAACCTGGACACCGGGTTGGTCGAGCAGCGCCAGGTCGACGATCGCGGTGTGGAGTTCCCGCGCATCGATGACCGGTTGGCCGGCACGGCCGCCCGCTACTCCGTGGCCGTCGGCAGCGGCGCGCTGGTCCGCTACGACCTGCAAGGGGATACCGCAACCGAACACCGGTTCGGGGGGAACGGCACCCATGCGGCGCCGGCTGCCCCCGGCGAGGCGGTGTTCGCACCGGCGGTCGGCAAGTCCGACGAGTCGGCCGGCTGGTACCTGACCTATGTGTACAACCCGCTGACCGACGACAGCGATCTGGTCATCATCGACGCTTCGGACTTCGGAGGCGACGCGGTGGCCCGCATCCGGCTGCCGCGCCGCGTACCGCACGGATTTCACGGCAACTGGATCGCTGACTGAGCGAGACGACGGTGGAGTATGAACTGGAAAGGTGCGCAACTCGTATCACTTGTCAGGAGGTGATCGAGTGAGTCGAGTCAACAGCGCGGCCGACGCCGAAGCGGCGTTGATGAAGGCGCTCTATGACGAGCACGCCGGGCCGTTGTGGCGGTACGCGCTTCGGCTGACCGGCGATGCTAGCCGTGCCGAAGACGTGGTCCAAGAGACGCTGTTGCGAGCTTGGAAGCACCCAGAAGTGATCGCCGACAACGAACGCCCGGCACGGGCATGGCTGTTCACCGTCGCCCGCAACATGATCATCGACGAACGACGCAGCCCGAAGTTCCGCAATGTCGTTGCTTCGTTGGAGGACCCAGGCGTACCCGAGCAATCCGCTCCCGACCAGGTGGACTCGGCACTGGATCGGCTGCTGATCGCCGACGCCATGGCCCAGATGTCGGCTGAACATCGAGCCGTCGTCGAAAGATCCTATTACCGCGGCTGGACCACCGCGCAGATCGCCGCTGACCTCGACATCGCCGAAGGAACCGTGAAGTCGCGATTACACTACGCGGTGCGGGCCTTGCGACTCACTCTGCAGGAGATGGGGGTGACCCGATGACGATTCTTGGGGCCATCCGGGCGCCCGTCGGCCTCGAATACCTTGATATGGCAGCACACAGGGAGACGCGATGAGGGTGATCCGAGGTTTCGGCCCGCCCGGCGACAACGACGTACCCACCGGCGACAGCCACGACTATGCGATGTGGGATGCGGCCTATGTGCTGGGGTCCTTGTCGGCGGCCGAGCGACGAGAGTTCGAGGCGCACCTGAGCGTGTGCCCGCTGTGTAGCCAGGCCGTCGCTGAGCTCAGCGGCATGCCCGCGCTGCTGTCGAAGCTCGATGGCGGCACGGTGGCCTCAATCAACGAAGGCGACCACACCGTCGAGCCGCCGAACTTGATGCCGTCGTTGCTGTCAGAAGTGCGCGGGCGACGCCGTCGCTCGCGCGTGCTGGCCTGGTCAGCTGGGTCCGCGGCCGCAGCGCTGCTGGCCATCGGTCTGTTCGTCGGCGTCGCGAGCCACTCTCCGACGGCTCCGGCCCCGCAGGCCAGCGTGTCCGCGATGCCGATGTCCCAGATCGGAACGACGGCGCTGGCCTCGACGGTGTCGCTGCGCAACCAGAACTGGGGCACGGTCATCGACCTGAACTGTGTGTGCCTGGCCCCGGTGAACGCCCACCACGACAAGCTGGCGATGGTCGTGGTCAGTCGCGACGGCACCCACACCCAACTGGCGACCTGGACGGCCGCGCCGGGCCACACCGCGAACCCGGCCGGCAGCATCTCGACGCCCGTCGACCAGATCGCCGCGGTGCAAGTGGTTTCCGCCGACAGCGGCCAGGTGCTGCTGCAACGCTCGCTGTAAAAGCCTGTCATACGGGCGATTCAGGGCACTACCCGCAAGCCATCCAGCTGTGGAACAGGCCGTCCGGGTCGTAGGCGGCCCGCACCGCGTCCAATCGTGCCATGTTCGGATCGGTGATGAACGTCGCGGAACGGCGGGCAAGATTCTCGTCGGCCAACGAAATGCCGGTTGCCAGATGCGACATCGCGGCCATGTTGGACGGTGCCCAGTCGCCGTAGCGTGCGTCGTCGGCAGCATCGTGCCAGGCGGTGTAGAGCCCCAGGTAAATCTCGTCTTCCACGCCGTAGACCATCTCGGTGCGATCCGCGGACGGTTTCCAGCCCGCGAAGACGAAGTGCGACGGGTGCGGCGGCATGGTCTCGATGATCGTGCGGATTCCCGGTAGAAGGTCGTCGGCCGAGGCCGACGTGAACATGTTGTCGACGCTATACCGATGGTCCTCAGGGTATTTCGCCATCACTGCCGAATACCAGTTGGCCAGGGTCGTCGGCAGGTATGGAAGGGTGGCGGTCGCGCGGTTGATCACCGGGCACGTGCCAAGGATCGCAAGTGCTTGTGCGGCGTCTTCCTCTGAATCGGCGAAAACCGGCGAAGCGATAGCGATCGTCGGCTCGTCGGCTCCGACTTCCGGCGCGTTGCGCGAGGTGAGGATTTGCAGTTCAACCCGATCATCGATCTCGCCGCTGATCGAGCGCCCCCAGCTGAACACCTCGTCGGCGACGTCGACCGGGTACAGGTACAGACACGTGCCCAGGACGGCCGGACGCCGGTGAAGTCGCAGTGTGAATGACGTGACCACACCGAAGAATCCGGGCCCGCTGCCGCGGGCGGCCCAGTACAGGTCGGGGTGATGCTCAGGGTCGCAGTAGAGCGTGTCGCCTTCGGCGGTGACGACCTCCAGCCCGAGCACGCTCTCGCATGCCGGACCGACCACCTTGCTGTTCCAGCCGTATCCGCCCTGCAGTAGATACCCACCGAGGCGAATGCCCTCGCAGTGACCCGACGGGAAGAACAGGCCTTGTGCGTCGAGCTCGGTCGCAAACGCACTGGCGATCACGCCCGGCCCGACGTGGGCGATCATCGCATCGGCGTCGACACGACAGTGACCGAGACGGCTCACGTCGAGCAGCAACCCGCCATCGCGCAGATGGCTTGCGTTCCAGCTGTGTCCACCGGAACGGACTCCGACCTGGTAGCCCTGGGCGCGGGCATAGCGGATCGCGGACACCACGTCATCGGTGTCGCATGCTTGCACGATGAGATCGGGAAAGCGCTGCGGCAGTAGGCTATTCCACACCGTCTCGCGACGGGCGGCCTCGTAGCCTTCTACACCGCGGTGGAAGAACCGCTGTGCGGTGAGTAGCGCCATTGATTCCCCTTGGTTGTGGCGGTCAGGTAGTCCGCAATGTGACCGGCTAATGGCTTGGCCGCCAACCGGATTGCCCGCAGGGGGCCGTTGGGCGGGATGCCGTAGCCGATCGCGAACATCCCCCCGCCCATGTCCGAGGCGAAGCCGCCGGGCGGCTTGCCGTGTTCGTCGAGCACCCCGAGATGTCCGACCAGGCCGCGCAGGTCGGCGTCGAAGCCGGTCGCGGCGATGATCACCTCGGGTTTGATGGCGGTGCCGTCGGCCAGGATCACCCGCTCGGATTCGATCGCGGTGACTGCGGCCACCACCTCGACCCGGCGGGCCCGTACGGCGTCGACCAGCTCGTCGGCCAGCGTGGGGATTCGGCCACGCTGTTCCACGGTCGCCTTGAGCCCGAGCGGCGGTCGGCCGAAGCCGTATTCCGATAGGTCGCCGAGCAGCAGACGGTTGAGCCGCGCGATTACCGGGTCGACGACGCGTGCCGGCACGCGGGCGAATAACTCCAGGAAAATGTCCGAGGGAATCGGGCCGATTGCACGGCGCACCAGATGCGGCGGTGTGCGTACCGCCAGCGAGACCTTGCCGGCACCGTTGTCGGCCAGCGCAACGGCGATGTCGGCGGCCGAATTCCCCGCGCCGACCACCAGGACGCCGCGACCGCGGAACGGCCACGCGTTGCGGAAGTCGGCGGAATGCACCAACTCGCCGGTGAATTGGTGCAGGCCGGGCCAGGGCGGGATGGCGGGGGTGCGATAGCGCCCGGTGGCCAGCACCACCGCCGACGTTGCGATGTCACCCCGCGCGGTGTTAACCCGCCAGCCCTCGGGCGCGCGCTCGATGCGGTTGACTTCGCTGCCCAGCGCGAGCGAGATGTCCTGCTGCCGGACGTAGCTGTCGAAGTAGCCGACCATGTCTTGTTTGGTCGGCCAACGGCCGGCGCGCAGAGGAATCCGTTGCCCAGGAAGGTGCGACAGATAACCGTTAGTATTCAGCCGGAAGTTGTCGTAGCGGTTGCGCCACGACATCGCCGGTGCCGGGGCCTTGTCGACGACCAGCGCCGAAATCCCTTGGCGGTGCACGAGCTCGCGTGCGACGGACAGGCCGGCCGGCCCGGCGCCGACGATAACGACGTCATGTCTACTTCGGCGGTCACTGGACACACGATGCACGTGCATAACACGTATGAGGACGGCATCTGGTTCACCGGCAAATCGGGTTGAACCCGATCGGGCGCCGCGTCGTGTCCCTGGTATGTCGGGAAAGCAGCGGGTGGTCGACCACATCGTCGGTCATCTCGCGAGGACCGGAGTCGAGTACGTCTTCGGCGTCGACGGTGCCAACATCGAGGACCTCTACGACGCGGCGTATTTCCGTCCGGACATCACCGCGGTGCTGGCCAAGCACGAGTTCTCCGCTGCGACGATGGCTGACGGCTACAGCCGCAGCGGCGCCGGCCTGGGCGTAGTCGCGGCGACCTCCGGGGGTGGCGCGCTGAATCTTGTTCCCGGGCTGGGGGAGTCGTTCGCGAGCCGGATTCCGGTCTTGGCGCTTGTCGGCCAGCCGCCGACCACGATGGATGGCCTGGGCAGCTTCCAGGACACCAGTGGACGCAACGGCTCGCTGAACGCCGAGGCGTTGTTCTCGCAAGTTTCGGTGTTCTGTAGGCGGGTCACCAGCGCCGAGGACATTGTCACGGCATTGCCCGCGGCCATCGCCGCGGCTCAAACCGGCGGCCCGGCAGTGCTGTTGTTGCCCAAAGACATTCAGCAATCCGTCATCGAACGCGAATGCGCTCCGGACGCCGGACGGCCCCGGGCCGTCGGCAATCCTCAGCCGATCGTGCGCGCGTTGCGGCGGGTCAACGGACCGGTGACGATCATCGCCGGCGAGCAAGTAGCCCGCGACGAAGCACGCGCCGAGTTGGCCGCGCTAAGAGCGGTGCTGCGGGCCCGGGTGGCATGCGTGCCGGACGCCAAGGACGTCGCGGGAACACCGGGCTTCGGCTCATCGTCGGCCCTGGGTGTCACCGGTGTCATGGGTCACCCGGGTGTAGCCGATGCGGTGGCCGAAAGCGGGCTGTGCCTGGTGGTGGGAACCCGGTTGTCGGTGACCGCGCGCGCCGGACTCGACGACGCGCTGGCCGCCGTGCAGACGATCTCGATCGGGTCGGCGCCGCCGTATCTCGCATGCACCCACGTGCACACCGACGACCTGCGGACCTCACTGCGGAGGCTGACCGACGAACTCGTCGGCGCGGGCCGGCCGACCGGTGTCCGGGTGCCCGATATGGTCGCGCACACCGAGCTCACCCCGCCGGCATTCGACGGCCCGGGGGTGCGCTACCGCGACGCAATGGCTCAGCTGGATCAGCTGCTGCCAGCCGGAGTCGACATCGTCGTCGATGCGGGCAACACCGGCGCGGCGGCCATTCACTATCTGCCGGTGCGGCGCAGGGGACGGTTCGCGGTCGCCCTGGGCATGGGCGGCATGGGCTACAGCTTCGGTGCCGGCATCGGTATGGCATTCGCCCGCCAAAAGACTCGAGGCGCCGGCGGTCGAGTGGTGGTGATCGCCGGGGACGGCGCGTTCTACATGCACGGCATGGAGGTGCACACCGCAGTGCACTACCGGCTTCCGGTGACCTTTGTGTTGCTCAACAACAACGCGCACGCCATGTGCGTGACCCGAGAGCAGCTGTACTACAACGACTTCTACACCTACAACCGGTTCTCACCGAGCAGGCTCGGGGCCGGCCTGGCCGCGATGTTCCCCAAGCTGTCGTCGGTCGACGTCAGCGACACAACGGAACTATCCTCCGCGGTGCGCGCCTCGCTGAACGTGGACGGTCCGTCGGTGATCAGCGTGGAATGTTCCGCTGACGAAATTCCGCCCTTTGCACCGTTTCTCGGTACAACGGTGACCAATCGCTCTACCAATCAACATGTTCCACTCGCACAGGAGGATCACGCCCATGTCGCTGCCAGCGCTTGATGATATCGCCGCTCACGCCGGCACCACCGACCCGATCCCCGGCGTGGTTCGGATCGAGACCACGCCATTGGAGGAGACGGCGGCCACCTTCTTCACTCAGATGAGGTCGGCATATCCGCACAACGAGGTGTTCGGCCAGTACTGCACGGTCAACGACTACGTGGACTGCCCGCCCGACGATCTGTTCGAATACCTGTCGGACACCCGAAGCCTCGAGGAGTGGACCTACACCCTGCGTGGCTTCACCCCGTCCGAGGAGCCGGGGCTGTGGCTGGCCTACGACAAGCTGTTGCCCGACACCACGATCTACACCCGCACCGTCGCCAACCCGCAGGCGCGCACCGTCGACTACCACTGTGCGTGGGACCAGGGCAGGCACCTGTGGATGATCTACCTGATGCGCGTACTGGACGCCAAGGTGGTGCTGGACAAGCCGGGTTCCGTTGTGCTGTGGACGAATTGCCGTCACCCGTTCTACGACCACAATCCCTACTCCGAGACCGCCCCGGCGGAGCGCACCGGCTGGGTCGGTGACTTCTGGGACTTGTTCGCGCCGGGTCACGCACTGGAACTGAACAACCTCAAGAGCATTGCCGAATACCGCCACCACAACGGTCTTCCGATCACCCCGGAGTGGATGAAATGACGACGCAACCGGTCGTCAGCCTGATCGACGTCGCCAGCTACTTGCCCGGCGAGCCGATCAGTGCCGACTATTACGCGCAGTTCGCCGACTCCGACGAATTGCGGGACAACCTCATGTTCCGCGCGCCCTCATTCCGTCACCACGTCGGGCCGAATGAGACCGCGATCGACATGGTCGAGCGCGCGGCCCAGGGGCTGATCGAGCGGCACGGCCGCGAGGTCATCGAAAACGTCGACATCCTGATTACCCACACGCAGTTGCCGGACGTGCCGTTTTACGGTGCCGGCGGTGGGATGGCGCATCGGCTCGGCATGCGTCCGAACTGGGTGCTCGATCTGCACAACGGCGGATGTGCGGCGTTCGTATTGGCGCTCAACGTCGCCCGCCGGCTGCTCGCGTCGGGCGAAGGGCGCACCGCGCTGATCGCGATCGCACAGAACACCGCCGGCCAGGTCTTCGACCAGCCGGGGGTGCGGCGCAAGGCTCAGTCAGCGGTTCCCGGTGACGGCGCCGCGGTGGGTCTGGTCCGCCTGTCGGACGAGTCACCGATTCTGGATATCGAATGCCGCACCTACGGCGAATACGCCGGCGACATGACGATCGCCATGGATCCGCCCCGCAAGTACTGGGAAGCCGGACCCGGCGAGGGCTCTATCGGATTCACCGACTCCAAGATCGCCAAAGTGCTGGCCCGCGGGAACCGTCAGGTTCCCGAGGTGGCGTACGCGGTGTGCGACCGAATCGGGCTCAAGCCCAAAGAGATTGACCTGCTGGTGACCAATCAGCCCAATCGGGTGTTTTTGCGCAACTGGCGCGAGGCGCTCGAGGTGCCCGAGGAACGTCACCGCGACACCTTTGATGATTGCGGAAACCTGTTCGGAGCCGGCATCCCGGTCAACCTGGATCGCGCGATATCCGAGGGGCAGGTCAAGACCGGTGACGTCGTTATGATGGCGGCCTTTGCGCACGCCGGCGACTTCGCCGGTGCGGCGGCAGTCCGCTGGGGCGGACGAGGCTGATGGCACTCCTGGCAGGGGCGAGCCCTGTCACCGCGCGGATACGCTGCGCGCTGCCGGATGCGATCGATCCGCTCGCGCTGTCCCTCAACGAAAACCCGTTCCCGCCGCTGCCGGCGGTACGGTCTGCTCTGGTTCACTCGATCGATGCCGCCAACCGGTATCCGGAATTTCTGCCCGAGCAGCTGCGAACAGCGGTCGCCGGCCATATCGGGGTCCACGACGAGCAGGTCGTGCTCGGTGCCGGTGCGACCGGGGTGGCCATGCAGATCTTGCATGCGCTGACGCGGCCCGGTGATCGGATTGTGCTGGGCTATCCGACTTTCGACGGATACTCGATCATCGCGCAGATGGCCGGTCTGACGGTGCTCAACGTCCCACTCGACAAGGACGGCCACCACGACCTGGCGGTGATGGCGGAGGCGGCGGCGCGGGCCAGGGTGGTCGTGCTATGCCGACCCCACAATCCGACCGGCACCGTGGAGCCCGCCGCCGATGTGCGGCGATTCCTGCGGCGGGTGCCCGATGACACGGTCGTGCTGCTCGACGAGGCCTACATCGAATTCGTCGCCCCCCAGCTGCGCATGGACGGACCCGACCTGGTCCGGCGGTTCCCGAATATCCTTGTGCTGCGGACATTCTCCAAGGCCTACGGGCTGGCCGGGCTGCGGATCGGCTACGGTTTCGGATCGCCCGAGCTAGCGAGAATACTGTGGAAGATGCAATTGCCATTTGGCATAGGCATCACCGGTCTAGTTGCGGTGGCGGCGTCCTACGATGCCGAAGACCAGTTGCGACAACGCATTCTGCGAATCAACGGTGAGCGGGACTATCTGCGACGGCGCCTGCGGGCGATGGGTGTCTACAGCACCGACTCACACGCCAATTTCGTGTATCTGCCGCCGAGGGGTCGGCTGTGGCGCGAGGAACTCGACGGAGCCGGGCTGAAGGCCCGCCATTACGCTGACGGCGGCGTGCGGATCACCGTCGGCGGCCGGGAGTCCAGCCAAGCGGTGCTGGCCGCGGTGGGGAAGCAGGCGGCCGCGGTCTAGCGGGGCTTGAAGGTCCCGAAGTCTGCACGTTCTGAGGCAGGGCCGGTCTCGTGAGCAAGCCTTTTGAATCGACGTCACCTGCGCGTGACATCGCCCCGGGCCCGCTTCGTCGCCGCAAATGCGGTATGAAAGGGCGTGGCCGCCTCCAATCCAGACAAACGCGACCCGATCGCCATTGCGCGAGCCAACTGGGAACGCGCCGGATGGGGTGACGTCGCAGGCGGGATGGTCGCGGTGACGTCGGTGATGCGGGCTCACCAGATCCTGCTGGCCCGCGTCGAAACCGCTTTACGTCCTTACGATCTGAGCTTTTCCCGGTTCGAGTTGCTGCGCTTGCTGGCCTTCAGCCGCAGCGGTGCGTTGCCTATCACCAAGGCCTCTGACCGGCTGCAGGTGCACGTCACCAGCGTCACTCACGCCATTCGCCGGCTGGAAGCCAACGGCCTGGTGCAACGGGTGCCGCACCCGACCGACGGGCGAACCACGCTGGTACAGATCACTGACCTTGGGCGCTCCACGGTCGAGGACGCCACCGCCACGCTCAATGAGCAGGTGTTCGCCGATATCGGGATGTCCGGGCAGGAATCGCAGGCATTGGTGTCGTCGATCGAAACCCTGCGCCGAGACGCCGGGGACTTCTAATCCATAGGTCGCACATTCGACTCGTGCCGGCGACACTTGTTCCTCTGTTCGTGATCTTGACGTTCGCCGACCTCACCGCGTCCGACCGGCCACGTGTTCCATAGTTGCGTTAGCACTTGCGATCGTCCCCGTCGCATCGACCGCATCGTGAGTGAACGATCGTTGACACCTCGGGCAGGGTACCTCTAAAGTTTTGGGCAGCTAACTGCGAAGCTGCGTACACTCGGCCCGCTCGCAAGTCGTTCGTAACACGACTGGCCCCCGCCGGTACGCGACATGGGCGGTGAGGCGGTGCGTCCGATCGAGAGGTGTCAGGGTATGAAGGTCGGTCTCGCTGTGCGCGATATGCGCACGATCGTGGAGCGGGCCCGGCGCGCCGAGGAATTCGGCTTTGACTATCTCGCGACGGGCGAGCACGTCTTTTTTCATGGGCCCACGCCGAACACGTTCGTGACCCTGGCCGCGGCGGCAGCTGTCACCGAGCGCATCGAGTTGCTCAGCGCGGTCGCTCTGGCGCCGCTGTATCCGGCGGCGCTGCTCGCGAAGTTGGCGGTGTCGGTGGACGTGGTCAGTAACGGCAGGTTCAACCTCGGGCTCGGTGTCGGCGGTGAGTTTGCCCGCGAGTTCGCGGCGGTGGGAGTGCCCGCGGCCGAGCGCGGCGCACGGATGGACGAAGCGCTCGAGGTCTGCCGCCGGCTGTTTGGCGCCGACCGGGTGGACTTCGAGGGACGGTGGTCGAGCATCGCCGGGCTGCGGCTGAACCCGCCGCCGGTGCGGGCCGGTGGGCCGCCTATCTGGACGGCCGGCCGCAACGACCGCAGCCTGGTGCGGGCCGGACGTTACGCCGATGTCTGGATGCCCTACATGGTCACTCCGGAACGGTTGGCCGGCGGCTTGAGGGAAGTCCGCGAACATGCCGTAGCTGCCGGACGCGACGCAGGCGACGTCGCGGGCGCACTTTTTGGATTTATCAGCATCGACGAAGACGGGGACCGGGCGCGAACATGGGCAGCCGACATCGTCGGGGCGACCTATCAGCAGGACTTCGCCAAGCTGGGGCGATACCTGATCGCCGGCACTCCCGAGGACTGCGCACGCAGGATGTCCGAATTCCACCAGGCCGGCGCCTCAAGCATCCACCTCTTGCCGGCCGTACCGCCGGCCGAGGAGGAGCGCTGCCTGACCCTGATCGCCACAGAGGTCCTGCCAGCCGTCCATGCGGCGAATGCCGTTCACTCGCAACGCTAATGCCACCATCATCGGGACCCGGGGGCGGTCTTGATCCCCACGGGATCCGTGGACATGAATTTCTAGTTCCTCATCACGGCTCAAGCACGCGAGGATCGGGGACCACGACGAGGGGTGCCAGCCGTGGCAACGGCCAGTGGCGCGTGCGCGGTTTTCTAGGAAGTCATTCACCAAGGTGCCTTATCGACCTGAGGCGCAAAAGATCTGATTCATGCCTATGAGCAAAGCTGAGTTTAGGCATCTGACGCTACTGATGTCAACGATCGTTCACGGACGATGCCGCTTTGAAAGCAGGCCGCCAGATGGCTGGACGGTCACCCTTTTACGTCTGCTCGGCCAATGCCGGGAGCGAGGGCAGCGGGATGGTTGCGGTGACGGCCGTCCCGGAGCCCGGCCGCGACCGGATATTCAGGCGGCCGCCAACCAACTCGGCACGTTCGGCCATCGACAGCACACCGTAGCCGCCCATCTCGTCGCTACCCAGCGGATTCTCGAAGGTATCGAAACCTATTCCGTTGTCGACGATTTCGAGCCGGGCGGTGTCGTCGTTAAGCGCGAAACGCACCCGGGCCACCGACGCGTTGGCGTGTTTGACGATGTTCTGCAGGCCTTCTTGCGCAATCCGGTACAGCGCGATTTCGATGTGCTCGGGCAGCCGGACATCGGCCAGGTCGAGCTCCATGTCCAGGTGTGGTATCGACCGGGCAAGGCTGGCCAGCCCGCCGGCCAAGCCCAGGTCGTCGAGCACCGGTGGGCGCAGCCCGCTGATCGCCGCCCGCGCTTCGCCCAGCGTCAAGCCGACCAGGTCTCGGGCCTCGCTGAGTTGACGGGAGGCTTCGACGGGATCGGTGCCGAGCGCGCGCGCCGCAGCGTCGAGCCAATACGACAAGGTGATCAGGCGCTGGGAGATACCGTCGTGGATATCGCCTGCGACCCGGCGACGTTCGATCTCCTGGGCCTCGATCACCTGCTCGACGAACAGTTCGTGGGCCCGCTCCCTGGCCACCAACTGCCGGTGTAGTCGGGCCTGGTGCATGGCCCCGGCGATCAGCCGCCCGATGACGCGCAGAAGTTCGACGTCGCCGTCGGTGAATTCGCGGCGCGCGACCGTGTGCACATTGAGCACACCGACCAGGCCGCCGGGATCGGTTTCCATCGGCACGGACACCATCGAGGTGAAGTCTCGTCCGCGCAGCGACTGGATCGGCAGGTAACGCGGGTCGGCCTCCTTGTCGTGGGTGATGACGACGGGCTCGCGATGGCGCGCCACCCAGCCGGAGATGCCGGATCCCAGCGGCAGACGGATCTTTCCCACAGAGGCGTTGAACGGCGGCGTGGCCCCGGCGAGTGTCAGCGAGCGGTCGGTGTCGTCGAGCACGTGGACGAAGCACACGTCGGTGCCAGTGGCTGCGGTGATCATCCGCGCCGCCGCGGCGGCCAGCGGCTCGACGCCCGGGCCGCTGGAGGCGGCTTGGATGAGTTCTCGCAGCAGTGCCAGTTCACGATCGGCGTCGACAAAGTCGCGCACGGCATTCGAGCCGCGGGCGACGTTGTCGGGTGCCGCCGGATGCGGGGTGTTCACTGGCAGATGCCTTCGCGCAGCGCGGTCGCCACCGCGCCGGTGCGGTCGTTCACCCCGAGCTTGCGGTAGATCGCCCGCAGGTGAGTTTTGACGGTCTCCTCGCCGATGACCAACTTGTTGGCGATCCCGCGGTTCGACAACCCGTTGACCATGCACGTGAGGATTTCGCTCTCGCGTTGGGTCAGTCCTTGCCGGGCGCCGGGCCAGAATTCGTCACGCTGCATGCGGGCCGCGGTGTCGGCCGCGCGGGCCGCCATCCCCGGGTCGATCACGGTTTCCCCGCGGTGCGCCAATTCCAGCTGGCGGACCAGCTCGTCGCTGTTGATGCTTTTCAGCAGATAGCCGCTCGCGCCCACTCGTAGGGCCTGAAACAAATACTGCTCATCGTCGTACACCGACAGCATCACGACCTTGCGGTCCGGGTCGCGCTCGCGCAGCACCTTGCACAGGTCGAGGCCGCTGGAGCCCTGCATGCGCACGTCGCACAGCACGACGTCGGGTTGCAGGTCTGCGACGACGTCGGCAGCGCCGTCGGCGCCCACCGCCTGTCCGACCACTAGCACGCGGTCGGAGAATGCGGCCAGCATCGCCTTGAGTCCCTCGATGACCATCTCGTGGTCATCGACGAGGACAAGACGCACCGGCATGCCAACACAGTATTCACGTTGGCCTGGGCAATCCCCCTAATGGGGGACGCCGGGTCCACGGCTTGCGGGCACGCTGTGGGCGTGCGAGCCAAAGTTCAGACTCGTCAAGCCCGCTCCTTCTGGTGGGACCGGGAACCGGCGGCCGAAGCCGATGTCCTGCGTGCGGTGATCTTCGACGCGGACTCGGCGCTGACCGACAGCGGACGCGACACTCCCAGGACCGGTCTGGTCGATTCGGTGATGAGCCTGTTCTGCGCAGGTATTTGGGTGGGTGTGGTGAGCACCCAGCGCCGCCAGCGGGTCGAAACCCTGGTGCGGCACGTGGTCGGTGACGGTCTCGTGGAGACGATCGTGACCGTCGACGACCTCGCTGAAACCACTACCGGCCACGCCCGCGGCGCCGAGCTGTATCGGCTGGCTTTGTGGGAGCTGGGCATAATGCCGCAGGACGCATTGGCTGTCACCGGCTCGGCGCGGGGGCTGCGGGAAGCGGTGGCCGCCGAACTAGCCGTGTTCGTGGTCGGCGCGGACGCGGGTTCCGTCGGCGCGGCCGAGGTCCGCGCTGGGTATGACGGACCTTGCCCGCTGCTGGCCGCCGACTGTCGGCGTGCACATCGGCTCTGGTCTAACGAGCGGTCCCGAGTGGCCTGATCTAGCCGCGCAGCGTCTCGATGATCGCGCTGAAGTCCTTGTCACCGTGAGTCGTTGCGAATTTGGCGTAGATGTCGGCGGCGTGGCTGCCCAACGGCGCTGACGAGCCGGTCGAGCTGACCGCATCCATCGCCAGGCCGAGGTCCTTGTTCATCAGCGCGGTGGCGAAGCCCGGCGTGAAGTTGTTGTTGGCCGGCGATGTCGGCACCGGGCCGGGTACCGGACAGTTGGTGTGCACCGCCCAGCAGTTTCCGGTTGCGCCGGTGATGACGTCGAACAGCGACTGCGCCGACAGCCCGAGCTTTTCGGCCAGCACGAACGCCTCGCCGACCGCGATCTGCTGCACGGCGAGCACCATGTTGTTGCATACCTTGGCGGCCTGACCCCCGCCGGCGGCGCCGCAGTGAATGATCTTGCCCGCCATCGGTTCCAGCACCGGGCGTGCACGCTCCAACGTATCGGCATCGCCGCCGACCATGAAGGCCAGAGTGCCGGCGACGGCACCTTTGACCCCACCGGAGACCGGCGCGTCGAGCTGGGCCACGCCGCGCGAAGCCGCCGATGCGTGGATTTCGCGCGCGTCATCGACGGAAATGGTTGAGCTGTCGATGAATAACGTGCCTTCGTTGGCGACGGGCAGGATCTCGGCGTAACAGCGCTTGACCGCGTCGCCATGCGGCAGCATCGTGATGACGACATCCGCTCCGGTCACCGCTGCCGGGGCGCTGTCCAACACCACGACGCCGTGTTCGGCGGCGGCTGCTGCGGCCGCAGGCACCGGGTCGAAGCCCCGCACGATGTGGCCGGCGGCGACCAAATTCGTCGACATGGGACCGCCCATGTGGCCGAGGCCCAAAAACGCGACCTTGAAGGTGTCGGTCATGTGCTCTGGCCTTCCTACGCGCCGGCGCGAACCCGGGCGGCCTCGGCTCGGCCGATGACCACCCGCATGATTTCGTTGGTGCCCTCCAGGATGCGATGCACCCGCAGGTCGCGCACGATCTTCTCCAGACCGTACTCTCGAAGATAGCCATAGCCGCCGTGTAACTGCAGGGCCTTGTCCGCGACCTCGAAACACACATCGGTCACGTACCGTTTGGCCATCGCGCACAGCTCGACCTTGTCGTCGGCGTCACCGTCCAGCGCTGCGGCCGCCCGCCACAACAACAATCGCGACGTCTCGAGCGCCGTGGCCATGTCGGCCAAGGTGAACCGGATAGTGGGCTCGTCGAGCAACGCTGCCCCAAACGCCTCGCGATGCGAGACATAGTTTGCTGCTTTGTCGTACGCGGCCTGCGCACCGCCAAGCGAGCACGCCGCGATGTTGATCCGGCCTCCGTTGAGTCCGTTCATCGCGACGCCGAAGCCGCCGCCCTCGCCGTCCACACCGCCGAGCATCGCGTCGGCGGGCACCCGGACCCCGTCGAGTATCACCTGCGCCGTGGGCTGCGCATTCCAGCCCATCTTCTCTTCGTGTGCACCGAAACTGAGCCCGGCACTGCCTTTTTCGATAATGAACGCCGATATGCCGCGCGGACCGGGCGTTTCCGATCCACCGGTTCGCGCCATCACCACGTACACGTCCGAGGTGCCGGCGCCCGAGATGAACTGTTTGACGCCGTCGAGCACGTAGTCGCCATTCTGCTTGACGGCGCGGGTGCTCAACGCGCCGGCATCCGAGCCGGCACCCGGTTCGGTCAGGCAATAGCTGGCGATGACGTCCATCGTGGCCAGCCGCGGCACCCAATCCTTGCGCTGTTCGGCAGTGCCGAACGCGTCGATCATCCACGAGCACATGTTGTGGATGGACAGGAATGCCGCGGTCGTCGGGTCCGCCATGGCCAGCTGCTCGAAGATCCGCACCCCGTCCAGGCGGCGCAGCGCGCTGCCGCCCACGTCGTCGCGACAGTAGATCGCCGCCATGCCGAGCTGCGCCGCCTCGCGCAGCTCATCGACCGGGAAATGATGGGCGGCATCCCATTCCAGCGCGTGGGGAGCCAGGCGTTTGCCGGCGAACGCTGCAGCTGTCTCGGTGATGACCCGTTCGTCGTCGTCCAGGTCGAATAATCGCATCAAGTCGCTATTTCATCGTCGGGATGCTGAATTCGGCGCCGTCCTTGATGCCCGACGGCCAGCGCTGGGTGACGGTCTTGACCTTGGTGTAGAACTGGATCGACGCCGGCCCGTGCTGGTTGAGATCGCCGAAGCCGGAACGCTTCCAGCCGCCGAAGGTGTGGTAGGCCACCGGCACCGGGATCGGTACGTTGACACCGACCATGCCCACCTGCACGCGGGAGACGAAATCGCGGGCGGCGTCGCCGTCGCGGGTGAAAACCGCTACACCGTTGCCGTATTCGTGCTCGGTGGGCAAGCGAAGGGCGTCCTCGTAATCATGCGCACGAACGATGCACAGCACCGGGCCGAAGATCTCGTCGGTGTAAATCGACATGTCGGTGGTGACGTGGTCGAACAGCGTGGGCCCGATGAAAAAGCCGTTGGACAGGTCGACGTCATCGAAGGTCAGCTCGTCGGTGGTGCGTTCGCGGCCGTCGACCACCAGCTCGGCGCCCGCCTCGACGCCCTGGCCGATGTAGTCGCGCACCCGCTTGAGCGCGGCCGCGGTGACCAGCGGGCCGTAGTCGGCTTTCGGGTCCAGGCTGTGTCCGACCCGCAAGTTGTTGATCTTCTCAACGAGCCTGGCGCGCAACCGATTCGCCGTCTCCTCGCCCACTGGCACCGCGACGCTGATCGCCATGCAGCGCTCGCCGGCGCTGCCGTAACCGGCGCCGATCAGTGCGTCGACCGCCTGGTCCAGGTCGGCGTCAGGCAGGACGACCATGTGGTTTTTGGCGCCGCCGAAGCACTGCGACCGCTTGCCGTTGGCTGCGGCGGTGGAGTAGATGTACTGCGCGATATCGGAGCTGCCGACGAAGCCGACCGCTTGGACGTCCGGGTGGGTCAGGATGGCGTCGACGGCTTCCTTGTCGCCGTTGACCACCTGGAACACGCCCGGTGGCAGGCCGGCCTCTCCGAACAGTTCGGCCAGCCGCAGCGGCACCGACGGATCGCGCTCAGAAGGCTTGAGAATGAAGGCGTTTCCGCACGCCAGCGCGGGACCGGCCTTCCACAGCGGGATCATCGCCGGGAAGTTGAACGGGGTGATGCCGGCGACCACGCCGAGCGGTTGGCGGATGGAGTAGACGTCGATACCTGAGCCCGCGCCCTCGGTGAACTCACCCTTGAGCAGATGCGGGATACCGATCGCGAACTCGATGACTTCGATGCCGCGCTGGATGTCGCCCTTGGAGTCTTCGACGGTCTTCCCGTGTTCCGAACTGAGCAGCGCGGCGAGTTCTTCGACGTTGGCGTTGACGAGCTCGACGAACTTCATCATCACCCGGGCCCGGCGTTGCGGGTTGAACGCCGCCCACTCCTTCTGCGCCTTCTTGGCCGAGGTGACTGCGGTGTCGACATCGGCGGCGGAGGCCAGGAGTACGTGTGCCTGAACCTCGCCGGTGCTGGGGTTGAGCACGTCGGCAGTTCGCGTCGATGAGAGGTTGCTACGGCGTCCGTCGATGAAATGCGGAATCTGTGTGGTCATGGGTGTCCTCAGACAGGGAAGATCAAATAGGTTTACTAGGATATCCTAGTAACTGCGGCGCGACGATGGCAAGCGGCCCCTCCCGACGCCGGGGCGCGCTGCTCTATCGTCGAGGGGATGGGATCCGATCGGCCGGATGAGTGGGATGCGATGCAAGACGCTCCGCGCATTCACCGCCCGACGTCCCCGCTAACCGACCACACCGAGATCATCGGACACTGGCACGGCACGGTTGGTTACCGCAGTCGAGCGCTGCCGCGCGGCGCAGCGACGGCCATCATCGACGTCGGACGGCGACAGCTTCTGCTGCCCAGCCACGTTTCTGTCGCGCGGCACAAATATCCAAGGCCGCTGGCCACGGCTCGCTCATGATTGGGCTATGGATAGCACTAAGCAAGCGGTAGCGGCCACCGGTCTCCTCGTTGCGGCGATGCGAGCCGAGGAATCCGCGCGCGACGACGCTCTTTTCTCCGATCCGTTCGCCGAACGGCTGGCCGGCGACGAGGGCCGACGATTGCTCGCCGAGTCCGGCGCGGAGACCGCGCAGCCCTCAGCGCCGATCGTGGTCCGCACGCGGCTTTTCGACGAGGCGCTTATGCGCGTTCACGTCGACGGCGTGGCGCAGGTGGTGATTTTGGCGGCCGGCATGGATGCCGGCTCCTACCGGTTGCCATGGCATGACGGCACAACTGTTTACGAGGTCGACCAGCCGCAGGTGATCGCGATCAAAGACGAGCGGCTAGTCGGCGAGCAACCCCGCTGCCGACGTGTTGGGGTCGGCGTCGACCTCGCCGACCATTGGCCGAAAGTGCTTCAGTCGCAGGGGTTCAACTCCATGTCGAGGACGGTCTGGTTGATCGAGGGGCTGCTGCAATACATCGATTCGTCGGATGTCGACCGGCTGTTCGCGCGGGTCGACGCGCTATCGGCGCCTGGTTCCGTGTTGTTGTACGACGTGATCGGCACCACGTTATTGGAGGCGCCGTTCTTGCGGTCCACTCTGGAGTTCATGCAGAAGCTCGGTGCGCCCTGGGTTTTCGGCAGTGACGACCCAGCCGCGCTTGTCGAAGACCGTGGCTGGACCACGACCGTCACCCATATGGCTGAGCCTGGCAACAAATGGAAGCGTTGGGCACACCCGGTGATTCCGGCCGACGTGCCCGGAGCGCCGCGCGGCTATTTCATCGAGGCGATGAAAGCCTGAGTCCTTAGTCACCACCGCCACCGCCGCCGCCCCCGCCGTGGCCGCCGCTTCCGCCGGGCCCGCCGGCGCTACTCCTAATTTCCTTGTCGCCCGGCTCTGCAGATTCGTCGAGCTGTCGCGGGCAATACGCCTTCGCCGAGATCGTCGCGAATTGAGCGGCGCCGTTCTCGGTCAGGGCGGGGTTGTTTTCCTGCAGGTGCTTGATCAGGTGAAGACCGGACATGCCGTTGTGGATATGCGCGCATACCGCCTGGCCGGCTCTGATGGCTTGGCTTGGGTCTCCGAAACCGATGCCCACTTTATGTAGGTCAGCAAGGAAGGTCGCATTGTTTTCATCGGTAGGTGACTCGTCGGTACCGGGTTCGGCGTGCGCTGGCACCGCGAGAAATATCCCCAGCGATACGCAGAGAAGAGCTAGTAGCTGTTTCATCTATCCTCCTTCGAGGTGTCTGAGTGACATTCGCGACTGCGCTAACCGGTTTCGGTTGCGAGCTTGGCGGCCGCGGCTGCGGCCTTCTCGTCGGTGAGGTGCACCGCATGAATGCCCGGTTTGGTCGACAGCCTTGCGACCAGCTCATCCAGCCCGGCCTCGTCAACAGACCAGTGCTGCACCTGGTCAGGCGCCTCTTGTAATTGCGCGATGACCTTGTCGAGCTTGACCGGCCCTTTGCTGCGCTCGCCGGCGGGCACCACCTTGGGCCGGACGCCGGTTGAGCTGACGACCCGGGCGGCGGGACTACCCAGCGCGCCACCTGTGAGGCTGCCCATCGTGCTCTGGTTGAGCAGGCTCAGCGGGATATCTGTCGTGGGAGCCGCCGTCGCGGCGAAAGCACCGTCGGGCAACGCCGTAGCGGCGAGCCGGACGGCCGGAGTGGCGCTGGCCCAGCTGGGCGGCACCGACAACTTGCCGATCGTGTGCGCGCTGCCGATCGTCGCGGATGCTGCCCGCGCTCCTAGGCCACCTAGGCCTCCTAGGCCGGGGGAGAGATGCCCCGGCGAGGATAGTCCGCCGTTGAGCGACCCTAGCGGGACCCCGTGGCTCCACGGCTGGTAGACGAAGAAGTTCTTCCACTGCCCTATGCCAAGGCTTTGCGAGCTGTTGACGACGTTGGTCCAGGTGGCCTGGCTGCCGGCGCCCGAGATGAACGAGTACATGTTCGTCCACGTCGTGGCGGCCGTAGACCCGCCGGGGATGGAGCCGAGCGCACTGGTAAAGAACTTGGTGTAGTCGGCGTTAAAGGCAGTGACTTGGTTGAGGAAGTTGGTGGCGTCGGCCTCAATCTGCTCAACGATCGTTTCCAGCCCGGAGGTCGACGATGTCGCGGCCGCCTGGGCGGTGGTGGCCGCCTGAGCGGTCTGGCCGCTGACGTTGGTCGTCTGCGGCGCCTCGGTGAATGATCCCAGGCCAGTGGTGGCCGCTTGCGACGATGCTGCGTAGCCGGTCAGTGCGGCGACATCCTGAGCCCAGAACTGGGCGTACTCGGCCTCGAGGGCCGCGATCGACGCGTTGTTCTGCCCCAAGATGTTCGTCTGCAACAGCGACAGCAGCTGAGTGCGGTTCGCGGTGATCTCGGCCGGCGACACGGTGGCCGCCAACGCGGTCTCGTAGGCGCTGGCCGCAGCCCGCGCCTGGCCGGCGGTCTGCTCCGCCTGCCCCGCCGTGGTTGACAGCCACGAGACGTACGGTGCCGCGGCCGCAGCGGCGGCTTCCGACGACGGACCGGTCCAGTCGCCACTGACCAGCCCGGCGATCACCGATTGGTAGTTGGCGGCGGTGGACTGCAACTCGCCGGCCAGACCCTCCCAGGCCGTCGCGGCAGACTGCAGCGAACTCGTGCCCGGACCGGAGTAGATTTTGGCGGAGATGACCTCCGGCGGCTGCGCTGCGAAGTCGAAAACCATTGTCAGCCTTCCCTATTCCGCGCTCGGCGGGATCACGATGATGGTGGCGGTAGTGGCGATGTCGTCGGTCGCCACCGCGCCGGGCACGCGGTAGCCCTGCCCGGCGACGGCGCGGGTAGCAGATCCACCGATAGCGCGGCCGGCCAGGCTGGACAGCGCCGTCTGCCCGAACATCCCGGGATCAGCGATCGAGGCCATCTCGGGAGCGGCGTCAAGCGCGGTCGCGTCCATCTCGGCTGCAACCGTCCGGACTGCCGGGACCGCCGACGCCCAGTTCTGCGGTACCGACAGGGCGCCGATGGCGCCGGCCCGGCCGGCCGATGCCAACGCTCCCACATTTGCCCCGCCGGCGTAGGAGCCGCTCAGCAGCCCGCTGTGCAACAGCGGCGACAACGCCCCGACGATCGGCTTGGGATTGAGCAAGGGGCCGATACCTTGGATGCCGGTACCCAGGGACGGGATACTGATGGACATCTGGTACCAGTTCTTCATCAGGCTGCCGAGTCCGATAATCGACCACGGCCCAGAAGCGTAGGTGCTGATCGTGTTGGCGCCCGTGGTGAGCGAAAGGTTGAAGAGGGTGACGGCGTTCGTGACCGACTTTGGCAAGCCCAAGCTCGTCAAGAGCGAAGCCAGGGTCGTAGTCGAGGCCGGGAAATAGCTGTCGAGTTGCGTGCTGAGGGTAGAGATCTCGGTGCCGAAACTGGAGAGGTCGGTGTTCAGCTGGGTCAGGAACGCCTCGATGTCGGTGGTCGCATCGGCGGACGAGGTGGCGGCCGACTGGGCCGTCGACGCCGACTGGGTGGCCTGCCCTGTGTCGTTGGTGGTCGCCGGTGCCGCGGTGAACGGGGTCAGCTGACTCGCGGTCGTGGCGGCCCCGGCGTAGCCGTACATCGCAACCGCGTCCTGGGCCCAGAACTCGGCGTAGGTCGCCTCGTTGGCGGCGATCGCCGGGGTGTTCTGACCTAAAAAGTTGGTCGCGACGAGCAGCGCCAACGCTGCGCGATTGGCGGCGATCACCGGCGGAGGGATGCTGGCGGCGAAAGCGGCCTCGTAGGAAGCCGCTGCCGCTTGAGCCTGGGACGCCGTCTGCTGGGCCTGCGCGGCGGTGCTGCTCAGCCACGCCGTGTACGGCGCCGCGGCGCTGGACGCGGCCTCCGACGAGGGCCCCTGCCAGCTTGTGGTCAACTCGGAAATCGTGGATGCGTAAGACGCTGCGGTGGTTTGCAATTCGCTCCCCAGCGCGTCCCAGGCAGTAGCGGCGGCGAGCAGCGGCGCCGACCCCGGCCCAGCGTAGATTCTGCCGGAATTGATCTCCGGCGGTAGCGCTCCGAAATCAAACATCCGCTTCCCTCACTTCGGCTGTGTGGTGTGGCCCCAGTGCCCCGCGCTTGTCCAGCGTTGAGCGGCAACAAGTTTCGCGAAACGTTGGTCAGCTGCTGGCAATTGGGTGCTAAACGGCTGGCAGCTGCCTGGATCTTTCCGCAGCTTGAAGATTAGCCAGCCTCAGCGAAACAAGCGTCGACCGACGGCACCTGCTGCCGCGTCGGCGACGGTCTCGACGGACCACGACTGCCGTTTGGCGTGACGGTGCCCGCGGCACCAAAACGGCTGGCGACCTCGCACGATCCTCCAACAAGACATGCCCGCAAAACCCAGCGCGGTCGGTGAATTACAGGTGACGGCTAATAAAAATCTCAGCATCCAAAATTCCGGACAGAGCGCAGCCCGGAAATCCCAGGCACGCCATGCTCAGGCGTTTTATTTGCGTAGAGATTCTTACTCGCGACTGTCGGGTGCGCGTGAGCGGGCGACTGCTCCACCGGTTCTGGATTTCGGCCGTTAAAGCAAGCCGCGGCGGGTTTTCGAGACCATCATCGGGTCGCAAGCAGCAGGCCCGTTTCGGGCAGGCACGGGCAGCTGGCTCCGGCTGCGCGCGCACCTGGTCCGGCACGGCAGGCCTACAGTCTTATCACACGTCACGGTTAGGTACTCCGCGTATAGTCGCAGAGTTCGCACTTGAGGAGGCATGCACATGTCATTCGTCACCACGCAGCCTGAAGCACTGAGTTCTGCGGCAACCGCTCTGGGCGGGATCGGCTCGACCTTCAGCGCTCAAAATGCCGCCGCATCGGCCCCGACAACCGGGGTGGTTCCTGCCGCCGCCGACGAGGTGTCGGCGCTGACCGCCGCGCAGTTTGCCGCGCACGCCCAGCTGTACCAGGCGGTCGCTGCGCAGGCCGCAGCGATCCACGAGCAATTCGTGAACACGCTGGCGACTAGTTCCGGGTCGTATGCGGCTACCGAAGCCGCCAACGCCGCTTCCGCGGGCTAACCAACGACTCTCTGTCGGCCGGGCACCGCGATGGTGCCCGGCCGAGAGCTGTTCGTGCCATATCGGTTCCGCGGGTGGGAAGGTGTGTGTAGGAGGTCACCGTCATGACGTCTCTGCGGGATTCCAGCATCGCCGAGCTTTCCGAGGCCGAAAGTTTGATGGGTGCTGGAAGTTTCGGGGCAGCGGTGAAGATCCTCCTGAAGATCGTTGAGCGGGAGGCTGATCCTCAAGCACTGTTCATGCTCGCTTCGTCGTATCTGGAACTCGGACAATATGACGAAGCATTTCGCCACGCCTCGGCCGCGGTGGAAACTGGACCCTCCTCTGCGCCGGCCAGAGACCTACTTGCAAAAGTGAATCTTGCTCTGGGCGATTACGCTTCCGCATTGTCGGATTACGACGCTCTGGCCGCCCTCTGTCGCGAACAGCGTCCGGCGCCGCCTGAACTGTATTCGATTCCGGCACACTTCGCCCTGCGCAATCTAGAACAACTTGATCACATTCTGACCGAGAATCGCGATAAGCGATCGTCGGCCGGCGCCTTAACTGAAAAATTTGACGGCTTACGCCGCGGCCTCGCAGACGTTATCGACGGGGCGAATGGCGAAGCGCCTTGGGTGCCCGTCGATGGAAGAAATACTCGGATTTTCGCCGACCCGCCGTTCTTCATGGTTCCGGAGGAAAGGCTGCCAACCTACCTGAACGCGGACGTCGATTATGAGCCGATACGACAAGCGATCTCGTCAGGCCGGCTGACGGCGGAAGTCATTGACGACTTCCTGAACCCGGACGCCTTGGAGCAACTGCGAAAGTTCTGCCTGGAGTCCACAGTCTGGCGTCATCCGTACAAGTTCGGTTATGTCGGAGCGTTTCCCCAGGACGGATTCGCCAGCACCTCGCTGTTCGCGGTAGCGGAACAGTTCGAGGCCGCACTCGGCGATACGTTTGATGGATATCACTTGGCGCAATGGTGGGCGTTCGAGTACGACGCCCGGCTGCCAGGTACCGATATCCACGGTGACGACGCCGATTTCTCGCTGAACTTATGGATCACCCCTGACTCGGCGAATCTGGACCCGGCCACGGGCGGCCTGGTTGTCTGGGACAAGACGGCGCCCAGTGGCTGGAGCTTCGACGACTACAACTCTGGGGGAGAGCGGGTCCAGCAGTACCTGCGGGACACCGACGCCGAATCGACGATCATTCCTTACCGCGAGAATCGGGCAGTCTTGTTCAAAGGACACCTCTTTCATCGGACTGACGACTTCACCTTCGCGCCCGGGTTCGCCAACCGGCGGCGCAGCGTGACCTTCCTGTTTCGGCGCAGCAAGCGGTAGCAGGGAGGTCCGTCACCGTGATTTTGCCTGACCGACAGCTTTTGGTGCGCACCGGTTCTTCGAATGGAAAGGTGTGCTGAGGAGGTTGCCGTCATGACATCTGTGCCGGAGTCGAGCAGCGTTGAGTCCGCAGTGGATATCCTCGCGAACGTCGTCGAGCGTGGGGGCTCTCTGAAAGAGATATGCATGCTTGCTTCGCTGTATCTGGAACTCGGCGAACATGACAAAGCGCTCCGCCACGCGTCGGCCGCGCTCGACAGGGACCCCTCCTCGGTGCCGGCCCGAAACGTTCGGGCGAAGGCGAATGTGGCCGTGGGAGAATACGTCTCGGCGCTGTCAGACTTTGAGACGCTCGGCGTCCTAGGTCACGAACAGCGGCCGATACCGCCTGATGAGTGGTCGATTCCAGCGCATTTCGCCCTCTACAACATCGAGCAACTCGAGCACATTCTGAGCGGCGATCGTGATGGGCAATTATCCGCCGACATCTCCGCTGAAGAACTTTTCGACCTACGGCGCGATCTGGAAGAGGTTATCGATGCGGCAAACGGTGAAGCACCGTGGGTCAGCGTCGAAGGGCAAAGCATTGGGCTTCTCGCGGACCCGCCGTACGTGAAGGTTTCGGATGAGAAGCTGCCAAGGTACTTGAACCCGGGTGTCGATTACGGGCCGATACGACAGGCCATCACGACCGGCCAGTTGCAGGCTGAGGTGATCGACAACTTTCTGACACCGGAAGCTCTTGATCAGGTGCGGAGATTCTGCCTGGAGTCGACGGTGTGGCGGCACCCATATCCGTTCGGCTATGTGGGCGCCTTTCCTCAGCACGGATTCGCCAGCGTCTCGTTGTTCGCGATAGCCGAAGAGCTTTTAGTAGCACTCGGTGACGCCTTTGACGGCTATCAGCTGGCCGACTGGTGGGCATTCGTGTACGACGCCAAGCTGCCGGGAACCGATATTCACGGAGATGACGCAGACTTCTCGTTGAACCTATGGATCACCCCCGATTCCGCGAATCTCGACCCCAGCACTGGCGGCCTTGTTGTCTGGGACAAGGCGGCGCCGAGCGATTGGAGCTACAGCGACTACAACTCCGGCGGAGAACGGGTGAGTCGGTTCCTCCGGGATCAAGCTGCGGAGTCGCACGTCATTCCCTATCGCGAGAACCGGGCGGTGCTCTTCAAGGGCCAGCTCTTTCATCGAACTGACGACTTCACCTTCGCGCCCGGGTTCGCTAACCGGCGACGCAGCGTGACCTTTTTGTTCCGGCGCAGCAAGCGGTAGTCGCCTATCGCCTTGGAAGGCTCCGCGCGGACGCCGCCGCCTCACCGCTGTTCTGTAACCCGAAGCGCTATAGACCACCGACACGGCACAATTCTCAGTGGGGCCAGGCTCTCGACAGGCAGGCGATACGTGACGGCACGCGGCGAATCCGTCGACCCGCGCCTTTTGCGCGTGGTGCCCGACGCCGGCTATCCGGACTGGGAGGCGGTGTACCACGACAACGCCACGTGGGTCTATCGCACCATCTACGCGCGGGTCGGCAACCGGGCCGACGCAGAGGATCTCACCGCCGAGGTCTTCATGGCGGCGTTGCGACCCCTGCGATTGACGGCCAGTGTCGGCGAGGTTCGAGGCTACCTACGGGCCACCGCACGAACGGTGCTGGCCGCACACTGGCGCGAGACGCTGGGTCGAGAAATCACCTCGATCGACGACATCGAGCAACCACCGGAGAGCGAGGAGGCGATCAATACCGCCCCAGGGCGGGTGGCCGATGTTCTCGGGCGGTTGCCGGACAATTACCGGCGGATCCTGGAACTGCGTTTCCTGGAGAGTCGTTCGATCAAGGAGTCGGCTGCCGAACTCGGGATTAGTGTCGCCAACGCCAAGGTGCTTCAGCATCGGGCGTTGCGGCTGGCCGCACAGGTCAACGAGAGGGGCGAATCATGAATCCCCGCGGGTTGCGCAGCTATATCGACGACCTGTTGCGGGGCCGCCGCCCAAAGCCGTTCCGGCCGGACGACTTCGAAGCCGCGCAAATCCGGACAGCTATTGATCTGCGGGCGTCGCGGTTGGGCAGTGATGCCCCGCGACAGGAATTCCTCACCGATCTGCAACGCCGGCTCGCAGCGCAGCAGGACGGCGTGGCACAACCCACGCCGAAGTCGAGTGCAACCCGCAGGAACGTCATTGTCGGCACGTCGGCCGCCGCAGCGGCCGCGGTGGCGGCGGTGTCGATCGATCGAGCACTGATCGACAGTGCTCGCGTCGCCGACGGCGACAACGACGACTCCGGGGAGCTCACCCCGAACACCGGACGCTGGATGCGGGTCGCCGCCAGCGCAGAGGTGCCCGAGGGGGTTATGCGGCCCTTCGATCTCGGCTCGGTGATCGGCTTCGTGCGTCGTGTCGACGGCAAGCCCGAAGCCGTGTCAGGGGTGTGCACCCACCAGGGCTGCCGACTGTGGTTCGACGCACCCGACGACCGGCTGCGCTGCCCCTGTCATTCGACGTCCTTTTCACCGGCCGGCCAGGTGCTGACACATCAGCTGCCGATCGCACCGAAATCATTGCCTACGTTGATGGTTCGCGAGCTCGGTGGGGCAATCGAGGTATTCGTGCCTGCGCTGCCGAACCGGCCGGCCTGAGAGCGTGTAACCCACCGCTCTATTCCTTGGCGACGGACTTTCTCCCGACGATGGAGGTGCATCGCTGTGCCCAAACGTGTCCTTCTGCTGGCCGCTGCGCTGGCGGCAGTGCTGTTGGCCGGATGCTCGTCGCCCCCGCCCGCGACGTCGCCGTCGGTGACCTTCGGGTCGGGGGCGACGACGCCGGGCATGCCGGGTATGAGCGGCATGCCGTCGATGCCGGACGTGCCTGCGGGCACCACCGCGCAGCCGACAGGATCGGCGGCTCCGGTGGCCGGCAACACGGTGAGCATCGACAACTTCGCTTTCGTCCCTGCGACCCTGACCGTCGCCGCGGGTGCCACGGTCACCTGGACCAACCGAGACGAGGAACCGCACACCGTCGTCGCGAACGATGGTTCGTTTCACTCGCCCGGGATGGGTTCGCAGGCAACGTATTCCCACACTTTTCCGACAGCGGGCACGTTCGACTACGTCTGCTCTATCCATCCGTTCATGCATGCCACCGTGGTGGTGACGCCATGACCGACGCTCCCCACACGATGAGCCGCCGCCAGCTCATCCGGCACAGCGCATGGTTCGGCGCCGCCGTCGGCCTGGCGGTGGCCGGCGGCGAAGTCATCTCGCACGTTGCCGGCACCGCGGAAGCCAAGCAGGTCCAGGCGCAGCCCACCCTGCGATTCGCTCAAGTCAGCGACAGTCACATCGGCTTCGCCGGTAAGGCCAATCCGGATGTCACCGGCTCTTTCAGCCAGGCGATCGGGCGGATCAACAACCTCGGTTACACACCCGACTTCGTCATTCACACCGGCGACCTCACCCACCTGGCCACCCCCGAGCAGTTCGATCACGTCAAGCAGATGATGACCGGACTACGCACGCCACACGTCTTCACCGTGCCCGGTGAGCACGACTCGGTCGACGACGCGGGCCAGAAGTACCTGAGCGCCTTCGGTGCCGGAACCCGCGGTGAGGGCTGGTACAGCTTCGACATTGCCGGCGTGCATGTGATCGCACTGGTGAATACGCTCAATCTGAAGAAGCTCGGGCACCTAGGGGTCGATCAGCTGGAGTTCATCGCCAAGGATGTCGCCGCGCTGCCCCATGACACGCCGATCATCGTGTTCAGCCATATCCCGCTGTTCGCGATGTATCCGGATTGGGGCTGGGCCACCGACGACGCCGCCCAGGCGCTGAGCTATCTGCGTCGGTTCTCGTCGGTGACCTGCCTCAACGGCCATGTCCACCAGGTGTTTTCCAAAACCGAAGGCAATGTGACGTTCTATAGCGGAACGACGACCGCCTACCCGCTACCTCACCCCGGCGACGGCCCCGCACCGAAGCCGGTCACTTTGCCGGCCGGTAAATTGCAGGACGCACTCGGCATCCGTGAGGTCGGCTATATCCGAGGCCAAAACGCTCTCGCGTTGAAAGAACGGACACTGCAATGATGTTCGCTGCGGCTGTGACCAGGGTCGGTATTGCTGCTGCGATGGTCGTCAGCGGGCTAAGTCATGCCTATCTCTATATCCATGGCTACCAACATATTCCGACGATCGGCGCCGCCTTCGTCCTGCAGGCGAGCATCTCGTTCGCAGTCGCCGCGCTGATCCTGATCGGTGGCCCAGAGTGGCTTGTGTGGGCGGCGGCCATGGTCGCCGGCGGCGCACTGGGTGCGTTCGCGTTGTCGCGTACCGTCGGACTCTTGGGGTTTTCCGAACGGGGCTGGCAGCCGTCGCCGCATGCGGCGGTCAGCGTGGTCGCCGAGCTGCTGACCGTCGGACTGTGCGTGGGTTATGTGGTCACCCGACGACGGGTAGGCGCTCGGGGCTGACGGGGGGCACTGTCGGACCGCGGGCGGAGAATTGCGCCGCCATCACCTGCGAATGCGCGTACGGTTTGAATTGATGCGGCAATTTCGCCGTCGCGCGGTTCTGGAAGCAGAAAAATGAACACAGCATTTGCCGCCGCGGCGGCTGCGGCGCTGGTCTTTGGACCCGTCGCGCCGCTCACGCCTCCCGGCCCCTGCCTGCCCGCGACTTTTTTTGCGTGCATGGCAATCCCAAACCCCCCGCCAGCTTCAGCGCCAGCTCCAGCAGCGCCTGCGCCCGCGCCGGCGGCAGCCCCACCGGACGCGCCGGTGCCGCCCAACGCGCCTTGATGAACGCACCTGCTCCGCGGAACTGACGACGGATCAGGCATATCGAAACTCTTTCGGTATCGGCGCCACGGCCGAGGCGAATAATCAAGAGTCATGCCTGGCTACGACGATGGTGTGCTGTCAGACGTCCACATCGCGGCGATGTCGCCCGCTCAACGCCGCGCGTTGATTCAGCGGCTGCAGCGCCCGCGTGAAGAGGTGTATCCGTCACCGATCGCGAGGCGCATGCGGCGGAGCCGGTTGACCTTGATGGTGGCCGGCACCATCGTGTTGATCCCGTGGATGGTCCACCTAGGCTTCACGCTGCCCGCGAACTATGTCGCGCATAATTGGCCGGCGACGTGGATTGGCTTCGACAGTCTGCTCATCGCGTTCATGGTGGCGACCGCGGTGCTGGGCTGGCTTCGTCGCCAACTGGTGGTGCTCCCCGCGTTCACAGCGGGGGTGCTGCTGATCTGTGATGCCTGGTTCGACATCATGACCGCCGACCCGAGTCAAGTGTGGGTGTCGGTGTTGACCGCCGCCGTCGCCAACCTTCCGCTCGCAGTGCTGCTGATCACCGGCGCATTGCGGATTCTGCGATTGACAGCAACACGGCTCTGGTTTCTCGACCCTGGGACGCCGGCGTGGCGCCTGCCGTTGGTGCCGTGACGGGGGCCCGATGACGCTCGATCGGCCATGCTGTTGAATCCTCGTCACGATGCCCGCGAAGAGGCGGCGGTGACAGGCACTTTCCGGCTGGGTCGGCCTGAATGTTCTTCAGCAATCGGTGCCGCTGTTTGATCAAAACGTTGCGACCTCCAAGCGCCCAACGGCTACCCGACGGAGCCATTCTCGCGCTTTGCGGCTTCAGCTTCTGAAAACGCGCGGTACTCTCCGGGCCACAGGAAGCCGAACAACTCGCTGAACTTCGCGAGGTGTTTCGCCCAGGAGACATCGGTGACGACTGCGCAGCGTTCCCAGTCGGAGAAGTGGCCGAAGCCGAACTTCTGATCCTCCCAGACCGCGCCGGGGTCGTAGCCCGTTAAGTCAGGGGCGATCTCGAAGTAGATCCGCAGCTTCTTGTGCCGATGCAGCCGATCCTCGAAGTCTGGTATCAGCACCTGGTCATAATCAGCCTTCGTCACGTGCCCGTGGTGCGCGAAGGCAGCCACGTTGTCGGGAAAGCCCTTCAGCAGTTCGATCATGAATTCCACCTGGAATTGGGGGTTTCTCTGGTTTTGCTGATGTTTCCTATGCGAACGTGTGGGCCAAAGAGGCTTAAGTTACCGACGGGTCGGCGGGTTGCGGCCATCAGGCGTCGTACCTCGATGGAGTAGGTAACAGGTGCGTGATCCGTTGATGAGCGGCAGCGTCCCCGGCAGATAACTGCGCCGGACTGTAAGTTAAATGCGCGATGAAAGACAACGATTTGCCTGGTGTGCCTGGGGACTGCCGGCGCCGCTATGCGCGGAGATGGGCGCCGTTCGCGGAGGCAGGGTGACGTCGCCTCCGCTACACCACAAGGAGAGTCCCTTCTTCGCGGCAGATCGCGGCGCCTACTGGCGCCACCTACACGAGCTGGGCCCGGTCGTGGAAATCTCCACCGGCGATCCGACGCTGCACGGCTACTACCTCACCCGACGAGACGACGTGCGCGCGGCGTTGCTCGACCCCTACACGTTCATGTCGCCGCCGAAAACGTTCGCGATCACCTTGTTCGGCACGCCGCTTCCTCAGGTGCCGCTCTCGTGCGGGATGCCGTTGGATCATGCCCGTTTCAGCC
The DNA here is from genome assembly GCA_963833935.1 of uncultured Actinomycetota bacterium. Taxonomy (GTDB): domain Bacteria; phylum Actinomycetota; class Actinomycetes; order Mycobacteriales; family Mycobacteriaceae; genus Mycobacterium. The sequence goes on along the minus strand of CAWIAC010000001.1, from coordinate 201,225 downwards.
GTGTCTTGCATCCGCTTTTCAGCCCCAGAGCGCTGGCCCCCTTCACTCAAGCTTTGCACGCCCGGGCCGGGATGCTGCTCGACACAATCGTCGCCGAAGGGCACTGCGACGCAACCAAAGTCGCCGACACCTTCGCCTGCCAAGCGCTGCTGACGGTATGCGGGCTGCCGCCGGATAGCCGCAGGGCGGCGGTGCTGACCCGGGCCGCAGTCATCGGCGATATGACCGGGGCGGCTCAAACCGAACTCGTCAGGTGGCTCAACACCTCGCTGGACGCCGGGATGGCAAATCCCGAGCGGCCGCCGGGCATACTCTGGCCGATGCTGGAGCGACTCGTTGGTGACAAGGATTTTCCGCTCAGCAGAGTCGAAGTGGTTGCGGTCATCCTGTTGTTGTTTTCAGTCGCGGGCATTGAAATGGTCTCCGCGGTAATCTGTTTCGCGCTTCTGCATCTCGCACGCGACCCGCAGCTGCGTGCCCAGCTACGTGAGGACCCGGCGCAGATTCCGGAGTTCGTCGAGGAGATGTTGCGGTTGGAGTCGCCGGGACCGGCGATTCCGCGGATGACCACGAGAGAAGTCGATATCGGTGGCGTCACAATCCCGGCGCACAGTGCGGTGTGGCTGGCCCTGGAAGCCGCGGGCAGAGCGAACGGTGGCGACGAGATATCGAGGGCAGGCAACGGAGAGATTCAGCGGCAGCGTCACTGGGCGTTCGGCGGCGGCATGCACAGGTGCTTGGGCTTGCACCTGGCCCGACTCGAAATGGCCACGTTTCTGACCGAGTGGTTAAGCCGTATACCGAATTTCGAAGTGGAACCAGGCTTCTCGCCAGTCGTTGTGCATAAACCGACCAGCGTGACCCACCTCGACGGCCTCATGCTGCGTTGGTCTGACGATTCCCAGCCCTGAGACAGCCGCAAGGAATGAAGCGATGACCGACGACATGTGCGACGCCGAGCTGGAGAACCACATCAGGGAGTTTCTGCACGCGATCGGTGAGCGTCCGGACCAACTGATCGAGAAGCACATCGCGGGCATCCAAAATCCGAATCCACAAGACATGCAGAGCTTCCGTCGTTACGTCAATGACCTCAAAAGGACCTACGGGGAGGGCTTGCAGGACATGTACCGGCGGATCGCGTCGCACGGCAGGGCGATATGTGAGTTGACGGATGAAACCGAACTCACCGAACCGGTCGAAAAGATCATGGCGTTGGCAGCGGTAGAAGGCGAAGATGTGCCGAAACTTCTGGCAAGTTTCGAGGACGCCGCCAGCGCACCGAGTCTGGTCTCTGTGATGACGCTTCTCCAGACGATTTCTCAAGCGTGCGCTCGTGGGGTGCCGATTCAGGCTCAGCGCGACGAGCTGACCGTTGACTTCACCTCGTACTGCCTGACGCGCTTCCCGCCCACGTGATGAGCCGCCCACTGTTCTAAATGTCGGACATGCCATGAATAAATGCGTGCGTGTCCTCCCACGTGGGCAACAGTCCGGCGGCGCGGACCTCGTCCAGGGAAGGTGCCGCGGCGTCGCGGTCGGATAGCACCAATGTGTGCCCGCTGGGCCAGTCAATCGCCAGTGCCGGGTCAGTGGCGGCGATGGTGTGTTCGCGTTGCGGACTGTACTCGGCCGAGCAAAGGTACATCACCGTCGAATTGTCCTGCAGCGCAAGGAAGCCATGGGCCAGACCCTCGGAAAGGTAGACCGATCTGCGGCTGCGGTCATCGAGCACCACGGCGTCCCACCGGCCGAACGTCGGCGAGCCCACCCGGACGTCGACGACCACGTCGAACACCGACCCGGACAGGCAGGTCACGTATTTGGCTTGGCTCGGCGGCAGCTGGGCGAAATGCAAACCGCGCAGGACGCCGGCCGCCGACACCGAGCAATTGGCCTGGCGCACATCGAGGTGATGGCCCGCGAATTCGGTGAACCCCCGGTCCGTGAGCCATTCGAAGAACATTCCACGCGAATCGTGATGCAGCTGCGGCGTGATCTCCCACGCGCCGGCGACGTCGAGTTCGCGGACCTGCATGTCATTGACCCCGCTGTTCATAACGAGCCTCGACGGCATCTTTGATTGGCCGCCACCAGGATTGGTTGTCGCGGTACCACGCGATGGTGGCACCAAGCCCCTCGGCGAAATCGGTGTGCTTTGGCGCCCAGCCCAATTCGTTGCTCAGCTGGGACGGATCGATGGCATATCGAAGGTCGTGGCCGGCCCGGTCGACAACGTGATCGAAATCGTCGGGATCGCGGTCCATCAACGTCAGCAGGGTGCGCAGCACCGAGAGATTGTCACGTTCGCCATCGGCCCCGATCAGATAGGTCCGCCCGGCCTGACCGCCTTCGAGGATGCGGCGAACCGCGTCGTTGTGGTCTTCTACGTGGATCCAGTCCCTGACGTTGGCGCCGTTGCCGTACAGCTTGGGCCGCCGCCCGGTCAGCACATTGGTGATCTGCCGGGGGATGAACTTCTCCACGTGCTGATACGGCCCGTAGTTGTTGGAACAGTTCGAAATCGTCGCGCGCACGCCATAGGACCGCACCCAGGCTCGCACCAGCAAGTCGGAGGCGGCCTTCGTCGACGAATAGGGGCTTGACGGGTTGTAGGGCGTCGACGCGGTGAACCGCTGTCCAGCAGCAAGCGCGAGGTCGCCGTAGACCTCGTCGGTGGAGACGTGGTGTAGTCGCACCCCGTGCCGGCGTACCGCTTCCAGAATGGTGAACGTCCCGATGACGTTGGCCTGCAGGAACGGCGCCGGATCGGCCAGCCCGTTGTCGACATGAGTCTCGGCGGCGAAGTGCACCACCGCGTCCGACTCGGCGACGAGTTGGGAGACCAGCTCCGTGTCGGTGATATCGCCCTCGACCAGCGCGATGTCGTTGTCAACGGGAGCCAGCGATTCGCGGCTGCCCGCATAGGTCATGGCGTCCAGTACCGTCACCACGTCGTCCGGGTGGTCGCGCACAGAGGCGTGCACAAAATTGGCGCCGATGAATCCAGCGCCACCGGTGACCAGGAGCCGCATGGTCAGACCCTAGCCCGCCGAGAACACAGTCAGCCCGAAGGCGTCAAACCCAGCGCCCCGGCCAGTTCACCCAGCGCGGCCACAAGCGTGTCTTCGGGCCCGCCACCCAGCACCTGGATCGCCACATGATCGGCGCCGGCCTCCAGATGCTCGTTGAGGCGCGCGGCGATCGCGTCAGGCGTGCCGTAGGCCACCACGGCGTCAATCAGCGTGTCGCTGCCCGGCTTACGCACGTCGGTGTCGCTGAACCCCAGCCGGCGCCAGTTGTTGACGTAGTTGCTCAGGTCCAGATAGAAGCCGACGCTTTGCCGGCCGACCTCCCGGGCCTCGTCGGCGTCGGTGGTGAGCACCACCTTGTGTTCGGGAGCCAGAAACACCGAATTGCCGACCAGTTCGCGGGCGTACGCGGTGTGTTCCGGCGTGGTCAGGTACGGGTGGGCGCCGCCGCTGCGTTCCGCGGACAGCCGCAGCACTTTGGGGCCGAGCGCCGCGAGCACCCGGCGGCTGGTTGGCACCGATGCGCCGTCGAGCACGTCCAGATACTCGACCAGCGCGTCGTAGGGCTTGAGGTACTGCTGAGTGTGCTCGGGATGACCTACCCCGATACCCAGCAGAAACCGCCCCGGATACTTGCTTTCGATGCGGTGATAGGACTCGGCGACGTCAGTGGCCGGCGACGACCAGATGTTGACGATTCCGGTCGCCAGCTGCAGTGACGAGGTCTGTGCCAGAGCCGGTTCCACCCACTTCAGGTCGGCGTCCGGCGACCCACCGATCCAGACGGCGCCATAGCCCAGCGATTCGATCTGCGCCGCGAGGTCCGGGGTGATCGACCGACTGCCCAGCCATACGCCGTATCGACCCAGGTCGAGTTTGAGTGCAACACCCTCGGTCATCTAGGTCCCCTCCGATCGGTCAAGCCTGTTTCAGGCCCAGCGGCCCCGCTAGTTCGGCTAGAGCCGACACCAGGTTTTCATCTTTGGTCAGGATCTGCACAGGTACGTGGTCGGCGCCCGCGTCGAGATGTTCGGTCAACCGTGCCGCGATCGCCTCCGGCGTACCGTACGCCACCACGGCGTCGACCAGGCGATCGCTGCCTGGCCGGGTGACCTCGTCCTCGGAGAAGCCCAGCCGCTTCCAGCTGTTGCGGTAATTCGCCAGGTTGAAATAAATGTCGAGCGCCTTGCGGCCAACCGCGCGGGCCTTGTCCGCGTCGGTGGTCAGGACCACTTTGTGCTCTGGCGCCAAGAACGCCGACGGGCCGATCAGTTCGCGGGCCTGCGCGGTGTGATCGGGAGTGGTCAGGTAGGGGTGCGCGCCGGCGCTGCGGTCAGCCGAGAGCTTCAGGACCCGTGGGCCCAGCGCCGCGACCACCCGACGGTCGGCGGGCACTCCGTACTCGTCGAGCTGATCGAGGTATTCCACCAGCGCGTCGTAGGGCTTGCGGTATTCGGTGATCGCCTCGGGATGTCCGACGCCGATACCCAGCAGGAAGCGACCCGGATAGGCCCGGTCGATGCGGTGGAACGACTCGGCCACCGGCTTGGCCGCCGCCGACCAGATATTGACGATGCCGGTCGCCACCTGCAGCGTCGTGGTCGCTTCGAGTATGGGTTCCACCCACTCCAGTTCGGCGGGCGGCGATCCGCCGACCCAGACCGCCCCGTAACCCAGGGCCTCGATGTCTTTGGCTTGGGCGGGCGTGACGCCGCGTCCGAACGATCCGAACCGGCCTAGATTGGGTTTGCTCACTGCAGAATCGGTCATGGCCTTGCCAACCAGCCGCGTGGCGACGCTATTCCACGCCGGCTCCGGTCGGTCACACCTAGGCTTCGTGCGCCGCGACCCCGTCGTCGGCAGCGCCGCCCTCATCGGGAAGCGAAACATCAACGGCAGGCGGGATTTCCAGCGGCAGAAGCACGATGAACCGGGTGTCGCCGGGCACCGATTCCACCCGGAGGTCCCCGTGGTGCTTTTTGACGACGATTTTCCACGCCAGGTCCAGCCCGAGGCCGGTGCCCTCGCCGACGGGCTTGGTGGTGAAGAACGGTTCGAAGATGCGCTCGCGGACCTCTTCGGGGATTCCCGGCCCGGTGTCGCAGATCTCGACCCGGACCATCTTCTCCCCGTCCCGCGAGGTACGGATGGTCAGCGTACCGCCCTCGTCGCGCATCGCGGCAATGGCGTTGTCGATGATGTTTGTCCAAACCTGATTGAGATCGCCTGGGTAACAAGGTATTTGGGGGAGTGAATTGTCGATCTCCTTCACCACCGCGATGGGTTTCCCGCCTTTGCCGCTGTCTTTGCCCAACCGGTCGGCGAACATCGTCAGGGTGCTGCGCAAACCTTCGTGGATGTTGGCGACCTGGAAAGGAGCCCGGTCCATCTGCGAATACTGCTTGGCGTCGGCGACCAACTGCGAAATCCGCTTGCTGGCTTCGGAAATCTGGTTCAGCAGCAGTTCGCCGTCGATGGTGTAGTTGAGCCAGCGGATGGCCTTCTCCAGCGATGTCGACGCGTCGAGCTCGTCCGTGGTTGCGGATATCCGCTCCAACCAGTCGACGTCGATGCCTCCCTCGACGAAGGTCGGTGCCAGATCCCACGCGTCCTCGATGCCGCGGTTCTCCAGCCACTCACCGACGGCGTCCTCGCTGTCGGAGGTTTCCATCGCGCTCATGTGCTGCGATGCCGACTTGGCGACTTGGTCGGCGATCTGTTCCTGCAGCCGGACCAACCCCCGCAGCGCCTCCGGGGTGATCGTGCCGTCGGCGAGCATCAGCATTTTCTGGCGCATCCCGGCGATCCGCTCCCGCAGCTCGGCTGCGGCGCGCACGCTGGCCGCGGCGGGATTGTTCAACTGGTGGGTGAGCCCGGCCGACAACTGGCCCAGCGCCAGCAGCTTTTCCCGGTTGTCGATGATCCGACGAGTCCGCTCGGTGCCGACGGCCAGCCCGTCGAGCAGATGGACCGCCATCGGGAACTGGTCCTTCATGAACTGGCCGAAGGCGGGCGCGTCCATCACGAAAAACCGCGACGGCTTGGTCACGTGCACCGAGGTGGTGTAGGCCTGATGCTGCTCTGCGGTGAATGCCGACCATGCGCCGCAATAGACGCCGCGCTGAGAGGTCCGGTTGGTTTCGATGTCCTGGCCGCCGGAGAGTTTCGACATCACCAGCTCGCCTTCGATGAGGACGTAGAAACACGTCGCCGGCTCGCCCTCGACGCAGATCGGCCCCGGTTCGTAGCTTTCGACGTGGCCGTTGGCGCACAGCATCGCCAGTTGCTCGTCGCTGAGGTGCTCGAACAGGAACAGGGTTCGCAGCTCGTCGGCTTGGCAGCGCGGCTCTGTGGTCATGATTCGGCCAGGTAGCGGTGAACCAGCATCACGGCCATCGATCCTTCCCCGACCGCGGCCGCGACCCGTTTGGCGGATTCTGCGCGCACGTCGCCTGCGACGAAGATGCCCGGCACACTTGTTTCCAGGTGGTGCGGCGGCCGGTCCAGCGACCAGCCGCAGACGTTGCGCAGATCGGGTCCGGTGAGAATGAAGCCGTGGTCGTCGCGGGCGAGGACGCCGTCCAGCCACTCGGTGCGCGGCGCGGCGCCGATGAAGATGAACATCCGCGCGCACGTGACGTCTTCGACGTGACCGGTCCGGTTGTCGATCAGGGTCAGCGTCTCCAGGTGGTCGCTTCCGATGGCGCAGTGCACTTCGGTACAGGTGCGCACGGTGACCTTGGGGTTTTGCTCGATCTGTTGGATGAGGTAGTACGACATCGACGCCTCGAGCGACGGGCCGCGCACGACGACGGTCACCGACTTCGCGTGGCGGGACAGGTACATCGCGGCCTGGCCGGCTGAATTCGCCCCGCCGATGACGTAGATCTCTTCGTCGGCGCAGTCCGCGGCCACGGAGGTGGCCGCCCCGTAATAGATGCCGCGACCGGTGAACTCCTCACAGCCGGTCGCCGGCAACTGGTTGTAGGCGACGCCGGTGGCCAGGATGACCGCGTGCGCGTCGACGGAGCCGCCGTCGGCGAATCGCACGGTCCGCTTGGAGCCGTTCACTTCCAGGCCGACGGCACTGCGCGCGGTGATCAGCTCCGCACCGAATTTCTCGGCCTGTCTGCGCGCCCGCTCGGCCAACTGGCCGCCCGACACCCCGTCGGGAAAGCCGAGATAGTTCTCGATCCGCGAGCTCTGCCCGGCTTGACCGCCCGTCGCGGTGCTTTCGATGAGCACCGTGCGCAGGCCCTCGGACGCGCCGTAGACCGCGGCGGCCAGGCCCGCAGGCCCGCCGCCGACCACGATCAGGTCGTAGAAGTCCTGCGACGGGTTGGTGGTCAGCCCCAGCTTGTCGGCCAGTTCGGCGTCGGAGGGTTCCACGAGGGGATCGCCGCTTTCGGTGATGACGACCGGCAGCCGGAGGCCATCCTCTCCGGCGGCTTGCAGCAGTTGTTCACCGACGGGGTCGTCGGCCATGAACCAGTTGTAATCCAGCCCGTTTCGGGCCAGAAAATCGCGGACCTCCCAGGACCGGGCCGACCAGCGGTGTCCGACCACCTTGGTGTGCGGGATGGGGTGGTCCGGCACCAGCCGCCATGCCTCCAGCAGCGCGTCGACGACGGGGTAGAGCTTCTCCTCGGGCGGATCCCACGGCTTGAGCAGGTAATGGTCGAGGTCGACGACGTTGATGGCATCGATGGCGGCATGGGTGTCGGCGTAGGCGGTCAGCAATACCCGCTTTGCCGACGGATACAGGTCCATTGCCTGTTCGAGGAACTCGATACCGGTCATCTGCGGCATCCGGTAGTCCGCGAGCAGCACGGCGACGGTCTCGCCGCGCAGCTTCAGTTCCTTGAGGGTGCCCAGCGCATCCGGGCCCGATTCTGCCCGCACAATCCGGTGGACCTCGCCGTAGTGGCGGCGCAGGTCCCTGGCAACCGCCCGCGACACTGCGGGATCGTCGTCGACCGTCAGCATCACGGGCTTACGGGATTGGGCGTCGGACCGGGTGGGCCTTGTCATCGGCATTAAGTATGCCCTCGTCAGCGCCCGCGTGCGGAGTGATGTGGGCCGGTCTGATTCTGCCGACGGCGATTTTGGCCAGCACGAATCAGCAGGTATCCTGGTGCAACGGCGCGTCATCGCGCTGACTTTTCAGTGTGCCCAGTCCAAGGAATTTCCTGTCACCGGTTCACGTTGCAAAGCCGGCGAATGCTGCACCAAATCCGGGCGTAGAAGCAACGAAACCAAAAGACGAGGACTGCTGAGAAGTTATGGCCAAGAAGGAAGGCGCCATAGAGGTCGAGGGCCGCGTGGTCGAGCCCTTGCCCAATGCGATGTTCCGCATTGAGCTGGAGAACGGCCATAAGGTGCTTGCCCACATCAGCGGCAAGATGCGGCAGCATTACATCCGCATCCTGCCCGAGGACCGGGTGGTGGTGGAGTTGTCTCCCTACGACCTGACCCGTGGCCGCATTGTGTACCGCTACAAGTAACCGAACCGCCCTGACGAGTAATACCGACAAGTTAGACAGAACAGGACCAACACAGCCGTGAAGGTGAACCCGAGCGTCAAGCCGATCTGCGACAAGTGCAGGGTGATCCGTCGGCATGGGCGGGTCATGGTGATCTGCTCTGATCCGCGGCACAAGCAGCGCCAGGGCTAGTCCTTCGCGCCGCCGTCCGGTGACGATGCGGGCCGTGGAGCGGCCCGAGGAGACCGGACGATGAGACCCCGACAACTGAATGCAGACCTCCCAGCACCACTGAACGGCTGGCATCTTTAGAGATGGGCCAGTTCAGCTACGTCCGGAACGGAGGCCGGACCCCGGAGCCCTGAGTTGTTTTCAGGGCCAGGGAACGGGCTGGGATCAGACCTCCGCATAGAGAAGGAATGCCACTCATGGCTCGACTAGTGGGCGTCGACCTGCCGCGCGACAAGCGCATGGAGGTCGCGTTGACCTACATCTACGGCGTCGGCCGTACCCGTTCCAACGAGATCCTGGCCGCCACCGGTATCGACAAGGACCTGCGCACCAAGGACCTCACCGACGACCAGGTAACCCACCTGCGCGATTACATCGAAGCCAATCTGAAGATCGAGGGTGATCTGCGCCGCGAGGTGCAGGCAGACATCCGTCGCAAAATCGAGATCGGCTGCTACCAGGGGCTACGGCACCGCCGCGGCCTGCCGGTGCGGGGTCAGCGCACCAAGACCAACGCGCGCACCCGTAAGGGTCCCAAGCGCACCATCGCAGGCAAGAAGAAGGCCAGGTAAGTCATGCCCCCAGCCAAGAAGGCCGCCGCAGCGCCCAAGAAGGGCCAGAAGACCCGGCGCCGGGAGAAGAAGAACGTCCCGCACGGTGCCGCGCACATCAAGAGCACGTTCAACAACACGATCGTGACGATCACCGACCTGCAAGGCAACGTCATCGCCTGGGCGTCCTCGGGTCACGTCGGGTTCAAGGGTTCGCGCAAGTCGACGCCGTTCGCCGCGCAGCTGGCCGCCGAGAACGCTGCCCGCAAGGCCCAGGAGCACGGCGTCAAGAAGGTCGATGTGTTCGTGAAGGGCCCGGGCTCGGGCCGCGAGACCGCGATCCGGTCGCTGCAGGCCGCCGGCCTGGAGGTCGGCGCGATCTCTGACGTCACCCCCCAGCCGCACAACGGCTGCCGTCCGCCCAAGCGGCGGAGGGTCTAGTCGGGCATAGGAGAAGAGACAGACAATGGCTCGTTACACCGGACCCATCACCCGGAAATCACGCCGCCTGCGCACCGACCTCGTCGGCGGCGACCAGGCGTTCGAGAAGCGCCCCTACCCGCCCGGCCAGCACGGCCGCGCGCGGATCAAGGAGAGCGAATACCTGCTCCAGATGCAGGAGAAGCAGAAAGCCCGCTTCACCTACGGCGTCATGGAAAAGCAGTTCCGCCGCTACTACGCAGAGGCTGCGGGCCGTCCCGGCAAGACCGGTAGCGAGCTGCTGCAGATCCTGGAAAGCCGGTTGGACAACGTGATCTACCGCGCCGGGATAGCGCGCACCCGCCGGATGGCCCGCCAGCTGGTCAGCCACGGCCACTTCACGGTCAACGGCGTGCACGTCAACGTCCCCAGCTTCCGGGTGTCGCAGTACGACATCATCGATGTGCGGGAGTCATCGCTCAACACGGTGCCGTTCCAGATCGCCCGGGAGACCGCCGGTGACCGTCCGATCCCCAGCTGGTTGCAGGTGGTCGGCGAGCGGCAGCGCATCCTGATCCACCAGTTGCCCGAGCGTGCCCAGATCGACGTGCCGCTCACCGAGCAGCTGATCGTCGAGTACTACTCGAAGTAGACCCAGACTTCCGCCCCCGCATCCGCGGTCGCGGAACACCTAAGCGGCATCAAATAGTGGGTGCCGAGAAGGAGAAGAAGAAACACCATGCTGATTTCACAGCGACCGACTCTGTCCGAAGAGATCATCAACGACAACCGTTCGCAGTTCGTGATCGAGCCCCTGGAGCCGGGATTCGGCTACACGCTTGGTAACTCGCTGCGCCGCACGCTGTTGTCATCGATCCCCGGAGCGGCCGTCACCAGCATTCGCATCGACGGTGTGCTGCACGAGTTCACCACCGTGCCGGGCGTCAAGGAAGACGTCACCGATATCATCCTGAACCTCAAGAGCCTCGTGGTGTCCTCGGAAGAAGACGAACCCGTGACCATGTACCTGCGCAAGCAGGGCCCGGGCGAGGTCACCGCCGGCGACATCGTGCCCCCGGCCGGCGTCACCGTGCACAACCCGGAGATGCACATCGCGACGCTCAACGACAAGGGCAAGCTCGAGATCGAGCTCGTCGTCGAGCGTGGCCGCGGCTACGTCCCGGCCGTGCAGAACAAGGCGTCGGGTGCCGAAATCGGTCGTATCCCAGTCGATTCCATCTACTCGCCGGTGCTCAAGGTGACCTACAAGGTGGACGCCACCCGGGTCGAGCAGCGCACCGACTTCGACAAGTTGATCCTCGACGTCGAGACCAAGAGCTCGATCGGCCCCCGGGACGCGTTGGCGTCGGCGGGTAAGACGCTGGTCGAATTGTTCGGTCTGGCACGCGAACTCAACATCGAGGCCGAGGGCATCGAGATCGGGCCGTCGCCGGCCGAGGCGGACCACATCGCGTCGTTCGCGTTGCCGATCGACGACCTGGATCTGACCGTGCGCTCCTACAACTGCCTCAAGCGTGAGGGTGTGCACACCGTCGGCGAACTGGTCTCCCGCACCGAGTCCGACCTGCTCGACATCCGTAACTTCGGTCAGAAGTCCATCGACGAGGTGAAGGTCAAGCTGCACCAGTTGGGTCTGTCGCTCAAGGACAGCCCGGCCAGCTTCGACCCGTCGGAGGTCGCCGGTTACGACGTGGCCACCGGCACCTGGTCTGCTGAGGGCGCCTACGACGACGCGGACTACGCCGAAACCGAACAGCTCTAAGTTGAGAATCTAGACAGGAGCATCAGCAATGCCCAAGCCCACCAAGGGCCCTCGTCTCGGCGGGTCGTCTTCGCACCAGAAGGCGCTGCTGGCCAACCTGGCCACGGCGCTGTTCGAGCACGGCCGGATCAAGACCACCGAGACCAAGGCCCGGGCGCTGCGTCCTTACGCCGAGAAGCTGATCACCCACGCCAAGAAGGGCACGCTGCACAACCGGCGTGAGGTGCTCAAGAAGATCCGTGACAAGGACGTGGTGCACAACCTGTTCGCGGAGATCGGGCCGTTCTTCGCCGACCGCGACGGCGGCTACACCCGCATCATCAAAGTCGAGGCACGCAAGGGCGATAACGCTCCGATGGCGTTCATCGAGTTGGTGCAGGAGAAGACGGTGACCTCCGAAGCCGACCGTGCGCGTCGGGTGGGTGCTTCGAAGGCTGCTGCCCCAGCTCCGGCCCCGGCGCCGGCGGCTGAGCCAGAGGTCGAGGCCGAGAGCCCCGACGAGGCTGCTGAAGCTACGGACGCCCAGCAGGCCCCAGTGGCCGAGACCGAAGCCGCTGACGAGTCTGCCAAGACCGAGGCGGAAGCCGAGGCCGACGACGCTGACTAGCGATTCATCGTTGAACGACACACCCGCCATCGACGCTGATGGCGGGTGTGTTCGTCTTCGGCTCGATATCGCTTATGACGGAACAGATTTCGCGGGCTGGGCGACGCAGGCGGGTCAGCGCACCGTCGCCGGCCTGCTCGAGGAGACACTCTCGACGGTGTTCCGGACGCCGGTGCGGGTCCGCGCGGCGGGGCGCACCGACACCGGCGTCCATGCCACTGGGCAAGTCGCGCATGCCGATATTCCCGTCGACGCGCTGCCCAACGCCTATCCGCGATCACCGCGGCCGAATCAACCCGAGTTTCTGCCTTTGGTCAGACGCCTGGGCCGATTGCTGCCCGCCGACGTCCGCGTCCACCGGATCGCGCGCGCGCCAGCGGGTTTCGACGCCCGATTCTCAGCGCTGCGCCGCCACTACGTCTACCGGATTACCACCGCGGACTACGGGGTGGAGCCACACCTGGTCCGCTACGTCACCGGCTGGCCGCGTCCGCTCGACGTCGACGCGATGACGACGGCGTCGCGAAAACTGTTGGGATTGAATGACTTCGCGGCATTCTGCCGTCACCGCGAAGGGGCGACGACGATACGCGACCTGCAGCGCTTCGACTGGACCCAGGACGGCGATCTGATCACCGCACACGTCACCGCCGACGCATTCTGCTGGTCGATGGTGCGATCACTGGTCGGCGCGCTGCTGGCCGTCGGCGAGCATCGGCGCAGCCCGCAGTGGTGCAGCGAGCTGCTCACCTCCACCCGCCGGTCCAGCGACTACGCCGCCGCACCGGCGCGTGGTCTGACCCTGGTCGGCGTGGATTACCCGCCCGAGGGTGAGTTGCAGGCGCGGACGTTGATCACCCGCGACCTACGTACCCGCGACTGATTGACCTACAGCTTGCCGGCGACGAAGTCGGCGGCCTTGTTGACTTCGCCGTCCTGGATATAGCCGTTCGCCATGTGTTGCGACCAGTTGTCCTGCCAGGTGTGCGGATCAGCCGGGTTGCAGATGGGATCGGCGCCGTGGCACAAGTCGATGGTCCGGTCGGCGTAGGTCGGGTTGAAGTTCGCGATCGGCCCGACCCACTGGGTGCCGTTGCCGAACAACGCCACCGCGGCGATGTGCTGGTCGGCGCCCGGTGGCAGCGGGTTGGTGAAGCCGAACATGGGGCCGGGAGCCGCCATCACGACGTCGGTGACCGCAGCGCCGAGCGAGTAGCCGCCCAGCACCACGCGGGTGTTCGGGCAGTTGTTGATCGTGGACTGGACGTGCGCGCTCATGTCGTTGGCACCGATGGCGACCTCGGTGTCGGCGGGGTAGCGCACGGCGTACAGACCGACGTTTTTGTTGACCCTGGACCGCAGTGCGCTGACGAAGGCGTTACCGAGCACCCCGGCGCCCGGCGATTCCTGTCGCCCGCGGGCGAATACCACTTCGGCGTCGGGGCACGCAGCGGATGCGGTGGGGATCAGCGTCGGGCCCGTGCGCAATGCCGGCGCCAGCACCAACACGCTGGCGAGAATGCCAGCCGCACACAAGACCCGCAGCTTCATGGGCTGGATAGTAGTGCGCTTTCCTGAGATCAGTGAAAGACCGCGGGCCGGGTTTGATCGACGACGGTCGGACCGGGTTCCACGGGTCCGGGTGCAGGTCCAAGCGCTGGGCCGGGCGGGGTGCCCCACGGCCCCGGCGGGGTGGCCATCGGCCCTGGTGAGACGCCTAGGGGCCCGACGGGTGCGGTGGGGGGCAGCAGCGACAACAGCCGGGTCTGGACGAAGCTGGCGGCCTGATTGGTGTAGACGGGCACGTAGCCATCGGTGTGACCGCTCCACTGGTTGCCCTGGCCCGCGTGACAGATCGGGTCCTCGGGGTTGCAGTAGTCGACGGCCTTGGCGCCGAACATCGCGCTCTGCGCCGCGATCGTCCCGCCGCTGCGGTCGGCCGGGTTGCCGAAGGTGGTGACCGCGACGATGTGGCTGGCGTATTCGGGCGGTAGCGAGCCGCCCCAGCCGACGCCGCCGATCTGCGTTCCGGTGACGATGTCGACCACTGAGGCGCCCTGCGAGTATCCGCCGAGCACCTGCGGGGTGCTCGGGCACTTGTCGGCCACGTCCTTGATGTGCTTGATCGCGTCCTTGGCGCCGTCGTTGCCGTGCAGCTGCAGCAGCGTGGCCCGGTAGTTGACGCCGTATGCGTCGACGTTCTTGCCGGTGTCCTGGCGGATGCCGTCGGCGAGGGCCTGACCCACGCGGCCCAGGCCGGCCGGTTCGTCGGTGCCACGGGCGAAGGTCAGCGCGACGTCCGGGCAGTTATCGGCGTGGGCCGACGGGATGGCGCTCCGGACGGCGCTGGGTGCGGCCAGCAGAGCACCGGCGGCCAGCACCGCGGCGGCGCCCACGCTGGCCCGTCGTAAGCCGCGTGACCAGGCACGGCGGGGGATGTGACGGCTGAGACGATTGTTGCTCACCAGGCGATTTTACCGATTTCTGGGCCATCGGTCACTTTGAGGTATATCTGGACCTCCGTTGTGGATGGTCGACGGGGTCCCACGCGACGACTACATATCGTGGGAAGCCAGACGGACCCAGGAGCCATTGGGGGACTGGATGGCATGGCAACCGACCACCAGGCTGCACATTAGCGGGCATCAATTTTTGCTGCGCCGCATCGAGTGCGCACTGCTGGGCAGGGATATCCGCGCCGTGGACGAGCCGATCCGTGCACCCGCACAATCGCTGCTGGCCGGCGTGGTGCTTGCGGTATTACTGCTGGCCGGATGCGCTGTGCTGGCAATGCTGCGCCCGCAACCAACGTTGGCCGACGCGCCGATCCTGATGGGGAAGCAGTCCGGGGCGCTTTACGTCCGACTGGGCGAGACTCTTCATCCGGTGCTCAACCTGGCCTCGGCCAGGTTGATCATGAAAACCAACGCTGACCCGCTGCCCGCATCTGAGTCGCAACTTGTCCACATCAACAGGGGCCCGATGCTGGGCATCCCCGGTGCTCCGCAATATCTGGGGAAACCTCTCACGGAAGAGGAGTTGCAATGGACGGTGTGCGACAGCCGCGACGGCGTGCCGAGCACGACGATCATCGTCGGCCGGGCTGAGGGATCGCTGTCGCGTGCACTGCGGCACGAAGAGATCCTGCTTGTCCGTCCTGATTCCGGCGGCGCTACCTACCTGCTCTACGAGGGTCATCGAGCCGTGGTGAACCTAGACGAACCTGCGGCCGTGCACGCACTCGGCATCGAGGGCCGGATCCCGTTGACGGTGTCATCGGTGCTGCTGAACCTTATCCCAGAATCGCCGCCGGTCACCGCGCCGCGGATACTCGGCGTCGGCAGTCGCGGACCCGCCGCGCTCCCGGGCTTTCTGGTCGGCAGCGTGCTTCGGGTGAGCCGCACGAGCGGCGACGAGTATTACGTCGTCCTGCGAGACGGGGTTCAGCGCGTCGGGCAGCTTGCCGCGGATCTGGTCCGATTCACCAACTCGCAGGGAACCCGCACCGCCCTCGCGGTGGCGCCGGACGTCATCCACGCCGCCCCGACGGTGACCCGGCTGCCGGTGTCCGGCTTCCCCGAAAGAGCGCAGACGTCGGCGGTCGCCGACGGTGCGACGCTCTGCGTCAGGTGGACGCACCAGACATCGGGCAGCGCCGAGGTCTCATTTTCCGTTGGCGGCCTACCGATTCCGATGGGTGCGGCACCGGTGAGCTTGACACAGGCCGATGGGGACGGCCCTGCCGTCGACGCTGTCTATCTCCAGCCCGGCCGCGCTGCCTATGTGCGCGCCACCGGGCTGTCAGGCGGCAACGCGGGCGCGGGCACCCGATACCTGATCTCCGATAGCGGCGTCCGATTCGCCGTCCACGACGACGACGCCGCACATGACCTCGGCCTGTCCGACACCACGGCTCCGGCGCCCTGGCCAGTACTGGCGAAGCTGCCCGAAGGGCCCGAGTTGAGTAGGGCCAATGCCTCAGTCGCCCAAGACATTCTGACCGACGTGAGCAGGCCGGTCCGCGCGACCCTGAACCCGCCGTAGTCGGGCGCGCAATGCGGCGATGGCCAGCACCGTCGCCATTACGCCGCCGCAGACGGCTGCGCCGGTGAACGCCATATGCCGAGCCTTGTGATCGGGCGGCGCCGGAAGCGGGGGCGCAAGGATGGGCGTCGTTCTCCGGGCTGGCGGAGACGGCGGGGTCATCGCGGTATCGGTGCTGACTGCGGCAAGGAAGTCCACCGGGCCGGCGCCGACCCGCGGATCCCATCCGCTGGGCGGATGATGCGCGGTGGACTTGATGCGTTGCATCACCTGACGAGCAGTCATCGTCGGAAATCGAGATCGGACCAGCGCCGCCAAGCCACTGACCACCGGTGCGGCGTAGCTGGTACCCGACAGCGGAGTCGAACCCCGTTGCCCATCAATCGCGTTGACCAATCCATCTCCTGAGGAGCTCAGGGATATCACCCCTTCGCCCGGGGCGGCGACGTCTACCCACGGCCCGGCAAGGGTGAACGCCGACGGCTCCCCGTGCGCGTTGACCGAGCCCACAGTCAGCACGTAGTCGTCATACCAGGCCGGGCTGACCACGACCGTCGCCGTATCCCACGTCACTTCGGCGGGCTGAGCCGGGCATTGCCCCGCACCGGTGTTTCCGGCGGCGGTCACCACGACGGCGTTCTTGACGTCAACCGCGTAGGACAACGCCGCACCGAGTGCGCGGTCGTCGAGTGCCGACCCGGTGCGGATGCAGGCAACCGAGGAGATGTTGATCACCGACGCACCGAGATCCGCAGCCGTCCGGACAGCTCGTGCCATGGTGTCGACATCACCGACTCCGGCGGTGGACGGGTCCGCGGCGGTGCCGAATTTGGTACTGGACTGGCGGATGCTGATCAAAGCGACATCAGGGGCGACACCGCTGAAATTGTCAGCGCGACGGGGATCCGTTGCGGCCGAGATGATCCCGGCTACCGCGGTACCGTGTCCGTCGCAATCCTGGGTGCCGTCGCCGGTGAACACGTAGTCACCCCCTGCCGCGGTGTGGTGCAGCCGCGGGTGCGGCGAAACTCCGGTGTCGATGACGGCGACGCGTTGACCCGAGCCACGGGTGAGCTGCCACACCTCTGGCAGATCAAGCCCTGACAGCTGCCTGGTGGCATCTGGCCGCTCAGCGTCGCGCGTCACGGACGGCACTGCGCAGATCTCGCGCTGCACGGTCGGCCGCGGTGGGCTCGGCGGCGCGGGCGGGGGCAGCCGACTGCTGTCGATCGGCGGCGGTGATACCGCGTAGGCGGGCGACACGGCACACTGCAGCAGTGCGGCGACGACTGCCGCCGTAGCACACCGGGACACTCTCAATCGCGCTGCCGTCACTGGAGATTCACGCCGCGCGCAGCGCCGTACAGCTCGCAGACCCAGCAGGCCAGCGGCACGATGGCGGCCAGGGCAAGATACTCCAGCAGCTCGACACCTCTTTGTCTGACCGGAGAGACTGTCCTCGAGCGGTTGACGAAACCGAGCCATAGCGCGACGACGGCGAGCACCGTCGACGCCGCACCGATGTGGGCCGTGTGACGTGGATCAGCGGCGGCCGCAGCGGCGAGGGCGGCGCTGAGCGCGGCTGTCCCGCAGATGACGAGCGGAACGGACCTCGCAGGGTCGCGATGTGTGCGCGCCCGCAACAGCAACACGGCGCCGGTTACGGTGGCGAATGCAATGCCGGGCCCGCGTGGGCCGCCTGTCAGATATGGCCCGACTGCGGCGCCGATAGCTCCGAGCGTGGCTGACGCCGAAAACGCGCCGATTAGGCTGGTGAGCCACATGTGAGCGCGGATTGCGTTGCTGCTCAGACCATCCGCATCGACCAGTGGCTCACCGGTGGTGGGCGACAATCGCGCGAGCATGATCGACGCCAGAGCGGATACTTCGACCAACGCCAGCGATATCGCCGTGGACGCCGCGCCAATAGCTTGTAGCGGAACGGCGGTGACCGCGCTCATCAACGCCGCGGCCCCTACGCTGGCCGCCAAACACGCCAACGCGGTGAACACCGCTGCGTGGCAGGCGATTGTGCGCATCACCGCCGCCGATGTCAGCGCAGCCGCAGCAGCGAACAGCGCATGGGGAGCGCCTGGGCCGCCAGGTACCGCCAATAGGCCGGCGAGTGCCGCGAATCCGATGGCCAGCAGACCGAGCGTCAACCCCGCGAGCTGTGCGCGGAACGCGCGATAGGCGATTAACGCCGCCGGCAGCGTCAACAGGCCGATCGTCGCGGCAACGCCGACGTCGACGGCGCGATCGACGCTGTTGTTGGCAAACAATGTTCGAATCATCACCGCTGCGCTCAGAGCGGCCAACCACATGGCGACCAGCGCGCCGACCAGTTCGTCCGTGCGCCGGGTCCAACGCCGCTCCGTCGCAGCGACCGAGGCCGCGACCGCCTCAGCGGGGTCATCGAAGCGCGGCGCCATCAATTCGGCCGATGAGCTCGTCAGAAGCAAATCGGCGCCATCTCGGATTCTTAGTTGGGTCAACGTTTTCGACGGATCCAGTGCGCCTCCACCCGGAACGGATAGTCGATACCGGACAGCGACCGGTCCGGCCCGGTAACCGCCATGGTCGGCCAGGATGTCGACGATCGGCGGTATCAACGACCCGATGGGCGCCGTGGCCGATAACGCTAAATCGAGGTGGACCGAGTCGGCGTGTACCGATAACCGGCGTAGCCCTCCGACGTCGTGATGGGATCCGTGGTCTTGGGTGGGTACTGCCAACGCTTGGTGCACACCGAACTCCGTTCGCCGACATGCACGCTAGCCGGTACACCGACACCGCGTATGCGTTGATCCACAGGCGACTTGCAGCCGATTTCGCTTGTGCCTACCGTGCCAATCTCAACCCGACGAAGCGGCGCGGGCAAGCGTGGGGAGGACCAGGTGGGGCCGTTCGACAGCACCGCGACGGTGGAATTCGTGCCGCCAGTGCGAGTGTCCCCACCGGCATGCGAGAGCGCCGACGTCGTTGTTGCGGCACCGCGGGAAGTAACTCGAAAGCCGCAGACAAACCTGATGATTCGCGTTCTGCCGATTGTGACAGCCGTCGCGACGGTGGCAACGATGGCGGTGGTCTTCTCGTCGCGCTCGTCGGCGGCGAGGAATCCAGCGTTCATGATGTTTCCGCTGATGATGCTCATGTCCGCGGCGGCGACGCTCTTCTCCGGCGCGGATAGGCGGCGCGGCGAGATTAATGCCGAGCGCGCCGAGTTTCTGGGCTATTTGTCCGATTTGCGGGACGCTGCCGTCGAGACCGCGGCGGCACAGCACTATTCGCTGAGTTGGTGTCATCCCGACCCTGACACGTTGTGGACGCTGGTGGGTGGTTGCCGGATGTGGGAGCGTCGTGCAGCTGACCCGGATTTCTGCCATGTGCGCATCGGTATCGGAACACTGCGCCTTGCGACCCGGTTGGTGCCGCCGACCATCGGATCAGCACAACGTTTGGATCCCGTGGCCGCGACCGCCCTGGGGCGCTTTCTCCAGACGCACTCGACAATTCCCGATGCGCCCATTTCGATCGCGCTGCGCGGACTGGCGGCGGTGAACATCGGCGGTGACGCGAGACAGGCGCGCGCGTTACTGCGCGCGACGATATGCCAACTGGCTGTCATGCACAGCCCGAGGCTGGTGTTGATTGCCGCTGCTGTCAGTGACCACAACCGATCCGACTGGGAATGGCTGAAGTGGTTGCCGCACAATCGACATCCGCACGCCAGTGACGACGTCGGATCTGCCCGGATGGTGTATGCGTCGCCGGCAGCAGCCAGGAAGGCGCTGTCCGTCATAGCGGCCGATCCGGCTGCGCCTCATCTGGTGGTCGTCGTCGACGATGACGTCATCGGTGGCAATCAGTGGGCGATCGACAGTGCCACCGACAGCATCACCCTGTTGACAGTCGAAAGCGGGGCCGAGGACTCGTCATCAGCCGGGGGACTGCGGCTGCGGGTGGGCCAGAACGAGGTCGTGGTTGCGTCATCAGGGGGCGACGACATCGTCGCACGCGTGGATCACATGAGTTACACCGCCGCGCTGACGTGCGCGCAGCGGTTGGCCGGGTACCGCGCCAGCGGTACAGGCGCGTCGGCCGATGCGCCTGACCACACGAGCTGGCCGTACCTCGTTGGCATCGGCGATCTTGCGTCCTACACGCCGACTGAGTGCTGGGCCGGCAGAAGCCCACGCGATCGGCTTCGTGTTCCGATCGGTACAACTGTCGCGGGTGCAGCGGTCGAACTTGACATCAAAGAGGCCGCCGAGAACGGAATGGGGCCACACGGACTCTGCATCGGAGCCACCGGGTCTGGAAAGTCGGAGTTCCTCCGAACGGTCGCACTCGGCATGATGACTTGTCATTCACCCGAGGAGCTCAACCTGGTCCTGGTCGACTTCAAGGGTGGTGCGACGTTCTCCGGATTAGAGCCGGCGCCGCACGTGGCGGCCGTCATCACGAACCTGTCGGATAAGGCGGCTCTGGTCAGTCGAATGCGTGACGCTCTGACCGGTGAGATCAACCGCCGCCAGGAAGTCCTTCGCGCGGCGGGCAACGTCGACGGGATCGCCGCTTACCAGCGCATCCGGCACGCAGGCGCACAGCTGGGCCCGCTACCGGCGTTGTTCATCATCGTCGATGAGTTTTCCGAATTACTCAGTCATCATGCGGATTTCGCCGACGTTTTCGCGGCGATCGGTCGACTCGGCCGGTCCTTGGGCATGCATTTGCTCTTGGCCAGTCAACGTCTGGACGAAGGCAGACTGCGCGGCTTGGAGTCCCACCTGTCCTACCGAGTGTGTTTGAAAACATTATCGGTCAACGAATCGCGGATGGTGCTGGGAACGTCCGACGCGTATGAGTTACCGGGCGCGCCGGGTGCGGCCTTTCTACGGATCGGCACGGACGATGTGGTTCGCTTCCAGACCGCGTATGTGTCCGGTCCATGTCGCGAGGGAACGCATTGCGCTGCCAACGACTTCGTCTCGGCGCATCGCGATGAGAGCTCAGTTTCTGTCCGTCTTTACACGACTGAGCCGGCCGGGCCGGTCACGTATGCCGCCGACACAGAGATGGACGTGGTCGATCGACGCACTATCCTTCAGACGGTTGTTGAGCGGCTGTCTGGACACGGCCCGCAGGCGCACGAAGTGTGGCTGCCGCCGCTCGATGTGTCACCGGTCCTGGACGTCGTTCTGCAGGACGCCGAATCGATGCCCGCCTTGACGGTTCCCATCGGTATCGTTGATCGCCCGTTCGAACAGCGTCGGACCCCGTTGATCGTCGAGTTATCTGGGGCGGCAGGAAATGTCGCCGTTGTCGGAGCTCCTCAGTCAGGCAAGTCGACCGTGTTGCGCACGCTCATCACAGTGCTGGCAGTCACTCACGATCCGAGCATGGTGCAGTTCTATTGTCTTGACTTCGGGGGCGGGGCATTGGCGTCGCTGCGAGACTGGCCGCACGTCGGTTCGGTGGCCGGACGAGCGGATCCGCAGTTGGTCCGCCGCATGATTGCTCGGCTGGAAGCCGTCATTCGATCCCGCGCGACGCTCTTCCGTGACCATCGGATCGAATCGATGGCGCACTATCGGCAACTAAAAGCGAGCCGAGATCCGTTGTGCGACAGCTTCGGTGATGTCTTCTTTGTTGTCGATGGTTGGGTCGGCCTGCAACGCGACTTCGACGCGGCCGAGACATCGGTCACCACACTTGCTGCCGAGGGGCTCTCTTTCGGTGTGCACGTCGTGATGTCTGCGTCGCGTTGGGCGGAGATCCGCCCGGCGCTGCGGGATCAGGTCGGAACACGAATCGAGTTGCGACTCGGTGATCCCGCGGACTCCGAACTGGATCGCCTGCGGGCGGCCCAAGTTCCCGAGGGTAAACCGGGTCGAGGGCTTTCCCGCGACGGAATGCAGATGGTCGTCGCGTTGCCCAGGCTCGGTGACGATTCGAGCTCCGGCCTGCTCGATGCCGATGCGCGGCTGGGGGAGAGGCTGCGGCGCCGTCATGACGGACCGACTGCGCCCCCGATTGCGCTGCTGCCAGCACGGATCGACCAGCACAGTGTGGTCGAGCGAGCTGACGGACCCGGCGTCCTGATCGGCATCGAGGAAGTCGACCTCTGTTCTGTGACAGTGGACTTCGCCCAGCAGCTGCACCTGTTGATCTTCGGGGACAGTGAATGCGGCAAGACGGCAACGTTGCGCACCATATGCCGTGAGCTCGTAAGGACGACGACCGCGGCGCAAAGCCAACTATTCATCGTCGACCTGCGGCGTTCGCTGCTTGGCGTCGTCGAGGCCGAATCCGGATTGCTTGGCGGATACCTCGCTTCTGCCGATAATGTCGGTCAGGTGGTGCCGCGCCTCAGCGAGCAGCTGCGTCGGCGAATGCCGCCGTCGAACGCCACCCCGTCGCAGTTGCGAAACAGGTCCTGGTGGTCGGGACCAGATGTCTACGTGGTGATCGACGATTACGACTTGGTCTGTAGCGCGGCAGGCAACCCGTTGGCCTCGCTACTGGAGTTGCTGCCGCATTCCCGCGATGTGGGTTTGCATCTGCTGGTGGCACGGCGCAGCGGCGGTGCTGCCCGTGCCTTGTACGAGCCGTTGCTCGCCGGGCTGCGCGATGCCGGTTGCATGGCTTTGCTGATGAGTGGAAACCCGGATGAGGGCTTGACGATCGGGTCCGTGCGCCTGTCGCCTATGCCGCCCGGCCGCGGCACACTGATCACACGTCGGGGTGGCCCGCAGGTGGTGCAGGTTGGCTGGAGCCCGCCGCCGTGAAAGCACACGTCATCGAGGTCGGCCCGAATACGATCCGCCGATTGTGTTGCAGCGGAGCCGCGGTCGCTGACACCGAGGCGGCTGGAGCTGCTCTCGAGGGTATCGACGATCCCGTAGCCCTGGTCGACCTTCGTCCGGTTTCCGTCGAGTCATTATGGCGGACTGTGCTCGAGTCGGTGGACTGCGGCAGCCCCGAAAGAGTGACCGTCGTTCACCCATCGTGGTGGGCATCCACGCGCGTCGCCGCGGTCAGTGCCGGCGCGCAGGTGCTTGCCGGTGACGTTGTCATGCGGCCACGGTCATGGCTGCTGCGTCAAGCAGTTCCACCCGAATCCCGGCGTAGCACGGTGGTCATAGAGATTGCCGACGGGGTTCTCGTTGTCACCGGCGCCACGGTGGCGGCCCAAACCCGTCTCGAGGACCAGCAGGCTGTTGCCGAAGCGGTCGTACGGTCCATCCACACCATGGCGACCGAGACCACCGGGACGGTAGTCATCGATACGCCCGCTACGGTGCACGGCGCCGGGGCGCTGGCGGCGACGATCGCTGAGGCACTGCATGCCTTCGACAGCATGGTCGTGATGAAAGTAGATGACATCGGCCTGAGAAAGCTCGCTGCAGGCCTTATTTCGAGCGGCGACCAAGATCGCGGCTCGAGTGGCGATGCGGCCGTGAGGCTCCCACGTCGCCGCTGGACGCTTGCCCTGGGCGCTCTTCTGATCGGCGCGGTATTCGGCGTGAGCGCGTTGGCCCGTCACCACGCACCCCACGCAGGCGAGGAAATGCCGACGACGTTGATTGTGGAAGGTCATGTTGTGCTGGAGGTTCCGGCTCAGTGGCCGTTGCGACGGGTCGTGGCCGGGCCCGGTTCGGCCCGGCTGCAGATCAGCTCACCGTCGGATCCGGAAGAAGCGCTGCACGTGACGCAGTCGCGAGTTGCCTTGGCAACCTTGGGTGCCACTGCCGAGTTCCTCAAGAGTGCGATAGACGCGGCGCCTGCTGGTGTATTCGTCGACTTCAATGCGGCCGGCCGTACTGCCGGCCGTTCAGCGGTGACGTACCGGGAGGTCCGGTCTGCGCACGACATCCGCTGGACGGTATGGGTCGATAAGGCTGTCCGGATCAGCGTCGGATGTCAAAGCCGCCACGGCCGCGATGACGCAGTGAGCCGGGAATGCGAGCGAGCGGTGCGGTCTGCACGGGCATTGGGCTGAGTCGGTGGGAACCAGACCAGAGTGGCAGGAGTCCTATCAGTTATTGGCGAGGCGAGGTCCGCAGCCGGCGAGCAGAAGGAGAACATATGAGCACACCGACAGGTGGAAACGCGCTCAGCACCGACTTCGACCTCATGCGCTCGGTTGCCGCGGCCATCGATACCCGCAACGAGGAGATCCGTGTGGCGTTGCAGGCGTTCATGGGTCGCATGAGCGATGTTCCGTCGACGGTGTGGGGCGGCATGGCGGCAGCGCGTTTCAAGGACGTCGTGCAGCGGTGGAACACGGAGTCAGTGAAACTGCACTACGCGTTGCACAGCATCGCGGAAACCATTCGCTACAACGAAGCCGCGCTGCGGGATGCGTCCGAAAAGCACGCGCTCCATATCGGGGCCGCAGCCGGAACCTTGTGAGGCGATCGCCATGGACCCGCGCTTGTCATACAACTTCGACGAAATCGAATGCTCTGTCCGTCAGGAAATCCATAGCGCTTCGGCGCGCTTCAACGCCGCCTTGCAGGAGTTGCAGTCGCAGGTAACGCCGCTGCAGGAGCTGTGGACCCGTGAAGCCGCAACGGCCTACGGCTTGGAGCAGTTGAAGTGGCATCAGGCGGCCGCTGCGCTCAACGAGATCTTGGTAGACCTCGGAAATGCGGTGCGCCAGGGCGCCGATGATGTTGCGGCTGCAGATCACCGAGCGGCGGGCGTGTGGACCCGGCAGGGCCGGTAGTCACATGAGGACTCTGCGCGGTCCCGACGGTAAGGAGAGACCGCGGGACCGCGCAGCTCAAAGGCGCCAGTTCTGTGACTGATGTTCGCGCCAGGGCGCGTGCGCCGACGTCCTCTCCGGGTCGCGTCGAGTGGCCGGCGCTGAGCCTAGGTCGGTCGCCGACGCCAGTTTCTCTTGTTCCCGCGAAGCAGCGCCATCCGCGATCTTGCGGTACGCCCAGCACGCCGCGATAAAAGTCGCGGCCGCCAGACCCCTGCCCCGATCCGGAGGTCTCCCACGTAGGTGATCTTGTGAGCACCGCCGGCCCGGCGCTCGGAGGGCCCAGCTGAGGCGTTTTGACCTGCGTGGAGAGCCGCCGGTAAGCTGCTCCGTTGGCGTGCGGTACGCCGGGACTCGGGTCAATGTCGGTCGCCGAGAGATCCTTAGCCGCTAACGCCTGACCGGCACCCGGGTCATACCGGGATCCTTGCCCGAGAAACGGGCTCGAAGAGAAAGAGTGGTAAGCGCTGTGTCCACCTACGCGCCGAAGGCGGGTGACACCACGCGGACGTGGCATGTCATCGACGCCCAGGACGTGGTGCTCGGTCGCCTTGCTGTCGCCGCAGCCAATCTGCTGCGCGGCAAGCACAAGCCGACATTCGCACCCAACGTCGACGGCGGTGACTTTGTCATCATCGTCAACGCCGACAAGGTCGCCATCGGCGGCGACAAACTGCAGAACAAGCTGGCTTACCGCCACTCGGGTTATCCCGGCGGGCTGAAGAGCCGCACCATCGGTGAGCTGATGCAAAAGCACCCCGACCGCGTCGTCGAAAAGGCGATCCTGGGCATGCTGCCCAAGAACAAGCTCGCCCGTCAGATCAAGCGCAAGCTGCACGTCTACGCCGGGCCGCAGCACCCGCACGCCGCCCAGCAGCCGGCCCCGTACGAGATCAAGCAGGTGACCCAGTAATGACCGAAACCGCAGCAACCGAGACCGCTGAAGAAGTGGTCGCCGAGACGAGCGAGGCCCCCGCGCCTGCGCCCCGGGAGGACTCTTTCGTCATCGAGCGCCCGATCCAGACCGTCGGCCGCCGCAAGGAGGCCGTGGTGCGGGTGCGCCTGGTGCCCGGCACCGGCAAATTCGAACTCGACGGCCGCAGCCTGGAGGCCTACTTCCCCAACAAGGTGCACCAGCAGCTGATCAAGGCCCCGCTGGTCACCGTGGACCGGGCGGAAAGCTTCGACATCTTCGCTCACCTCCACGGTGGCGGCCCCTCCGGCCAGGCCGGCGCGCTGCGGCTGGCCATCGCCCGGGCATTGATCATCGTCGCGCCCGAGGACCGGCCCGCCCTGAAAAAGGCCGGCTTTCTGACCCGTGACCCGCGTGCCACCGAGCGCAAGAAGTACGGCCTGAAGAAGGCCCGTAAGGCGCCGCAGTACAGCAAGCGCTGATCCCGGCGGCGATCACGGCCGCGTACCGGTTGGATGGCACTCCGGACAATCCTCTTGTCATGCGTGTGCGCGGCCACCAACTGTGAGAGGTTGTTCCGCATGGGTCGACTTTTCGGCACAGACGGCGTCCGCGGGGTAGCCAATCGCGAGCTCACAGCCGAGCTCGCGATGGCACTCGGCGCCGCGGCCGCCAGGCGGCTGACCGGCGCCGGAGGACGGCGTCGACGCGTCGCGGTGATCGGTCGCGATCCGCGCGCCAGCGGCGAGATGCTGGAAGCCGCCGTGATGGCGGGCCTGACCAGCGAAGGTGTCGACGCGCTGCGGGCCGGCGTGCTGCCGACTCCGGCGGTGGCCTATCTGACCAACGCCTACGACGCCGACTTCGGGGTGATGATCTCCGCGTCGCACAACCCGATGCCCGACAACGGCATCAAGATCTTCGGACCGGGCGGGCACAAGCTCGACGACGCGACCGAAGACCAGATCGAGGAGTTGGTCGCGGCGGGGCCGGGCCTGCGTCCCGTCGGTGCGCAGATCGGACGCGTGATCGACGCCGAGGACGCGCGCGACCGCTACCTGCGTCAGGTCGGTAAGGCCAACACCGTCGAGCTCAACGGGCTGACCGTCGTCGTCGACTGTGCGCACGGCGCCGCCTCGGCGGTCGGACCGCGCGCCTACCGTGCGGCCGGTGCCCGCGTCATCGCCATCAACGCCGAACCCAACGGCCTGAACATCAACGACCGCTGCGGCTCGACCCATTTGGATCCGCTGCGATCAGCGGTCCTGCGCCACGGCGCCGACCTCGGTCTGGCGCACGACGGTGACGCCGACCGCTGCCTGGCCGTCGACGCCGCCGGAGAGGTCGTCGACGGCGACGCCATCATGGTGATCCTGGCGCTGGCGATGCAGGAGTCCGGCGAACTGGCCGGCAACACGCTGGTGACAACGGTGATGAGCAACCTTGGGCTGCACCTGGCGATGCGCGCTGCCGGAGTCGACATTCGCACCACCGGCGTTGGTGACCGGTATGTGCTGGAAGAGCTGCGATCCGGTGACTTCAGTCTCGGCGGCGAGCAATCCGGTCACATCGTGCTGCCCGCGCTGTCCACCACCGGCGACGGCATCCTCACCGGCCTGCGACTGATGTCGCGGATGGCGCAGACCGGCGTGTCGCTGGCCGGCCTCGCCTCCGCCATGCACACCTTGCCGCAGGTGCTGATCAACGTCGGGGTCGCCGACAGGGACGCCGCCGTCGCCGCGCCTTCGGTGCGCACCGCGGTACAGCAGGCCGAAGACGAGCTCGGTGACACCGGTCGAATCCTGTTGCGTCCCTCGGGAACCGAACAGATGATCCGGGTCATGGTGGAAGCCGACGATCAGCGCGTCGCCCACCGGCTGGCCACCCACGTCGCCGATACGGTGCGCGCCCAGCACTGAGCGCTTGATCGTTCGGAACCAGCGGACGGCGCGCTGCGTCGAAACCGTTATGGCACAACGAGACGCGTTCGTCGACGCTGCGGCCGTGCACGCCGTCGCGAACCGGTTTGACGACGCCGCGCACCTTATAGACGCCGCGGTGCGGACCCACTTCAGCGCGTTGGCCTTCGACGGGGCCACCTCTGGACGCGCGTACGTCGGTCACGGCGATGCACTGCGGCTTGCGCTGCACCGGCTGAGTGGCGAGCTTGCCCAATGGGCACGGGCCAGCGTGGAGATCGCTAACGCGTTGCGGGTCAGCGCGGACCGTTACGCCGAAGCCGACCAACGCGCCGCTGCGCGGATCGGCTGAGTCGTGGCCAACGGGTTCGACGTGGCCGCGCGGCTGGCCGAGGGTCGGCCCGCCGTCGAGCGCGCGCAGACCTACGTGCAGGCTTGCCATCAGCTCGGCTATCAGCAGGCCGACCTCACCGCGCACCCTGCACAGGTGCGGGACTGGTACGACACCGAGGCGGGGCTTGACCTGCGGGTACTCGACGCCGACTGTGCCGAGCTGCGGGCCGCGGCCAACGCGATCGACGAGGCGCTGTGGCTGCAGCGGGCGCAGGTCACTGAGCTCGCGGCGGCGTGGCGGGGTCCGGGTGCCGACTCCGCGGCGCAGTTTCTGCGGCGCCACAGCGACGCCGCAGCCGAGGTGGCCGCGCATGTGGGCGCCGCCGCCGGGGATTATGCCGCGTTGCGGGACGACGTGTGGCAGGCGGTCGACGGCAAGGTCGCCGCCACCATCGCCATCGATGAGCGCCGGCTGGCGGAGCGGTCCGCGTGGCTGGCCGCTGCGCACACCGTCGCGACGGGGGTGGGCGACCGGTCAGATGCCGGCGAGCTGGTTCGCCGTGAGATTACGCCGTTCGTGGACAATGACATTCGCACCGATTGGCTCGGCGCGATGCGCTCGGCGACGGCGTCGGTGGCGGCGTGCTACGACGCGGCCATCCACGCGTTGACGTCGACGCCCGAGGTGTGTTTCGAGGTTCCCGGTGAGTTGGGTCCGAGTTGGCAACCGGCGGTCGACGAGCCGGCGAGCCCAACGCCGGCCGCACCGCCGGTGCCGACCGTTCCCGCTGCGGCGCCGGCTCCGCCGCCGCCGATACCCGAAGCGCCGCAGCCAGTTTCGACGGGTACACCCGACGGGTTGTCGTCTTTGCCTCCCGGCATGACAGCGCCGCTAGGGGATGCCGGTGGATTATCGACCGGCGCAGGCAGTCTCGGCGGTGCCGGCGGCCTCGCCGGAAGCATCGGCGGCGTCATCGGGCAGATCGCCGACAGCATCGGTGGTCTGCTGGGTTCCTTGGCTGGTGGACTCGGTGACACGGCCGGCGATTCGCTGGTCGACGATCCCTTCGGCGCCGACGATCCGCCGGTTGAGGACGCGGACGATCCGCCGGCTGAGGATGACGATGGGCCAGGCGACGCCGATGACGCGGCCGAGCCGGCCAAGGTCGACGAAGGCGACGCCGCCGACAAGCCTGCCGAACAGGCCACCGGCGTCCCGCCGGCTGACGCGGTCGGCGAACCCGCCGCGCCGGACGGCGTCCCGCCGGCTGACCCGTCCCCGCCCGCTGCACCGCCGCCGGCTGAGCAGTCCCCGGTCGCGGCCGTACCGCAGCCTGACGGACCCACACCCTGTGAGATCGCCGAGGATGAACTGCCCCAAGCGGGGCAGTGAACGTTCAGCCTTTGAGCAGCGCGACGAATTTCTCCTCAGGGGACAGCCGGGTCCCTTCGTCTTCGACGGCGACCGTCTTCGGCAGCTGAACGTCGGGATCGGCGAAGTCGCGATACGTTTTGTCGCCGCTCAGCATGTAGAGCAAGTAGCCGGTCAGCAGTGCGCGAACCGCTTTTTGCGTTTTGCGATCCGGGCCACTAAGACCGAACGCCGGCGCTAGTCGGCGGCCCGCGGCCAGCCCTCGGGCCTTGGCTTTGCTGACGATCCGCAGCGTGGCGCCATCCCAGGCCTGCCAGAGTTCGATGGCGTTGGAATGCAGCGTCTTTGCGGACCCTGGCGCGCTGAACACCACGCCGGGCACGTTCAACGTCGCGGCCGGCTGCTCAACAGGCGGGTTGGTGACGGCTGGGAAAAGCGCGGCCACCGCCTTCGGCTTGACCTTCATCCCGGCCGCCGCGAATACCGCCGCCGAGCCGCCGAAGCCATGCCCGATCAGGCCGAGTTTGTCCGGATGCACGCCGATCTTGCCAGGCCCCAGGCGTACTCCCGCGGCGATATCCAGCGCCGTGCCTAAATCGAAGGCCAAGTTCAGTACGGACGGCGCGATTCCTCGCTCGGTGTCGGGGGCCGCCGCGACGATGCCCCACGAGGCCAAGTGCTCCAGCAGGCGCGAATAACGCCCGACGCCGGTGATCCAGTCGTGGCCAAAGGCCACTGCAGGCAGCTGCAAGCCTGCCTCGGGCGTGTAGACAACGCCCGACAAGCCTGCGAAGGCCAAGTCGCCGCGCAAGACCCGGTGCGGCCCAGGACGCGTGAGGGCGGCGACGAGCTTGCTGGTCTTTGCCATCCGTTGACGGTAGCGCACGAAGCCGCGGCCCGGACGCTTGCGGGAACTGTAAACCAGGTAACGGCAAGCTGATTGACAGAAGGTCGTCAGCAAAAACGCCCCGGGGACGGGTTTCAGCGGCGGGACGAGGTGGTACGAGCGGGGGTATGAACATCAAACACGTCGCAGCGGCGACTCTGATCACCACGGCAGGTTTCGGGCTGGCAGGTGTGGGAGCGGCGAGCCTGGCCGAGGCCCAACCCGCCGGCCCGTTGCCCGACTACCACTGGTGTCCCGGCCAGTTCTTCGACCCGCACTGGGGTAACAACTGGGACATGGGTCGCTGCCATGACGACTTCTACTTTGACGGCGAACCGCACGACCCCGGCCATTGGCACGGTCCCGGCCCCTGGCACCCGTGATCCAGCGAACCCGCTGACGCGGCCGCCCCAATCCGGGGCGGCTGCACTATTTGGGGAGGCCATCGGGAGCGCTACTTACGTGGTCGTCAATCTGACTGGCTCGCCTACTGAAACACAGTCAATAACAGGCTTACTCATAGCAACTCATAAGAAAATTTGCGCGCGGCGGGTTTGGTTGCTCGGGTTTGGGTGGTACAGAGGAGGGGTGAAAAACATCAAACGAATTGCAGCCGCGACTGCCCTCACCACAGGTCTGGGACTTGCTGGTCTGGGCGCGGCGAGCATCGCCGAGGCCCAACCCGCGGGCCCGCTCCCGGACTACCACTGGTGCCCCGGTCAGTTCTATGACCCGGGCTGGGGCAACAACTGGGACTGGAACCGCTGTCACGACGACTACTACTACGACGGCGAGCCACGCGACCAGGGCCACTGGCACGGCTACGGCCAATGGCATCCAGACGGCCCCGGTCCCTGGGACCACCCGGGTGGTTGGAACCCGGGCGGCCCCGGCTGGGGTCCGCCGGGGCCCGGCTGGTAAGCCGGTCCCTCGAAGACAGGTGAACCTGCGTGCGGCCCACGTGCCGATCACGCAGGTCAGAGGAGTGCAGCCGTCCCGCTCGGGGCGGCTGCACTGCCGTGTCGGGGCCCGCGCGGCCGTCCCGGCCCGCGCGGCTGCACTACCCTGAGGGGCTATGTGCGGAATCGTCGGCTACGTCGGGCATCAGCCCGCCGTTGGCGTCGTGGTCGATGCGCTGCGCCGCATGGAGTACCGGGGATACGACTCGGCGGGTGTCGCGCTGGTCGACGGCGTCGGCAAGCTCACGGTACGTCGGCGCGCCGGACGATTGGCCAACCTGGAGAGCGCGCTCGCCGAAACCGACCCCGCGGCCCTGACCGGGAGCACCGGCCTCGGTCACACCCGCTGGGCCACCCACGGACGTCCCACCGACCGCAACGCGCACCCGCACCGCGACGCGGCGGGCAAGATCGCCGTCGTCCACAACGGCATCATCGAGAACTACGCGACGCTGCGCCATGAACTCGAGGCCGCCGGCGTCGAATTCGCCAGCGACACCGACACCGAGGTCGCGGTCCATCTGGTCGCCCGGGAATACCACTACGGCGAAACCGCGGGCGACTTCACCGGCTCGGTGCTGGCCGTGCTGCGTCGCCTCGAGGGCCACTTCACCCTGGTGTTCGCCAACGCCGACGAACCGAGCACCATCGTCGCGGCGCGCCGCTCCACGCCGCTGGTGGTCGGCATCGGCGAAGGCGAGATGTTTGTCGCCTCCGACGTCGCCGCCTTCATCGGACACACCCGCAACGCCGTCGAACTCGGCCAGGATCAGGCCGTGGCGATCACCGCCGACGGCTACCGGATCACGGACTTCTACGGCAACGACGACACCAAGAATGCCCGTGAGTTTCATATCGGCTGGGACCTGGCCGCCGCGGAAAAGGGCGGCTACGAGTACTTCATGCTCAAGGAGATCGCCGAGCAGCCCACCGCGGTCGCCGACACCCTGCTCGGGCATTTCGTCGACGGCCGGATCGTGCTCGACGAGCAGCGGCTCTCTGATCAGGAACTGCGCGAGATCGACAAGGTCTTCGTGGTGGCCTGTGGCACCGCGTATCACTCCGGCCTGCTGGCCAAGTACGCAATCGAGCATTGGACCCGGCTGCCCGTCGAGGTCGAGTTGGCCAGCGAGTTCCGCTACCGCGACCCGGTGCTGGACCGCAGCACGCTGGTGGTCGCCATCTCGCAGTCGGGGGAGACCGCCGACACCCTGGAAGCCGTGCGACATGCCAAGGAGCAGAAAGCCAAGGTCCTGGCGATCTGCAACACGAACGGGTCGCAGATTCCCCGGGAGTGCGACGCGGTGCTCTACACTCGCGCCGGCCCGGAGATCGGGGTGGCGTCGACGAAGACGTTCTTAGCGCAGATCGCCGCCAACTATCTGGTCGGGTTGGCGCTGGCGCAGGCCCGCGGCACCAAATACCCCGACGAGGTGGAACGCGAATACCGCGAGCTGGAAGCCATGCCCGAGCTGGTGGCCCGCGTGATCGCCGACGTCGCTCCGGTGGCCGCGCTGGCCCGCCGGTTCGCCCAGGCGTCGACCATCTTGTTCCTCGGTCGCCACGTCGGCTATCCGGTGGCGCTGGAAGGCGCGCTGAAACTCAAGGAACTGGCCTACATGCACGCCGAAGGCTTCGCCGCCGGTGAGCTCAAACACGGCCCGATCGCGCTGATCGAAGACGATCTGCCGGTCATCGTCGTGATGCCCTCACCTAAGAGCGCGCCCATGCTGCACTCCAAGCTGCTGTCCAACATCCGCGAAATCCAGACTCGCGGAGCGATCACCATCGTGATCGCCGAGGAGGGCGACGACACCGTGCGCCCCTACGCCGATCACCTGTTCGAAATCCCTGCGGTGTCAACTCTTTTCCAGCCGCTGTTGTCGACCATTCCGCTTCAGGTGTTCGCGGCATCGGTGGCGCAGGCCCGCGGCTACGACGTCGACAAGCCGCGGAACCTGGCCAAATCGGTCACCGTCGAGTAGCGACCCCGCGCGGCATCGCGGCCGCGATGTTGCTGCTCGGCATGAGCATGGAAGCGAAAACCGATGCGGCAGCAGGTGCATGCGACCTACGGCGCGTCACTGTCCCCGGACGGAACCGCATTCGCGCACATCGTCGACGACGACGGTTATCCGCGTGCGGTGCAGCGCTTTCTGCGCGGCCAGCGGGCCAGTTCGTCACGCGACGTCGAGTTACCGGTGGCGGGTCCGGTCTCTCGCGTCATCCACTCCGCCGACGGTCGATGGCTGGCCTGCGAGGTGGCACCCGAGGGCGGCACCCGCAAGCAGATCTGGGTGGTCACGACTGATCCCGACGACCGGATGGCCCGCCGCATCGACGGCGAAGAGGCTGGGACCGCCGAATTGATCGCATGGGACGGCGCGCGGGTCGCGGCGATCCTGACCGGCGAGGACGGGCTGGGGCGCTCCAGCTTGATCGACCCGAGCGACGGGACCCGCACCCTGCTGGACTGCCGATCAGGTGGCCGGTTGGTCGACGCGTGGGCTGGGGCGGCGCTGATCCGGGTTGGACCGCGGGGCTACCAAGAACTGCTCATGCGGCACGGCCAAGCCGAAATCGCTTTATTGTCGTCGGATCCGGGATCGACGACGGATGCAGGGGTGATCCTCGACGACCGCCATCCGCGTCGTCTGCGTAGCGGATCGAAGGGCGAGGTGATGAAGCTGTACCGCCCCGCCATGACCTACACGTCCAACCAGAACGGCTCGGCCGCCCGCAGTGACGGCTTTGGCCCCGGATATATTCGGGCGCTGATCCGCAGCGAGAACGGTTGCGATTATGCGCGATTGCTGGAGGTGACGGTCACGCGGGATGGCGTCAGTTACTTCGTGGTGGCCGAGCGGCCGGACTGCGAGCTCGACGAGTTCGTCGTCAGCTACGACCTGTCGACTGTCGCATTGCTATGGAACGTCAACGGCTGCAGCGAGTTACAGATCCTGCACTATGCCGACTACACGCTGGATGAACCGATTTCGTTGCCGGGCATGCTCGCACGCGAGTTGTCGATCGATGCGTTCGGTTCGATGGTCGCGATGACCGTCGAAGATCCGTCGACGCCGCGAACCGTTGAGCTAGTCGATGTGCGTTCGCGACAATGGGAACCGATCGACCGTGAACCCAGCCGCGGCCCAACGCTGCCCGGATTTCCTGCCGGCGCCGGCCGGGTGGCGATCACGGCACGTGACGGGCTCGGGCTCGACGGATGGCTCTACCGGCCGGTCGACACCCCGGTGGCGGGTGCGGTGGTGTACCTGCACGGCGGGCCCGAGGGCCAGGCCAGGCCCGACTACAACGAGATCTTTGCCTACCTGGTCAACAACGGAATCGCCGTGTTGGCCCCCAACGTCCGCGGTTCGGGTGGCTACGGAAGGACTTTCGGCCACGCCGACGACAAGGAGAAGCGGTTCGCGGCCATCGACGATGTCGCGGACTGTGCGCGTTTCCTCGTCGACAGTGGCGTGGCCGAGCCGCACCGCATCGCCTGCGCGGGCTGGTCCTACGGCGGCTATCTGACGATGGCGGCGTTGACGTTTCACCCGGGCCTGTTCGCGGCCGGCGTCACCGTCTGCGGGATGAGCGACCTGACGACGTTCTACCGCAACACCGAGCAGTGGATCGCCGAGGCCGCCTACACGAAGTACGGCCACCCGGTCGCCGATAGCGAGCTACTCGAGCAGCTCTCCCCGCTGCGGCGGGTTGACGCGTTGACGGCACCGCTGCTGGTGGTGCACGGGGCTAACGACACCAACGTGCCGGTCAGTGAATCGGACCAGATTGTCGACGCGCTGCGGCAAGCCCGACGCCAGGTTCGCTACCTGCTGTTCGATGACGACGGGCACGCCATCGCCAAACGGGAGAACCATGCGACGCTGGCAGCCACGATCACCGAGTGGGTCAGCGCAGCGTTCGGTGCCGCACAGTTACCTCGAAGTTCGACCAGTCAGGCCGGCGGGTCGCTGCCCAGTACTCGTTGAGCCGCCACGGGCTGACCGTGTGGATCTCGCCGTCGGAGTTCTTGAAGTAGGAGTGCTTGACCGCGGGGTGCGACCACACCATCTGTTTGATTTCGGCCTGGGTGCGCTGGTGCCAGTCGGCCGCCGCATCGGCGGTCGGTTCGATGGAATGCACGCCTGCCTCGGCCAGTTTCGCCAGACAGCTGTCGATGTAGCGCATCTGCAGTTCGGAGTTGAAGATCAGGCTGCCACCGTGGGCGAGATGGGCCCCGGGCCCGTAGATGACGAAGAAGTTGGGAAATCGCGGCACGGTGATCCCCAGATATGCGAATGGCCTCCTGCCCCAGACGCTGTGCAGGTCGGTGCCGTCTCGGCCGGTGATCTTCATCGGCCATAGCACATCGGTGTGCCGAAACCCGGTGGCGTAGATGATGATATCGACATTGTAGGTGTCGCCGTCGACGGTGACGACGCCGTCGCCGGTGATCTGCTGGATCGGTGTGCGCACCAACTCGACGTTGTCGCGGCGCAACGTGCGCAGCCAGGTGCCGTCATCCTGCAGCGTCCGTTTGCCGGTGGCCGGATAGTCCGGCAGCACCTTGGCCAGCAACTCCTCGTCGCCGTCGACCTGGCTGGTGATCCAGTCGGTGAACATCAGGCGGGCCATGGCATTGATCTCACTGACCGCGTAGTCCTGGTCGGAGTAGGCCGGGTCGACCCGCGCGGCATCGAGCCCCTTGTCGGAGCCGGGCCACAGCACCAGGAACCGGTACCAGCGTCCGTAAAACGGCAGGTGTTCCATCGCCCAGCGGACACCGTCGCCAACGGGTTCGTGATACATCGCGTTGGGAAACATCCACTGGGCCGTGCGCTGGAAAACGGTGAGGTGTTCGACGTCGTCGGCAATGGCCGGCGCGATCTGGAACCCGCTGGCGCCCGCCCCGATCAACGCGACCCGCTTGCCGGTGACATCGACCGAGTGGTCCCACGCCGCGGAATGAAACGAAGGTCCGTGAAACGAGTTGGCGCCCTTGAACTGTGGTATGTGGGGACGGTTGAGCTGGCCGACCGCGGTGATGACGGCGCGTGCCCGCATCGTGGTGAGGCCCTCGTCGGGCTCCCGCAACGTGAGCGTCCACATGCCGTCCTCGTCGTCCCACTCAGCGGCAATGGCTTCGGTCTGCCACCGCACATGCTCGTCCAGACCGTGCTTGTCGATCAGGCCGGTGAAGTAGCTCTGTAGTTCCGGCTGTTCGGCGAAGTAATGCGTCCACTCGTTGCTCGGCTCAAAGCTGTAGCAGTAGAAATGGTTGGCCACGTCGACGCGTGCGCCCGGATAGTTGTTCTCCCACCATGTTCCACCCGGGCCGTCGTCCTTCTCGATGATGGTGAACGGAATATTGGCCTGCCTCAAGCGAATCCCGGCCAAAATTCCTGATTCCCCGCAGCCTATGACGACCACCGGCACCTGCGCGGCGTGGTCGGGGTCCAGCGGCGCGGGCCGCCGCGGATCGACGCCGTCGAGGTCCATTTCCTCGGCCAACAGGGGCAGATAGTCGTCGGGCACGCTCTCGCAGACCGCCCAGTTCATCATCTCCTTGATGAGTTCGGGTGGCAGTGCCGCGGGCTCGGGGCAGCCGCGATCGCGATAGTCGGTGATCACCGGCAGCGCCGCCGCCCGTGCGCGGGCTTTGTCCTCCTCGGACATGAAGCCCTGGACCTCGTTGAGGAAGATCCCGGCGGGTTTGTAATCACGGATGAAGCGCGGGTCGCCGGTGATGTGGACCAGCGACAGCAGCAGCGTCGGGATGCTGACCTGCTCGAGGGCGGCGGCAACGTCGGTGGTGGGAGTGGTGAAGGGTGTGCCCGCGTAGCGGCTGCGCACCAAGGGAGATCCTTTCGCAACATCGATGAGCGCCTACGAAACTTCGAATTACGATACGCGAGGTTTCGTAATTGCGGTCAACATTACGCCCGGCGGCGGATCGGATCAAGGGTCGGCAAGGATTGCGCCGTGCCAAGGTGAACGCCGTGAAAGATGTAGCTCAGACCAGCCGCCAGCGCTGGCCGGCGGCGGTGTGGCGATACGTGAGAGGCGCGCCACTGACCTACGGGTGGCTCGTCGTGTTGCTGATCACCACGGTCATTCAGCATCTGCTGGGCCGCAAGGAACTGCACTTCCTGCTGGTGCAGAATTCCACCAACATCCGCCACCTGGCGACCGACCCGCTGCGCGTGTTGCTGTCCAGCCTGTTGTGGGTCGACGGCCGAGCCTGGACGCCGTATCTGGTGCTGTTCAGCCTGTTCCTCGCTCCCGCCGAACATTGGCTCGGTCAAAAACGTTGGCTCACCGTCGGATTGACTGCTCACATCGGCGCGACATATATCAGCGAGGGCTTCCTGGATCTGGCGATCCGGCATCACCTGGCGCCGGAACGCCTGGTCAACGCCCGCGATATCGGAGTCAGCTACTTCATGCTCGGTGTGATCGCGGTGCTCGGATATCGCGTCGCGCCACCCTGGCGATGGGGATACCTGGGCGCGTTGATCACCGTATTCGTCGTTGTGCTGATCATCGGCGTGAACTTCACCGCGATCGGACATCTCTCGGCGGTCGTCATCGGCCTGCTGTTCTATCCAATGGCCCGCGGCCGGGCAGCACCTACCTCCGGGTAGCTGTCACATAGCCGAACCCCGCGACATTCGCGGCCTCGGCGTCTTCGGGACGTGTAGCCGGAATCCCATGAGCGGCAGCAAGTTCCGCTACGCTGCTGGCGACGATGTGCCAGCCGTGGCTGTCCAGGTAGTCGGCCACGTCGTGGCGGTCGCCGTCGTACCAGAGGTCGGTCATCTCCACGTCGAATCCGTGCTTACGCCAGCGTTCGACGGCCTGTCGCATCCGGTCGGCCATGATCGGCACGGCCTGGCCGGCGTTCGGCATGTTCTCGGTTGCCAACTGGCTGCCGGCCTCGCTCAGCATGGTGATGTTGTCGAGCAGCTCATCCTGGGCGGTCGGCGGCAGGAAGGGCATCAGGCCCTCGGCGCTCCACGCCGTCGGCCGGGTGGGGTCCAGACCATCGCCAGGTCCCAGGTGTCGTTGTCGGTCCGTGCCATCTTCGCCCTCCCCGGCTAGATACTTAGCTTGTTTAATTGACTATACCCGCGACCCCAGGCACGTAACCTGAGCACGATGCGGCACTACTACTCGGCTGACACGATCCGGGAGGCCGAAGCGCCGTTGCTGGCCAGCCTGGCCGACGGCGCCTTGATGAAGCGTGCGGCCTACGGATTGGCCGCCGCGATCATCGGCGAATTGACGGCCCGGACCGGCGGCGTCGCCGGACGACGGGTGTGCGCGGTCGTCGGATCGGGCGACAACGGCGGCGACGCGCTGTGGGCGACGGTCTTTCTGCGCCGTCGCGGCGTGGCCGCCGACGCGATATTGCTCAAACCGGACCACACCCACCAGAAGGGCCTGGCCGCGTTCCGCCACGCCGGTGGCCGGATCGTCGAGAGCGTCGCCGAATCGACCGATCTGGTCGTCGACGGGGTGGTGGGGATCTCCGGGTCCGGGCCGCTACGGCCCGACGCGGCCGCCGTGTTCGCCGCGGTCGACGACGCTGCCATACCGGTCGTGGCCGTCGACAGCCCAAGCGGCATCGACGTGGCGACCGGCGCGATCACCGGGCCTGCCGTGCACGCGGCGCTGACCGTCACGTTCGGCGGTCTCAAGCCGGTACATGCCCTGGCGGACTGCGGCCGGGTGCGACTGGTGGACATCGGCCTGGACCTGCCCGCCACCGAGGTCCTCGGTTTCGAAGCCACCGACGTGGCGGCGCGGTGGCCGGTGCCGGGGCCGCGTGACGACAAGTACACCCAGGGCGTCACCGGGGTGATGGCGGGATCGTCGACGTACCCGGGCGCCGCGGTGTTGTGCACCGGCGCCGCCGTGGCGGCCACCTCCGGCATGGTGCGCTACTCCGGCAGCGCCCACGGCGACGTACTCGCGCACTGGCCCGAGGTGATCGCGTCGCCGACCCCGGCCGCCGCCGGGCGGGTGCAGGCCTGGGTCGTCGGGCCGGGCCTGGGCACCGACGAAACCGGAGCCGCCGCACTGTGGTTCGCGCTGGAGACCGACCTGCCGGTACTGGTCGACGCCGACGCGCTGACCATCCTGGCCGCGCACCCCGACATCGTGGCCTCCCGTCGCGCCCCGACCGTGTTGACGCCTCACGCCGGGGAATTCGCCCGCTTGGCCGGTGCTCCACCCGGTGACGACCGTGTCGGCGCCACCCGCAAACTGGCCGACGCATTCGGTGCCACCGTCCTGTTGAAGGGCAACGTCACCGTCGTCGCCGAACCCGGCGGCCGGGTCTACCTCAACCCCGCCGGCCAGTCCTGGGCGGCAACGGCCGGGTCCGGCGACGTGCTGTCCGGGATGATCGGCGCGCTGCTGGCCGCGGGGCTACCGGCGGCCGAAGCCGCAGCCGCCGGGGCCTTCGTGCACGCCCGCGCGGCCGCCTTGTCGGCGGCCGACCCCGGCCCGGATGACGCACCGACATCGGCGTCACGCATCGTTTCGCACATCCGAGCGGCGCTGGCCGCCCTGCTCTAAGCCGTCCAACGAAAGGATTCGTCGTGACCCCTAGCCGCCCGTCCGTCCCCGCCCACTCGATTGCGCCCGCCTACACCGGGCGCATGTTCACCACCCCGGTGCCCGCATTGCGGCTGCCTGAGGAATCGATGGACCCCGACGCCGCCTACCGCTTCATCCACGACGAGCTGATGCTCGACGGCAGCTCGCGACTGAACCTGGCCACCTTCGTCACCACCTGGATGGACCCGCAGGCGGACAGGCTGATGGCCGAGACGTTCGACAAGAACATGATCGACAAGGACGAATATCCGTTGACCGCGGCGATCGAGCAGCGCTGCGTATGCATCGTGGCCGACCTTTTTCACGCCGATCACCTGCGCGACGACGACCCGTCCAGCGCCTGCGGGGTCTCCACCATCGGCTCCAGCGAGGCCGTCATGCTGGGTGGGCTGGCGCTGAAGTGGCGGTGGCGGGCCAAGGTCGGCAAAGGCTGGGAGAAGCGCACCCCCAACCTGGTGATGGGTTCCAACGTTCAGGTGGTATGGGAGAAGTTCTGCCGCTACTTCGACGTCGAGCCGCGGTATCTGCCGATGGAGGAGGGGCGCTACGTCATCACGCCCGAGCAGGTCATCGAGGCTGTCGACGAGAACACCATCGGGGTGGTCGGAATCCTTGGCACCACCTACACCGGCGAACTCGAACCGATTGCGGAAATCTGCGCGGCACTGGACAAGCTGGCCGCCGACGGGGGCGTGGACGTTCCGGTGCACGTGGACGCCGCCAGCGGCGGCTTTGTGGTGCCGTTCCTGCACCCCGAACTCAAATGGGACTTCCGGCTGCCGCGCGTGGTGTCGATCAACGTCAGTGGACACAAGTACGGCCTGACCTATCCCGGCATCGGCTTCGTGGTGTGGCGGAGCAAGGAGTATTTGCCCGAGGACCTGGTTTTCCACGTCAACTACCTCGGCGGCGACATGCCGACGTTCACGCTGAACTTCTCCCGCGCGGGCAACCAGGTGATCGGCCAGTATTACAACTTCCTGCGACTGGGCCGAGAGGGCTACACGCAGGTCATGCGCGCGTTATCGTCGACCGCCCGCTGGTTGGGTGAGCAACTGCACGAAGCCGACCACTGTGAGGTGATCTCGGACGGGTCGGCGATCCCGGTCGTCGCTTTCCGGCTGGCCCGCGGCCTGGGCTACACCGAGTTCGACGTTTCGCATGAGCTGAGGGGCTTCGGCTGGCAGGTGCCCGCC
Source organism: uncultured Actinomycetota bacterium (assembly GCA_963833935.1). Classification (GTDB taxonomy): domain Bacteria; phylum Actinomycetota; class Actinomycetes; order Mycobacteriales; family Mycobacteriaceae; genus Mycobacterium. The sequence goes on along the minus strand of CAWIAC010000001.1, from coordinate 160,089 downwards.
TACACCATGCCCGACAACGCGACCGACATTTCGGTGCTGCGCATTGTTGTGCGCGAGGGGTTGTCGGCCGACCTGGCCCGCGCGCTGCACGACGACGCTCGCACCGCCTTGGCCTCCCTGGACAAACTCAAGCCCAGTGGCCATTACAAGGCCACGCACTTCGCGCACTAGCCGCGTCGGTTCTCGGTCGGCGGCGATGGGCGCCGGCCGGTGCGGAGACCCGTGTGGCTCACGTGACCAACGTGGCGAACCGACCGGCCGTTGATCGCCGTTCTGGGAGAATGGCGGCCGTGGCTGTTACGCCGATATCCCTGACACCCGGAGTCCTCGCGGAGGCCGTGGTGGATCTGGCTGCCATTGCACACAACGTGCGGGTGCTGCGTGAGCACGCCGGCGGCGCGCAGGTGATGGCCGTCGTCAAGGCCGACGGGTACGGGCACGGCGCCGTACAGGTCGCCCGGGTCGCATTGGCCGCGGGCGCCGCGGAGTTGGGTGTCGCCACCGTCGACGAGGCGCTGGCGCTGCGCGCCGAAGGCATCACCGCACCCGTGCTGGCCTGGCTGCATCCGCCGGGCCTCGACTTCGGGCCCGCGCTGCTGGCCGATGTGCAGATCGCGGTGTCGTCACTGCGGCAACTCGACGAGGTCCTGGACGCGGTCCGTCGCACCGGGCGCACGGCCGCGGTGACCCTCAAAGTGGACACCGGGCTGAACCGCAACGGCGTCCCGCTGGCGCAATACCCGTCGATGCTGACCGCAGTGCGCCATGCCATCGCCGAGGACGCCCTCCGGCTTGGGGGCCTGATGTCGCACATGGTGTACGCCGACCAGCCCAACAATCCGATCAACGATATCCAGGCGCAACGATTCACCGAGATCGTCGCGCTGGCGCGCGACCAGAAGGTGCCGTTCGAGGCGGCCCACCTGTCCAACTCGTCGGCCACCATGTCGCGTCCCGAGTTGGCCTTCGACATGGTTCGGCCCGGCATCGCGGTCTACGGCTTGAGCCCGGTGCCTACCCTGGGCGACATGGGGTTGATACCGGCGATGACGGTGAAATGCACTGTCGCGCTGGTGAAGTCGATCAAAGCGGGCGAAGGTGTGTCGTATGGACACGCCTGGATCGCGCCGCAGGACACCACCGTAGCCCTGATGCCGGTCGGCTACGCCGACGGCGTCTTCCGGTCGCTGGGTGGGCGGCTGGATGTGCTGATCAACGGCAGGCGGCGCGACGGCGTCGGCCGCATCTGCATGGACCAGTTCTTGGTCGACCTGGGTCCAGGACAGGTCGATGTCGCCGAGGGCGATGAGGCGATCCTGTTCGGGCCGGGCGCCCACGGGGAGCCGACCGCGCAGGACTGGGCGGACCTGCTGGACACCATCCACTACGAAGTGGTGACCAGTCCGCGAGGGCGAATCACCAGAACCTACCGCGAGGCTGGAAGTCGTTGAGCAGTGACGATCGTGACGGCCCCCACATCACCAGGGCGGGGCTGGCACGGTGGCTGGCAGGTGCCGCAGGCCTGAGTGCGGTGGGCACCATCGCCGGAGTCTCGTTGGCGCGCTCGATGACTCGGCGTGCCGCCATCGACGACCCCTATGCCTACGAGGATTTCGAGACACTCGACGGCGACCGCAGTTACCTGGTGACCACCCCCGACGGGGTGCCGCTGGCGGTGCGTGAGGTCGGGCCCACCGACGCGCCACTGACCGTCGTGTTCGCCCACGGATTCTGTCTTCGCATGGGCGCGTTCCATTTTCAGCGCATGCGGTTGTCCGAGGAGTGGGGTCCGCAGGTACGGATGATTTTTTACGACCAGCGCGGTCACGGCCGGTCCGGCGCAGCACCGCCGGAAACCTACACGGTGACCCAGCTGGGCCAGGACCTGGAGACATTGCTCCAGGTCATCGCCCCGCGTGGTCCGATCGTGCTTGTCGGCCATTCGATGGGTGGCATGACGGTGTTGTCGCACGCCCGTCAGTACCCGCACCACTACGGCGGCCGCATCGCCGGAGCAGCGTTGATCGCGTCCGCGGCCGAAGGGGTGGCCAAGTCGCCGATCGGCGAGATCCTGAACAACCCTGCGTTGGAGGCTGTTCGGCGTGCCGCGCGAACGGCGCCCAAGCTGGCTCATCGCGGTCGCAATGTCACGCGTTCGTTGATCGGGCCGATCCTTCGGGCGGCCTCCTACTCCGATGTGAGCGTCAGCCCGAGCGTTGTGGCGTTTTCCGAGAGGATGATGCTCGATACCCCGATCCCGACCTTGGTCGAGTTCTTGCACGCCCTGCAGGTGCACGACGAAACGGCGGGGCTGGCTGCGCTGGCCAAGATCCCGACGCTGATCGTCTGCGGCGATCACGACCTGGTCACCCCGGCGGAATACTCGAAGAAGATGGCCGACGCGCTGCCGGATTCCGAGCTCGTCATCGTCGCCAGGGCGGGCCATCTGGTGTTGCTGGCCAAGCCGGACCCGATCAGCGATGGATTGGTTCGGCTGGTCAAGCACGCCGCCCCAAGCAGATTCGCGGCGCTGAGCCAGCGGTTGCGCGATCGAGTGTTGCGCCGTGACTGAGGCCGCCGGAAGCATCGGTGGCGACCCGCCGCACCCGGCTTCGCCGCGCTCGCGATCGCCACAGGGCATCGCAACGCTGCCGCATGTCGACGACACCGTCGCGCTGGGTTCGCGGCTGGGCGGCCAGTTACGCGCCGGCGATGTCGTCGTGCTCTCCGGTCCGCTCGGTGCGGGAAAAACCGTACTTGCCAAAGGGATTGCCGCGGCGATGGAGGTGGATGGACCGGTCACGTCGCCGACGTTCGTACTGGCCCGGGTGCATCCCGCGCGACGAACCGGCGCTCCGGCGATGATCCACGTCGACGTCTACCGATTGCTGGACCACGCCGGCGCCGACCTGCTCGACGAGCTCGAATCCTTGGATCTCGACACCGAACTCGATGACGCCGTCGTGGTGGTGGAGTGGGGCGAAGGCCTAGTCGAGCGGCTGTCCGACCGGCACCTGGATGTGCGCCTGGAACGAATCAGCAACTCCGACACCCGGACCGCGACGTGGCAATGGAGTCAACCGTGAATCGCACGGTGCTGGCCATCGACACCGCAACGCCCGCGGTGACGGCGGGCATCGTCGACGGCAGTGGTGTCCTTGCCGAGCGGGTCAGCTTCGACGCCCGCGCGCACGCCGAACGGATCACCCCGAATGTGCTGGCCGCCCTCGCCGATGCCGGCCGCACGATGGCCGATCTGGACGCCGTCGTGGTCGGCTGCGGCCCCGGTCCGTTCACCGGTCTGCGGGTCGGCATGGCGACCGCGGCGGCCTACGGACACGCCTTGGGCATCCCGGTGTATGGGGTCTGCAGCCTCGATGCCATCGGCGCGCAGACCACCGGTGAGACGTTGGTGGTCACCGACGCCCGCCGGCGCGAGGTGTACTGGGCCCGCTATCGCGACGGCGTCCGCATCGACGGTCCGGCGGTCAGCGCGCCGGCCGACGTCGACCCGGGTCCTGCGCAGTCAGTTGCCGGCTCGCCCGACCACGCGGCGCTGTTCGGTTTGCCGTGCCGAGAACCGCTCTACCCGACCGCGGCGGGCCTGGTGGCCGCCATGCACGACTGGTCGCAGCCGCCCGCGGCGCTGGTGCCGCTGTATCTGCGCCGGCCGGATGCCAAGACCATCGCCGAGCGGGCGGCGGCTCCACAATGACCGCCTTCAGTGAGCCCGTCACCATCGGCGCGCTGACGGTCGACGACGCCGATCGCTGTGCCGAGCTGGAGAGCCTGCTGTTCCCCGGCGACGACCCATGGCCGACAGCCGCGTTCGTCCGCGAACTCGCCGCCGAGCACAATCACTATGTGGCCGCGCGTACCACTGACGGCGGCGACCCGCTTCGCCCGGCTTCCAGCCGCGCTCGCGATCGCCGCATCACTGACGGCATGCTGATCGGCTACGGCGGCATCTCGCGGTTGGGTCGCACGCCGCCGTTCGAGTACGAAATCCACACCATCGGCGTCGACCCGGCGTACCAGGGCCGCGGCATCGGCCGCCGGTTGCTGGACGAGCTGCTGAACGTCGCCGCGGGCGCCGTCGTGCACCTGGAGGTCCGCACCGACAATGCGCCCGCGATCGCGCTCTATCGCAGCGTGGGATTCGTCGACGTGGGCCTGCGCCGGCGGTATTACCGGATCAGCGGCGCCGACGCGTACACCATGCGGCGGGAGGCTTTATGACATGGGCGGCGACGCGCGCCAACGACGATGCAGTGGGGGCACCTCCCGCTTGCGGGGGACGGAGCGATGGGGTGGGGGCACGCCCCCTCGCCGCGGGGCGGCTGGGGGTACCCCCACCCGCTTGCGGGGGAGAGTGGCGCCGATGACCACGATCCTGGCCATCGAGACCTCCTGCGACGAAACCGGCGTCGGCATCGCCCGGCTCGACAGCGACGGGACGGTGACGCTGTTGGCCGACGAGGTGGCGTCGAGCGTCGACGAACACGTCCGGTTCGGCGGCGTCGTGCCCGAGATCGCGTCGCGGGCGCACCTGGAGGCGCTGGGTCCGGCGATGCGTCGCGCGCTGGCCACTGCCGGTGTGGATAAGCCCGACGTGGTCGCGGCCACCATCGGGCCGGGTCTGGCCGGTGCGCTGCTGGTGGGAGTGGCAGCGGCCAAAGCCTATTCGGCCGCCTGGGGCGTGCCGTTCTACGCCGTGAACCATCTTGGTGGGCACCTGGCCGCCGACGTCTACGAACACGGGCCGCTGCCCGAGAGCGTGGCGCTGCTGGTGTCGGGCGGCCACACCCACCTGTTGCATGTGCGGTCGCTCGGCGAGCCGATCGTCGAACTGGGCAGCACCGTCGACGACGCCGCGGGGGAGGCCTACGACAAAGTGGCCCGGCTGCTGGGGTTGGGCTACCCGGGCGGCAAACCGCTCGACGATCTGGCGCGTACCGGTGACCGCGACGCGATCGTGTTTCCCCGCGGGATGACCGGGCCGGCCGACGACCCGCATGCGTTCAGCTTTTCCGGACTCAAGACCGCGGTCGCGCGCTACGTGGAGAGCCATCCGGAGGCGGCGACCGCCGACGTCGCCGCCGGGTTTCAGGAGTCGGTCGCCGACGTGCTGACCATGAAGGCGGTACGCGCCGCCACCGCGCTCGGCGTGTCGACTCTGCTCATCGCGGGTGGCGTGGCGGCGAACTCGCGGCTGCGCGAGCTCGCCGCACAGCGCTGCGCGGCGGCCGGTTTGACACTGCGCATCCCCGGCCTGCGGCTATGCACCGACAACGGCGCGATGATCGCCTCCTTCGCCGCGCACCTGGTGGCCGCCGGTGCGTTGCCGTCGCCGCTGGATGTGGCCAGCGACCCGGGTTTGCCGGTGGTAAAAGGCCAAGTCAGCTGATTCTGACCCCGAAAATCAAAGAAGCACCGGGCCGACCTTGAGTGCTAGCACTCGCATGTATAGAGTGCTAGGTGGCACTCGGACAATCCCCCGGGTCGGCACCCGCGACGACGACGCGTGGGCACGGACGAATGCCGAAGTACCTGGTAATTCGGATTGTCCGGGGCACCCCGCCCCGGCCTGCTACCAACTAGTGGAGGGCTCCAATCGTGGCGAGCGTGAACATTAAGCCACTCGAGGACAAGATCCTCGTACAGGCCAACGAGGCCGAGACCACGACCGCATCCGGTCTGGTCATTCCCGACACCGCTAAGGAAAAGCCCCAAGAGGGCAAAGTCGTCGCCGTCGGCCCCGGCCGGTGGGATGAGGACGGCTCGAAGCGGATTCCGCTGGACGTGTCGAAGGGCGACACTGTCATCTACAGCAAGTACGGCGGCACCGAGATCAAGTACAACGGCGAGGAGTACTTGATCCTGTCGGCCCGCGACGTGCTGGCCGTCGTCGACAAATAGCCAGAGGCGATCGCAAACTCGGCGCAGCCGAGTGAAGCGGGTCGTCGCCAATGAAACCCAGAGGCGATCGCAAACTCGGCGCAGCCGAGTGAAGCGGGTCGTCGCCAATGAAACCCAGAGGCGTGTTCCGCCCCGGCGATCCCTACGTCACAACGTGGGCGATTTCCGGGGCGGTTCGCCCATTCAGGCGGCACAACCCAGACGGGACAAGAAAGACCTATGAGCAAGCAGATTGAATTCAGCGAAACCGCGCGGCGCGCGATGGAAGCCGGTGTGGACAAGCTCGCCGACGCGGTCCGCGTGACGCTAGGCCCGCGTGGCCGGCATGTGGTGCTGGCCAAGGCCTTTGGCGGCCCGACGGTCACCAACGACGGCGTCACCGTCGCCCGGGAGATCGACCTGGACGACCCGTTCGAGAATCTGGGCGCCCAGCTGGTCAAATCGGTGGCGACCAAGACCAACGACATCGCCGGCGACGGCACCACCACCGCGACCGTGCTGGCCCAGGCCATCATCAAGAACGGCCTGCGTATCGTCGCCGCAGGCGCCAACCCGATCGCGCTCGGACTCGGAATCAGCAAGGCTGCCGACGCGGTGTCCGAGGCGCTGCTGGCGTCGGCCACCCCGGTGTCCGGCAAGACCGGTATCGCGCAGGTGGCCACCGTGTCGTCGCGCGACGAGCAGATCGGTGAGCTGGTCGGCGAGGCGATGACCAAGGTCGGCCACGACGGCGTGGTCAGCGTCGAGGAGTCGTCGACGCTGAACACCGAACTGGAGTTCACCGAGGGCGTCGGCTTCGACAAGGGCTTCCTGTCGGCGTACTTCGTCACCGACTTCGATGCTCAGGAGGCCGTGCTAGAGGACGCCTTGATCCTGTTGCACCGCGACAAGATCAGCTCGCTGCCCGACTTGCTGCCGTTGCTGGAGAAGGTCGCCGAATCCGGCAAGCCGCTGCTGGTGATCGCCGAGGATGTCGAGGGCGAGCCCCTGTCGACGCTGGTGGTCAATGCGATCCGCAAGACGCTGAAAGCGGTAGCGGTCAAGGCGCCGTTCTTCGGCGACCGCCGCAAGGCGTTCCTGGAGGACTTGGCGATCGTCACCGGCGGTCAGGTGGTCAATCCCGACGTCGGCCTGGCGCTGCGCGAGGTGGGCCTCGAGGTGCTCGGTTCGGCCCGTCGTGTGGTGGTCAGCAAGGACGACACCGTCATCGTCGAGGGCGGCGGCGGCGTCGAGGCCATCTCCAACCGCGCCAAGCAGTTGCGGGCCGAGATCGAAACCACCGACTCCGACTGGGATCGCGAAAAGCTGCAGGAGCGGCTGGCCAAGTTGTCGGGCGGGGTTGCCGTGATCAAGGTCGGCGCCGCCACCGAAACGGCGCTCAAAAAGCGCAAAGAAAGTGTCGAGGACGCGGTTGCTGCCGCCAAGGCCGCCGTTGAAGAAGGCATCGTCCCAGGTGGTGGTTCCGCGCTGTTGCATACCCGTAAAGCGCTGGCTGACCTGCGAGCGTCAGTCAGCGGCGACGAAGCCGCCGGCGTGGACGTGTTTTCCGACGCGCTGAGTGCACCGCTGTACTGGATCGCCGCCAACGCCGGACTGGACGGCGCGGTCGTCGTCAACAAGGTCGCCGAACTGCCCGCCGGGCACGGGTTCAACGCGGCGACGTTGGAATACAGCGACTTGGGCGCCGACGGGGTCATCGACCCGGTCAAGGTCACCCGGTCCGCCGTGCTCAATGCGGCGTCGGTGGCACGCATGGTGCTGAGCACCGAGACGGCGGTTGTCGAGAAGCCCGCCGATGAGGACGAGCACGGCCACGGTCACGGTCACGGCCACCATCACTGAGCGGTTGTTCAAAACACCCCTGGCCTAGTGGCCGGGGGTGTTTTGCTTGTGCGCGCTGCGCTTTCAGGCCGCTGCACCGCGTAACGTTGGGCCCCGCACATCGGGGGCCTTGATAAGGAGCAAGACGCAATGAGGGTTTCTCAGATGATGCTCGCCGGCCCACTGGCAGCGACGATGCTGGCCGCGTCGGTGGCCGGTTGCAGTAGCGCTCCGTCGCCATCGACGACGACGTCGGGATTCGCCACCTCAGCTACCACGACTGGGAGCTCAGGTCCCAAGTCTTCGGCTCCGGCACTGCCGACCGACTACACCGCGCTCTTGATCCAGGCGACAGACATCGATGCGCCGATGCCCTTCATCGCCGGGCCGCCGACAAACAACCCCAATGGCCAGCCGGGCGCCGCGATAACCTTCAGCAGCCAACCCCACCCCGAAGATCAGAACGGCGTCACGGTCAAGGATGTCCGTATTGTCGACACCATCCGAGTCCTGCCGGATCCGGCTGCTGCCACGAGCGCGCTGAACTCCGCAAAGACGGGTGAGGGCGTGGTGAAAGACCCAAAAATGGATCCGGCCAATGTTGGCACCGGCGGAACCACATTGTCGGGTACGTCACCGGACGGTTCAAAGAACGTGACGGTGTTGATGTTCACCGAGGGCCGAGGTTTCATCACGCTGGAGTTTGTTGGCGGGTCGGACTCGCCCCCGCCGCCGCCAGACTTCGTCACCGACGTCGGCCAGAAGCAAGACGCGGCCGTCAAGAAGGGCCTCGGCGGCTGACAGCGTACGCGGTAGTCCTTGAGGTTCAATGCAGCGATGTGGCGAGGCGTATTTCCGAGGTCAGGGTCTGACGACCGGGCAATGGTCGGCGATGAGCGATAACCGTTGCCTTTGACTGTCGTCAAGGCAGCCGGTCAGCTCAAGGTCGCCACTAGGTCGTGGCAACGAAGCACCCCCGCGCCGTAATGGTCGGGGGTGTTTGGTTGTTCAAGGTCTGCTCATCGTCGGTCGCCAGCACACGCGGAAGATGGCATAGATGAACAGCGCATCATTCTTCGTCACTCCCGGATATGGTGATCGCCAAAGACAGAACTTCCATTGCTCGCAGGCAGTTCGGCACGGCAACCGGGTCGAGACCTCCGGCCAGGGTGGTTGGGATGACAACTGGTGTTTTCCGGAGTCGGTGCGAGACGAAGTGATTCAGGCCTTCGACAATGTTGAGCGGACACTGGCGACCGCGGGAGCGTCGTGGCGACACGTGATCAGCGTTCACTCCTACCACCTGCCGAACGCTGATGGCACGATCGGACAAGATCACCTAGCCACGATGGCGGAACAGTTTCGCCGCCGTATGGGTGAACGCGCTCCGCTGTGGACATGCATCGGCGTCGCAGCCCTCGCAAATCCAACAATGCGGGTCGAAATTCAAGTCACCGCACTGATTGACGACGACGGGTGATCACCAGGCTTATTTCTTTAACCACCGAGACCGCGGTCGTCGAGAAGCCGGCTGAGGAAGAAGACCACGGCCACGGTCATCACCACGGCCACGCTCACTAGCAAGTGACGGACAGGTGAAGCACCCCGGTCATGTGCCGGGGTGCTTTGCTTTCTGGCGCGAGGCTGAACTCCGCCATCTCCAGGGTCTTAACGCGGTAGTCGCGGAACTGGCCTGGCTCGCCAGGCGGATCATTGCCCGTCTGAAGGGGAATGCCGAGGATCCGAATCGGGCGAATCTGCTCTGTCGACGACAGCTCCACGCGGGGTTGGTGCGTTCAGGTCGAACCGGACACCGAGCATCCGGATAGCGAAGCACACCGCCGCGGCTCCCAGGGCGGTCGGCAGTCCGTAAAAACCCATCCGCATAGCGGCGACGGTGATCGCTGCAGCGAGCAGTGCGGGGATCGCATATAGCCCGCTGCGAAGCACCGTTGGAATCCTTCCGATGAGTGTGTCCCGAATCGTGCCACCGCCCACTGCGGTGACGACGCCCAACAAAAGCGCAGGCCCTACCCCCAATCCGGAGGTAACGGCCTTGTTGGTGCCGATGACCGCGAAGACGCTGAGCCCGATCGCGTCAAGAACGGTGATCGGCGTCTCCAATCGATGGAGGTACTTGCTGAGGACGAACGCGATTAGTGCACCGGCGACGGCGAGCACAAAGAAACGCCAATCACGAAAGGTCGCGGGCGGTATGGAACCGATAAGGACATCTCGAATCACTCCGCCGCCCAACGCCGTAGCCATGCCGAGCGCGACGACACCCACGATGTCGAGCCGTGCAACCCGCACCGCTGTCAGTGCTCCGTTGAGGCCGAAGACGAAAGTCCCGGTCAGGTCAAGCGCTAACAGCAGCGGCGGTTCGGCGCTCACAGACCTCCTCTTATGGCGCGGCGTCTGCTCGTCGCGAACTCGCTGCCGCCGTGAGACGTGTGGATTCGACCGTCGGAGAATTTATCGCATCCCGCGTATGTTCCGCTGCTAGCGAATTTTCTGCCGGCCGCTCCGCGACCACGGGAGCCCACATCACCTGGGGCGGCGGCCGGTTGAATTGCAGTACATGTGGGTATCCCTGCCACCCCGCACGCGCGACGGCAAGCCGCGCCCAAACAGAGGAATCGGCATGTTGCACGAACTGGTGCTGGCGGCACAAAGTCAACCGGAAGCCGCCGGATTCATCCTGCGCGGCATCAAGGGCATCTTCGTCGCGATCGGAAGCATCATCGCCTCCATCGTGTGCGCGATCATCGCCGGTACGAAGGGCCGCAATCCCTTCGGCTGGGGGATCCTCGGCTTGTTCTTTTCCATTCTGACGCTCATTGTCGTGATCGTCATTCCGTCGAAGAAGTAGATGCGGTTCGTCGCTGCTTTCGCGGGTACTGACCAAAGTCCCCAGAGTTGGTGACTTTGTCCTGACGCCGATCTGCTCACGTTGGCCCGAGGATAGGTGCACGCCACCAGGTCAAGGAGCAGACATGATCGATTACGAATTAGACAAAGCCCATTCGATCCTCCGTGTACGGCCGGAATCACCATTCGACAAAAGCGATTTCGCTGAACTCGCCAAAGTTGTCGATCCGGAGATCGAGGCGGGCGGTGCTCTAGCCGGCCTCATCATCGATGCGCCGCACTTTCCGGGGTGGGACAGTTTTGGGGCGCTGGTGACTCACATACGATTCGTGCGCGATCACCACAAGCACGTCAAGAAGATCGCGCTGGTCACCGATTCACACTTCGGCGATTTCGCCGAACATCTGGGCAAGCACTTTATCGCCGCAGAAATCCGTCCCTTCCCTGCCGGCCAGATCGAGCAGGCCCGACACTGGATCGTCGGCGACTAGTAGCTGACCGACTACTGCGGGTGGTCGCGCACATAGTCCGCGGCCGGGATCGGTGACGTCGCGGCGTAACCGATAGGCAGTAGCACGTCGCCGGCGGTCGTGCGGAGATAGACGTCCCACCGGTAATAGCCGGTGAATGCGGCGGGGTCGGCGGCGATCAGCGTCGCGTATTGGTTGACCGCCCGCACGTATTCGTTGGCATGGTTGTACCGGTAGATGGCGTGATCGTGGTCATTGACAAAGCCGTTGGCGGCCAGATAGCGGCCCGCGGCCAGGATGCTGTCGCGGGGCGAGTGGATATCGCCGCCCTGGCCGTAAGCGGCAAATGTCGCCGGCAGGAACTGCATGGGTCCCTGTGCGCCGGCAGTACTGGCGCCCTCGATGCTGCCGAAGCGGGTCTCGACGAGGTTGATCGCCGCAAGGTAGTTCCAGCCGACGCCGGATTCCGACTCCGCCTGGTGGTAGTAGCCCAGCAGTTCTTCCGCCGGTGCCGGTGGCCCGACGCGCCACGCGGGCAGGGTATCCCTCGTGGGAGTGATCGCGGTGAGCTGCCGACGCGCGTCGACGTTGCGGTCGTAGACGTCGAGTAGCGGCGGTGGGATTCGCGGACGCGTCACCGCATCCCATTCCGGATGGTGCCCGATGGCGCGGTAGGCCGCCTGCTGGCGGCGTGCTGCCGTCGCCAGTGCGTCCTCGGCCGTCGAGCCGCGCAGCGTGTTCTCGTCGGCGACAAGGTCGTCGGCCAGTTGCGCGGGATCTGATGCCAGCTTCGGTTGTGCGCCCGCGGGGATGATGACTGCTCTCCGCGGTGGTTTCGCGGCCACTCTCGTCGTGGTGGGGGCGGCCATGGTCAGCCTGGTCGGCGGCGCTGTCGTCGTGCTGCAGCCGGCGAGGGCGAGCGCGGTCAGGACCAGCCCGAGCTTGAACAGCACCGTCTGCATGCCCGAACAGTAACGGCACCCGATCCAGATCCATGCCGCGGATTGACTCAACGCGCAACTCATGAGACGGCCGTCGGTCGCGACGCCCTACCAAGCAGAACCGTCGATTCCAGCTGCTGGGCTTTGCAGTTAAACTCGCTGCCTTGTCCCGACGAGAGCAACAGCGCCAACGGCAGGCGGTGGCGCGGTTTGAGCCGCGGGTGTTTAGTTCCAGCCGTCGTCGGCTTCGATGGTGGTGCCGGTGACATAAGGCGCATCTGGCAGACACGCCACCACGGCGGAGATTTCAGCTGGTTTCTCCGTGTCCGTCTTCGCGGGACATGCGGAGTCCGTGAATTCCAACATTAGTCAGTTTATTTTACTACTCTAGGCATAGAATGGCGCCGCTGGCAACGGGTGCGAAGTCACGGAGGACGCCTGCGGGACGCGGCGAGCGCAGCGCTGCGGACACGGCGTGGCGGTCGTGTCGGCGGCGATCGAGTTTGGCGATGTTGACGTAATGTGTGTTCCCTCATGGGGCGGGTTGGCGATGGAGCCGAGAACGATATGGACGACGGGCAGCGGGTGGATCTAGGGGTGGCGTTGTTCATCCCGTACCGGTACATGGAAGACCGGATCTTCCAGGCCATCCAGGATGCCGGGTTCGACGACTGGACCCTGGCTCAGGTTCGGGTTTTTCAACGCATCGCCCGTGATGGTTCGCGTCTCACGGACCTCGCTGATCAGGCGCAAGTGAGTAAGCAGAGCGCTGGGGTGCTGGTCGATCAACTGGAACGCTTGGGCTATGTCCGCCGGGTCCCCGACCCGACGGACGGGCGCGCCCGATTAATCGTGATCGAGGAACGTGGCCGCCGGGCGGCCGAGGTGGCGATGGCGACATCCAGCGAGATCCACTTGGAGTGGATGGCCTACCTGGGCACCCGCAACTTCACGTTGTTGCAACAGATTCTGGATCAACTCCGCGAGATTACCGACCCTTACGCGCACGTACCCTAGCCGCGCCGCGCCTGCGCCCCCGGTCCTCGTGCGCTGCCCGACCTACTCGGGTCCGCGGGCGTTCGCCCTTCTTGACATAGTCAGTTCTATTGACTAATTTAGTCAGTGATTCTGACGTTATTCCGATTATGAACGGGATGCACGATGCACGCTGCCTCGTCGAGGGTCCGACAGCCCGCAAAACCTATGAGAAGGAGCATCGCCATGAGTATCAGCCTGACCTGCGGTCCGTCCGGCGCCATCATCACCGGGGAGACCGAGGAGGAGCTGGTGACCAACGTGCAGGCCCATGCGCGTGCACACGAGAACACCGAACTGTCCCGTGAGCGCATCCTCGCCGAGATCCGCGGTCGGGACCCCGAGCGGCCCATCGACGCTGCAGCGTGGGGCGCAATGAACGCCTCGACCGCTGCGCAAAAGTTGTGCGACACCAGCGATATGGTGATCGTGCACCGCATGTTCCGCCGCGAATGCGCCCTGCTGCCCCAACTCGTCGCTGCAGTAGCCGGCGGCGACGTCGCTCGGGCCCGCGTAGTAGCCGGGCATGCCCGCGAAGTACTCGACATGCTGCATCACCACCACGTGGGCGAGGACGAACTGCTCTGGCCGAGGCTGTCGGAGCGAACCCGGTTCCACACTGATGTGCTCGCCCGCATGGACAGCGAGCATCAGGGCCTCGCAGTGCTGCTCGAGCACGCTGCTACAGCGTTCGCCGCGTGGCAGGACGCGCCTACCGCGCGGACCAGCACACCGCTCATCGTGCTCCTGGAACAGCTCTCGACGGGGCTCAACGAGCACTTCGACGAGGAGGAAATGGCGATCCTGCCGATCGTCGAACGCGTGATCACCGCCGTCGAATACCAGGAGGTCGGCCAACGGGGACTGATGTCGATACCCCTGACCCGCCGCCTCGCCGTGCTGGGCTATCTCCTCGAAGGTGCCACCCCGCAGGAACGAACCGACTTCCTCGCCGCCATACCCGCTCCCGCCCGACTGGCCTACCGGCTCATAGGAGCACGCCAACACCGCAACGAGACCACCCGCCTCCGCGGTCCGCTACAACCCTGAACGGACCAGGGTCCCGGAGCAACAGCCAGCAAGAATCGGCCAGTCGTGCGGCTCCGCCGCCGCTGACCGTCAACCAATGAGAAGAGATAGAAGGAGAGAGTTGATGAGCTTTGACACCCCCCACGGCACCCGCGGTGCCCGCCAGCCCGGCGGGAAGCTGATGGCCTGGATGAACACCTGGAACATGAACCGGATCCGCGGCAACGCCGAGAAGGTGATGGGCATGCATGCGTTGGTCCTGACCACCGTCGGCGCCAAGAGTGCCACCCCACGCCACACCCCGGTCGCCTACTTCCCCGACGGCGCCGACAGTTGGCTGATCGTCGCGTCTGCGAACGGAGCAGCCAAGAACCCCGCCTGGTACTACAACCTCGCCGCGCACCCCGAGACCGTGCAGATCCAGATCGCCGGGCGCACCATCGCGGTCAGCGCCGAGCAGCTGCACGGCAACGCCCGCCAGCAAGCATGGCGCCACATCACCAGCGCCTCAGACCGTTTCGCGAAATACGAGCAGAAAACCGACCGCGAACTGCCCGTCATCCGCCTGCGCACCCAACCCAACCCCAAGCCGTAGGTACAGGGCGCAACATTGCAGCACGCGCGCCGACGTCGCGGAGGATAAAGAAGAGCTTTCATCTCGCGGGTGTCGGGTGGCATGTGAGCACGCAGGCCGGAGTGTTCGGCGGCGACAGAGGCCGATGCCAAATGTTTGTTCGCCGCACGCGCCGGCCTTGGATGCGGATGGGTCATCTCATTGACGACCGTCGAGCCCGCCCCTACCCTGGAACAGATATTTGGTCAACGCGGCTGAACGCAGTGCGGAGGTGGCCGGTGGCGGATGGCGCTGATGCCGATCGGCTGTATACCCTCGGCATGCTCGCCTCTGCCATTGCCGGGCGCTCGCTGGCAATCGATCCACAGCGCCCGGGTGACCCGCCGTGGACGGATGGGCAGACCGTCTTCGTCGATACGTCATTGCCCGTCGCGGCCACCCTCGACGCCATTGCAGTACACGCGTCGATGATCGCGGCGGGCAGCCTCGATCCCGATATTGTCCGCTCGCTGGCCCGCCACTCCCGTTTGGCCGAGCGGTATTTGGCGGTCGAAGGGCATCGCGCGTTGGTCGCCAACACCGACGTGCTACCGCGATTGATGACCTCGTTGGGCGATCCCGACGTCGCCCGGCGCAGCAATTCTCCCGCCGACTCGCTGAGCGTGGCATCCGGTAAGGCGACCATTGGCGATCCACCGCCCGAGTTCGGGGTCATCCGCGCCGGCAAGGTGCTGGCCGCGAGTAATCGCGCGGCCGCACAGATTGAGAAGGCGAAGCACGTTCCGCGAAGCCGACGTCGTCAGGAACTGTCCGAGCTCGACGACGGCGAAGTCGGCGACAGCGACGACCCGGACCTGTTCACCAGTCCGGTGGGCGGGGGCGGTCTCATCGGAAACTGGCTCAAGAAGATGCTGTCTTCGACAAGGAAGTTCCGCAGTAGCGGGGGTGGTCCCCCCGGCGCGGACAATCCGACGCACCGCACCGATTCCGCGACACGTGGCGCGCACGCGGTGTCGTCGCTGGCGGCCGCGGCGAGCGAGCACGTCATCGACCACTCGGCCGACCTCGGATCCCGCGGCGTGATGTACCCCGAGTGGGATGTCAACCGCAAGAGTTATCGGCACGACTGGTGCACGGTGATCGAAACCGATTCGGTGACAAAGGAATCGGCGAGTGCGGCGATCGACAACGCGATCGGGCTGCGACGCCCGCTGGCGCGGCTCGGAATGGGGTTACACCGTCGTCATCGCCAGGCACAAGGCGACGATATCGACATCGACGCGGCGGTCGAAGCACACGTCGAACTGCTGGCCGGATCGGCGCCGGATGAGGCGGTGTATCTCGACAGCCTGCGGCGGCGACGTGACCTGTCGGTGCTTCTGCTGCTGGACATCTCGGGTTCGACGGCGGAGGCCGGCACGGTCGGGCGGACCGTGCATGAGCAACAGCGCAGTGCGGTCGCCCACCTTTTGGTGGCGCTGCACGACCTGGGCGACCGGGTGGCGCTCTACGCGTACTACTCGCAGGGTCGAGCCGCGGTGAGCATGGTGCCCGTCAAGCGATTCGACGACTGCCTCGACAGCTTCGTGATCCGGCGGTTGAACAGCCTGGAGCCGGGTGCCTACTCGCGACTTGGGGCGGCGATCCGCCACGGTTCGGCGGTGCTGGAGGCCCGCGGAGGAACGTCGCGGCGGCTGTTGGTGGTGCTGTCCGACGGGCTGGCATACGACCACGGCTACGAACGCGCTTACGGTGCCGCCGACGCGCGCCGTGCGCTGAACGAGGCGCGCCGCCGCGGTACCGGCTGCTTATGCCTGACCGTCGGCGCCGGCACCGACATCGAGTCGCTGCGCCGAGTGTTCGGAAGCGCGGCGCATGCCAGCATTGCGCGCCCCGATGAACTCGCGAATGTGGTTGGGCCGCTGTTTCGTTCGGCGATTCGCTCGGCCGAGGTGCGCAGGCGGGTGTCATGATGCACCGCCAAGTCGGCACCGTTGTTGAAACTAACATCTGTTCCGTTTAGGCTCCATTCACCGCAACGCAGCGGCTGGCGGAAGGGTATTGATGGCCGACGAGCCCGCGCTCGCTCACCCGAGCTGTGCGCTCCCCGCGGCAGACGCAACGCGCCCCTTCTACAGGGCAATCGGCAACGAGGAAGCAGTTTTCAAAGCCGCCTACCGGCAAGGACTGTCCCTCATGCTCAAGGGGCCGACCGGATGCGGCAAAACCCGCTTCGTCGAGGCGATGGCCCATGATCTGGGCCGGCCGTTGATCACGGTTTCCTGCCACGATGACCTCACCACGGCCGATCTGGTCGGTCGCTACCTGCTGCGGGGTGGCGAGACGGTGTGGGTCGACGGCCCGCTGACCCGTGCGGTGCGCGAGGGCGCCATCTGCTATCTCGACGAGGTGGTGGAGGCCCGGCAGGACACCACTGTCGTGTTGCATCCGCTCGCAGACTACCGGCGCCAGTTGCCCATCGAGCGGCTCGGAGTGACGTTGGACGCGGCACCGGGATTTGGTCTGGTGGTGTCTTACAACCCCGGCTACCAAAGCGTGCTGAAGGATCTCAAGGATTCGACGCGGCAGCGGATGGTCGCCATCGAATTCGGTTTTCCGGCAGCCGAAGTCGAAGAGGGCATCGTTGAGCATGAAGCGGGCGTGGACTCAGCGACAGCGGCAGAGCTGGTGCGATTCGCCCGCGCCGTCCGTCGTCTGGAAACCGCGGGGTTGCGCGAGGTTGCGTCGACCCGCGTGCTCATCGCCGCTGGGCGGCTGATCGTCGACGGCCTGCCGGTGTGCGCGGCCGCCGAGGCCGCAATCGCGGGCCCTCTCAGCGACGATGTCGAGGTGAACCGCGGCCTCAAAGAGATGATCAACGTCTACCTCGCCGGCCCGGCCCGGCCCAGTCATTGACGCCGCTGACCACCGCCGCTAGGGTCTGAACAAATATTAGGTCGACCATGGACAAGTGCGACAGCGCAGTCCCACTGGAGGTCACATGTCCTACGAAAGCACTGCTGAGCCGATCAAGGTCGGCTACTTGATGGACTTCACCTTGCCGCCCGGCTTTCCCGAGGAGATGAAGGCCGACTTCACCCAAACTTTTGAGATCGTCTTCGACGAAGCGGTCCAGCAAGGCGTGTTGGACCGCCCACTTCAGATGGTGTACCGCGAGGTCGAGGGGTTGCCCAAAGGCTCGGTGAAAGCCGTCATCGACGCCTACGGGGAACTGGTCGACGAGGGTTGCCTGGCGGTGTTCGGGCCGCACATCACCGACAACTGCGTGCCGACCCGGGAGGCGATCGAGGACCGATTCAAAGTGCCGGGCATCAGCGTCACCGGCACCGACGACTGGCTTGGTGAGTGGACGTTCGCATTCCCGCAAGGGTCGATGACCGACGAGCCCATCTTCCTGACCGACCTGGTCGCCAAGCGCGGCCTGCATGAGATCGGCGTCCTCGTCGAGCAGAACCTGATCGGCGAAAGCTATCTGAAGAACCTGCGAAGTGCGTGTCGCCGCAAGGGCATTCGCATTGTCGCCGAAGCAGCGATCGCTCAAACAGCCCAGGACATCAATGAGGCGGTCAGCACGCTGCACCAGGCCAAGGCCGAGGCGATCGTGCATCTCGGCTTCGGCTTCGGCATCGTGTTCATCAACCCGGCGCTGGAGGCCGTCAACTGGGATCCGCCGCGATTTACGACGACGGCCTTCCAGAACGCATGGGTCAACCCGATCATGTGGAACGCGTTCATGGGATGGATCGGCGTCGACCAGTACGACGAGACCAACCCGCTCGGCCAAGACTTCCTCGACCGGTACGCGAAGCGGTACGGCGGTCGTCGCCCCGAATACTGCGTGCCCCCGGTCAACCACGATGTCGCCGCGACCTTGGTGCGGGCGTTCAGCGACGCCCATCCACTCAGCCCGCGCGGGGTCAAAGAAGCGTTGGAGCGGGTCAAGATGATGCCTGCCGCCTCGGGCGCGCCCGGGACACGAGTGTCCTTCGGCAAGTGGACCCGCCGCGCCTGGATGGGCGCCGGCTACCTGGTGGCCCGAACTCTGGACGCCGACGGCGTCAACTCGCACCTCGTCGACCGCTTCGGAGAGGAAGGGTGAGCACGAAGTGAGCACCCACCAATCGATGCCGCTCGCCGCCGACAGCCAACCGGCGTCACTGCCGCGGGGCGACAAGCGTGGCTGGGGCGGCTGGATCGCCGGTGCCGCGCTGGCCGCGTTCGCACTGTTCTTCATCGCGAATTGCCGCGTGGCCCTTGACCCACGCGTCGCGAACCCGAATGTGCACGGCCGCCCGCGCCCGGTGAAGTTCATCTTCGGGCTCGACTACATCACCTTCCTGGACATTGCCACCGTGGTCGCGCTGATCACGCTGCTGATCGTGTTCATCAGAGGCTGGCGGCGTCATCCAGGCAGCCCGGTGATGCTGATGTTCCTGTGCACCACGCTGATCGTGTGGCAGGACCCGATCATGAACTGGGCGCCGTTCGCGGTCTACAACCCCGACCTGATCCACTGGCCAGAGTCCTGGCCGCTGGTGTCGTTGTCGCCGACCGTCGAACCGTTCGTGGTGTTCGGATATGTGATGTTCTACTTCGGCCCGTACTTCCCGGCGGTCTGGATTCTGCGCAAATTGCAGGCCCAATACGGGCCCACGAGTTACGTGTCGCGGCACCCGTTGGTCAGCCTGGGGCTGCTGACCTTGGCGATCGGGTTTGTCTTCGATGCGTGGCTGGAGATCCAACTCGTGCACGCGGGCATGTACATCTATTCGCAGGTGATCCCGTGGGGTTCGGTGTTCACCGGCACCACGTTCCAGTTCCCGCTGATCTGGGAGTCGTTCTCGGTGTGCTTCGTGATGGTGCCCGCGGCGATTCTCTGCTATCGCGACGACACCGGTAAGTCAGTGGCGGAAAAGCTTGCGGCGAAAGCGAAGTTGTTCCCTACGCGACCAGTGTTGGGCACGTTCCTGGTGATGTTCGTCATCATCAACGTGTCCTACTTCGCCTACGGCGCGTGGTTCGCCGCCATCAAGGTCAGCCATGCCGCCACCGCGGTCGCCTGCCCGTGGCCGTATCCGGAAGCCAAAGTGTACGACCCGCAAGGGTTTTACCAGAAGGCCGGAGCGCAAGGGCCGTATTCGGTCGGCATCTGGTCGACGTGGGCGAGCGGGGAGCCGAATGGCCGGCCGCACGTCGACGCGCCCCCACCCGGTCAAGGCGCCTGTGCGAGCAAGAATGGTTGAGCCGCGCAAGGTCGTCATCACCGGAGCCTCCCGCGGTCTGGGTTTCGCATCGGCGGTCCGCCTGTACCGCGAGGGGTGGCGCGTGGTCGCGGCCATGCGCTCACCCGAGCCTGGGATGGCGCTGCTTCGTGAAGCGACCGGTGCTGCTGAAGAAGACGACCGGTTGATCGGCGTGCAACTCGACCTGCTCGATGCCGGGTCGATCGCCGCGGCCGCGAAGGCGATCGAAGAAGCCGTCGGCACGCCCTACGCGTTGGTGCACAACGCGGGGATCTCCGCAGCCGGCATGGTGGAGGAGACAGATATTGCGCTGTGGCAGAACATGTTCGCCACCAGCGTGCTGGGCCCCGTCGCGCTCACCCAGGCTCTGCTGCCGTCGATGCGGGCGGCCGGCGAAGGGCGCATCGTGCTGGTATCCAGCGCGGCCGGGGTCCGCGGTCAGCCTGCCACCGCGCCGTACTCGGCGGCCAAAGGCGCGTTGGAGCGCTGGGGTGAGTCGATGGCGGTCGAGATTGCGCCGTTCGGATTGGGCGTGACCATCCTGGTGGCCGGCACCTACGACACCGACATCATCACCGACGCGGGCACCATCGACGATCGGAACTTCGAAGGTCCCTACGCCCGGCTGCACAACACGATGAACACCCGCGGGCGGTTCGCGGTCAGCTTCGCCCGACCACCCGAGCGGTTTACCGACGGAGTGCTCAAGGCGCTGGCCGACAGCGGATCGTTCCGCCGCCGTGGGGTGGGACCGGATGCGTCAATGTTGCTGGCGTCCAGCCGGATTCTCCCGGCCATCGGGATGCATCACATGTCGCGAGTCGTGCTCGGCATACCCAAACAGGGTTCGATGCGGGACGGGGCGTGGCCGTTGACTTTCGCGCAGCAAGCAATGGTGTTGGCGGCGCGCGTTATTCCGCAGCCGGTGCTGCAGCGTCTGGCGTCGTTCGCGGCAAAGCGCCGCCACAGAACTCAGGGGAATGAAGGGACTAAGGGGTAGGCATGGAACAGCTTTTCGACGACCTCGAAGACTTCGGCGCGTTCGACGACGCGATCTCCGGGGACGTGCGTGACCCGTACGCCGAACTGGCGCGACTGCGCCGCGAGGAACCGGTGCAGCGGCTCGAGACGTCAGGAGCGCTTCCGCACGAGGAGTCCCTGCCGATGTTCATCGTGTATCGGCACGAGGATGTCCAACAAATGCTGCGCGACAACGAGACGTTCTCGTCGGCGGCCGTCATCGCGGCGTTCGGGCCGGTGCTGGGCGAAGGCGTGATGCTCGGCATGGACGAGCCGATCCACGGGCGGCTGCGTTCGTTGGTATCGAAAGCGTTCTCGCAGAAGTCGCTGGCGCGGTGGGAGGACGAGTTGGTTGGCCGGGTGGCCAACGGCCTGATCGACCAGTTTGCGTCCAACGGCAAGGCTGATCTGGTCAAGGAGTTCACCTTCGACTATCCGAGCCAGATCATCGCGGGTCTGCTCGGCCTACCGGAAAAGGACTACCCGCAGTTCCAGCGGTGGTCGATCTCGCTGCTGAGCTGGCTGATGAACCCCGAACGCGGGCTGGCGGCCTCGGCCGCGCTGTGCGATTACTTCGCGCCGATCCTGGCGGCACGTCGCGCCGAGCCGAAGGACGATCTGATCAGCGCGCTCGGCGCGGCCGAGATCGACGGGGAACAGCTCGCCGACGAGGAGATCTTCTCGTTCCTTCGGCTGCTGTTGCCGGCGGGCGTGGAGACGACCTACCGGTCGCTGGGCAGCCTGCTGTTAGGGCTGTTGTCGAATCCGGCGCAGTTGGACGCGATCCGGGCGGACCGCTCGCTGCTGCCGCAGGCGATCGAGGAGGGCGTGCGGTGGGAAGCCCCGCTGCTGACCATCACCCGGGTGACAACCCGCGACACCGTGCTTGGCGGTGTGTCGATCCCGGCCGGCTGCACGGTGATGCCGATGCTGGGCTCGGCGAATCGGCAAGAGGACCGCTACCCTGACCCCGACACGTTCAACATTCACCGGCAGGCCAAGGCAAATCTGGGCTGGGGACACGGGGTGCATGTCTGCCTCGGCATGCACCTGGCGCGGTTGGAGATGCGCACCGCGATCAATCTGCTGCTGGACCGACTGCCCAACCTGAGGCTCGATCCCGACGGCGAGGACCCGCATATCCGCGGACAGGTGTTCCGGTCGCCGACGTCGCTGCCGGTGCTGTTCGACCCGCAGTAGTTCGCCGATATCGCCGGCGACGGCGCGGATGGCCCGTAATGTCGCTGCTGAGCGTCTGCTCAATGTGCTCCGAAGGGCGACTCACGTGACTGGACAGCTGCGAGACATCAGAGAGTTTCAGGGCGACGCGGACGCCTACCGTGACGAACTGTACCGCCGGTGGACGGGGCTGCTGAGCTACCGCTACATCGGCCGCAATCATTCGTCGATGAATCTCGGCGACGGCGACGACACGGTGGTCATTCGCCGCGACATGCGCAACGAGGCGGGCGGGATCATGGTGGCGCCGTTGGCCATCGCCTCGCCCGAGGGTTGTCAGACCGACATGGTCGCGGTGCCCAACCCGGTGATCGCTTCGGTGCAGATCGTCGATCCCGGCTACGACGTGAAAAAGGTCGAGGTCGTCGATTCCGGCAACATTCACCAAGGGCGGACGATGGGCTACGGCCGATGCAAGATCGTCGACGCCGACAACCCCGACCGGGTCATCGCCTTCAACGAGGGCCAGGGCGCCATCATCGGTGTTCCGCCGGAAGGCCTTGGAAAGATGGATGTTTCGGGCACCGAGCTGGTGATCGAGGATTCGCCCGACTTACCGCCGCTATGGAAGGCGTTCGGTGCGTCCAAGCGCGCCGGAGGCCACTGGCAGCTGCCCGCACTCAGCGTGGAGCTTGCCTCGCCGGATGCGGCACTGCACATCGGGCCGCAGCACGTCGTGCTCGAAACCGCCGCGATCGATCTGGTCGCCGAGGTCGCCGGAACCAGGAAGCTGCAAGTCGTCAGCTGGCATGTGATGTTCATGGCGCGCGGGAAGGTCGGGCCGTTCCGGGTAGACGGCACCGCACACGTCGGCGGGTCGGGCAAGGTCGGCGTGCGCATGCTGTTGCACGACGAGGGCAACGCCGACAAAGCGGTGACCTCGGCAGCGGCGATCTTCGAGATCGTCGGCTAGTTCCAGGAGTGAATAGTGGCTAATGCCAAGGATGCTCGCCAGTGGGCGCGCAGTGCTTTGCGCGGTATCGGCGACTCGCTGTACACCCCGTTCAGTGGCCGCGACGGCGACGACATCGACTGGGACGCGTACCGCACCCTGGTCCGGCACTGCGTGGGAACGCTGCGCCACCCGATGCTCTGGGTGACCAGCGGTGTGGCGGAGTTCTGGTCACTGACCGTCGCAGAGCGAAAGAAGTTGTTGGACGTCGCCATTGACGAGGCGCGTGGCATCGACCCAGACGTGATCGTTCAATCCTGCACCGCCGCGCTGTCGGCCAAAGACTGCCTGGAGCTGACGCGGCACGCCCAAGACGCCGGCGCCGACATCGTCTACATCCAGACCCCGATGATGGAATTACATGGCGGCGAAGGGGTTCTGAGCTTCTTCAGATACATCGCCGACCGTACCGACATCGCACTGGGAATGTTCAATTCGCCCAGCTCGGGATACGTGCTCTCTGCTCAAGAGAGTGCGCGTATCGTCGAGGAGATCCCCGCGGTGTGCGCCACCAAAGAGGGGTCATTCCGTCCGCATCAGAGCCGTTTCCTGCACGAGCTCGCACCGGATCTGGTGATCTGGGAATGCGATACGACGGTGTACCGGGCCGGCTGGCTGAAATCGGGCATCGTGGGCCCTGGGCAGCTGGGCACCACTGGCTACCTCTTTGAAACGCCGAAGAAACGTGCCCTGTCGGAGTACTGGGACCTGATCTGGAACGAGAAGCTGGTCGAGGCAATGGATTACGCGCAGGAGTCGGGGCTGGATCGGTTCGAGCTTGACATGCGGGGCTGGTTCACCCGCTATCCCGGACGGCCCGACTACTTCACGCACTGGGGCGGCGCATTCAAATACGCCGCATCGGTGATCGGGCTGCCGATCGGCTCGTATCCCGAATCCCGGCCGCCACAAGCTAAATTGCCCGAACAGGCGCGCATCGACATCCGCGCCGCGTATCGACGGTTCGGGCTCATCGGCGACTGAACGCCGCGACAACGAAATCGGAGGACTCGCATGACTGACGCCAAACCGCTGAGCGGCATCCGCATCTTGGAAGTCGCGGCATGGACGTTCGTCCCCGCGGCCGGCGCGGTGCTCGCCGAGTGGGGAGCCGACGTCATCAAGGTTGAGCCCCGCGAAGGTGGCGATCCGCAGCGTGGCCTGGTCACCATGGGCCTCATCCCCGGCGGACCGACCGCAGTCAACTACATGATCGAAATGCCCAACCGCGGAAAGAAATCCATCGGCATCGACCTGACCACACCGGGCGGGCAAGAGGTCGTCCACGAACTGGCGAAGACCAGCGACGTGTTCCTCACCAGTTATCTGCCGGGTCGTCGCAAACACTTCGGCATCGAGGTCGAGCAGATTCGCGCCGCGAACCCTGACATCGTTTATGTGCGCGGATCCGGTTATGGCCCAAAGGGTCCCGACGCTGACCGGCCCGGCTATGACGGCGTCTCCTTCTGGTCACGCGGCGGGATCGCCGACGCGCTCACCCGCGAGCTTCCTGAGCCGGTGATGCAGACCCCCGCTTTCGGCGACCTGATGGGCGGGCTGACCATCGCCGGCGGGATCGCCGCCGCGCTGTACAAACGCAAGGCGACCGGTGAGACCTCGATCGTGGACGTCTCGTTGCTGGGCCTTGCGGCGTGGGCGATGACCCCGCAGGTGACCGCCGCGATGCTCTACGGCGGTGACCCGATTCCGACGTTCACCCACCGTGACATGCCCAACCCGCTGGTGGGCAACTACAAGACCAAGGACGACCGCTACATCACGCTGATGATGTTGCAGGGCGACAAGTTCTACCCCGAGTTCATGACGGTCATCGGCCGCACCGACCTGATCACCGACGAACGCTTCGCTGACGGCCACAACCGGTTCATAAACCGCGGCGAGCTCATCGACATCATGGATGAGGAATTCGCGTCAAAGACCGTCGACCAGTGGCGCGAGATCCTCAAGCCGCTGTCGGGCGCCTGGGCCGTCCTGCAGAAGACCAGCGAGCTGCGCGACGATCCCGCCGTCATCGCCAATGGCTACATCCCGACGGTCAACGCGATGAACGGCAAGCCCTACATCCTGCCGACCAACCCGGTTCAATTCGACGGGCACCATGTCCAGCCGACCGGTGCACCCGAACACGGTCAGCACACCGAGGAGATCCTGCTCGACGCCGGCATCGACTGGGACAAGATTGAGCAGTACAAGCAGGACGGATCAGTGCTATAAGCCGACTGGGTCAGAGGGTTCGGCTTTCCCCCGCAAGCGGGTGGGGGTACCCCCAGCCGCCCTGCGGCGAGGGGGCGTGCCCCCACCTCAGGGCGTTTCGCCCTGCATCGTCGCCGACTGATGAGATGGTTCGGCTCCTCCCCAGGGCGTTCCGCCCTGCATCGTCGCCGACTGATGAGATGGTTCGGCTCCTCCCCAGGGCGTTCCGCCCTGCATCGTCGCCGACTGATGAGATGGTTCGGCTCCTCCCCAGGGCGTTCCGCCCTGCATCGTCGCCGAACTAGGCGCTGCGGCGGATACCGCGGGTCCGGCCGATCTCTCGCTTGAGCAGGAGCTCGCGCTCGGTTTCGGACAGGCCGCCCCAGATTCCGTAGGGTTCGCCGACGTCGAGTGCATGCGCGCGGCACTGCGCCAGCACCGGGCAGCGGCGGCACATTTCCTTGGCGCGACGTTCACGCTGCAGCCGGGCCCGGCCGCGTTCGCCGTCCGGGTGGAAGAACACCGACGAATCCACTCCGCGGCAGAGTCCCTGTAATTGCCATTCCCAGATATCGGCATTGGGACCTGGAAGTTGCTCCGGTTGCGGCATTGAAGTCCCTCTCTTTACGCCCAAGATCAGGCCAGTTCGCGAACACTTACGTCGTCAACTGAATCGAGCGGGTCGTCGGTGACTACTCGTCGGACTTAAAGGTAGGGGGCCTAGGGAAATTCCGTCAACATGCGGTAATCGTCCGAATGCTCAACGGCGGCTTGGGAATTTACTCCGCGTTCATCGATGTGACGAGTCCGATCGGCCTCGGAGTGCACGGTGAGGCCGTGGTATGACGAAATGTCCTGTTCGAGGGCGGATCGCGGGCTGGGCACAACGAATACGATCATCGTTGGATTTAATACCGGCGTAACTCAGAAACCATGAAGTCTTAACTGGAACCCCACCGTGATCGATATCTCATACGAATCGTCTAACGAGTCGGACCTTGCCGCCGCCGCCTTCGGAGATCAGCCCGGGCGCTGGCCGTTGCCGTCTGCGACGACACCGCGTCAGCGGTGGTTACGTGCGGTCGCGGCCGCCGGTCAGGGCCGCTACGGTAGCGCTCGCAGCGACCTCACTACCCTGCTGCGGGCTGCACCAGCGGGTCGGCTGGCCTCGTTGGGGCGCAGCGCACAGGCGTCGTTTCTGCGACAGCTGGGCTGGCACCGCCTGGCTCGCGGCTGGGACGGTCGCGCGTTGGCGCTGGCCGGCGACGACCCCGAGGCAGCCGGCGACGCGTTGACCGGGCTGGCGGCCGACGCGCTGGGCGTCGGCCGGCTGGCCATTGCGAACACGCTGCTTCGACGGGCCGACCCGTTTGTGAACGAGGCGCCGCACCGGCTGGCGGTCCGGCGGGCGTGGGTTGGCGCTGAGTTGGCTATGGCGGGCGGCGAGGGTGCCGTCGCGGTCCGCAACGCGGAGGCAGCCGTCGAACTGGCTGCGGGCCAGGCGTCGGTGCGGCACCGCGCCAAGAGCGAAGTGGTGTTGGCTGCGGCGCTGTGCAGCGCCGGGGACGTCGACCGGGCCCGGGTCGTCGGTGCAGCGGCGTTGCAGCTCACCGGCCGATCGGGCCTGGTACCGCTGCGCTGGGCAGTGGCGTGCTTGCTGGTCGACCTTGCGGATACCGGAGGCCCGACCCCGCTGATCGCGGAGTGGCGAGACGTTCGCGATGAGTGTGCGCGTCTGGTGCGGCACCGGGGCGGAGCTTGGCGCTAGCCGGGACGCGCCGTGCGCGGGGTCACTATTGTCGTAGTGATGTTAACCGCGCCGGGCGATACCCCGGTACGTAACGCTGGAGATGTTGCCGTCGATGACAACGCAGGAGGGACGTCTCGACGCCGTTGTCGCTGAGGCTGTGGCGGGTGATCGAGACGCGCTTCGAGAATTGCTGGAGACGATCCGCCCGATCGTGGTCCGATACTGTCGCGCGCGAGTCGGCACGTTCGAGCGGAGTGGCCTTTCGGCCGATGATGTAGCACAGGAGGTCTGCTTGGCCGCCGTCATGGCGTTGCCGCGCTATCGCGACCGCGGCCGCCCGTTTCTGGCCTTCGTGTACGGCATCGCCGCGCACAAGGTGGCCGACGCGTATCGCGCGGCCGGCCGCGATCTGTCCTATCCCACGGAGTCCATTCCAGACCACCGGTCTGCAGAACCCGACCCCGAGCAGGCGGCGATCGACGCCGACTCGGTGGCCAGGATGAGCGAGCTGCTAGACGTTTTGCCCGACAAACAACGCGAGGTCCTGATCTTGCGGGTCGTGGTCGGTCTGAGCGCTGAGGAAACCGCCGAGGCCGTCGGCAGTACCGCCGGGGCCGTGCGAGTAGCCCAACACCGCGCACTGGCGCGGTTGAAATCCGCGATTGTCGCAGCGGGAAGAGACTATGTCTGAACGATTTGCCACACCATTTGATCTGCCCGATCCGGACGCGGTCGCGCGCAGCGACCGGTTCATCGACGCGTTGGCCAACGGCGAGCCGGTCGACGGCGACACGGCGCTGGCCGGGCTGTTGGGGGACTGGCGCGACGAGCTGAGAGCCCCGGCATCCGGCGGGGTCTGCCCGGAGCGGGACGCCGTAGCGGCGCTGGGCCGCGGGCTGGCAGCGCGTCGTCGGGCCCGCGGCCGGGCGGCGCTGGTGGGTGCGCTGGCCGCGACCGTGCTCGGCATCGGCGGATTCGGCGCCCTGATGGGCCAGTCCCAGCCCGGTGACGCGCTCTACGGTGTTCGCACGACGCTGTTCGGCGAGCCGGCGTCTGTGCACGATGACCGGCTCGCGGTGTCGGCCGAGACCGACCTGGACCAGGTCGAGCAGATGATCGCGCTGGGCCAATGGGATCAGGCCCAGGGCAAGCTGGCCGCGGTCGGCGACCGGGTGCAGACCGTCAAGGACAACGATCGCAAACAGAATCTGATCGACCATATGAACCGGTTGAACGCCAAGGTGGTCAGCCGCGACCGCAACGCCACCTTGCCGCCGACGATCAGTTCGACGATGCAGCTCAACCCGTTGGGCGGCTGATAAGGATCAGTCGTCCAGGAGGCCTGTTCAGCGGCGTCCGTGGAATCCTTCGGTGTCCGACGTCGCCTCGTTGAGCGAAGCGTCGGCATACCCGCGGCAATAATCCCAGGTCACGTACGCGTCGGGTTCGGGGTCATAGGCCGGCTCGTGGGGGCGCACGGTCCCGTCGACCAGCAGTTGCAGCAGGTTCGCGCGCAGCATGTCCCAGTCGTGATAGTGGTCCTGCTGACATTCGTCGCAACACACCACCAGGCCACGAACACCCTTGTGCGCCAGCAGCGCCTCGTACACCGCCAGGTCGGCCAGGTCAGCCTCGACGGCCATCCGCTCCTGGGGGTCCAGCGGTTGGCCGGGCTCGACAGCGTCGAGCGCCGCCGACGGGTCAGAGGGATCGTCGGCGAATGGATCGGGCGGCAAACCGGGCGGGAGGTAGTCGCGCACGGCTCCACATTACGCAGCCGGGCGGGCATCGCGCCAGCGCTGGACCCGCAGCCCAGCCGCCATGTCGCCCCCTCGCTGTGCTGCCACTACGCGCCTCGCGGCGCGCATCGTCGCCGGCGCGTCCGAAGCCGATAGGATGGCTTTCTCACTTCGCGTGCGTATTGGGAGGGCCCCGGCTATGTCATCTGGCTTGTCCCGTCTTGAAGGCAGCGACGACCTGATCGTGTCCTCCTACCCCCGGGTCGGTGGTTTTACCGATGATCCGGTGCCGACCGGCGGCGACGATCCGCAGAAGATCGCGATGCTGGGCCTGACTTTCGACGACGTTCTGCTGCTGCCGGCCGCCTCCGATGTGGTGCCGGCAACCGCCAACACGTCCAGTTGGCTCACCAAGAAGATCCGCTTGAGGGTGCCGCTGGTCAGCTCGGCGATGGACACCGTCACCGAGTCGCGCATGGCGATCGCGATGGCCCGCGCGGGCGGCATCGGGGTGCTGCACCGCAACCTGCCGATCTCCGAGCAGGCCGGGCAGGTCGAGACCGTGAAACGTTCCGAGGCCGGCATGGTCACCGATCCGGTCACCTGCCACCCGGACAACACGTTGGCCGAGGTGGACGCGATGTGCGCCCGGTTCCGGATCTCCGGGTTGCCGGTCATCGACGCGCAAGGCTCACTTGTTGGGATCATCACCAACCGCGATATGCGCTTCGAGGTCGACCAGTCCAAGCCGGTCGCCGAGGTCATGACCAAGGCCCCGCTGATCACCGCCCAGGAGGGCGTCAGCGCGGATGCGGCGCTGGGCCTGCTGCGCCGGCACAAGATCGAAAAGCTGCCCATCGTCGATGGTCACGGCCGGCTGACCGGGCTGATCACCGTGAAAGACTTCGTCAAGACCGAACAGCATCCGCTGGCGACCAAGGACAGCGACGGCCGGTTGCTGGTCGGGGCTGCCGTCGGGGTGGGCGACGATGCGTGGGTGCGGGCGATGACGCTGGCAGACGCCGGCGCCGACCTGCTGGTGGTCGACACCGCGCACGCCCACAACCGGTTGGTGCTCGACATGGTCGGCAAGCTCAAGGCCGAAGTGGGCGACCGGGTCGAGGTGGTTGGCGGCAACGTGGCGACCAGGTCGGCGGCCGCTGCGCTGGTCGAGGCCGGCGCGGACGCGGTCAAAGTCGGGGTCGGTCCCGGGTCGATCTGCACCACCCGGGTGGTGGCGGGGGTCGGGGCGCCGCAGATCACCGCGATCCTGGAGGCCGTCGCGGTTTGCGGCCCGGCGGGCGTGCCGGTGATCGCCGACGGCGGATTACAGTACTCCGGTGACATCGCCAAGGCGCTGGCCGCGGGCGCATCGACGACGATGCTGGGTTCGCTGCTGGCCGGCACCGCCGAAGCGCCGGGTGACCTGATCTTCGTCAACGGCAAACAGTTCAAGAGTTACCGCGGGATGGGGTCACTGGGCGCCATGGCCGGCAGGGGCTCCGAGGGGTACGCCAAGTCGTATTCGAAGGACCGCTATTTCCAGGACGACGCGCTCTCCGAGGACAAGCTGGTGCCCGAAGGCATCGAAGGTCGGGTGCCGTTCCGGGGCCCGCTGTCGTCGGTGATCCATCAACTCACCGGTGGACTGCGCGCTGCGATGGGCTATACCGGCGCTAATACCATTGAGGCGCTGCAGCGGGCGCAATTCGTCCGGATCACACCGGCAGGGTTGAAGGAAAGTCATCCGCACGACATCACCATGACCGCCGAAGCACCCAACTACTCCGCCCGGTGAACTGATCGAAGGACCGCTCATGCGTGACATGGTCGAGATCGGCATGGGCCGAACGGCCCGGCGCACTTACGAACTCGCCGACATCAACATCGTGCCGTCGCGGCGCACCCGCTCCTCTCAGGACGTCACGACGGCCTGGCAACTCGACGCGTACCGATTCGAGATCCCCGTCGTCGCGCATCCGACCGATGCGCTGGTCTCGCCGGAATTCGCCATCGAACTCGGCCGGCTCGGCGGGCTGGGAGTGCTCAACGGCGAAGGGCTGATCGGCAGGCACGCGGACGTGGGCGCCAAGATCGCCCAGGTCATCGAGGCGGCCGCCAAAGAACCCGAACCGACGGCGGCCATCCGGCTGCTCCAGCAGTTGCATGCCGCGCCGCTGGATCCCGAGTTGCTGGGCGCCGCGGTAGCCCGCATCCGCGAGGCCGGGGTGACCACCGCGGTCCGGGTGAGCCCGCAGAATGCTCAGGCGCTCACGCCCGCGCTGCTGACGGCCGGCATCGACCTGCTCGTCATCCAGGGCACCATCGTCTCCGCTGAGAGGGTGGCCCTGGGCCGGGAAGGGGCTGGGGAGCCGCTGAACCTGAAGACCTTCATCTCCGAGCTCGACGTGCCCGTCGTGGCCGGTGGGGTGCTCGACCACCGCACGGCGCTGCATCTGATGCGCACCGGGGCGGCCGGCGTCATCGTCGGCTACGGATCGACCAGGGGAGTGACCACCAGCGACGAGGTCCTCGGGATCAGCGTGCCGATGGCCACCGCAATCGCCGATGCCGCCGCGGCCCGGCGGGAATACCTCGACGAGACCGGCGGCCGCTACGTGCACGTGCTCGCTGACGGCGACATCCACACCTCCGGCGAGCTGGCCAAAGCCATCGCGTGCGGTGCCGACGCCGTGGTCCTGGGCACCCCGCTCGCCGAGGCGGCCGAGGCGCTGGGTGACGGATGGTTCTGGCCGGTCGCCGCCGCCCACCCGTCGCTGCCCCGGGGCGCGCTGCTGCAGATCGCGGTCGGCGAGCGGCCTTCGCTGGAGCAGGTCCTCAACGGCCCGTCCGACGATCCGTTCGGCTCGCTGAACCTCGTCGGCGGGCTGCGCCGCTCGATGGCCAAGGCTGGCTACTGCGACCTCAAGGAATTCCAGAAGGTCGGCCTGACGGTCGGCAGCTGACGCGGGCAAGCGAATTCCTGGCTTACTACCGGCCGGTAAGTACATACTGGGGCGATGAAGCCGGATTACGACGTCCTCATTATCGGTTCGGGTTTCGGTGGCAGCATCACTGCGCTGCGGCTGACGGAAAAGGGCTACCGCGTAGGTGTATTGGAGGCCGGCCGCCGCTTCTCCGACGAGGACTTCGCCAAGACCTCCTGGAATCTCCGCAAATTCCTGTGGGCGCCGAAGCTGGGCTGCTATGGAATCCAGCGCATCCACCCGCTGCGCGACGTGCTGATCCTGGCCGGGGCCGGCGTCGGCGGCGGTTCGCTCAACTACGCCAACACGTTGTACGTGCCGCCGGAACCGTTCTTCTCCGACCAGCAGTGGTCGGACATCACCGACTGGCGGGCGGAGCTGATGCCGCACTACGAGCAGGCGAAGCGAATGCTCGGCGTCGTCACCAACCCGACCTTCACCGACGCGGACCGCATCCTGAAGGAAGTCGCCGACGACATGGGTTGCGGCGACACCTTCGTGCCGACGCCGGTCGGGGTGTTTTTCGGCCCCGACGGCACCAAGGCGCCCGGTGAGAAGGTGCCCGACCCGTACTTCGGTGGCGCCGGGCCGGCGCGCACCGGCTGCGTGGAGTGTGGCTCTTGCATGACGGGCTGTCGCTACGGCGCAAAGAACACGCTGGTTAAGAATTACCTCGGACTCGCGGAATCGGCTGGCGCAGAAGTGATTCCGATGACGACTGTAAAGAGCTTCGAGCAGCGGTCCGACGGGTTGTGGGAGATCAACACCGTTCGCACCGGCAGTTGGCTGCGCAGAGATAAGCGCACCTTCACCGCATCGCAACTGGTGCTTGCCGCGGGTACCTGGGGAACGCAGCATCTGCTGTTCAATATGCGCGACAAAGGCAAGCTGCCGCGGCTGTCGAAGCGCCTGGGCGTGCTGACTCGGACCAACTCCGAGTCGATCGTCGGTGCCGGGCGATTGACAATCTCACCAGATTTGGACCTGACGCACGGGGTGGCGATCACGTCGTCGATCCACCCGGCGTCTGACACCCACATCGAGCCCTGCCGATACGGCAAGGGCTCCAACGCGATGGGACTGCTGCAGACGTTGATGACCGACGGCCCCGGCCCCGGAGGCACGGACGTGCCGCGGTGGAAGCAGTTGCTCCAGAGCAGCCGTGAGGATCCGCGTGGCATGCTGCGGCTGCTGAATCCTCGCCAGTGGAGCGAGCGAACCATGATCGCGCTGGTGATGCAGCACCTGGACAACTCAATCACCACGTTCACCAAGCGTGGCAAGCTGGGCATCCGCTGGTACTCCAGCAAACAGGGACACGGCGAGCCCAATCCGACCTGGAATCCGGTCGGCAACGAAGTCACCCGCCGCATCGCCGCCAAGATCGACGGTGTGGCCGGCGGGACCTGGGGCGAATTGTTCAACATGCCCCTGACGGCGCATTTCCTCGGCGGCGCGGTGATCGGGGACAGCCCCGAACACGGCGTCATCGACCCCTATCACCGGGTCTACGGCTACCCGACGCTATTGGTCGTGGACGGCGCCGCGATCTCGGCGAACCTCGGTGTCAACCCGTCGCTGTCCATCTCGGCGCAGGCCGAGCGGGCTGCCTCGCTGTGGCCGAACAAGGGGGAGAACGACGTGCGGCCGCGTCAGGGCGAGCCCTACCGTCGCCTCGACCCGATCGCGCCGGCCCACCCGGTGGTGCCGGCCGATGCGCCCGGGGCGCTGCGCTGGCTGCCGACCGCCGGCGACGATGCAGTGGGGGTACCCCCAGCCGCGCAGCGGCGAGGGGGACGCAGCGATGCTGAGGAGCGGCGTATCAACCCCGGCCCGATCAGCTCGACGGGCTGACAGACCGGTAAGCGTGCCGTTGTAGCGGCTCTCGTCCTGGTGGTTGCTGCGGCGTGGGCAGCAGCGGTTCCCGTTTGATGAGTGCGATCGTGGTCGGTTCGCTGGTGCTGAGGTCGATGTCCTCGCCGGCGTGCCGGATGGTCAGTTCACCCCCGGGTCCGTCGCGCAGCGTGTAGGTCACCTCGTCGTGGATGACGTCCACGGTCAGCCGGAAGTCGTGCCAGCGCAACCGAAACCGCAGTCGTGAGATGCCGTCGGGCAGATACGGGTTGAGGGCCAGGATTGCCTCGTCGTCGCGCAGACCGCCGAAGCCGGCGACCAGAGCGGTCCACGCGCCGGCCAGCGACGCCATGTGCAAGCCGTCGCGGGTGTTGTGGTGCAGGTCGCGCAGGTCGACCAGAGCCGCCTCGTAGGTGTAGTTGTGCGCGAGCTCAAGATGCCCGACGTTGGCGCACATCACCGCTTGGGTGCAGGCCGACAGCGACGAGTCGCGCACCGTGCGCCGCTCGTAGTAGTCGACGTTGCGCGCCTTCTGTTCGTCGCTGAATTTGTGGCTTTGCCAGTGCATGGCCAACACCAGATCGGCTTGCTTGACCACCTGGGCGGAATAGAGCAACGCGTACGGCTCGTGCAGCAGCAGCGGGTAGGAGGTCTTGTCGGTGAAGTCCCATTCGGCATAGGTGGTGAAGCCTTCGGACTGCGGATGCACGCCGAGCTCGTCGTCGAACGGAATGTGTGCGGCATCAGCGGCATTGCGCCACGCGGCGGTCTCTTCGGTGCTGACCCCCATCTCGCGGGCGGTCTCGGAGTGCCGGGCGCACGCGTCTGCCGCGATCCGCAAGTTGTGTGCCGCCATCATGTTGGTGAACACGTTGTCCCGCACGATCGCGGTGTATTCGTCGGGACCGGTGACGCCGTCCAGGTGCCATACACCGTGGCGGTCGTGGTGTCCGAGTGCATGCCACAGCCGGGCCGTCTCGATGAGCACCTCCAGCCCGCAGTCCTTTTCCAGCGACTCGTCGCCGGTGACGATCCGATAGCGCTCGAAAGCCATGGCAATGTCGGCGTTGATGTGCCACGCGGCGGTGCCGGCCGGCCAGTAGGCCGAGCATTCCTGGCCGCGGATCGTTCGCCAGGGATAGCTGGCCCCCTTGAGGTCCAGCTGTTCGGCGCGCTCCCTCGCCAGATCCAAAGTCGTAGCGCGCCAACGTAATGCGTCGGCAGCTGCGTGCGGCATCGTGTAGGTCAGCACCGGCAGGACGAATCCCTCGGTGTCCCAGAAGATGTGGCCGTCGTAGCCGGTGCCGGTCAGGCCCTTGCTGGCGATGCCGCGCCGTTCGGCGCGCGCACTCGCCTGGATCAGGTGGAAGAGCCCGAACCGCACCGCTTGCTGGCACACCGGGTCGCCCTCGACCTCGACATCGGCGCCGTCCCAGAAGTCGTCGAGAACCTTGCGCTGGGCGTCCACCAGACCCTGCCATCCGCTATAGCGTGCGCTATGCAAAGCGGCGGCGGCCTGGTCCCGCAGCGCGGGACGGGAGCGCTGGCTCGACCAGCCGTACACCAGGTACTTCACGATGCGCAGCTGCTGGCCCGGCCGCAGCCCGCAGATCACAGTCGTGCGTGCCAGGTCGTCACGCGCGTCGTTGGTGATCTCGTAGCGGCCTTCTACCTCGACTTGGTGGTCCATCGCCGCGGCCATCATCAGCGCGCTGGCGCGTGTTCGGTGCATCAACAGCGCACCGCATTCGGTGTCCTCGTGCTCGACGGCCTCCAGCGGTTTGTCGAGGATGGCCGCCACCCGCGGATCGCCCGACGTCACGGGCACGTCCTCGTTGGCGACCAGCTCGGACTGCACTGTGACACGGACGAATTGGTCCACCGCCTCGACCACGTACTCGATGGCGACGACGCTGCGCTGTGTCAGCGACACCAGCCGGGTCGAGGTCACCTTGACCTGCTTGCCGACCGGTGACTGCCAGTGCGCGTGCCGGGTCAGCGTGCCGGCCCGCAGGTCGAGCACCCGCTCGTGGCTCAACAGCTTGCCGTAGCGAACGTCGAACGGCTCGTCGTCGACCAGCAGGCGCAGAATCTTGCCGTTGGTGACGTCGACGACGGTCTGCCCGGCCTCCGGGTAGCCGTAGCCCGCCTCGGCGTAGGGCAGTGGCCGGACTTCGTAGAACGAGTTCAGGTAGGTGCCCGGCAGGCCGTAGGGCTCGCCCTCGTCGAGGTTGCCGCGAATTCCGATGTGCCCGTTGGACAGCGTGAACAGCGACTCCGATTGAGCCAGCACGTTGAGGTCCAGCTGGGTCTCGCGGACCTGCCATTGTTCGACCGGGAAGGTTTCATCAGAGATCATCGCGGCCTACAGTAGATCGCCGAGGTCGGTGACCACGACATCGGCCCCGTGGCTTCGTAATTCGTCCGCCTGCCCGACGCGGTCGACGCCGATGACATAGCCGAAGTTGCCGGCATGGCCGGCCTCCACTCCGGACAGGGCGTCCTCGAAGACGGCCGCCGCGGCGGGGGCAACGTTGAGCAGCTCGGCGGCGCGCAGAAACGAGTCGGGCGCCGGTTTGCCCGCGATGTGTTCTTCGCGCAGGGTCACGCCGTCGACCCGCTGCTGGACGAACCGGTCAAGCCCGGTGACCTGCAGAACCTCTCCGGTGTTGGCGCTGGACGACACCACCGCGATGCTCAGTCCGGCCGCTTGGGCCGCCTCCAGGTACCGGCGCGAGCCGTCGAACACCTTGACGCCGTCGTCGTGCAGCGTCTTCTGGAACGCGTCGTTCTTGCGGTTTCCTAGCCCGTAGATGGTGTCCGTGCCGGGAGGGTCGTCGGGGTCGCCGTCGGGCAACTCGATGTTCCGGCTGGCCAGGAACGACCGGACGCCGTCCTCGCGCTTCTTACCGTCGACGTACTCGCGGTAGTCCTTGTCGGGGTCGAACGGCACGAACGGTTCGCCGGTCGTCTCGGCCCGATGCGACAGGAACGCGTCGAACATCACCTTCCATGCCTTGGTGTGGACACTCGCGGTGTCGGTCAGGACACCGTCGAGATCGAACAGGCAGGCGTGCACCGCTTCGGGTAGACCCAGCACGGCGGACCTCGCTTCCTGGGTGGTTTCGGCCGTGGGCAGTTACCACCTCACCATGTCCGATGCCGGTTCGCCACGCGTTCACGCTGACCGTTTGTTTTCCCGTTGTTCGGCCAACTGACCTGGTTGTGCCTGTCAGGTCGGCGGTGTGCCGGTATACACGCTTTGGGCCAGCCTGATCCAGGCTTCGCGGAACCGGTCGGGTTCGGCGTTGCCAAGTGTGCGTCCGACGAGGATCCGCGCTTTGGCGAAGTAGGCGAGTGCGGCCATCAGGACAGCCCCCATCGCCTCGTCGCAGCCTGCTGACGGGAAGCCGTCAGCTTGCGACGGTTTCCAAGGCTTGCAACGGAGCGCCGCTGATCACCCGGCTGCGCTGGCCGTGGACGTCGACGGGCACGTCGCCCAGGACGGTGACCCGGTGCATCAGCCGGTATTGGTCGTCGTAATCGTCTATCGCTCGGTGCTGGGTCGCCCGGTTGTCCCAGATGGCGACGTCACCGGCTGCCCAGTTCCACCGGATCGTGTTCTCCGGCATGGTGATTCGCCGTTGCAGTAACTCGAGAAGCGTTTGCGACTCGTAGTTGTCGAGGCCAACGAAGCCGCGCACGAAGTCTCCGGCCACCAAGGTGCGTTCACCGGTCTCCGGATGTACCCGCACGACCGGGTGCTCAGTGCGAAAGTCGGGCTTTTCGAACCGGATTCGATGCGATTTCTGCTCGTCGGTCAGCGTCTGCGTCTGCGGCGCGGCGACATAGTCGAAGCGGTTGCTGTGTAGGGCCCAGAGGTTCTCGGTGAGGTGTTTCAGCGGATCGGGCAGCGCCAGGTAAGCAGCGGCGGTGGAAGCCCACAGCGTTGATCCCCCGTAGCTCGGCAGCGTCACAGCGCGCAGGATCGATGCGGCCGGGTAGTTCGCGACGAACGTGACGTCGGTATGCCAGCGATTGGCTTTGCCGTAGTCGGAGTTGATCGGCGTGATGATCGGCGCGCCCTGCTGTTGCACTGCGGGGTGGGCGATGGGAGTACCGAGGCGGGCGGCGAAGGCTTGTTGCCGGGCATCGTCGAGGTGGTGCTGATCACGGAAGAAGATCACCTTGTGGCGCAGCAGTGCTGTTCGGATGTGTCCCACGGTGTCGGCGTCGAGATCGCCGGCCAGTCGTACGCCGTCGATGCGGGCGCCGATGCGGCCGCCCAACCGGGTCACGGTCAATGTTGATGTCGACGGAATGGTCATTGCGAACTTCCTTTCAGCTTCAGTGTAGTCAGTCGACTACACCTCCTTGCGAGTAAGCGTAGGCGTTCGTCTACACTCGCGTCAACCTGGGTCGGTACCGACGAACCGGCAGTCGCTCGCCTTTAGACTGTGCGGGTGGAGTCAGCAACGCCCCGTCCTGTGCTGGTCGTCGATTTCGGCGCGCAATACGCGCAGTTGATCGCCCGCAGGGTGCGCGAGGCGCGGGTGTTCTCCGAAGTGATTCCGCATACCGCTTCGGTCGACGAGATCAAAGCCCGCGATCCGCTGGCGGTGGTGCTGTCCGGTGGCCCGGCCAGTGTGTACGCCGAGGGTGCGCCGCAACTCGATCCGGCGTTGTTCGATCTGGGCGTGCCGGTGTTCGGTATCTGTTACGGCTTCCAGGCGATGGCGCAGGCGCTCGGTGGCACCGTCGCGCACACCGGTACCAGCGAGTATGGCCGGACTGAACTGAAAGTCGCTGGCGGTGAATTGCATTCGGATCTGCCCGATACACAGCCGGTGTGGATGAGTCACGGTGACGCCGTCACCTCGGCGCCGGAGGGGTTCGAGGTCGTGGCCACCAGCGCGGGCGCCCCGGTGGCCGCCTTCGAGAACCGTGCCCGACGACTGGCCGGCGTGCAGTACCACCCCGAGGTGCTGCACAGCCCGCATGGCCAGCAGGTGCTCAGCCGGTTCCTGCATGAGTTCGCCGGCATCGAGTCGGATTGGACGCCCGCCGGCATCGCCGAGGCGCTGATTGAACAGGTGCGCAATCAGGTTGGTGACGGCCATGCGATCTGCGGGCTGTCCGGCGGGGTGGATTCGGCCGTGGCCGCCGCCCTGGTGCAACGCGCCATCGGCGACCGGCTGACGTGTGTGTTCGTCGACCACGGCCTGCTGCGCGCCGGCGAGCGCGCTCAGGTGCAGCGCGACTTCGTCGCCGCGACCGGTGCCAACCTGGTGACTGTCGACGCGGAGGAGACCTTCCTGCAGGCGCTGTCCGGGGTGACCAATCCCGAGGGCAAGCGCAAGATCATCGGACGCCAGTTCATCCGGGCTTTTGAAGGTGCGGTGCGGGACACCCTGGAAAACCCGGAGAACAACGACATTGAGTTTCTGGTGCAGGGCACGCTGTATCCCGACGTGGTGGAGTCCGGCGGCGGGACCGGTGCGGCGAATATCAAGAGCCACCACAATGTCGGCGGTCTGCCTGGCGACCTGAAGTTCACCCTGGTCGAGCCGCTGCGGCTGTTGTTCAAAGACGAAGTGCGCGCGGTGGGCCGCGAATTGGGCCTGCCTGAGGAAATCGTTGCCCGCCAGCCTTTTCCGGGGCCGGGCTTGGGGATCCGCATCGTCGGTGAGGTCACCGCGGCGCGGCTGGAGACGCTGCGGCGAGCCGACTCGATCGCGCGTGAGGAGCTGACCGCGGCGGGTTTGGATGCCCAGATCTGGCAGTGCCCGGTGGTGCTGCTGGCCGACATCCGATCGGTGGGCGTGCAGGGTGACGGCCGGACCTACGGGCATCCGATCGTGTTGCGACCGGTGTCTAGTGAGGACGCCATGACCGCCGACTGGACGCGAGTCCCTTACGAAGTGCTGGAGCGGATTTCCACCCGGATCACCAACGAGGTCGCCGAGGTCAACCGGGTGGTGCTGGATGTCACCAGCAAGCCGCCCGGCACCATCGAGTGGGAGTGACGGGACCGGGAAGGAAGGGTTGCGATGGCCGCTGCTGTCGACCCATCGGTGCCGCCCGCTGGTAGCGGCTGTGCCGAATGCGATGCCACCGGCGGTTGGTGGGTGCACCTGCGGCGGTGCGCGGCGTGCGGGCACATCGGTTGCTGTGACGATTCGCTCTCTCGACATGCGACAGCGCACTGGCGACAGACCGGACACCCGATCATCCGGTCGTTCGAGCCCGGCGAGGACTGGTTCTGGGACTACGAGACCAGTGACTTTTACGAGGGCCCCGAACTGGCCCCACCGGAATGCCATCCCGAGGACCAGACGGTCCCCGGTCCCCGCGGACGGGTGC
Organism: uncultured Actinomycetota bacterium; assembly: GCA_963833935.1. Classification (GTDB taxonomy): domain Bacteria; phylum Actinomycetota; class Actinomycetes; order Mycobacteriales; family Mycobacteriaceae; genus Mycobacterium. The sequence continues at coordinate 120,047 of CAWIAC010000001.1, read as the reverse complement.
CGCGCGACTGGGCTGACCTGCTCAGCCGGCGAGACGACTGACGCCAGTTTCGCTCCTTGCCAACGTTCGCGGTAAAGCCCGCAGTCGGTTGACACTCGCTCGCGGAAGGTGGTAACTATAACCCAATTGAAAACGATATTTTCAATTGGGTCTGAGCAAACCGAGCTGGAGCAAAACGTGGCAGATGAAGCCGAAACAACGCCCCAGCCGGCATGGAAGAACCCGATGGCCTGGCTGCCGCACTCGATTGCGGAGGCGGCGCTGTCGACAGCGGACGACCGGGCCCCCGACCTCACGGCAGCGTGGGCGCACCTGCAGGAGCGCCTGAGCGCCGCGGAGCAACTCGTACAGTCCACACCGGCCAACAAGAATCGCCTCGACGATGCGTCGGGGATGCGGCACCTGATGGTGTTGCTGGCGGTCGGCACGGACATGGCCCTGCGCGCCGATCCCGACCCGGTTCTCGCGGTCAACCGCGCCAGCATGGACGACATCGTCACCTGGGGGCTGGAATGCCCGGACTGCGTGTACCTGAATGCGAGCCTGCGCGCGGGCGAGACCTATCGACTCTTCGGCAACCGGGGTACGGCCCGATACGTAGGTCTGCAGACCATGGACGGCATTGCGGCGACCTTCAACTGTCTCGTCGATGATCTCGAGGTCGGCGCAGACGGAAGCTTCGAGGCGATCCTGTCCGCCGACGAGCACGACGGCAACTGGCTACGGCTGACCGGCGACCACCCGACCCTGACCGTGCGAAACTTCCTCTACGACTGGGATAGCGAGGTTCCCGCGTCGCTGCGTATCGAGCGCATCGGCGACGAGGTGGCGCCCGCTGCTCGTTCTGTCGAACTCGATGCCTCGGTCTCGCGCCAGCTTCATGCGCTGGGCGACTTCGTCTACGACAATCTGAAATTCTTCCTCGACTTCGGCGCGATGCCGCCGGCCAACGGTTTCATTCCGCCGATGGACATGACCGAGATGGGCGCTGCGGCCGAAAATCGTCCTGTCATCGGACGATTCGAGCTCGATCCCGACGAGGCGCTGATCCTCGAGGTGCTACCGCCCGACGGCGTCTATTGGAGCATCTCGCTGGGCAATCCGTGGTTGGAGACGATTCACTACGGGCGTCATCAGTCCAGTCTCAACGGGCATCAGGCGGTCATCGATCCCGACGGGATCTTCCGCGCCGTCTTGTCCGCGGCGGATCCGGGAGTGGCGAACTGGCTGGACACCGCGGGTCACAGCAATGGCGCAATGCTCTTGCGATGCGTGCGGACGGAGACCGCGCCGGTACCGGACACGCGTGTGGTGAAAGTCGGCGACGTTCTGTCCGCGTTGCCGTCGCACACCACGATGACCACGCCCGAAGAACGCGCTCACGTCATCGAAGCCCGTCGTCGCGCCGTACACGAAAGGTTTTACCGGTGAGTTTTTCCGCTGACGATCTAGAAGACGGCGCGCGCGCCGCCACCGGCCTCGACGATTTCGGTTCGTCCTACTACCGCGAAGGTTTGGAACGGACCGTTGCCGCGTTGAACACCGAAGCCGAGCTCAACGATCTCGGCCGCGTCATGCAGCACGCGACCATCAGCAACGCCCTGATCCAGCGGCTGAAGATTGTTCAGACCTACAAGCAGCATCCCGAGATCGCCGACGAGGTGATTGACGGCCCGGTCGTTGTCCTCGGTCTGCCGCGCACCGGCACCACGGCCCTGAGTCAATTGGTATCTGCCGACCCACAATTCAGGTCGTTGCGCACCTGGGAATCTCAGGCACCTACCCCGCCGCCGGAGGCCGCCACCCAGCACAGCGATCCGCGGATCGCGCAGGCCGCCGAAGGCATCGCGATGATCTCGCAGATGTTTCCCGACTTCCAGGCGATGGTCAGTTCCGAGCCGGAGGCCGCGACCGAATGCCAGGATCTGATGGGCATGAGCTTTCGCACCTTTCACTTCGACGGCGTGGTCCGCGTCCCCGGCTACGTGGAGTGGTTGCTGGGTAGCGATATGCGCGAGACGTACGCCTTTCATCGGGATGTGCTGAAACTGCTGCAGTGGCACTGCAAGCCGAACCTGTGGCACCTGCGCACCCCAGTGCACATGTTCGCGCTCGACGCGTTCGTCGAGGCGTACCCGAACGCGAAATTCCTCTGGAGCCATCGCGATCCGGCAAAGGTCCTGGGGTCGGTCTGCAGCCTGATCGCCTACGTCCGCAGCTGGAGCAGCGATCGACGGGATCCCGAGGAACTGGGTGCCGAACAGCTGGCGTGGTGGGCCGAAGGCATGCGACGAGCGATGGACTTCCGCGCCAAGTTCGGCGACGACCGGTTCGTCGACGTATCTTTTGCCGCTCTGCAAACCGACCCGATCGACACCATTGCCGACAGCTACGAAAAGCTGGGCCTCGGCTTCACCGAGTCGGCGCGGGCGAAGGTGCAGCAGTGGGCAGACGAGCACAAGCCTGGTCACCGCGGCACCCACAGCTACGAACTCGCTGACTACGGGTTGACCCCGGAAAAGGTGCACGAGGCGTTTGGTGACTACATCGCCACCTACGATGCGTCCGCCTGATCGTGCCGGTGGGCGCAAGAAGCTTGAGCCCGATCCGCAGATACATGCGGTGATTCTTTCCGCCGCGGCCGAAGTCGTTCGGACCGAAGGAGTTCAGGCGCTGTCCATCGCTGCGCTGCTCAACCGAACGCAGTTGAGTACCCGGGCCTTCTACCGCCACTTCGACTCGAAGGATCAGCTGGTTGCGGCGGTCTTCCTGGAGATGGCACGCGCCGAGGTGCTGCGCCTGGAGCGGCGGATGTCGAAATCCGAGCCGGTTCGTGCGGTGGCAGCCTGGATCGACGGACGGCTGGACCTCGCCTTCAATCAGCAGATCCGCGCCGATCTACGCCAGATGTCGCTCGAGGCGCAGAATCAGATGTTCGCCGCGCCCGAACTCGTCGCCCCCGCGTATCGGGAAGTCCTGCGCCCGCTCGTCGAACAACTCACGCGTGGAAGGGATCTGGGATTATTCGGCGAGATCGATCCCGAGGGTGAGGCGCTGTCCATTCATGGCGTCGTGTGGGCCAACGTCGAACGGCATTGGGCGACGGCCCATCGTCAGCCCCGCGAAATCCGTGCGCGCGTGCTGCGATTCTGCTTGCAGGGTCTCGGCGTCGCTCCCGATGTGATCGCGGCCTTACTCACTGAGGCGCCGCCGAATCGACTTGGCCGGGGGAGTAGTCGATGACCGGGATCGAATCGCCATAGACGTCGAGGGTATGCAGGAAGCGGTGCAGTCCCATCGTTGTGGCGCAGGTGAAGCCGAGTTCGATGATCTGCGCGGCGGTGAAATGCTCGCCCAGCCTTCGGTAGAAAGCGTCGTCGATCAAGTGATGATCGCCGGACAGTCGGTCGAGAAATTCGACGGCTATCTGCTCCTGCGGCGTCAGTGCGTCGCGGTCGGGCGCGCGCAGACACACGACGTCTTCGTCGGTGATCGAATCGTGTTTGCGTGATTGACTGCAGGGCTCGCACTCGCCCAGTTGGGCGCTGCGGATGCGCAGCAGCTCCAGTATCCGGCCACCGAGCAGAGTGTCGGCGCCCAGGTGCGTCCTGGCCATGTCCACCTGCGCGAGTTGGGCACTGCGGTAAGCGAAGATCTGCAGCGGCACCGGCGTGGCGTAAAGACCCGCTTCAACGCCTGCCTCCACGATGTGTCGCGAATGTGTGCTCAGCTGATCCATCGGGATCGGTGCGATGCGTGGCATTAGGCGGGTCCGAGTGCGTAGGCGCCGGTCTCCGGATGGTGGTACCAGCCGCTGGCTGCTTGGGTGCCGCCGTCGACGTGGATCGTCTGTCCGGTGATGTAGCTGGACATGTCAGACGCGAGAAACACTGCTGCGCCGGCCATCTCGTCCACGTGGCCGGCGCGTCCCATGGGAACCGTGAGGCCGAACCGCTCTTCGGAACCGGGGGGTGCCATCTGTATGATCCCTTCTGTCAAGGTGATGTCAGGGGCCAGGGCGTTGACCCGGATGCCATATAGTGCAAGTTCGAGGGCTGCCGTCTTCGTGTAGTTGATAACCCCTGCTTTGGCTGCCGCATACGTCGCGTAACCCGGTGCGGCACGGACGCCTTCGATCGACGTGACGCTGATGATGCTGCCCGTCAACTTCTGCTCGACAAGGCTTCGGGCCACCCGTTGGGTGCACAGGTAGACGTGGCGCAGATTGGACTTGTACAGAGCGTCCCAGCCGTTCTCGCTGGTGTCGAGGATCCCGGACCAGAAGACTCCTCCGGCGTTGTTGACCAGGATCGTGATCGTTCCGAGTTCGGCTGTGGTCTGCGCGAGTGCGGCGTCGACCGCGGCACTGTCCCGGACGTCGGTGGGGATCCCCAACGCGCCGATGTCATCGGCGGCTGACGCGCACGATGCTGGATCGCGTTCCCAGATCGACACCTTCGCGCCGAATGCCTTCAACCCGGCGGCGATGCCGCGGCCGATGCCGGCACCCCCGCCGGTGACGACCGCGACGCGGTCAGTCAAAAGGATGCTTGCCGGATCGAGCGACACGGACTAAGCATAGAATATCAGCAGTTAGAACATTACGATGTTTACTAAATTTGTTATTTATGTAAGCAGATAGGGGTTCGGCTATGGCCAGCACCATCTTCGTCACTGGCGCCACCGGCCAGACCGGCGGCAATGTCTGCGAACAGCTGATCGAGCGCGGCGACCACGTCCGCGCGCTCGTCCGCAGCCCGGACGAGGCCGCGGAGCTGGCTGGGATCGGCGTCGAATTGGTCAGGGGCGACATCAGCGACGCCGGCGATGTGCTTCGCGCGGCCAAGGGTGCCGAGGCGGCGGTCCATTGTGCGGCGTTGCTGGGTGGAGCCAGCCAGGACCTCGAAGACTTCAAGGCCGTCAACACGGTCGGCACCACCAACGTGCTCGATGCGGCGAAGCGCCACGGCATGCGTCGGGTCGTCGCACTGAGCACCGCCACGTTCTTCAATCTGAGCACCGACCGCGACTTCGAAGAGGCCCCGCTATTCGAGAACCCACCGGGCGACCCGTATACGGTCACCAAGCTCGCCGCCTTCCGCGAAGCTCACAAACGTGCCGCCGCGGGCGAGGACGTGCTGACCTGCCACCCGGGCGCGATCTTCGGCCCCGGCCTGGTAGCGGCGAGGGCCTTGCATCGCACCAGCTTCAACCGGGTGCTGTTGGCCGGCATGCGCGGAAAAATCAAGCGCTACCTTGCATTCCCCGTGACGTGGGTAGCCGGCAAGGACGTCGCGAAGGGTTCGATCGCGGCACTGGACCGCGGGGTGGCCGGGGAGCGCTACCTGTTGATAGGCCAGCCGCAGGACACCATCAGCACCGCCGCCGGGATCAATCGCGCCTGTGAGATCGCCGGAATCGACCACCACGTCGAAGATCTCGACTACCGGTCCGATCCGGAGACGTTGACAGCCGAGTTCGGCCCTACCTTGATGGCCATCGCGGAAGCTGCGGCCAAGGGCGTTCGCAAGCCCAGGTCGAACGACAACCTGACTACCCGACGCCTTGGCTACGACCCGATGTCGTTCGACGACGGACTCCGCCTGCTGATCCCATGGCTACGTGGACTCGGCAGGCTCGATCCGGTGGCCGCCTGAATTCCGGGCTGAAACGCGGGAGTTGGCGTCGTGTCGATCACTGAACCGCGCGGATCCGGTTCAGATCGCGCCGATCTGGCCGATCGGATACTCGAGGCTGCTCGGCAGCTCGTGCTGAGGACCGGAGTGCGCAAGTTGTCGTTGTCTGATGTGGCAACTCTGGCTGGGGTGTCACGGCCGACCGTCTATCGGTACTTCGTATCCAAAGAGGATTTGATCGATGCGCTGGGAATGCATGAACGACGGCGTTTCGACGCGGCGATGGAACGGGCGATGAGGGGCGTCACCGGCGTCGCACGATTGGAAGCCGCGGTCGACGTAGTGGCGACTTTCGTGGAGGATCAGCCGCCCGGACGCCAGCTCGATCTGGACCCGGGCTTCGCGCAGGACCAGATGGCTCGGGCATTGCCGATGATCAGCGGGAGGTTGATGGTGGTCTTGGAGCAGTGCGCTCGTGAGGACGGTCTCGATTCCGCGGCGAGCGCCCGAGACCTTGCCGGCGCAATCGCGCGAGTCGGATTGAGCCATTACATGTTCCGAGAGAACGACCCGACAGCGGCGCGCCGGGAGATCCGCGCTACGGCCGGTCTTCCTGGCGGTCACGCAAGTTAGCTGGGCACCCAGCCGCAGCGCCCGGTGGCAGGGGTCAGCTTGACGGTTGTCGGTGGGTGGGTGTTGACTGATTCTATCGAACATACATTCGAACATCAGTAGTAACACCCGTACCGCAGGAGTGGTGATGACGGCGATCCTTGCCTCCGATCAGCCTCATCAAGAACGCTCTGAGCAGCTAAAACAGCTGCGGCGGCAGATGGCGGCGGTGGCGGCAGTGTCTGGGAAGGTCGGTTCTCCTCGGCGCGGCAATACTCACGGTCACGCTCACGCGGATGCCCTCCTACCGGACGCGGAAACCAGGCTTCCCGTTCCGCAGTTGCTGGCCGACGTGTTGCCTGACGCGTTGCCACGGGGAACTGTCGCGGTGCTGTCGGGCGCACGGTCGCTGCCGCTGAGCATGGTGGCCACCGTGACGGCCGCGGGCGGGAACGCGGCCATTGTCGGCCAGCCGGATATCGGCCTGCTGGCCGCCGCGGAAATGGGAGCCGATCTGAGCCGGCTTGCCGTCATCCCGGATCCCGGGGCAGACCCGGTGGAGGTTGCTGCGGTGCTCATGGACGGGATGGATCTGGTCGTGCTGGCTCTGGGAGGGCGCTCGGTGCCACTGACCCGCGCCCGGGCCGTGGTGGCCCGTGCTCACCAGAAAGGCTGCACTCTGCTGGTCACCGATGGCGACTGGCAGGGTGCGTCGCTACGACTGAAAGCCCGGGTCTGCGGTTATGAGACCACGGCGGACATGCCGGGTTTCGGACGGATCAGCAAGGTGCGACTCGAGGTGTGCGCGGTGGGGCGGACGATCAGGCGGGCGCGGACGGGATAAGTCAGGTGGCCTCCCGAGTATTGGCGATTTGGTGTATGGACTGGCCGGCGGTTGCCGCGGCGGCGGCCGCGATGCTGCCCGCGACGGCGCCGGTCGCCGTCACGCTGGCCAACCGGGTGATCGCCTGCTCATCGGCTGCCCGTTTGGTAGGGGTGCGGCGAGGGCTGCGACGACGCGAGGCGTCGGCCCGCTGTCCGCACCTGCACGTGGTGGCTGCCGACTCCGACCGCGATGCTCGTTTCTTCGAAGGCGTTATCGCGGCGGTGGACGACGTGGTACCCCGCGCCGAGGTACTGCGTCCTGGCCTGATGGTGTTGCCGGTGCGTGGGGCGGCCCGTTTTTTCGGGTCCGAGCGCCACGCCGCCGAGCGGCTGACCGATGCGGTGGCCGCAGCCGGGGCCGAGTGTCAGATCGGGATAGCCGATCAGCTGTCCACCGCGGTCTTCGCCGCCCGGGCGGGCCGTGTCGTGCCGCCCGGAGAAGATGCGCGGTTTCTGTCGGCGCTGTCGATCCGGCAACTTGCTACCGAGCCCAGCCTGTCAGGTCCTGGGCGGGCCGATCTGGCGGATCTGCTGTGGCGGATGGGGATTCGCACCATCGGGCAGTTCGCCGCGCTGTCGCGCACCGACGTGGCTTCTCGGTTCGGGGCCGACGCGGTGTGTGCGCACAGGTTCGCCCGCGGTGAGCCCGAACGCGGACCGTCCGGGCGCGAGGCGCCCGCCGAACTCGACGCCGTGCTGAATTGTGATCCGCCGATCGACCGGGTTGACGCCGCGGCATTCGCCGGGCGCTCGTTGGCCAGCGCGTTGCATCAGACATTGATCGCTGCCGGGGTGGGATGCACCCGGCTGGCTGTCCACGCCATCACTGCCAATGGTGAAGAGCTGAAGCGGGTTTGGCGATGCGCTGAGCCGTTGACCGAGGATGCCACCGCCGACCGGGTGCGCTGGCAGTTGGACGGCTGGTTGAACACCCGGATTGTCGTGGACCGACCTACCGCGCCGGTCGTGCAGTTACGACTGCAGCCGGTAGAGGTGGTGTCGGCGGGGGCATTGCAGTTACCCCTGTGGGGCGGCCTCGGCGAACAAGACAGGATGCGGGCCCGTCGGGCGCTGGTACGGGTGCAGGGTCTGCTCGGCCCGGAGGCGGTGCAGGTGCCGGTGCTGTCCGGCGGTCGAGGGCCGGCCGAGCGCATCACGTTGACGCCGCTGGGCGACGAGCCGGTGCCGCGCGCCGACCCGGGTCAACCCTGGCCCGGTCAATTGCCGGAGCCATCGCCGACGGTGCTGCTCGATGATCCGGTGGAATTGCTTGATGCTCATGGTAACTCGATTCGTGTGACCAGCCGGGGGCTGTTCTCCGCCGACCCGGCACGGCTGACCTCTCGTGACCGCGCCGACCAGCTGCGTTGGTGGGCCGGACCATGGCCGGTCGACGAACGCTGGTGGGATGACCGGCTCGGGGCCGGTCAAGGAGGAAGCCGGACCGCCCGCGCCCAGGTGCTGTTGGAAGGTGAGCGGGAGTCTGATCCCGGTACCGCGCTGCTGCTGTGCTACCGCCAGCGGAGGTGGTATCTGGAGGGAATCTACGAGTAAGAGCCCGTCGCGCGGATTCAGCCCAGCCGGGAAGCGAACGGCCCCACCGCGTCGATGAACCTGTCGAAGAACGCCATCGGGTCCACGTCAACACCGATCAGCGCGTTGGGCTTTCGGCCCCAGCGCCCCGACCAGTCGGTGACCGTCATGCCGCGGGTCAGGGTGCCGGTCAATTCGACGTCCACCGTCGCCTGCCGGGTGGCGATGAGCTGCGTGTCCAGCGCGACCACCGCGGCCAACGGGTCGTGCAGGTGCGCTTGATAACCGTGGCCCAGGCCGTGATAGGACTCCAGGTAGAACCGTGTCGCGTCTTCGATCACCCGAATCAACGGGTTCGACGCCGCCGACCGAGTGCCCCGTTCGTCGTCGACGCTCAGCGCGGTCGTCGTCGAGTCCGCAGCGGCCGCCAACCTGACCAGAATGTCCGGTGTGATCGCGATCTTCCGGGTCACATTCAGGCCGCACAGGATCGGAAGATTTAGCCGCTCAGCATCTTCCGACGCACCGGGGGACCAGGCAGCGAATACTTCGGCGGCCGCCTCGGGGTCGAAGGCGATGTTCCACTCCGCCACCGGGTTGGTGTTGCCGCGGTAGTCGTAGGCGCCGCCCATGATCACCAACCGGCGCAGCAGCGTCGGCAGCGCGGGTTCCTGACGCAGCGCCAGCGCCAGGTTGGTCATCGGCCCGGTGGCCAGACCGATCAGCTCGCCCGGATGCCGGTGTGCCGCCTCGACCCACGCCGACGCAGCGTCATCACCGCACAGTTGCCGATCGGTCGGCGGCAACTCGGCGTACCCCAGGCCCCGCGGTCCATGGACTGCACTATCGGCGACTGCGGGGGAGTTCAGCGGGTGATCGGCGCCTTTGGACACCGGCACACCGTCGACGCGGCACAGCTCAAGCAGGCCGAGGTTGTTCTCGCAGACTTGTTCTACCCCAACGTTTCCCCCCGTCGAGGCGATCCCGATCAAGTCGGCGTCCGGAGTGGCCAACAGGTAAATCAACGCGATGGCATCGTCTACTCCGGTGTCGACATCGGCGAAAACGGGTGCGGCGCCCACTGCGGCAACGATACCGGGACGTGTTACCAGTGCACGCCGGGCACCAGCCGGACTGCGGCTTTGACGGGTCGCGGAACCCGCATGCGGGCAACCGCGGCACGGGCCGGGCGCTTTGGCCGACGTGACGATCGCTGTTCGGCATCGGGTTTCGGAGTTGCCGCCGGAGTTGCCGCCTCGCCGCGTGCCGCCGCCGAATCGGGATAACCGAGGTAGAGCTGATGCAGGATGCGTCGCGACAGCTTGGGGGTGAAGTAATTTCCGGCCTCGGCCAGGGTGCCCACCGGAGTGTCGATCCGTGCCGGCTTGTCGACCAGGCCGCGTACCACCATCGCCGCCGCGTGCTCGGCCGTGATCGCCGGGATCGGGTTGAGCCGGCGCGACGGCGCGATCATCGGTGTGGCCACCAACGGCATGTGGATGTTGGTGAACGTGATGTGGTCGGACAGCGTTTCGGTGGCCACCACTTCAGAGAACGCGTCCAGTGCGGCCTTGGTAGGCAGGTACGAGCTGTACTTGGGGCTCCGGGCTTGCACGCCGGCGCTGGACACGTTGACGATGTGACCGAAGCGGCGCTCACGCCAATGCGGTAATAGGGCCAGCACCATTCGCACCGCGCCGAAGTAGTTGACCGCCATTACCCGTTCGTAGTCGTGCAGCCGGTCGGTCGAGTTGACCACCGATCGGCGGATCGACCGGCCGGCGTTGTTCACCAGGTAGTCGACGTGGGCGAAACGGCCCAGGATGTCTTTGACGGTGTGTTCCACCGACCCGGAGTCGGTGACATCGCAGGTGAAGGCGTACGCCTGACCGCCGTTCGCGCGAATCTCGGCAACCAGATCGTCGAGCGCATCGCCGTTGCGGGCGAGCGCAAAGACGCATCCACCGCGTTCGGCGACCGCGATGGCCGATGCCCGGCCGATGCCGCTGGACGCGCCCGTGATGATCACGTGCCGCCCGACCAGCGGTCCGTCCGGGTCGTCACGGCGGGCCCGGTCGGGATCCAGGTGCTCGGCCCAGTACCGCCACAGCACCGGCGCGTAGCTGCCGAACTCGGGCACCGCGATTCCCGTGGCGCGCAATGCGTTCTGGGTCTGATCGGAGATGAATGTGGGCGCCAGGTCGACCACGTCGAGGACCTCGCCGGGGATGCCCAGTTGGGTGGCCACCATGTTGCGCCACACCTTGGCTCGGCCGCGCACTTTGAGCACCGGTGCTGCCACCGACCGGGGGAGCGACCCGCGCAGCGGCGGCAAACCGGCCGCCGCGGCGATCCCGCGGTAGATACCGCGCAGCCCAATGGTTTTCGGCGCGGTCAGGTGGAAGGTTCGGCCGTCCCAAGTAGGGGAGCCGTCGGCGTGTAGCAACGCGACCAGCGCGTCGGCGACGTAGTCGACCGGGACGATGTTGGTGCGCCCGGTATCGGGCAACATGATCGGAGTCAACCGCGGCAGCACGGCCAGCTTGGCCAGCACGCCGAAGAAGTAATACGGCCCGTCGATCTTGTCCATCTCACCGGTGCGCGAATCGCCGACCACCACCGCAGGCCGGTAGATCCGGTACCGCAGCCCCGGTGTCGACCGCACCAGCGATTCGGCTTCAAATTTCGTCTGGTGATAGGGCGTCGGCAATTGTTGGCCGATGTCGAAGTCGTCTTCGGTGTATTCGCCGTGGAAATCTCCGGCCACCGCGATCGACGAGACATGGTGCAGTGTCGCGTCGAGCCGGCCCGCCAACTCGATGACGGCACGAGTGCCTTCCACGTTGGCCGCGCGTTGCTCGGGTTCGGCCGCGGTGATGTCGTAGATCGCCGCACAGTGCACGACGTGGTCGACGTCTCCCAGCTCGGCGACAGCCTGGTCGGTCAACCCGAGGCGTGGCTCAGTCAGCTCGCCGACCAGCGGTTTTGCTCGTTCACCCCACTGGTCGGCGAGCCGTTCAAAACGACTCAGCGACGGGCGGCGAACCAGGACCCACACCTCGGCGTCGGGATAGGTGTTCAGCAGACGCGACACCACGCGGCGCCCAATAAACCCGGTACCGCCGGTAACGACATAGCGCATGCCACACATCGTGCGCTCGGCAGGGCCGCACGTCAACGAGGTGTGACGCGATCGTCGGCGGACGTCAGCCGGACGTTACCGCGGATTCTTCTGGGTCGTCCCACAGCAGCAGCTGACGAACCGCGGGACGCGAGCCGTAGGGCTGGAGCATCTGGCTGGCGGGGCGCGGGCGCACTCGTTGTGGCCACCAGAACCAGCGCCCGAGGAGGGTGGCGATGGACGGTGTCATGAACGAACGCACGATCAACGTGTCGAAGAGCAGGCCCAGGCCGATGGTGGTGCCGATCTGGCCGAGCGTCTGCAAACCGCTGAACACGAACCCGCACATGGTCACCGCGAACACCAGACCGGCGGCGGTCACCACCGACCCGGAGCCGGCCATCGCGCGGATGATGCCGGTGTTCAACCCCGCGTGGATTTCTTCTTTGAACCGGGATATCAGCAGCAGGTTGTAGTCGGATCCCACCGCCAGCAGCAGGATGACGGCCAATGCCAGCACAACCCAATATAATTCAATGCCGAGTATGTACTGCCACATCAGTACGGAGAGCCCGAACGAGGCTCCCAATGACACCGCGACGGTGCCCACGATCACGATGGCGGCGACCAGGCTTCGGGTGATGATCATCATGATCAGCAAAATCAGGCTCAGCGACGCGATGGCGACAATCAGCAGGTCGTAACTCGCCATGTCCGCGATGTCTTTGTAGGTCGAGGCCGTGCCGCCGAGGTAGAAGCTGGCACCCGACAGCGGCGTGCCCTTCACCGCCTCGTGCGCGGCGGTCTTGATCGGCTCGACGCGGGAAATGGCCGCCGGCTCTGCAGGGTCGCCTTCGTGGGTGATGATCAGGCGGGCAGCTTTCCCGTCCGGTGAAAGAAACAACTTCAGGCCGCGTTTGAAATCCGGATTGCTGAACACTTCGGGCGGCAAATAGAACATGTCGTCGTTCTTGGACTTGTCGAAAGCCTGCCCGAGCGCAGCCGGATTGTCGTTCGCGGTTGCCGATTGCTTGTCGATTCCGGAGTTGGTGGCGAAGTTCTTCAGCGTCAGGTCCAGGTTGGTTTCCTGGGTGGCAATCTGCGGCGGTATCAGCCCGACCAGCTGTGGCTGAATCTTATCCAGCTTGTCCAAGCTTGCGGTGAGGTCTTCAAACTTTTCGGTGACCTCGTCGATGCTGTCGAGTGCTTCGAAGGTGTTGCGCAGGGCAAAGCAGACCGGGATGTCGTAGCAGTGCTTTTCCCAGTAGAAATAGCTGTGAATGGGCCTGAAGAAGTCGTCGAAATTCGCGAGCTTGTCCCGGATATCGGAGATCAGCGCGAGCGTCTCGTGAAATTTTTGGGTCTCGTCGTGGGTAGCGCCGGCGAGTTGCTGCTGCAGGGCATACTGTTGCTGCAAAATGCCGATTGTTTTCCGTAATTCGGCGGCCTGCTTCAGAAAGTCTTGAGCGCGGTCTAGCTGGTACTTGAGGTTCTGCACCTGCCCGACGCTTTGCTGGCTGATCTGGAACGCGATCGAGCTGTGGTCGAGCGGTGCTCCCAATGGCCTGGTGATGGCCTGCACCTGAGCGATACCCGGCACGTGGAACACGCCCTTGGCCACCTTTTCCAGAACGAGCATGTCGGCCGGATTGCGCAGGTCGTGATCGGCCTCGATCATCAGCAGTTCGGGCTCCAACCGGGCGCGGGAGAAGTGCCGTTCCGCGGCGGTGTAGCCGACATTGGCCGCGGCAGTGGCCGGCAGGTAGGGGCGGGTGTCGTAACTGGTCTTGTAGCCGGGCAGGGCGAGCAGGCCGATGAGGGCGACGGCGGTCGCTACCACGAGAACGGGCGCGGGCCAGCGGACGATCGCGGTGCCGATTCGACGCCAGCCGCGGGTCTGCAGCACTCGCTTGGGGTCGAAAAGGCCGAAGTGACCGGCGATCACCAACACGGCCGGCCCTAGCGTGAGCGAGGCCAGCAGCGCTACCAGGATGCCGATTGCGGCGGGCAGGCCCAGGCTTTGAAAGTACGGCAGTCGGGTGAAACTGAGGCACGCCACCGCGCTGGCGACGGTCAGGCCCGAGCCCAGGACGACGTGGGCGGTGCCACGGTACATCGAATAGAAGGCAGTTTCCCGGTCTTCGCCTGCGGTGCGCGCTTCCTGGTAGCGGCCGACGAAAAAGATCGCGTAGTCGGTTCCCGCGGCGATGACCAGTAACGTCAGGATGTTGGTCGCGTACGTCGAGAGCCCGAGAATCCCCGAATTGCCGAGGAAGGCAACGAATCCCCGCGCCGCTGCCATTTCGATGAGGACCGTGGCGAGAACCAAGAGCGTGGTGGCGAAAGATCGGTAGACGAAAAACAGCATCACCGCGATCACGCCGACGGTGATCGCGGTGACTTTGTTCGAGCCTTTGCTGCCCTCGGTGAACTGGTCGGCGATGAGCGGCGCAGCGCCGGTGACATAGGCCTTGACGCCCGGTGGCGGCTGCAGGTGGTCCACCGTGGCGCGGACCGCGTCAACCGACGCGTTGGCTGCCGCCTCGCCCTGATTTCCGGCAAGGAACAGCTGAACGTAGGCGGCCTTGCCGTCGTTGCTCTGGGAGCCCGCCGCGGTCAGCGTGTCTCCCCAGAAGTCCTGGACGTGCTGGACGTGCTTCTTGTCCTGCTCCAGCTTGTGGATCAACGTGTCGTAAAACCGGTGGGCGTCCTCGCCGAGCGGCTTGTCGCCTTCCAGGACGATCATGGCCGAGCTGTCGGTGTCGAACTCGTGGAACACTTTTCCGATGTGTTTGAACGCCTGATACGACGGCGCATCAGGGGAGCTGAGGCCGACGTTATGCTGCCGCCCGACCTCTTCTAGTTGCGGCACAAGGATATTGGGTATGGCAGCCAGGGCGATCCAGAACAAGAGGATCGGTACGGCAAGCCGGCGAATGGTGTGTGCCACGGCGGGGCGGCGACTGCTGTGATTGCTCATCCAGACTTGTCCAGGCAGAAGGTATAGGCGTTCAATTCGTTGACGGTCCTTTCGTCCTTGACGACGCCGTTGACGATGATCCGGCAGCCCAAAGTGTTGCCGTTGCCTTGAGCCACCACGTTGGCGATGACCGCGGGATCTGTGGTCGTGATCGTGTACGACCACGGAAGCGGTACGTTGTCGACCCGCTGCGGCGCGGCATGGACGTCCTGGAAGTTGATGGTCGCCGTCGCCCCTGGGGCGCCAAAGACCTCGTAGACAACGTTTTTGGGGTTGAAGGGGACGATCTCATTCGAGACTCCACTGGCAGACGACGAGTTCTTGTGCGAGCCGAAGGCGCCGTGCAGCCGATAGAC
The DNA here is from genome assembly GCA_963833935.1 of uncultured Actinomycetota bacterium. GTDB lineage: Bacteria > Actinomycetota > Actinomycetes > Mycobacteriales > Mycobacteriaceae > Mycobacterium. The sequence continues at coordinate 104,924 of CAWIAC010000001.1, read as the reverse complement.
GGCGAACCCGGCCACCGTCACCACCGCGACGGCGACCAGAACCATCCACCGCCGCCTGATCAGGCCGGTAACTGAAAAGCCCTTCACCCGTGGGCCTTTCGGGTGAGGCTCGGGATGATGACGTCATCGACGAGCGCTTGCACGGTGTGCTCGGTGGGCGGCCGGTTGGGCATGATGGATCGGAAGATCAGGTAGGCGGGCAACAGGTCCCAGAGCTCGTCGCTGATGACGGCGTCGTCGATTTCTCCGCGGTCGGCCGCCTGGTGCAGGACGTCGTGGATCAGGGCTTTCCGTTGATCGAGGAACTGCTGCAGGGCATCCTTGAGCGCTGGGTGGCGAGACACCTCGACGAGGACGGCGCGCATGGTGCCGGCCTGCTGGTGCGCCTGCCGGCAGATCACCTCTCCTAGCCGCAGCAAATCCCCGCGTAGTGTGCCGGTCTCGGGCAGGACCGCAACCTGGCGGACGCCCTCGATGAATGCGGCCAACACCAGTTCGGCTTTCGACGGCCACCGCCGATACACGGTTGCCTTGCTGGCGTGGGCGGCGGCTGCCACGGCGTCGACCGTCAGCCGGTCATATCCGTGTTCCTGCAGCAGATGCAGGGTCACCTCGAGCAACTCGGTTTCCCTTGGCGACCATGGTGTGGATTCCGTGCTGCGGTGTGCAGTCTCGGTCACAGCGTCTAACCCTAAGACCAGAGAGGCAGTACTGTCCAGTACCGTACCGTTGGGCGTGGCCCGTTTCGGTCAGTAACTGAAGTCGCGAATGCCGTCCCAGTCCACCAACGTCCAGCCCATCGCCGGGCTGCCGGTGATCACCACCCTTCCGAGGTTGGGCAGAGGATGGCTGGTCGCCAGGCTGTCCTTGGGATTCTTCACGTTCATCAGCGTCCAGTACATGATCGACTCGAGGTGCGAGAACGCCACCGGCTTGCTGTTGCCGCTGTCGTAGATCTTCTGCACGGCAGCGGTGAACCGGTCGTTGAATTGTTCACCGCTGATCGAGCCTGGCACGGCGTTCTTCACATCGCCCCTCAGCCAATCCGACGGCGCGAGCAGGTAGGTTAGATCGGCCCGTTTGTTCGACGTGTCGTTGTAGCGGCCCGCATCGATTTCGCGTAGGCCGGGCAGGATCTCGACCCGCTTGCCGAGCGCGTGGGCCAGCGGCTCAGCGGTCTGCTGGGTTCGGACCATGTCGGAGGCGTAGATGCCGTCGAAGTTGTTGCGGGAGAGCTGATGGGCCAGCTGATTGGCTTGGCTTTGGCCTTCCTCGGTGAGACTCGGACCGGGAACGTCGGTGTTGATGACGTGCGCGGCGTTGCTCTGCGACTCGGCATGCCGGATAAAGGTCAAGGTGATGCTGCGCACGTGCGGTGTTCCCGAGCAGGCGCCGACGGTGATGACGGCGGCGAGTGCGGCAGCAGCCTTCCAGATGACGGTGCGGGTGCGGTTGCGCATGGCGATAGCCTGCCCTGTCGAGGGCGCCGGTGTGAAGCGTTTGCCAGGGTTGGGTCGAGAATCGTCGAGTGATGGAATAGCGGGGCACGGAACACAGCAGCCGAGCCGCCCCAGTGAATCCGAACCCAGAGGAGACCCGCATGGCGATCGACCCGAATGCCGTTGGCGCGACAACCGAACCGCAGCTGTTCGAGTGGACCGACCGCGACACATTGCTCTATGCGCTCGGTGTCGGCGCCGGACTCGAGGACTTGGCGTTCACCACCGAGAACAGCCATGGGATCACCCAGCAGGTGCTGCCGACGTATGCGGTGATCTGCTGCCCGGCGTTCGGCGCGGCCGGCAAGGTCGGATCGTTCAACTGGGCCATGCTCTTGCACGGTTCGCAAGGCATCCGGCTTCATGCGCCGCTGCCGGCCGCGGGCAAGCTGTCGGTCGTCACCGAGGTGGCCGACATCCAGGACAAGGGTGAGGGCAAGAACGCCGTCATCATGTTGCGCGGCCGCGGCAGCGATCCTGACACGGGGACACTGCTCGCCGAGACGTTCACCACGCTCGTCATCCGCGGCGAGGGCGGCTTCGGGGGACAGCCGGGCCAGCGCCCGGTCGCGCCGGAGATCCCCGACCGCGAGCCCGACGCACGGGTCGCGTTGCCCACCCGTGAGGATCAGCCGTTGATCTACCGGCTCTCCGGCGACCGCAATCCGCTGCACAGCGATCCGTGGTTCGCCAAGGAGCTGGCCGGTTTCCCCAAGCCGATCATGCACGGGTTGTGCACCTACGGGTTCTCCAGTCGGGCGCTGATCGCCGAGCTCGGCGGCGGCGACGCCGGCGCCATCACGGCAATCGACGCGCGGTTCACCAAACCGGTCTTTCCCGGCGAGACACTCACCACGTTGATCTGGCGGACCGAACCCGGCACGGCGGTGTTCCGCACGGAAGCCTCCGGCCCGGACGGGAGCGACGCGCGGTTGGTGCTCGAGGACGGCGCGGTGCAATACACGACGACTTAGGCGTCCCGCCGCGGCAATTTGCCGCCGCGGGTTTACCGGGATCGCCGGCGTGGCAGCCTCCGGCATGGCATTCAAACTCACGTACAGCGACGGGCAAGCGACCGACTACGACGAAAGCACGAAGTGGGAGGTCGAAAACGGGGTCGTCAAGATGGGACGCGAGGCCGGGAAGTGGACGGTCTTCGTCTCACCGAGCCACTGGGCGACCCTGGAACTGGCGACCGACAACAACAAAGACGACGGCGACAAAGACGAAGGCGACAAAGACGAAGGCGACAAAGACGACAAAGACGGTGACAAGGACGAACACGAAGACGGCTGACCGGTGGGCGCCGGTCAGGGCGCGAGTTGACGTGCGAGCCGCTCGGTGAACTCCCGCACCCGATCCGGATCGTCCAACGCGTAACCGGCCGCGGTGGCGCGGTCCCCGTCGTCGTCGTGTCGGACCAGGATCGCGATGCCGTCATCGTGGATCGCGTCAAAGGCGTCCTCGTCGGTGATGTCGTCGCCGAGGTAGATCGGCAGCAGCCCTCCCGATCCCTCGCCGTCGCGGATGTGGTCGAGCACCCAACGCAGGGTCTTTCCCTTGTCCCAGTCGACATCGGGGCGCAGCTCGATGACTTCACGGCCCGTCGTGACGCGAAGCGCGGTGCGCTGCCCGGCGCTGCGCACCGCCGCGGCCACCTCGCCGACGCGGTCACGCGCCGCGTTGCGGTAGTGCACCGCGACACCAAACCGTTTGTGTTCGACCACCACACCCGCGATGTGACTGAGCGTGTCGGTCAGCTCGGCGGCCGCCTCTGCCAGCACCGGGATGCTTGCCGCCGCCTCCGCGTTCTGGTGGTGTGCGCCGTCGGGCCCGGTCAGCTCGAAACCATGACTGCCCGCATACCAGAGTCCGGGCAGGCCGATCCGCTGTCGCACATCGGCCAGGTCGCGCCCGCTGAGAATCGCCACCGGACACCGCGCGCTCAGCGACGTCAGCGCATCGGCTGCGCCGTCGGCCAGCCTGGCGGAGTCGGGGTTCTTCACGATCTCGGAGAGCGTGCCGTCGAAGTCGAAGAACACCGCCGGCTGCCGTTCGGTCAACCGGCCCAGGGCCAGCAGCCCGTCGGGCAGCTCGGACATTCGCCGGTCCCCGGTGCGGACAGCGATGTCGCGCAGGTCCCGGACCACGGCGTCGGCGCCGCGGTGTTGCAGCTCATCCAGCGGCCCGGTCGGGTCGAGCCCGATCACCAGTGCGAATCCGCCGGCGCGCGCCGCCGTCACGCCGTCTTTGGTCGAGGTCACAACAGCGCACCGGCCCGGGCGCACGGCCAGCCGGTGCGCCGACGCGACCAGCCCGGAAGAATCGGACTCGTCGACGCCCACACCGGCAGCTCGTAGTCGCGCCGCCAGCGCGTCGTCGGCAGGCCGTTGGTCGAGGTTGAACAGCACCGCGTCCTGGCGGCGCGGGTCGATGGTGACCGACATTCCGCCACCCCGCCTTTCCGGACCGCCATCGCGGTGCCGGTAGTCAGGTTAGCGGGTGACCGTCAGACCGATTTCTTGGCGAACAACAGCACCGAGTCCTGGCTGAGCATGTCGAGGCGCGCCACAGCAATTTTGATGCCGTCGGCCAGCTCGTCGATGTCGGATCCGACGTCGTAGTCCGCGGTGATACCGAACACCAGGTCGTCGGCGTAGCTCAGGATCGCGACACCAGTACGCAGCTGCAGTGCGATCGGTGGAATCGGCAGCAGGCGGGCGACCTTGCGGCCCATCATCTCCAGGCGGCGATGTGGACCCGGGACGTTGGTGGCCAGTGTCACGATGCCGCGCTGCGGCAGCCGGGTGAGCAATCGAATCAGCCACGAGGACAACATGAACGGGACATAACTCGTCGCCGATACCGCCATGTTGCCCGCCTGTCGCTGGCCGCCCTGCTTGGTCCGGGTCAGCCGGCTGTGCACGGTGAGCAACTGCTGGATCGGATCGCTCTCCTCGACAGGCAGGTAGGGCAGCATGATCGAAAGGCGGTTGCCGGGCTTGTCGAGCGCGTCGGCTGAACGCACCGACACCGGCACCAGGGTGCGCAGCGAGTCCGGCCGCGGTTCCTCGCCGCGGTGGAACATCACGGAGCGAAAACCCTCGGTGATCGCCGCCAGCGCGACGTCGTTGATGGTCACGTCGAACTTCCGGCAGACCTGCTCGACGTCGGCGAGCGGGACCCGCACGGCGCGGTAACGGCGCATCGCGGTGACGGGACCGACCAGCGACGAGCCGGGTGTCGGCCGTAGCAGACTCGTGGCGATGTCGACTGTGCCGCTAACCGTCCGGGCGGCGGCATCGGTGATGCCCGTCGCGGTTCGCCAGAGGTTGCTCAGCGGGTTGTTGCGCGGCGGGTCGTCGGGCACCGGTTTCAGGTGTGGGCGTCGGGTGGTCCGCTTAGCGACGGGCCGGGCGAACGGGTCGCCGTCGATGTCATCGCACAGTCGGCTGAGGATGCGCATGGCCGATATTCCATCGGCCATGCAGTGGTGGATCTTCATCAGCATCGCCCACCGGTTGCCCTTCAGGCCTTCGATGACCCAGCATTCCCACAGCGGGCGATCCCGGTCCAGACGGCGCTCCAGCACGTCGGCGACAACTCCGAAAAGTTCGGTGTCACCGCCCGGCTGCGGCACCGCGGCCCGGCGCACGTGGCGGCTGAGATCGAATCCCGGATCGTCGACCCAGTGCGGCGCGCCAACGTCGAAGGGCTGGGTGCGCATCATCTGCGTGCAGCGCGGTATTGCCTTAATACGCTCTGCTAGAACATTTTTGAACTTTTCATAGTCGGGCGCGGAGCCGTCGATGATCGCGATTCCGCCGATTGCCAGACTGACGTTACGGTCTGAATCCTCGGCCATGAGGAATCCCGCGTCGAGCGTATTGAGTTGCTCCACGAACCATCACCGCCGTTTCATCGCTTAGGTTGTGTTCGAGTATCGGCGGTGACCAGTGGTCAGAGGTGGCGGCAATATTAAATCGTGTAAACAACTGGCGTCGGTTGTGTGGCAACGTGGTTCGTCTCGACTCGAGAGGCGTAGAAGAAGTCTTCTGTCTGAGAATCTCTGAGCATTTTCTCAAGCCGCGCCAAGAGCGTTCCGGCGCAGAACATTTCAGTCGAATGACGTGTACCGCATGACGGAAGCTGACAGTGTTATGGGTTCGTCGTCGGGGTGGAGAACCAGCGACCATGCTCGAGGTTGTGACCCAGCGGGAGCGATTAAGCACCTGACGGCACCACCGTCCGCCACGGTGGACTTCGCCGCGGCGGAGACGTCAAGCACTATTTCGACGAGAGTTTTCGCCAACTAACAACCGCAACCACGATCCCGATCAGCGCCGTGATCGGACCGGTGATGGACCACGTCGTGGTGTTGCTCATCGGGCTACCACCAAGCACTCCGAATCCCTGGAGCCCCCAGATCAGACCGAACAGTGCGAGGATCAACCCGACCGCGAATGTAACGACGAAAGTCCTTCTCATATAGGGATCTTACGCGCGATTTGGTCGGCTTCTTTCGAAAACGTGGACCGCTAGACCGCCTCGCACGGACCGGATCAGCCGTTTTGTGGCCGGCAATTTACCGGGGGTACAAAGGGAACGCACACCGGTTGGAAGTATGGCGGGGGATCAGGTCCGTCCCAGATGTCTTTGTCGTTAGTCCCGCCATCACTCATCGGCACGTTGCCGCGCCCAGATGGGGTCTTCCAATAGGTGTGACAGACGGAGTTATCCCATATCACAGTGATGTCAGACGGTGGAATATTGATGTTGCGACTCGGGATCGTGATTGCGCCTAAGTGTTCCCCCGGCAACGGTTGCCCCGGGCACCACTGAAATGGGCCTGGGGACTGAGGATCTGCCTGGGCGGTACCTGCAGCCAGCCCCAAAATGGTCACCGCAACGGCGCCCGACACTAGTGCCCCGGTAGTGGTCTTCCTGAGCGTGTGGGTGATATCCATGGCGGCTACCTTTCGTCGTCTTAGGAGCAGAAGTTAACGCCGACCGCTTAATAAATACTCAACGCCGATCGGTGTGTGTCAGACGACCGTTCAGTCGGCCAGCTGCCTGTCCGCTAACCCCGAAAGTCTTCAATAAGTAAGTGATGTCGCCGATTTGGCGAAGAACGTTCTGGAGGATGGGACGCAGCTAGAGCTTCTTCAGCCCGCGGATGATTTTGCCGAACGGCTGCACCGATAACAGCCCCTTGCGCAGGCTCCGCTGTAAGGGCCCGCCGTTGGTCAACACCATGTAACGCACTCCGCAGGGAATGCTCGTGAGCAGCGTAAACACTGCCGATGCAGCACGCTCGACCCGCTCCTCGACTTACACTGCCGCAATGTTCTCGGAGACGCGCTACGCGCTGAACGGGGATTTGCGCGTCGCCTATCGCGCCGCACGCGAAGGCCCTCGCGACATCGTGTCCGTCCCGAACTGGTTCACCTGCTGCGAGGTTCTTCCGGAGCTACCGTCCATTCAGGGTTGGGTCGAGGCGATGACGTCGCTCGGGCGGCTCATCTACTTCGACCAGCCGGGCACGGGAGCATCCGATCCCGTCACACCCGGGGCGCTGCCGACTTTGGAACAGTGGGCCGACAGCATCACTGCGGTGCTCGACGCCCTCGGAAGTCGCGAAGCGGTACTCGTCGCATCGAACAGTGCGTTCGCGCCCGCTGCGCTGTTCGCGGCGACACATCCGTCTCGCACCAGCGCGCTGGTCGTGCTCGACGGTTACGCAGATGCGAGCGGCACCCCACTCGTTCATGGCGAGACCCTAGCTGCGAGGGTCCGCATGTGGGGGACGGGCGAATATATACATGCGATGAATCCGGACATGCCGTGGAACGAGGAGATCCGGGCAGCGTGGGCTCGGATGGAACGCCTGGCGGGGAGCCCTCGGACCGTTGCACTCATGATGCCTCTCGCGACGGAAGTGGACGTGCGGGCGGTCCTTCCGACAGTTCGTGTGCCGACTCTTGTCGTCCAGCACTCCGACGACGTGATCGTGCCGCCCGCGAAGGGCAAGTACATCGCCGAGCACATACCCGACGCGAAATACGTTGAGCTATCGGGCCGCAACTGGCATCACTTCGTCGATCCGTGGCGCGAGTCCTTCCAGGAGATCGCGCAGTTCCTCACCGGCCATCAGGCCGACGTAGCCGATGATCGGATTCTCGCCACGGTGTTGTTCACCGACATCGTGGACTCCACGCGCCGGGCCGCGGAGATGGGTGATCGTGACTGGCATGCGCTGCTTGACGCGCACGACGCCATCGTGCGGTCGCAGCTTGCACGCTTTCGGGGCCGTGAGGTGAACACGTCGGGCGACGGCTTCGTCGCGATGTTCGACGGCCCGCAGCGGGCTATCCGCTGCGCCATGGCGATCCGTGACGCGGTGCAGGCGCTCGGCATCGAGGTGCGCGCCGGGCTGCACACCGGCGAGTGCGAGGTCCGCGGCGACGACATCGGTGGCATCGCCGTGCATATCGGCGCACGCGTGAGCGCACTTGCTGGGGCGAACGACGTGCTCGTGTCCAGCACGTTGCGCGACCTCGTGATCGGGTCAGGACTCGAATTCGAGGAGCGCGGCGCTTACCAACTGAAGGGCGTGCCCGGCGAATGGCGCCTCTTCGCCATCGCCTCGCCATAGCTGCCCTAAGGCGCTTGCGGACGCGGTGGCGTCGGCTTAAACACTTCGAGCAACCTCGAACATATATTCGATAGACTGAGCCGGTGGGTTTCAGCAATGGGCCGCCGGGCTGGTCGGAGATGGAGCGGGTGCTCTCCGGTAAACCGCGCCGTTCCGGCACGCCAACCGTGTGGACCCCGGCCGATGAGGCGCCCTGGTCGCGCAAGCGCGTGGCGTACCAGCCGCCGGACGACGGCCGGCCGATGCGTTCGTCGGTCGCGTATGCCGAGTTGCACTCGCATTCGGCGTTCAGCTTTCTCGACGGTGCCAGCGCGCCGGAAGAACTGGTCGAGGAGGCGGTCCGGCTCGGCCTGCGGGCCATCGCGCTGACCGATCACAACGGTCTCTACGGGGCGGTGCGATTCGCCGAGGCGGCGGTGGAATTGGACATGCGCACGGTGTTCGGCGCCGAATTGTCGTTGGGATCCGGCGCCCGGACCGACGATCCCGATCCGGCGGGTCCGCATCTGCTGGTGTTGGCGCGCGGGCCGGAAGGCTATCGCCGATTGTCGCGGCAGTTGGCCGCGGCGCATCTGGCCGGCGGTGAGAAAGGCAAGCTGCGCTTCGACTTCGATGCGCTCGCCGCCGCGGCGGGCGGGCACTGGCACATCTTGACCGGTTGTCGCAAAGGCCATGTCCGCTCCGCCCTGGCTACCGGTGGACCGGAGGCGGCCTCGGCGGCGTTGGCCGATCTGGTGGACAGGTTCGGCTCTAACCGGGTCAGCGTTGAGCTGACCCATCACGGCTGCCCGGCCGACGACGAAGTCAACGCCGAATTAGCAATACTGGCAAAGCGATTCGGCCTCAGCAGCGTTGCGACCACCGGCGCACATTTCGCCGGACCGTCGCGGCGCCGGTTGGCGATGGCCATGGGCGCGATACGGGCCAGGCAGTCGCTGGACGAGGCCGCCGGCTGGCTGGCGCCGCTGGGCGGTTCGCATCTTCGCTCCGGTGAAGAGATGGCACGGCTGTTCGCGCAGTATCCCGACGCGGTGACCGCCGCGGCCGAACTCGGCGAGCAGTGCGCATTCGGTCTGGCACTCATCGCCCCGAAGCTGCCGCCGTTCCCAGATGTGCCGCCCGGCTCAACCGAAGACAGCTGGTTGCGCGAGCTGGCGATGGCGGGGGCTCAGCGTCGCTACGGCCCGCGGGCCCATGCGCGCCAAGCGTATGCTCAGATCGAGCGTGAGCTGGAAATCATTGCCCAACTGCAGTTTCCGGGCTACTTCTTGGTAGTCTACGACATCACCCGGTTCTGTCGGGAGAACAACATCCTGTGTCAGGGCAGGGGATCGGCGGCCAACTCGGCGGTCTGTTATGCCCTCGGCGTCACCGCGGTCGATCCGGTGGCCAACGAGCTGTTGTTCGAGCGGTTCCTGTCACCGGTTCGCGACGGGCCACCCGATATCGACATCGACATCGAGTCGGATCAGCGCGAAAAGGCCATCCAGTACGTCTACAACAAATACGGCCGCGACTATGCGGCTCAGGTCGCCAACGTGATCACCTACCGCTCCCGGATCGCGGTGCGCGACATGGCTCGTGCCCTGGGTTTCTCGCAGGGGCAGCAGGACGCGTGGAGCAAGCAGATCAGCCATTGGAATGCGCGGCCGTCCGATATCGAGGACATTCCCGAGCAGGTGATCGACCTGGCTGAGCAGATCCAGAACCTGCCGCGGCACATGGGCATCCACTCCGGCGGCATGGTGATCTGCGACCGCCCGATCGCCGACGTCTGCCCGGTGGAATGGGCGCGCATGGAGAACCGCAGCGTACTGCAATGGGACAAAGACGACTGTGCGGCAATAGGTTTGGTGAAATTCGACTTGCTCGGTCTGGGCATGCTCTCGGCGTTGCACTACGCCATCGACCTGGTCGCTGAGCACAAAGGTATCGACGTCGACCTGGCCGCGTTGGACCTGTCCGAACCGGCGGTGTACGAAATGCTGGCCCGGGCCGATTCCGTCGGGGTGTTCCAGGTGGAGTCCCGCGCGCAGATGGCCACCCTGCCGCGGCTACGGCCGAGGGTGTTCTACGACCTGGTGGTCGAGGTCGCGTTGATCCGCCCCGGGCCCATCCAGGGTGGCTCGGTGCACCCGTACATCCGGCGACGCAACGGTCTTGACCCGGTTGTCTACGACCATCCGTCGATGGAGTCGGCGTTGCGGAAAACGTTGGGAGTGCCGCTGTTTCAGGAACAACTGATGCAACTTGCGGTGGACTGCGCCGGCTTTTCCGGCGCCGAGGCCGATCAGCTGAGGCGTGCCATGGGGTCCAAGCGGTCGACCGAACGCATGCGGCAGTTGCGCGGCCGGTTTTACGACGGCATGCGACGGATGCATGGCGCCGCGGACGAAGTGATCGACCGGGTATACGAAAAGCTGGAGGCATTCGCCAATTTCGGTTTCCCGGAAAGTCATTCGCTGAGCTTCGCGTCCCTGGTCTTCTACTCGTCGTGGTTCAAGTTGCATCACCCGGCGGCGTTCTGCGCGGCGCTGCTGCGCGCGCAGCCGATGGGCTTCTACTCGCCGCAGTCGCTGGTGGCCGATGCCCGCAGGCACGGGGTGGCGGTACACGGCCCCTGTGTTGCCGCCAGTCTGGCGCACGCCACGCTGGAGAACTCCGGAACGGAAGTGCGGCTTGGGCTCGGTGGCGTGCGCCATATCGGAGACGACCTGGCCGAAAAACTGGTTGAGGAACGAAAATCCAACGGTCCCTTTGTGTCCCTGCTGGACTTGACGTCTCGGGTTCAGCTTTCCGTGCCGCAGACCGAAGCGCTGGCGACCGCTGGAGCACTGAGTTGTTTCGGGATCTCCCGACGCGAGGCGCTGTGGGCGGCCGGCGCCGCCGCCACGGGGCGGCCGGGGCGCTTGCCGGGGGTGGGCTCGTCGTCGCATATCCCGTCGTTGCCGGGGATGAGCGAGGTGGAATTGGCCGCAGCAGACGTATGGGCCACCGGCGTCTCTCCGGACAGCTATCCGACCCAGTTCCTGCGGTCGGATCTCGACGCGATGGGGGTGACACCCGCCGACGCGCTGCTGTCGGTGCCCGACGGCGACCGGGTGCTGATCGCTGGGGCGGTCACCCATCGGCAGCGACCGGGGACGGCCCAGGGGGTGACGTTCATCAACATCGAGGACGAAACCGGGATGGTCAATGTGCTGTGCACACCCGGGGTATGGGCGCGGCACCGCAAGCTGGCGCAGACAGCCTCTGCGTTGCTGGTCCGCGGTCAGGTCCAAAACGCCAGTGGCGCAGTCACCGTGGTGGCCGATCGATTCGCAAAGCTCACCCTGAAGATCGGTTCGACGTCCCGCGATTTTCGCTAACGGCCTTCGCGCCCAACGCATTCCCGGCAAATGTCGGGGCTTAGTCTCGGGCGGGCGACAATCCTGCTGCCCCAATGAGAATGCGGGTGAGCTCATCAATTATTCGCTCGCGACTGGGCCGCCTGTCCGGCGGGTAGATGGCGTTCTCAAATACCGCCATCGTCGCGACCATGGCGACCATGGCGCGAGCCGCGATCGGTGTGTCCCACTGCAGTCCGTACTCGCCCTTGATGGCGTCGCTGACCTGTTCGAGGCGGTCGAAAACCGGCTGGGCGGCCGGACCGACGATCCCGTTGGTCACCACCGCGGTGAAGATGTGTCGGTGGTCGGAGACCAATGTGTAGAGTTCTTCCGCGAACTCGCGCAGCGCCTCCTGCGGCGTGCCGCGAGCGGGCTCCGGCAGCCACTCGCCGGCGTAGTGGGCCATGAAATTCTCGAAGGGCGCCAGCACCGCGGCGTTGAACAGTTCCTCCTTGGAGTTGAAGGCACGGAAGATCGCCGCCTCGGTGGTTTCAGCCTTGAGCGCGATCTCGCGGGTCGTCGCTCCTCCATAACCCTTCGCGGCGAATAGCTCCTCGGCCGCTTCCACAATGCGGCGACGAAGCTCCGCTGTAGAGCGCTTCGAACGCTTCGCGCGAGTCGAATCGGCGTCGGCTGTCACCTCGCCAGTACACCGCACCCCGACCGGACCCGGGGCAGCAGGCACGTGATCCGACACATCGGTGCCGGAGCCTCGGCCGGTGTCTCGTTTTCTACGTCGAGACGTAGACGTCGGGACCTCGCGCTAGGTCGATCTGTTTGCCGCGGCCCCGGATTCCACCGGAATGTCATCGGCATCGTTGACTGACTGCGGAGCCATCGTGACCTGGAAGGCTTGCCAGATAATGATCAGCTCCCAGACGACGAACGTGCTCAACGGAATCCAGAATGAGAACAGTCCATTCCACGCGAGCGGCCCGGACTTGAAGAAGTAGGCCGCGACTGCGGGGCTGAACAGCAGGCACGCCCACAAGCTTGCGTAGCCCAACCAGCGGGGCAGCAGCACGGTTTTGCGTCTGTCCATCAAGATTGCTGCTGCGAAAGGTAGGAACTGGACGAGGAATGGTGGCACTGGGGTCACGGTGAGTATCCAGCCGATGTCGTTGAGCATCAGCACATCTCCGGCTCCACGCTCGACCCGGTACGCAGCCACTTGCCAGAACAGGGCCGGCAGAACGAAGAACATGCTGCTGGCCAGGCCGCCGATTAGTTGACAAGTGCTCAGAAAACGCGATTCGCCCTCCATGTCGCGGATCATTGCCGACCAAGTGACCACCCATGGCAGGTAGAACGCCGCCGCGAACATGATGAACACCATTCCGAGTTTGATTCCGGTGGTGTTGCGTCGATAAATCGCGGCGATCTGCTCGGCGCTTGCTGCTGGATCATGGGCCGGCACAAAGCCCGAGAACACCCACAGGCCAAGCAGATACATCACGAGGAAGGCCAGGCCGCACCATGCTCCGGCTCGATTAATTCGCGGGATCATCGCTTCCTTCTAGCCCCCGCCGACAAACTCGACGGCGGTTTGGCACTCAACATCACACATTGGTAGTAAACACTATCAATTTAATCGGAGACAGAGTAGTCGTCAAGGTGTCGGACGGGTGCGAGGTGGGCGGGTAGCGCGAACGCGCCCTTGCGTATAACGTCTGCGAACGTTTACATTGATAGTGATTACGATCAATGTAGATTGCAGACGCCATCTACGAGCGGCCGCGGCACCGCCTCGACCCGAAGGCCCGCCCGGCGCGGGCGTGCTTCAGTCATGCAAGAAGGAGTCGTCTCATGATCGTCCTGCTGGCCGGCTACGACCCGCAGACCGTGCTGAACTCCGTTGACACCCATACCTTTCCGGTCATGGCATTGATGACCCTGTGTCTGGGCGCCACGTTCGTCTACCTGGTTTCTGCGTTCCGGACTGCGAAGGCGCACGGCGCTTATCCGGCACCACTGGCCGCCGTCGGCTTCTTTGCCATCCATGACGCCACCTTCGTCGCCTATTGGAATAGCTGGTTCGGCACCTACCACCACTGGTGGTTGGAATGCTGGGCAGTGGCGCTGATCTTCACCTCGGCGATCGAGTTCGCACTCTGTTTCCAGGTGTACCGCTATGGGCGTCAGGAGCTGATGCCCAAGCTCAGCCAACGTCAATTCGGTGCCGCTATCGTCGGAGCGCTACTCGGTATTACCGCGATGTGGCTGACGGTCAAGGGCATCATCGACGACCCGCTGTTCCTGGTCGCGTTCGCGGTAACCGCCTGGATGCCACCGGTGTTTTCGACCGTTCTTCTGTGCGGGCGGGGTTCGATGCGAGGCCAAACAATGCTGATGAACAGGTGCCTGCTGCTGAACCCGATCGGGATGTTCGGTGCCTGGGCGTTCCTAGACCCCTACTTCCGGACACCGCCGTTCATTCTGATGGGTGCGGCCACGATCGGGTGGGCAGCTTTCAACCTGTGGGTGATGAGCAAATACCCCACGTACCAGCCCCCGCTGGACGCTGCCGTGACGACGGTCGTTCCCACCGGCGCGGAGACCTAGCGGTTCGCTGCGAAACATCAGAGCCACAAGGAAATTCAAGAGAAATGAGGATAGGACGTGGGGTGTCGCGACGCCACGACGATGCCGGCCCGGTAAGGAGACGGACACGGGCGTTAGTCTCCACACCATGACCCTGAATTTGTCCGTCGACGAAGTCCTCACCACAACCCGATCGGTCCGCAAGCGTCTCGACTTCGACAAGCCGGTACCCCGCGACTTGTTGATGGAGTGCCTCGAGTTGGCGTTGCAGGCGCCCACCGGGTCCAATTCGCAGGGCTGGCAATGGGTTTTTGTCGAAGAAACCGAGAAGAAGAAGGCGATCGGCGAGGTTTACCTGGCCAACGCCAGGGCCTATCTGAGCTCGCCGTCGCCCGGGTACGGCGAGGGTGATATCCGAAGTGAGCGGATGGGCGCAGTCAGAGATTCCGCGAGCTATCTCGCCGAGCACATGCACGAAGCCCCGGTGCTGATGATCCCGTGCATCGAAGGCCGCGAGGACAAGCAGCCGCTGGGCGGAGTGTCCTTCTGGGCGTCGCTGTTCCCGGCGGTCTGGAGCTACTGCCTGGCGCTGCGCTCGCGCGGGCTGGGCTCATGCTGGACGACCCTGCACCTGCTCCGTGGCGGCGAGGAAAAGGTCGCCGACGTGCTGGGCATTCCGTACGAGAAGTACAGCCAGGGCGGGTTGTTTCCGATCGCCTACACCAAAGGCACCGATTTCAAGCTGGCCAAGCGGCTGCCTGCCGAGGAGCTCACGCACTGGAACGCCTGGTAGGCCGGGTTGAATCGCCCGCCTCGCCCCCGCCAGCGAGAGGTACCCCCACCTCAGGACGCTCCACGTCCTGCATCGTCAGCGGGCGCCGAGCCCGCGAAACCCTGCTGGCGCCACGCCTCGTAGACGGCGACCGCGGCAGCATTGGCCAAATTCAGTGACCGCCGTCCGCTCAACATCGGGATGCGGACGCGATCGGTGATATGGACGTCGGCCAGGGTCGTCGGGTCCAAGCCGGTGGGCTCCGGCCCGAACATCAACACGTCACCGGCCTGGTAGTTGACGGCGGTGAACAGCGACATCGCGTGCGCGGTGAAGGCGAACACCCGCGTCGGCGACAGCGCCGTCCAGGCGTCTTCCAAGGAAGGATGAACGGTCACCGAAGCCAGGTCGTGGTAGTCCAGCCCGGCACGTCGCAGCTTGGGTTCGGACAGGTCGAAGCCCAATGGCTCGACGAGATGCAGCTCGGCCCCGGTGGCCGCCGCGGTTCGGATTGCGTTGCCGGTATTGGGTGCGATTCGCGGAGAGTAAAACAGCAATCTGAACACAACACACAGTAACCATGCGCGACGCTGCCCAGGCACCGGCCGACGGTAAGTAAACAGCAGCCTGAGCGGCTGGGAAAAATTTGCTCAGCTATTCGCTGAGGTGTCCGGCTTGCGTCGGTGAAATCTGTCTGTTCAGTAAGAACTGTGGTCTCAGTAGCCGCAGCCTGGCATACTCGTCCAATTGCCAGGCGTATATCGCTTGCCCGTCGAACGGGGTGAGCGCAATTAGCAGGAAGTCTCATGAACAACGCGCTAAGACTGCGATTCAGCGGGGCGGACGCTAACACCGCGCTAGTCCGGTGACCGTGTTCACTCGCGCCGCGCGTGCGATCCTGCCAGTCAAAAGTCCAACTGCGGAGAACAAGAACGCTGAATCCGCAGTGGCACACCGGCCGGCGTCATGGTCGCCGCGCAATTGGCCGGTCCGTTGGAAGGTCGTGGCGATTGTCGCGGTGCCGTTGGTGCTGGCGATGGTTTTCGGGGGACTGCGTATCGCGGGCGCGCTGACTGACGCGCACGACCTGCGGTTGGCCGCCGATCGCGCCGAGGTGGTTCCCGCCATCGCGAAATACATGTCGGCGCTCGATGTCGCATTGCTGGCGAGCTCGGCCGGGGGAGACGTCGAGGGCGCGAAGAAGAACTACGACGCCCGCAAGCACGAGCTGGAGGCTCGGCTGGCCGAGACCAACGTCGCCGCCGACGTCGATGCCGGCGTCAACGCAATGCTGGACGGCGGGCAGACGCTGCTCGACAACATCGCATCGAACAATCTGGGTTTGCGGCTGCGGGTGACCACCTACGCCCCCATCCTGCTGACCGCCGAGAACACCATCGACGCCTCGGTGCGCGTCAGCGACGAGCACATCCGCGCCGCCGCACAGGGACTGAGCCGCGCGATCGGGGCCCGCGGCCAGATGATGATGCAGCAACTGCTGATCACCCGCGGTGCCGACCTGCCCGAGCCCGAGCTGCGTACGTCGATGATCACCCTCGCCGGTACCGAGCCCTCGACCTTGTTCGGCATGGCCGAAGTACTCGGCGCCGGCTCAGCGCAAGCCAAGACTCTGCAGCAGCAGATGGTCACCCGGATGGGGCTCATGTCGGATCCGGCGACTGTGCTGGTCAACAACCCGGCGCTGCTTCGCTCGGTGCAGACCACCGACGGGATCGCCGCGCAAATCGTCAAGGACACCACCGCGCGGGTGACGAAGGCCGTCGAGGACCAGGCCCACGATCGGCGTGACGCCGCGATCCGCGACACCGCTCTGGTGTTGGCAGGCATCGTCGCGGCGCTCGCGATCGTGTTGTTGGTGGCGCGCTCGCTGGTCCGGCCGCTGCGGGTGCTGCGGGACGGCGCCCTCAAGGTTGCGCACGAGGATCTCGAGCGGGAGATCACCCGGGTGCGGTCCGGTGATGAATCGCCGCCCGCGCCGCTGCCCGTGCACACCACCGAGGAAATCGGCCAGGTCGCGCACGCGGTCGACGAATTGCACACCCAGGCGCTGTTGCTGGCCGGTGACGAGGCTCGGCTGCGGCTTCTGGTCAATGACATGTTCGAAACCATGTCGCGGCGCAACCGGTCCCTGGTCGACCAGCAGCTCTCGCTGATCGACCGATTGGAGCGCAACGAGGAGGACCCGGAGCGACTCGACAGCCTCTTCCGCCTCGACCACCTGGCCGCCCGGATGCGCCGCAACGGCGCCAACCTGCTGGTGCTGGCGGGCGCGCAGAGCTCGCGAGGAGATCAGCGCTCCGCGGTGCCGCTGTCGTCGGTCATCCACGCGGCCGCCTCCGAGGTCGAGGACTATCGCCGGGTGGAAACGTCGATGGTGCCCGACTGCGCGATCACCGGCGCAGCCGCCGGCGACATCGTTCATCTGCTGGCGGAGTTGATTGACAACGCGTTGCGGTACTCGCCGCCAGCGTCGCCGGTGCGGGTCTCGGCCGGATTCCGCAGCGACGGAGCGGTTCTGCTGCAGATCGTCGATGTCGGGCTGGGCATGACCGACGGGGACCGGCGCATCGCCAACATGCGGCTGCGTGCCGGGGGAGAAGTCACCCCGGAGAGCGCCCGTCACATGGGTTTGTTCGTGGTCGGCCGGCTTGCAGACCGGCACGGGATCCGGGTCCGGCTGCGTGGCTCGTCTGTCGAGGAGGCGCGCTCGGGCTCGACGGCCGAGGTCTATTTGCCGCCGGCGGTGCTGGCCGGTGCCGACAGAGGCCGGGTCGCGCGGCGCGAAACGGCGCCACTGGCTCCGGCCGCAACGGCGCCACCCGAGCGCTCGGCCGCCGCACCACCGGATCATCGGGATTCCGTGGACCTCGCCGCGCTGGCCGACGCCACCGAACGCAACGGTGTTGCCTCGTCCGAGTCGTCGGTCAGCCTGTTGCCGCGGCGCCGTCCCGGGAACAGCGGCATCACCGGTGAACCGGTCGAAAGGCCGGGTCGCCCGTCGCGCCGCGAGCCACCGCCCGTCCCTCGGGAGGACCGGGAGGACCGGGAGGACTTGGCCGAGGCGACGCCGGAACGGCCCGCGGCGCAGCCGGCCTCCAACACCTCGTCGTTCTTCGGCTCGCGAGTGCGCTTGAACCGAGACAAATTGCAGCGCCCCAAAGCCGAGCCACCCGCGCCGGTGCCGGTCGCGGCGGATTCGGCGACGCCCGAGGCTCAGTCCGCTGCGCCGGAGGTCGATGACGTCTGGACTGCCGAAGCCGCCGCTCCCGCCGCCCGGCCGGCTGACGACGATCTGATCTACCAGCGCATGCTGTCCGAATGGCTGGTCGACGACCCTGGCGCCCTGGCGCGTAGCCCCGACCTGGATTGGCAGTCGGTGTGGGACCGCGGCTGGTCGGCCGCCGCCGAGATTGAGAACACGCCCGTGCAGGCTCACACCGAACAGGGCTTGCCGGTGCGTGATCCCGGCGCCCGGCTGGTGCCGGGCGGTGCCGGCCCCGAGCAGAACGGCACCGCGCACCATCGAGCCGACGACGACAACGGGTCGGCATCGAACGGCGGTTTCAGCTCTGGGCGCGCGCCCGCGCATGAGGCACCGGTGCGGGATCCCGAAGCCGTCCGCGCCTCTATCAGCAGCCATTTCGGCGGCGTCCACGCAGGACGATCGCATGCCCGCGACACAGATCAAGGATCCGATCACGAATGACGCCTGCCTCCGATTCGGCGCGCTCCGACAACTCCCTGGACTGGCTTGTCTCGAATTTCGCCCGTGAGGTCCCTGGCGTGGCGCACGCCGTGCTGGTATCCGTCGACGGGTTGCTGATGGCGGCCAGCGAGCACCTGCCGCCGGAGCGGGCGGACCAACTCGCCGCGGTCGCGTCGGGTCTGGCCAGTCTTGCCGGCGGCGCCGCTCAGCTGTTCGACGGCGGCCAAGTGTTGCAGTCGGTGGTGGAGATGCAGCACGGCTACCTGTTGTTGATGCAGGTGGGTGACGGATCGCACTTGGCAACCCTGGCTTCGACGTCATGTGACATCGGCCAGATCGGTTACGAGATGGCTGTCCTTGTCGAGCGGGTGGGCAACGTCGTGCAATCGTCTCGACGTGCTCCGTCTGATCGCCCGGCCCCCATGCGGGCGGCTGCACGGCCCGCATCGTCGCCGAGCCCGTCACACTCGTGAGCTGCGATGGACAATCGCGAGTCAGAGGGGCCACTGGGGGCTCAGCCACCCGCATCTGAGGCGAACCTGGTCCGCCCCTACACCTTGACGGCCGGACGGACCAAGGCCAGCGTCGAGCTTCCCTTGGAAGCGCCGATCCAGACGTTGCAGTCGGCGCTGTTTCACCGGTGGCCGCACAACGACGTGCGTGGCAGGATCATCCAGCTGTGCACGAAGAGTCCGTCGGTAGCCGAAATATCGGCTCGGCTAGATTTGCCGCTCGGTGTCACGCGCGTGTTGGTCGGTGATCTGGTGACTTCGGGTTACCTTCGAGTGAACCGGACTTTGACCGAATCAACGCCTTTCACTAACAGCCGAAATGCGGATTCGATGTCGCCATCCCGGTGCAGAAGGAGAACGGCCCTTGCCACTGTCGACTCTTGATGTTGGTCGGGCTTCGCCATGGGTATCCCAGCCATCATCCGAACCGCGAATTCCAAGTCGCCGGCGACGCCGGCTGCCATGTAGGCCGCCTCCGATAGACGGCGTCGGCGAGCAAGTAGTCCTTCGCTGAGATCCGCCGCCCGGACGAGGGCCACAATCGCCATGGGTACATCGCCCGACGCAGCTAGCCTTTGTGCGGCGGGCTCCAGGAGTGCAGCGACGCTTTCATCAGGCGCCACTACCGATTCTCCAAGATGCCATACCGATCGATCGGGGTCGCCGCTCGGAGCCGAAGAGAGCCTGCGATGGGTAGATCGGCGCTCCTCACCACTTGCGCTCTCGATGATGGCAGATCGGATCAGCGGATGGCAGAAGTGAACTCGTCCTAGAGCAAGATCGGACCGGATCACCTGCGACCGCTCAGCCTCCTCGAGATCCTTCAGGGCCGTGGGCTCAAGGTCCTGCAACAGTCGCAGACTGCCGGTTCCATCGAGGGCCAAGGCCAGAAGCAGCCGCCGTGTACGTTCAGACAAGGCGTGAAACGACCTGCCGAACCGCTGGCGGAGACGATCGGTGAGGGGCAGGACGCCTGGGGCAGATGGCTCGCCGGATCGAATGAGCTCACGGAGAGCTACAGGGAGCTCCAGCAACCCAAGCGGATTGCCGAGGGCCTTCTCAAAAATCTGCGCCTGCCTCGCGCTCGACAGCGTCGGATAGCGACTCTCGATTAACGAACGTGATGCGTCCTTGCTCAGCGGTGGAATCTCGTACTCGGGCAGGCCCAACGGACCGGTCGATATACCGCTCCCAGACTCGCTCGAAGCGATGAATGCGATCCGAGTGCCGGCCAAGCGGCGCGCAAGCGACGACAAAAGCTGGATGCTCGACGCGTCGTACCAATGAAGATCGTCGATCACGATCAGTATGGCCCTCTTTACCGAGCATGCTCGGAGAATTAGAGAGACTTCGATGGCGGCCGTGACTGGGTGCGGCTCAGCACCGCTTAACCCGAGCACGCCTCGTACGGTCGCCAGGTCGAATGCATCCGACTCCGAGAGTTCCGCTAACAACGGAAGCAGCAACTGATTCACGCCTGAATACTTGATACCTGATTCGACCTCGTTGCCTGATCCGGTCAATACCTGAGCGCCTTGTTGACGCCCCAGAGCCGACACAAACTCCAGCAATGAGGACTTCCCCACCCCCGGCCCCCCGGAAACGACCAGCGCCCCACCCGAGCGCAATGACCGGTCCAAAAACGAGGTGATGGTGCCGATCTCTCGCTCTCGGCCTATCAAGGAATAGTCCGTCACCCCGCCCACTGACCCGTGCTCGGAGCCAGAAGGCGACACCCCGCTCTCGGCGGTGCGCCGCTCGACCGGCTCGCTGAGCACTTTGATACGACCCGCTTCCAGCACGCCTTCGCCCAGCAACACAGTCATCACCGACCACCCATCGGATCCACAAACTCTCGTCGTAACCTGTCGGCTACCTTGGATCCCCGCCCGAAGTGAATTGTGCACTCACTCCTGACCCAGCGGACCCCGCGCTGCGCGTAGTCCTGAGGACAACGTGCCACTACGTACGGTGGGCATCACCGGCCGAGAGGGCGATTTGTGGCACGTCACGACGACAATCGGCACGGACACGGCGGCAATTGCCAACGAGCCCGTGTCCTACGTGAGATGCGACCGCCATCGACAGAGTCGCACCCACGAGTTTTCCACAGCTCAGGCTCCCAGAGGGTTGGACCTGGAGTCGGCCCCTCCGCTCCGCCCTCCACAGGACTACCCGCGAATCGGCATTCGGGTCCTTTGCCACCGTAGATCTTCCGTCCACGCGAGTCACTCCAGCCGTCCGTTCCACCAGGTATCGCAGTCATCACAGCTGTTGCGGAGATTCGCTATCGCTCGGTAGAGGTCCCAGATCGCATCGCTGCATCCCATGACAGCTAACGAATTGCCCTGGGATTGGCTGCTCTCGACCAAGCGCTCGAGCATCGACGAGC
Source organism: uncultured Actinomycetota bacterium (assembly GCA_963833935.1). Classification (GTDB taxonomy): domain Bacteria; phylum Actinomycetota; class Actinomycetes; order Mycobacteriales; family Mycobacteriaceae; genus Mycobacterium. The sequence continues at coordinate 83,437 of CAWIAC010000001.1, read as the reverse complement.
AGGCCCTGAGGCAACCAATCGCCTCTGCCATTCCGATCGGAATGGCCGAGTCCATGGCCTGACGCATCAATGACGAGAGGCTGAGTGGGCCTTGCGCCAGCTGACCACCCTTCAGCTCCATAAGGTCAGCCGGGCGGCATTCAGCTGGCTGGCCGCACGAGAATTGAGCTTCTGCAGTAAGACAAGGGCACTGGACACGCTCGTCTTCGTTATCGGCTGTCGCTTCGATGGATCTCAGGCAAAAAGGAGAGTCCGGTCTAGATTGAACTTGGCGGACTGTGTGCTCTTCAAAAGACCGAAATCCGTCTTGCATATTTGGTATCTCCTTAGGACGCGTAGTGAAAGCGTGGCGCCTCGACGACCGATCCCGCATCGGTCAACCGACCACGCGGGTTGCGACGGGGTGCTCAGCCAGTGCCGGAGCCGAGTACGTGGCCGCTCCACGAAAGCTCCGAGTCGTTTGACCGAAGAACGCCCAGCCAGCGATTCGTACGATCGGAACACGCAGGTGGTCGATCCTGCCAGAGGGCCATGGCGGCAACCGGGCGACGGAGAGATAGGAGCGCCAAGTGGAACTGAGAGACAAAGTGGCCATGCCAAATACGGCATTGGTGGGTGGAGTGGCTTTAACGAATTGGGTGGGACGGCAACCCCAGAACGGAGGCAAGCCACGCGATGTTGAGGTCATCCACCGTCAAGCTTTGCGCTGGGTCGGGAGGGAAGTCTCTGCCTCGCCATGCAGCAACTCACTTGTGTCGCTTCTCGACGATCCTCACATCGCAATCTGGGCTCGGGAGTTCGGTCTGAGCCACCAGGTAAGTGCGTTAGCGGCACTGGCCCTACTGGGCAATGCGCTCATGTCGGGAGTTGATCTGTGACGACGGGATATCCCTCATCCGCTATCAGGGTTCTTCCGGGACAGAACGAACGGGCCTCGCGTGGTCCTTCGGTGCGGGGAACTCGTACACGGTCCCCGCAGATCGGGGTCCTGGAGATTCAAGCGACTAGCACCGCGGAAGGGTGGTGCGTGACGGTCAGGGGGGATCTCGTAGGCGAGACCGTGAGCGCAGTCGGGAAGCTGAACGCGTTGATCGAGTCGGATCCGCGGATCACGATGGACCTCTCGGGTGTCGATACGATGGATCAGATTGGCTTGGAGTCCATCTCGGCACTCACGGAGTTGGTGGTTGTTCGTGGCGGTCGGCTGTTCGTGTCCGGTTGTGATCTCACTCTCCGCAAGTTCACTCGGCGTGGCGCCCGCTAACTAAGTGGTTGAGCGGGGTGATCGGCTCGATTCGGTCGGCGAGTCAGCTGAGGGCCTCCGAGCTGGAGGTGCAGGTGGTCAATCGGCGCCACGTCGTCCAGCTTCGGGTATTTTTCTTCCGATTGGGATGCTGTTGAATCACCCCAGCGCGCCGGGGGATCGTCTTCATCCCAAAGTGAAGTGCGACGGCTCATCACGTCCCGCCTCATCCCACCTCGTCGCAAAATCTGATCCGTAGTCATAACGGCCTGAACGCTGTGCTGACCAGGGGTTATGCAGGTCGCCGGTGAGCGTAAGCGCCAAAGTTATCAGCTTTACAAACAGCGCTGCCTGGCTCTGTCAATCGCCGTCTGCACCAGCACCCTTCCGAGCTTGAGGAATCGCGGTTCGCCGAGACGCCCTCGATCAGTCGTCACCGCTGCAGCGGCTTTGCACCTGAATCCGAGCCTGCTCCAAGAATCGGGGATCTGCACCAAAAGTCCAAAAACGGCCCAAGCTCTGCCTCAAATCTGTCGATACCGGGGGCCAGCGGAGTCCTAAGGGCTCCCGCCCGCATCCTGATCGCCACTCCCTTTCACCCCCCCTCGGAGTGGGTAGTGGGTCAGTTTGAATCTTGATGCGCCTGGGCCTCGGCAACGGCCTGCCCATACGGAATCCACCCGTTGCTACTGGCACCACACGTCCGGCATATCCAGCGAGCCATCGTGGGCCCGTCGGGTCCCTGTCGAATGACATCAACGTCGTGCTTTTCATCTGCCATGCCGAACCTCGCCACGCCCTACCAAAACTGACCAAACCACCTCGAGCCGAGGTTACTCGTAGCGTTGAACCCGATGATTCGACGAGTGCCTGATCTGTGGAGAGTCCTGTCTACAGGACCACACCGAGGGACTGAGGCATGAGACTGAGCCTGCCGACCACAATCGGCCGAAGGTTCGGAATCCCTTCACGGGTAGCCAAGACTCCAACCAGGGAGCGGCCAGGATCGTTCTTGAGCCGACCGGGGATTAGTTAGTCCTCGGGAGGATCGTCGGCCAAGTCCCACAGATCGGGACGTTGGCCTTGAGCATCCCCAGCTTGTTGACGTTGAGGACAGCCATCATCTGATTCCCACTTATGGTCAGTCTGGGAGATTGCTGGCCCGCTCTCGGGAAGGCTGCGCGAGGTATTCCCTGAGGGCGCGCCGAACAACCTGAGCAATCGACAGATCTTCATCCGATGCCCGTTGCTTCGCTTCCTCATGGAGCTCACGAGGTAGACGAATGACCATCGGCTGTAGTCGGTGGTTAGTGGGAGCGGTGGCAGGCATGGTCAAATTTTTGCACCTGTCCAGCCCGGCTTGTGGGATGGTGACGCCATCGGGGCGGTATCGCCGACATACCGCCAGCAGTCGAGTACCTTGAGTGCTGACCCTTCAAAATTGGGTCAGCCCCCGAACTGTGCAGGGGCTGACCGGTCAACCTTTGGTTTGACGCCAAGGCAGACGGTACAAACCGCACTGTAGCGGTGTTTCGCTTGAACGTCAGATCAGAGGTTGCCGGTCACACCAACTGAAAGGAGACCGGCAACATGCCTGTCAACTCTGATGCGATGGCCTTCACCAAGGCGAACGTGGATGGCTCACCGGATAAACCCGGCGTCTACGTACTCCTGAAGAACGGGAAGGTCACCTATTACGGGATGTCGACCACAAGCATCCGGAAGCGGCTTCAGTCACACTTGGCCGGCAACGAGGGAAAGTGCACTCAATCTGCCACCAAGTACCGCCGCGAGGTCACCACGGCCCTGCAGGCTCCCATTAGGGAGGCCGCACTACTCGCCGACTACAAGAAGGCGAACGGTGGCTACCCCAACTGCAACGAGAAGGGTGCCTAGCTCACCACCCTGAGGGGACACCCTCCGGCGACGGAGGACCCCGATCCCACAAGGACACCCTCCGGGCTGAACTGAAGATCGCGAGCCAGCTCCAAAGGTAAGCCCTCGATGCGGAGTCGCCCCTCCCCATCGGGGGTGCACCAGATCGTCAGGGTCAGCCCGGAGGGTTCGTCCTGAATGACTTGCTCTTGAAGCACCACCTCATGGCTGTTCATAGCGTACACCTTCCCCGCTGGTGGATGGATCAAACAGCATCGACGCAATGATGGCCCGGCTTGAGCAGCAGAAAGCGGATTTCAAACTGCCTACTACCTGGGAGTGGCGCGCTCCCGTGGTCGATCTAAAATACTGAGGCAGACGGAGACGCCTCGTCCGCCCGCCTCTCGAGGGACCGGAAATCGGCTCGTACTTATTGGGCACTGTCTGGACGGCGGAATACAGGCACTTCGCCATTCTCCCAGTCCCTGATCTCCCAGAACCGGTGTGTGACCTCGGCGGAGAGCGCACCGAGACTGGGGTCCGGAGTAAGGACCGAGCACCTTTTCCTTGCCTTTTTTCTCGACAAGGAAATCCACCTCGACGCCAGATGGATGATCTACGTGAAAGTCATGAGCACTGAGTGACTTCATATTTGCCGTGGCCCAGATCCAATAGTCGAGGCCCTGGAGGACCATCATCTCGTCCTCACCGATCTTTGTCTCGATGATGCGCAGCGTCCCCTTCTCATCGATCCCCAAAAAGTCGAGGAAGGCTCGACCATGTGGCCACAGGTAAGGCCGCCATGCTCCGCGTTCCGACTTGAGCATTCCGGTCAATCCCAGAATCGGAGTATCCAGTCGTAAAATGGCTCCCTGGAGCTGGTGCTCGCGGTAGCGGTCAGCAAGTCCCCCGGGAAGCTCGGCCGCACCCTTCTCCACCCGGCCCTTCAGTTCGCTCAGTTTCTCGGCGGACAACGGCCCGAAGCACTCTACGACGAGCGGTCGGCGCGCCGGATCCTTGTGGTTCCTGTGCTGGATACCGGCGCTAATGGTGAGCCGCTTCGCTGTCTTGTTGAGCTTGAGCACAATCTTGCCCGAGCACTTCCATGCCAGATATCCATTCGTGTGCTCAGCATCGAGCCAACTCTTCTGCTCGGTCAGCCACGTGGTCAGACTATCGACCCACAGACTCTTCTCGCCGAGATAAGACTCGTAGCCCGGGGGACGCGGAGGTGCCTCTATGTCATAGCCCCACCCCGCGGGCCGTGGCTCGCCGTAGGCCTTGAGGACATCGGCCTTCGAGTAGCGGTCCATCAACTTGGGGATTTGTCCTTCGTCCCGTTCAGCGGCAGCCAGGTTGTAGGACCAGATCTCGAGTGTTGGATCGATCCATGGCGCCCGCACCAGTGTCGGCCGGGTCACTGCCTCGTTATCAGGAAGGACCAGGACCAGGACCTCGTCATCCTTCACGTAGCGCAGCCCATGGGCAAGGGCCAGGTCTACATCGCCTGCATCTTCGTAGGGCCCGGCGACGACGATCAGCCGGCCCGGGGACCTGAACCAACAGAGCCGGGAAGAGAGCCGAGAGCCACCTGCGTCTTTTCGTGTGAACTCCTCCACCGGACCACTGGCCATGTCGGTCACTGTCTGTCCAGCCAGTTTTGGGGCCCACTTAGTTCTGGCCAGCTTCCGCCGATCTGCGATTGTCAGGACTTGCGCCTCGGACATCCCACCACTCCCCATCATTTCGGATCTGAACCCCGCCAAAGAGCTCCGCATAGTGCGCCGCTCCTTCTGTATGGATCGGCACCACAGCGCTGGGGTTGAGCGCGGCGACCAATCGCTGCAGGTCAGGGACCGACGTGTGGCCTGAGGCGTGGTCCAGCACCAGGGGTATACCAGCCGCTTCGAGCGAGTCCCGGAGCCGTGTTCCGCTGGGATCCCGGAGATACCCGGGCCACATCGACCACACCACGAGGCCCCCATCGAGCGCTCCAATTCGGAGCAGCTCACCGACCGCCGAAGAGGTCTGTAACAGCGTGAGCTCCCCACGGTGCTCAGCTACCCACTCAGGGAACACCCGGACGTCCCGGACCAGGTCCATTCGGTCGAACTGGCCACTGGTCTTGACCAAAACCCGTTGCCGATTGGGCACATAGACCTGGTAGTCCTCAAAGCCTGGCTGGGGAAGGGTGTTCCGCCCCACGGCATGGCCGACCGACGCGGTATATAGGTCGGTAACCAGGATGCGTCCAGCCCGCCGGCTGGTCCTGTAAACCGTGACTAGTCGGTCGATGTTCTGGGCCGAGGAGACCACATACACCGCCCCTTCGGTCTCTTGCATCCGCCTCGCCAGCGACAGCTCCACGTCCCGCTCAGATCGGGTCTGGTCGTTCCGAAACTCGGCTGACTCGTTACTCGAGGCGCGGACGTGGGTGCCTTCGCAAAGCAACGCATCGATGCCGCGGGGCGGATCGGCCAGGAGCCGGTCGAACAATGCCGCCTTGCGACCATGCCCTCGGATGTCCCCGGTGTAGAAGAGCCTTTGGCCCGCGGCCTCCACCAGCAGTGAGTAGGAGTCGTAGCCGCTGTGGTCCATCAGGTAGGGCGTGACGGTGAACACACCGATCGAGAGCGGCACTCGATCGCGCAGGAAGCCACTGGGGTGAATCTCCATGCCCGCCGCCGAGAAGAAGGCGGAGGCAGCGAGCAGCTTTGATGCCTCTTCGCCGATGTAAATCGGCACCCGAGGATCGACCTGGCCGATCAAGCCGTAGTGGTCGAGGTGGGGGTGGGAGATAACCACTCCGGCGAGCGCTGGATCTGAACTGTCCGCCAGTCCCGGCACCCCGGGCAGAGGAACCACCTCGTCCCAACCCGCCCCAATCGGTTTGCCAACGTCGAGGACGATGCGGCTCCCGCGGTACTCGATCTCGACGCAGCTTCCCCCGATCTCGTGGGCTCCCCGCAAGATACGGACCCGCATGGCCCAGGTCGCCGACGACTCGACCTGCCGATCCGGCGCTGGAGCCACGCTCACCAAGTGGACACCTCGTCGAAGGCAACGGCCATGAAGTCCAAGGAGCCCAACTCCTCGATGACTGCCGGTTCGATGGGCAGAGCCCATCCGTCCTGGAACCAGACGATCTGGAGACGATGGGTCCCCGCCTCGAACAGGCCCGGTGCACTGGCGATGCGGAAGCACCACGACAGGATGACCGGGGGCACCCCTCCCCTCAAGAACAGTCTCGGCCGGCCTGACCAGATAAGTCGGGATGTGGCCTTGGTTCTCAGCGATGTGGCTGAGGAGCCGTTCGTTCAGCTCATGGGTCGGTGCTCCATCCAGGAGGTCCCGGTAGGTGTAGTGCTGCTCCAGTTCGAGTAGGCGGGCGTGCACCCCATTGGCACAGGTGATTGTCATTTCTTGATTCGCTTCCATCTTTAACACCGTACGCAGAGGTTGTGACAGGCGGCCCGATCTCAACTACCAGATCAGTCCCATGGCCGCTTGCACCTGCCGGAAGGTTGCATTGGCCGACCTGAGCCGTCTACCGACGGGCACTCGTCGGTCGGTAGATGAAGGCCTGCGGCCAACTCTGCGATACCGGACGGGAAGCGCCGGACCGATCCGTGCTGCGCCGAAAGGATCGTTGCACCACCCGATGACCACCACCGGGGCAGGAGCACATAGACACAACGTATGGCAGCCTCCGGTTGCGCTTCTCTCCGGGTGAGCCGGAACTCCGCATAATCGGCCGACCTCAGCGAACCCCTCCCCTGGACGTCACCTCCTCTATGGTCGTATCTATCCGATGGAGATTATCTGCGGTGAGGGTCAAATGACGAACCAACCAGCGCTCTGGATCTACAAGTGCAACGCCAACGAGCACTCGACGGCAATTTCAGCCGGCGATTGGGATCAGTTCTCTCGTGGGACCGCAGCCGGTCCGTGGGGCGGAAGCACCACTATGCGGAGCACGAGCAGCCTATCAATCCTGTGGAGGAAGGATGGCCGTTGGTGACCTCGTCCTCGCTTGGCAAACAGACAAGCGGATGGCGGTCGGCCTTTGTCGTGTCCACGCACTCGAGGATTGGGTCGATGAGGACGGGACGCCCCAGCGAGACTTGATCCTCAATCTCCTCGGCGAGCCCTTCAGTCCCGCCTACTCCTATTCTCGATCTCCGAATGGCAACGCAGCCTTGGCGAGTGTGCGGGCGTTCAGTCCTGGATTTCCATCGACCCTTTACTCGACTTCGCCGCTAAGAAGCTCGATTGCTGATGAAGACATGTGGCCTACCAAATGCGTTGAGTAAGTCAGATGAACAGGCCCCGAGGCCAGGCCCGAGTTTGGGTGCGGGCTTTGGCACTCCTGTCCAGAATGCGAAGGTCGAGGCAGCCGCCGTCCGGACATTCAAGTACAAATACAGAAAATGGAACGTCGTCGATCGTCAGAAGGACAACGTGGGCTACGACTTTGAGGTGAATCTGAAATCACAGGAACGGCACATTGAGCTGAAGGGAGTCAGTGGTCCGATGCCAACCTTCATAGTCACCCAGAATGAAAGGAAGGTAGCCACTCATGATCCCCTTTGGCGACTCTGCGTCGTGTCCAATGCCCTGAGCGCGAAGCCCGTCGTTTCGGAGTGGTCTGCAGATGAGTTCCTTCGAAGTTTCGACCTCCGAGCGATCAGTTACATGGCACGCCTTCAGGGCTAGTACTTCTCCATCTGCGGATTGCATTAACTCAGACGTGGATCGGTGCACCGGGACAGAGGTCCCAGAGAATGGACATCGCTTCGGGTCGGTAGTTGCTCCACAACCACTCTCCCTTTCCGTTTTTCTTCTCCAAAACCGGAACGGTCTTCCGGTCGATCACAAACAAGGCACGCTCGCCCGTGTGACTCATGTGGCCATCTCCACGAAGCGGCATATCCCGTTCGCCAACCGAAGCTGCTCTACCGACCGACACTTGACCGTCAAGAGATCGGGACTTGCGACCATTACCGCAAGCGCCTGAGCCCGTGACACGGCGACATTGAGTCTGTTCCGGCTCAGAAGGAACTCCATGCCTCGGGGAATCTCATCCGTGCTCGACGCTGCCATCGAACAGATCACCACCTTCGCTTGGCGCCCCTGGAACCTGTCCACCGTTCCGACGAGTGCACCGCTTGGAAGTCTCTCCTTGAGCAGTCGAACTTGAGCGTTGTAGGGGGCAACGACGAGGATGTCATCGAGCTCTATCGGCTGCCTCATCTCCTTTGGCATCGGTGAATGTGCGCCCGAGGAGCTGGTCAACGCATGACGCCACTTCCTCCGCCTCTTCCGGGGAGGCGGTCCGGTTGCCCGCATGATTGACCGGCCTCCAACGGAGTCCGGATCCGGAGAGAGCGTCGTCACCGCTTACGCTCTGCCGCTCCAATCCCGGTACAGGGTGAAGACGATCGTCGTAGACGACTTCAGAGATGAATGAGCAGATCGCTGGGTGCATCCTGTAGGTCTGGTCGAGGAACACCCCCAGGTCCCGGGGCAGGGTTTCTGCACCACCGAGCACATGTTCCAGTGCCGACACTCCGGCTTCTCCGGGGTGCGTGCCCTTGGAAGGCTGGGCGAGCTGCAGGGGATCACCGACCAAGACGAGGTTCCGGGCGGCTGCCCCTATGGCAACCGTATTGGCCAGGGAGAACTGGCCGGCTTCGTCCACGATCAAGCAGCCGAGAGCCTGGTCGAATTCCGGCCGGGAGAACAGCCAGGCCGTACCGGCCACGATGTCGACACCGTCTGCCAGGTCATCGGCTATCTCCGAGTTTTCATTCCGTCGTGTCACTGCCGGGTGGACGGACACCTGATGAGGCTCACCCTTCTGTGACGCCCGGAAGCTCACGCCGGACTTGACCGCCTGCCTGCCGATCTCGTCGATGAGGTTGGTGATCACCGAGTGGCTGTTGGCGGTGATCCCCACTTGCACACCCTTCTCGATCAGAGCCAGAGCCAGACGGGCCGCAGCCCGGGTTTTCCCCGAACCGGGAGGGCCTTGCACGGCCAGATACCCCTCATCAAGATGGGCTGCTATCCGGGTTACGGCATCTTCTGCACTTTCCTCGGGCCGGACCAGCGCCCCGTCGACAGTCACAGGGTTGGTTCGCGGCGGATATCGAAGAAGCAGGTCGCGGACAGCTCGATAGGGCCCGCTCCCATCGATACCGGAGGCAGTGACGGAAGTGGCGATGCGCCGGAGAGCATCCTGTTGGCTTGACGAATTGATCGGACCGGCTGGGATGAGACTGCGCGGGTGAGGTGCACGGGACGTCGTTGCACGTTTCAACTCGAGTAGTCCGGCGTCGGAGTCGATCGACACGAGTTTTCCAGGTCCGGGGACCTTGGGTTGACCTTCAGCTTGTCTACGGACGGAGTCGGGGTCGGCCACCACATCTCCGGCCCTGAGTTTGAACTCCTGACCTGGATCGAATCGGTAGCGATGCACGGTCGACCGCTTCTCCCGCCGTGCCTCGCCGACATAGTCGAGGCCGCTGATTGCCTCCGTGTCCTCGAACAGGTCGTCTTCGACGCAGTCGTAGACGCGGTGGAAGTACTCCCACCACACCGGCTTGTCCTCACGTCGGTGCCAGTCGAGCAGGTCGGCGAGGAGTGAGCAGGCCGCCGCCTCCTCGGGATTGGCTGACGGTCCGCCGGCCGACAGGAGCGATCGCCTGACCTCATCGTCGACCGCTCCCGACGCTGGTGTCTCCGTGGTGCCGGCGTGCTGTGCCGGCCGGACGGGGAGCGTTCCAAAATCGTCCGCGTACTCAGAGCGGCGGTCCTCGAGCCAGTCCCGCAGAAGTTGTGTCGACTGGCAATCGACTCTGTTGTACTCCTCGATCTCCGCCAGGATCGACGGATCACCGCTCTCCAGCCATTCCTCGAACTGGTCGATCGATGAACCGGCGTCGATGATGGCTTGGGTGCGGGCCTCCATGTAGAGCGCCTCGAGCTTCTTCAGGGAGTAGGAGGGGGTTCCGACACGCATCGACTGGGTGACGACCCGGTACAGATCGATCAGCACGCCGCTCCGGAAGAGGTCATCGACTTCGTCCTCCCGTGTTCCGTACCGGCCCATGAGCTTGCCCAGCGCCGTTCTCTCGTACGAGGCGTAGTGGAAGATGTGAAGGTCCGGATACACGGCTCGCCTCGCCGTCACGAAGTCGATGAACGCCTCGAATGCCGCCTTCTCCCCCTCACCGTCCGTGCCCCAGAAGGCGGTGAAGTCGAACTCTCCTTCCGGATCGAGCCAGCCCACCCCGAGCAGATACTCCAGCCCCGATTCACCGACAAACGGGTCACCCTCGATGTCGAAGAACAGGTCGCCGGGTGACGGTTCGGGTAGCGCAGCCAGGCCGATTCCGGGTCCGCTGCCTTCGAGAAGCTCATAGGGAGGTGCCCGGTCGGGGAATTCGCGGGCCGCCACCTGCAGGCGGGCCTGTTGACGGAGCTTGTCCAGGACGGCGGAGCCGATGCCCTTCACCGGGCCTCCCTGATATACCGCGAGGTCGGCCACCGTGCCGACGCCGGCGCCGCTCCGTAGCCGTTCAGCCTGGTCCGACCGCAGTCCCGCCACGAGTGTCAGGTGGTCGTCAGCGGTCCAGCGGCTCTCGCAGTTTGAGGCCCACCGACACACGGCACAGTGGGCCACCGGGAGTGGATAGGAGGTCACCCCTACAGAACAGGCCTCCATGAAGCGGGCCTTCGCCACCCGGAAGTAGGCCGCGAAATCGGCCAGCCGAAGAGTAACCCTCGACTGCCCCCCGAGCACCACGTGGATGTGGTGCGGAGCTGTCCCCTGCAACCGCTCCAGTTGCTCTGCGTACTCACAGAGCTGCAGGACTGCCGAAGGATGGACGTGGCGGGCGAGCTTGGTGTCCTCCGGCTCGTAGGAGTAGCTGCCCAACAGGCTCGGCTTGTCCACCTTGGCCAGGAAGTCCGCGTAACCCACCCAGGCGGGCCCCGATCCGCGTTGATCGAAAAAGGCGGCCTGATAGATGACGTCTGGGCCGTCTGCGAACGCGGCTTCGGTACGGGTGGCCCGGGCGCGTGGCCCACCCTCCTCGGAGACCACGGTGACGGCACGGCCTTGAGCCTTCAGGCCCTCGAGATATGCCCTCTCGTGCTCGAGGCCACGTGCCTGCACAACCGAGAGTTCCCCGTCGCCAGGGGGGCGATCCAACCTGCCGTCCGCCACCTCGAGAGACAACTCAGTGAGGTGCCCGCAGAGTAGGTAGCCCACCAGGTCGCTCGGGCTCACAACAAGGCGGCCTTCATCCCGATACAACGATCACCTCCACGTCATCCTCTCGATAGCTCGTGGATCCACCGATCACGTTACGAGCCTGTCGCCCGTCGGCGCTCGTCTTCTGTGTACTCCATGGACTTCGACTCGCCACGACGTCGGCGACTTACCGAGCTCGACATGACCGACGAACGCCTGGCGGGTCCCCTCTTCGGAGGCCTCGTAGGTCAGTGACGATGCCGCGGCCACTCCGACACGGGCACCCTCTTCAATGGCATCCTGATTGGCACCGAGGAAGGTGAAGTCCCAGCCCTCAGCCACCCGGGCCTTCACCGAGTCCATGACCTGGAGGTGGCTCCACTCCTTGCTGGAGTTCTCGAGGCCATCGGTTACGACCGCCACGATCACGTGATCGGGACCGGCTTTCTTCCGAGGCGGTCGACCTGGTCCTTCACGTGGGCGATGGTCCTCCCGATGGCGTCCAGTAGCGCCGTCCCACCCCGAGGGACCAGCCGATACGGCTCCAACTTCGGCCACGGGGACGCCGTCGGCCACCAGGTCGTACTCGGTGTCGAACTGCGCCAGCGTCACCAGGCATTGACCCTTCTCCTTGCCCTGCTCGGCCAGAAGGCTGGCGATCCCACCCTCCATGTCCTCCTTGATGGACTGCATCGACCCACTCCGATCGACGACAAGCACCAGCAGCGTCGTCTCTTTCGCCTTGTCACTCTTGCTCTTGGTTCCCATTACTCTCTGCCTTTCTGACGACCTGATCGCCGCCGCTTCTGCCCCTCCCCTTTCGGGGATCGGGATCCTGCCTCTTGAATCAGTTGGTGCACCCTCGACGGGCTCACTCCAAGCCGCTCCGCCAGGGCTCGCACCGAGTCGCCCTCGTCGTAGGCATCGGCCGCTGCCGCTGCCCGGACCGCCGAGAGCTGCTCGACGGCCCGTTGGTGCTTCTCCAGCTCCTGAGTCGCCCGTCGGTAGCGTTCCCGTGGGTCCTCGACACCTCCGAGCCATGAGACGAAGGCTTCAGTGTCCCTGCTGGTGGTCGGCACTCCGTCACCGCCGTCTGGGTCGTCATCGCCTCCGCTGTCCTTCGCCATGTCTAGGGAGTCTAGACGCCATAGTACCCATTTGTCCAGAGGGTCTGTACACGGACCCGCCCTCACGCGGATCTGTGCCGCTTGCTTCGTGCCGGGCCCGGAGATTCGGGTCCGCCTGTCGATCCCCGAACCTGGCACAGGAATCGTACGGAACGGGTGTGACACCTCAGCGGGAACGGGGATCACGACATCCTTCTACCCCTCTCAACTGGTGTTTTCTGCGTCGATCCTGGTCAGGGCCGGTTGACGACCGGAGCGAACATATGTTTGTCTCGAAGGGGCGGGGGGTCCACGAGCGAAAGGGTCGAACGACCATGGGAACGATGCGAGTACTGGATTCAACGGGTGACACTGCGGTGGCGTGGGACATCGATGACGCCGAGGCCGTCCAAGAGGCCGAGGCGCTGTTCCGGAGGCTGCTCGACGACGAGCGACGCATGGCCTTCGCCCGGCCGGCCGGGGCCAACGCCGACGAAGCCGAGTTGATCCGGGCCTTCGATCCGGCCGCCGAGGAGATCCTGATGGTGCGACCCATCCAAGGGGGCTGATGGCCACCGGGTACGAGGTCCTCGATGTCCTGGGCCATGACCGCACGCTGATCCGGATCACCGCTGGGGCCCACGCCGGAACCGAGTTGGTCGTCGTGCGTCGGGCCATCCCCGGGGTGCAGCGCCTGGAGGAGATCCTCGGGGAGGAGGTCGAGTGGACCGATCCTGACAGCGTGGCCGAGCAGCTCCTCGTATCGCTGCTGGACCAGCAGCAACGGCACGAGTGGGACGCACTGCGGACGTTCTGGGTGGACACCCAGTTCGGCCGGGTACGGCTCGGACGCCTCTACGACATCGCGTTCCGGCCCGACGGGTTCGGAGCATCCCTATCGGCTCTGCGTCGTCCCCGACGACCACCTGTCGCTGCCGGCCGCCGACATCTGGACCAACCTGCTGCTGGTCCTCCGGGGCGATCCAGAACGCTTCTTTCGGGTGGCCAACTGGCAACGGGGACGGGGTCAGTGGCATGCCGGACCGGTTCCGATCGTCCACGAACGCCAGCCGGTGGCCGGGCGGCTGTGGTGAGAGAAGGCCCGGTCCTGGCCAACGCCTCGTCCGCCAATCACCAGCGTTTCCCTACCATCGAAGCCCGGCGACCATTGGGCACCGGACGGTAGCGCCGGGAGACTTCCCAGCCTGTTGTATCGAAGTCGATCTCGATCACGTCCGTCGCCGCCTCGAGGGTCGACGGACGGCCGAAGGCGTAGTGGTAGTGCTCAGTGGTCACCGCAGAAGGTGCAGCGCACCACGGTGGGGTCGTCACGATGCGGGCCGGGGCGCGGTTCTTCGCCCAAGGGGAGTACACCATGCCGTCCCAACTCGCATCGGCCAGGTCACGAGGATCGTCCGACACGTCGAGGGGTCGTGCCTGCGATGGGTCATCGACACCCACTTCGGCCCAAGCCAGCACCTCTTCGAGGGACCGAACACCGACGTTGAGCCAGCGGCGCGCCTTGATCCCGTCATGCACGCCGGCCGAGCGCCATCCGGAGAGGTCCTCGGGTTCCACGACCCCCAGTCGCCGCCACACCACCATCTCGCGCCCACAGGCAACTCCGGCATCGAGCCAGGGATCCAGCCCGTCGGGACCTACCCCTGCCTCGCACCAGGCGGCTGCGTCGCTGGCATCGAGGGCTCCGACCGCCCACCAACGTACGACGTCGAGGGGCGCCCGAACGCCGGCGCGGGCCCAGGTGGATGCCTCCGATCCCGAGAGCACCCCCACCCGCAACCACTTGTACATGAACACCGGAAGTTCAACGCCGAGCGCCATCCAGCCCTCAGCGTCCTTGTGGGTGAGTCCGTCCTCTACCCAGAGGAGAGCGTGATCGACGGGGGCCAGCGGCCTCCAATGAGAGGCCTGCTCCGGTCCGAAGCCGTTCGATCGCCACTTTCGCACCGATTCGGGGGATTCGAAGCCCAACGTCCGCCACTCTGAGGCTTCCCCGGCGTCGGCGACGCCGGCGGCAAGCCATCGGGCGGCTACCCGGGGACTCCTGATGCCCGTGTTCCGCCACGCCTCCAGATCTTCGACCGTCCGCACGCCGACACCGATCCAAGCGACCCTGTCGGTAGCCGATGGGATGGCATGGCGCAGCTGACGCAGGGATCGGGTGGCCTGGTTACAGGCAGTGGAGGCTCCCCCCAGCGCGGCCAGCACCGCCTCGTTCCGGGCATCGTGGTCGAGGAGCCGGATGCGGACCCTGCCGATGGCATCGACCGCGAAGGCGATCCTGTGGGTGGAGCCCCCGCACTCGACCGGAATCTCGAGCTCGGTGCTCATCAGGCCCTCCTCTGCGTACGGGGGAGGATGTACCGAAGCGCAGCATCTGCGGGGGTCAGGTGCTCGGCGTGCCAGAGGTAGACGTCAGTCGAGCGACCAGGTTCGGGCCGCGTGTCGATGGTGTTTCCAAACCTTGCTCGGATTGATGGGTAGGGCGGCCCAGGCACGGGCCTCCTCGAGCGGGATGCGATGGCGTACCAGTTGCTCGAGGATCTCTGCAGTCCATTCGCAGTGGAGCGAATCACCGGCGAGGACCGCCAGCACCCCTTCGGCGTCGGAGTGATCACACCTGGCCACAACCTTGGTCTTCTTGCGGGCCTTCGGCTCACTCATCCAGAGTCGGTGGCAGATGCCGGATGGTCCGTTCGGGCCGATCGACTCGATGTCGATGATCATCACGCCGCCTCCTCGATCCGGACGGCCCGGGCCCATCGGGGCACCTCGGGTGCCTGTTCCGACCGAGTCGAGGCCGACGAGTCCGACCACGACGGAGACACCGGCCGGCGGCCCGGCGGGCCAGGGCGTGTACCCGTCGGTGAGGACGATGACCACCTGGGGCCTGGGCCGGAGACACACCGCGGCGGCGATGCCCTCCCTCATGTCGGTCCCTCCACCGCCCACCAACTGCACCTCGGAGCTCCGGGTCACCTGGGTGATCGCGCCGACGGCGGCATCGCAGCTCAGAACAGATACCCGACGGGTCGACAGTCCTACCCGGGTAAGGATCCCGTCGACCTCGGCCAGCGCCCTGGCGAGCAGATCGTCGTCCATCGACCCCGAGGTGTCCAGGACCACCGCCACCTGCGGTGACGGGCGGAATGTCCCGGGCAACAGGACCCCCGGGGTGGCCGATGCCCGCCGGGACCGTCGTGCGAACGAGTAGTCGGCAGAGCCGGCGCTCCTGGACAGCCCGCGACGGATCTCGGCGCTGAGCACCTGTCGCCAGTCGACCTTCGGGCGCAGCCGATCCTCGGCCCACCGGAGCCAGCCGGCCGCCACGTCACCGGACTCCCGGTGGTGTCGGGTCAGCGCAACCGCCGTCTGCCGGCGGAGGAGGTCTGCCTCCGACGGCCCGACGCCCGGTGTGCCGTCCAGTTGCTCCCACCCACGCTCCTGGGCGTGGGAGCCACTTCCGCACTCGACGTCGGTGGGAATCGGCGGCGCCGTCCCGTCGGGGTCTCCGCCGATCGGCGACCACCGGATCCGGCCGAAGTAGGCCTCGGCCAGCTCGGCGTCGGGCCAGCCGTAGAACTCAGGGGTGACCGGGTTGCCGGGCAGAGGGAGGCCCTGTTCCAACAGGTCGTCGTTGATCTCGGCGTCGCAGGCGATGTTCCAGGCCAGGGCACTGAAGTTCCCGATGCCGAGCTCCTCCGCCCGCCCGGCGTGGTCCCGCAGGAGATGGGCCAGTTCGTGGACGAGCACGGAACCGAGCTCGGGGACGCTCCATTCGGCCACGCACTCCGGGTCGATGTAGACCCGCCACGATCGGTCGATGGCGAACGTGCCGGTCCCCGGCTCCGCCACCGGGACCATGGCGAACAGACCGGTGGCGAAGTAGGGGTACCGTCCGGCCGCCCAGAGGCGGGCTGCCGAGAGCTTGAGCCGATCGAGCTGGCCGTCCATCAGGAGGCCCTCTTCAGGAGGCCGGCGGCGGTGAGCACCGGTACCAGGGCGGCAGCGGACTCAGGGGCAGCCGCACCATCAGGCCGGCAGCGGGCCAGGCTCCTCGCCGCCGTGGCGGCCACGTCCGGGTGCGAGGCGGCGGCACGCTCGACGATCCGCCAAGCCGCCTCCCAGCGCTCCCCCGTGGTGCGCTCGACGACGGCGGCGGCCACGGCCGAAAGGACGGCCAGGGCCAGATCGCCCCGCTCGGGCAGTTCGAAGGTCGCCGGGTCGGCGAGCAGCGCCTCGGGGTCCGGGAGGTCCAGGTCGGACAGGAAGGACAGCCACTCGAGGGCCGGCCCCTCCCCCACGCAACCGGCCACCAGGGTGGCATGGGCCTCGTCGCTCACGCCGGCGGCGGAGGCGGCCGCCCAGAGCCGCGCAGCCAACTCCCACGAGCGCGGGCTGGGCCAGGCGCGTCCTGCGCCCGTGCTCTGCGGGACGCCGAGCAGGAGTCCGGGCCGTGCGCTGATGAAGGCCGCCAAGACCCCTCTGGCCCCGGGGAGCTCGGCCTCCCAGCCGGGCGGCACGACGGGGAGCGTCGGAGCGGGCCACCCCTCCACCAGCCCTTGGGCAAACCCCCCGGCTTCGGCACCCCAGTCGAGATGGCAGAACCGGTTGGCCAGTGGTGCGGCCAGGTCCCAGCCGTCGGCGGCCTGGTCCGGTGGGTTGGCGGCGGCCACCACTCGCACGCCCGGTGGCAGGGCGAGGTCACCCACGGTCCGCTCCAGGACCACCCGCAGCAGGGCGGCCTGGACGGCCGGTGGCGCCGTGGTGAGCTCGTCCAGGAAGAGGACGCCGGAGCCGCGTTCGGACAGCCGGCGGGCCCACGCCGGCGGGGCCAGTGAGACTCCTTCGTCGCCCACCACGGGAAGGCCGGAGAAGTCGGTCGGGTCATGGATGGAAGCCACCACCACCTCGCACTCCAGGCCCCAGGCGTCGGCCAGACCGCGGATCACGGACGTCTTGCCGGTGCCCGGGGCGCCCCAGAGAATCACCGGTGCCCCGATGCCCACCGCTACTGCTGCCGCCTCTGTCGTTACGTCGTTGTTGCTCATTGTTCGTTCCTCTCATCGATACTGGCTGGGGCACCGTGCCGATCGGCCGGTTGCCGGACCGTCCCAGGGCCGGTTCCCTCGGGTCCTCGTGATGAGTTGGCATGCGTGGAAATCAGGCGGCACCTCCTCGGGTAGGGATAGCAACCGCAAGATTTCCGGCTCCGAGAGGCCCATGACCGCCTCGGTGGCGACACTCCATCGGCCCCCGTGGCGCTGCCGCCACCTCGTGATGGCAGTCAGCATGGTGGCCATGTCGACACCGTCAAAGGGTGACTGCACCCAGTACCGGTTCCGATGGCTGCGATAGGAGTAATGGAGTGACCGGTGGTGCTTGCGCCAGGCCCCGAAGACGTCGGTCCAGCGGTCAGGCATCTCGACCCAGCCGTCGGCCTCTGACCGGCCGGACTCCTGGTAGCAGCGCTGGCTCCCGACATGAGCGAGGACCCGCCTCGGATCGAAGCGCCTACGGCAGTGAGGACAGACCCACTTGCCCTCGGGATCGACGGTTTCAGGCTTCTGCTCGCCAGCTCGCAGCAGACTGATCACCGAGGTGTCCAGACCGGTCCGGTGCCATGCCAACGCGTCCTCAACGCTGCCACCACGACCGGCACAGGCAGCAATCCTGCCGACTCCGAGTCCCTGACCCTTGAGGAACTCTGCGATCGGGGGAAGTACGCCGGCCCTCCAGACTGCGTAGGTGTCGGTGATCGATCTGAAGCCGGCCCGCTCCCAGACCGATGCCTGTTGTGGGCTGAACCCGAGGCCGCTCCAACGTCCGGCTCGGAACGGGTCGGTGATGCCATTGGCGACCCACGTATGGACCTCGACGGGCTCGACCCCGGCCCGCTTCCAGGCCTCGACTTTCGATGAACAGCCGGACGGCCCGCCCAGGACGTGGAGAACCGACTCCGACGGACTTCCGTGTGGCAGCAAGCGTCGGTCCGGTCGGGGTCCATTCGATGTGGTGGAAGTGGGGTCCGCAGCGGACCTTCTGGGATGGCATCGACATTTATTGCTTTCGGTGAGCGAATGTACTAGACCTTATCACCCCGGTCACCGAAGTCAATACGCAACCCCAAGCTGGTTCCGTCGAAGGTCGTACCTGCGAGCCAGGTACGGAGCCATGCGTAGGAGTTCACCCGGGGAGCAACTACCCATCCAGAGGAGTCGAGGGATCCGGCCCGATGACACTCCGCCAACCGACCGAGAGGCACGGTGGCACTGCCGGAATCGATGAGGAGAAGACATGAACGACGGTCCCCTGGCGACGCGCGTCGCCCTGATCCAGAGCAACCGAAGGTGGTCCCCGCTCGAGGAGGTGGCACTCGCCGTGTCGGTGGCCAGCGAGCGTTCACGCCGGCTCTACGTGGAGCGACGGGACGACCGTTTCCGCTGGGGCCTGGTCCATCCCGGAGGTGGCTATCCCCTCCTTCGGATCACCGCCCAGTTCCTCGGTGTGGACTACCACCGGATCTTCGTGGGGTTCCGTTCCCTGCCGGACGGCACGGCCCTCCTCTGCGAGGACCCGGATCAGGTGGACGAGCCCGACGAGTGGAAAGTCATCGATGTCCCCTCGGTTATCTCCGCCAGCGCGGCTGCCGAACTGATCGCCGCAGCCATCACCTTGGACCTCGGCACGGCATGACCCGAGTGGCGAGCAGAGTCACTCCAGCGACTCGTCCGTCTCCTCGTCCTCGCTATCCAAATAGCTGTCCAGTCGGATCATCAGCCGCTTGACGGCCCGTCGGTGCTCTTCCGACGTGTACGAGGCCAGGGGTCCGTTGACCAGATCGGCCAGACGCTCGACGAGTTTCTGCGCCTCGACGAGATCCTCGTGGGCCGGCTCGGACGCTGAAACCGACCACTCCGAACGTCTGCTCTTGAACTTCCCACGGGGAAAGAGTTCAGCGTCGGGCTGCTTGAGCTCTACACGAGGGACTGTGCCCACACTGAGTTGCATACCCTCGTCAACGGGTGCGTCCGAGCGCCAGGCTCGGACGGCGTTGCGGAGCAACTCAGCCTCATCCACACCCACGTCGTTGAGGAGGCCTCTGTGCCGGCCGAGGCGAGAGGCATCGATCATCAAGACCTCGGGGCCTGGCCGGGCATCGAGCACCCAGAGAGCGAGAGCATCACCGTGGTCGACACGAAGACGACTGGTGGCCCGCACGACGACCGCCACCTGACCGCCCACTTCGCGCCACTCCTTGCGAGAGGTATCCAGCGAGATGGCGGGGAGGGCGACGACCGCTCGACCTGCCGATCCGACGCAGCCGGCAGCCAGGGAAAGCCAGAGGTGATAGGTGCGCCGCCCTTCCAGGGGAGGATCGATCAGCACCAGATCGGCGGTAGGAAGGGACCCGTTCCCGTCGAGGGACTTCTCGAGCCGGAGGTCTACGGCCAGGCCCCGTAGGTAGAACCGGGACTTGGCGATGGCCCACGAGACGGGGTCGGCCTCGTAGCCGGTGAGCTCGACGGGCCCACCCGCCTGCTCGGCGGCATGGAGGAGCAGTCCCCCTTCTCCGGACGCCAAGTCGAGGACGTGCTCGCCAGGGTGGGGGTCACCGGTAGCCACCATCAACCGGGACAGGCCGCTGGCCGTGAGGGCGCTCCCGCCTCCAAGTGCCGGTGACGAAGGGAGGCGCTCCAATGTGGTGTCGAGCAGGTCGGAGCCCGACAGGCCGCTGTTCAAGGCGTCGAAAAGGGCACCGGCGAGCCGACTCGAACCGACTACGACGGTCGGCACCTCCTCGAGGAGCCGTTCGAATACTCCCGCCAGCTCCGGTGCACTCCGCTCAACCCGAGGCGCTTGGGCCCTGAGGGCCTCGATCGTCTTGTCGTCGCCAGCCAGCAGCTTCCGCACGGCGGCAGGCTGACGGACACTCTCTGCACTTGCCCCGAGGTGGTGCAGCATCACCAGGATCGCCACCTCGAGCCGACGGATCAGCCCGGCATCGAGCTCGCGCCGACAGGCGTCCTCGGCCCGACGGAGGTGCCACTGAGGCGATGCCTTGGCGAGCCGACTCTCGAGTTCGGAACTGGCTGGCCAGACGCTCTTCGCCGGACATCCAGGTCTCGAGATCACCCAGTCGGTAGAGGCGGGTCCGTCCCGACGTGCCCGTTGGCTCAGGAAACGCCGGCCGACTCTTCCGGAGCATTCGAATCAAGGCCTGCTTGCGGTCGAGGAACTTCTCGAGTTGCTCGCGATCATCGCCGACCGGTGCGTCATCGGCCCACCAGAGCAGGACGAACTCTCCCAGGGAGAGTTCGTCGTCGAGATAGTCCGTAGTGGCGGCTGGCGACACATGACAAAGCTAGTTGACTTCGGTGACCGAGGGGTGTATTTCTGTATTTGTGGTTTCCCTCACCGAAGTCACTACGGAGCAACGATGACCAACGAACTTCCGACACCAGATCAGCAGCGGGCCACAGCCAAGCGATACCGAGGCCAGCGGGCACGGCAGATCTACGAGCCGACCGAGATCCCCCGCTCCGCCGGGCCGGACCCAGCGCCGCCGACGAGGGCGAAGGGCGCCTGGAAACACACCCTCTGGCAGTGGCTGGTCCGGACGACGTTGATCTCCGTTTTGGCCTTCGTGGTGGGAATCGTCCTGACGCTGGTCAACACCGACCAACAGAGCGGGACTCCCCACAATCAGTTCGTCAACACGATCTCTGGCGTCATGATGGCGCCGGTCTTTGTCATGGCTTTCATATGGGTACTGGTGATCATCGGTGGCATCCTCTGGTCGATCCACACGAACCTTCAGGTAGCGGTCAAGCCGATCCCGTCACTGGCCGAGATCGAAGCCCAACTCCGAGCCGAGGGCTACGACCCGTCCATTCAGGACGTCATCGCCGTCGAGCAGCACCTGAAGTCTGAGCGAAACGAAGCCGCCCTCATTGCTGGAGGACTCATCGTGGGGCTGCATGTGATGGCCAGGCAGGCCAACGGGAAGCCTCCCCTTTGACGCTTGAACTACTGGTACCTGCCGGCGCCAAATCATCATTTCCCACGAGAACTGCGTAGATAAGACCTCTGACGATAGATGGTACTCACAGCGTGAACTCCCGTTGGCACTCACGCGAGGACACCTCGACAGAACGGGTGGCAGCTCAAGCTTCGAGCACATGCAGATTGAAGCTCTGAAAGGTTCGGCACGAGCGCCGAGTGGCTCACTCCAGAGATAGATGGAGAGAGCCAAAGTTGAAGTCTCATTCTGCCCATTCACCATTCTGAAGCGCCCTCCGGGCAGAATCGACCATGGCACTAACGGCTATAAGTCTCTTTTCAGGAGCGGGAGGCCTTGACCTGGGGGCTGAGCAGGCTGGCTTCGAGTTGCGGGCCGCCGTCGAGCCCAACCACGAAGCTGCAGCTACTTTGGCGAAGAACTTTCCCGGTGTGTATGTGCTCGAGCGCAGCATTCTTGACCTACCCACGGACGAGATCGTCGGTGGGGCCGGTCTGACTGGGCACACTCGTCCGGACCTACTCGTAGGTGGGCCTCCTTGCACGCCATTCTCTAAGTCAGGCTTCTGGCTCGATTGGAAACGCAAAGGCCTCGACCCAAACGCAAGCCTCCTTCAGGAATACACGCGTGTCTTGAAGGAATCGCGGCCTAAGGCTTTCGTCTTGGAGAACGTCTACGCCTTGACCTACAACAATCGGGCTAGCAAACCGGCCTTCCAACGCCTCTTACATGAAGTTGCCGATGCTGGCTACACCTGGCAGTGGAAGGTCCTGAACGCAGCAGATTTCGGTGTGCCACAACTCCGCCCGCGGCTGTTCGTCGTCGGATTTCGGAATGGTCACCACAAACCCATCCTGCCCCTGCCCACTCACTCGGGATTGTGGGAACGCCGTAGGGTGGCGCCAACAGGTCTTCCCAAACACGTGACCGCGGGCGAAGCACTCGCTGACCTAGTGGCTGAACCGGAACGGGAAGAGCGGATCCGAGGTCAGTGGGCGGACCTCCTGCCCGAAGTGCCGCCGGGCGACAATTACCTCCACTTCACCGAAAAGCGTAAGTATCCCGAGCCACTCTTCGAGTGGCGCAGCCGGTACTGGTCGTTCTTACTCAAGCTCAATCCCGAACGGCCCTCTCCCACCATCCAGGCTCAACCTGGTCCGAATGTTGGGCCGTTCCACTGGGAGAACCGACGACTGCGTGTTCCTGAGGTGAAGCGACTGTTTGGATTCCCTGACAGTTACGAATTTGTGGGCTCTCGTAGGGCAATTCAATCTCAGCTCGGAAACTCCGTCTGCCCTCCGCTAGCGGCCCAGGTGTGCCGCGGCATTGCTGACGCGTTGAACTGACTGATTGATTGAGATGTTCGAAAGTTACAAGATGTCTTCCAACCCCAGGAGAGCCAGTGACCAGTCGCGGAAAATCAATCGAATTCGTCGAGGTAACGCCCGGCATCGGGACTCTAGCAATGTTCAAGTTTATGGATTACTCGCCGTGGCATGCCATTGCAGAGTTTGTCGATAACTCGGTCTCAAGCTGGCAGCAGAACCAGGAGCGCTTGAGGCGTGCCGATGGCAGCAAATCCCGCTTACTGATTGAGATCACATTCGAACCATCCGGTGGAGGGGAGATTCGGATTTGGGACAACGCTGCTGGGATCGCACAATCTGACTACGCGAGGGCATTCAAGCCAGCGGAACGCCCACCCGACCAATCGACCTTGTCACGCTACGGAATGGGGATGAAGACAGCAGCGTGCTGGTTCAGCGATAACTGGCAAGTATCAAGCAAAGCTTTGGGCGAGAACGTCATTCGCAAGGTGACAATGAACGTTCCTGAGTTGATCGCCGCCGGCAGTGAGCGGATTGAGGCAGTGGAGAGTGCAGCGGATCGAAATGAGCATTGGACCGAGGTGAAGCTCTGGGACCTTAATGCCGTCCCTGCGAGTCGGACGGTTGGAAAGATTCGCGACTACCTGGCCGGAATGTACAGACGCTTCCTTCAGACCGGAGATGTGTCGATCCTGTGGAATGGGGTGCCCCTGACTTACAAGGAACGACGCGTCATGGAGTCGCCTTTATGGACAAAGGCTGGCCCGACGGGAAAGAAACTCACTTGGGAGAAGAGCCTGACGCTGAAACTCCCGAAGGGGGAACTCATAGCGGGAAGAGCGCTTCTGTTTGCGACTGGCGAGCAGAGTGCGGCGGGCCTCCATCTGTTTTGGAGGGGAAGGCTGATTAAGGGAAACCTTGAGGACTTCTACCGACCCAATGAGATCTTTCAGTTCGCAGGCAGCTACCGAGTTCAGCGCTTACTGATTGAACTCGACATGGATGATTTCAATCCGACGGTGGATAAGAAGGACTTTACATGGGGCCGAACGAACTCCTCGGAAGAGGAGTTCCTGAAGGTCTTGAAGAGAGAACTAAATCGGAAGCCCCTGCCCCTTCTTGACCAGGCTGACAACTTCCGTCAGTTGAGCGCCAAGACCGCCAAGGCGGCGACTGTCGCCTTGCGTGAGACAGCCGCCGCTATCGAAAAGTCCGGATCCAATTTGCTCACTGCACAGGCGCAAGAGTCGACTGCTGCTGGTGAAAGTCTCCCCTCTCCAGGTCGCCGCGTCCCAAAGGAGACCATTCTCGATCTCGTGGTCCGCAATCAACCGTGGAAGGTCACAATTCAACTCAGTGACCGTCCTGCTGACCGTGGGACGTGGCTCCAGATCACCGAGTCACCGAAGCTTGGAGCGAAGGGTGCTCGGGACCTACGCATTCGACTCTCCCTCACGAATCCTTTCACGCTAAAATTCGCTGTATCTGACGAGAGCATGGCTCTACTAGTTCGGATTGCGGCAGCGCTCGCTCTCGCAGAGTTGGCTTCACAGACGGCGGGAAACAAGAACTCGAGCGCGGTCAGGAGAAACCTCAACGAGTTCTTACACGATGTTCTGGCTACATCCTGAAGGAGTTTGAGTGCCGAAGAAGGAAGTAATTGTCCCCGAAAATGGCGAAACAGACGAAACAGACGATTGGACTCCGATCATCGGTGCGGAGACCGAAAAGCTTTTGGACGGCAAGCCTCAATCCATGAGGACGAGGCTTCAAGAGGAGGGCAGCCGCATTCTCGGCAGATGTGTCAAACCTGGAAGCCCTCCAGGCAAGGCTTCGCGTCGAACGGGCCTCGTACTGGGTTACGTACAAAGCGGAAAAACGTCCTCATTCACCACGGTCACAGCAATGGCTCATGACAACAACTTCAAACTAGTGATCGTGGTGGCGGGGACCACTGAGATACTTCAATCCCAGACGATTGATCGGTTAGCTCAGGATCTCGACACTTCCTCCATGAACGCTTACAACAGGTGGATCCTGTTCCGCAATCCGTCACTAGATAATGACGCTGGACACTCGCTCCTCGGCACATTAAGTCAGCTTGCAAATGACACGGGCGACAACTTCGATCTGGGAGTTCCTCTTGTCGTAGTGATGAAGAACCACAGCCATCTTGCAAACCTTATATCGCTGCTCGAGAGCGCATCCGAACTTTCTGAAATTGCGGCCCTAGTGATCGATGACGAAGCGCACATGCATTCACCGGATGTGGGCAAGACCACACCAAGTGCTACCTACTCACAGATGCTGGCATTGCGAAAGTGCTTGCCAATCCACTCGCTACTTCAGTACACGGCGACTCCTCAGGCGCCACTTCTTGCCCGATTCACAGATGAGATGGCGCCAGAATTTGTCTGTCTATTACGCCCCGGTCCTGACTACCGCGGCGGCGAATACTTCTTCGTAGACCATCACGACCAGTTCGTGCAGGCAATCTCGCACGAGGAACTGTACGCGTTGGACTCGGATGACTTCGAAAAGTTAGGTCCTCCGCCATCCCTCCGTAAAGCCTTCCTTAGTTATCTCCTGGTCTGTGCCAAATCTCGATTTCTGAAGCGAATGGATCGGCGCACTATGTTGATCCATCCTCATTCGAAAAAGGATGTCCATAGCTCTTGGTATTCATCCATCGATGCGATGAAGCACGATATCCTGGGATTGCTGCAATCACTTGAGGACTCAGATTGTAAAGATTTCGTCAAAGATGAACTTGCACCAGTGTGGGATGATTTGAAGCAATCTGATCCAGAACTACCAGATCTTAATCTGCTTGTGCCACTCGTTTCAGTGGTGCTAGATCGACTGAATATCAAGAAGGTCAATTCGGACGGATCAGCGGAAGTGAACTGGGCACTGGGCCCGTATTGGGTACTAGTGGGCGGTAACCTTCTTGGCGTCGGTTTCACCGTTGAGGGTTTATGCACTACGCATATGATGCGCTCTGCAGGTATACGGGTGTTAGACACCATTCAGCAGAGAGCTCGATTTTTCGGCTACAAGGCGGACTATGAGGACTTGTGTAGAGCCTGGCTTCAACCCGAAGTCGATGGAGCATTTGTCGACTATGTTCGACACGAGAGAGCTCTTCGCTCCTCGCTCGAAGACTTCGATAGCAGTGCTCGACCTCTAAGTGAATGGAAACGAGTGTTTCTGCTCGATGAGAGATTTCGTCTGACCCGGAAGGCAGCTCAACGAATTTCGCTTGGCTATCTGAGGCTCGATAAAAGTGGTTGGGCCCAACAAAAGTTCATCTCATTGGAGGAAGTGGGGATACTCGAGGCGAATACGGAAATGCTTGGCAGGTTCTTGGACGGACTCGATTTCCATTCTGATGAGACTATCTCGGGCGATACCAACGCCACACGTCATTTGTCCGCAGGTTGCACATTGACGCCGCTGCGCGAACTTCTCGCCGATCTTCGGTACTGCGGAAGCGATGCAGCCACATTTGCTGCACTAGGAATCCAGTTGGCCTCTGCTGCAGAAGATGCGAGTGGTGCGTGGGACAATTGCAGTGTCGTCAAGAT
Organism: uncultured Actinomycetota bacterium; assembly: GCA_963833935.1. Classification (GTDB taxonomy): domain Bacteria; phylum Actinomycetota; class Actinomycetes; order Mycobacteriales; family Mycobacteriaceae; genus Mycobacterium. The sequence continues at coordinate 56,995 of CAWIAC010000001.1, read as the reverse complement.
TGCATCGGGAGTTTCTGGGGAGAGAAGCAGAACGATCGAATGGGCCGAAGGAGGAGTGTCCGACTACGGTCGAGTAACACTCCACCAGGGGCGCAATCCGAAGTCGGGACCCGCTCGGTATCTGGGTGATTCTAAAGCCCGGAACGAACACCGGATCACAATTCAGATCCACTCTGTGGATCTGAAGGGATGGCCCGACGGATCCGAGTTGGCCGTTGCGAATGCCGTTCCGTTCATTGCCGTCTATCTACCTACCAGGATTCGTTCAGCAGTCGCGATGGAGCTTGGTTAAGCAATCATGAGCCTCGCTCAGGACATCCAGGAGGTTGCGGAGTCGCTTTCGATGGCGGACGTTCAGCAAGGGGCCCTTGTTGCCGAGCGATTGCCCTCGGTTCCATGGGTTCGGATCGGAAGGAGTGATCGGGGGATTGCTCTTATATTGCCGGCAGTGAGCGGACCTGAACGAGTGAACATTAGGTTTACCAACCTGTCCGTCCAGTTCAACGTACGTTGCGAGTTGTTAGTTGCGAACCGTAAGGCTTGGGAACGACTGGTCCTCGTCGAGTGCCTCTCGGAGGACTCCGATCTTCAGGCCTCCTTCTTAGATGTACTAAGCACCGCACTTCTGGATGCCTCGAACAATTCGACCGAGTCGCTTGTGACGGCTATCACGCGAATCTCAGAACTATTTCAAGCTGTGCAGCGACCACAGCGAAGATCCACAATCGGACTCTGGGGTGAACTTCTGGTTATCGCCCATTCCTCAGATGTAAATGCGGCGGTTGAGGCCTGGCACTCAACGCCTCTCGACTTGTTCGATTTTGCGGGTGCTGGACAAAGGGTGGAAGTCAAGACGAGTTTAGGCCACCATAGAATGCACTATTTCTCATTTGAACAAGCGAATCCGCCCGGGGCTATCAGGGCATTCGTCGTGTCAGTCTTGACGACATCGTCAGTCGCGGGGGTATCGATCGCCCAACTCGTTGATCGGATTACATCGACGATTCATCACATACATCGGACGAGATTTCAGTCAGTTGCTATGGAATCATTGGGTGACGGATGGGCTTCCGGATCAAAGGCAAAATTCGACGAGGAATATGCGATCGCAAATGTGCGCTGGTTTGATATCGAAAACATACCCAAGATCTATGAACAGCCCCAGGGTGTGTCAGATACTAAGTTCAAATCCGATTTGGAGTCCGTCGCTTTTCTGTCGCATCCTCAGATTAGGTCTGTCGGAGGCCTAATAACGTCTCTCAGTTGAGTGGGGATTGGCGAACTGCACTTTCGATACTGTGGTCCAGCAACTCCCATAGCCGGACCGCGACGTCGGCAACCGGAACTGTGCTCAAGTCGAGAATCGGTGGACGAACCGGTATAGCAACTTGAGGCGGTCCTGGCTGGTTCTCCTTCTCCAGCTCCTTCAGCTTCTTGGCCTCGTCGGCCTTCATGCCGCCGTACTGGTTCCGCCACCGGTGCCAGGTCGACTCGGTGATCTCCAGGTGTCGGGAGACCTCCTCGATGTTCTGGCCCTCGCCGAGCAGCTTCTTGCCCTCGGCCAGCTTGCGGATGATCTGCTCGGGGGTGTGCTTACGGTTCTTCATGGCTGTCCTCCTTCCCCAAAATAGTGGGGATCTGGACTCGCACAACGGGTGGATCAGTTCACGGGGACCCGGTCACATCCAACTCGACCTCACAGTGGCAATCGCAATCCGTTGCAAAAACGATTTCAGATTGATCCAGCCCAAAGGTCGAGATCACCGCATCCTGAAAACAAACGCATACATCTCCGCGCCATTCCTACTCGTGCTTCGCCTAGCTGACCAAAGACTGAAAGACGCTTGAGACCATAGGTGCCGCTAGAGGTGCAGGCACGGCATTGCCGATCTGTCGCACTCTCTCACGACGATTCCCTGCAAAGTGGTAGCCGGGCGGAAAGCCCTGGAGCGCAGCAAGTTCGGGGGTCCTGAGACGTCGGTGGTCCCAATGGAATGGGCCAACCCAAGGTCCGGGATTAGCTGGAATGGTCCAGGAGGGCTTTGACGGGTCAAGAACAAGCAGAAAATTCCAAAACCGCTGTTCCGTAATGAATGTCGGGTTCGGATGATTTGCCCACTCCGTATGAAATTTGTAGTTCCATCCCGGAGGAATGACTCGAAGATGGTCAGCCCACTTTCCAGCGACAACTTCCTCTGGCTCAAAGAAGTTGTCGCTACCAAACAACTCGAGAGCCTCCCCAGTTGAAACAGCAGGAAGCCTATTTCTTGCGCCCAACCCGCGGCCATCGTGGGTGGGTTCAGGTACTTCAGGGGTACGCCGCTTCGATCCAAGGACGAAGACGCGCTCTCGGTGTTGAGCAACACCAAAATCGGACGCAAGGGCTTTCACGGTGACAGTCTTGTAGCCAGAGTCAGCGGCTTCAGCTATCAGTCTCTGAATTATTGGACGGTTCCTTGGGGACTGGATGGCAGGCACATTCTCGAAAACAAATCCATCTGCCTTTGATTCTGATACGAGCCTCGAATAATGCTCAATCAAGCTGCGTCGTTCATCCGGACGCGCTATCGATGGAGTGGGCGGCTTAGCACGTGCGATTCCCAGTGCCCGATCCCTCCTCCAGGCCGCATCGTCACCGGCTTCGACCCAGAATGCAGCCTTGCTGAATGGCTGGCAGGGTGCTCCTCCGACGATTACCAGAGGATCGGTCTTGGCAAGGCCCGCTGATTCGCGAAGCTCGCGGCCGCTGCACTCGGTAACGTCAGCCTCTTGAACGCTGTGCCCAGGCTGTGCGTTTTCCTTGAGCGTGACACAGGCAACCGGGTCAACTTCAACGGACAGACGGACGTCACCTCCGATCAAGGCTACGGCTTCACTGAACCCGCCCGCTCCAGCGAAGAGGTCGATTACCGGAGGACTGCTACCAGGCCGAGATCTGATCATTGGCCACACGGTATAGGGAGAGAGTGACACCGCAACTGCCGAAGGCTTGTGATCTGCATGGTCAATGGTCGCAGGGGTTCGAGGGCAAAAGGTGGATCGCCCGACGCGGCAATCCGGAACCATCCCCGCAGGACTAAGTGATTTGTCCTAATTTCCTGTCCCGTGACTTTGGGAAAGCACGACCTTCTCGAGGGTGTCTTATCTGGAATGCGCCGTCAAGGATGGGCGGTCGCCGTTACTACCTCGATACACCCCTTCGAGTTGCACCTGATTCGGGACGAACTCCAGCTTGACGTCAGGATCTACGTTTGGAACGTCACGCACGGAGGTGGCTCCCATCGTCCGGACGACGAACAGCGGATACAGATAACCGGAGACTTTGAGCGGCCCCTTGGTCCGATGCCAGGAGGCCTGGAACTTCTGTGTGGCTTCCACGAAAGCACCGGAGTCATCGCGGTCTTCGACCCCGTCCTCCACACCGAACCGAGTCAGTCCTCTCCCTCGCTCCAGATCTCTGGACAGGCACTGGAGGCAGCCAAAGTCGATGGGCTCGCGATCTACCGCAATGCCAAAGGCGAGTTTGCACTTGCCGTTCGCCCCGATTTTCTTGCCATCTACCTGCTGAACCAAAGGCAACTCCACGATTCAACTATGTCCGCTGAGGATCTCCAGCGGTTGGAAGCTGCGCTTGCTGGTGATGTGAGCCTCGCAAGCCTGTGGCCAAGCGCACCCGAACTGACCTCCCGGGCCCGGTCCAGCGTCATCGTCGCGAGAGCCATCCGCTCAAGCTCTTTCAGGCGGAGAGTTCTCGAGGCCTATGGCTTCTCCTGTGCAGTCTGTGGGCTGCAACTTGGAATGGTAGAAGCAGCTCACATTATTCCAGCAGCCGCCGAACAAGGCAGCGACGACACTAGAAACGGGATCGCACTTTGCATGATCCACCACCGAGCATACGACAGGGGAATGTTTCTAATCCTACCCGACTACTCAATTGAGTTCCGCCAGAACTCATAAGTCCCCGAGCGGATTTTCACGTACACGGTTCAGAGATCCTCACAGCCTTCGATGGCGCCCAAATCGCGCTGCCGGAGGCGCCCGGCGACCAGCCAGATGCTGAGTTCTTAGCTGAGGGGATGAGGGTAAGGGGAACGGCGGCACAATCACCACCTGGCTGATGGCAACAGCGCCTGGCTGATGGCTACAGGAATGGCTACATCCTCGATCGAGGTAGCCATTGATCCTCGTTTAACAGCCCTCTGAACTGGACTTATATTGCGTCCACGGCAGTGTGCGCTCACAGCGTTCGCTAGGCGAATCGAGCGGGGTGGGCATTCGCTGCCCCCCCGTGGTGAACTTCGGATCATGATTCGGCAGCCTCTGAGATCGCCGTTCCTGCTCAGTAGTGGTGCCGCCCGGCACTGATGCAGAGCGAACAGGGCCAGACATTTGGCGATCCCCCGAATCAGCGGCCTCTGCTGACAAGATGGCCGTGTGGGCCGTCACAGCCGACGCGTACGGTACGAGCGTGCAGAATACCGAACTCAACTCGAGCATTGCCATAGTGGACGTCCTTGCGGGCGCCAGGGGATTTGGTGTTTCCAGTGAGCCTGGCCGGTAGTTCTCTGCGGTTATCCGTAGAGATCAACCCAGTCACCTGCATCACTCTTGAGGAGAAGGCTCGACCCGACCACCAGATGATGGAGGCTGATCTCACTGTGTGTAGGGGAGATACCATTCAGGAGGCCCAGTTCACCCCTTCTCAACCATTGGTTGTCGTAGGCGGAGTTCCGCCCAACCATTCAGCAAACCGGCTTACTGGGTCGAAGTGGACAAAGATGCCGAATGGAGACTGGATCGATCCGAGGGTATCGACCGCCAACGAGCGGCGAGTCCTATGCGGGCGCGGCCAGATGGGCGACTGCGCCGATGGTCATGAGCGTTCTCTCACCTCACACTCCTCGACCTAAAGGCAAGAGACAATGACATTACGATGCATCTCCCTGTTCTCCGGGTGCGGCGGCTTGGATCTGGGCCTTCAAGAGGCGGGCTTCGAAATAGTGCTTGCTACAGACTCAGATCCGTTCTGCGCGGAATCGCATAAGGCCAACTTCGACGGCAACTTCGTTCACGATCGCATCGAGAACATCACCAAGGAGCATCTTGCAGTTTCCCTCGCGGAGCCAATCGACCTCTTGGCTGGTGGGCCACCCTGCCCTCCATTCAGTAAATCTCGCTTCTACAGGAAGGATAAGCCACGCTCACTGGATGACCCAGTTGCGGACACCACACTCACTGGCTATCTCAGAGTGCTGAAGATAGCGAAGCCCAAGGTGTTCTTACTAGAGAACGTTCCTGGGCTTCGATACAAGGTTCACCACGATGCATTGAGCTTTATAGAAAGTCAGGCGCACTCCCTGGGCTACTCGACCCACTGGGCAGTTCTCAATGCTGCCGACTTTGGCGTTCCCCAGATTCGGCAGCGGTTCTTCATGGTGGGAAGTCTGGGCGACCAAATTCCGATGCCGCCTGCTACTCACGCGAAGGAGGCCGAAGGTGAAGTGCTACCGCCATGGCGAACTGCCGGAGATGTTCTAGCCGACCTCGATACCGAGGACAATGCGGACGACACAGGCCATTATGCCGGCGGTCAGTTCCATGAACAGCTAACGCAAATCCCTCCCGGGGATAACTATCTCTATTTCACTGCCAAGAGAGGACACCCTGATCCAATCTGGGAGTGGCGGAGTCGCTATTGGTCGTTTCTGTTGAAGCTCAGTCCCGACCTTCCATCGTGGACGATACAGGCGCGCCGTAGTAACAACATGGGTCCTTTCCACTGGCGAAATCGGATTTTGCGGATTGAGGAAGTAAAGCGACTACAGACATTCCCCGATGACTGGTATCTGGCAGGTCGTACTGAGGACCAGTGGCGTCAGGTTGGAAACGCGGTACCACCAGTGCTTGCTCGGGCCCTCGGTCAATCCATCAGGCACCATTTGGAGCAGGTGTAGTCCAACATTGCGGATGCCCAAGACCGACAAGACCTTGCGAATACCGTGGACCGGCGAGTTCACTCCCGGACAACTCGGTGATTCTGCACTCCCCGAAACGTTGGCCATCGTCGCTGCCAGCGAAGGGAATCGCGATCAAATAGTCGAGGCGATACGCAAGCGGTGGTTTGCCGAAGCCGCATTGTCACGGCCAGACCCTAAAGATCGCCTAACGCAGCAACGGACTCGCTCAGGGAACGTCTTGAATGGGATGCAGAACTATGGCCTCGTCGACAAGAAATATCATCTGACAGAGCTTGGCCAAACTCTCATCAAGGAGCCCGATTCGGCAATCCAGGCTGAAGGCTTTGTTCGCTTCCTTCTCAAGAACCGCATGGGCCTCGAACTGTTAGATGCGGTTCGAGAGCTACAGCTTCGTGGGGGCCGCCTCACCAACGAACGGCTACGGAATGAACTGCGTCAGCGGGGTTACTTCGTCACACCGAATAGCAGCGATGCAGGTAAGTTGATGCGCTGGCTAGGTACTGCGGGGGTAGTTGGTAAGGACTGGTCCATAAATGAGTTGAAGGTGGCTGATCTGGCGGGAATCAAGCCATCTGAGATTGCTGAGTGGCAATCATTGAACCAGGTAGAGCGAGCATTTCTGTCCACGATTCGCAAACTCAGCGAAACGCGAGGAGAAATGCCGATCTCCTCCCCAGAACTGATCGACTTCGTACGCGATGAGTACGGACCTATCTTCGCTGAAGGCCAGGTCAAAAAAATTTATATGCGACTGGCTAGCGAGGGGTGGGTGATTCACGTAGTCAAGAAGGCCGGGAGGGGTGGGAAGGGAGGCGAAATATGCGCCACTCCCAAACTCATCGAAATCGACTTTGAGTCATTGGTCGGTTTTCGACCCGGCAATCTACCTGCCGATCTTCGGGCAGTTATGACCACTCCGCTCGGGGAGATCTACCAAGACCTCAAGTCATCGGATACTCACATAAAAGGGATTGCATTAAAGTTGCTCGCCTTGAACCTGGCGACTGATCTAGGTCTGCTGCCATTTCGACTTCGGGTACGTGGGGTTAAGACGGGGGGCGCTGAAGTTGACCTAGTTGCAGAAGCAGCTCATCTTCATTTCAGTAGATGGCTGTTCAATGCAAGAACACCAAGTTTGTTGACGTGAGCGTACTAGCCAAAGAAGTGGGCATGGCAACGCTCTTGCAAGCCCAGGTGATTGTCATTGCCACTACTGGGCAGGTTTCGAGCACTTTTAGGACCTACGCCGACAGAGTTAGCGAGAACACCCCCTTCCAGGTAATCCTCGTTGACGCACCGATTCTTGACGAGTATCGGCTGGGTGGGGCACTGGCTCTCCGCCAGCGCTTCAGGCGTACAGCACGCTCAGCCATGAAACTAAAAAGAGCCCAGATCGAGGACACACTCCAAGAGCTGGCTGAGGACGAGAGCTAGAACCTCATCGAGTCGAAACCCGTCATGCGTCTGCAGGTGCAAAAAAACCGGGCCGCACTTTTTGTAGTCGATCGTCCAGTGTCAATGCTCGATAGACGAAATCCTTCTGGACCTTTCTGTTCCTCCCTCTCACCGTTTGGCCCTTCTCCTGCAAAACTCGCCAAAAATCCCCATACGACATTCCGTCGAGACCCCTCTCGGCCAAATGGTCAACGAACGCCTGTGCGATTTCTTCGTATGAGAGATAGGTATCCACGATTCCTAGTTTGCCCCGAACTTGATCCTTTCGCATCTCAAGAGAGCCCGACGGCGAAGACCACTTCCACTGTGCCCGACCTGAGAGGCACACGGGACGAAACGAGGAGCTTGCCATCGGGTTGCCCAGCCATCATGAAGAGCGGGCGAGGCGCTGGGGCCTCGGCCCTGCCTCAACGGACCCGATGGGTTAGGTGGCAACGCATTTCGATGAGCAGGTAACTTTCAACACCCAGAAGTTTGACTTTGCTCACCTCAGCCCCTCTGTTTGGGCATTCGCTGAGTTCCCACTTTCAAAGGTCCGGTTTGATCGACGTGCCCGTAAGCTCCTTCTGCAGCTTGACCGCCGCTCGATTCTCACCTGCTGCAGCGAGATGACGAATTGCCTCCTCGGCGATCTTCATCACTCTCTCGAACTCAGCCCGCAACCTTCTCAAGCTCATCCTGGCGCTCGACTGCGGTTCCCCCACACCACTCACGGAGAATCTCGTGAGCGCTGACGTAGAACTTGTCGCTCTCCACACATTTGTCGGGCTTGATGTACGTCGTCTTGCCCCGGCCCCACTCGAAGTACTCACCATGGATGGCCCTCTCAGCCATCTTGGCCTCGTCCTCCGCCACTGTCTGAAGGATTGCGTCAGCGACCTTTGGTGCAATGCTGCGAGCCACAGCGAGCGTCCCAGTCCACGGCAGGATCAGTTCACCGTCATCCCAAAATGACGTCGGATAGCTGAGGAGTTGATCGGCATCGAGCCCCGCATACTGCAAGGCGGCGTCCGGATTCCGAATCGTGAGTACGCCCGTCACGCCGCCAGAGGTCCATCTCAAAGGGAAGGTCCTCCGATAGAGCGCCGAAGGCTAGGAGGGCTGCCCACTCCTCAGGGGTTCTCCTCGCCTCCGCTGACTCGTCTCGAACAGCCTGCCATTTGTCCTCGCGTTCCTGCCATGCCTCCACGTCGTGCCATGGGACCTTCAGACGACTTGGTGGTGCCCACTCCTCACGCCCTTCGAACTCATCGTCGACAAAGAGGATGCGGACTCTTGGCGGCGATCTGATTCCGATCCGAAGTACTAGGACCCTGATTGCCTTCGTTCGGATCCGCTCTCTGTAGGCCCACTCTTCGCCAGGCTCAACATGCGGAGCGCTAAAGGGCACTTCTAAGCGATCCTTCCACCGAGACGGACTTCGCACATCGTCGCAGGGCGTAGGACTCGTGAGCTAAGGCTTGAAGAAGGCAATGCCCGCTGACCAGTACATGGCCGTCTTGAATGACCCTCCAAAGCTGAGCGCACTCGTGGAAGGGTCCACCTCATATCCCGACACCACGCTGGCAATCGAACCCGTACTGGTCTCCTGGTTCAGAGAGGCGAAACCCGGAGTGATCGAACCGATTGTCTCAGCATTCCCGTGACCCGCAACGAAGCCTACGGCCAAGTCCCCGCTGGCGGTGGGAGCAAGGCTCCCCGAGCTGGCTGTAAGGCTGGTCGTGGATGGAGCCTGTCCTGTGAAGCCATCCAGAGGATTGCTTGTTGCCACGCCGGAGAACTCCTGCACGGTGAAACTGAGCGTCGCGGCGGACTTCGTAGTCACAGTCACGGACGTCACTGACGGCGCGTCGGCTAGGTAGAACATTTCGCCATCAGAGTTGTGACCTGGTAGCGAACTCGGCCTGACCAATCAGCGTCCATTTGTCTCCGTTCGAGTCGGTGACACCAGAGATGAGGTTCGAAGCTCCCCGTGTACTCACTTGCGGACAGGACTAGGAGGTCGCCCGGCTGTCGTCGCCGGAATGGTGGCTGACAACGAAGTATTAGGTGCCGTCTCCAATGCGCCAGCCGATCGGACGAACGTCGGTGTCGTTGATGTGATCGCACTTACCGTCAGGGACACCTGGGCCGTTACCACGGGCGCTCCACCCGGCCCGGTGCCGGTGACAGTGATGGTCGACGTTCCACTCGGAGTCGACGTCGAAGGAGTGACGGTAAAAGCCGTGGACTGGCCCGACGTGATTGTTTGACTAGTGAACGATGTCAATGCTCCGGTAGGTGCTCCCGAGTCCTGAAGAGCGACCAGCTCGGGAGAGCCGGAGGTTACAGCCGTACTGACTGTGAAGCTCGCCGTAGAGCCGGCGTCGACCGTTTGTGACGGAGGTGACGCGCTTACCGAGAACTGATTCGCTGATTGACTAACGGCGAGCAGGAACGACTGTGTCGCCGGGCTCCCGACCCCATTGCTCGCAGTGATGGTGATCGGGGTATGAGCTGAGTGATCCAGCGGCTGCCGTGCCGGACATTGTTGCGGTCCCGTTCCCGTTGTCAACGAAAGTGACCCCGGATGGAAGCGCTCCCGACTCGCTAAGGGTCGGCGTCGGTGTACCCGTGGCGGTCACGGTGAAGGATTCCCGGCGCACCCTGAGTGAAGGTGGTGGCGCCGGACGAAGTGATTGTCGGAGGCGCAGTCGCTGGGTTCACGGTCAAGGGCACCGTCGCCGAATGAGTCGTCGCGCCCGTGCCAACTACGGAGATATTGGACAGGCCAGGCGGTGTCGATGGCGATGTCGAGATTGTCATCGTGGACGACTGGCCAGAGTTGACGGGATTTGGGCTAAAGGATGCGGTCACGCCCGTTGGGAGGTTGCTGGCGCTCAGCGCAACAGTCTCGGTCGAGCCGCTTGTGACAGCCGTAGTGATGGAGCTTGTGGTCGTGGACCCTGCTGTCACCGCAGCCGGTGACCCGACGATTGAAAAGTCGTTGGCCGGTGGCGTCACTGTCGCAGCGGGCCTGAAGGTCGCCACGCCTGCCGCCCAATACATGGACTTCGCAAAAGAGCCGGCGAAGCTCTGGCTACCTGTGGTGGTCAAGTCCTGGTAGCCGGTGACCAGTGAGGTACTGGTTCCGCTGGTCACCAAACCTTGGGTGGTGTAGTTCCCCGAGACCGCGATGGCCTGGCTGTTGGCATGTCCAGCGATGAACCCGACGGCCAGCTCATTGGCAGTGGTAGACGTGGCCGTGCCCGAGTTGGCAGCCAATCCCTTTGCCGCCGTACCGGCCGAGACATCGAGGGCATTCGTCGTTGCCACCCCCGAGAACTCCTCGGCCTCCATGGCAATCGACACGGCCGATTTGGTCGTCACTTTGATCCAGGTGACGGGCTTGGCGTTGGCCGAGTACCACATCTCTCCAGCGGAGTCGCTGCCCGCGACGTAGTTCAACGAGGCCGGGACCGGCGTCCATGCATTGCCGGCGGAGTCGGAGACGGTGATTTGATTCGTCGCCCCGGTGTACTCGCTCGCCGAGACCACCAGAAGGTTCCCGGATTTGGTCGTTATCGGGAGCCTCGAGGGAGGTTGCTGTACCGCTCTCGTTCTCCTGCACCGATTGGACCAACTGTGGAGTGGCGTACGCAGCGGTGCCGGTGGACAGCGAGAAGGCTTGTGTCACGGGAGTGCCGAAGCCGTTGGCGGCGGTAATAGTGACCGGGAAAGTGCCCGTCGTACCGGTCGGCGGCGTCCCCGACAGGGTGGCCGTACCGTTTCCATTGTCGACAAACGTGGCCCAGCTCGGTACTCCAGACGCGGACAGAGCTGGGCTCGGGTTGCTGGCCGTCGTGACCGTGAAGCTCCCGAGGGTCCCCGGAGCGAATGCCGCGCTCGAAGCCGACGTGATCGTCGGCGGGGCGTAGGTCTGCTGGTCAAACGGTTGCCCGGCGGCGTTGTACGGGGTCACGGTGACCGAACTGCCCTGCACGGTGACCTGGAGGTAGTTGTAGACGTCGGCCGCCGAGACAGTGCTCGCGGCGGGCACGTTCTGGCCGCACGATGATCCTTTTCCGGGGCTCGAGCTCTGGGCCGCTGCTGTTTGAGCAGGGCTCCAGCCGAGGGCGTAGACAGAGGCGGTGGTGATCATCGTGGAGCAGGATCCCCCGGTCACTGGCTCGCTCCAGCCTCCCCCTCCCCCAGTCACGTAGTTGATCAACTGGTTGCTGGCGTAAGCATGGTTGGGGATGATGCGCTGGTAGGTATGGGCGTGACCGTTGAAGGCAAGGGCAACGCCGTGTTCTGCCAGCAAGGCCTCCAGGCTGGTCGCGGCTGCGGGATTGACCGAGCTGTCGTTCTCCAGGTAGGGGTCGCTCGGCTGGGTGGCGTTCACCGAACGGAGGGGGAAGTGGAACACGGCCATCTTCACCATGCCCGAGTAGGCGGAGTTGGAGAGGTCTTTCTGGAGCCACTGGTACTCCGGCGAGGTTGTCTGCCAGTGCTCGCTGGCGTCGGCCTGGTAGCCGAGGCAATCCGAAGGGGTCGGGCACAGTGAACCAGTGGCGCTGCCGATATTGCTGTCGCCCCATGCAGCATCGAGTACGTAGACCCGAACATTGCCGCTCGAGAACGCATACCAGTCATCTGGCGACGTGATTGTGGGTGAAACACCATCGCTTGCCGAGTTGTTCGGGAAGTCCTCGTCGTAAGTCCCGCCCGAGGACTCCGCCGTTGCCGTTGTGGGCCAGTCCATGAGAGTCGTCGGGTTCTGGCCATGGTTGCCATCGGCTACATAGGTGGGGATCCCGCCCGTCTCCGGGAAGTAACTGGGCCCGAAGATGTTACTGACCTCCGGGTTGGCGGTGCCCTCCGCCGGCACCGTCTCGGTCTGCTGGAGATCGCCGTAGTTCTGTTGTGACCCGTCTGAATAGCCCACGTCACCAGCGACGAGGAGAAACTGGGCAGGATTGGTCGCTTGTTTAGTCGAGGCACCGATTTGGCTGAAGACCGAAGCCTGATCTGGGTTTACGGGAGCGTTCGGATTCGAGTTACCGAGGAAGGGAAGTTGCTCTTTGCTGCTCGTGTACGAGAAGTTCTCGCCTGTGTCACCGACCACATCGAAAGTGACCGGCTTGGTTGACGAAGCGTTCGGGTTAGCGAGCGTTGTGAACGACTGGAAGGGTTCCGACGTCGGCAGCAGGTTTGCAGCGCCTGTCACGTCGGACGAGAAAACGGCGTAGCAGTAGGTAGTGGCCGGCTGAAGACCAGTCTGGTTCGTCGGCGAAAGGCCGTCGACCAGAACCGAGGACTGATTGTCGCTGTCCGTCGAACTTGATCCCTGGATGGTGAATGCACTTCCGAGAACGCTCGATGACTGCAGCCAGCTCCCTGCCTTTACGGCAACGGGAAGGGCATTAGTAGCCGGCAAGGCGTTGGCCGACCACGTCGTGACCGACGACGGGCAGGTGCCGCCTGACTCTTGAGCCACCTGGACCGAGCCCAAAGTAGTGAGTGATGCACTCGTGGCCCAGTTGACCTGCGCTGAGGAGGACGTCAGATCGGTGACGTACGGGGCCCGAGCGAGATACCCGTAGTTGGCTCCGGCGCCGCCGTACGGCGTCACCGCGAGCGGCGTATCCGTCGAGGCTGCGCTGGCGTGGTCCACAGCAACCAGACCCTACGGCCACGACGCCGACCATCAGCACGATCGGGATCAGCAGCCGCCGATTCCCGCGATTGGACTTCGAACTCATGCGGCCCCTCCGCCAATAGATAGAACTCTGCAACCTCGCCCGAAGCTTCTCGCTTTGGTCTTCTCACTGAAGATTGCAGAAACTTCCAGGCCAGGCAAGCAAATCCAACCTATTTTGGGATTTTTCGGCGCCAAAGGTGGTGCCGCCACCACGGAGGGTGGTGAGACGACCTACTGCTCGATCGTCTTGGTCCACTCTTCGGATCAGCTTCGGCAAGTCAATCTCGAGGGCCGCACAGATCTGCCGGAGCTCCTCCAGATCGAGCCGACGCTCTCCAACCTCGATTTTTGATACCCAGCTCTGCGGTCGACCCAGCCGTTCTGCCAACTGCAACTGGGTGAGTCCCGCGCCCTCTCGCTCAGCCCGGATGAGAGCTAGGAGCTCTCGGTAGTTGTCTGAGTGTACGGACGTCCCCACCCAGACAGTTGGCAATCACTTTGACTGATAACCCAAAATGGGATACTTCGTCCACCGCCGCTGTTCCGCCTGGAAGGGTTGTTGGACATTCGCCGCCGATTGGCGCCAACAATCTGCCTGAAGTTGGCGCCCGGCGTGTTCTCATTGGACTCCCTTCAGACGGGCCTGTGGCCGTCCTGGTGGCTGCCGGCGCAATGGTCGTGGGGTCAGGGTGCTCCAACCTCAAATCGGGACTGTGGCAGATCAGGGCCGGGTGTGAGGGTCCCGCCTTCTGCGTGAACCACTTGTCACTGTCACTGGCCGTCCACCGTGTTCGGTGCGGCCTCACCCATAGATCTTCTGCCAGCCTGGAGTCTTGGGGTACGTGGCCTTCCAGACGACCGACTCATAGCCCACAAGCACATCCCGGACCGCTTCCAGTTCCGACTCCAGTCTCCCCAGGTCCTCCACCCCACGGGACCTGATCTCTGGCAAGAGGGCCAAGATGACTTCCTGGAGTCGCTGGAGCTCCACATTGAACAACGCACATGGGTCAAGGTCATCGCTTTGGTCCACCCCACACCACTGCCGCACGAAGCTGAACGCCTTCATGTGGAATGGCGACTTCTCTGCGTACACCTCAGATGGCAGAAACTTTGACAGTCCACCGGGTCCGAATCCAAAGCCTCCGTATGAGCCCGACAGATACTCGTCCGCCTCGAGCTTGACCAGCTTCGCCATGACCGGGGCAGGAAAGCCTGTGCGCCAACTCTTTGGCCAACGAGCGGGTGACCGACCAGGGGACCATGAGCTCTTCGTCCCAGACGAAGCTGTGCCTTCGTCGAAGGAGCCGCTCTCGATCGACTATCTCCCCATCCACGTCAGGACGCAACTCCCCGATGAGCAGCATCCCGTCATTTTCGTTACCTTCGTTGAAGAGCCGAAACTCTCCCAGGTCAGTCAGTGCTTCGATCACAATGCTGACGGCTAAGAGCTCAGGAGAGCCCCGGGCTTGACGTGAAGCATCTTTCGCCGCTTGCCATTTGTCAGAGAGGTCTTGGCTCTGTTCGGTCATCGTCCCACTTCACGGTCAGACGTTCCAAGGGTACCCATTCCTCGTCGTAGCCCTCCTGATCGAACTCCTCATCAACGAACCGAACGTGGGCCTGTCCTGGTTTCATTGTGAACACCGTGAGCACTTCTACCTGTGCCGCACGACAGTTGACCTTGTCCAGATAAGCCCATCGTTCGCCAACTTGGGGCAAGTCTCTCGCCAACTCACTCTGTCCTTCTCGTCGCCGAACACTCACTAACGCTTGCGCAGAATATCTGTATTGACCACCGCTTGCAATCCGTATTTATGTATTTATGCGATATCAGTTTTACTAGTATTAGTCCTACTGATATTGACGCACATTGTTTGAGGTTGCCTAGTGGGAGATCTGCCGCAATACACCCCGCCAGTCCGGCTCAGTAACCGGCCGTGTCCTTGCAGAGAATGGATGGCCCCTACGACCAACAATGTGGTCTTGAGCCAGCTCCGACCTGGCGAGTGGTACTCCCGAGCCCCCACCGGGGGCGAGTGGAACAGCGGAGGCGGAGCCAATCAGAACTACGGAAGCGTGGCCTACCCTGTCGCAGGACCGCTTTAATCTAGGCCGCCCCAGCAGACCCAGACACCCCGGGCGATGCGCACACTAGCTAGGCGGCGGATCCCAGGAATGGGGCGTTGTATGCGAAGACCCCGCCGTCAGAGGCCATGAGCCAATAGCCACCCGTGGCGCTGTCATCGGCTCCGCCAATCATGGGTCGATTGAGTTTGATGCTGCCAGCAGAGCCAAAGAACGCGGCGGTGCCGAAATCGAACACTCCACCATCACTCGCAATGAGGCGGTACCCACGACCGTCCCCGGTGGCCTCCATGTTCACAATCGGCTGGTTCAGATGCATCGCTCCAGTGCTGCCGAAGAACCCAGCGTTGCCGAAGCTGAAGATTCCGCCATCACTGGCCACCAGCCAGTACCCGTGACCACTCGGGTCCGCGGCCATGCCGACCACAGGCCTGTTGAGATGAAGGGAGCCCGTCGATCCGTAGAACTGGCGCGTCACCGAAAGCTGAAGATGCCGCCATCCGAGGCCACGAACCAGTAGCCCTGGCCGTCAGGAGAGGCGGTCATACCCACCACCGGGCGATTCAAGTGCATCGCGCCCGTAGAACCCTCGAATGGTGCGTTGAACGAGAATATGCCCCCGTCGGTGGCAACGAGCCAGTAGCCACCAGTGACGGGATCGACAGCCATCCCGACTACGGGCTTGCTCAGGGTGGTGCCGGTCATGGCTCCGTAACACTTGGCTGCTCCGAATGCAGCGACATCACCGGCGCCATCCACCTCGTAATAGCCCGAGCCATCGGTCAGGGCGGCCGTTCCCACCACGGCTCCGGCCGGCAGGTGGCTCATGCACGCCGTGCTGGTGGGTGCCGATTGAGCTGAGGCACTCGGTGGTGGATTCGTACTGCTGGTCGTACCGGAGGTGCTGGTCGTCGTGGTGGTGGTCGTCGTGGTGGTGGTGCTGGGAGGAGGAGTAATGACACTGCCGGACGTCCCGGTCAGCACGCCGTTGACGTTCGTATACGTCATGGGATCGAACACCTTGCCGTCAGCGTTGACCGGGTTCACGATGATCGTGTTCCCAGAGACTTGGACGCGGAGGTAGCTGTAGACCTGGTCGATCGACGGCAGGGTCGTTGGCAGCCCGGACGACGCACAGACCGAGCCGGTGCCCTTTTCCAGGATCGAACCCCAGGGCGTAGATGGTGGCTGTCGCCTTGTCGCTGCTGCAGTTCGCTCCGTTGAGCGGCTCCAGCGACCCGCCACCCCCTCCGACGACGTAGCTGTCGATCTCGCCCGCTCACCGTCGGGTTGATCCGCTGATATGAGTGCGCGTGGCCGTTGAAGGCCATTACCACGCCGTTCTCGGCAAGTACTGCCTCGAGGCTGGTCGAGGCGTTCGGGTTCGAGGGCGCATTCTCCAGATAGACGTCATCGGGTTGGGTCGCCATCACTGATCTCAGTGGGTAGTGGAACACCGCCATCTTCATCATGCCTGGGTACTTGGCAAGGTCCGACTTCAGCCAGCTCATCTCGACCGAGCCCTGCTGCCAGTGCTCGTCGTAGTCCATCTGGTATCCCTTGCAGTCGTTGGCGGTCTGCTGGGCCGGGGTGCACAGACCGTTGGTGTCGGTCCCGTCGGCGCTGTCCGACCAGGAGGCATCGAGCACGTAGATTCGCACCCCACCGTCGTTGAAGGCGTACCAGTCGTCAGGGAACTGGCCGCTCACCCCGTCGACGGTCGGGGCGACGTCGTACGCATAAGTGCCTTGCGAGTTCGGCCGCGGTCTGCTCGTTCGGGAATGCCTTCAGCTCGTAGTTCTGCTGACCGTGGTTGCCGTCGGCGACGAACAGCGGGACGCCATTCGCCTCCGGCAGATAGTCAGGACCGAATATGTTGCTGACCTCAGACGTCGAGTCGTTGGCCGGCGGAGGAATGGTCTGTTGCAGGTCCCCGAGGGTGGTCTGGGTGCCTCCGCTGTAGCTCAGGTCCCCGGCCACCAGGAGGAACTGGGCGCCGTCCCCGGCCATCGACTGGTACAGGTCCTGCTGGTACGGGTTGATACTCGACCCCGGAGAGAACGGGGTGTCCGACGTCGTGCTGGTGGCTTCGTAGTTCTCACCAGTGTCCCCGATCACATCGAAATCCACTGTGGCGTTGGACGAGGTGAACAGGGTCGTGAACTGCTGTGGCGTCGCCTGAAGCGGGGAGGCCGTCGACGCCGAATCGCTCGAGAACACGTCGTAGCAGTAGGTCGTGCCCGCATTCAGGCTCGGAACCTGCACCGAGCCCTGATACTCGGTCAACTCCGTTGACGGTCATCGCCCAGCCCGTGGTGGTCGCCGTCGAACCGGACTGCTCGTACGGAATCATGGTGGGCGTAGGAGATTCCACCGCTGCTGGACTCCATGCGGTCACGGTCGAGTTCGAGCAGCCGCCCACAGGCTCCTGTTGGACCATCACCGAACCGGCCACCTGGGTACCGCTGAAGGCCCAGTTCACTTCAGCACTGGTTGAGGTGAGGTCCGTAACGTAGGGAGCCCTTGTCAAGGTAACTCCGTTGGCTGTCGTCGTCGCCTGCGCCGACGCCATCGTCAAGAAGCCCGCCACGACGACCACGATCGCGGCCAAGCATCCCGCCGACGCCCAGCGCTTTCTTTGCCTTGTCACTGCCGCTAGCCCCTTTGATCCCTCGCCGCCCAGATTGACGCTACCGGCGTGATGCCCACGTCGGTCAACGCCCCACCTAATCAGCCCCATCTACTCACTTCCTGTACGCACCTCACCACTCAGCGTAACGCAATGACGATATGCACACGGTGTTCGTTACCGCAGGTGTCGCGGACGCTCAGGTCAGCCGGCTCCCTGCCGCCAGATCGCCCTTCTGATGGGCCCGCAGATCTGCGGCCTAGTCGGACTCGGTTCTATCCATTCCCGCTAGTCAGCGTCGAGAGCGCTTCATTCAACTTGCCAATCGCCACGAGGCGAGCTGCATCCAAACCGAGCAGCGAATCGTCGATGAACCCCGACTCGATCAGGAGAGTCCCCAGCCGTAGGCCGAGCGCGAACTCAATCCTTATGATCTGGTCGCAGTGGAGATCAATCTCACCGGTCTCGTAGGCGGAGATCGTGTTCTGGGCCACCCCAATGGCCATACCCAGTTCGGCCTGAGTCATCTCCCCTCGGTGATTCCGAAGACTCCGCGAAAGGGCCCTCGAACGGGCTTCCGCGACGCGGTCAGCGGTAGGATTCCGCACGGCAGTTCCTCCTCGTAGGTTCTGTCCACGGCCCCGGGGTGTTCGAGCACCGCCGGGGCCATCTGTTTGGTTGGTATTCAGATAATAGGGATGATGTATACGGGTGTCAACTCCTGGCGGGGCCGCTTCAGACAAAAGCGATGGCGATTCCGGGTGGAGCCCTCGGGGTCCACAACCCGCCCGGGGTCTCGCCCAGTGGAGGCCCTCGAATCCCCCTCCGAAGCCCGGGAACACCGCTTGGGGACGTAGTCCAGATTCTTGTATTCGGGAGTCACCTGGGGCAACATCGTTCGATGGCTCCCCAAGTGGACACTGAGGACCTGATCGACGCCCAGGGTGTAGCGGAGGTCCTTGGGCTGGCGCAGCGCACTTCAGTGTCTGTCTACCAAGGCAGGTACGTCGACATGCCCAGACCGGTCATTGAGCTGGGCCCGGGACGGCCGAAGCTTTGGTTGAGGTCTGAGATGGTGGCTTGGTCCGACAAGGCCAGAAGATCGAGCGGGCAGCGTCTTTAGCCAAGCGTTGGCGGCACGGCGCGTGCTTCATGGAGTCAGGTTCCCGTGTCACTGGTCCAACCCGGCACTCACTTCCTTCAGTCATCTTCATCGAAACCGCCGTCCTCGCCGAGAAGGGCGTTGTCCAACGCCAGGGCAGCCTCGAGTGCTTTCGGGTTTGCGAGGATCCTCTGGGTGTACTCGGGATCGAAAGCGGTGCGAACGTACTTGATAATCGTGCGTGTCTTATTCGATGGATCTCCCCATTCCTCAGGGAATCTGCGCGCCAGGAGGTCCCTGGCGGCCCGCCAGTCCGTCATTGCTTGGCTGCGCCAGAAAGCCACCAGTTCGATCTCCAGCATGGCCCCAACCCATGCCTGAGCGTTGAAAAAGTCGACAAACACCTGGTCTTCGTCGGCCACGGGATCATCGTCTTCATGTTCCCTCCCGCGGGCGGCCCATTTGAAGACCGTGGTGCGGTCGATGCCAGCCCACTTGGCTGCGATGTGCCGGGGAGCACCCAAACGCAGCGCAAGTAGGACCCGGCCTGCCGGGCTGTCTCGCTCCCACTTTGTGATCTTGGCCCGGCCCTCGACCTCGGGCCTGTATCCCACCTCAATAAGCGCTGGCCGGCCCTTCCGTCTTTGCCCCACCACCGTCGACCTTGCACGTGACGGTTCTCCTACTCGCCCTGGGCCTTCCCGAACCAAGCCGAGCCTGAGATCCACCTCCAAAACTGATGACCGCTCGCTCGCCGCCTCGGCACCTGAGGATGCAGATGGACGACTCATTGTCCGGCTCCGACGCCAGTCCGGCGTGACTCTGGGTCGTTCATTTGCCCGAACATTCGTGCGGGCACACGAACGACTCGGCACGCTCACTGAACAACCGCGCACCTCTCAACACTGCGAATCTGAGATGGGTGTGATTGGCGAAGTCGTATCGCTCGGTCAGTTCTCTGACCAGGGTTAGGAATATCTCACGTTTGCAGCCCTTGCAAGCACTCACAGTTCGACCTCCTCGAGTGGATGGGATGTCGAACTTTCCGGAGCGTTGTCGAAGCGGAAGGCCTGGTGGTCACTGAGACCCCAATCGGACTCCTCAAGGGAAGCCGAAACGAAGTTTTCGATCGACTCGATCGGAACCAATCTCCGAGTGCCGACTTTCACTGACGGGACGGCACCACTTTCGAGTAGTGCGTAGAGCTTCGTACGGCCCAGTCCTAGCAAGTGGCGTGCCTCGGTAACAGACACCAGTAACGGACGTTGGTCCACATCTCCTCCTTAGGGCGGTAGGTGTATTGGGTACTGCGCCGCAACAGGTCAGAGATCGGGCTTCAGGCGTCAGAAAGCGGCCACTATTGAACGACACCACATTGAAATGAGTCGGGGGTGGATACCGGCGACCGGTGCCGTGAACTGGCGATGCTCAGCAGACGCAGTTGTCCACGCCGGCGAGCCCAATGTTGGCTGGGGCCAGCGAGCTGGCGCTGGCCGATCGCCGTCCCCAGCCATTTTTCCCGGTGCGTCGTGCAGGCGACCGGTCCGATGTCCGGTAGTGGCGTACCAACCGCGCATGTCCGGACCCGACGGATTGATCTGCCTCGCATGTGGGGCCACACGTCTCCTGGGTGCGTGACGTTTGGCCTGACTGAAGCGTCCTGGGTCGACTATTTACAGTCAGGCCAACATAGAGTCTCCCAGACCTGACCTGGCCCTACAGGCGCTCAACTGGGCTTTTCCAGTTCTGCCGGTGGTCCTCCGTCAGTGCTTGGCCCAACAGCGGCACGTTCGCCGCTTGGCCCCACTTCGGATTTAAGGACCCAGTGCGTCTTTCTTGGATAACCGATGGACTTTACGTCTACTCCAAGCTGCACTTTGGCCCTCTTCAGAGTCCGGTCAGAATGCCCGGCCTCTTTACCGGCGAGCTTCACCTCGTCGCTTGGGGCGCTACCTCCATGGGCCCCCAGGTGATCCTCGAGCCATCTTGCTGCTCTATCCACAGCAGTTTGCTTACTGGGGCCATCGTTCACAGCACTCAAAGCTTCCGAGATCGACTGATCGGTCTCACCGGTCCACTCGACCTTGCCCGTAAACACGTCGCCGTCCGGTGTGTCGGCGACCTTCTCGGTGACGATGCGGTATTTGAGGGTCGGTAGGTCGCTACGTCCGAGGTTGCTCTTCGTCAGCCCGAGGTACTTCTCGTCTTCATCCTCCGGGCTTTTCAAGGCAAAGAGAACGGACCGAGCCACTGCGGTGAATGCACGGCTGCCCATGACCGCATTGAGAGCATCACCGCCGCCGGATTTGTTCACGTGGATGATGCCGAGGACAGATGCCCCCACTCGATCTGCGATAGCCGTCAGGGGCTCGAGAGCCCGTCGAACATCCGCGTCTTTGTGGGTATCCAGTTGGTGACCGAGACGACTCGTGAGCGGGTCCAGGAGGATCAAAGCAGCCTTTACGGCTTCCGCATTTTTTTCCAACTCCTCAAGATCTTCTGGCAGGCTCATTGCGCCGTCAACGTCCGACCCCTCAACGACGTCGGCGCGGAAGACAAGTTCAAGGTTGGCGCCCGCACCAATAAGTCGGGGGACAATGGTGTGCGCCCACGAATCTTCGGTTGCCACGACTATCACTGCCCTGGGATTGTCCTCACAACAACCGGCGAGTTCACCACGGGTTACCTGGGCGGCCAGCCAGTAAGCCAAGGTCGATTTGCCGATTCCCTCGCGCCCGGCCAAGAGGGAGAGCGACCCCATCGGGATCCGTTGATCCCAGAGCCACCGAACGGGTTTGAGCACAATCGCGCTCGCGGGTGTCAGCCGCAATCTCCGACCGGCCCACTCCTCGTGCAATGGCGGTGCATCGTTGCTCATTGCCGCTTTCACTGGTGGGAACATCACATGGGAGCCTCCGCCATGGGGTAGCTCCAAGCAGGCCGTAATCGCTGCGAACTCATCGGCCGTGGCCTCGTCAGCCTGCCGACTGAGTGCTTCGATGCCTGCCGACCACGTGTCCTCCGTGGGGTGCGCATCGTGCCAGAGCCAGTCGCGCTGAGTTTCGGGCGGCATCAAGTCCCACCAAACCTCCGGATCTTGACCGGGTATGAGCCCCACCAGACGCGCAGTGATCTCTTCGCGCTGCCTCTGCTCAAGATCCATCCAGCGGACCTCTGTCGCCGCCTTCATGATGGCTTCCGATTCGACCGCGCCTTGGCTGACAGGAAGGCGAGTCGGGTGAAGTGGGCCTTCTTCGCCAGCTCGGCCCTACGGCGGCGTTCGGCCTCCGGCAGAACACCATCGGGGTCGACGGCGCGCTCGAATCGTTCGAGAAACGCCTTGCGGGCGGGTTCCGTGTGGGCTTTGGAATCGACTCGCGAATGCAGCTCAAATGCTGCTAGGCGAGCACGAAGCGAGCGCATCTCGGGTGTGAGGGGTGGCCTGGACGGCATGGGGCAACCAACTTTCGGTCACCTGAGCCCAACAGGCCATTGGGGGAGTCCCCCAGGGCGAATCATTTTCTGTAGCTCAGCGTACCTGACGCAGTGCTCTTGTTGGCCGACCCCTCAGAACCGGATTTCTACCGTTTTGGCCGGTGTGTGTCTGACCGGTGTAGCTGCCGTAAGGCGGGCCGCGTCAACACTGCGCTCACCGTGCTTGTGGCAATGAGCTCGGAGTTCCCCGAACCACTTGCCCGCCACGAGGAGTGCGTACGTCACGTCCCAGGAGGCGGTCAGAGAATGGGGTGAGACTCCGGTTTCGGGGTTCAGACGCCTCGCATCGAGCAGCTCATTCCGAATACGGAGTGAGTGGGGGTTGATTGAGGTCCCGACGAACAGAGGACCTTTTGGTGTCCTCTCGACTGAGGCGATGGGGGCCATGCAGTCCTTTGCCCCACAGCGACACAGAACCAGTGGATGCTTCGATAGTTGAGGCAGACGTGGACCCAGGTTATTGGGGTCGGAGAGTGAGGCTATGGCGATACGCAGCCGCTCGGGATTACTTTCCGTCATAGCCGATCGCCTGGAGAAAGACGCTTGTACGCGTCACGAGCGCGCTCGTCAGCCGCACTCGCTCCGTAGCGGCCGAGCATCTCCCGCGACTTCCACCCGAAGATGCGCATGGCGTCTCCTTCGTTCCCGCCCTGGGTGAGCCATTGGTGGACTGCGGTATGGCGGAGCTGGTGGGGGTGGATCTGCTCAATGCCAGCATCGCGACAGCGCCGCCTGATCATCTGCACTATCCCGCTGTCCGTCATTTTGCCCTTTGCCCCGAGCCAGAAGGCCGGTGACGAGGAGTCTGGGTGGGTTCCGCGGATTCTCAAGTAACGGTCCAGCGCCTGGGACGCGTTCTTCCCGAACGGGGCCGCCCGGCCTCGGCTGCCCTTGCCGACCACGTAGACCACCTCGGTGTCGAGATCGACATCCTCGACTGTCAGACCAGCAACCTCGCCCAGACGGCAGCCCGTCTCGATGAACGTCCTGATGATCGCCATGTCCCGCCGCTGCTCAAACGATCGCCCTTCACAGGCCTTGAGAAGCAGGCGGAGGTCATCGTCCGAGACGATGGGGACGGGCACCTCCGGTACATGAGGGGGCGACGTCTTGGCCATCGGCGAGTCGTCGATCTCCGCCTCGTCTACGGCCCATTTGAAGAACTGCTGCAGGGAGCGGTACCTGACTCCAGCCGTGGCCGGCTTCCACTGTGCGAGCTGGTCCTCGATGAACGACTCGACGTCCCGCCGCTGGACTTCCACCAGCATGGTGGAGTGACCGCTCTCTCGGAGGAACTCTTCGAAAAGGCGAGCCGTGTCGCCATACGAGCGGACAGTCTTGGCAGCCTTGTTCCGCGCCCGGAGTGATCTCTCCCACGACGGAATCAAGCTGGCAATCGTGCCGATCTCAGGGGGCTGACCAGGTCTTTCTACTGCTGGCTTCCGCACTACCATGTCACCATGTTATCTGGTGTAGGAGCGGTATGCGGCTCAATTCTACCAGATGCGGATACAATACTCCCTGTTCAGAAGCATTTTGCGCGCTCGGCAGGATTCGAACCTGCAACCTTCTGATCCGTAGTCAGATGCTCTAATCCGTTGAGCTACGAGCGCTGGTCTCCACCCAGAGGCAGCAGGCCCTCCAACGACATCGCAGGAACGCAATGACTTCGGTGACCCACGCCTGAGCGGCCTTTAACTGTAACCGACCAGAGCACCATTGCCTCAGCCCCACCCTTCGGCCATCGGTGGCGCCCGGTTCATCACCGGGCACGCATGGCCTAGGTTCGCCACCATGCCCCGACTGCTCCACCTCGACTCCTCGGCCGACATGGAGGGCTCCCGATCCCGGGCCATCACGCATACCTTCGCCGATACCTGGCGGGCCTGTGGACCCACCCACGTCGTGACCTACCGCGACCTGCACCGAGACCCCGTGCCCCACCTGGCTGATGCCTCGCTGCACTGGGCCGCTCGGCTGCGGCCGGCGGACGCCTTGCCTCCGCCCGTGGCTGAGGCCCTGCAACAGGCGCTAGTGGACGAGCTGCTGGCCGCCGACGTCGTCGTGGTCGGCGCCCCGATGTACAACTACTCACTTCCCTCCTCGCTCAAGGCCTGGATCGACCACATCCACATCCCCGGTGTCACCGCACCCTTCGACGGCGACACCCAACCGATGGCCGGACGGCCAGCGGTGGTGGTCACCAGCCGGGGTGGTTCCTACGACCCGGGCACAGCCACCGAGGGTTGGGACCACGGCGTACCGGTGCTCGAACTCATCCTGGGCACTGCGTTGGGCATGACCGTGGAGGTGATCGGCACCGACCTCACCCTGGCCGAGAGCGTTCCTGCCCTGGCCGGCGAGGTCGATCGGAGCCGTCGCGAGCTGGCTGAGGCCCACGAAACGGCGATCGCTGTCGCTTCGCGGCTCGGAGGTGCCTGAACAGTCGGCCCTCTCTCCAGCCACCAAGAAGGTCGTCTATCCCTTCGGTCGGGGCGCCGGCCAGGAGCACGGATGGCGTCACACCACGCCGCGAAAGATTGCACTGATCGCACTCCGTGGCGTCACCTTCACTCCCCGTACCCGCCATTGACGAAAGCGCGGTCCCGAGCGCGAGGATGGTGGGGTGGGGGCAGCCGCAAGATCAGTGGAGAGTGGAGCCGGGATCTCGCTCGGCGAGCTGATCGACTTCAGCGCCCGGTGTGCGGCCCTAGGTATTCCCGAGTCCACCAAGCTGCGGGCGATCTCCGGTGACCGTCAGCTGCTCGTCGCCCTCTTCGCCGAGAGTGAGGAAGCCGACTCGCCACCCGAGCTCGTGCACCGGTCCGGTTCCGAGTTCGGGATGATCATCGACGGCGGCGTGGACATCGACATCCCCGCCGAGGAGTAGAGCTCGGGACCACCACAGCGCGGGTCCGGTCCCCAAAGCTGACCACCCGGATGCCGGGTGATCGGAGCATCGCCACCGACCCCGCACACTCCCCTTCCCTCACCAGCGGAAACACCGAGACCCGCCGACGCTTGCCGGGGGTCGGGGGATTAGGGTTCCAAGGGTGAGTGCCATGGACGATTCCTTCGATCTCGAACTGGCCGCCGCGTCACTCCGGGCCGACGGATCCGACGTACACATCCTGGTGAAGGTGCTGGTGGACCAGCTGTCCGACGCCCTCGGGCCCCGGCTGAAGGTGGAGCGGGCCGGTCGCTTCCGCAAGTCCGAGGAGATCAAGTCCCTCAAGATCGCCATGGGTGACGACCAGTTCGACGCCGTGATCGACGGGGGCACCCTCACCTGCACCATCGGGCGCACCTCAGGGGGGATCCGCATCCGCAGTGAGAAGGTCGACATCGACACCTGGCTCAACCGCCTGCTGACCGTGCTGAAGGCTGAAGCCGCCAACAGCCAGGCCGTGCGCCTGGCCCTCGAGAACATGGTCATCGGAGGAAGCACATGAGCGACGTGAGCGAGACGGGGGAGACCCCCCAGGACCTTCCCGAAGGGGCCAGCCGGCGACTGCAGGAGCTCGAGAACGGCCTGTTCACCTCCGATCTGTCGGTGAACGAGTTCCTCCTCATCAAAGAGGTCGGGTTCCACCCCCTCGGCTTCGTGATGGGCTCGTCGATCTACCACACGGGCATCCAGACCCGGAAGTGGGGCCAGTCCCAGGAGCTGACCAAGCTCACCGAGGCCATGTACAACGCCCGCGAGCTGGCCATGACCCGCATGGAGGAAGAGGCCGCCGAGCTCGGGGCCGACGGGGTGGTCGGCGTGCGGCTCGACGTCAACTACTACGAGTGGGGCAAGGACGCCGCCGAGTTCATCGCCGTGGGCACCGCGGTCAAGGCCGAGAACGGGGTCTCGCACCGGAACAAGCTGGGCAAGCCCTTCACCTCGGACCTCTCGGGCCAGGACTTCTGGACCCTCATGCAGACCGGCCACATCCCCCAGGGCCTGGTCATGGGCACCTGCGTCTACCACATCGCCCACCGGGGCCTCGGGGCCACCCTGGGCTCGGCGGGCCAGAACGTCGAGCTGCCCAACTTCACCCAGGCTCTCTACGAAGCCCGGGAGCTGGCCATGACCCGCATGCAGGACGAGGCCAACGAGCTGGGTGCCTCGGGCATCGTCGGCGTACGCCTGGAGGAGAAGTCGCACCAGTGGGGCAGCCACACCATCGAGTTCCTCTCCCTGGGCACGGCCGTGGTCAAGACGTCCGACGACGTGACGCTCCCCACCCCCACCACCATCATCTCCCTGGACAACTGATGGGTCCGGGCCACCCATGAGCCAGGTCCCCGCCGACCTTCCCGAGGCGGCGGTACGGCGCTTCTCCGAGGGTGCGTTCACCTCCGGACTCACCGTCCCTGACTTCGCCGCCTGCCTCCAGATGGGACTCGAGCCGGTCGGCTTCGTCCAGGGGTTCTGCGTGATGCAGTGGCAGTTCTACGGGATGCGGGGCATGGGGATGGGCATGAGCCTCGGCGGCTACGGCCCCCAGTACGGCGGCAACACCGGGGGCTACTCGGAGAACTGGCAGTGCCCCCACGGCATGGTCTCGGCCGAGCACCGGGCCTGGGGCCAGAACTACGAGCAGACCTGGGTGGAGAGTGCCTGGACCGAGGGGTTCACCTCCTCCTACTCCCGGATGGTCGAGGAGGCCACCGAGGCCGGCGCCCATGGCATCGTCGGCGTGGTCGACACCAGCTATCCCTTGGCCGACATGGGCGTGCTCGAGTTCAAGATCCAGGGCACCGCAGTCAAAGTGGCCGCGGGTCGCCCGCCGGCCGACGGCCGGCCGTGGACCACCTACCTGGCCGGCCAGCGCCTGGCCAAGCTGGTGGAGGCGGGCTACGCCCCGGTGTCCATCGCCGCCTCGGTGGCGTCGGTCCGGGTGTGGGCCAACTGTGTCACCGCCAACCTGACCGAAGGATCCAACTCCATGTACTCGGCGGGCCAGCCCGGGTCCGAGATCGACCAGACGGTCAAGGCCCACTCGGTGGTCCGACGCCTGGCCCGCGTCCGGGTGCGAGACCAGCTGGAGCACGACTCCCTGCACGGGGCGGAGATGGTCACCACCGAACGCGAGATGGGCGAGGGCGATGCCGAGCTCCAGTGCATCCTGCGGGGCAACCGGGTCCGGCGGTTCAAGGAGTTCGACCCCATGCCGCCGCCCGTCCCCACGGTGCGACTGCTGTGACCGCCATCGTGCCCGCCAACGACGGTCTGCCCGCCCCCCGCCCCGTCGACCTCAAGGCCGAGATGATCCGGGCCACCGAGGCCCTGGGCTCCCAGCCGCCGGCCAAGGCGGCCCGCATGATGTCCGACCTCTCCATCGACGAGGAGCTGGTCCTCCACTCCATCGGCTGGGAGCCGGTCGAACTGGTCAGCGGTGTGTCCATCCACTCCATCCCCTACGGGGTGTGGAACTGGGGCCAGGGCGAGATCACCTGGGCCTCGGCCGCCTACGCCCGCTCGTTCGTCCACGCCACCGAGCGCATCCACGACCAGTGCACGAAGGCGGGGGCCCAGGGCGTGGTCGGCGTGCACGTGGAGGTGGGGATCCACCGCCACCACATCGACGTGGCCCTGGTGGGGACGGCGGTGCGGCCCGTGGACTGGAAGGGACTCTCGGCCGACCCGGTGTTCGTCTCGGACCTGTCGGGCCGGGACTTCGCCCTCCTCCACAACGCCGGGTGGACGCCGCTGGGCCTGGCCGCCGGGGCCAGCTTCGTCTACGCCCCGCGTCGCTCGATGGGCACGGCCATCAGCCAGAAGGGCCAGAACGTGGAGCTGACCAATTACACCGAGGCCATGTACGCCGCCCGGGAGGCCGCCATGGAGCGGATGCAGACCTCGGCCCTCCAGCTGGACGGCACCGGCGTGGTCGAGGTCAAGGTCACCGAAGGCCCCATGTCGTTCGCCCACCACGCCGTGGCCTTCACCGCCTACGGGACCGTGGTCCGTCTGCTGGCCGGCGAGCACCGGAACGTGGGGGCCAGGATGATCCTGCCCCTGGACGACCCGGTCCGGGCCTTCGACGCCACCTCACTGCGAGGCGACTGACCCCGACCGGTGGGACCGGCCGCCAGAGCGGTGGTGGACGACCCGCCGGCCGTCCCGGCCGCCTGATCTGACAGACCGTCAGTTACACTCCGTCCCATGCCCACCGACGCGCCCCGCACCGCCCCCCTGGACGGGATCCGGATCCTCGAGTGCTCCGCCCTCGGGCCGGCCGCCATCACCATGCCGCTGGTCGACCTGGGCGCCGAGGTCATCAAGGTGGAACCTCCGGCCGGTGACTACATCCGGGAGATGACCTGGCCCATCGTGGAGGGCGTCTCCCTCATGCACCTCCATATCAACCGGGGCAAGCGCAGCATCGTCATGGACCTGCGCACCGAAGAGGACGTGGCCACCTTCAAGGAGCTGGCCAAGACCGCCGACGTGGTGGTCGAGGCCATGCGCCCCGGCGGCCTGGCCCGTCGGGGCGTGGGCTACGACGACCTGAAGCAGATCAATCCGAAGCTGGTCTTCTGCACCATCTCCGGCTACGGCATGACCGGCCCCTACCGGGACCTCCCGGCCCACGGCGTGGCCTTCGACACCTGGGCCGGGATCGTCACCCCCCAGGTCAACGAGGACGGGTTCGCCTACCTGCCCGAGCACGCCTCCATGGGCATCCACGCCGGACCCCTCTTCGGGGCCCTGGGCATCCTGGCCGCCGTGCTCCGGGCCAGGACCACCGGTGAGGGGTCCTTCCTCGAGATCGCCCAGTCCGACGCCGCCGCGGCCATGGACTGGTACCGCTCGGAGACCTGGAAGGCCTACGAGCGCCCGGAGTCCGAGGTCACCGGGAACAAGGCCGACGACTACGAGCGGCGCGAGCCGGGCACCGCCGGCATGGTGGAGGGCGTTCGCTACCAGGTCTACGAGGCCAAGGACGGGCGCTACATCCTCTTCATGGCCTCCGAGCAGGCCTTCTGGAAGAACTTCTGCGAGTTCGTGGGTCGCCTGGACATGTTCGAGAAGTGGCCCGGTTCCAAGTACGCCGACCACGCCCGCAACAACCTGGAGATGCGGGCCGAGCTGCGGGACATCTTCCGCACCCGCACGGCCGAGGAGTGGCTGGCGTCGGGCAACACGGCCAACTTCCCGGTGGCCCCGGTCAACTCGCCCAAGACCATCGCCGAGGACCCCCAGTTCCAGGACCGCTTCTCGTGGTATCCCACCGAGCAGCTCGGGGCCGAGCAGTTAGGCACGCCGCTCAAGTTCGTGGGCGAGGAGCTTCCCGCCCCGTTCCACGCCCCTACGGTGGGCCAGCACACGAACGAGGTCCTGGCCGACGTGCTGGGCTGGGACGACGAGCGCATCGCCGAGTCCCGGGCCCGGGGCGGCCTGGGCGGCACGGCCACCTGACCGGGCCGGAGCGCCGATCTGACGGAGCGTTAGAATCCGCCCATGTCACCGGCCAAGACCCGCCTGCCCGCCGTCGAGGGATGGTTCACCCTGGACGACCAGTCCCCCGCCCTGCTCGGCTCCCAGTGCACCTCGTGCGGGAACTTCGCCTTCCCCAAGGAGACCTACTTCTGCCGGAACCCCCGGTGCCAGGGCCGAGAGTTCGCCGAGACCGAGTTGAGCCGGACCGGCCGGGTGTGGTCGTACACCAACGCCGGCTATCAGCCCCCTGACCCCTACGTGGCCGCCGATCCCTACGTCCCCTTCGCCATCGCCGCCGTGGAGTTGGCCGCCGAGCAGATGGTGGTGATGGGCCAGGTCGTCCCCGGCGTCGACGTGGGCGCCCTGCGCGTGGGTGACGAGGTCGAGCTGGTCCTCGACACCCTGTACGAGGACGACGAGCACGAGTACGTGGTGTGGAAGTGGCGGCCTCTGGCTGGAGCCGGGGCCGACGGGAAGGTGCGGGCCGATGCCTGACGACAAGCGCGTCGCCGTCCTCGGGGCCGGCATGCACCCGTGGGGCAAGTGGGGCCGCAACTTCGTGGAGTACGGGCTGGCTGCGGCGGGGGACGCCCTGGCCGAGGCCGACCTGCCCTGGACCGACATCCAGTACGTGGCCGGAGCCGACACCATCCGCAACGGCTACCCCGGCTTCATCGCCGGGGCCACCTTCGCCCAGGCCCTCGGATGGACCGGCGCCCGGGTCTCCTCGGCCTACGCCGCCTGTGCCTCGGGGGCCCAGGCCATCAGCAACGCCCGGGCCCAGATCCTGGCCGGGCTGTGCGACGTGGCCCTCGTGGTCGGGGCCGACACCACGCCCAAGGGCTTCTTCAAGCCGGTGGGTGGCGAGCGCAAGGACGACCCGGACTGGCTGCGCTTCCACCTCATCGGAGCTACCAACCCCACCTACTTCGCCCTCTACGCCCGCCGTCGCATGGAGCTGTTCGGGGCCACCGAGGCCGACTTCGCCGCCATCAAGGTCAAGAACGCCCAGGCCGGTCTGGAGAACGTCAACGCCCGCTACCGCAAGGCGGTCACCGCCGAGGAGGTGCTGGCCTCCCCCATGGTGGCCGACCCGCTGCGGCTGCTGGAGATCTGCGCCACCTCCGACGGCGGTGCCGCCCTGGTGCTGTGCAGCATGGAGTTCGCCCGGCGCCACGCCGGGACCGACGACCTGGTGACCATCGACGCCGTGTCCACGGTCACCCCGACGTTCCCCCAGACCGTGTTGGACATGCCCGGGATCACCACCGACTCGGCCGCCACCACCGACGCCATCGGGCCCGGCTTCAAGCAGTCGGTGGCCCTGGCCGCCTACGAGGAGGCCGGCATCGGGCCCGAGGACGTGAGCCTGGCCGAGGTCTACGACCTGTCGTCGGCCCTCGAGCTCGACTGGTACGAGGACATCATGCTGTGCAAGGAGGGTGAGGCCGAGCGGCTCCTGCGGGACGGCGACACCACCATCGGGGGCCGGGTGCCGGTCAACCCGAGCGGTGGTCTGTCGTGCTTCGGGGAGGCCATCCCGGCCCAGGCCATCGCCCAGGTGTGCGAGCTGGTCTGGCAGCTCCGGGGCCGGGCCGGGGCCCGCCAGGTCGAGGGGGCCCGGGTGGGGATCACCGCCAACCAGGGCCTGTTCGGCCACGGCTCGTCGGTCGTCGTCTCCCGGTAGGGCGCCGGCCCGTCACTCGTTGACGAGGATGATCTTCCCGAACTTCCCGCCGGCGGCGAACCGCTCGTAGGCCTCTTCGGCCCGGGCCATGGGCATCCGGTCGGCCACCGGCACCGTCAACTTCCCCTCGGCCAGGAGGGGCACGGCGTGCTCGGCCACGGCCCGGGCCACCGCCGCCTTCTCCTCCACCGTGCGGGCCCGCAGCATCGAGCCCCCGATGGTCGACCGGCTGGCCATCAGGGACAGCAGATTGAGCTCGACCTTGGCCCCGGCCCCCACGCCGATGACCACCATGCGTCCCCCGACGGTCATCAACGGGACCACGGTGGCCACGTTGGCCCCGCCCACCAGCTCGAGGGAGACGTCGTAGGGTCCGTGATCGGCCACCTCGTCGGGGTCGACCACGTCGTCGGCCCCGAGGCGGACCACGTCGGGCCGCCGCTCCTCGGACCGGACCGAGGCCACCACATGGGCCCCGGCCCGGCGGGCCAGCTGCACGGCGGCCGTTCCCACGCCGCCGGCCGCCCCCGAGATGAGCACCCGGTCGCCGACACCCAGCCGGCCCTGGGTGATCAGGGCGTCGTAGGCGGTGGAGAAGGCCTCGGGGAACCCACCGGCCTGGTCCCAGCCCACGTTGTCGGGCACGGGGAGGGCGATGGACTCGGGCACCACCACGAACTGGCCCTGGCCGCCCCCGGCGGTGATGCCCATCACCCGGTCGCCCACCCGGTGGCGGGTGGTGTCGGTGCCGACCGCCACCACCTCGCCGGCGAACTCCAGTCCGGGGATGTCGGCCGGCGCTCCCGGCGGGGCCGGGTAGAGGCCGCGCCGCTGCATCAGGTCGGCGGCGTTGATGCCGGCGGCGGCCACCGACACCAGCAGCTCGCCGGGGCCGGGGAAGGGGTCGGGATGCTCCCGCCACTCGAGCGTCCCGTCCACGATGGTCACGGCGAACATGGCCCCACAGTAGACCCGGGCCCATCGGGACCCTCTGCCCCCACCCGCCGGGCCCCGCACCGGTCGGCCCGGACCACCTGGAGCGCAAGGACCGTCCTGACCTCCTACTCTGTGCGCAGGAGGTCTTGGGCATGGCGACCGCACCGAAGTCGAAGAAGGGTGGGGCTTCGGCGGGCAAGTCCACGCCCATCGACCGGATCGGGGTGGAGGTCGACGACGTGCTGGCCGACCCCTCGGCGGGCATGGTCCTGCACCGCGTGCTGGCCCAGGCGGCCCGGACCTTCCTCCTCAACGACATGGAAGAGGAGCTGGTCGACTCCCCCGGCTCCCTGGTGACCGGGACGTTCGATCCGGTGACCATCCGGCAGGCCGACCGACCGGTGTGGGCCCAGTCGGCCACCATCTCCAGCCGCGGCGCCCAACGCCGCACCAACGAGGAGGAGCGGATCCACCAGAGCCGGGTGGCCCTCCGACGCATCCGATCCAACCTGCGCACCTTCCGCCTGGCCGTCGATCCGGCCTGGGGGACCAACCTCCGGGCCGAGCTGGCCTGGTACGGCGGTCGGCTGGGACAGGTGCGGGACCTCCACATCCTGCGCGACATCGTCACCATCAAGGGCCCCGAGGTCCTCGATCCCGAGTCGGTGGACATGCTGGACTCGGTGGTGGGGGTGCGCATGGCCGCCGCCCTGGCCGACATCGCCACCGAACGGGGCGGGGCCCGGCGCTTCCAGCTCAACGAGCAGATGATGGTGCTGTGGGACGGCCCCGATTTCAAGGCCAAGGCGGCCAAGCCGGCCGACGAGATCCTCCCGGCCATGCTGCACCGGGCCTGGCATGACCTACGCGGCGCAGCGAGGGCCGCCCGGAAGGACGGGACCGACACCAACCTCCACAAGCTGCGGATCCGCCTGAAGGACCTCCGCTACGGGTCCGAGACGGTGGCGCTCATCGCCGGGGGCCCGGCCAGGAAGACGGCCCGGGCGGCCGAGGGGCTCCAGAGCAAGCTCGGCGACCTGCACGACGCCTGTGCCTCCATCGAGTGGTTCGAGAACCTGGCCCGGGGCCACGGCGACCTACGCGATCCGCTCAAAGCGATGGTGGAGATGCAACACGACGCCGCCCGGGTGGCCCGCAAGGGCTGGAACCGGGAGCTGAAGGTGGTCGAACGCCGGTGGAGGAGCTGGCAGGGCTGAACCGTCGTCACACGGTCGGACCGTGTGACTGCCAGGCTGTGTGACCGTCGGACTGACCGCCAGAGCGTGTGAGCCCCGTTCAGCCGTCGTTGACGGCCACGTGCTCGGACTCCCACAGCTTGATGCCCCCGAGGATGCCGGCGGTGTTGTCCACGATGGTCACGTCGTCGGCCAGGTTGTTGCGGGCGATGCGCCGTGAGTTCCCGCCCCCGACGTAGAGGTGGTCGAAGAACATCAGGGCCCGCAGGTTGGCGATGGCCTTGTGGACCCGCTTGTTCCACCGCTCCTCGCCGATGTCCTTCCTGGCCGCCTCGCCCAGCTGGTCGTTGTAGGTCTCGCCCTTGCGGAAGGGCTGGTGGGCGATCTCGAGGTGGGGCATCAGCTGGCCCTGGTAGAAGAGGCCGGTGCCGAACCCGGTGCCGAGGGTGATGGCCAGCTCCAGTCCCTTGCCCCGGATCACGGCGGCACCCTGGATGTCGGCGTCGTTGGCCACCTTGGTGGGCATCGCGAACGAGGAGGTCAGCTCGGAGGCCAGGTCGTACTCGGACCACTGCTTGGCCAGATCGGAGTCGACGGCGCTGCCCGGCCCGTGCTTGGTGGAGAAGTGGGGAGCCGAGAGCACGTGGCCGTCACGCACCATGCCGGGGAAGCCCACCGAGGCCCGCTCGGCCTTGGGCAGCGGAGCCACCAGCCGGGTGAGCATGGTGACCAGCTTGTCGGGGGGCAGGGGGTAGGTGGTCGGCACCCGGACCCGGTCGGCCACCATGGCCCCCGAGGCATCGAGGACCGAGGCCTTGAGGCCGGTCCCGCCGATGTCCACGGCCAGGGTGAAGGGGTGGCGGGGCTCGGCCTTGGCCGTGTCGGGTTGGGTGTTCCCGATGGCGCTGAGGTCGTCTTCGTCCGGAGACTGGTCGGGGCTCATACCCCTACGCTAGACATCCCGCCAGGGTAAGGCGTGCCGATGCGGGCGGGGCGGCCCCACCGCTCCCGCCGGACGGCCCGGACCCGCCGAGCATCGACGACCGTTGACGACAAGGAGCACCGGATGCGCATCGACCTGTGGGTACCCACGGCCAGCCCGATGGCCACACCCGACCTCCTGGCCGTCATCGGCCGGGAGGCCGAGGCCCGCGGGGTGGGCACCATCTGGGTGGGCGAGCACGTGGTCCTGTTCGAGGAGTACGCCTCCTCGTACCCCTACGCCGACGACGGACGCATCCCGGCCCCGTCCGGCACCGGGCTGCTCGAGCCGCTGACCACCCTGTCGTTCCTGGCCGCCACCACCAGCACGGTCCGGCTGGGCACGGCCATGGTCCTCCTCCCCCAACGCAACCCGGTGTACACGGCCAAGGAGGTGTCCACCCTCGACTGGCTGTCCGACGGACGGGTCGACTTCGGCATCGGCGTGGGGTGGCTGGAGGAGGAGTTCAACGCCGTGAACGTGCCGTGGCCGGAGCGGGGTCGGCGGACCGACGAGTACATCGAGGTCCTGAAGACCCTGTGGTGCGACGAGACCTCGGCCCACGAGGGCGAGTTCTACTCCCTCGACCCGTGCCAGATGTTCCCCAAGCCCGTCCAGCAACCCCACCCGCCCCTGCACATCGGCGGCGAGTCCCGCGCCGCCCTGGCCCGGGTGGCCCGGGCCGGACAGGGGTGGCACACCTTCAACCGGTCCCCCGGCGAGTTGGCCGAGCCGCTGGCCACCCTGGACGGACTGCTGGCCGAGCAGGGGCGGTCCCGCACCGACGTCACCGTCACCGTCTGTCCCTACTTCCAACCCCTCGACGCCGACATCGCCGCCCGCTACGCCGAGGCCGGGGTGGACGCGGTGGCCGCCCTGCTCCTCCCCTTCAGCGAGGACGACGTCGTCCGCGCCCTCGACGATCTCCAGCCGGTGTTCGACCGGGCCCGGACGTCCTGAGCCGGATGGCGTGGCCGGCCTGATCAGCCCCGCATGGACACGGGCAGCGACTCCATGCCCCGCAGGACGACGTTGGACTTGTAGGTCACGTCGTCGGCGGTGAGGGCCAGGTCGGGTGCCCGCCGGACGAGGGAGGTGAGGGCCACCTGGGTCTCCATCCGGGCCAGCGGGGCCCCGAGGCAGTGGTGGATGCCGAAGCCGAATCCCAGGTGGTTGTTGGGGGTGCGGGTGATGTCGAAGCGGTCGGGCTCATCGAACTGTTCGGGGTCCCGGTTGCCCGAGGCCAGGAGCAGCATGGCGAAGTCGCCCGCCGCGAAGGCCACGCCCCTGAACTCGCAGTCCTCGGTGAGGGCCCGGCCGGTCAGCTGGACCGGGGAGACGTAGCGGAGCATCTCCTCCACGGCGGTGCGGGTGACCGAGGGGTCGGAGCGGAACCGGGCCAGCTGATCGGGATGGCGCAGCAGGGCGAGGGCTCCCCCCGAGATGAGGTTGACCGTCGTCTCGTGGCCGGCCACCAGCAGCAGGATGCAGGTGGAGAGCATCTCCGCCTCGCTCAGTGTCGTGCCCCCGTCCTCGGCCGCCACCAGCCGGCTGAGGAGGTCCTCACCCGGGTCCTTCTTGCGCTCGGCCAGCAGTTCGAAGAAGTACTGGGAGAACTGGAGCACGGCGGCACCCCGGGCCTCGATGACCTCGGCGGAGAGGAGGAAGTCCGGATCGAGGCCCCGGGCCAGGGTGTTCGACCACTCCCGGAACCGCCCGTGGTCCTCCACCGGCACACCGAGGAGGTCGCAGATGACCCGCA
The DNA here is from genome assembly GCA_963833935.1 of uncultured Actinomycetota bacterium. Lineage (GTDB taxonomy): Bacteria > Actinomycetota > Actinomycetes > Mycobacteriales > Mycobacteriaceae > Mycobacterium. Next base: position 20,567 of record CAWIAC010000001.1, on the reverse strand, counting down.
CGGGCAGCGGGTAGGCGAAGGCCTCGAGCAGATCGACCTGGCCGGCGTCGAGGGCGGCGTCGAGCAGCTCGTCGACCACGCGCTCGGGTTCCCTCACGGAGCGACTCCACCACCTTGGGGGTGAAGGCCTTGGACACCAGGCCCCGCAGCCGGGTGTGGTCGGGTGGGTCCCGGAACAGGAACGGCCGCATCTCGATCATGGCCTGGGCCACCGGGTCGTCGTCGGCCACGGGGGCCCGGAAGCCCTCGGGCATGCGCTCGGTGTCGACGTTCAGGCTGTCGGAGCTGGCCCGCCGGTCACGCAGGACGGCCAGGCAGTCCTCGTGGCGGGCGACCACCCAGAAGCCCAGGGCGTTCTTGTGGATCGGGGCCCGCTCCCGGAGATCGGCGTAGAGCGGGAAGGGGTCGCTCGACCAGTGGGGGTCGAACGGGTCGAAGACCGGATGGTCGGTGTCGGCCAGGGGCGGATCGGCGGTCGGGGAGGTCACCGCTGTCGATGGTACGACCCCACGGTCCGCCGAGCGATTCGGCGGCGCGGGGCGGACATCCTCTCTACTGTGGGGTGCGCAGCTGCGAAAGGGCGACCCATGGCACAACCTGTTCTCCTCATCACCGGCACCTCCTCGGGCATCGGACTGTCCACCGCGGTGGCGGCGGCCGCCTCCGGCTACCGGACCGTGGCCACCCTGCGCAATCCCGACAGCGGTGGGGCCCTCACCACCGCCGCCGCCGAGGCCGGGGTCGAGCTCGACGTCCGGACCCTGGACGTGACCGACGCCGAGTCCATCCGGGCCTGTGTCGACGGCGTGGTGGCCGACCACGGGACCCTGGACGCGCTGATCAACAACGCCGGGGCTGGCTACGTCGGCACCATCGAGAACGTGTCCATGGAGGACATGCGCCGGGTCATGGAGACCAACTACTTCAGCGTGGTGGCCATGACCAAAGCGGCCATGCCCCATCTCCGGACCTCGGGCGGCCGGGTCATCTCGGTGTCGAGCGTGGGCGGGGCGGTGGGTCAGCCCTTCAACGAGGCCTACTGCGCGGCCAAGTTCGCCGTCGAGGGGTTCTTGGAGAGCCTGGCCCCGGTGGCCGGCACCGTCGGGGTGCACGTGTCCATCGTCGAACCGGGTCCGGTCACCACCGAGTTCGTGAACAACGTGGGGGTCGACATCTCGGCCATGTTCGCCGCCGCCGGGCCCTACCTCCCGGCCATGCAGGGCTACCTCGACCGGGTGGTGGCCCAGTTCGGATCGGACACGGCCCAGACGGCCGAGCAGGTGTCCGAGGTGATCATGGGGGTGCTGCAGGCCGAGCATCCGGCCCTGCGGGTCCAGACCGGCCCCCTGGTCGAGGCCTTCGTGGCCATGAAGCTGTCGGATCTCGACGGCTCGACCGTCCTCACCGAGACGGGGTCCTGGGTCGCCTGACCGACCGGTCGTCCCGGCCGACGGCCGGGACGGTGACGCTCGGTGCCATCAGACCCCGGGCGCCTCCAGGGCCTGGGACAGATCCCCGATCAGGTCGGCCTCGAGCTCCAACCCCACCGAGAGCCGGAGGAGGGCCGGGTCGACGGCCAGGGGGGAGTCGACCAGTGAGGCGTGGGTCATCCGGTGGGGATGGTCGATGAGGGACTCGACGGCCCCGAGCGACTCGGCCAGGGTGAAGATCCGGGTGGCGTTGGCCACGGCGATGGCCGCCGACTCGCCGCCGCGGACGGTGAACGAGACCATGCCGCCGAACCCCCGCATCTGGGTTCTGGCCAGCTCGTGTCCGGCGTGCCCGGGGAGTCCGGGGAAGTAGACCCGTTCGACCACGGGGTGTCGGGCCAGGACATCGGCCACGGCGGCGGCGTTGGCGCAGTGCCGGTCCATGCGCACGGCCAGCGTCTTGATGCCCCGGAGGACGAGGAAGCAGTCGAACGGTCCGGGCACCGCCCCGGTGGCGTTCTGGAGGAAGGCGATCCGTTCGGCCACCGCGGCGTTCGAGGTGGCCACGAAGCCCCCCACCACGTCGCTGTGCCCGCTCAGGTACTTGGTGGTGGAGTGGACCACGATGTCCGCGCCCTGGTCCACCGGTCGCTGCAGGTAGGGCGTGGCGAACGTGTTGTCCACCACCACCAGCGCGTTCCGGCTGTGGGCCGTCTCGGCCAGTGAGGCGATGTCGGTCACCCGGAGCTGGGGGTTGGACGGCGTCTCCACCCAGACCATCCGGGTGGACGGTCGCCAGGCGGCGTGCACGGTCTCGGCATCGTCCAGGGCCACGGGGGTGAACTCGATGCCGACCAGCGAGTGCACCCGGTCGAGCAGCCGGTAGGTGCCGCCGTAGAGCTCGTCGCCGATGATCACGTGGTCCCCGGGCTCCAGGCAGCGGAGCACCGCGTCCTCGGCGGCCAGTCCGCTGGCGAACGCCGCCCCGTGGGTGGTGCCCTCCAGGTCGGCCAGGCAGATCTCCAGGGCGGTCCGAGTGGGATTGCCCGACCGGCTGTACTCATAGGCCTGGTCCGCCCCCACCTCGGACTGGGCGAAGGTCGATGTCTGGAAGATCGGCGTCACGATGGCCCCGGTGGTCCCGTCGGGAGACTGACCGGCGTGGATGGCCCGCGTCTCGAACCCGAGCCCGGCCGGTGGGACCTCCTCCCCGGGCATTCAGTGGCTTCCGAGGAAGGCCAACAGGTCGGAGCGGGTGAGGATCCCGACCGGGTGCCCCCCGTCGAGGACCAATACGGCCGCGGCCTCCTCCAGTCGTGCGGCGATGCCGTCGACCGTCTCGCTGTGACCGACGGTGGCCATCGGCGGCCCCATCACCGAGCTCACCGGTCGGTCGAACGCCTCGGGATGGTGCAACGTGTGCTCGAGCAGCTGCCGGTCGGACACCGAGCCCACCACCTCGGCCAGGGCCAGCGGCGGCTCGGCCTTGACCACGGGAACCTGGGACACCCCGTACTCCTCGAGCAGGGCGATGGCCGCCCGCACCGTCTCTTCGGGGTGGATGTGGACCAGCGGAGGGTAGCGGTCTCCCTTGGCCGCCAGCACCGCCTCGGCCGTCTCCCCCTGGGCCCGCCCGAATCCATGGTCGGCCATCCAACGGTCATCGTAGAGCTTCGAGAGGTAGCCGCGGCCCGAGTCGGGAACCAGCACGACGATGACGTCGTCGGGTCCGAGGTCCTCGCCGATGTGCAGGGCCGCCCACACCGCCGTGCCGCACGAACCACCCACGATGATCCCCTCCTCCCGGGTCATCCGTCGGGCGGTCAGGAACGAGTCGCTGTCGGAGACGGCCACCACCCGGTCGATCGTCGAGGGGTCGTAGGTGGTGGGCCAGAAGTCCTCGCCGATCCCCTCCACCAGATACGGTCGGCCCCCGCCGCCCGAGTAGATGGAGCCCATCGGGTCGGCGGCGATCACCTGGATGGCCGGATTCTGGGCCTTGAGGTACCGACCGACCCCGGTGATGGTGCCGCCCGTGCCCACACCGGCGACGAAGTGGGTGATCCGGCCCGCCGTCTGGCGCCAGATCTCCGGGCCGGTCGACAGCTCGTGGGCCGAGGGGTTGGCCGCGTTGCGGTACTGGTTGGGCTGGAAGGCCCCCGGGGTCTCGGCGGTGATCCGGTCGGCGACCGAGTAGTACGAATCGGGGTGGGTCGGCTCAACGGCCGTCGGGCACACCACGACGCGGGCACCGAAGGCCCGGAGCAGCTGGCGCTTCTCCTCGGCGATCTTGTCGGGCATGGTGAAGATGCACCGGTAACCCCGCTGGGCGGCGATCATGGCCAGTCCGACCCCGGTGTTGCCCGACGTGGGCTCGACGATGGTGCTGCCCCGTCGGAGCAGCCCCTCGGCCTCGGCCGCCCGGATCATGGCCAGGGCGGGGCGGTCCTTCACACTTCCACCCGGATTGAGGTACTCCAGCTTGGCCAGGAGATGGCATCGGAGATGGCGCCCGGTGCGATTGAGGCGCACCAGGGGCGTGTTGCCGATGAGGTCGGTGAGGGTCTCGGAGACGTCCATGCTCGGTCCGGGGTCCGTCGCCGGCCACGTCTCGATGCCGGGGCCAACGGCCACGGGCTCGTCAGCGAAGAGCACCACCGGCAGGCCGGACTCGTGGATCCGGCGGACCACCGGGCCGACCGCGTCACCGTCGCCGACCACACCCACCAGTCGGGGGATGTGGCCCCGCAACTCGGCGATCAGCGTGGCCGTCTCGGCCGGATCGACCAACCGGATGATCCCGCCGGCCCTGGCTTCCAGGGTGACCGAGGGAGGGTCCGGACCGACGACGACGAGGATGTCGACTCCGGGGCCCGGCACGGTCTCGACCTAGCCGCAGTCGGGGGGCTGGAGAACGGGCGCCATGCTGGGCATGCTAACGGTGATCGGCCGGACCACTTCCGGGCCGGCCGTCGGGGCTGACGGAACCGGACGCGTGGAGCAACCGGTCGTCGAACCACGGTCGCAGCCGGAGTCGCGCCGGAGGCCGGTCGCCGTAGAGGAGGACGCCCTCCCCGGGGGCGATCCGCCGGAGGGCATCGGGAGGCGCCAGCTTCCGGGTGGTGGGCGATCGGGTGGTGCTCGGACCGCTCCGGCCCCCCTGCGTCGTGGCCGGCACCAGCACCTCCTCGTCGCCGATCAGATGGCTGGCGTAGTCCAGGGTGGACGGATCGGAGATGCCCGAGAGGAACAGCTTGGCCCGGTGGTTGTTGACCACCGTCGTGGCCCTGGGTCCGTAGCGGGCGTTGATCTGGGCCAGGTCGTGCCAGATGGTCACCAGCTGCACGCCGTGGCCGGCCGCCGTGGCGGCCAGGGCGTCCAGATCGGCGAGGGGGGCGATGTTGGCCGCTTCGTCGAGGACGAGGAGCAGGGGTGGGTCGAGAGGCCGGTGGGTCAGGGTGACCCGGTCGTAGACGTGCTCGACGATCTGACGGACGACGGAGACGAAGAGCGGGGTCAGCCTCCTCTGGTCGTGGGCCGGGGCACAGAGATACAGCGTGTTGTCCCCGCCCACCAGTCGGGCCGGGTCGACCACCGAGGGACCCCCCTCCTGATCGTCCACTCCCCACGGCGAGACGCCGGGACGGACGCCGGTTCCGGCAAAGGGCTCGAGGATGGTCTCGACGGTGGTGTAGATCGAGCTGCGCTGGCGCTCCTCCTTGCCAAAGGCCGAACAGGCGGCGTGGACCGCCTCGGGGACGCCGGCCGCGGCGAGCAGAGCCAGGACCTCGGACTCCTCGTGGGTGTCCACCCAACGGATCACGTCCTGCATGTCGCCACGGCCGACGGCGGCGGCGAACAGCAGCGGGGCCAGCATCCGGGTCGCCGTGGCGTACCAGAAGTCGCCGTCGGTCATCGTCCCCACCGAAGCCCGGGCCACTTCGGTCAACGCCGCCGCCGCCCGGCGGGCGGCGGGCCAGGTCCGCGCCGCATCCAGGGGTGACCACGTGGCCGAAACCATCCCCGTCGACCCCGAGGGATCGAAGCACTGCACCTCACCGCGCGCCCGTCGGTGACCGATGGTGTGGTCGATCAGGTCGGTCTTCACACTGGCGGCCACCACCGGTCCCGACCACTCCAGCAGCGCCGGTATGGCGAAGCCCGAGGTCTTGTGGGACTGGGTGGGACCAAAGACGATGACCGACTGCGCCCGCTCCCCCGCCACCAGGCTCCGCCCCGTCCGTCCTAGCACCAGCCGTCCCGTGGGCACCGGACCGACCCGCCGCGGCAATACCAGGTCCCCGAGGTCGCCCGGACCGGCCCAGCGGGCCGCCTCCCCGCCTCGTCCATGGGACCGCCCCCGTGCCCCGATGGCGGCTGTGGTCCCACCGCCCGGCCGGGACGGCACCCGACGCCCGGGGGAAGGAGTGGACGGGCGTCGGGTGCCGAAACGGTGGGCCCCTTGGGCTCGACTCCGGGAACCACGGCCCCAAGGAGGCCGATCGGCGCCGAGCACCCCGGCGCCGACGAAGGCGGACACCCCGATGACCGAAGCCACCACCGAGGACAGGCTCACCCGGGGCCACCGGAACCGGACCACGTCCGACCCTCCGGGACGGCGTACTCGACCATGGCCTGGTCCGTGTCGGTCAGCCACCGCTCACCCGACGCCAGGTGGTGCTCGACCAGGAAGGAGCGGCGGCCCACCTTCCACAGGGCCGTGCCCCGACGGAGCTGGGTCACCAACTCCGCTTCGGTCTCGGTGAGCCCGAGGAGCTCACCGGTGGCGGCCACCTCCCCGGGTGACTGGGCGTAGACCACCCGGGTCTCGGAGTCGGACAGCAGGCCCTCGGCCAGACTCACCTGCTCGGATCCCCGAGTCCCCACGGAGCGGAGATCGGACAGCCGGTGGAGCACGGCCATGTTGGCCACCCCGTCGGCCCGGGACATCTTCCAGGACGCCTGGAGCCACCGGGCCACGCCCAGGTTGGAGAGGATGGCCCAGGCCTCGTCGACCACCACGATGATGCGGTTGCGGTGTCGGGAGCGCACCGCGCTCTGCAGCCAGGCCGCCGCACAGGCCATGAGCACCCCGAGGGCCGGCGAATGGTAGACGGCCGACAGGTCGAGGACCACGAGGGGTCCGTCGAGTCGGAGGCCGGGGGTGGTCGGTCCGTCGAACATGCCGCCCAGGTCCCCGTGAACCAGTCGACGGAGCTCGAGGGCCACGTCCCGACCGTCCTCCAGCAGCTCCGACCGGCTGGTGTGCAGGGCGAGGGACGCCTCGACACCGGGCTCGAGCAGGGCCTCCGCCACCTGGGGGAGGGTGGGTGCCACCATCCCCGACCGCTGGGCCCGGTCGGTGGCCTCGCCCAGAGCGGCGTCGATGGCCGCTCGCTCGCGTGGCTTGAGGTCCCGGCCCAGACAGGCCACGGCCAGCGACGAGGTCAGGACCACCCGTCGCCGTCGGGTCTCGTCCCCCGGAGCCAGGGGGGCGGGTAGGGCTCCGGCGTGGGGATCCGGTGGAGCCCCGGACGGTTGGGCCTCCTCGCCGGTGTCGAGCGGGTTGAGCCTCACCTCGCCGCCGGGACGCAGGGCCACCGGCTGGACGCCCCAGGCCTGGGCCAGCGGTCCGTACTCACCCTTGGGGTCCACCACCCAGGCGTGGCGACCGAACACCGCCTGCCGCCACAGGTAGGACTTCACGAAGGAGCTCTTGCCCCGCCCGATCTGGCCGAACACCACGGCGTTGGGGTTGGTCACCACGCCCTGGCGGTAGAGGACGAAGGGGTCGTAGACGAAGGAGCCGCCGAGCAGGTCCCGACCGATGAGGACGCCCTCGTGGCCGAGCCCGGCCTCGCTGACCAGTGGATAGGCGGCACACAGGTGCCGCGTGGTGGCCACATGGGCGGGCACCCGCGGGGAGCGCGCCGTCACGACAGGCCCCGGCCCAGGGGCAGTCCGCAGGCGAAGGCCACGTCCTGTTCGCCGTACAGCAGCCGGATCTCGATCCGCGACTGGCCGGCGGCCTGCTCCAGCGCGGCCCGGGCCGTGGCCAGCTCCGGGCGGGTGTCGGCCGTCAGCGTGACGTAGCCGGTGAACCGGTACTGGGCGTGGCCGTCGGCCAGTTCGGTGTCGCGCTCCTCCACGCCCTCCTTCTCGCGGGTGTGGCGGGCGGTGACGAGGAAGCCGCCCCGCCGGCGCATCTCCCCGTCGGCGATGTCGGCCGTCCGGGCCTGGGCCACCTGACGGGCGGCGCGTGCCGGGCTGACCGGCTCCATGGTCAGGACGACGGTCCGGCGCAGGGACGAGAACAGCACCGGTCCGAGGAAGTCGGGGGTGACGTCGACCCGGGGCCATTCGGCGATCCAGTAGGTGGCGTGCCACGTGCCGTCGGTGCGGACGGCGTCCCAGTGGGGATCCACGCTCATGGGCCACGGCCACGACGGACCCACGACCACCTGGGGTCGGGCGCCCTGGTCGCCGGCGTCGCCGTCGGGCGGAGCCCCCGGCGCGTACGACGCACCGACGGCACGGGCCAGGGCGGCCGGACCGAGCACGCCGTCCACGGTGATGTCGGCCCCGTCGAGGGCCCGGTGCAGCGAGAGCACCTCCCGGTTCAGTACCGCACCCAGGCCGACCCGGCCGCGACCGGCGGCCCGGATCGACCGCGAGGAGCGGGAGGTGTGGATGGACAGGGCCAGCAGCACCCGATGGCGGCGGGTCGCCGGGGAGGACTCGTCGACCAGCTCCCGGTAGGAACGGCCCGCCGGGGTGTCGGCCCCGAGCACGGCGTGCTGCGACCAGTGCTCCCGCACCGAACTGCCGTCGTCGGGGAGGCACGACTCGATCCACTGGATCCGGTGGACATCGGATCCCTCCCGGGCCATGGCCGAGAGGACCCGGGCCCACGAGGCGATGCGGGCGTCCTGGTCGCCCGGGCCGAGGAGGGCGAAGCTGTGGCCGCGCACCGACAGCACAGCGGTGGCCGTCCGGGACGGCCCGTCGAGCACGGTGCCGACCTCGAACGTCGACCCCTCCGGACCGAAGGGCAACGCCTCGATGGAGAGCCCGCCGAACACCGACACCCCCCGCCCCGGTCGGCTCCGGGGGGAGCCCGGCGGTCCCCCGCCCCGTCGGTCCCCGGTTCGACCCGTGACCTGTCGATCGGTGTCCACCGAGACCACGTGGCCGTCCCGCGGTCCCGGAGCATGCTGTCGACCATCACCCGAGGATCGGGCCATGATCCAGCGGGCGGCCAACGGCAGCCACTGCTCCCCGGTCCGGCCGGAGATGGGCCAGAAGGCCAGGGCCGTCCCCAGGGCCAGGCCCACCACGGCGATCAGGATCCCCACTACCGACGGTCGCCAGCGGAGGGCCAGCACGCCGACCACCAGACTCGATGCCACCGTGGCGATCTGGCCGCCACGCCAGCCGGCGATCACCCCCCTCCGCTCGAGGGGCGAGAACCGGTAGCGGACCCGCCCGGGGCGATCAGTTCCGGCCATCGGGCCGGTCCGGTGGGGCCTGGGACGGATCGATCAGCCGGATCCCGAGTCGGTCACGACCGAGGGCGGCGGCCCGGTGGGCGCCCGAGGCCCGGGGCAGGGGGATGAGATCGGCACCCGTCGATGGATCGGGCCGGCCGGACGTGCGGGATCCGGACGGATCGGAGGACCGGGACGACGGTTCCGACCCACTCGGGACGAGGACGGCCGTTCCCTGGCCGTTGGCCACCGCCGTCGCCCCGGGATGGACCGGATAGAGGGGAACCCCGCTTCCGGGCCGTTCCACGGTTCCCACCCCGGTGGCCTCGGCGCTCGACGGCCCGAGGTCCGGGCCGCCAGCCGGTGCCCCGCCATCCACGGGCGACCCCCCGACGCCACCGGTCCTGTCACCCGAACCGCCGCCGCCTCCGGCACCGGGTCCACCCCCCATCCGACCGCCACGGCCACCGCCCAGGACGCCGCCGAGGACGCCGCCGGCCATGGCCGCCCCGGCCGAGGCCACGGCCCCGGCCGACGCCTTCTGCATGGCCGTGTGGGCCAGGCCGCGCACCGGGGCCGAGACCGCACCGCGTCCCTGACGGCTGAGGGCCTCGAGGTGGCCCACCGCCCCCGCCTCGACGAACGGGAGGAGGCGGAAGAGCGCCCACGGGGCGAAGGCCGACAGGATGAGCAGGGCCGCACCGCCGAGCACGGCGGTGAACCCCCCGCCCCCCGAGGCCGTGGCGCCCGGATCGAGGGCGTTGGCCGGCCCGGCCGGGGCCGATCCCGTACCGCCGGCCAGAGCACCCACAGCCAGGCTCAGTACCGAGACGATCACGAACTTGCCCAGGATCAGGGCCACCAGTGTGTCGACCAGGCGGCGGCACCAGTGGGCGATGGCCGGCCAGGCCAGACTGGCCAGGGCCAGCGGGAGGAACAGGACCGCCACGTACACGGCGGCGGCCCGGACGAGCAGTTCTACCCACACCATCACGGCTCCGACCACCACGGCCAGGGCCCCGATAAAGACGACGAATGCCGGAGCGGACGGCTGGCCGGTGGCCGCCAGCGGGCCCGAGAGACCGGCCAGGACCGAGGACATGAAGTGCCCGCTGTCGAGTCCGGCGCCGTGGGCCACGGCGTTGCTCATGGCGTCGGTGACCGACAGTCCCAGCTGCACCAACTGGACGGCGACGGCCGTCAGGAGCACGGCCAGGGGGACGTTGACCAGAACCGAACGCAGCAACGACGAGAGGTTCTGCCGGTAGACGGACTGGATGATCCCGAGCAGGAGCAGGGGCACGATCACCACGGAGGCCAGTTCGGCCATGGTGGCGTAGTGGGCGCTGAACCACGAGGCGCCGAGGTCGATGGACGTGGTGTCGCCGATGACGGTACCGATCTGGGTCAGCAGCCACGAGGCCCCCTGGGAGACCCAGTCCCCCAGACCGCTCAGCACGCTGTTGACCCCGAAGCCCACCACTCCGGATGCGGCCGAGCCGACGGCACTGGTGGCAGCCGAAGCCACCTGGCACACTGCGCCGATCCCGGTCGCCGCCAGGGCGGCGGCGGCGGCCGGACAGGCTGCGGCGTGGAGGCCGGGGACGGCGGACAGGGCGCTCATCCCCCGTGTACACCGGTTCCGGCGGTGTAGAAGAAGTTCACGATGCCGGGTCCGGCGCCGATCAGCAGCGCGGCCAGACCCGAGATGAGGACGGCCCGCCGACCGACGAAGCTCTGTTGGTAGTTCTGGCCGTGGGAGCCGAGGGCCCACGCCGCCGCGCCGATGACCAGCCCGACCAGAGCCAGGGCCAGGGCCCAGAACTGCAGGCCGTTCATCAGATTCTGGAGCAGAGCACCCCCGGGAAGCTGGTCGGCCTGGGGCCTCATGCCCACCACAGCGACGACCAGTCGGACGGCGGTCCGAGGGAAGGGGTCGCCGTCGGGGCCGAGAGGGGCCCCGACGGCCAGACGGGCGAGCGGGGCCGGGGGCGCGGACGACACGGCATGGAGGGCGGCGAGCAGGTTGGCGGGCATCACGCCAGAGTAGGGAGCGCCGAACCAACTTTCAATACTTTTTATGTATTTTCGTTGTTCCCCTGACCAGCCCAGGCGGATCATCACGCCTGGTCCACCGGCCTGCCATGCTTAGGCAGTGCAGCAGTATGTGATCGGGTACATCGTCCTCGGCGTTGTAGCCGTGCTGGGCATCATCATCGCCGCCCGCCTGGGCCGTCGGTCCGGGCGCCGGGCCCTCCAGCAGCGCCTGGTGTCCCTGTCCAACCGGCTCGGGGTCCAGCCCCCCGACGAAGGTGGGATCGAACCGATCCTCGGTCACCTGGAGAAGGTCACCGGCGAGGCGGCCGAGGCCGTCACCGAGTCCAGCTCGGATGCCATCCGTCTGCGGCGGGCCCTCGACACCCTGCCCCAGGGGGTCATCGTGTGCGACGAGAACGGGGACATCGCCTTCCAGAACGCCCGGGCCACCGGTCTCATGAACAACCGCCACGGTGACGCCCTGGCCGCCCAGGCCGTGACCGAGCTGTTGGAGAACGCCTGGACCGACGGATCGGCCGAGCGGACCCTCGACCTCTACGGGCCGCCCCGCCAGACGCTCGCCGTGCGCACCCGGCTGATCGACGACGGGCGGAGGCCCCTCGGGGTGATCGCCATCATCGAAGACGTGTCCGACCGGCGACGGCTGGAGGAGGTGCGCCGGGACTTCGTGGCCAACGTGAGCCACGAGCTGAAGACCCCCATCGGTGCCCTCGGGCTGCTGGCCGAGACCCTCACCGTCGAACCCGATCCCGAGGTGGCCCAGCGCCTGGCCTCGCGCATCCACACCGAGGCCTTCCGGGTCAGCCGGATCATCGACGACCTGCTCGACCTGTCCCGGATCGAGTCCGAAGAGGCCCCTCCCCGCGAGCCCATCCTGGTGAACCTGGTGATGGCCGAGGCGGTGGAGCGGGTGCGGTCCGCGGCCGAGCAACGAAGGATTACCATCGAGCTCAATGAGCCAAGCCCCCCGGTGCACGTGCTGGGCGACCGTCGCCAACTGGTCTCGGCCATCCACAGCCTGCTCGAGAACGCCGTGACCTTCTCCTACGAGGACACCGCCGTGCAGGTCCTGGGGGTCAGGGCCAACGGTGAGGTCCGGCTGTCGGTCACCGACGTCGGCGTGGGCATACCCGCCCGCGACCTCGACCGGATCTTCGAGCGTTTCTACCGGGTCGACCATGGCCGGGGCCGGGACACCGGTGGCACCGGACTGGGCCTGTCCATCGTGCGCCACGTGGCCAGCAACCACCAGGGTCGCGTCGAGGTCGACTCCCGCGAGGGCCAGGGCTCGACCTTCACCCTCATCCTCCCCAGCCCCCCGGAGTACTCCTCATGAGCGCCAAGGCCGACAGCGCCAAGAAGTCCGCCCCCAGCGGGAAGTCCGAGAAGGCCGAGAAGGCCGACGCCTCCGACCGGCCCGGTGAGGCCGGCGAGGACCAGGCCCAGACCAAGGTCCTCCTGGCCGAGGACGACGAGTCCTTCGTCGACGCGCTGGTCATCGGCCTGTCGCGCGAGGGCTTCGACGTCACCGTGGCCCGGGACGGCAACGAGGCCCTCCGGCTGTTCGCCTCCGAGGACCCCGACCTGGTGCTGTTGGACCTGATGCTGCCCCGGCTGTCGGGCATCGACGTCTGCCGCTCCATCCGGGCCCAGTCCTCGGTGCCCATCATCATGGTCACGGCCAAGGGCACCGAGATCGACACGGTGGTCGGACTCGAGGTGGGCGCCGACGACTACGTGGCCAAGCCCTACCGTCTGCGCGAGCTGGTGGCCCGGATGCGGGCGGTGCTCCGGCGGACGCCCGGCAGCGAGACCTCCCGCGACCGGGAGCTCGGCCGACGCCTCGGCTTCGGACCGGCGCAGCACCGATCGGAGGACCGGGAGCGCCGTGCTCGAGGCCGGGGGGATCCAGATCGACCCCGACCGGCACCTGGTGTTCATCCGTGGCGACGAGGTCCACCTCCGTCGCAAGGAGTTCGAGCTGCTCTCGCTGCTGATGGAGAACACCGGCCGCCTGCTGACCCGTGACGTGCTCATCGACCGGGTCTGGGGGTCGGACTACTTCGGCGACACCAAGACGCTCGACGTGCACATCAAGCGTCTGCGCAGCCATGTGGAAGAGGACCCGTCCTCCCCCAAGCTGATCACCACCATCCGGGGTGTCGGCTACCGGTTCGACGCCCCCCGCGACTGAGCCGGCGCCACCGGGCCCGTCGACTGAGCCTGCCTGACGCCCCGCCCCCTGGGCCTACCCGGCGGCGGGGATGACCAGTTCGCCGCGGAGGTAGGGGCCGAGAACCTCGGGCCCCTGCGTAACATGAGGACCTGTCCGTCGTCGTAGACCGCCTGCGTATAATGCTCGCGGATGAATGTCTCGACGTACTGATGAGCCAGGCGACTGCGCCGGTCGAGATCGGCCAGCCCGGCGTCGCCGGCCGGTTGCTTGAAAGACGATGGCACGACGACCAGGCTCGGCATCTCCTCGCGGATGGCATCGAGGTTCCCCGCACGGAAGGCGGGGCGTCGAAGACCCCGGCATAATAGCCATGAAGTCGACCCGCGAGCTTGCGATGGGTCATCGCGTAGAATTGGCAGTCCAGTGGGAAGACCAGGATCGGATCCCGTGGACCGGTCTCATCGCGTATGAAATGCAATGCCTTGACGATCGGAAAACGATCGGGGGAAGAAAGCGGATGGGCGAGATCGGAATAACGCTGGGCCGTCCAGGAGGAAAGGGGCATCAGGTCCTGGTCTCCCCATCGCCTGAGTCCGAGACCGACCCACGCCAGGAGTGAGAAGTAGGCCATTCCCGCGACGACCAAGCCCCAGCTGCGCGATCGGCGAGGAAGACGTCGTGACAACGGCGCAGAAACGAGTCGAGGGCGATGAACGCGCAAACAAGAGCCGGTGAGATGACCTGAAGGAGATGGATGGGTCCCATCCGGTGCATCGCCTGGTGAAACACGCCCAGGCCGACCAGGCCGCTCGCCAGCAGGAATCGCGATCGCGCGTCGCCGCTTCCGCCGAGCTCGCGACGTAGTCCGATCATCGTACCGAGTAGCAGCGTCGCGGGCACAGCGATGTATCCGAGGATCACGACGCTGTCGTCGGTCAAGGGCTGTGCCATCCCCGTCGCGACCGAGATCGCCGCTGCGATCGTAGTCTTGAGATAGACGATCGGAGCCTGTGCCCCCACCGCGATGCCAAGGTATCCGAGCCAGCACAGCGGCAAGACGGGGAAAACGGCCAGGAAGAGGAACACGTCGCGAAAACCTTGCCGAACGCCTCGCGGCCGAGAACAGGCCTCGATCACACCCAGGTACACCAGGTCCACGGCGAAGAGCATGGTTCCGAGGTCCGGACGGAACAGCCAGCAAAGGCCTCCCACAAGTCCGGATGCCACTCCCCATCGTCGCCTCTGTTCGACCGGACTGGACACGTAACGGTGCAGTACCCAGAGAGTGGCTAGCGGGATTAGCCAGATATACCACTTATAGAAGCGCGACAGGAGGATGAAACCGAAGGCAACGGCAAGAATCCCCATCGCCCTGGACGAGTACGTTCCGACGAGTCGATAGATCAGGAACAAGCATAGGGCATATCCCGCAGCACAAATGAACACCTCGCCAAGCATGGACTGGCTGATCCGCAGCCCGAGGGCGCTTGCATACATTACCATCGGACCATATGCACAGACGACATCGACGCCCGGCACTTTTCCCAGCAGGATCTGGGTTCCCATGCAAAGCTGGTAGCCGTGGTCCCTGGCGGAGAGGAAATAGTCCAATCCGGGTGCCTTCGCGAGAATCAGGGCCAAGCCGCCTAGGAAGACAAACCATCCCAGGAGATGGTCAACTCGCACTCTAGGCGGGCGAGCGGGCCCAACATCAGCCCGTATTGATGACGCGCTCCGCGCATCCGGATAGGTCTCTCGGGAAGCCTCTCTCCCGTCGTGCCGCGGTCGAGAACCGACGGCTCGTCGGCCGGTCGGCTCTGCTTGCGTTTCCGTGGAGGAAACCGGTAGCGAATCCATTGCTCGGCCTCCGATCGGGATCTCGCGGTGCATTCCACGCCTGAAGGAATATCGCCGGACCGAGCCGGCTCCTACAAGCACACCCGCGACAGCCCTGGGTCTTGATAAAGAAGCGGGTCGGTCTCCCGATTGTCCGCCGGCCGAGCGTCGCTCGCCCTGGCATTTCCTCCGAATCAGAGATTACTTATAGCAACTCAGGAATCGATGCAAGACCAACAGCGAGTCGGTTCACCCTCGTACCCTCGTGGCGACGGGGCAGATTCTACGGGGTCGGAAATGCACTCAGGACGTGGCGTGTACTCGATTGCCTCAATGGGGACGTTCTTGATGCCTCGCCCGGAATCCCATCAGTGGGATTCGATCTTGGGAAACAGTGGCGCCGGCTTCCCGGCGGAGAGTGGCGCCGTGACGTGCAATCCCGGCTGGACCAAAGGCTGCAAGGCGTCCGCGTAGCCGACGCGCTCCCAGGCCGCCGTCTCCTCGAAATTGAAGGCGCGGTAGAACGTCTCGGCCGTCCGGGGCAGGAACGGCTTGATCAGGATCGCCGTCACGCGAAGCCAGTCGGCCAGGTTGACCAGGACCGCGCGACAGCCCTCCAAATCGGTCTTGGCCAGCTTGAAGGGCTGAGTCTCCTGGATGTAACGACTCGCGAGACCGACGATCTCCTGCCAGATCCGCTGCAAGGCCACGTTGAAGTCGAATGAGCCGACCTGCGAGCGTAATGAGGCGACGAGCACCTCCAAGTCCACGCCTTGCCGCCACAGGGTCGTATCAACCGGTTGCCCGCCATCGAGACGGCCGTCGAAGTACTTCGCGCACATCGTCAGGATACGGCTGTAGTTATTGCCCAGCTTGTTGGCCAGACCGCTATCGTAAGCATCCGCGAAGCGTTCGAACGAAAACTCGCCGTCGCCGCCGAAGGGGCACTGGCTCATGAAGTAGTAGCGGAACCCCTCCGACGAGAACTTCTCGATCAGCTCCATCGGCTCGACGACGTTACCCAGGCTCTTGCTGAGCTTCTGGACCTCGCCGGTCTCTTCATTCTTGCGGTAGACGAATCCGTGGCCGAAGACCTTGCGCGGCAGCGGCAGCCCGGCCGACATCAGCATCGCCGGCCAGAGCGCGCAGTGGAACCGCGTGATGTCCTTGCCGATGACGTGGACGTCGGCCGGCCAGAGACGATGGAAACGCTCCTCATCGGTGCCGTAGCCGATCCCGGTGATGTAGTTGAGCAGCGCGTCGAACCAGACGTAAATCGTATGTTCCGGGTCGAACGGGACCTTGATGCCCCAGGTGAAACCCGTCCGCGTGATGGCGACATCTCTGCAGCTCCGCTTCCACGAGGCTGATGACCTCGTTGCGACGGCTCTCGGGCTGGATGAAGTCCGGATGGGCCGCGTAATACGCCAGCAGCCGGTCCCGATAGGCCGAGAGGCGGAAGAAATAGTTCTCCTCCTCGACCCAGGTCAGCGGCGTATTGGGATGGTTGGGGCACTTCCCGCCCCCCTCCTCGACTTCCTTCTCGGTCTTGAACGCCTCGCAGCCGGTACAGTAATGACCGGCATAGACGCCCTTGTAGATGTCGCCCGCGTCGTAGACCGCCTGGATGAACTTGCGACAGCCGACGTGATGACGTTCCTCGCTCGTCTGGATGAAGTCGTCGAAGGAGATGTCGAGCGCCTGCCAGACCTCCTGGAACTGACGGGCCATGTCGTCGACGTAGGCCTTGGGCTCGACGCCGAGCTCGCGGCGCCGCTGGGGGACCTTGATGGTATTCTCGTCGTTGCCCATCAGGAACTGGACGGAGGCGCCCTCCATCCGGCGGAACCGGGCCTGAACGTCGGCGCCGATCTTCTCGAACGCGGTGCCGATGTGCGGTCGGCTATTGGGATAGTCGATCGCCGTCGTAATATAATAGCGCGATTCTGCGTCCATCATCCCGATCCTCGATCCACGGGTCGCCATGTTCCGCCCGCGGTGGGACTTCGGACATGTCCGGCGACCATCCCTCAACCAGATGCGCCGAACCGGGCGCGGTTCGGCCCACTCGGGCGAATGGTTTACTTTACCATAAGCCGTCAAGGGGGGACGAGGGAGGGAAGACGAGTCGGGGGCGGGCGATCGCGGAGAGGCCCGATCGGGTATCGGGGGGAGGGTCATCCCATCGCGATCGGGCCGTCGATTCGCGGGACGGTCCCGCAAACCGCGGAGACTCAGGCGATCGGCTTCCGGCGACGACCCCACCAGATGCCCCAACCGGCCATGCCCA
The DNA here is from genome assembly GCA_963833935.1 of uncultured Actinomycetota bacterium. Classification (GTDB taxonomy): domain Bacteria; phylum Actinomycetota; class Actinomycetes; order Mycobacteriales; family Mycobacteriaceae; genus Mycobacterium. The sequence continues at coordinate 3,290 of CAWIAC010000001.1, read as the reverse complement.
GGGCCAGCAACAGCGTACTGGGCTCGGGTGCCGGGGGAATCAGTTGCTGTGGCGCCGTGGTCGGCGTTGACGTGTCAGGCGTCGAGGGCGTCGAGGAAGCAGGCGTGAGCCCTTGGGGGCAAGTGGGGTGGTCGGAATCGCGGCGTGGATCTTGTCCAGCGCCGGCGCGAGCTTGGGATGATAGAAGGCGAACCGCGTCGGGTCGAGGCTCTGTTTCCAGAGCAAGTAGGCCACCATCGGCTCCGTCCCGCCCGGGTCCGTCCGGACGTCCTCCCAGATGGTCGACCGAACCGCCGGCGTCACGGGAGGATGGAGCACCTCTTTCCAGGTGTTCGGCCCCGCCTCCAGGTATCGCGACCACTGCTTGAACGCCGTCACTTCGGCTCTGGTCAGATCTTCATGGCGGATCGGAGCCCCATCCGCCCGATTGCCCGACAGGAATACCGTGACGGCCACCGCCGCCGCCGTCCAGTGACGGCCCAAACCTATCGAATCGGACCACCTGATCGAGATTCCCTTCATTCCGTCACCCACCGCCAGAGGAGCAATACACGGGCATGGGACCGACCGATCCCTCGGCACGGCCCGGCACACCCCACTAATCTTATCGGCTGCAAGCGTTCAACCGATTCGAGCGGATTATGCGAAAGAGAGCGATCCTGTCTACCCCATCGTCAACATACTGGGACAAACTAGGAAGACTGTCACAGATTTCCGAGTACCACCAGGCCATTCTTCAGGACCGGCCCCTATGGAGGGACGCTCAGGTAGGATGCCGCCGGTCGGTTGATGACGGGAGGCGTTGGCGGGTATCTTGACGACTGGACGATCGACAGAATCGACGCGATGTCCGGCATTTGAGGCCGACCAGGAACAGGCCATCCGGACTGGGTTTCCGGTCGCCGTCCCACCAGGAGAATCGACGATGGCCACGGCGGTTGCGACCGAGTTGAAGAAGCAGATGTATATCGACGGGAAGTGGTGCGAGCCCGACGATGGCCGGAGACGCTGGCCGTGATCAACCCGGCCGACGAGTCGGTGGTCGCGGAGGTGGCCTACGGCGGCCGCGCCGACGCCGAGCGGGCCATCGAGGCGGCCGCCACGGCGTTCCCGGCGTGGAGGGCGCTGTCGGCATACGACCGGGCCAAGGTCCTGAAGAAGACCGCCGACCTGATGCGCGAGCGGGCCGACGCGATCGCCCGGACCCTGACGATGGAGCAGGGCAAGCCGCTGGCCGAGGCCAAGGCCGAGGTGCTGCACTCGGCCGACACCTTCGAGTGGTTCGCCGAGGAGGGCAAGCGGGCCTACGGCCAGGTGATCCCGCCGGCGAACGTCGCCAAGCGGCATTACGCATCAAGCACCCGGTCGGCGTCGTCGGCGCGATCACGCCCTGGAACTTCCCGATCACGCTGCCAGCCGCAAGATCGCCCCGGCCCTGGCCGTCGGGCTGCACCGTCGTCAGCCGGCCGGCCGACCAGACGCCGCTGTCCGCTGATCCAGGTCTTCGAGTGCCTGGTCGAGGCCGGCCTGCCCGCCGGGCGTCGCCAACCTGGTGATCGGCCCGGCCCAGCCGATCGCCGACGAGTTCCTCGAGAACCCCGGCGGTCCGCAAGATCAGCTTCACCGGCTCGACCGAGGTCGGCAAGCAGCTGATCCGGCGCTCGGCCGACCAGGTGAAGCGGCTCAGCCTGGAGCTGGGCGGCCATGCCCCGTTCATCGTCTTCCCCGACGCCGACCTCGCAGCAGGTCGCCCAGGCCGCCGTCATCGGCAAGTTCCGCAACAACGGCCAGGTCTGCATCGCCCCGTCGCGCTTCTACGTCCACGAGAACATCGCCAAGGAATTCACCGAGGCCGCCGTCGAGCTGCGCGCAAGCTCAAGATCGGCAACGGGCTGGAGGCCGGCGTCGAGGTCGGCCCGATGTTCGAGGACAGGGCGCTCGACAAGACCGCGGCGCTGGTCGAGGACGCCCGCAGCCAAGGGGGCCAAGATCCTGACCGGCGGCGGCCGGTCGAGCGTTCGACAAGGGCTACTTCTTCGAGCCGACCGTGATCCGCGAGGTCGAACGGCGCGATGAAGATCATGACCGAGGAGCCGTTCGCCCCGGTGATGCCGCTGCTGGATTTCAGCAAGCTCGACGACGTGATCGCCGCCGCCAACAACACGCGCTACGGCCTGGCGGCCTATGTCTTCACCAACGACCTGACCGTCGCCACCCGGATGGCCGAGGGCCTCGAGGCGGGCATCATCGGCATCAACGACCCGGTCCCGGCCACGCCGCAGTGCCCCTTCGGCGGCATGAAGGAGTCGGGCATGGGCCGCGAGCTGGGCCACGAGGGCTCGACGCGTACCTGGAGACGAAGTACGTCTCGGTCGGCCTGCGGCAGTGACGTACCGGCCCTTGGGCTGAGGACTCTTACCGGGACTCCCCGTTGTGAGCCGGCCACTGAGACAAGAGCCGAGCCTGGCTAAGCAGTCACGGGGATCGGCTCCCGGGGTCCCAGAGCCACGAGCTGATCAGGATCGGAGAACACGACAGCCAGATGCCGGAGCCACAGACCGTACTTCTTACGCCCTTTGAAGACGACACGGACGGAGCTCCCTGGGCTGGCGAATGAGGTCAGTTGAGCACGGGGAGCGCCGACTTCTTCTTTTCGACGTGGAGGCAGCGGGCGGTGTCCTCGTGGAACCGCGCCACCTCTTCGAGCAGGGCCTCGACCATGTCCGCTTCCTTGACGTGGCGGATCGGGACGCCCTTCTTGAAGATGATCCCCTTGCCGGCCCCGGCGGCGATCCCGAGGTCGGCCTCCTTGGCCTCGCCGAAGCCGTTGACCAGGCAGCCGAGGATGCTGATCCGGAGGGGATCCTTGAGCTTGGCCATCTTCGCCTCGACCTCGGCGACGATCCGCTCCAGGTCGATGTCGAGCCGGCCGCAGGTCGGGCAGGCGACGACCTCGGGCTTGGTTCACCCGGCGGTCGCAGGCCCGGAGGATGTCGAACCCGGCGGCGATCTCGGGGACCGGGTCGCCCAGCAGCGAGACGCGGATCGTGTCGCCGATCCCCCGCACAAGATCGCTCCGATCCCCGCGGCGCTCTTCAGGGTGCCGTATTCACGCGAACCCGCCTCGGTGATCCCGACGTGTGTCGGGTAGTCGCTCTGCCTGGCGAACTGCGAGTAGCATTCGACGGCCGTCGGTACGTGGCTCGCCTTCAGGCTGATGATCATCAGACGATAGCCGAGGCTCTCGGCCATCTCGATATAACGGAGGCGGCTCTCGACCATGGCCTCGG